>NZ_WQLB01000097.1 GCF_009755355.1 Deinococcus arboris | reverse complement strand
GCGAGACGCAATCGGGCATGGGCAGCCAGTTGGGCCTCACTCGGCTTCTTCCCCGGCTGCTTCAGTTCCAGGAAGAACAGCCGGCGGGGGGCGCGGTACACCTGTAAGTCGGGCCAGCCGGGCGTGTAATACACCGAGCCATTGCCTGCGCTGCCCAGCAGGGTCTGTTGCACGGCCCACCCGAAGGCGGTGAGGTTGCGCACCAC
>NZ_WQLB01000096.1 GCF_009755355.1 Deinococcus arboris | reverse complement strand
GGCCTGACGCGAGAAGTGGAACAGAAACCGGCGCTTAAAGCGGAGCCTTAAAGGCCAAATTCTCTGTTCCTGTGATAAGTGTTCAACTTTCAGCGAACTGGCTCAGTCAGGAGGCTGTGTCCTTCGGGAGCGTCATGTTGCGTTCCTGCGATAAAGACAATTACGGCAGGCTTAGAGTTGGACCAACAACTAATGAAGGGAAAGCTTCAAAAATATTGTGTAGGAGGGAGAAAATCCGCCGATCAATTTCTCTAAACGCCGGTTTCTGTTCCACTTCTCGCGTCAGGCCAA
>NZ_WQLB01000095.1 GCF_009755355.1 Deinococcus arboris | reverse complement strand
GCGGGCGGCTCCGTGGTATGTGATTCCAGCGGACCGGAAATGGTTTCGCAACCTGCTGATCACCCAGATCGTGCTGCAGACGCTGGAGGAGATGGCGCCAGCATTTCCAGCGCCTGGGTTCGACCCCACGAGCGTCGAGATTACATAGACCAGCCCTGCTTGTTGCGGGGGAACACAAAACGCATCAACAACACGTCTGGGTCAGTCGTGGAGATTTAAATCGTTCTCCTGGCACCCAAGAACGAAAGAAGCAGGGACGCACCTAAGGTGCATCCCTGCTTTGCCGTCATCAGCAACGCTGCGCGTCAAGGCAGCCAATGCCAATCCTCAAGAACCGCGGATGGAAAGCGGCATCGTCTTGTCTCAGGCCGCGTAAGACCCTACCACCAACGAGAAG
>NZ_WQLB01000094.1 GCF_009755355.1 Deinococcus arboris | reverse complement strand
TAGCCGCGAGGTCCACCGGCTTCGGTCGTTTTCACCGATTGGCTGTCGATGATCGCGGCACTAGGGGTCGCTGCGCGACCCTCACGCTGGCGGACCAACTCCCGAAGGACCGTGTGCAGTGCCTCCCAGACGCCCCGCAGTCGCCACAGACGATGATAGTGATAGATCGTCTGCCAGGGGGGTAAGTCGTGCGGCATTGCTCGCCACGCAATTCCTCCGCGCAGGACGTAAAAGATCCCATCCAGGATCTCTCGCAGCGACCACTTCCGTGGACGGCCAACGGATGACGCTTGAGGCAGAAGAGGAAAAAGCACGTTCCACTCAGCGTCGGTCAGATCGTTCGGGTACGCAGCTCGGGTCATGAGCGCCCCACCTCCCACCTCTACCGTGCGCGCACAATGCCTCTGAGAAAACCTGCGCCAGCACGT
>NZ_WQLB01000093.1 GCF_009755355.1 Deinococcus arboris | reverse complement strand
CCGTCAGGGTGGATCTTTTGCCAAGCGACGCACCATCAGCCGAATCATGACTTCATAGACCAGGTTCTCTGCAGTTTCCACCAGCGCCTCGTAGTCCTTGGCCATCCTCCGCGACTTCCCCAACCAGGCGAAGGTTCGCTCCACCACCCAGCGGCGTTTCAGCACCACAAACCCTTTCGGCACCTCCACGTGTCGTGGAGGTGCGTCCTTTGGCGCCCAGGTCCCCTGCCACCCGGACCAGGGATGCTTGACGATCTCCAACGTCCAGCCCAGATGGGTCTTGATGTCGCTCGCCAGCTTGCCGGTGTACCCCGCATCCGCCCACAGGTGCCCCATGCGTGGGAAAACATTGGGGAGGTCGCGCAGCAGGAGGACCGCACCAGTGCGGTCCTGGATATCGGCCTCGTGTACTTTGATCGCCATGACGAGTCCCAGGGTGTCGACGAGCAGGTGACGCTTGCGGCCACTGACTTTCTTTCCACCGTCG
>NZ_WQLB01000092.1 GCF_009755355.1 Deinococcus arboris | reverse complement strand
ACGCCCCTGGCCGACCACGTCCGTCGTCGCACGCCTTTCAGCGCAAAGCCCACTTCATCCAGGTAAATCAGCGTGGCGCCCTCAGCGACCTTTTTTTTTCAACTCGGGTGCCGTCTGTTCTTTCCAAGTGGCCATCCGGAGTTCATTGCGTTCTGCGGCGCGTCCATCCGGCATTTGCGGAGTCCAGCCCAGCTGGTGCAGAAGTTTGCGGACGTGATCGTGGTGATACCAGATCGCAAACCGCCGACCAATCAGCTCACTCACCCGACGAGTGGTCCAGGTCTCGTCGGGGAATCCGTGGGCGAGCGCACCCGCCTTCAGGCGGGTGCGCAGCTGCTCGTGCTGTGCGGGGGTCATCCGAGAGTGGCGACCGGTGGCGACGGTCGCCTGCAGGGTGCCTCTCTTCTTGAGGCGCGCATTCCAGGTGGTGACGGTCACAACAGAGACCCCGAAATGCTCAGCAATGTCGCGGTGGGAGTGCGTGCCCTC
>NZ_WQLB01000091.1 GCF_009755355.1 Deinococcus arboris | reverse complement strand
TCGCCGGTGCGGGCACTGCCGGTGAACAGGAGGCCCCGTTTGGCGTCATAGGCCACGCCCTCGGGAAAGTCCTGCGGCCCGGGCAGGGGGTAGTCCCGCACGCTGAAGTTCAGGCGCGTGATCACCCCACACCGTTCCCTCGCGCCCGTCAGCCCCGCAGGATCACTCTTGTAGTCATCCGCCTTGGCATGAATCACGATGCTGCGATTGAGGACCCCCGTCATCCCCGTCAGGCTGCTCTTGGCCGTTGTGTACGTCAGCGTCCCTGTCCCGTCGGCCCCCACCGTGATCATCGGTAGGTCCCCGCCGTGGCCATAGTGGTTGTCGGCCACCGGGTCATCGTGGTTCTTGCTCATGCCGGGGTCAAAATGACCCCCGGCCCCACCAAAGGCCACCACCGTATTGGTTGCTGGGTCAATGCCGGGGGTGCAGCGGCCGTTCTCGTGCAGGTGCAATCCGTGCTGGCCGGGGGTCAGGCCGCTGACCTGCACCTGCACGCGCAGGTTCATCCCCTGCTGGGTGAAGGTGGCGGTGCCGCGCACCTGCCCCTGGGGGTCGCGCAGGGCGGCAGTGGCGGAGAGAGGACTGGAGGCGGGGGCGGCCATCGCCATGGGGAGGTCCAGGCCGCCAGCGAGGGCGAAGCCGAGGGA
>NZ_WQLB01000090.1 GCF_009755355.1 Deinococcus arboris | reverse complement strand
ACACAGTGCTTAACGGTCAGAAGCTTCCCGGCTATCGATTCCCACTTGAAGTCATTGGGTACGCCGTCTGGCTGTACCACCGCTTCACGCTGAGCTATCGAGACGTTGAGGAACTCCTGCTGGAACGCGGGATCGCCGTTACGCGCGAGTCCATCCGCACCTGGTCTATCGAGTTCGGTGACGTGTTTGCTCAGGGACTGCGCCACCGGGAACCTCAACGGGGTTCCCGGTGGCACCTCGACGAGATGCACGTAGATGTCGGCGGCATCACGCACTGGTTATGGCGGGCCGTCGACGAACACGGTGTTGTGCTGGACGTTTTCCTGCAGCGTCACAGGGATACACGAGCGGCCAAATCCTTCTTCACCCGACTCTTGGGCGAGCAATGCATCCCAGTCACGATCTACACAGACAAACTCTGGAGTTACGGAGCAGCCCTTCGCGAACTTCCAGTGCTCCACGGGGTGGAGCACGTCCAGGTGGTTTCTGCGGCTCGCTATAACAATCTGGTTGAGCAGTCCCATCGTCCCACACGACGACACGAGCGCCAGCAATGCGGATTCAGATCACGGCGACGAGTACAGGGATTTCTCAACCTGCACGCTCGCATCACGAAGCTCCATCACCCAGCCCGCTCCACTCTTCCCGCTCAGCGTCGACGTCTCCATCAAAAGCAAGCGTTTGAGGTCTGGCGCGATGTCATGAAGCAGGTGGCCTGAA
>NZ_WQLB01000009.1 GCF_009755355.1 Deinococcus arboris | reverse complement strand
CTATAGGTCACGTCACATCTACCAGATGCGTTCAAATAGAGCGCCCTAGACTTCGGTTTGGGGCGCTTTCTTCTGTTGTGCGTGTTGCGTTGGTGGCTATCGCCTTGAGAGCTGTCGCCATGTAGAGGTTTGCTGCGCCACTTCACGAGTGCCACAGCGCCTGGGAGATTACCTCTCAGGCGCTCTGTATTTTGCTTTTATCCGCTATCCGCTGTGAAAAGGGCAGCGCCGCAGGTCCTCTTGCCAGGCCGGTCGCTGCGCCGTGAAGTTAGGCTTCACTTCAGTGTCGTCGTACTGCTGATGCCACACCGGCGTGGTGGCGGGCGAAAGCGGCGGAATTAACCACGACCAGAGCCCCCGGACTGGGCGCCCCGCACGGGCCTCAGCGGCTTCAAAGGCCTGAAATTGCCGGGTGACGCTGTGGTGGTCAGCCAGACGCACACCCGCCAGGTCAAAAGAATGCAGGGTGGCCACGTTCAGCTCCAGTAGGGCGCGGTCTAGCCACAGCGAACGCCGCCGCGTAGTGTCTAGGTCCAGCGCCCGCGCCACCACAGGCAGCTGGTTATACCGGCCTTCGTCGGCCAGATTGCGCGCCGCAATTTCGGTCTGCAGGTACCAGCCATTAAAGGGCGCACAGGTAAACTGCTGCCCAGCGACGTCCAGGGTCATATTGCTGATGACCGGCAGAGCAGGCCACCGGAGCCCCAGCGCGTCTATAGCCGGGTGATCTGGGTGCGTGATCGCCACCTCCTGCACCGCATCGGCTGGCAGGTCAAAGAGGGTGACCTGGCCCTCAGCCTCAATGGCCAGCGGCAGGAGGTCAAAGGGGGTGCCGGGGCCGCCAGCCCAACCCAGTCGCAGTAGATGCTCGGTGAGGGCAACGTTTTGAGGATCGCCGACCACTGAGCCGTCGCTCTGTCGGTACCCGGCGTAGCGCAGCAATTGGTCATTGTGAATCCGTACGCCTGGCCCAAAGACACTCATAAGCGGCTGGATGCGCCCGCCGTTGAACGCCGTTCGCAGGTGGTCGCACAGCGCGGCGAAGACCTGCGGCGCCTGGGTCACATGCCGCAGGTCACGCACGTTGAGAGCCGCCCAGGGCAGGCGGCCTACGCAGCGCGTGCTGTTGCGCCAGGCCACACGCGCGCCGTGGGCCAGTTCATCTGTGCTGAGGGTGATGGTGCCTGTGGCCAGCACCTGCCGCCGGCGCGTCGTTAGGCCCGGCGTGCCTGTTTCGGCGTGGTACAGCTCCAGAAAGTCCAGGGCGTCCTGCAGCGCAGGCGAAGGGGGAATGAGGCGACGAGGGGCGGACATTCTGCCCATGCTGCGCCCCTCAGCCACGCAAAATGTCCCTGAGCTGCAGCCCGGGGAGAGATTCAGGACAGATTAAACGCGGGCCAGCCGAGAGAAGTGGCGAGAAGGCAAGAGAGAAATACAAAAGTGGGAAGCTCTCACTATCGGGTTGGCCGTATAGGTTGAGAACAGCCCATTCCTTGATTGCCATTCACCTGCTGGTTGTGAATGGCAATCTCTCTTTTAAGTCGGTGTGCCGGTCGATCGAGAAGCCCTATTGCTAACCGTTACCAGACCTGTATCAAATCAAAGCCGCTTCGCCTTAAGGGGCGCAGTTTTTGGCCGACTGACCCTTGGTGAGTTCTGCGCTTCGGGCGTCCACCTTCTCAATGACTTCTCTGTTGTCCAGTTCGTTCACTACGGCGCCGGGCCAGAAAAAGACAGCCCAGAAGACGTTTTCCTTGCTGATGCCTTTCTTGCTTTGGGCTTCAGACCGGATGCTGGCCAGTTTGACCTGCTCGTCTTTCATTTCTGCGCAGCTGAGGTCGCTCACCGGTTTGGCTGTAGCAGCGGTGTATTTGGGGGCGCAGGCCGAGAGAGCCAGCGCGGCGGTTGCGGCCAGAGCTAACGTTACTTTGTTCACAATTCTCTTAATAGCAGAGTTCTTGCACTCATGCAACATACATTTTCAGCTGAGGAAATGTGAGAGTGACACAGTCGTCTTTGCTGGTCACGTGCAGAAGTCCCCCAATTATGAGGTCACTCTCTACCCAAAAACCAACCTTGTTTTTGTGGAGCTGCCCTGGCAAATACAGTCAAAAACCCCTGCGCCGGGCCTGGGCAGGGGTCTGGATGTGGCGCGCTCTCCGTGACTCGAACACGGGACCGACCGCTTAGAAGGGGTCATGGTCAAAATGGCCTCTGCTGGCCTCTGTCCGGTTCATTCCCTCTAGGCGCTGCTTATGGCCTCGGCACTGGCCGGTTAACTGGGGGTCTGAAGGTTATGCAGGGGTGCGTTGGCTGTATGCAGCCTGTATCCGGCAGGGGAGAGGCGCGCGGTCTGGCATGGGTGTGGTCTCAGAGGTAACCATTTAACGTAGGGACTGACCTCACGTTAAATGGTTACGGTTATTCATCGTCTATGGCATCTAATTCCGCAATCTGCTTGCGACGCTCTGCAATGTTCATCGCATTTCCCAATAGAGCTCTAACAGCGCTCTGATCGTCTGGCAGATTCGCAATCACTGTGCGCGCTTTGTATAGATTGTCGCGTTGAGCATGCTGATTAAACTCTTCTTGTGCTGCATTTAAGAACATTTGGCAGTCATCTCGGTAAGTCATAGAGGTGATTTTAAAGGGTACGGCAAATGTCTAGGGCGGCACGCCGTACCATATAGGTGACTGTTCTCAGAATTCGCCGGGCTCCAGACCCTGCAGATTCCATTCCAGCACAGGGAGCCAGAGGGCCTGAGCGGTCCGGATCATATCCAGGCTGCCATGGTGAATCACCAGACAGCCGCCCCCGTGCTGGGCGGCGTACTCGGCCATCTGCCGGTTGCGCCGGAGCCCAGCGGTGCGGCCGTACCTGTGCCAGTCTGCCGGGAAGCGGCGCACGGGGTACCCGCCGGCGGCGGCCCAGGCCTCGCCGGTGGCGTCCGTGCCTTTAGCGCCGCCACTGATCACTTCACTGACGGGCCTGTGTTCCAGTAGCCAGTCCTGCACCGCGAGGCTGACCAAATCCGGGCGATACAGGTCCCGGCTGCCGGCGATGATCAGCGGCGTGGCCATGCCCGATTCTGGCAGGTTATCCACACGGGGCTGCGGACAGCAGGGTTCCCCTGTGCGTTTGCGTTCATGAGACCGGAATGTAAATTTCCGACTTTTTACGTGTGGCACGTAAAAAGTCGGCCGTTTAAGGATGTTTTCCTAGATTCAATCATGCGCATTGCTTGACTTCAGATGGGGTTTCGTGCGTATTATGAGAGTATGCTTCCACTGCTACTCCGCCCAAAAACAGATGTTGAGCGCCTCTTTCTCGCGGCTGCACCGAAGAAAATTTATGAAGTCCTCTGGAATGAACTGACCCAAGCGTACCCACAAGAGTTCAGAAAAGTCATGGAAAACAATTCTGAGAAGGCTGCGCTGACCCTCCTGCCCCATGCTAGGCGAGCCAGGATCGAGACGAAACTTCCAGCGTTGATGCACGAGCTGGGCATCAAGGCAACGGTTGAGACCTTCCCTGACACCACTGACACGTTTGTACTGGTTCACGTCTCGGACCTGGTGAAACTCATTGTGTGCTACGTTTCCAGCAAAAAACAGGCGTTGAGATATGCTTTGGCAAGAGAGCTGCTGTCGCAGGAATACAACGATCCTCACCTGCTCCTGTCTGCTCCCACCGCCTTGACCTTGAGTCCCGAATCAGCGTTCGGCGTGCTGGCCCATAGCCCCCATCCCAAAGATGTTGCTACGTTTAAGAAAGGTGACATCATCTTCCCCGCCTCCAACGGGGCGCTGCTCGGCTCCTTGAGCCTTGAAGACGAAATGGAACTGGTCCAGCTCGAAGAAGCTCAGAAGGCCAAGGAGGTCACCCGTACGGTCGAGATCAAAATCAAGAAAGGGAGCTGAGAGTAAATGAAAGTTGGCACTCCAGGTTTTCAAGGTGCTCGTCTAAAGCAAGTTCGTATCGCTCTTGGCCTCACCCAAGAGTCGCTTGCCTTGATGCTTGGCTACAAAGACGCGCAGTCGATCAGCGCGATGGAAAATGGAAAGGACTCACCTTCACCAGAAGTGATGCAGCGAATCCTCAGTCTCACCCGTCACCCAATGCACTTCTTCGTGACGCCCTTACCCGAAGGGATTGACGAGTCCGAAGCACTGTTCCGGTCCATGCGTTCACTGGACGAAATCGCGAAAGGCCGGGCCGAGGTCAATCTCAGCTGGCTCGCCGAGTATGCGCAGTATCTCAGCAAATTCGTGGACTTCCCCAAGCTGAACATCCCGGACCTCTCGGCTATCCCGCAGGACCCGATGCTAATCACGGATGACCACATTCGCCTCGCTGCGGATAGGCTCCGAAGCCATTGGGGTCTGCACCGAGGACCACTCCCGAATCTGATCAACCTACTTGAGTCCAACGGCTTTATCATTCACGGTGAGCCGTTCGAGTCGCATAAGTGGGATGCGATTTCCTTCTGGGATAAGGCCACCAACACGCCTTTCATCCTGCTGAACCTTGACAAGCCGTCTTACTTCAGGCTCAGGTACAACCTCCTGCACGAGCTGTTCCACCTTCTCTTCCACGTCCATGCAGATCGAGGTATGAAAGAGGTCAAAGCGTATGAGCGAGAGCTTGAGCGTCAAGCACACCTCTTTGCAGGAGAATTCGCCTTGCCACACGATTCTTTCCCTGCTGATCTTTTCGCAGACAATCTAGATGCCCTAAGAATTGTCAAGAGCAAGTGGAAGATGTCCATTGCTGCGATGCTTCATAGGCTTGAAGATCTTGGCATCCTCGATAAATCCAAGAGTTCAAAAATGTGGGCGAACCTGAAGCGTAGGTGGCGTGAAGGCGAACCGCTTGATGATTCTCCTCTTGAGGAGCCGACCATCATTAACTCGACGGTGAAGATGCTGAAGGAACACAACGTCATTACGCCACATTCTCTCCTGTCGGATAGCGTCTTCCCTCAGGATACCCAAGAGAGGTTTGCAAGGATGGGCGAAGAGTTCTGGTTGAGCGATGTGCCAGCTCTTAAAATCCACAAGTTCTATTGATTTCGCGCCTCCCACTCCAAAAGAGTGGGATTTCCTTTGCCAAAAATCCTTTGCATGATCTGAATTATGGAAGGCGCTTCGCAGCACTGGTCACTTTCCGCGTTCTCCGGGCTGATTACCATCGAGGGATGACGCTTGACCCGTTGCGCCCGGTGCTGCTGGTGGTCGTGCCGGCGGGCTGAAAGGTCACCTCCAGCAGGCTAGCGCCTTGCCACTGGAAAACCCGCCTGTGAAGGCAGAAGGCAACTGGCAGCCGTCCCTGGCAGCATGGTTAGCAATGAGTGCTCAGAAGTCCCCCAGTCACACCCATCAGCGCTTATCCACCATGATTCACCGGGCAGACCGCGAAGGCGGCATTGATCAGGTCACGCCCCCTTGCCCACCTCTGGCCCCTTTAGTTCAGACCGCCTACCAGCACGGGTACGCCCTGGCCGTGCACGGCAGCCTGCACCGCGACATGGACCTGATCGCCGTGGCCTGGATGGAGAAGGCTACGACGCCTGAGGAACTGGTGGACGCCTTGTGCATTGAACATGGGCTGTGGTGGGCGGGAGACGTGCAGCCCAAGCCCCACGGGCGCATTGGCGTGATCCTGCAGTCAGAGAGGTGGCTCAAACCGATTGACCTGAGCATCATCCCGCCCGGCAACCGTCCACAGTGATCCACAGGCGGCTTGTGGACAACAAAGAAGCCAGCCAAGGCGGAGCAAGACGATAGTACTCGCGTCACCACTCACACATGAAACGCGACCATCGGCTCTCACGAGTAGCGCATGATGACTAGGCGCATCATGTTCACCGTGCCCCTGACCTATATCGCTGCCGGTATTGAGGTCGCTTTGAACGGCGAGGCCTGCGGAATTGAGCAGGCTCTGAAAATCCCCCACCCCACTTGCGCCGGCTTATATCTGGAGGTAGCTGTATGAAGTTCTCGCTTAATGTCCAGACTGCCCGCTATCTGGCCCTGGATGTCCTAGGTCCGGATGCTGACAACATTCTTGCCAAGCTTGATGCTGAAGGACTGGTTATCGTGCGCAAGCGAGATCTGCCTGGGCACCTTCCAGACAATGCTGAGACTCTTGAGAACGTCATGCTGCGAGCACCCACAACGTGGGCCGAGCCCCATCACCTCACAGTAATCACTGCGTCTGGTGAGACCTTACAGCTATACGTACACGAGGTTCATGCGGCTCAAGTGCACGAGGCGGTGCAGCTGCATGCGGTGCTAGGCCACCGCGTCGAAGTCGTAATTGACCGGGAGGGCCAGATACTCCTTGCCGCTACGGCGATGGCCCAGTGACGGTACAGACTACGAATAGAACGGTGGGCTACTTCAGATGGCCTCTATCCCGTACATGCGCGAAACAGCGCTGAGAGGAGAAGCACCCCGGTAATCCATCCCCACCACGGGACACTCCGAGTAGTCGCTACTTTTGGCGATGAGTGTGTGTTGGATTGCCGAGCAACTGACGGTGGTGTTGGTGGGCGTGCTTGTGTTTTCTGATGTGCTGTAGGTGAGTGTGATGGGACTGTGCGAGGACCATTCCAGGGAACTTGAGGCTGTGCTTGAGCCCGGCCATAATACCGAGCAAGCTGGATGCCCAGTGCAGATGGTGCCTCAAACGATTCGTCTGCCCAACGGTCTGCCAAGGTTTTGCTAGAAGCGTGGCCCACTGCCGTGTAATACGGCACAGGTAGATTCACCAGATACTTTACGAGATGGGGGTCATCGAAAACAGCCTGAATCGTCGGGTCATCCCCCCCGCGGACTACAGCCACTGCTTGCGCACCCTTCTGAAGCGCGTTTTGTATCTTCAATACAAGGTCACGGCCATCGGTTACCCGCACGTCTAAGAATTGAGGGCGCTCGGAAGCAGGCAAGCGCCGGAGCTGAGCTTGCACGTCATGGCGACCAGTGGCTGAGCCCAGCACAAATAATCGCTCAACAGGCGAGGCATCCACATACTGTCGCAGATAGATCTGGGGACGATTCCTGCTGACCTCTTCAACAGGTAAGGCATGCTTCTGGTCAACCAGCTCTCCATGGAGCTGCACCTCAATCTCACCACTATCAGTCAGTCGGGTCGAGAGGCGCCCACGCATACGAATCCTGGCATTAAGTTCTGGACGCTGAGCCCAGGCAGTGCGGAACACCATGCTGCTGATTTTGCCTTTTACTGGTGGGCTGTCTTCACGTACGGTGACATAGGCGAGTCGAGGATTGGCGACGGGAAAGGGACTAATCTTGGCAGCGATGCCAAAAACCTCAATTTCGTCGTGTGGACATTGGACGGATACTCGTTCAACGGCCTGCTTAGGAGTAAGGGGAAATGATTCAGGCATAAGACAATATTAACCAAGCAGCCAATTTTTTACAGATAGACAGTGTGAACTGTTTCATGGATGCGTCAGCTATTTAAGTTCTTCTGCATTGTCACGTACCCCTTTTCCTAAAATCCGAATCCTTTAACTGGCTGCGAGTCTTTTTCAGAAGAGCGGATGTATCTTTCGACCTGCTGTTCTTTTCGAGTCTGATTTTAAAAACGATTTGATTAGATCCGAAATATACTTCCTCGTTCTGTTCTTTGTTAACAATTAGCTTTGTGACATGGTCTTGGTTTTCAAGCCAGAAATCCCGTATTTCGACCTGTTGAAAAACATTACTTCGAGACAGCTTGCTCTTCTCGCTGCATAGGGTTATCTCTACACTTCCTAATTTTGAGTACGCTTTACCTATATCCTTAACCATGGTTGTGATGGGGTCGTCACCGTTTAATTTAGATATAGCTTCTGATGGCATTTTTAAATAGATCTTGTCAACAGATTGCACTGCCATAATTTTATCCACATTGGAGATCACTCTTCTGGGGTGAAGTTGGAATTCTACTACGTCTATTGAGTTCTTATGACAGTATTCTTCTGCATATTTTTCGAAAGCGCCCTCGTAAGGCACATCTCTATTGCGCTCTATTGCTAAGACCTGGGTTTGTGGATCATAGATGAAGTACGCCAATTCATATATTTCACTGGTTTCGGCAATCGAGCTAAGACTATTGGCTTCTGTTTGGCCATCTGCGGTTTGGGAGACTATTGTGCCAGAAAAGTGGGTTTTCTCTGCATAAAAGGCGCCTTCTACATAATCTTCATGAACATGCAAGACATTAATCCCCACGAAGCGCCCATCTATATTTAAACCAGACGATTTAGCTGATTTTTTATACATCACCTTATCTTCTAGCGAATCAAAAATCACCATCGGATCGACATCTTCGTTGATGAATTCGCTGCCTTCACCCTCCTCGGGCACGCGGCGATTTATTGCCACGACATCATATACATATACGTTTCTAACGTCATCAGCCATGTTGAAGCCTCACTTCGATAAAGAATGCAACTTGAAAGTCGGTGATGGGATTGGAGCTGTAAATGTTTACTATTCCAGCCCGTAGTCGATAGGGCCCCCAATCGTCGAAAGCGGCACTACCGATCCGAACGGCGTTGACTTGGTATCTGCCTCAGAGGCAGAGGCCAGGCTCGCTATGGCGAATAAAAGCAGTAGTTTGATGTGCAGTAGATTTCTCATGCAGAGGAATCTAGAAAGGAGTCACTATCCTATCGGAAGCATCGTTCCAGCGCGCAAAAATCGCTTTTGATGAGGGCAAATACCAACAGGTTGCCTCCGAACTTCTAGCGCAATCAGATTTAGCACCTCAGGAGATGGCCTTACTCGGCATCAGCCTTCTGCGTCTTGGCGACTTACACAGGGCGGAACCACTGCTGCTTCGCGCTCATCTTGCTGGAATGACAGAAGCCTCAGTTGAGTACGGAAATGCGCTGCGCGCACTTGGCCGACTCAACGAGGCTTTGAGTCATTTCGCACTTATTCGGTCCGCACTGATAGGTGAGCTGGCACTTCGAGCCCAACGCTGGCAAGGCGTGACAGCCTTCCAACTCGGGCACTCGGATGAGGGCCTTGTAAGTGTCGAGCAGGCTTGGCATGGCTATTTGGCAAGTGGGCACGAGCGTGTAGCTGCCAACGTCATGCAAACCCTGGCACGGATGTATCAGCAGGTCAATCAGAACGGACGTGCGACCCGGTTATATCAACAGGCGCTGCGGCAACTTCCAGAATCTCCCAATCCCCTTCCACGGCTTTCAGCGCTTCAGGGTCTATTGGACCTCCAGATACTGGGTGGCCAGCTCCAGGATGCTGAGCAAACCCTAGACGAGGCTCGTATGTTGTTGGGCCACACCACGTCTGGGCGAGCTCGTGGCATGTTGATGGGCAGTGAAGCCAATTTGGCTTGGGTTGCAGGGCAATTTAGCCGCTATGAGGCGCTCATACGCGAACTGTGGCCTCTTAGTATTCAGGTTGGCGATAGCCAGTTGCGTCTCTGGACTGGGGTTCGGTGGGCGGATCTTCAAAGCCAAGCGGGGCATCATGCGGCTGCGCTTGAGACCCTAGCTGAGTCAGGTGCTGAGGGAGGACCTGCAGATCCAGCTGTATACCTGTTGCGCGGCCTTCTTGCTCGTCGTCGAGGCCATTTAAGCGAAGCGGCCGACGCCCTAAGTGTCGCTATTCAACTATACGAGAGCCGCTCTCAACCTATAGAAGTTACACGCGGACGATTGCACTTGGCTTACGTTCAATATCTGAATAATCAGCTGAGTACAGCATTTGCCACTCTGGCCCAAGCACTGGATGGCTATCTCGCCCTATCAACTAAGGCCGGTTTTCGCAGAGAGTTGGAGGAGATGCCCGAGTTCCTTACAGCTGCAGCGTTGGAGCCCACTCTGGCACCTCTCCTGCCTGACCATTCCCAAAGTGCGCAGGCTGTGCTTCATCTGACTACCCTTGGCCGTAGTGAAGTTCGTTGGGAAGGGCGACGTTTAGAAGGGTTGAAAGCTAGGCATTTGGCGGTTCTGGTGTATCTCTTACTTCGTCCAGGGCAGAGTCGGGCTCGAATCGAAACCGATCTCTACCCTGACGTGCTTCCAGAACGGGCACGCAATCAAGTGAACAGTATCCTTCAAGACCTGCGGACAACCTTCGGGCCTGACTTCTTGATCTTAACTGGGCCTTATCGAGCCCCTACTTACACTATCAACGAGGGTATGCCGGTCTCTCTTGATTTAACAGCTGTATTAAGAACGGCGCCTCATGCTTCAATAGAAAACATCCTGACCCTTTATAAAGGTGAATTCCTCCCTGACTTGCAAGGGGGAAGCTGGATCGAATCCAGACGTATTGAAGCTAGAGAATCGTTTAGGTCGGCGATGTCTTTTGCCATGAGAGCTGCACAAGCAAAACTTGATTGGGAGAGGGTAAGACTGTTGGCTGAGCAATGGATTCAGCGGGATGAAGAAGATCGCTGGCCCTACGAGATGGCTCTTAAAGCAGCACAGGCTCTCCAACAGCCAGCGCTCATCGCACAGGCAGAGGCGGCGCTAAAGACGTTTGATACTTAGCCCGATCCCGGAGATGACAGAGGAGAGTGATCACTTTGTCCATAACGTCTCCTTATCGTCCGAAGCGGTGTTTTTTGTTTTCCGATGTGTTGGGCCTGGACGTCTGATAATCCGAAGTGGAGTGCCTGAAAACGCGTAAAGACCGTTTTGGGGGGCCTTGTTCGATTGAGGTGAGCACAGAGACCAGTCTCTCGTGTGCTTGCAGTGGATTATCAAATTTGATAATATAAGGCCATGAAAGAAGATGCCTAGGAAGGTGCGGGAGCTGATTCGGGATTTAGAGCGGGCAGGGTTCGAGCACAAGAGTACGAAGGGAGATCACCGGAAATACGAGCGAGGCGGACAAGTGGTGATTATTAGCGGCGCACTCGGGGACGACGCTCAGCGGTATCAAGAGAAGGCCATACAGAACGCAATTCAGTAACACCGGGTGGGGAGCTACGGCTCCCTTCCCACGGAGCGCAGTACAGAAGAAGGAGTTCAATGAAGTACCTGACCTTGATTGCCCACACGGACGCGAACTGGACCGCCCTGGTGCCTGATCTCACCTGCATCGTCACCGCCAAGACCCGTGAAGCTCTCCTGACCAAGGTTTGCGAAAGCATCACGCTCGTCCTCGAGGACGGTCCCCGCACACCCCAGGCCGTGACCCTGGCCGACGTAGCGCCAGACGTGCGCGCGGAGCTGCCCGCTGACGCTGAGGTGGTGCACTTGGAGCCTGCACCTGTGAACCCCGTCAGTGCGGAGATCGAGCGCGCGCTAGAGCGGGCCGGCATCTCGCAGGCGGAGTTGGCCCGCCGCATCGGCTCCAGCCCGGCAGGCGTTAACCGGTTGGTGAATCCCTTCTATTGGGGACACAGCCTGGACGTGCTGCGCCGGGTGGCCGAGGCCCTGAATACGGACCTGCACGTCCAGCTGACGGCCCGCGCGTCCTAACCAACGCAAAAAGGCCCCCTGCCTCACGCCGAAGCGCGGGCAGGGGGCTGTCTTTGGCTCAAGTTGTCCGATAGATCAGGGATTATTTTCCGGTACAGGCTGCGGCTCCGGCGCGGGTTCCGAGAACGTTTCCCCGTCCCAGGTCCAGCCCGGACCGGCCTCCTCGGTCTGCACCACTGCCTGATACCTGGTCCGCAACCGGTCCGCAAACTCCTCCGTGCATTCGACGACGTTGTCCACCACCCCATCATTGATCAGCGCATATCGCATCTGTCTCTCCTTAGAAATACGTCACGACGACGACCATTCCGCCGCCCCCAGCACCGCCTGCACCAGAGTTTGCCCCGGCCGACCCAGACCCGCCGCCCCCGCCCCCCGCTGGGAGACCACCTGCGGCGCCAGGCGCACCGTCCTGAGCCAGCGTTGTGCTGCCTCCGCCCCCGCCACCATCTCCAGAGAGGTGCTGCGTGCTCCGACTCGTTGCCGCTGGCGCCACCCGCGCGGCATAACTGGCCCCGGCGTTCGTTCCGGCCGCGCCACCGCCACCAGCACTGAGGACCGTGGTGCGAATCATGGCGCCCCGGCCACCCGCATAAGGTGGGGTCGTCCCTGACGTGCTGACGCCACCGCCTGCGCCACCCCCGCCGCCGCCGTAGTACGAACTGACGCCAGCTGCGCCGCCGCCGCCGCTGCCCCCCGGCATGAAGCCGCTGCCGCCGTTCACCTGTGTTGACGGGGTTGTCGTTCCTGCTGTCCCGCCCACTCCACCCATACTCGTCAACCAGCTGCCGAACGTGGTGTTGCCGCCTGAAGTCCCCGCCGCACCGTTGCTCCCGTTGAGAGACTGCCCATTTCCCGCCGAGCCGCCAGCACCGATGAGGATGTCCTCTGTGGCATTCAAAGCAGCGGCGGGAAAGAAGTATTCGTTGTAGCTTCCGCCACCACCGCCGCCACCGCCGTAGCGGTTTTCAGAAACCGTCGAGACCCGGCCACTGCCACCGCCTCCACCCGCCCCCCAGACCCGCACGTGGACGATGCGGGCCCCAGCGGGCTTCGTCCATGTGCCTGACGTGGTGAACAGCTCAATTTGAGCCGGGGTAGACGAGCCGCCAGCCGGGAGTGCCCAGTTGCCATCGTCCCTCAGGTAGCGGGTGCCGTCACGGGCGCCGGTGCCCAGGGCTTCTGGCGCCAGGGTGTCTGTGGTGGGCAATTCAGTCTGGCGCCCCGCCGTGCGGTCCTGCACCACAGGCCTGCGCGGAGCCACCGCTCAGACCAGAACCACAGGAGGTTCAGACTGGAAGTTCACGGCGGTCGCGCTCACGGCAAAGCCCAGGACCTGCTGCACGTTGCCACTGCCGGTCGGTGGCGTGCTGGTGCCGGCCCCAGCGGTGGTGGCCAGGAACACTGGCCCAGGTGTCTGGCTGCTGACACCAGTGTTGGTGCCTTCAAAATACACAGTGGCATTGGCGCCGCTGGCCACCGCCGCGAGCACGAAGCCGTGGGCCTCTTTGCCGGCCGCCGTGGCGTCGGCCTTGCGCACGCGGGCACTGCCGCTGCTGCTCCAGATGTTGATGTAATCGCCTGCGGCCAAAGCTTCCGAGGCCTGAATGCTGGCCGTGTCAGCCCCAATACCCGTGGGGAGGAAGCTCTGATCAAGGCGACCTGAAGCGTCCAGTGCCGGGAGCTTCCCACTGGAGCCGGCCCCCAGGCTGGCGACGGTGCTGTTGACGATGGTGGCGTCCAGCACCCCGTTCGCGTTCAGCGCGGGAATATCGCCGGCATTGACGGCGCCCGCGCTGGTGTCTTTGGTCTGGTATTCAGTGAGGCGGCCTGTCAGGCGGTTCAGGAACATCAGGATTTTTCCGGGCATGGGTTACTCCGACAGCACTATGGGCTCGTGCAGGGCCACAAGAAGCGTGTGCGCGTCAATGGCGACGCCGACCACCAGCAGGCAGGCGGCGTCGGGGGGAAGGGTTTGGGTCGGTAGCCCGTTGTGGCCGAGCAGCACCAGGCCAGGCGTCCAGGTCCAACTGGGTTCGATCAGGGTGCCGGCCCGCTGCACGGGCACGGGCGTGCCACTGGCGGCGGCGGCCGTCGAGACACCTAAAACGGCATCCGCCGTGGTCAGGTCGCCGCAGTCTGCGCGCTGCACGCCGCCTGGACGGAGGGCGACGATCTGGTGCCCCCCGAGGGCTTCGAGCGCAGTCTTCATCACCACGTCGCTGGAGGGGCCGGGCGGGCCTTGCGGCCCAGTGGGGCCCGCTGGCCCTATCCCGGCTACCCCGTCTACCTCGGTCGTGACTGGCTCGGGCGTTTCCACCTCGATGATAACGACGGCCTCCGTGGTCTCCCCGACGATCAGGGTCATGAGCCACCTCGCGTGTGGCTGGCCTGCCACAGCAGCTCCAGCGGCAGCGCCAGGCGGTGCTGGCCCTGAGCACCGATGATCAGCACCGTGCTCGACAACACGAACGTGGCGTGGGTGGCGGGCCAGGTTTTGCTCTCGGCGCCGGGGATTTTCAGCGTCACGTCCTGGCCGACAATCTCGGCGTCCAGGCCCATGTCGTACAGCACATCGCTGATGAGGGTTTTCCGCAGCTGGGCCTGAATGGTGTCGCCATCCATCAGCTCCACGCCGGTCGGGCTCTCCGGCGTCGGCGCTTTGATTTTGAGCTTCACCACGGCGTCCTGGCCCTGGCGGAAGACGGTGGACAGGCGCAGGGGCAGGGGTGGGGGCGTGCTCATCTCAGGCCTGTGTCCAGCGGCGCGTCGTCCAGGCCGGGCACGGCGGGCCGCTCCCCCGTATGCCGCAGCACGTCCTCAATGGTGGCGGGCACGAGGTCATCGGGCAGCGCCACCTGACTCCCGATCATCGGCGGCAGGCTCTCCAGTTGCGCCTCCAGCCGCTTGCCCGTGGCCTTGATCTCGGCCTCGACGCGCGCCTTGGCCCCGTTTAGCTGCACGCCCGTGATGAAGTCCTTGCCGCCGCTCGCCACCAGGCCTGCGAGCAGCCCCAGCAGTCCGCCACTCAGCCAGCCGGGCAGCAGCGGCAGCACATCGCGCCCCGCTTCCTCCAGGCCGGTCACGCCCAGCAGCACGCCCAGCCCCAGGCAGATGCCCTTGACCACGTTGCCCTTGAAGCCCAGCTGCACCTTCAAGAACTGCGTGACCGTGGCCAAGATGCCTACCATTGCTGCGAACGTGCCGCCCAGGCCCGTCAGATCGAATGCTTCCACCTCAGACCTCCTTATCGTCGGGAATGGCGATGATCTTCAGGCCGTCCCCGCTCGTGCGGACCATGACGCGCGCCCGCCCGTACCCCGGCAGTGGTGTGCCGTCCGGGAGCAGCAGCGGCACGATGTTCTCTTGCGGCGCGGCCTTGGGCGGGACGGGGGTGGCCCGCGCTTCCCACGCGGCCGCCTGCCGGGTCAGCGTAGCCACCCGGTTCTCCCAGCCGCGCCCATAGCGGGCGTAGGTGCTGAGACTGCGCAGGAACGCCAGGCGCAGGTTCAGAAACTGGCGCCAGTCCCGTGTGCGGGCCAGGAACTCGCGGGCACGCCCCACGCCACTGTTCACGGCGGTGTCGAACGCCACGAGGGCCAGCGGCGGCGGTAGCTGCTCAGCCCCGATGGCAGACCAGTACCGGGTCTGATAAATGCGCCGGGCGTCGTCCAGCGTGAGGTTCTTGATGTCCAGTGTCGGGTTGGCGTGGGCCGCGATGCCCCACTTCGTGCCGCGCAGCTGGCCCTGACCAATCACACCGCTGGTCCAGTTGCCCCGGTCGTGCGGGTCCGCTGTGTAGCCACCCTCGTGTCCGATGATGATGCGGAATGCCTCGTTAAAGTCGGTCATGGTCCCTCCGTGGGGTCAGGTGGCCAGAGCGTGCGGTCATAGCCCAGCTTTTCCGCCTCCAGGCGAGCCTGAAGCGCGCGGTAGCGCCAGCCGTCAATCAGCTCGGCTTGCTTGGCCATTCGCGTTTCGTTGCGGTCCTGCTGGTCTTCCAAGGTCTTGTTCCGCTGTGCCAGCCCGTCGCGCGTGTCTTTCTCCTGGGCTGGAGCACCCGAAAAAAAGCCGCGCAGAAACACACCCAGGGTGACGGCCAAGCCGCCGCCGCCGAGTAACGTCACCGCCGTGGTGGCCGCGTCTTTGGTGGCTTCATCAGCGGGCATCCGGCCACCGCAGGATCCGCTGCTGGAACCACGTCACCCGCACCAGATACAGCCACAGCGCCCGGCCGAACAGGACCAGGCTGCCGATGCCGAACACGTAGAAAATGGCGCTGCCGAACACCAGCTCAGCGCCCAGCCAGAACATTGCGCCGGTGAACAGCATCCAGAAGGCGCTGAACACTGTGCTGATGAGCCCGAAGGGCACACGGGTCGGCACTTGCCACAGCAGGGCGGCGGCGGCGAAATGCCAGAGGCCCCAGAGATTGAATCCGAAACTATCGTCGAAGGCGCTGTAGCCCTGGAACAGCAGCGGCAGATTCGGGCGCACGATGGCGATGACCCCGAACAGGACGTGGGCGGCCACCAGAAACATCCGCAGCGCCCACGCCGCCCCAGCCCAGAAGACCGGGTCGCGGAACCGGGACTCACGGCGCTGCACGGAGCACCTCCCCAGGCCGCCAGCGCTCGGGCTGGCCGGGCTTGGCCGCGTTGTACTCCCAGCGCCAGCTGTAGAGCGTCCACAGCTCGCTTTTGGGCACGGGGGACTTCAGCGGCTGCCCAGTGGCGCCGACTTCCCATGCGCCCTGCTCGGGCTTGATGGGCTGATAGGGGGCGCCGTTCCTTCGGGTGCTGGTGGTACTGGACTTGCGCACGCGCAGGATGGTCCCGAAGGCGCAGCCGGGCGAGAGGCGCAGCGCCGCGCGTGAGGTCACGCCCAGGGTGTAGTCGGGGACCACCTGCAGGCGGCAGATGGGGGGGCCAGGGGGCACGACCAGCAGGGCCAGGGCCACGCCCGAGAGAAGCATCAGGGACAACAGAAAGCGGTGCATGGGCCTCCTTAACGGCACACGAAGCCCGCTCCAGCCTGCCGGTGCTGGAGCGGGAAAAGGGGGTGATGGGCAGCGGTTGTACGCGGTGCGGTCAGCTGCTGCCGCCGCCACCTCCACCAGGCAGGCCGCCGCCACCGGCCAGCGTGAACGGCAGCTCGTAGTCCTGCCCGTCGCGGCCGCAGTACCGCAGCAGCGGCACCACACTGCTGCTCGGGCTGTCCGGGTCTGTGTCGTCCACAATCTCAAACGCCCCCGGCGTCCAGAACCCGTTCGTGGTCGGCTCGCCCCGCCGCCGCATCCCGTGCAAGTGCAACTGCCCCGCCGAGGTCCGCACGACCGGCCCCAGGTTCATGTAATGGAACCCGGCCTGGGTCAACTCGTTTCCCCCCGCGTCGCGCAGCACCAGGCTCGCGCCCGGTGTCGTGTACAGCGAATAGGCCGTGGTGTACGTCAGAATCGTACTCTCCACACGCAGCACGGCGCGGACCCGGTGGCGCCCCGGCACCGCCAGATGCGCGGGCAGCTTCACCGTGGTGTACGCCTCGAACGACGTGCCGGTGGGGTGGCTGTACCCGAACAGCGGCGGCTCCCCAACCGGCGCCTCATAGATGGCGCCGGCCGACTGGCCCTGCGGGTCAAACACCTCAATCCCCGCAAAGTTCGCCTGGGACAGGTTCAGGCTGATGTTCAGCTCGCCCATCCCCACGTCCTCTTTGCTGGTGGTCAAGTCCACGAACTGAAAGGTTCGGTTCTCCTTCGGGTAGTTCGTGCGGACGTTGAAAGTGATGCCCTCGCCAGGGTCCAGCACCACGTTGTGGGCCTCGGCTTCGAGTTGGAGAAACATCGCATCGGAGGGGAAAGGTCCTGCGCTCATGGGCTACTCCTGGTGACCGTCTGAAAGCCGCGACTGTCGGTGGTCGCGGTGCCGTTGGTGACGGTCTGAAACCCTCGGGCATCGGTGGTGACGGTGCCTTCCACGATGGTCTGGAAGCCGCGCGCGTCGGTCGTGATAGTGAACGGGCTGAAGCCGCCGCCAGGGTTCCCCCCGCCGCCGCCAACAGGACCGTCACTGCCCGCACCGACGAGGGCGCGCAGGATGGTCACGCCGCCGCTGTCGTCGGTGCGCTTCAGGCGCAGGTAGCCCGGCTTCAGCTCGTGCGGGTAGTCGGTCGGCGTGAGCACTCTCCAGTCCTCGTCACCGGTCGGAAACACCGCCACCTCGGCCTCTACGCCGTCCAGCCCGCGCAGCTGAATGCCCGCCAGGCCGCCCGGCAGGTCGGTCACTGTGTAGATCTCGCCTTCCTCTGCCGTGGCATCGCCCAGCAGGAAGCTCGTGGGGAGAGTCCCCACCAGCACGCCGTCCTGCCCGTCCACTCCATCCGCGCCGTCCTGGCCATCGGCCCCAGCCGGTCCCGTGGGTCCTGCGGGCCCTGTGGCGCCGGTGGCCCCCGCGACGCCCTGTGCGCCAGGGGCGCCGAGCAGCTGTGTCCTCACGACATAGGTGCCCGCCTCCTTCTGATAGATGTCACCCGTGCCAGAGGTGTCAAACCAAAGGTCCCCGTCACTGCCCACCCCGTTGTCTGGGGTGCCCGGTGCCATCCACGATTTCCCGCCCAGCCAGAGGCCACCGCCAGAGATGCCGCTGCTCAGGTCGGCGGTGCCGTCGCCGTTGCGCAGCGCCAGGTACTTGAACCGCGCGCTGATTTGCTGGGTGTCAATATTGCCCGGCTGGTTGCTGATGAACAGCACTAGGGTCGCGTTCGTCATGCCTGCCAGATACTGTGCCGGCAAGGGCCGACTCAGTCCCATTTGGTTGCGGGTGAGCTGCAACTGGTTCGCCACCGGGTCCACCGTCAGCCGCACCCGCTGCACGATGTTGTCCGCGATAGGCGGCAGGCTGGCCGTCGCTTCCCAGCCGTCCCCAGAGCACCGCAGCCGGCGCCCGTCCCAGGACAACATGGCCCCATCACCCTGCAAAATGAACCCGCAGGCGGGGGCGTTGACCACGTCGATCACGGGGGTCAGCACCACGGTCAGGTCGTACTGGAGCTGAATGCCGCCGCCGTCCCAGCGGCTCTGAGCCAGCTCGCTGGTGAGGATGGAATTGGCCTGGTCAGCGTTAATGCCCGTCTGGCCGTTGTGAAACAGCATCGGGCCGAGCACCAGCTCGCCGCCGTCGAAGTACCCGCCGGTGTAATCGGGGCCGGGCACCGGCCGCTCGAAGGTGTCGTAAAAGGTCCACTGCGCCGCAATGGGTGGGGGGTCGGTGGGCAGGGTCATTCAAATGCCTCCTGGAGAAGTGCCGGGCACACCGCTGTTTCTGCTGATCAGGGCGCGGCTGACGGCGGTGTCGAGGTGAATCTGGGTGATCAGGGGCGTGGTGGGGAGCGGCCCCAGCGGTAAGAGCGCGGGGTGCCAGCCGGGCTGCGGCGGGTCGGTCGCGTGGTGGCCGAGCAGGAACACGGGGCCGTGAAGGGCGCAGACCGGAATGGCCTTTTTCACGAGGACGCGTAACTCCAGCACACCGAAACCGCCACCTGGGAAGGTGTCTGCGAACGTCAGACGCAGGCGGCCGGTTACCTTCGTGCGGTCGTCCAGTTCCTCGGGCCAGCTGGCAGGCGGGTAGAGCACCCGCTTGTCCAGCGCCTTCAGGGCCGGTGCGCTGACGAGAAAGACCCCCTCGCGGAAGACCTCGACCTTGCTGGGGCGAATCATCGGCGCCTGGCCCCGGCGCAGTGCTTCGTTCATGAGCGGGCTCACGAGCTGCCCCCTGGGTTGGTCGGGCCGGCGCCCAGGAACACGTCCATCAGCGCCAGCCTCAGCGGCGCCACGGGGGCGTCCGGGGGCAGGACCTTCGGGCGCTGTTTGGGCCGTTTCTCCCACCACCACCAGGCGGGGTCGGTGCTGCCCTCGGGGGGCAGGCCGCCCCGGCTGTCCCGCCAGGGGTCATATAAGCCCACCGCACGCAAGGTGGGCGGGTCGAAGGGGTTGAAACTGAACGTGATGACGCCCGCCCCGCACTCGCACAGCGCCCAGTGCGGCGGCCAGCTGTGCGTCAGTGTGCCGCTCGGGTGGAAGCGGCGGAAAGTCCCCACCTGAACGCGCAGAATCTCGCGCTCAAAGCGGTCACGGGGCAGACTGCCGCCGCCGCCCGGCCGCACCAACGTAATCGGCGCGTCGGTGTCGTCGGCGGTGTGCAGCACCCACACTTCAGGTACGCCCTGGGCATTCACCGGGCCACAGAGCGCCGCCCAGCTGCCACCAGTCAGTTCCTGGCCGCCTGCAAGCAAACGCGCGCCTTCCTCTAGGCGCGCATGGTCAGTGGTGTAGGCCGCCGTGTTGCCGGGCGGCGGGAAAATCGTGACCCCCGGTGCGCGGAACCTGGGACCTTCCCGGCTCGGCACTGGGGTCTGCGGTGGCAAGGGCGCGTCCACCAGCCAACTGGCCTGCTGAATAGTGCGGAAAAAGGGCAGGCCCAGGGCGGGGTCTGTCGGATTCGGGGGCGTCCCATCCGCCTCCCACTGGGCGCGGGTTTTGTCTACACCCGAGATGCTGAGGCGCGTGAAATTGTACGGCGCCTCGTCAATCACCTCCCAGCCGTGCGGGTGCATCATCAGGATGGCGCGCTCCCGGCGCCAGAGGGCGTTTGGGCCGTCTGGGTCGTTCATGGTGGGCCCCAACCGCTCCCATTTCTCGCGCAGCCGGTAGTCGGTCACGATATCCCCTTGGGTCATGAGGCGCGTTTTGTAGATGCGCCACGGGGCCGAGACCGTCAGAGGGGTGCTGCTCTCCGAGCCGTCGAAGTTCTGCCGCTTGAGGGCGTACTGCACGACATCGCTGCCGCCACTCAGCAGCAGCTGCTCGTGGATAGCGACGGCGGGGTCAGTTACCACCGTCCAGGCGCGCTGGCTGCGGATACCCAGGCCGGTCAGGTCGGGGGGCGTGGACGTGGAACTGACCTGTTCGAGCCACTCGACCCAGCGCTCCAGGTGGTTCACGGCGTTGGCGCCCAGGGGGTGCAGCTGGCCGTCATCCAGGGTCATGACCGGCAGACTCGGGACAGACCCACCACCCAGAAAGGTGCCGTCTGGGGCGACGGTTGGGACGTGGTCCAGGGCGAGGCGCTGCGGGCTGTCATAACTGGCGGTCTGCGGGAACACCCCTGCGTCGTCCTCAGTGTGCGTGGGGCGACGCGGCTGGTGCATCGTGCGCCGGTCGGTGTGGTGCGCCCCGTCGCGGCAGACCTGCATGCGCTGGCCTGGCCGGGGAAAGGCTCCCGGCGCCAGGCTGGCCCGCACGGCTTGCCCCGTGTCCAGGCGCACGGTGACAGCGCCCGGAAAGGCCGCCACCACCACGCCCCAGACACAGCTGCCCGCCGGCAGCTCCCCCCGGCAGCAGCAACCATCCAGCCACTCTAAAAACTCATGCCAGGACCACTCAGCCACGGCGCACCGCCGTCACTCGCCGCTGGCCGCCCACACCGTCAAGCGTCACCTGATCGCCCGGCGCCACGGTCGTTGGGGCCGGATATTCCACCCGCACCGCCGTCACCTTTCCGGCCGGGCCACTCACACGCACGATCAGGCCGCCGGCCACGCGCAGCACCACCACGCCGCGCTGCTCAGTCGTCATAGGTCACCGTCTCCACCTCCAGCGTGTGGCTCTGCCCCTGCCCTCTGGCCGTGACTAGCGTGACGATGCCGAGGCCAGGCAGCAGCAGGGCCGGGCGCAGCGCCTGGGCCTCCGGTGTACTGACGCGGCGGGTCACGCGCGGCCGCAGCGAACGGGCCAGGACCGCCGCCAGTGACGAGGCCCGGTCCAGTTCCTGCACCACCTCCAGCTGCGCCGTCTGGGCCGGCGCGGGGCCGCCCAGCGGCAGGCTCACCTCCTGCGGGTCGCGCAGGTAGGTGATGCGTGGCCAGGGCAGGCCGCTGTAGCTCTCGGGGTCGGTCTCGCCCTCCGGCGTGCCTCCTGCCTGAGCCGCAACGGGCGGCACCTCCTCACGCAGCGTAGGGGGCGCGTTTTCGGTGATTTCGCTGTTGTGTTCCAGGACGCCGACGCGGCGCTCCGTTTTCACGAATTCATCGGTGTCGAGGTCGCGTACCGGCAGTTTCTGCGGCCCGGTGCGGGTGCGGGTGTAGAGCCAGTACCCGTCCCCGCTCGGGGCGTAGGTCTCGGCCGTGCTGTATTCCTCGACCGTCATCGCCTTCGGCGGCGGCGGCGGTTCGTCAGGGTCCCCCAGGCCCGACTGCCCCAGTTCTCCTACCCTGGACTCCACCGTCAAGCGTTCGCGCAGCCACCCGCCCTGCGGGCTCCAGACGTTGCGGATGCGCGTGCTTTCCTGGCCCAGCAGGTCGCCCATCACGGCCCCAGGCAGCAGGGCAGCGAGTTCTGCAGGCAGGGTGGCTGGGGCCGTGATGGTGGTGTAGGTGCAGGTATAAGCCGTCTGGGTGGTCACGGTTTCGGCCAGCGCCTGGCTGTCGGTGCTGCCAGGAAGGTAGGCGTACCACGTCTCTATTACGGACAGCACGACGTTCTCCAGACGCCGCTGCCGTGCATGCACGACCATTCCCGTGAAATAGGGGTGTCTCAGGCGTGCCTCACGGATTCGGCGCTGCGTTTCCTCACTGTCAGCCACCACTTGTTCGGTGACTTCCAGCGCGCCGACTGTCACTTCCAGGGTCTGCACCACCCGCCCGCCGATCTTACGGGTCAGGTGCGCGGTGCGGCGGCCGTCGCGGTCGGCGTAGCCGGTCAGCACCGCGTCGCGTTTGACCTCGAACAGCGCGGCCTCCGGGTCCGCAATCTCCAGCTGCACCGGCTCGCCGTCCTCGCCCATCACGTCCGGCAGGGTGCCGCTCTCGACCACCTCCTCCAGGTAGTCCTCAACGCGCGTAAACAGGTCCCCCACCTGGAGCGTGAGGCGGCTGGGCTGGCCCGTGACCTCGGCCTGCTCGGAGAGGCCGGTCAGCAGGGTCGGGTCCAGCTGGCGCACCCCCTCGTACAGGCCAGCGGGCACCACCACCCAGTTGGGCTGCTCAGTGTTCTCCAGCACCAGCAGGGCGTTCAGGCGCCCGTAGGTGTCTCCGAACACGTCAAGGGGCGAGCGGCCTTCGGTGCTGTACTCGCGCCGCGTTTCCTCCCAGTATTCGCCCTGGAGCATCTCGGTGCCGCTGAGGTTCTGCCCGGCGTCACCGAAGGCCGCCAGGGCCACGGCGTCCACCGCCATGATTTGCCGAGTCACGCTGCGGTAGCCCGGCGATTCGATCTGCCGACTAGGGTTCTTGACCCAGGGAATGAGTTCGTCCAGCTGGGTGTTCTGTAGCTGTTCGTCCTGGCGGCTGCGGCCGCGAAATACAGTGGCGTGTCCGCCGTCCGGGCTGGTGGTCACGGTGTAGTCGCCGCTGGCCGGCACCGGCTCGTATTGCGTCACCACAAGTTGCCCGGTCGGCAGCAGTTGCGTGACCTCAACACGCATCACGGCGTCTATGGCGGGCCGGACGACGCCCCGCACCGTGAACTCCGCTTCCGCATACGCGGCCTGCCGGGTGTGCTGCCAGGAGAGGCCGTCGAGCGGCTCGCCGTCCAGCAGCAGCCGCGTGCGACTGCGGAAGGGTGCGGCGCCCAGCAGGATTTCCACGAGGCCCTCGCGCGGTTCCTGCACAGGGGCGCCCGTGCCCCCACTGGCCACCCGGTTGGTCTGGGCGTGCAGCACCAGGGTCAGGGTACGGCTGGGGTCGGGCTGGGTCTGGGCCCGCAGGGCGAGGGTCAGGCGGTAGCCCACCGGCACGGTCTGGGCGCGCAGGGTCAGCACCAGGCGCTCAGTGCTGCGGGTCTGCGCGCTGAGCGTCAGGACCAGCCGCCGGCCACTGCGCCGGGTCAGGGTCGGAAGCGGCATTCAGTCCCCCTTAGATGATGTCGGCTTCGACAAACGCGAGGTCTTCGGCCAAATACTTGTCGGCCGGTTGCCCGGCCGCCGTGTACCAGCTGGTGGTCAGGGCGAGGCTCTCGCCGGGCTCCAGCACGCCGCAGGGCAGCCAGGCGGTGGTGAGGGGCACCGCCACCCCGTTCAGGGTGACGCTGGCCGCGCCGGTGCCCGCGTCGTCGTTGAGTTGCCTGACGCGCAGCTTGATGGTGCGGGCCACGCTGTCAGTGTTGACCAGCGTGGCGTTGATGGTGGTGCCCGTCTGGCCGGCGCCCACCTTGCCGAAGTCGGCGCGGGCGCCGGCCAGGCCTGCAATGCGGTATTCCATAGGGCTCCTAATTCGCTTTGCGCCAGCGCAGGGTGAAGGCGTAGCTGTACCAGGCCCCGACACGCCCTGGCAGGAGGCCCACCGGCCGCACAGCGGCCGTGAGCACCTCGCAGTTGGTCCAGGTCCTGGCGGTGTCGGGACGGGTGTAGGTCTCAGTGAGGGTCAGCAGCTGGCCGGGCCGGATGGCCTCCAGCGCGGTGCCAATGGGGTGAGGCACCCAAAAGCCCTCTGGGCTGGTGATGTTCAGGGTGGCGGCGGTGGCGCCGGCCTGGCTGACCTGCCCCGCAAACAGCCCGGACAGCAGCGGGTCTTCGCCGGCCTGGGCCTCCCAGTCGGCGGTGACGCTGCCCATTGGGGGCAAGTGCCCGGTGGGAATGCCCACGCCCCCAATGGAGAGCGTGGGGGGCGGCAGGATGGGGCCGCTCATGTCCGGCACGGCCCCGCCGGGCTGCGGCGCTGCGCCTCGGCGCGGATGAGGGGGGTCAGGTCGCGGGCCAGCTGCTGCAGGTCCTGGGAGGTTGGCTGCCGCTGCCCGTTGTAGTAGAGGTTAAACACGGTGGTGCCTCCTGTGCCGCTGCCGCCGCCTGGGACGGCCACGGCGCGCGGCGCCGCGACGGCGGGCAGACGCACGCCTGAAAGCTGGGCCTGAAGTTGCTGCACGAAGGCCCTGCCGGCGTCCCGTCCCGCCGCCGCCGCCAGGCCGGGCATCTGGGAAAAGACGCCGCCCAGCGCGTCTTTCATGCGTGACGCGCTGGCTTTCATGTCGGCCTCGGCTTTCTGGACGTCGCTGCCCAGTTGCTGCACGCCGGCCTGGGCCTTCTGTGCCCCCTGGGCCACGCCCTGGAGCACCTGTTGCAGCCCCTGGGTGCGCTCGGTCAGCGCGGCCGCCGCCTGTTTCCGGGCGGCCTCTGCTTGGGCCTCCAGCACCGAGACCTTGCCCTCGGTTTCCAGCACGATGCGGTCGCGCTGGGCCTCCAGATTTTTCACCTCGGCATCGTTGCCCGCCGCCTGTGCCGCCTTGATTTGGCGGTCGAGGGCCTTGGTCCGGGCCTCGGATTCGGTCTGGATGCGCCGCACTTCCTTCTCGTGCACGCGCGCCTGCGCCTCGCCCACGGCTTCCACACTGTCTTTCAGGCCGCCATAGGTGCTTTGCAGCTTCTGGGTGGCCTCAGCCAGTTGCGCGGCGTCGTACTGGCCCCCTTTCAGCAGGCCGTCCAGGGCCTGCTTGGCCGCGTTGTAGGTCCCCTGATTGAACTGGACGGCGTTGTCCAGCAGCCCGGCGTCCCCGAACTCCTGACCGAAGCCGCGCAGCACGTCCTGCACGCTCTGGAGCGCGGTGCGCTGGCGGTCGTATTCGCCCCGCAGCGCCTCCAGTTTCTGGCGCTGCGCTTCGAGCGCGGACACCAGGTCTTCGAGCGCGTCTTTGGCTGGCGTGAAATCGCCCGGCTTCAGGCTGCCGCTGCGGAACTGCTGGAGGTAGGGCAGCGCCCGGCTGTAGGCGTCCGCCACGTCGCCCGTGGCCTCGGCCAGGTCGCGCTGGGCGTCGCCGGCGCCGGGGGTGGCCAGCAGCCGGGCCACGCGGGCGTAGGCGGTCTCTACTCCCCGCGCCTCCTCTACGAGCTGCCGGGCCAATTCCACTTCCTGGCGCTGGCTTTCGACCACGCTGAGCTGGGCGTCTTTCAGGCTGTCGGCCTTTTGGCGCCGCTCCTCGTCGGTCAGCAGCAGAGCCTCTCCGCTGTCCAGAGCCAGGGCCAGGCTGCCGGCATAGGCGAGCTGCGCGGCGGTCAACCCCTGCTGCGCCACCAGGCGGTCGGCCGTGGTCTGGGCCAGACGACCCTCGCGCTCCACGTCCTGCACCAGGCGGCTGGCATCCTCACTGGGCCGAAAGGCAGCGGCCACGCGCGCCTGACGGATTTTTTCTGCGGTGTCGCGCTCCTCCTGTTCGCGCTCCTGTAGGCGTTTGAGGCTATCCGAACTGAATTTGGCGTCCAGGGCGTCCACGTCGCTGTAAAACTGGCGCCGGATGTCCGCGACCTCTCTGGCGGTGAGGCCCTCGGTGCGCAGTTTCTCGTTGGCGGCGCGCTCCAGCAGTTTCCGTTCCTGGCGGTAGGCCAGGCGGGCTGTTTCCTGCACGGCGTCGGCCCGTTCGCCGGCGGCTTGCCCCTCAATCTCGGCCACCTTCAGGGCGTCGCGGCCCGCCTGGGCCACGCGGCGGGCGGTGTCCAGGTCGGCCTGAGCCTGCTGGCGGTCGCGCCCGGCCTGCTGGGCCGCAAACTGCGCGTTCTGGGCGGCTTCAAAGGCTTTGACGATGCGGCCGGCCCGTTCCTGGGCGTCCTTTTCGTCGTCGCGCGCCCAGCCCTGGCGCAGCGCGGCGATGCGCTGCTGGCCCAGGCCTTCGATGCGGGCCTGCTCGGCGGGGTAGCCGGCCAGGGCAGTCAGGCGGTCGCGGATGCTCTGCTGCACCGAGGCGAGTTCCTCGGCGCGCTCGGCAGCCAGGCGGGCCGCCCCTTCCGGCATGGCCGCGATGACGGCCGCGCGGGCCTCGCCTTCCGCCTCGGCAATCGCCTTGGCATTTTCCTCGGCCTGCACGCGGTCCTCTTCCTGCCAGCGGCGGCGCAGGGCAACCACCTGGCGGCGGCCGTCGCTTTCCACCTGGGCTTTCAGGTCCGGGTACTTGGCATATTCCGCCACCTGGCGGGCGATCTCGTCTTGGAGTTCGGCCAGGTCGAGGTCGCGTTCCGCCTGGCGTTTGGCCTGTCCCTCGCGCATGGCGTCCAGTTCGGCACGCTGCACGCCGAACGCGGCCTGGCGGGCACTGGCAGCGGCCTGCTGGTATTCCTTCTGGCGTTCGGCAGCTCGCTCGGCGGCGTAGCGGGCACGAACGGCACTGACCTCCTTTTCCTGGGTGGCGGCCAGTTCCGCGAGTGCGCCCTTCAGCTCGTTGCTGTTCAGGTTGCCGCCGAAGCTTTCCTTGAGCTTTTTCCGCAGGTCGTCAAAGGTTTTCTCGACCTGGGCGACCTCTTTCTCAATGCCTTCCAGGCCACCGATTTTGAGTTGGAAGCTGCGCTCACTGAGGGTTTTGCGCAGGTCTTCGACGGCGGCCGACTGCTGCTTCACGCGCTCGGGGTCTACGCCGGTGGCCTGTTCGGTCGTGATGCTCCGGCGCTGGTTCTCCGTGCGCAGGGCCGTCAGTTCGGTTCGCAGCTCCTGTACGCGGGCGCGGGCGACTTCGACCTCTTTCGGGTCCACCTCGTAGGTGCGCTCCCCCCAGATGTTGACCCCCGTAACGCGCCCCGTTTCGGCGCTCTGGAGGGTGTCCATCGCCAGGAGGAGCTTGGCCTGGGTGCGGCTCAGTTCGGTGCCCTCAGCGGTCAGGGCCTGCACCCGTTTCATGGTGTTGTCAAAGCTTTCCTGCTGCTGCTGGTCGATCTCATCGTAGATTCTTGCCGTGTCCGACATCAATTTATTGACGGTGACGGCCAGGGCGGCGACGGCGGTGGCGATGAGGCCGAAAGGATTAGCTGTGGCAAAGGTGGTGACAGTCCCGAAGAAGGTTGTTACCGCCGCCATGAGAGTCGCCCACAGCGCGGGCGCAGCGGCAGCAATAACCGCGCCTTTGAAAGCCACGAATGCGCCTACGAGCGGCAGCACGTAGCCCATCAGATTTTCGGTCCCGTTCGCAAATCCAATGAGGTTGTCCACACCGCTGCTAAACGCCTTGATGACAGCAGTGGCCACAGGCAGCAGCTTGTCGCCCACCACGATGCGCAGCTGCTCCAATTTGGTCTGGAGGCGCCCTACCTCACCCTGATAGGTTTCCAGGCGCTCGGCCGCGATGCGCGCGGCCTCGCCCTGTTTACCCTGGGTGGCGATGTTCTTGTCAATGGCCTCGCTGTTGCTGTTCAGCAGGATGGTCGCCACGCGGATAGCGTCCGAGCCGAACACATCTTTCAGGATGCGGTTGCGGCCCTGCTCGCTCATGCCGGCCAGGGCCACGCGCAGGTCGTCCACCGTGTCGAGGAAGGGCCGGAAGTTCCCTTCAGCGTCGTAGGCGTTCACGCCGATTTTGGCCAGGGCCTTGGCTCCCACCTCGCTGGGACTTTGCAGGCTCAGCAGCATGGTCTTGACGCTGGTGCCGGCGTCGGACATGGCCTTAAAGCCGCCCTGAGCGGCCGTCGCCATGATGCCGCCGAACTGCTCGATGTTCAGGCCGGCGTTGACAGCCACCGGCCCCACGGCGGCTATAGCCTGCGCCAAGTCCTCGGCCCCCAGAAAAGTCGAGTTCGAAAAGTTGGCAAAATTGTCGGCCACGCGCGGTAAATCCTGCGAGGACAGCTTGAAGGCCGTCATGGCGGCCGCGCTGAGTTTGGCCGCCTCCGCGACCTGAATGCCCGCAGCACCCGCGAGATTCAGGGCGCCGGTCAGGCCGCCCCCAATCACGTCCTTAGCCGAGAGACCCGCGCGGTTGAGTTCCAGGATGCCGGCGGCGGCGGCGCGCGGCCCTACTCCCAGGTCCGTGCCCAGCGTCAGGGCGGCGTCTTTCAGGTCTTGCAGGCCCTCGGCGGTCGGCTGAGTCAGCGCCTTGATGTCCGCCATGCCCTGCTGGAATTGAGCGGCTGTGCGGAACGAAGCGCCCATCGCGGCGACGAACACACCTACGGCGGCGGCGGTGGCCAGAATCGGGCCGGGCAGGGCGCCGAACATGCTGGTCAGCTGTCCCACGCCTGGCAGGAAACTGGTCAGCTGCTGAAGGGCGTTCCCGATGTTGCCGGACAGCCCTGCGATGTTCACCCCTCCCCGGATGGTGTTGGCCTCGCGGGTGGTCTGGGCCAGGGCGCGGTTCACCTGGCCCAGCTGTGCGGCCGTGAGCTGGCCACTGCTGGCCATGCCCTGGAGGGCCACCCGAATGCGGTTGATCTCGGTCTCGTAGGCGGCGACAGCCGCGCGGCGCTGGGCCAGGTTGGTCGCAGCCGCAGCGGCGGCGTCGAAAGCGGCACGGGCTCCGGAGAGTTCGGTGCGCAGCTGGGTAATACCCGCCGAGTTGACGTTGCGCAGGCCTTGGGTGGTGCGGGTCAGTGCTTGGTCGAGGGCCTTGAATTCGGCGCTGCCCGCTGTGGCACCGGCGGCGGCTACGCGCAGCGAGGTTTGCAGGGCCGTCAGGCGCAGGGCGTAGGCGTTGACGTTGATGTCGCCGCGCTTGTACTCGTTGTTGAGCTTCTCCAGGTCGCTGAGCAGGGTCTGGGTATTGACACTGAACCCACTGCGGCCACCCGCGCCTGCCCCCCCGGCGCCGCCCGCACCGCCGCCCAGAGCGCGCAGCTGAGCTATCAAGGCCGTTAGTTGCGCGATAAGGGTGTTGGTCTGCGCCTGGGCGGCGGTCAGGGTGCTGACGTTCAGGCCCGCCACGGCATTGAGCTGGGTGCGCAGGGCGGCCAGCGCCGTGCTGATGCTGGCCTGGTCGAAGGTCAGCTTGACGCTCAGGGGGGACGTGCCAGCGGCGGCCGCAATCGCAGCGCGGATGGCCGCCGGGGTGGCGCCGGCGAGCTTGGCCGTCAGCGTGAGGGTGCCGTTGCGCTTGACGTAGTCAGCAACTTCGCGCACCGCTTTGAGGGCGTCGCGGGCGCCCCGGACAAACCGGGTGGTATCGAGATCAGCCGTCCCGTTCAGGGGGGCCAGGCCGGGTTGCGTCATGTTGTGAGTCTCCTGAAAGAGCGGGCGGGTACGGTGGGGCTATGCGATCTCTTGGAGCACTGTTGGTGGCTACCCTCTGTTCGGCGGCGGCGGCGGCAACCACTTACACACAGAACGGTGTGGAGTACGTCAACTTGCAGGAATTTGCGCAGGAGAACGGCATCACTTCCCGTAACCAGGGAGGCGATCTAACACTGACGAAGGGCAATATCACGCTTTTCCTGCCTGTCGGGATGCCGGAAGCTGCAACGCGTAATGGGCAACCCGCGCCACTGTCTGCGCGGGTCACAAACATCGGAGGGGCCATCGTCGTGCCCTTGATGGATGTGCAAAGAGCCTTCGGCTTGAAAGTGACTGCGTCACTCAGTAAAGCGCCTGTGCCAGTTGCGTCAGGGGCGACCAAACCTTCAACACCACTGGTGTTGATGCCCGCGCCGAAGCCTGCCCCAACGACCTCGGCGCCTCCGCCAACCACCCCAACGATTGCCCTCAATGCCGAGTTGCGGACCAAGATCGGTGCGACAAAACCAATTGAGGTGGTCTATGAAAAGAAGCCTTTCCCCGGTTATGACTTCACGTATGGATCAAAAACGTCTTTACCTCTGACTCTCAAGCCAGAAGATTTTGCTGCCCACTGTGCAAATCTCGTCTTCGCTCGACTGAAATCCCCTGCCACGGCTAACTTTGGGGCCGTTCGCGTTTATGCCTACCCCAACAATTATTGGGTGACAGTTGGCCTTGTGGATGCTCAGAACAGCTACGGCGCCTTAATTCGGGACGAGTACCGCTGTGTGAACGCATATGTCAACGGCGTCGTGTGGCACAGCTGGGATTTCGTGAAGTAGCTGAACTAGCGCAGCGCCGCCCGTACCTTCTTAAGAAACAAGGCTTCTAGACGGCGTAAAGCAAACACTTGACTGCCGGTCAGGACCGGCCCCGGCAGCCACCACTCCACCCCGCTGCGGCCCTCGGTGTAGGCGGGGGCCGCGTTCGGGCGCTTCAGAGCCTCGGCCTGTAACTGCACCAGGTTGCCCTCACGCCCGGTCTCGATAACCAGGGCGTAGTCGGCGGTGCTGCTGACTGTCACGGTCACTTTGTACTTTGAGGTGCGCGCCCTGGCGTCCAGGCTCCGGAGATAGTCCTGGGTGCGCTCGTAGGCGCCGCTCGCGGTGTTGTAGATGTTGGCCTGCGCGCCGACAATCAGGTGCCCGCGCGTCTCGGCCGCCACCTGTGGCGCGGCTGCCGGCATGGCCTCGGCGGCGGCAATCAGGCCCAGCAGCTGCCGCTCCAGTTTTTGACTGTCCAGTTTCATTTGGCCCTCAGGGCGCGCTCGAAGGCGTCCATGCGCCGTTCCTCCTCCGCCTCGCGGCGGGCTTTCCGTGCGGCCGGTGTGTGGAGCCAGGGGCGCGCCAGTTTTTCGACGTGCTCCACGTGGTCGTTAAATTTTTCCAGGCTGTAAAACGCCTCGCCGCGCTTCGGCCTGCCTCCTGGGTTCTTGGGGTCCACATAGCTCTGCCCGAGCTTTAGGCCAGTGGCGAGGCTGATGTCCTGGAGCACCAGCAGGCGCGCCTCGGCGTCCCGCTCGCCCTGAATGCCAGCGGCGCGGGCGATGAGGGCCAGCGGCATGGCCATCACGGTGTCGTAGGCCTTGGCGCCGAACACGCGCACCACGAACTCGTCTAGGGTGTCGTCTTCTGGCCCTGTTCCAGCAGCTGCAGCAGCTGCGCCGTCACCCTCAGGCGCCGCTGTTCGGCCCGCTGGAGCAGGGCCGTCAGTTTTCCCTCGGCGGCCTCCAGGTCATTGAGTTCCCACATGGCGCCCACCAATTCCACGCGGTCGGCCCAGCTGACGGGACGGGGCAGGGCCTGACCGCGCAGACTGGCCTGCACCAGGCGCCAGAACATGCCCCAGACAGCGGGCTCCACGTCGTCGTAGGCCAGCTCCTGCCAATCCTCGCGCAGCGCCCCGAGGGTCTGGGTAAACGCCAGCAGGTCGTGCAGGTGGCCCTCGGCAACTGTGGCGGGCCAGGCATGAAGCGTGACCATGCCACCGGTAAGCGGCACCACCCGGCGCACTGGCAGCATCAGGCCCGAGCCTTGGGCGTTAACTGGGCCTGCACCTCGGTCTGCACTTCCGCTGGGGGCACGCCCAGCGCGGCGCACATGCCTTCAAACGCCTCGCGGGTCACGCGGCAGGCCTGCGCCTGGTCGCCGTGCCGGGCCAGTTGCTCGGCCAGTTCCGTGTCAAACATAGATTCTCCTGTTGTGAAGGCAGCGGCCTGCCGGAAAAAGGTGCAGGGCAGGCCGCTGTGTCATGCCGGATTTAAGCGGCTTCGTCGGCCAGCTTGTCCAGCAGCGTCTGGAGTTTGTTGGCAGGCACGGTGAAGATGGCGCCGTAGGGCGTGATTTGCGAGGCCACGTCCGTAAAGTCGGCGCCAGGCTCATAGGTGTGGGCGCGCACCGAGATGTTGAACAGCAGCGTCTCCTCACCCTGGCTGTCGCCGGTCCCGTTGCTCTGAAGAGCGGCGCGTGGGTGCCAGAACACACGGAACAGCCGGGCGGGGTCAGTGCCGGGCCGTTTGGCCACCACAATCAGCCGCCCCAGGATGCTGGCCCCGGGACTGAACGGGCTGACCTTGATGCCGGCCATGTCCGTATCGGCCAGGGCCACGGCGGGGGCGCCGTTGTGCAGCGAGCGCACCGTATCGTCGGGGGTCAGAACCGGCACTTCGTAGGTGATGTCGGTTTCGGTAATCCGCTCATCCACCACGATGCTGGGGCCGCCCTCCGGGTTCAGTGCCCGGATGGCCTCGCGGGTGATTTCCGCGTTCGGGAAGATGGTGGCATCCTCGGGGAACAGGCCCAGGTCGGCAAACGTCACGCCTGTGAAGCCCTCCACGGGGTCGAAATAGATGATGCGGCCTTCGGGGACCATGTTCCCGCTCAGGCGGGCGGTGGCAGCGTTGGAAACGACAAGGGGCATAGGGGACCTCCAAGGTCAGGCGAGAAGGGTGCGGGCGTACACGGCGCGGAGCATGACCACGCCACTGCCCAGCGGCAGCAGCGAGGGCGGGGATTGGGGACGGTAAAAGCCGGGGTCGGCGCCGGGGACCCCGATGAGGGCCGGGCGGATGAGGTCGGTCAGGGTGCGCGCGGCCTCGTGGCTGGGCGCCACGGCAGCTACAGCCGTCCAGTACACGTCCTGGACACCCGCACTGAGGACGGCCGTGGGCTCCTCGACCTGCACATAGCCCTGGGGCGCGCGCTGCTCGATGTACACAGCCAGGCCACGGCGCCCACCCTCCACGATTTCGCCGTGCCCATCTTCCTCCTCCCACTCAGCAGGGATGCGTTGTTGGTCAGGCTGAAGAATCGGCGTCCCTGCTGGGACGGCGGCCGTCAGCAGCTGCGCGATGTGTTGCGGGATGGCGGGCACGGCTCACCTCCGGAGCACACACAGCGCGAGGGCCTGGCCGGTGAAGTCGCTGGGCTGACTCCAGCTGCGCACTTCCAGGCGGCCGCCGTCCCAGGGTGTGGTCAGGACGGCGCCCTCTGGTGGGCGTGTGTGGTCAGGGTGCACGCGCAGCTCGCGCACGTCGCGGAAAGCCACGCTCTGCGAGGTGGCAAACGCTTCAGCGGCGGCAATCTGGTCGCGGCTGCCCTTGACCGGGTCACGCACACTGAAGCGGCAGGGATACTCGCGCTCGCGGCCGTTCTGGGTTTTGGTGAAGATGCCCTCGTGCCGGAAGCGCACCGCCAGCATCTCCGGGGTGTTGGCCGAGGCCACTGCGCCGCGAATCTCATCCAGCAGACTCACGGGCTGTCCTCGCGGCAGGGCCGCGTGACCCGGAACACGGGCTCAGGGTTGCCGCCCACCCGCATCCCCGCCACCGGCGAGGGGATGACCCTGATGCCGCCGCCGCTGGCCGCGCTGACCTCTTTGCGCAGCCGCGCCGCTCGGTCACACCACGTCTGGGCGGTCACGCTGTCCACAGGCGTCGCAGCGAAGCGCTCGATCTCCACTTCGCCTTCAACCTTGACCCGTTTCACGCCGCCGCTGCTGCCCGTAGCCGCCTTGGAGGCTTGCAGGCAGGCAGCCTCCAGCACGTCGGCCGCCACCAGCTTCAGGCTCCCGTGCAGCTCAAAGCTGGCCGGGAGGTCCACCTGATCGTCTACCGGCACCGTGGCGTTGTGGTAGTTCAGCGCGGCCGCCGTGGCGTAAGTGCGCACGGCCGCCAGCTGCTGGGTGGTCAGGGCGGGCGGGTCAGACGAGCCCGTCACGTCAGGCCTCCGGCGGGGCGGGGGTATCCGGTGCGGGCGGGGTGAGCGCGGCCAGAATGTCCCGCGCCCGGCCCTTGCCGATGCCATTCAGCCGCTGGAGGTTGGCGCTGCCCTCCTCGCCCTGGGCCAGCAGCTGGAGACCGGGCAGGGTGGTTACGCCGTTCTCGGCCAGGAACTCAGCAGCTGGGAAGTCGGCGGGCAGCGGGTCGCCCGGTGCGCGAATCGCCTGGATGAGCAGCTCCAAGAAATCCACCTGGCCCTGGAGCTGGGCGGAGAGCTGCACCTGAGTGGCATTGTGCTGGGCCGCGACCGTCAGCAGGCCTGCCACCAGTCGCGCGGTGGGCTGCTCGGGCAGCAGGCTGTCCAGGCGCACGACCACCGGCACTGGGTCATCCTCGAACGTAACGGAGGCGATGAGCGCGCCCTCCTCAACGTCCAAGGCCTCGGCGGCATGGGCCTGCGCCCTGAGCACCCCGAGAAACGTGGCGAGGCTGTGCGCGCCGTCCTCGGCCACGAAGACGAGCCGCGCGCCCTCGGGGAAGGGCGCGGCAGGCGGAGTGGTCTGCTGCGGAACGGCCGCCGCCCCGGCGGGCACCTCAGCGATTTGCTTGAGGCGCACCATCAGGCCGTAGTCGCGCCCCGGCTCCACTGGTACGGGGTCACCAGGCAACAGGGCCTGGTCTCCGAAGCGCAGGGGCTTCAGCGCGACATAACTTTTGTCTTGGGTCACAGGGGCCCTCCTGGGGCTTACCAGTCGTACGCGGCGGCGGCCACCACGTCTTCAAAGAACATGCCCAGGTCTGGCGCCACGACCTGCGTATCCACCGCGTGGTGGCACTGCACCCACTTCACGCCGCTGCGGCTGTCGCGGCCCCGGCGCATCAAGCCCAGGCCACCCTCGACCTGCTCCTGCTCGCCGTCAAACTTGGTGTACAGGTTGTTCCAGACGAAGGTGTACCCGCCGCTCGGGTTCAGGCGGCTGGGACGCTCGGCTGCGTAGGTCAGCAGCATGCTCTTGGGGCTCACGATGTACTGGAAGTCGTCTTCTTTGCCTTCCAGCGCCTTATTGAAGACCCCCGAAGCGTCCAGCACCTTCGGCACGTCAAAGAAGCCGGACAGCAGGTCCAGGTCGGCCACGCCCTTCATCACGTACTTCACGCGGTCCACAATGTCCTCGTTAAAGGCCAGGGCGGCCGCCACGTCGCTGCCCAGCAGCAGCACGTTGGGCTTGCGGCCCGTCAGGCGCTTCATGCGGCGGGCACGGGCGCGAATGAATTCCGCGACGTTCACGCCCGGCTGGTCGAACTGGAGGAACTCGGGGGTGTCATCGGCGTGGTTCGGGTTGCTGGCCACGCCCTGGTAACGGAACGCCCAGCCCGCATCAGCGGACATGGCGTGCGACACAAACCGCAGGTCCACGTCCAGGCGCATCTGCCCAGCCAGGTACAGCGCGGCGTCTTCTTCCGGCTGCAGCGGATTGCGGGTGCTGGCCATGTCCTCGGGCTCCACGACACGCTCCAGGCTGCGGTGCTCCACGCGGAAGGTGCCCTTGCCCTTCTTGACGTGGGCAATGTTGGGGCGGTCCCCGTAGGCGTGTTCGCGGAACTCTGGGCGCAGCATGCTGCCCCGGTCCCACATGTCGAACTCGCCGCTGGGCCGGTTGACGTCCAGGCGGGGGAACACCTGGGGGGTCAGAAACTCCTGGTCGTTGGCGGTGTCATCAATCGCCATATCGGTGAGGTACTGGTCGGCCTGGAAGCCCTCACTGGTGGGGGGCAGGGGGCCGGTGGTGGTGTCGTAAGCGGCCATCAGCGGGCCCATCAGCATCGCAAGTCCAACTTTCAGCATGAGTGTCCTCCTGGGACGGGAAAGGCGAAGCCCGCTGAAGCACAGGGCTCAAGCGGGCAGGGGAAAGGGCGCGGCAGATTAAGCAGGCACGGTGCCGTGGTCAAACTCGAAGGGGGCAATGGCGCCGCTGGGCCCGCCTTCAACCAGGGTGCCGAAGTAGGCCTGACCAGCGGCGGCCAACAGCGCCACGCCGTCCGCACCCGACTTGATGCGGTCGCCGGCTTTCCCGGCAAAGCCGAGCTTGACCTTCAGGCGGCCGCCCGTGTGGATGGTGGTGCGGACACCGGCCTTGTCGCCGGGGTAGAAGATGATGCCTGCGACGTGGTCGCCAGCACCCGCCACGTCAATGGTCTGTTCCTTCTCGACTTTCGAGCTGTCGCCGCTGCTGACATTGCCGACGAGCTTGGCGGCGCGCCACTGGAAATTGGTGAGGTCACGGGCGCTGGGGCCGGCGTGGCTGCCGGTGGGCTTGATCGTGGACACGGTGGACTCCTTAGGGGGTGAGAGGGCGGAGGGGAGACGGGGCGGCGCTCAGCGGCCCCGGTACTGGGCCGCGAATTGGGGGTCGTCGCGCATGACCTTCTGGCCTGCCTGCGCGCGGGTCAGCTTGGGATCTTCTTTCATGGCGGCCTGGACGCGGGCGTTGTAGTCACTCTTGGGGTTGCCGGTGCTCTTGCGGTCCTGACTACTCCCGGCCTCGCCCACGAGCGCCAACTGGGCGCCGGTCGCGTTGAGGCTCTGTTCCAGGGCGGCGTACTCTTCCTTGCTCAGCTTTTCGTGGGCCGAGCGCAGGGTGGCGCCGAATGAATGGGGTTGACCCAGGGAGACCGCGCGCTCAGCAAACTCGCGGTTCAGGCGGTTGTCGCGCTCGGTGTTGGCGGTGTTCTCCGCGCGTTCAGCACGGGCATTGGCCGCAGCAGCATCCGACTGGGCTTTTTCCACCGCCTCGCGGGCTTCGGGCGTGAGGGCGCTGAGGTCAATCTTCGCGGCGCCCTGGGGGGCCTGGCCAGCGGCCGGCGTGGCCGGCCCTGCCGCTGCACTGCCGCCGCCGTCGAGCTGCTTATTCAGGAAGGCGCGTTCCTCCGCGCTGAGGGGTTCGCCGGCTTGCACCTTGGCGAGGATGGCTTTCAGGTCCATAACTTCCTCCTGCGCCTGGGGCGCGGAATCTAGGTCGGTCAACGAACCCGCCTCCGTGGTGGCAGGCGGGTCGTCGGTGGGGCTGGGATTCTGCACGGCGGCCGGTGGGTCCGGGTCGCCGGTGGCAGTGGGTGGGGGAGAGGTCTTCGCCGCGTTGGCCAGTGCGACGCCGAGGGAGGTTTGATGCTCACGCAGCGCATCCGCACGGGCGTCAGGGTCATCGTCCCCTTCATCCTCGTCGTCATCCGGTGGCGGCGGGTCCTGCGGTGGGGGTGGGGTGGCGCCTGTTAGCTCACCCAGCACGCCCGCCAGGCTGCCCACACGGTCGGCCAGGCCTGCGGTGACAGCTGCTTGCCCCGTCCACACCTCGCCGCTGGCCCACTCATCGGTCACGAGGGCGCGCGACTTCCGGCGCCCCTTGGCGACGGCCTGAATGAACTGGGCGTACATGGCGTCCACCATCTTTTGCCACTCGGCCTGAGCCTCGGCACTGAAGGGCTCGTAGGGCTGGCCGAGCGCCTTCTTGGCGGCGCTGCGCACGTAGGTGACGACAATGCCCCAGGTACTGAGCATCTTCGTGTAATCCGCATGGCTGGCAATCACGCCGATGCTGCCGGTGATGGCCGTGGGCGTCACCACGATCTCCGAGGCCTGGGCCGCGACCCAGTAGGCCGCCGAGGCCGCCATGTCATTACTGACGGCCACCACGCGCTTCTTGCTCTTGGCATAGGCGACCGCGTCACCAGCTTCCACGGTGCCGGCCACCGTCCCGCCTGGCGAATCAATGCTGAGCAGGATGGCCGCGACCGTCGGGTCGTCGGCCAGCGCCCGCATCTCGGCGCCGAAGCGCTGCGGATTGACGTACCCCCAGCCTTCAGCCCAGGCAGGCACACGGCTGATCACCACGCCGTGAAAGGTCACGAGGGCTACGGTTTTGCCGTTACCGCGCACGAGTGGCACACGCTGGGTCAGAGCGACGGGCGCGGCCGTCATCTCATCGGCGCCAGGCCCGTGCCCCTGTGGGTTCATGACCCGCGCGTGTAGCTCGTCCAGGACGTTCTGTTGAATGGCCCAGAGCTGGCCACCCTGCAGGGCGTGCGCGAGGAAATGCAGATTCTGTTTCAAGGTGGCCTCCTACCAGGGCGACGTGGGGGGCACGATGCTGCCGGGCCGAGGGGTCTGACCACCAGGCGAGGGCGCTGGGCCAGGGGACGGGGTGCGGACGCCTGGGCTGGGCACTTCAGTAACAGGGCGGGGTGGGATGGGTGAATGCATACAGGCCTCCTTAGGACGGGTCTTCGTCCGCGTCGTCGGTGTCTTCACGCTCAGGCACACCGAGCTTCTGGCGCATGGCAGTTTCTAGGTTGGTGTCGGCCGAGATAGTGCCGGCCTTCAGGGCATCGTTCACTCGGACCAGGAACTGCTCCAGCGCGGCCTCGCTGAGCCCTTTGTGCTCCAGCCTGGGCCACAGCTCTCGGGGCACGCCGTTGACCTGCATCAGATTGCCCACGGCGAAGCGGTTGACCACGGCGGTCATGCCGTCCAGAAAGCCAGTCCCAGCCAGTTCAAACAGGTCGGTGAGGTCGCCGCTCAGGGCCTGGGCGCCTTTACCCTCGCTGCCGCCCAGCAGCAAGAAGGTCGCCAGCAGCGACGTGGCCAGGCGCTGCGAATAGCGCTTGATGATGGCGTCGGTGTCGTGGGCGCGTGTGCCACCCGACGTGACCAGGCTGAACTTGTAGCCCGTGGGCATCGCCTTGGTGCTGGTCGTGCCTTTGGCCTCGTCATAGTCCTGCACCACGTACTGGCTGCTCGGCATCAGGACGTAGGCCCGCTCGTCGGCCCGCACCGCCGCCGCCTGCTGCTCGATCACGCGCAGGGTGGCCTGCTGCTCGGCGGTGGCGTTCTGGCTCAGCAGCTCGACGGGTACTTCCACCAGCGGCAACCCGGCCAGATCGCGCTCAATGCCGATGGCTTCAAACTCCTCCAGCCGAGACTGGAAGCGGAATGATCGCCGGGCATTGACCAGCAGACTCCGGCCCTCCGGGTGACCACCAGCTTCGGTGGTGCGGAAGTGCAGGCAGCGCTGGATGGGCAGGAACACGAGGCCCTTGCGGGTGCTCTGCCACAGCCCCTGAATGCCGCCGTCGCCGTCGTATTCCCAACGCGAGAGCGTGCGCTGTGGTCGCAGGGCGAACTTACGCCAGCCCAGGCGCCCGTCCGTATAGGCGCTGCGGTAGCGGGCGTCTTTCTCGTTCGGGCCGCGCCGCACCTTGTACACGACCTCGAAGTAGCTCCAGCCGTGCACGAACATGGTCAGCACGTCAGCCGTGAAGCTCGGAAAGGTGTGGCTCATGTCCTCACGGCACTGGCGCAGATATTCAGCCCAGTCCAGCGCCTCCGGGGTGTCATTGGCCGGCACCTCCTGCCACTCCACCTGGCGGAACATGGCTTCGAGCGCCAGGAACACGCCGCCGATGATGGGGTCGGTGTCGCGCATCTCTTGGTACAGTTGCGCGGCGTACACGCCTTCTTCGGGTAGGAACTCACGGCGCCAGTTGCTGCCAGCGCCGCCGCTGCCGAGGATGCTGAGGTCAATCTTCGCGGTCTGTGGTTGGGTCATAGGCTCGGCGCCTCCTTATCGCCGCCAGGCGCTGGTCTTCTGTCCACCCAGGCCAGTGAGACCGGGGAGGGCGGTGGGTTGGGCCTGACTCTTGCCCTGCTGCTGTGTCCAGGCCTTGCGCTTCTGCTTGAGGCGCTGAAGGGCCTGTGTGGTGGCGTCCACCTGATCGTCGTTTGCGCCGTTGGGAAACTGCGCCCATTCCTTCAAGTACTCGCTGGCCACCCAGGGCGCCAGGTTGGGGTGGGGGAGGTACACGTTGCCGCCCTCAATGGTGCTGCTCTCGGTGGCCACCCGCGACTGCTTGCTGCCGGGGGGGTCGTAGCCGATCAGACCCGTCAGCGTGCTGCGCAGGTCGGTCATGATTGCGGTGCCGTTGGCCTTGTCTTCGACCAGATGCTCGGGGATGCCGGGCCAGGCCTCCGAGAAGCCGACGAGCGCCGCCTTGGACTTGACGTAATCCCAGCGGCCGCGCACCTGGCCCCGCAGGAAGGTGTCGGCACCCCGACTGCCCCAGGCCTGGCCCACCACGAAGTCGCTGTCCTTTTTTTCCTTGAACGCAAAGTCCCAGCTGGTCAGCTCAAAGTCGAAAGCCTCCGGGGTGGGGACCACCACGGCTTCCACTTCGGTGACGCTGCCGTCTTCAGCCACCACCTTCAGGTACAGCGGCGGCAGCGAGGGCAGCAGCTCGGCCGGGGCGTGATAGCGCCACCACCAGCCCTTGACCACCCCGCCCCCTTCGGGGACGGGCCGCTGCTGTAGCTGGCCTGCCGTGCCGAAGGTGCCCAGATCCAGCTCAGCCTGCTGATAATCGGCCTCGTCGCGGAACTCGGGAAACAGCAGTTCGCCCGGCTCCTTGCGCGGATCCTCCCAGATGGGCGTCACCGTGTGGTATTCGGGCTCGTATTTCTCGGGCAACCGGAGGATGACCCAGCCGCCCTTACGCTCCAGATGACCGGTCAGGTCTTCCTCGTGCAGGCGCTGCATGATGACGATCTGCACGTAGCGCTTGGGGTCGGCCCCGCGTCGGCTGAGGCTCTGGTCGTAGGCCCGCGTGATGGTGCGGCGGTGGGCGCGGCTGTCGATCTCGGCCGCGTTGTTCGGGTCGTCAATCAGCAGGATGTTGCCGCGTGCCCCGGTGGCGCTGGTAATCGGCTTGACCAGGCGGCGGCCGCGCGCCGTGGTGTCGAACTGGGACTTGCTGTTCTGGTCGCGGGTGAGCTGCACCCGCTCGCCGTACCGTTCCTGGTATTCGGGAGACTCCACCAGGCGCCGGCAGCTCATGCTGTCGCGGATGGACAGGGATTCATTGAAGGCCGTGGCCAGGAAGCGCTCGCCCGCGTCCAATTCTGCCCAAACCCAGGCAGGGAAAAAGACGTTACACAGCGAGCTTTTCATCGTGCCGGGCGGGACGTTGATGATCAGGCGCTTGATCTCGCGACGGGCGGCCGCTTCCAAATGCAGGCACATGGCGTCGAGGGCCCAGCCCCAGGCGAGGGGCGTGCCGGGTTCCAGGACGTCCCAGAACTCGTGGACAAACTCGCGCAGCGTCAGCGGCTTCACTTCTTGTGGCTCGGGCAGCTCGCCGCGTTCCTCTAGCTCTCGTTCGGCCAGTTCAGCGAACAGCAGGTCTTCGTCAAGCCACTCGGGCCACACCTCACGCTTGCGCGCCACGAGCCTTCCGCCTCCGCTCGATCAGTTCCAGCAGCTGTTCTTTCGGCAGCTTCTTCACGTCGGCCGGCGAGCGCAGGTCCTCAATCCGGACGGTGTACTCCTCCATGCCCCGCGCCTGGCGTTCCAACTGTGCTCCAGCCGTGGCCAGACGCGCGACCCCGAAGGCCCCCAGGTCGGAGAGGTCGAGGTAGTCCATGCCGCTTTCGGCCAGCTCCTGCATCCGCCGGCCCAGCTGCGAGTGGCGTGCCCGCACCTCTTCCACCGTGTCGAGGTCCAACTGCTGCATCCGGGTGGCCACCTGGTGACGAAACTCGGCGCGCAGTTCGGCCCAATCTTCGCGGCTGCTACGGGCTTTTAGAGCGTCATGGGTGGGGGCCCCAGGTTTGTCACTCAGGGCCTTCAGCGTCACCTCGTCGCCGCCTCGGATGTACTCGCGGCGGATGGCCGTCCAGTCGTAGTGGGGCCGGGCCCGCTGGGGCTTCGCCCCGCCGCTGCCACCAGCCTTTTTGTCCGGCTTCTTGGTTGAGGGCTTGGCTTTCTTGTCGCCGCGGGGCATGAATCACCTCCTGAAATGGCATCCCCCTGCCGCACAGAAGCATGGGCAGGGGGCAGAGAGAGTGGAGAAGGTTAGGGCACCACCAGCACTTTCACCGCGAGAGCAGTAGCGCTGTCAGTGACGGTAGTGGTCGAAACCTGGATGACAATCTTGCCACTAGGGGGTTTGACGTTATTGTTCAAAGTGGAAAGCGTTTGAACGGCGTTATACGGAGCTTGATGAGGGAGACGAAGAACGTAATCCCCGTACTCCTGCGAGAATTGATAGATATAACCACCTATCTCAACGTCTAGAAAGCCGTTCTGAGCGACAAAATTGGCACTGTGGTTAGTGTTGGTGGGGTCCCCTGGGACAGTAAAGGTGAAAGGACTCATCCGCCTAGTTTAGGAGCAGGCGCTCTCCACCAGATTCAGGAGAGTTTCATACCCATACGCCCTAATCGAACCTGCTAAGAGATGCGCGCTGGAAGAAGACGAAGTCAGCGCTGAGCGGGGGTGAGTTCGTGAAGCCATTGATCACCGGACCACCGCACGTGCAGGACGAGGTAGGTCTTACCGAGGAAGATGCGTTGCATAGGGGCGTGCTTGCGGGGGGAGGGCCAGTACTTGATCCGGGGTGTAGGTAAGGTCATGGCTGAAGTGAACGCCTTCAGGTGGGCACAAGGGAAAACAGCGTAGTTGTGGGGTGAGCTTTGCCTGCCCCATGGGGCAGGGCAGCGGGATCCCCTTCTTTTACCCAGATAGGTTGTCTACTCAGCCAGCGCGCGCAGGGATGCGCCAACGCATACTTGTCCAGCACAGAAAAAACTGGCGTATCCACTGGGCGTGCTTCCCGCACGTGGGTTTTGCGCGTGCTGGTGCAGGCCCATTCGTCTTCTGTCAGTCTGCGCACATGGAAGAAACTTACGCTGGCCGCAAGATCAGAATCTCTCAACAGCCACTTGGCTTTCGGGGTTCGTCCCTCATAGCACGCCCCGCTCCTGTGCAGACGCAGTGGGTCGTTCAAATCGTGGTTGACGATGAGGATGTGACAGAGAAGGTTCTCGGAGACGATTCACGGACTATCAGCAACGAGGCCGGTTTGGTGAAGGCGCGAGCGGCTATTGATGCTGGTCAAATCTAAGCGCTCTACCAGCGTGGACATGTGGTGCACCTCTCCAAGTTCTGCCTTTGGGGTCGCCGGTCCAGCCTGGGCCTTCACGGGCATACGGCGGCGGCGAGCTGCACTCAGCAGGCACAAAAAAGCCCCGCACGGGGCGGGGGTAGGTGGAAACCGCCTTCACTCGGGCGGGCCGTGCTGACTTTCCTTACGCCTCAGAACGGGAAATCGTTCCGAGGGGTAGTGTGCTGGTCACGCGGTGGCCTTGTGGACTGGGCGGTAGGTGCGGCCTGGTTGGGCATGGACCTGTGCTACAAGTCGGCGCGCTCCACGTGGCTGCGGGCCAGGGTTGGCATGGCCTCGCAGGCCACCAGCATCGTCACGCGGTGGCACAGATCCAGAAAGCTATGCTGCCCAAACGACAAAGCCCTGCGCTAGGCAGGAACTTTTCTCGATACACGTTGTGCAGCTTAATCAGAATTAGGCGATTTATGGGGAAATTTGTCAAGCCCCCCCGTTTTGACAGAATTTTTTGCTTAGGGCGGCCACCACGTCGCGGATAAATGCGTCAAGGCTGGGCGCGCTCAGCACGAATGTGGCGCGCTTCTGGTCGAGATTCAGTAGGTGTTCGCCGGTGCTGAGATCGGTGATGACTAAATGTGCATCCCCTACACGCTCAGAGCGATTGCCAGCTGAGCTACGCCAGTGATTGACCTCCCCAGACAGCCCAATGCTGGCCTTGTCAAGGAGCTCAAATTCATAGTGAGGATAGACCTTGAAGCCTGCCCGGCGCAGTGCGCGTTCTAGGGCGTTGGTGACGTCAATGTTGTAGTCGCCGTCCAGAAAGCTGTCCAGAGCAATGCCTAGTACCGGCGTTGCGTCTGGGGCGCAAGCTGCTGTAGCAGGCGTCGTGACCTGAAGCTGCGCACAGGCCACCGACGTGCTGAGGGCAAGGGTCAGGAGAAGACGTTTCACGTCCATCAGCCTACGCTGCCCTGATTCTTGCTGTCTGGCTCCAGCGGGGGGTGAAAGCCCGGCAGCGGCGCCTCCCCCAACTCAGGCGAGGTGATGTCCTGGGCTGGTAACTCCACTTCTAGCGCGCGGCGCAGCACCTCAAACGCCAGCAGCAGATCTGGATAGCCTTTCAGGCTGGCCCGCGCTTCCAGGTGCCCGTCGTGGTCGCGGTAAATCAGAGCCTCGTCATCGTCCTGCCGGCGACCCGGCTGGCGGCCGTCGGCGCGCTCGCTCAGGTCCACCATCCATCGGCACAGGCTGCCCCAGGCGCGCAGGCCTGCCGCCGTGCCGGTCACGGCCTCCAGCTCCTCGTGGTTGGCCACCTCCAACGTGTGCCCGTCTGGCCCGTACAGCACGATCAGGCGCACGTAATACTGGGTCATGCCGTCGTAGCGGATGAAGACCCCGTCCGCGTCATGCACCGCGTGTTCTTCGCGCACCGAGAGCACGTCGCCGTGAAAGTAGCGGCCCGAGCCGTGCTTGATGCGGGTTCGGTTCATGGCCTTCGTGGCCACTAGGTATTGGAGGCGGTGCTCGCGCACCATCAGGGCCAGGGTCAGCGCCTGGTCGGTGTGCCCGGCCAGCACGGCGGTCGCCAGTTCGCTGCCCAGCTGGGTGGCCCGCAGCAGGTGGTCATAGCGGTCGCCGTGCAGGGCGTTTCCCTTGCGGGGGCCCTCGGCGCTCTGGGTATGGGGGCTGCCCGTTTCCCGTTCACCCAGGGCGATGATCTGCCTCAGGGTGCCCTGGATCCGCCGCTCCTCGCGCTCCTCTTCACTGACGGCCAGCAGTTCGGCGTCTGAGAGGAACCAGCGCCGGTGGATGCTGAGGGCGATGCGGTTGATCATCGCCCGGTGCTCCTGGGTCATCTGGGCGCGGGCGGCTTCCTCGGTGGGCACCGGCAGATGGCTGGGGGCTGGGACAGCGCCCTTTCCTCCACGCCCGCCCCGCTTCGCCGCCGCCGCTGTCGCATCCTCCTGGGCCGCCCGCAGGAGGGCCACCGCAAGGTCTTTGGCCAGCGCTTTGCGCTGTGCCCGCGCGGCCACCGTGCCAGCCATCTGGCGGGCGCGCTCCTCGGCCTGCTGGAGGAATGGGCCCAATTCGGGCACATCGGTCTCCTCGCCGTCTTTCAGCACTTCCGCCGCAGCGGCCGCGTGCGCCGCTTGGGCCAGCCCGACGACTTCGAGCAGGCGTTTCCAGCCGGGCATCCGCCGGGCCTCCTGCACGAAGGGGGCCACGTCGTCGCTGGGCGCGGTCAGGCTGACCTGAGAGAGCGGGACGGTGCGCTGCTCATCAGTGGGAAATCGCAGGCGCACCGTGGCGTTGCGGACGTCGCGTCGGGGGCCGCGTGCAACGGTCACCTGCTCGCCGGCATGGGGCACGTCCATGCGCTTGGGCATGTAGTACACACGGTCGCCGGGCTTGAGGGCCAGCAGGGCGGCCGAGTAGACCACGCGCTTCTTCTGGCCCTGGCGGCGCTCGTCGGCTTCGCGGGCTTCGCGCTGCACGCGCTTCCAGGTGGGCTCCGTCATGGGCGGCCCCGTGTGGCCTTCTGGTGGGCGTCAAGCGCCAGTTCGCCCAGCTCGGTGCGCGTGTAGCCGTCCCCTGCCCGCGCGACGTGGCCCCGCGCGGCCAGCAGCACCAGTAGGTCGCCGTGCGCGCGGGTCGCCGTCTCGCCGGCGGTGAGCATCTCGGCGGCCACCAGCGCGGCGTGCAGGCTGCGCGCTGTTGTCAGGTCAAAGCCGTCCAGGAGCCGATGGACCAGCACCTCGCGCAGGGGCGGGCCGCGCCGGGGGGCGTGTGCGGGGCCGTACTGGGCTTCATAGGTGACCAGCCGGGTTTCGCCGTAGCCGGTCAGGACGTAGCCGGCGCCGTCTGGTCCCCAGTTCACCCAGCGGATACGGCCCTGGCCCGCCAGCCACCGCAGCAGGCCGCGCTGATGGTCGCTGATCGGCTCTCTCTGGTCCCCGGAGTGAAGGCGAGCGGCCACCAAGGCGGGGAGGACGGGCATCGGGATACCACTGAACACGGCCAGCAGGCGGTAGAGGTCGGGTTTGTCGTCTTTGTGCAGCATGGGAACGGCCTCCTGGCGCGCGTGGTGGGTGGTCATAGGTGGGAAGCCTCCAGGGGCGTGATGGTGACGAGAACGCAGCCGCCGCGCAGGACGGGGCCGCGCGTCACGCGCAGGTCGTCAATCAGCGAGTCGTCAGCCCAGACCTGCGCGTGCGTCAGGGCGTCTTCCAGGGCTTTTGGGATGTTTGAAAGGTCCCGCTTGCGCCGGTCAGGTGGGCAGGCGTGGAGATGCACGGCCAGGCGGGCGCCTGCCGGCAGGGAAGGGCCACCAAGGTCTGCCACGATGGCCAGAACCTTGGCACGGTAGCGGCGGCCCGCTTGACTGAGCAGCACGCGCGCCCTGGCCTCGCCGGCGACGCGCACCACGACGGCCCGCCAGATGCGGTTGACGCTGGGCGGGTAGGGGAGCGTGAGCTGCAGCGCGGCGGGGCTGGGTGCGGACAAGGGGCCCGGCACGCCAGACACACCCGCCCCGCCAGCGGCGGGGACGGGCCGCCGCTGTGGGAACAGGTGTGGGAAACGCTGCATGTACTCGTGCAGCTCGGTCGGAGTCATCTTCAGGCGGTCACCTTCTTCAGGACGCCCGGCACCGTGACCATCGTGTAGCCGTCTGAGAACTCGATCAGCACGTTGCGAGAGCCGGGAAAGCTGGCGTGTGGAGCCGAGAGGGTCAGTAGGCGGCAGAGCTGCCCACGCCGCTCGGGCGTGCCTGTCCTTCGGGCGTCCATCTGAAAGCGGTAGACCTCGCCCTCCGTCAGCCAGCGGTAGCGGCGCGGGGTCATACGCGGCCCCTGTCCCAGGTGGCCACGCTGGGCGTGAGGCGCCGGGCGGGCGTCGCGGCCCACCACCGCCACCAGGGCCGCACGGTGACGATCGACACGCGCACGTAGCAGTGCGTGCGGCGCAAGTGCTGGGCCTCCATGTCCACGGCGGCCGCGATCTCCATGCCGGCATACATGCCGTCGAGCACCCGCCCGTCTGGGGCCACGAGGAGGGTGACGGCCGCGCGGTCGTCGAACGCCACCCGCTCGACGAGGGTGCCGTTGATCAGGGCGGCAGGTGGCCGGCGGGCCTGGCACCCGTCACGGTGCAGGCCTTCGCTCAGGCCGCAGGCGGGGCAGGGCGCGGTCACGCGGCCACCTCGTGGCGGCCGTCGTCTAGGCGGCGCACCAGGCCCCGGTCCAGGCAGTCAGCCAGCACGTCGTCGGTGCGCGCGAGGTTGAACCCGCACCGCCGCAGCCGGCCCGCGAGCAGGGCGCTGCTCACCGGGCGGCCCTGGGCGCGCATCTGCCCCATCAACAACTCGCGCTCGATGTCATCCACAGGCGGGCGCGGGACCGGACGCGCTGGCACCTGGGCCACCACCGGCTCAGGGGGCAGGGCCAGGTGGGCGGCGCGCTCGTCGGGGGTGGCCAGCCGGTACTGGCCATTCTGGGGCCGCACCAGCTGGCCACGGTTCATGAGCTTGGTCATGGCGCTGTTGGCCACGGCGGGTGGGGTCTTCATTTCACGGCTGACTTCGGCGGGTGCCCACAGGCGAGTGGGGTCCGTGCGCATCACGCTCAGCACCTGTTCAATTCGGCCCATCAGTCTGTTCTCCCTTTGTAATTGGCAAAGGCCCCGTCAGAGGCCGGCACACGCCGGGCGTCAGCGTTCAGGCGCAGGCGGTAGAACCGCTCAGCGGCCACCCAAGCGCCGGCGAGGGCCAGCTTGGGGAACGGGTCGCGGCAGGTTTGGGTCGTGATGTAGTCCTCACTGGGCAGCCAGGCGTGGGCGCTGTACAGGCGGTGGCCGTCCACCTTCCGGCTGGTGATGCGGAACTCCCAGCCTTTGCGCTCCATTGCGTCCATCACCTCTTCGAGCGGGGGAATGTTGGCGGGCTCCAACTCGGCCACGAAGAAGGCGGATTTGTCGAGCACCGCTGCCGCTGACCGCCCTTTCTGGATACCCAGCCAGGAGATCCGGAAGGCCCGCAGCCGCTCGTGCAGGTGCCCGAGCAGGTAGGCCTCCGGGTCGCTGAGGTCGCCGGCCTGCCCCTTCTGGCCCAGGTGCATGTACAGCACGGCCTCCTGGGTGCGGCGGTCGAGGCCTCCGCCGATCATGCGGCCGCCCCATCACGCCGGGCCTTCCACGCGGCGCGCACCTGTTCCAGGGCTTCGGGTTGCAGCTGCCAGAGGCCCTGGGCACCCCGGTGGGGAATGGGCTCAGGCAACACCAGCAGGTCCGCCATGCGCCAGTGGTGCTGGCCCTCGGCCGCCCAGAGGCTGGGGTCCTCTTTCGTCACGTTGGCCAGCCGCGCCACGGCCACGATGCCGGTGGGGCAGAAGGGCCGCGTGTTCTCGGCGGTGGGCTCGGGGCTGACGCCGCGCATCATCTGCGGCTGGTAATAGTGGCCAAAGTCCGGCAGCTCCACGCCTGGAATGAGCCCCAGGTCCTGCATCCACTCCAGGGCGTGGACAATCTCGTCGAGATACTCGTCGTCCGATTTGCGGGGCAGGGCGCCGCCGTGCAGGGCGAGGTACATGCCCACCTGGCCGCCCATGCGTGAGGGGTGCCACTTCCGGTTTTCCACGTCCTTGCCGTGCAGGAAGGCCCAGGCCCAGGGGTGGCGCAGCGTGAGGCCGCGAATAAGCTGCTTCACAGCACCTCACCCCCGGCCGCTGGTTTGATTGGCCCACGCTTGGACGTGCGCCCGGCCAGGCCCACCGCCTCACGCATGGCCAGGGCCTCGTCTGTGGGCCGGAGATACCGGAACACGGCGCGGCCATCCTCGGCCGCCTCCAGCACATGCCAGCACTCGCCCACGATGATCTGGGCGCCGACGGGCATGGCAAAGCAGCCTGCGGGCAGCGCTGTTGCCGGTGCGGTCGGCACGTCGGCGGCCGTCATTCGCGGTACCCGTCATAGATTTCGAGGCGGCCGTCAAACGGGCCGTGCTGCTGCTGGAGCCAGGCCGAGTCGGTGACAGCGTCCAGAATCAGGCTGTGGCCAAGGGTCACAGACAGGGTCAGAAGGTCGTCAAGGCTTTCGAAGGCTTGAACCTCGCCGTGTTCCAGCAGGCCGGTGTGGTACACGAAAAGGCGCGTCACTGCGCCTCACCCCCCGGCGCAGGCTGGGGCTGGGCGGGTTGGTTGCGCCAGAGCGTGATGGCCTGACGCCAGCCGAGCCAGGTACGGCAACCGGTGTTGGCACGGATGAGGACCATATCGTCGCCCTGCGTCCCGTGGGCCAGCAGTGCAGCTTTGACGCTGCTGCGGCTGACCAGATCACAGTGACGCCGCCCGCATCGACCTGTCCACACAATCCAATCTCGGTGACCGTAGCGGGCCAATCGCTGTGCGTATTGCGAGGCATCTGCACCGATGTATGCCGTACTCATGCCTGCTCACCTGCCCCTGGCGTAGGCTGGGCATCTTCCTTGGCCAGCAGCACGAAGGTCGTCTTCGCCACCTCAAGGCCAATGTGCCGGTCCAGCAGGCGGTCAGCGTCGCCCAGGGCCCGCCAGGTCAGGCGGTGGGGCGGGACGTTGCGGCCCTGGGCTAGCATGCCGTCGCGCCAGGCGGCGTGAACCGCGCGCCCCAGTTCCTCTTGACTCTCCGGGAAGAACAGCACCCGCTGAGCGGCCGTCTCCTCGCCCTCAACCGAGACCACAGGGACGGCGGGCGTCTGCCGGGCAGCCCAGGCAGCGGGCCGCAGGATTCGGGCGACGTGGCGACCGTACCACTCATTCTGGTGCCGCCAGGCCGGGTGCCGTTCCAGCAGCAGGGCTTGCATGAGGCCGGCTTCCAGGCCGAGCAGGTCCCGCTCCATCCGCTGCAGGCGCTGGTGGTCGGCGGCCACGTCGAGCAGCTCGCCGGCCTTCAGGTCCAGCACCAGGTTCAGGGCGCCTTCAGCCTGACGCTCGCGCGTGGTGGCGGCCGCCCAGTCCTCGCCCTGTTCGGCCTGGGTCTGGGCGGCGTCGGCCTCCAGCCAGCTGGCGACCGTAACCAGGGGGTGCGGCGTGCCTTCCGGCTGCTGCGCCGCCGCTTGCGCCACGTCCACCATGCGGCGGGCCAGACCGCGCTTCAGGCGCATGTGCTCCAGGCTGACCGGGTCGCCACTCTGTTCGGCTTGATCAGCTTCTTTGTTCAGGACGACGGCCAGGGCTTCAATCGCTTTAAGGACGCTCATTGGTTGTTCTCCCAGCCGTAGGCGGCGTAGACGGCCGCACGGTGCTTCGTGTAGAGGGCGTTGTCAGCGTCCCGACGCTCTTTTTTGCTCAGGCCGTTCGGCATCGAGTGGCTGATCGGCGCCTGGTAGTAGTCGCCCAGGTGGTGGCTCCACAGCTCCTGCTGGGTCATGCCGGCCGCGTCTGGGTGGGGCGTGATGCTGGGCGTGTACGCCTCGATGTACTGGCGCACCGCCTCAGCGTTGCGGGCCTTGCGGGTCTCAGCGGCCTGCTGGGCGCTGTCCTGCCGCACGCGGGCCTGGTCCTGGGCACGGGCAAACGCGGCCGTGGTCTCGGCCTCGGTGACGCGGTCCTCGAAGTACAGCTTCACGGGCGCGTCCACGGGGCGGTTCCGGCTGCCCACGCGGAGTTCATTGGGGCGCTCGCGGTCGTGTTTGCCCAGCAACTCTTTGATCATGGCGGGCGTCCAGCCGCGCTCTTTCAGGTCCTGGGTGCTGAGGGTGGGGCGCTTCACTGGGCGCCGTCCTCGGGCCATTCAAACAGGGCCTCACCTTCCACGTTCAGGGCGCGCTCGGCGGCCCACGTCCCGATGAGAGTGAACATGCTGTCGTTCAGTTCCTGGTGCTGTTCGGGGGTGATGAGGGCGCCATCTTGCCGAGTGAATCGGTAGGCGACCTCCATCGCGGTCCATTGGTCAGGCATCTCAGAGTCCTCTCTCGAAAAAGGTGGGCGTCTCGCGCTGGCGGGTCTTTTTGGGTTTCGTGGGTTTGGCAGGCAATTCGAACAGCGCCGGCATGACCGCTGGTTTAGGAGCCAGGGCCTTGGCACGCAGCTCCTTCAGTTCCTGCTCCTGCTCGCGCATGACCTTCGGGCGGGTCAGGATTTCCTGCGCGGGGCACGTGCTTTTCTCACTGGGTTGGCGGCTGTCGCGTGCCGCTTTCATCAGGGCCAGCAGCTCGTCCGCGATCTCGTGCAGGAGGGTGGTGGACTCGCCGGCGTGGTCGGCTTCGATCAGGGCGCGGGCCAGGGTTTTGAGCTTGGGAAAGGTGTTCAGGACTGGGTAGGTGCCGCAGTGGCTTTTGGGGTGCACCAGCTCGGCGGCGTGACGGATGACGGTGCGCAGGGTGACCTGGCGGCCGGTGCCCCAGATTTCCGCAGGGTGCGTCATCGCGCCCTCCGTCGGGATTCCAGGCGCTTAGTGGGTGCCAGGCCAGCTTGCTCACGCAGAGCGGCCTGATAGGTGTACCAGTCCTTGTAGCCGGCCTGTTGGGCCAGCGCGTGGAGACAGTGGTTGTGTCTCACCTGGGGTTCGTCCTGGTCCGCCAGGGTCTGCATCATGGCTTTGGCCTTCGCCTTGATGGCCTGAATAGCCGGCGGGTCATTGCGGCTCACGCCAGGGCCCCGAACAGGCTGGGCATGACGGTGGCCGCGCGTGGAGCCGGATTCACTGCGGCCGCCGCCGCTGGCACCACCGGGGCCGGCAGGGGAGACGCCTCTTCCGGCGGCACTGGCGCCCACTCGCGCACCAGGCTGGCCCCGCGCGGGCTGACGGCCACGGCGACGGCCTGGCCGTCGAGCGTGACGTGGTGGGTCACTGTGGCCCGGCCCAGCAGGGGGTGGACGAGTTTTGTGCCGACGTCCGGCGTGTGCGTCCAGTCGCCTTGTTTTGGCGTGCTGGGCGCAGGCTTAGGGGTGGGCTTGTTTTTGGCAGCCAGCAGCTGGGCCTGCCGGTGGGCCGCGTACTGGGCCGCCGTGTAGCGGGTGACGGTGCAGCCCTGAGCCAGCATGGTGCGCTCGAAGCTGGCGCCGAAGCCCTCTTGCCAGTCCAGGGTGACGGCGTGCAGGAAGCCGCGTGGGTTGTGGGCCGTCAGCACGTCGGTCATGCCTGCCCGGATGGCACGGGTTCGCCGCTGGTCATCTCAGCGAGAGCCAATTTCGCTTCTTGAAAGAAGGCCGCAAAGCGGCCCTCTGGCGTGGCGTACTCATCCACGTCTTCGCCGCGAATTTCTAGGGCGTCCAGGTCAAGTTGCACGACGCGGCCCGCCAAGTTCTCTCGCGCCTGGTCTTGTATCTCCAAGGCGTCTGCGTAGGCCTGAAGCGGGTCGCGCAGAAAGGCTTTGCCCACCGGGACGCCGTGAATCACGCCAACATAGATGTGTCCTGAGGTGCCATCCTCGAACGCGGCGCCCTGACAGGCCACCCTGATTGGGGCAGAACAGAGGAAGGTGTCGCGTTGGTCGCTGTTAGCGGCCCGCCACCAGGTCTGTTGAATGTCGGTCATGCCGTACTCGTGGACGTAAACGATGCCGGAGGTGCTGTGCGTCATGTCGGTTACTCCTGAGAGAGAGCGGAGGCCAGCGCGCCCGGTGGCCTCCGGTGTGGGGCGCGGCGCGGTCGGTTGAGCGGTCACCAGCTCACCTCGGTCTTTTCATCGCGGAAGTTCACGCCGTGGTTGACGTGCAGCACGGTCAACGGCTGCAAGCGGGCCGTTACTCGCGCGCCAAAGATGCCGGCCAGGCAGGGATCTTTCGAGCCCTTGAACAGCGGAAAGAGCGGCAGGTTGCTGGTCACGATCACGGCCTTCCGGTGCGCCTGGCGGTAGTCCAGTGCCAGGAACAGCAAGCGCCGCTCAATGGCCGCCGTCTCGCCCTCGCCGGCGCCCAGGTCGTCGATGATCAGCAGGTCCGGCGTGGTCATGCGCAGCAGCGCCGCCTTCTCGCTCAGCGCCTCACCCGTCTTGTTGTCAAAGCGTTCTCGCACGTCCAGCGCTAGGCGGGCCAGGTTCACCACGGCCACCGTGCGGCCGATGCGAATGGCGGCCTTGCCGGCCAGCATGGCGGCCTGCGTCTTGCCGCTGCCGGTCTCGTTGCTGTGCAGCAGCAGGTTCACGCCCGAGTCCAGCAGGGCGCCGATGTCGCGGCACTTCTGCTCGACGCGGTCCAGGGGGGGCAGCAGGCGTAGGCCACTCCACTCGCTGTCGAGGTAGCGCTCGGCCACGCCGCTGGCCTCCAGCTGGGTGCGCAGGGCCGCCTCGCGCTGCGTGCGCTGGCACACCACGCACGGCACGCCGACGGGCGACTCGCCTGGGGCGCGTTCGGCGTAGATCATGCCCCCCTGGCACTCGCGGTCATGCAGCGCCTGAGCGACACGCTGCCGGTAGGCGGGCATGCTCCGCATGCGCCCAAGGGCCTTCACGGCACTCAGCCGGGGGTACAGGGGCGCCGTGGACGGCACAGCACGCAGGCGGCCCAGCACATCGGCCACGGTGGGGATGGGTGCGGGGCGGGGGTGCTGTGCCGCATGGTTGGCGCGGGCCTGTTCCAGTTGCTGCTGGGCGAAGTTCACCACGGCCTGCTCCTGGGGGGTGGCGGGGGTGTGTGCGGTCATGGGCGCCTCCGGGTGCCGTCCAGCGGCATGCTGTTCAGCAGGGCGGTGAAGTCGAGTTCTTCTTCCGGGGTAGGTTCAGCAGGGGGTGGGGTCAGGCGCAGCACGGCGGCCTCGTCGAGCGCGGCGATCAGGGCGCCCCGGTAGCGGCCACCCTTCTGGCGGGCTTCGGTGACCATGCGGCGCACGTCCTCAACGGGCAAATTGGCCCACTCGGCGCGGAAATCACGCTCGGCCATCAGGTCGGGCAGCGGGGTCTTGAGCCCGCCCAGCGCCCCGGCAATCACGGCCAGCGCCGCGCCGCCGCCCGCCGCGCCCGGAACTTTTTCCGTGCTGGTGGCCTGGTCGGTCCCGCGTGTGGAGGGCTGAGTGAGACCTGAAACGGGTCGTGCGGTTGCTGCGCCTGCCCCGCCAGGGGCAACGGTGCCGAAGGCGCCGCTTGGGGTTTGGGTGCTGGCGTCTGGTTGTCCTGCTGAGGTCTGACCGGCGGCGGCGGTGAGGGTGTCCTGGTTGCCCTCGCGTGCACGCACTGCCGCTGCTGTTTGTCTTTCCTTTTCTTTCTTTGTCTTTCCCTTTCTTTCGGCCCTGCGTTTTCCGGCGCTAGGCGCAGCTTGACTGGGTGTCTGCCGGTCTACTTCGTTGACCAGTACCGGTCTACTAGGTTGACCAGCGCGGTCTACTACGTTGACCAGTTCCGGTCTACTGGGTAGACCAGTCAACTCTGTAGACCGGTCTACTTCGTTGACCACCAGGCCATAGGCGGCCTTGGGTCCCCGGCCGCTGATTTTGTAGAGCGTGCCCCGGTCCTGGCCAGCGTTGAGTCCATTCAGAACCCCCTGCTTCGAGAGGCCGGTCAGGGCCATCAATTCAGTCAGTGAGCGGGCCGTGGCCGCGCCGTCGGCGTTCCAGCCGAAGGTGTCGCGGATGATGACCATCGTGACCTTCAGCTCGGCTTCGCCCATCAGCGGTAAGAGCCAGAACAGCTTGTTCGGCACCTTGGTGTAGTTGGGAGGCTCGAAACTCACGCGGCCTCGACCTCCCCAGTGCGGGGCAGCCAGCGGTCGCCTGTGGCCATGCAGCGCGTGCGCGGGGTCAGCAGGGGCAGTGGCAGGCCCCCGTGCCCCATCTCGGCCGGTTCCCATTTCCCAGGCGCCCAGGGGGGCGGGTCGAGCCAGAGCCCATCGTGCGCGGCCCAGCCCAGCGTGCAGGCCACGTCACAGCCGTCTGGCCGTCCGTGCCGGCAGGTGCCACACACTTGGCCGATAAGAGGCGCGGCGGCGGCCGGAGCAGGACTGGCCACCGCTGGCGCTTTCACCACAGCGCCTTCCGGCACAGGCCCGCGCACTAGAAAGCGCTCGAACACGGCTGGGCGCACCTCGGCGCCGTTGTAATGGTGGCGGACCTTCTTGCCGCGCTTGGGCGTCGCCGTGCGCCAGGTGGCCCTGCAGGTGCTGCAGTGGGCTTCCTCGCCGCGTGTCTTGGCGTCCTCGACTGCCGCCGCCGCGCTCCAGGTATGGGTGCAGAGCTGGCCGGTAAAGGCGTCCGTGATCAGGAAAGCGTCGAGGCGCGCGCCCTCCGGCCCGACTTGCCAACTGCGGAACTTGGGCTGAATCAGCCCAGCATCGTGGCCCAGAATCTCGCACTCGGTCGCGCCGGGCAGGCGGCCCTTGGTGCGCCAGACGATGAGTTGCTTGCGCTCACCGCGCAGGGCGACCTTGACGTGGAGGCCGCCCTCCAGTTGGCGGTGGACGCCGGCCTGGGCCTTGCCGGCCGCCGCGAACATCTCGGCCAGCAGCGGCGCCAGGGTGTTCTCAGTCGGCGTCATGGCCCTCACGTCTCTGTGGCGGTGGTGAAGGATGCAACGCGCCCAGGGCAGCCTTGAGCCCCTTGTAGACCTCGCGCTGCAGGTCCTGGTCCTCAGGGAGTTCGTAACGCAGCTGCTCCAGGGCCTGCATCACGTGGGCACCGCCGGGGGTGCGCTCGTAGTCCGGGCGCGCCCAGTCCGGCAGCTCTGGGGTGGTGACCGGCTGGCGTTTGGCGTCGTCCCAGTCAGTCCAGATCTTGGGCAGGTCATAGAGGTAGCGGCCGATGCCGAAATGCACCGCGCAGCGCTTCAGGGCGTCACTGGCCGCCGCCTTCAGGGTGCCGAGGGCGACCTCGGGGGCCTCGCCAATGTCCTCACGGGTCACGCCCAGCACCGTCAGGCGGCCGCGCACGGTGGGCAGACGCGCGCCGGGCACGACGTCAACGGCAAAGCTCCATTCATCCGGGCAGATACCGTCCAGGCGGTCCTGCACCGCGCGGGCGTCAATGTGAGCCATCATCAGGGCCCGCTTCCGGTCCTTGCTGACCGCGCCGGGCTTCCAGTTGATGAGGTGAGCCGGGAAGGGCATTTGGAGTCGCTTCTGAACGTCGGAGAGTTTCATTGGGCCACGTCCTTGCGGGTGAGCAGGTTGAACAGGTGCAGCAGCAGCGCAGCGGCAGCGGCGCCCAGCAGGGCGAGCAGCACCTTCAGCGCGCCGGGCATGTCGGGCTGGGCGTCCGGTGCCAGGGCCAGCAGCAGGCCGTAGGTCAGCCCGAACAGGGTGGCCACGACCACGACGGCGCCGAACGTGTGCCGGGTCAGGCGCTGGCCGTCCATGAACGCCAGGCCGAGCAGCGCGCCAGGCACCACGAGCAACGCCACGGTCAGCGGGCTCACAGCCGGATCTCGCAGTCGCGGCAGAGCTGGGCACCCAGCCGGCAGGGTTGGCCGCAGCCGCACGGCACCAGACTGTCGGCCTCAGGCGCCACCGGGCCGCGTGGGGTTGCTTCCAGCGTCTCGACGCGGGCTTTACGCTGGCTGGCAATCGCGGCGCGGGCCAGCAGGCCGTCCGCGCTGTCGCCGGCTTCCAGGGCCTGCTCGGAGAGGCCCCGCAGCGTCTCAGCGTTCTCGGTCAGCGCCTCACGCAGGAGGTCCACCTGCTGGGCGTTCCGGGCGTCGTGGCTCATTGGGCCTCCTGGGCGCTCTCGTAGGCGTCCCGCGCACAGGCCGCGCAGGTGGCGCCGATGTGGATGGTCGTCTGACCGCCGGGCGTGGTCACCGTCAGATGGATGTCGCGGCCCTGGCCGCCCCAGCGCGCCTCATAGCCCCGGTCCCGCAGGTCCTCGACCTTGCGGTCGGCGCTGGTCCCCGAGGGCAGCCAGGGGCCGGGTGTGGTGATGACGCTCACAGCGCGGCGTCCAGGCCCATCAGCAGGGCGACCAGGCCGATCAGGGCCACACCCACTCGGCGGCGACAGAGGAGGACGGTGAGTTCCGTACCGAAGCGGTGCCTCATGCCGCACCACCGATCTGGGCAGCTGCGCTTGTGCTAGGGACAGGGCAGTGGGTGGCCAGCTGCTCGTCGGTCAGGCGCAGGTAGGTGCAGGTGTCGAGGCGAGCGGCGGCGGCGCCAAACGCACAGGGCACGCCGTTAATGGCGCCGGTCAGCACGCCACTCTGCGAAGACAGCGTGACCGTGCCGGACCAGGCGTAGCCGGTGAAGGTGTCGCTCTCATTGACGGTGTAGGTGCGGCTCAGGGCGGTGCGGGCGGGTTCGGTGCGGGCCGTCCAGCCGCAGAGGCGGCTGTAGCTGGCTTCCACGATGGTGCGGCCCTGGGCTTTGGCGCGGGCACGCAACTCGGCCATGCTGTGCGCGGTGAGGATGACGGCGGGGCTTGAGACCTGTATCATGAGGACGCTCCTTTTCTGAGTGCGCGCCAGGGACCGTGAATCCCGCTACGGCGCGCTTTTTGTTGGTTCAGACAGCCTTCTGGCCTGCCTGCCGGACGCGCATCTGCGCGGTATCGGTGGGATTGGGGTGACGCAGAACAGCGAGCAGTGCCTGGCGACTGAACTTCCAGCCGCGACCGATGAGCAGGCCTGGCAAACGCCCGGCCTCGGCCTCAGTGCGGATGGTCTGCTCGTCGAGGTGCAGCAGTTTGGCCGCCTCACGGGTTGTCAGGACGGTGTCGGGTTCAGTGGATGTGGTGGGGGAGAGGTCGGCCAGGGCTTGACGCACGCCCACGGCCACGGCCTCAGAGATGAGGGCTTCGAGGCTCATACGGACACCTGGCTTCCAGAGTCTGCTTGGGTACAAACATTATTTTCAGAAGATTTCTTGGATATATCCATATTGACTGGAAAAAAGAGAGCTTGGACGGGGACGTCCAGGGCTGTAGCGATGGCTTCTGCTGTTTTCGTCTCAGTGCCATTGACTGTCCCAAGCTCGTGCGCCCGGATAGTCAAGGAAGAGATGCCCGATTTAACGGCGAGCTGATCTCGGGTCATATTGCGCTGAGTACGCAATTTTCGGATTTCGCTCATTCGCATACTTCAAATATATGGATAGGTACGTACATTGTCAATGTACTCTAGGTGTGAAAACTTTCGGAACGTGGGAACCCATAACGTACATTCTGCGTAGCAGCGTCGAAATGTACGCCTCTACCCATCTCATGCCAAGAGTTTCCCGCCAACAGAAAGAGCGTCCTGCATGGTCTCAAGCCATAGCACAGCGGCGAATGATGCTTGGTAAGCGACAGGAAGACGTGGCTGTAGATGGCGGTTTAGACGAAAACGGCAAGGAAATATTGACTCAGTCAAACATTGCAGACGTTGAAACTGGACGTGTCCATTTACTGAATGTTGGACTTGGAAAAGTTGTCGCTCTTGCGCGTGGGCTGGATTGGTCGCTTGCGCACCTTCAAAGAGCAACTGGAGTCGATCTAGGTATCGTTGAAGCCCAAGATATGGGTGCCGACGCCACACCTATCTACCTGCTGCGCGACGTGGCCAAGGCCGAGCGGCAACCCGACGCCTACGCCTTTGTGGCGCCCAATCCGCGGGTGCAGGCCCCGCCTCAGTCTTTGGCGGTCTTCGCGGACTCCAACGAGATGACCAGCGACCAGCAGCGCAGCATCCACGAAGACGACATTGTCTTCCTGGATCTGGCCGACACGGCCGCAGACCGTCCCAACAACATCTACGCCGTTGAGCACCAGGGCCGGGTGCATCTGCGCCGCCTGACGCCGTTGCCGAGCGGCCTCGCGTTCACGGCGGACAACCCAACGTTTGCTCTCAATTTCATTCCTGCTGACCAAGCGCGTGTGTTGGGCCGGGCGTACCGAATCGTCAGCGATCAGTCGCCCACCCCATCCACCCGACTCTCGAACTAAGGAGGTTTGCCATGCCATACGCGCCTTCTGGGATTGCTTTACCCAGACATTATGTTAGGAACACAAGGAACCTTACCCTTTCCGGTGTGCTGCAAGCGAGCGTCCCGGAGGCGCCCGTGGCGGATGACGGCCTGGCCTGGGAAGGACCGCCCCCAACACTGGTCCTGACGCCAACCCAGTACCGCCCACATGCCCGCGCCATGCTGGTGATTGGACACAGCATGGACGATGGCAGTGAGCAGGCCATCCGGCACGGTGACATCGTGTTGGTGGACCCCCGGATTCTGGGCAGCGTGTACCACAACACCCGGAACACTGTCATCAGCACGCGCAACGGCTACATCGTCAAAGAGCGTGGTCTCGTGAACGGGAAGCACCTCTTGGTCAGCCGGAACCCCGACTATCCGCCGATCAAGTTTGACCCAGAGTGGCGCATGGAGGGCGTGGTGTACGCGCGGTACCTGGGCAAAAAGCAGGTGAAGTTCCTGTGAGGTGGCGGGAGCTTGGCCGGTTTTACCCCCACGTCAACCCGGTGGACTACACGATGGGTGACCTGGTGGACTTCGGTGAGCATGTCGGCACCCGGCTCCCGACCCCCCTTCAGCATGCCTTGGCCCAGCTCCGCAACAGTTCGACCACGTTCACTCGCGCCCGCCTGCGCGTCGAGCACGAAGATGGCCAGAAAGTCGCGCACCTGAGCTTGAAAGTGCCTGCCCAGACGCTGGATGACCCTGAGCGGACAGATGAAATTTACGAGGCCGTTGAAGGGACCAGCACCGAGCGTCTGACGATTCGGGCGCACCTGTCCTTGCAGAACGTGCCGGAAATGCACACCTTGCCTGTGGCCCGGGCAGAGCTGCTGGAGCCCAGCGACCGTCAGGACGCCGAGCTGGCTGAGCCAGAGGACGCCTGGCTAGTGCTGACCATGGGCGACCTGTTCGACGAGCACTTTGAAAGCACGGACCGGTTACTTGACGCCTGGCAGGTGGACATGGGCCTGGCCCAGCTGCCACGCCTGCTCCTGATGACGGTAATGGACCACCGTCTCAAGACGGAATATAAGGCTATCGAGTTGCCCGAGCCGGCCACACTCCACATGGCGAATGTCCTCGCGGAACGCCTACGCGTCAGCCGGGATTTGAAGGTCGACGTGGTGTTAGCCCAGCGGGTGTACATCCCACCACGTTGGCGGCCTTCGTCGGTCTACGAATCAACTCGGGAGATGGCGCGGCGTATTCGTAAAGAAGTTAAACCCTAGGTTTGCCACGCTCACCAGCTGAGGTTGACATATGGAAAGTTTCTTCCTTTGGATTAAGCCAATCATTGAAGGTTTTCTTGCTGGAGCCTTTCTGGCGTATCTCCTTCGTCTTTTCTGGAAGGCTTCTAAACCTGAAAGACGTAGGAAAATAGAAGTTGGTATTGGTTTTGCTGGACTAATTTTCTCGACTCTCATGTTTGGTTCCCATCTTTACCTCCTTTCAAGCCTGTCTGGACTGGCCGTTTTGAATGGCCTTATTGGTCAAGATCTGGCAATTCAAAAGGAGGCTCTCGAATGGGGTATTCATATATTTGCCTTCGCCACGATGATTTCTATAATCGTGGCCTACAGGCGTTCAAAACATATCCAGAGAGATCTTGGATCTATTGCACTGGCCATTGCCGCTGGTCTCGGCACACTGAGTGGAGCGATGGTCAAATTCTACGCGGAAAACAACCTCTTTGATACGGGTCGCGCGCTCTTTTTCTACTCTCTGTATACGATGTGTTTCTGGTTTTTTGTTATTGTGAGTGTCATTTTGATTTTGAAATTAGAGGATCGTTCAGTCATTCCCCAGCCTGTGACTCAATTACCTCCCCAGTTGCCGGAACTTGATCTCGCTTGGGCTACTCCGCTGTCATCGGAACAAGGGCAATCTGTACAGCCAGGCCAAGAGGCATGAACGGACGGCGCAAGCCGAAACAGCGCCGCGCCCTGGGTTCCGTGTTCCAGCGCAGTGACGGCAAATGGGCGGCCGAAATCGAACTCGGCATCATTGACGGCAAGCGGCGGCGGCTGACCCGGTACGCCAAAACCGAGCGGGAAGCCGAACAGAAACTGGCCGACATGATTGCCGAGAGTGGCCGCGGCGCCCTCCAGGCCCCCAGCACCACCACGATGAAAGAGTGGCTGGATGGGTACCTGGCGCGGAAGCACAAGGCCCGCGCGAGTAAGCCGGCCACCGTCCGCGAAGATCGGCGGTTGGTCGGGTTGATCACGGGGCATCTGGGCACCCGGCGCCTGACCGCGCTCCACGGCGCGCATGTCCAGGCCCTGATGCACGACCACGCCAAGTACAGTCCCCGGACCCGGCGCAAGATGCTGACCCTCCTCACCAGTGCGCTGGAGGAAGCCACGGCGCTCAGTCTCATTGCCCGCAACCCGGCCAAGGCGGTCACTTTGCCGCGCCTTGCGGCAGCGCCGCCGCAGCACAAGGTCTGGAGCAAGGCGCAGGTGCGCCGCTTCCTGGCCGCGGTGCAGGGTCACCGACTGGCCTCGCTGTACCGTCTGCTGCTCGGTCAGGGCCTGCGCCTGGGCGAGGCTCTGGCCCTGCGACTGGAGCACTATCACCCGGAGAAGTCCACCTTATATATAAGGCAGACGATTCAACGCGAGACAGCCGAGGCGACACGCCGCACCGCAGTCGGTTCGCCGAAGACCCACGCCAGCCTGCGCACCCTCACCTTGCCAGCCGATCTGAACGCGGAGCTGCGCGACCACCTTGATCGCCGGAAGGCTGAAGCAGAGAAGACGGCGGCCAAGGGGCTCTGGTCTGAAGAGGGCTGGCTGTTCCCGAGCGAGACCGGCACGATGCTCGGAGACCGGAACGTGGCCCGGCACCTCGACGAGACGATTGCACGTCTGAATAAGGTGGAAGTCAAAGCCGCTGCCGAGGCTGTGCCCACCCGTGAACCAGATCTGCTGCCTCGCCTTACCCCTCACGGGTTGCGCTACACGTTTATCAACTTGGCTATTCGGGCCGGGGCGCCCTTTGATGTGGTGTCGGCCATCGTGGGCCACAGCAGCCCAGTCATCACCATGAAGATCTACCGCCAGATCCAGCAGGAAGAGCTGCAGGAAGTGGGCGCCAGCCTGATCGGCTTGCTTGATTAGGAGTGAATAGGCTGTACCCATCCTGTAACTGGACATTCGGAGGGGTCTAATTCAACCCGACGACAGCAGAAAACCCCCGTGTAGACGGGGGTTTCTTTGGCGCGCTCTCCGTGACTCGAACACGGGACCGACCGCTTAGAAGACCAAGCAGTCACTCGCGTATGCACGCCAACATCCCCCAACACCACCAGTTTTCCTGATTCGCAGACCAACAGAGACCAATGGAAACCAACAGGTTTGCTACAGCTCTGCTACAGCGCTACACCAGACCCGTGATCATCTCCCGCGCGTCCTCGAACTCGTCCTCAAACACCTGCCGGTAAATCCGCATCGTGATCAGCGGCGAGCTGTGCCCCACCATCCGCGCCACCACTTCTGGCTTCACGCCGCGGCGAAGGGCCAGCGAGATAAAGGTGTGCCGCAGGTCATGCGGCCGGACCACAGGCACGTCGGGCGCCCGCTTCAAGGCTTCCCGCCAGGCCCGGTGGGCGTTGCCGTGCGGAATCAGCTGGCCAGTCTCCGCCGGGAAGAGCCAATCCCCAGCCATCCAGGCTGGCCCCGCCTTAGTCCTCAGCGCCTCGCGCCGGGCCAGCGCCGCTTCAATCGTCTCCTGGGCATCAGGCGAGAGGGGGAAGCTCCGATTGGCCCGCTCGGTCTTAGGTGCGCCAACTGTCCGGCGGGCGGCCTTCCCTGCACCCTCACCCCCATATTTCAGGGTGCGCTCGATGCGGAGGATGCGCCGGTCAGGGTCATAGTCCGAGGCCTGCAGGGCCAGTAGCTCGCCGAGCCGCGCCCCAGTCTGGAGGGCCAGCTTCCAGAGAGGCGCCAGACTAGTGCCCTCATTGGCCAGCAAGAAGGCCTGGGCCTGTGCGGGCGTCCAGGCCACGCCCTTAGGCTTGCTGGCCCGTCGTTCCAGCTTCACGGGTAGGGCTGGGTTCCGGGGGATGTGGCCCAGGCCGACTGCTTCTGTCAGTGCGCTGCGCAGCATCTGGAGCGCCTTCTGCTTGGCCCGCTGGCTGAGAGGCTGGCCCTCGTACTTCCGGTGGGCCTTGAGGGCTTCACGGGTGGGATGCACGGCCGTGTCAGCCCAGCGCTGGATCTGCTGCGACGTGAGGCGCTCCAAGCGGGTGCTGCCCATCGCGGCGTTCAGGTAGCTGGCGCTGTACTCGCGGTCCTTGACCGTGGCCGGCGCCTTGCCCCGGTTCGCGCGGCGCAGGTATTCGGCTAGCCACTTTTCCAGGGTCATCTGGCTGGGCGGCACAATCTCACCCTGCTCGGCTTCCGTGATGAGCTTGGCCAGCAGGGCGTGGGCGGCACGCTCAGGGTTCGGCTCGGCAGGGGAGACGTACCGCGTGATGCGCTTCCCGTTGGGCAGGCTGACAGCGGCGGCCCAGCGGCCATCCTGCTTGCGCTGGAAGACAGAGCCGAGCTTGCGTTTACTGCGTTGTATTGGCACTGATAAAGTTCTTTTGAAGAGGTATAAACATTAGGGAGTCCCGCCACTTATTGGCGTAACACCCTGGCTTGCGGCTGTAGACCCCGGATTTAGAAAAGAGGGATCTACAGGGCTAATTGTTGGAGTTGGTGCTGGTGGCTTCACGTTTGCTACTCCTCTGAGTAGATAGATAGCAATTGCAGTGGCCAAAAAAGCCAGAAGAAACAATGCTATGTAAATAAATAGTACTGCATTATATTCACCACCCTGAAGCGCGATGATCCGATCTTTGGTTATGGAAAAAGAGAATATGCCTAGCATGGCGAAGATAGTAACCATGTGAAGGAAAGAGCCAACGAGATTTTTCCAAGTTTGAAAATCTGTCTCTTGCAGTTTTTCAAAAAATGGAGTGGCCTTCAACGAAGTGAGGATTGAAAGAGCAGTCACACCAAAGCCGAAAAGGGAAAAGGAGACTCCAGCCATAGCAGGGAGTGAAGACTCGACAAATGCTGCGGTGAAGCCTCGGGGGGCAAAAACGGTACCAGTGGCCCCCAGGACTGCGAAGAGGTAGATGAGTCCCGGTAGACCGACCAGCAGATCGAAGAAAGAACGTACTACTGACCTTACGACCGTCACGGTGGACCTCCACACTACTCATAACTAATCTACTTGCCCTTCGCTTCGCCTATAACATACTCATTGTAATATTTTATGATCTTCGCGTATGTGTCGTCAGTATCAATACTTCGCTCGCTTGTCAGAAGAACGTCTATAGCGGCGAAATGTCGATCTCGCTTGAGATCAATCGTCCGGGGCGTGCCGCCACCTGGGGGCTCTACGGTGACCTTCAGGGCGTCAACAATGGCTCCACTAGCTTCTAGCAGAGCAAGGGCATCAGCTTTGAACTCATCATCAAGTCCACGAGGACGGTTTTTGGCCGGCCTTTCTCGACTCCAGTTTACGGTCGCCTTGTAGCGAGTCGGCTGATCACCCACTACTCCACGGAGTGCTCGGACGAGCCGATTGCCAGCAGGAAGCGTAGCTACATCGTCAGCGTGTGCAGTCACTTCAACTGCTGTTACAGGACCAGAAGCGAGTAGCTTCGCAACAGTATTTTTATCAAGTTTTATAGTTAAGCTGATATCATCAATGTGCATGCTTAGTGCGTTTGCCATATCATTTAAATACTTCTCTAGATATCTATAGTTTGGTGCATGTGTATTGTATTCAATTGCAATAACCCGCGAGTCTTTGAAAAATGCAAAATGAGAGGTCTCATGCAAAAACTCATCGGCCTTAATCATAATTCTTCTAAATTTTCCGGCACTTAGTAGGCCTGGTAGTGCATCGCGCCGTAGTTTGACTGATCTGCCAAGCACTACATTTGGTCTGTTGTGATCAATGGCCACAACCATTTCAGATCCCCAAAATGCGTGGAAAGATGAATTGGGAACGCCTTTAATCGGTGCAAGTCTATTCATGTTGCGCCAGAGGGGTTCTAAATCTGCGTCGGTCGTTTTGCTTGGGTCGGTTGGATCTCGCAAGACCGCTGAAAATTCGAAGAAGTGGACAGTTCGGGTCTTGGTTGCTGCTGTCATCAAGCCTCCTGAGACTGCAAGACTGGCAAAGTATCGCTTGCCAGCCATTGATGGCTATTATTGCCTCAACTTCCTAGAGTTTGAAAGCGTTGAAGCGTATTGCCCTGTCTTGACTGGTGCTACTTTCTTTCCCGCCTCCTGCCACTGTCTCCATACCCTCCTTGGCTATCTGCCAAAGAGATGAGGCCAGAACACCATCAAAGCGAACACCACAATGAAGAGCAGGATGGCCCACTGCTACCCAGTTGGCCGGAAGGGTGATGGTTTGTTTTTCGGGAAACGGGTCACTTCTTCTCGCAGGCTAGGCCGTCGCCGTCCCGGTCCAGACGGGTGTGGTACGCCGGGCTCCCCTTCTTGATGTTCCAATACCCAGCAGCTTTCGCAGCCGTGCAATTTTTGAAGCCGCCAACTGGAATAGGCCCAGCAGCCGTAGCGGCCGATGCAAGAGACAGGATGAGCAGGACAGCGGACAGACAGCGCATGATGGGCTCCTCTAAACGGCATGACAAAGGCCCTTCTCTCCAGAAGGGCAAGCTCGGCCGAGTTGTTGGGTCGGGTGGTGGGTCAGCCATAGGCCATGAATTCAGCCACCTCAGCAACTGCCAAGGCGACCATCAGGATGATTTAGGAGACCGCGTTAACGGTGCGTTATCGCTGGGTAGCCCCCAAGGCCACTAGAGAGCACGGCTGCTGAGTGGCCGCTTAGATGCCGCTCCAGGCCTTCTGCCTCAGCGCGTTCCTATGACACATCACTTGATGCTGGCAGCGGGGAAGTTCCGTCGGTGGCGTCGGCCAATCTGGGCCTAGCGAAATAGCTCCTAGCTATCAGCCAAAGTCCCCAAACGAATAGGACCACCACGGCGTAGAAACTCGTCAGGAAGGCCATACCGCTGATGGTCGTCCAGAGATTTGAAAATGCTTCGTTCGCCACCAAAGCCTTGAAGACCGTACCGGCAAACGAGCCAAAAGCTAGGAGCGCCACTGTACCGAGTGTGAGTGTGTTGGCTTGCTTGAGTTGGCGCTGGAGCGCAAGCGGATAAACGACGCTCAAGATGGACAGGAGGCTAAACGCGCTCACTACGATTTCGAGCACCAGCGTCAGATCTTTGACCGTACTGGTAGTGGGCAAAAGCTTCAGCAAAGGCACAAAACTAACCACAGTGAGTAGGCCACAGAGCGCCAGACCGAAAAGAGGAACCCAGATCTGGAATGCAATGCTCATACCGATGTCCACGTTTCGCCTCGTTCGTGGACTTCCTAGCCTGGAGAGCATGACAAGGTGAAGTCCTAGAACCAGAAGAATGCCAACTTCAGTAATAAGAAAATTGCTCCAGTTGATGTTCACTCTTCAATACCACCTTTCACCTTTGTGTCTTTCACCCCTCACGCCGCCGCCCACTGCCCATCCTTCACGCCTCAATCACCACGAGGCCAATGGTCATGCTGGAGTAGCCCGGCACCTGGAAGATTGAGACGCCCTCGCCAATGAAGTCGTCATCTGGGTCTGGCATCGGCGCCCCAATCCAGCGCGGCATATGCCAGCGGTAGGAGTAGGCGTGGCGTGTGGTTCTGGCAAGTCATCGCTTGACAACTACGCCCACCCCGATAACAGATTCGCCATTTGGACATGTCACCTGATAGTCGAGGTTGTCAAACTCCACTGTGCAGCCAACGAACTTCAGGCTGTCAATCGGGATAAATAGCTCACCACCGTCAAAAAACGGCACGCCGGGAAGATTGAAGCCTTGAGGCGTCTGCCGTTGGCCATTAGAGAACGTTATTGAGCGTCCTCCAGTGGTGAGTTCTTGTGCAGAACCACGAGTCGAGACTGTGCCCAAGCTGCCGAACAAATTGAGCGGCGCATAGTTCACGCTTGCCGCCGAGGCAGTAGAACTTGTCGGAGCTTGGCCCGAAGCTGTAGGACTCTGTTGTAAAGGCGTCTGTATTTTAGGAAATGTCAGCGTTGAAGCCGGCGCGTTCTTGTTTTGAAATACATAGACGTTCAGGTATTTCCATAAACCTCCACAGGAAACACCCACTACTTTGTCTGTTGGAGCTTGAACCTCGCAGCCGAGGCCACGTAGGGCCGCTACGGGGAATAATATGCTGCCGTCAAGAAGAAACGGTGTGGCATTTAGTGTTGCTGCACGCTTGTTCAGTAAGGCTGAGCGGCTTGCTGCGTTAAAGTCTAACTTCTGACTCTTATATGTAATGGAGAATGGTTTAGCTTGGACGGTTATACCCAAGGAGCGTAAATCGCTCAGCCACACATACGCAGAGTTCGGAGTTGCCCCTGCTTTTGCGGCATCAGATTGCATGCCCGCATGCGCTTCTTCCTTACGAATTTGATCTGCCAGACTCAAGTCGGCTACGGCGACAAACGTGTACCCGTCTAACTCTTTTATAGTTACTCTCAGGGAACGATCTTCTTTTTTGAGGAAATTATAGATATAGCCATCTGATATCTTCCAGCCCCCTGTTAGATATTCTTCGTAATAAATATCAATAATTGACTTTGCTCTTGAAAAACTTCCTTCTGTGAACATGCAATATGAATAGGCACTCTCATATTGAGCAACGGGTAAATCTTTACAGGAGCGTTCGTAGGCGCCAATTCGTTTCGCAATATCGTCTCTGACTGTGCTGCCGGTGAAAGAGCTTGGCTGCGCCGCAGCAAATGCGGAAAGCGAAAACAAGACGGTTGCAACCAGCTTTTTCATAACAACTCCTTAGCCCCAGCACACACCGAGAGTCTGCGAGGGCGTGAGCTTCAGGAACGAAACATTGGCATCTGACGGGAAGCGGCGCATGGGCTTTGGCACCTCTTCCAACCACCGGAACGGAAGGCCCCAGTTGCATTGGGCCACATCAGAAACGTAGTGGCCTGACAATAGAAAACCCGCACGGCAGCTCCTAGGATCGTCATAGACCAGTCGGTTCATCGCCGTGCGGACATCCGCGCCGCTGAGTTTCTGTAAGTGCTTCACAGCCCGCGCTGAGACTCCATACCGCTTCACCGCCTGATCCAACATGGATGGTGTAATGCGGAGAAACCCCACCGCGAACTGACACAGATTCTCCACTACCCGCCAGCCCAGTTCTTCGCCAAACTCTGCGATGATCTCGGCTTCAAGGCCACTCCACCACAACAGGATGTGTGCCTCTTCGTGTCGAATCACATCGGTGTTGCCGTAATGCCAGGGCTGCACCACCATGAGTGGGCCGTCTGGATGATCGGGTGTGCAGCGGTTGGCCCAGCCAATGCGGACGCGGATATCCAGCGCACGGGCCAGGCGCAGCGCGTGGGGCTCATAGCCCAGCTGGCGCTGCACGGCTTTGACGTAGTGGATGTAGTCACTCGCGAGGAGGGACGTGTCATAGGTCACGTCAAGAACCTCTTGTTTGCCATCCAATAGTCAAACCAGTCTTCTGCCGTCTGGGGGCCAACTTCAGCCCCGCCAAAATTGCGGGGGGCAGCCAGCATACGCTGCATCTGCGGCGTTCTCAGAATCGGGTAGTTATCGCCGTGCTTCTCGACCATCTCCAGTAACTCATGTGGGATGGTGATGGGCGTCTCGCGGAAGGGTACAACTGGGGGTATTGGCGGCCCCCGTCGTGGTCCTGGGTCCGCAGCTACGGTAATAACAGCAGAAGGATTAATTTCTCGTACCTGTTCTATGGTCAGTCGCAGCAACTGGGCAAGAGCCGGGAAATACTCGCTGTTGGCAACGTTGTAGCGCCCATTTTCCAGCGCTGACATGTAGCTCTGGTTGGGTATCCCAACGGCGTCAATCACCTGACCTTGCGTCAATCCCAGAGCTTTTCGGGCTGCCTTTAGGATTTTTCCCGCCTCGCGCGAATCGAGGATTTCTGGAGGGAGGGTCATGAGGAATGGTGTCCTTCCGAGCGCCGCAGCTAACATACTCACGCCCGTATATACGACAGATGGTATGCAATGCGTTCCCGGAAGGGAATACGGTATGGCGTATATTGACAATATATGCTCAGCTATATATTCTGTACCTATGCAAGAAGCCATCGCTGTATTCCTCAGGGAGCGCCGGAAAGCCGCCGGGAAAACCCAGGTTCAGGTGGCGGAGGAGGCATTTGAAGACGCTCGACGCCAGGGGTACGTTAGTACGCTGGAACGGGGCGAAGCAGTGCCAGACCTTCCTACGCTTCTGAAGCTAGGACGAGCACTCAACTTTTCGCTAGCAGATATAGAGCTTGCAGTATCTAGTACAAAGGTCCCCGCATGACCCCCGCTTCCCAACCCCTCTTTCACCTGACGGTGGCGGACCTTGAAGCGCTGCTAGACCGCAAGCTGGCCGGCCACACCGAGACCGTCATGACCACCGATCAGGTGGCGGCCCTGCTGGCGACCAGCGAAAGCACCGTCTTGCGCCTGGTGCGGGCGGGCAAGATTCCTGCCCGGAAGCTCGGCCAGGAGTACCGCTACTACCGCTCGGAAGTGCTGGCCAGTCTGCCCAGCACCGTTCAGACCCCCATTACTGACACCGCTGAACCCAGCGTGCAGCAGACCGGCCAACGCGCCGGCTGAAACGAAAACGCCGCACCCAAAGCCCCTGGAAAGGCGGTGCGGCAAGGAGAAACCTGATGATCAGCATAGCAAACCCCAACGCCGGACTCGACCTGACCTTGACCCCTGGCCAGCTGCGCCGTGAGCAGCAGCGCGATCAGCGCGCCGATCAGCGCCACCGCGCCCTCGTGGCGGACCTGCGGGCCGCTGGCGTGACCGGCCTGCGCTGTGAGCAGTGCGGCACCCTGCACAGCGTCTTTGCTGTGGGCGGCCCCTGCAACGCGGACACGGACGGCCAGGGCACGGTTTGCGGGCACTGGAACCTCAAGGAGATTCGCTCCGCTGTGAAACCTGCCCGCCCGCAGACGGTGCCCTTCCAGCCCCTGACGATCCAGGGCGGCGCGGCGTGAGCAGCACCCGCTTCCATTTGGGTACCACGATTGAACACGACTGCGAAATTACCGTGACGGTCGAATTCAAGCACACCGTGAAACTTGATCAACCCCTGAGCAGTGCCCAGCAGGCCGAGTTCATGGGACGCATCGTGCAGGCAGGCCTGAAAGAGGGCCTGCTGAGCGGCATTGACTGGGCCATCACGGGTGAAGACCAGTGAACGGCGCCCTGCGGATGGACAACGCCGATTGGAAGGAAGAGGGCCTACGGCGGTTCACCGAACGCGCCGTGGCCGAGTACCACGCCCGCCAGAACGGCCTGCCCCTGCCCACCGCGCCGCGCGAGGAACGCGCCGGGCCGCGCACGTTGCCTCTGGAGGTGCCCCATGTGGATCGCCCTGATTGCCATCCCGTCCACGCTGCTGCTGGCCTGGTCCCTGTGCCGGATCAGCGGGGCGCCACTCCCCAGCACGCCGGGACAGGGCCAGTGCTGGACCTGCGGCGCCGCGTGCCCGGTGGGACAGGTGCAGTGCGCCGATTGCGCCGCCGAGTCCTGCCCATTGGCCTGACCCTGGCCCTGTTCGTGACCACCTACGGGCTGCTGCTGGCCCTGGCCCCGGACTTCGGCCCCCAGATGCCTGGCTGGCAGCGCGTGCTGTGCGCGGTCCTGCCTGCCGTGGCCTGCCCTTCGCTGCTGGCGCTGATCACCCTGCTGACCCGAAAGGACGTGACCAAATGACCGCGATTGAACACGCCCGCCCTACCGGCATGCCGCTGGCCCCGGTGGACTTCAACCGAGACCAGCTCGACCTCATCAAGACCCAGATCGCGCCCGGCGCCAGTGACGGCGAATTGCAACTGTTCATTGAGCAGTGCCGCCGCACCGGTCTGGACCCGTTCAGCCGCCAGATCTACGCCGTCATGCGCGAAGAGAACAAGCAGGTCAACGGTCAGTGGACCAAGCAGCAGCGCATGACCATTCAGGTGTCCATTGACGGCTTCCGCGTCATCGCCGAGCGGCACGGCCAGTACGCCGGGCGCGTGGGGCCGCTGTGGTGTGGCCCAGACGGGAAGTGGGTGGACGTGTGGCTGAGCAAAGACCCACCAGCAGCGGCGAAGGTGGGCATTCTGCGCCACGGCTTTACGGAGCCGCTGTGGGCGGTGGCCCGGTTCGAGGCGTACGTGAGCCGGAAGCGGGACGGGGCGCCGATGGGCCTGTGGGGCAAGATGCCGGACGTCATGATCGCCAAGTGCGCGGAGGCTCAGGCCCTGCGCAGCGCGTTCCCGAACGACCTCTCTGGCCTCTACACCTCAGACGAGATGGCGCAGGCGGACAACGCCCGCGAAGAGCGCCCCGCTGCCCCGGCCCAGGCCGCGCCCACCCGCCGCACGGACATGACCCGTGAGGTGCAGCAGGCCGCCGGGACGCCCGCGCACACCCTGCCCGACCCACAGCAGGAAGAACTGATGCAGCGCTGGGTGACGAGCATCGGGGACCTGGCGGACCGGGTGCGGAAGGTGGCCCCTGCGGCTGAGGTGCAGAGCATTCTCGACACCTACAACTGGCGCGCGGATCTGGATGCGGCCCGCGCCTGTCATACGGACCTGAAAGCCCTAGGTCTGAAGCATGCCCCGAAGACGGACGCGCAGCCTGCTCAGACTCAGCCAGAAGCCCAGCAGCCTGCCGCCCAGACTGATGCTGAGCCGATGGTCACGGCCGCCCAGATCGGGCAGCTGCAAGCCGCCGCGAAGGGGATGGGCGCCGACACCAGTGCGGTGCGGGCGATGGTCTGGGGCCACCTGCTGCAACACACCGGGCCGGTCAGCACCAAACAGCTCAGTGAAGCCGAAGCGACGTGGCTGCTGAATGCCATCAGCCACCTGGGCCCAGAGCAGCGCGCGGCGAAGGTGCAGGCCGCGCAAGCGCAATTCAGTGGGACGCCGTTCTGATGCCAGACCTTACCCCTCGGCAGATGACCCCAGGGCTGCATCAGGTCTGGGTGCGCGACCTCCGGCCCCTGGACGCCCGGCAGCGTGAAGCCTTCCTGGCCAGTCTCGCCATGCACTACGGCCAGAGTGCCGCTGACAAGATCCGGCGCGCGGTCAACAGGGGCGCAGTGGCATGACCGCGACCATTGATCCCCTGCAACCCGTGGTTGACCTCTGGTTCCCAATTGACGCTGCCGAGTTCCGGGCCATCCACCAGCAGACCTGCGCGGGTGCGCCCCTGGAAGCGGTGGGGCAGGTCCGCGCGCAGGGCCTGGCCTGCATGACTGATGACGAGGTCGAGCAGCTGGCGCGTGCCTTGCAACTCGCCCACCTGCGCCGGCCCAGTGATGTGGACCGCCTCTGGCACTTCGTCATCGTCCGGGGCATGGCATGAGCGCCGTCGTCATCAAGTTCCAGCCCCCCACAGAGCCCCCCGCCCCAGTCAATAAACCCAAAGCGGGTGGGTACACCAACCTCGACAACGACACCGACCTGGCCCTGCTGGCCGAACTCCCCAACGCCCTGGTCAAGCCCGCCCTCTTCCTGATGAGCCGCCGGGGTCTGCGCCAGTCCGCTGTCCACTGGGGCGAAGTAGCTGCGTTCTGCAAGAGAGGCCAGACCCAGACGAGTGAAGCCCTGGCCGCTCTGGCCGCCCTCGGGTACGCGGTCTCGGAAGACGGCTTGTGGCGTTGGGACTACCGGGTTTCCACCGGAAATCCCCCGGAAACCCGCCGAAAACCCGGTATGAGCGCGCCGAAAAAGAACGTCCTGCACAAGCAAAAACAGGCCCCTGAATTAAGGAACGAAGGAACTAAGGAAGAAGAAGACGCGGGTGCGCGCGAGGCGCTGACGCTCACGGCCTTCACCCCCACCCCCGAACACAGCGAAAGGGAGGCAGGGCAGGCGCCTGACGGCGCGGCCTCTGATGAGGCCCCAATGGCTTCGCCTTCACAGGATCAGTTGGACAACGCGCACTGCGACGGAGGAAACGTGGACGCTGAAGGTTTGAAACAGGTTCCGCCGGCCGCGCCGACCTACCGCGCCGCGATGGACGCCATCAGCGGGGCGGGGCTGCTGCCCGTGTGGCAGAAGTGGGTGCGGCTGAATGCCCTGAAGCGCGTGACCCAGGAAGCACAGGCCGAACTCTGGTACGGCTGGATTCAGGACGGGCAGGGCCAGGCGCTGGGCGAACAGGCGGCGTACATCATTGAGGCGGGCCACTACGAATTCCCGCTGCCTGCGCTGAAAAAACGGATGCGGGACGCGGCGACGGCGCTGGTCCCAGTGCCGGTACAGGCCCGTCCAGCCCTCGCTGTCGGTCAGCGGGTGCGCTACCCGGACGGCAGTGAAGCCACCGTGCTGGCCGTGCTGAGCCGGGGCATTGCCACCGACCACCCCGACTTCCCCGACGTGCCGCTGGGGCAGGTCAAGACGCTGGACGTGCTCTCGTGACTGTGCCGCGCCCCCTGCCCCAGAACCACGATCTGGAACGTCAGGCCTTGGCTAGCGTGTTGGTGGACCCCGAAGCCTGGACCTTCCTGGCGCCGCTGGCCCCGGACGCCTGGCACAATCCCGCCACCAAGGAACTGGCCGGCCTGTTCCATGACCTGCACGCCGCTGGGCAACCGCTGGACGATGCTGGGCTGATTCTGGGCCGCGCCGCAGAGACGGGCCGGGGTCATCTGATCAACGCCGCGTTTCTGGCTGGGGTCATGACCGCCGAGACCACGGGCTTTTACGCGGAGCACTACGCCGCTGAGCTGCGCCGGTTGCACGGCCGCCGGGAGACCATCCGCCGCAGTCACCAGCTGATCCACCATGCCACCGAAGGCGACCTGAACCCGGAAGAACTGGCGGCCCTGGCCAGCCAGATCGGGGGCACCCTGGAAGACCGCCGCAAGACGGGCTTCACCAGCCACGCCCAAGCGGTGGACCTGGCACTGGCCGAGATTGAAAGCGAGACCCCGAACGCCATCAGCACGGGGTACGTCGATCTGGACGGCCAGATTCTCGGCTGGGAACCCGGCGCGCTGTACGTGCTGGCCGCGCGCCCGGCGATGGGCAAGACCGCCCTGGGCTATAGCTTCGTGACCAATGCCGCGCAGGCGGGCCTGAACGCTGCAGTGGGCAGCCTGGAAATGCGGGCCAGTCAGCTCACCATGCGCGCCATCGCCACCGCCGCCAGTGTGGACCTGAACCGCATCCGGCAGCGCATCCTGACCCCCAGCGAGAAGCAGCGCTGCCGCAACGCCGCCGCGCGGATTCGTGACCTGTCCATCACCTTCATGGACGCCACCGACCAGACCGGCGCCAGCATCGCGCGGGACGCTCGAACGCTGTATCAGGCCGGGAAGCTTGACCTGCTGATGATCGACTACCTGCAGCTGATTGAGAGCGGCAAGGGAGGGAGCGAGAACCGCCAGCAGGAAGTCAGCACCATCAGCCGCAACCTCAAGAAGCTGGCGATGGAGTTGCAAATTCCCGTGATCGTGCTCAGCCAGCTGAGCCGCGCGGTGGAAACCCGCCCGAACAAGAAGCCGGTGCTGAGCGACCTGCGCGAGTCCGGCGCGATTGAGCAGGACGCGGACACGGTGATGTTCATCTACCGCGACGAGTACTACCACCCGAACACCGACCAACAGGGCATTGCCGAAGTCATCGTGGGCAAGCAGCGCAACGGCCCCGTGGGCAGTGTGCGCCTGGCCTACAACAGCGAGTTCGTGCGCTTCAAAGACCTGTACCGCGAGCCAACCGGCCTTCTCTAACCCCTACCCGCCTGGCCGGTGGGCCAGGGAAGGAGTACTGCATGACCACACAGCACCGCACCTACGGCATTTACAGTCTCGAATTCTTGGGTCTGACCTCAAAAGATGTTCGGGAGATTGGCTGGGTTCACGACATCAAGTGGGCGTTCACAGTGGGCGCGCGGCCGGAACGCAAGTTCGAGTTGGACTACGCCCACGTGCTGTTCGGAGCCGCTGACAGCAGTGGTCTGAAGCTAGAGATCTGCCCGCGCATGGCGGACGGTCATCTGCCGGGTGTGATGGTGGCCACCACGCTGCAGGGCAACCTGACCACCGTTGCTGAGGGCCTGCGCACGAAGTTCACCACGAGAGTGTCTCAGGAAGCGCTGGAACAGGTGGGCCTGACCTCGGCGGTGCTGTTTGAGGCGAGTTGCAGCCTGGAATGCACGGTCAGCAACCAACCCACGCTGGAAGAGCAGACCGAGGCGCAGATCCAGGAGGAACTGGACAAGGAGCGCCAGCTGCAAGCAGACCACGCCCAGCTGATGGCCGACATGGGCGCCGCGCCGCTGCTGGCCCCGGAAGAAGCAGAGGCCCAACCTGCCCCATCTGACACGCCGGACGTGCTGCTGGGCCAGTTGGGCTTCGGGCAGCTGAGCCAACTGCTGCAACAGATCGGGCGCGATCCCGGCGAATGGAGTGACCCGAACAGCACCAACGATCAGGACGCGGCGGAGTGGCGTGCCCTGCTGGCGGAGCACTGGCCCCAGGTGGAAGGCGAGGTGCGCGCCCTGCTGGGCCTGGACGTGCCCGCTGCCGAGCCTGAAGCCACCGACCCCGGCCCGGTGCCGCCCCGCGTGGTGCTGGAACCCAAAGCGCCCGGCGAAGACCTGCCGTTTGAGCTGCCTGACACGGATGGGGCGGCGGACTGATGACCAGCGTCATTGAGCTGTGCTGCGGGTACGGCGGCGCGACGCGCGGGATGCTGGACGCTGGGTTGACCATTGAGCGCGCCTACGACATCTGGCCGGTGGCCGTCGCGCAGCATCATGACTGGCTGCCGGATGTGCCGTGCGAGGTGCGCGACGTAGCGACCATCACGCCAGAGGAGCTGGCCGGGCGGTTCGTGTGGTCGTCACTGCCGTGCCAGCCGTGGAGCCGAGCCAACGTGGTCAAGGCGACGCGAGGAAAGAATCACCCGCATTACTACAGCCTCACCCACTTTGCCTGGCAGATACAGCATGCCCGCTGCGCCGTGTTGGAAAACGTCCCCGGCCTGGTCGAGAACCGTGACGGGCAGGCGGAACTGCGCGAATTGGAACAGGCCTGCGTGCAGCTGGGACTGACGATGACGGTGCATTTAGTGTCGAGTAACTGGTTTGACGTAGCACAGGAGCGGCGCCGGGTGTTCATCGTGATTGGCCGCGCGTTGCCTCTGATTCTGATTCAGCCCCATGCCGCTGTGCGGCCGGAAAGCAACGCGGTGACGTGCCACAGCGGCGGCTACAACGTGTTCAGTGGGAAGCAGCGCAAAGTTCAGGCGGCGGTGCTGGCCAGCGAATACAAGGGCCGCACTGGTGAAGTCACCAGTGCGGCCGGGATTGCCCGGAGCATTGAGCAGTGCGCGGAACTCCAGGGCGTGCCGGTGCCGTCAGCAGCCCTGAGCAAGAAAGACCAGTACACGTTGGTGGGCAACGTCGTTCCACCCAAACTCGCCTGTGCCATCGCTCAGCAGGTCTTCGTGCCGCTGCTGGGCCGCCAAGAAGCCGCTGACTGACCAAGGAACGGGGCGGCTGAACGGGCTGCCCCTAGGTGAATCCCATGACGAAAACCATCCAAGAGCTGGCGAGTGACGCCCGCACCGTGAACCTCCTGAACGGCTGGGGCTTGCACTTCCACATCAGCGAGATTCCCAATTACCTCGCCCTGGTGCATTCCGAGATCACCGAAGCCTGGGAAGCTGAAGGGCGTGACGCCCTGCTGGTGATGGCCAAGATCGAGGCGAACAAGGCGCGCGGGTACCGGCACGGCGGGCGGCGCACATGAGTCTGCCGACCCAGTCTCAGCCGGCGCCATTAGAAAAAGGTCGTTCGGATGCTGTTGGTGAGGGGATAAATAGCGAATGCGAATCCCAGCATCAAGGCCCGTCGTTGCCACTTCGGAATCGCCCGTTTCTCCAGCCAGACGCTGACGGCAACGATCAGAGGGATGTTGATGAGGAAGTGAGTCCAGAATTCCGAGTCCATACCGAATTGTCGCCTTCTCTAAAGGCGTTGTCAGGCGAAAGTTACATGGTGTGCAGGCGAGCCGGTGAGGGCGCATGACCGCCCCCGCTGAGACGCTGAACGACCACGAACAGGCCGCACTTGCCCTCTTGGAAGGGGTGATTCAGAACGGCCTGCACGAGTTCCAGCGCACGGGCAGCGCCCTGGCTGAGATTCGGGATGGCCGGCTGTACCGCGCCACCCACAGCACCTTTGACGCCTACCTGCACGAGCGCTGGGACTTCACCCGCCAGCACGCCGGGCGACTGATTGCGGCGGCAGAGGTGGCGCAGGTCTTGGAACCCATTGGGTTCCAGCCCGAGAACGAGCGGCAGGCGCGCGACCTCAAGCCGGCGGCCAAGATTGTCAGCCAGTTGGACCCGGAGCAGCAGCAGACCGTGGCGAAGTTCCTGCAAGCCACGACGGGCAGCGAAAAGCCCAGCACCAGCCAGATCAAGGCGGTGGCCGAGGTGGTCCAGGCCATTGACGAGCACGGCACCGTGGCGCATCCAGAAACGGGTGAGCCGGTGCCCTTCATTGATCTGCCCGAACCGGCCCGCATCGCGGTGATCCGCGAGAACGTCACCACCGGCACGCATGAGCGGCTGCAACGCCAGCAGCAGCACATCGAGGAGAGCAAGCTCCAGGCCAGAAGCAACGGACGCGGCGGCTGGACGGACTGGTTCATGGATTACGTGGCCCAGCACCTGACCCCAAGCCAGGAACTGCGGATCGTCGGCAAGCAGGACGCCAGCGGGAACCCAAAGGTGCAGGCGCTGATCGTCGATACCGAGACGCACGCGACGGTGGCCTACGGTGAGCCGGCGGACTGGCTGAAGAAAGCCGTGCTGAACCTGGTCGAGGAAGTGAAGGGCTGATGGGTCTCGTCGCACGTCCTATCACTTGCACGGGCTGCCAGAAGACACCAGCCAACCATCACCCCTGCTCAGACTGTCAGGGGCCAGTGTGCATTGACTGTTCCCGGTATGACGAGGACGGCATTCTCCGGTGCCCGGAGTGCATGGAAATCGGCCTCACCGAAGGCTGGGCCAAGTGGGACACCAGTGAAATTGATGATGGGGATGGTGATGACTGGTGGTGACGAGCGCCCCCACCAAGTACCGCTGGCTGACGGTGGGTGAGGCCTACCGGTACGGCCCGAAGCTGGGCAAGGGCGACGACACCCGGCGCGGTACCACCTGCACCGTGGTAACGGTGCCCCGGCCCGGTGTGATCGGCAACGTGCTGGTGGAATGGCCAGACGGACACACCGCCATCGTGCCCAGTGGCGTGCTGCGGAAGGTGACGGCGTGACCGGCGAGCAGCACGTCTGGGTCATTCTCTGCGAGCAGGGCCTGGGGTATTCGTGGACGGACCTCGCGTTCTGGGATGTGGCCGAGACCTATGAAGCGGCTGAAAAGAAGTTGCGCGCGGTGACTGACCAGAACGGGGGCGGCTTCACGGCCAGCTGGTCCAAGCCAGAGGACGTGAAGATCTGGGCGGGCCGCCTGACCTGGCGCATCAAGAAGGTGGCGCTGTGAACCCCTTCCCGACCCAACAGGCCGCCGAAACCTATCTGGCCCGCATTCCCGACCTGGCCCTGCGCGAAGCCACACGGGTGAAGCTAGGCCTGGAAACAGAAGGGCTGAAAAGTAGTCCACCTGTTGCCCCCGTCCCAGCGCAGGAAAAACAGGCTAATGGACTAGTTCAGTCGCAGGCGGGCAAAACTGGTCCACTTCCGCTGCTCTCACAAACCGCGCAAAACCCGGTTCCAACTCAAGCAATGCGCACGTTTGAGTCAACGCGAACACCCCAAATCAGCCTTGCAGATTCTGCCCTGAGCTTCGCCTTGCCTTTCCCACCGTCTCTGAACAGCATCTGGCGCGCGGCCCTGGTGCCCTGCAAGCCCAAGAAGCCCGGTGCGCCGCCCTGGGCTGCCCGTGTCCTGCTGAGCCAGGAGGGCCGCGCCTACCGCCGCGCGGTGCGGGACGTGATCCGCGCCCTGAACAGCCCCACCACGCCGCCCGGCGCCCGCCTTGCGCTGCACCTGCACACCTGTGCGCCAGATCGCCGCGCCCGTGACCTCAGCAACCTGCCCAAAGCCCTGGAAGACGCCCTGACGCACGCCGGGGTCTGGGCGGATGACTCGCTGATTGACGAGCTGCGCGTGACCCGTGGGCCAGTGGTGCCCGGTGGTCAGGTGCAGGTCACCATTACGCCCCTCACCAGCACCCTGTTTGGAGGCTCGCGGTGAGCAGAAAACCTGCCAAATCCGCTTTACTCCTCGGTGTTTTTCCAAATCATGTAGGCCATGAATCCCAAAGAGAGCGGCACCAGCCAGACGGCGTTGCCGACTCGGGGGTCCGGACCTGTATGCGCAACGATGTAGGTCAGTACCACGGCGGCCAAGCCGATCAGGACCGCGAACAGGCGCAGCAGCATGTCCCCAGCATGCCGCGAAGGCTGAGCAAACGCCAGCAGGACCGCGAGTTCAAGCAGGCCCTGGCCCAGACCGACGACCCCATCCTGCGCCGCCTGATCCGGGCCCGGTACCAGCAGCAGCGCCGGGGGTACGTGCGGATTCGCCCGGGCACCGCCTTTTACCTCTACGACCTGGGCCTGCTGAGCGTCACGACGAGCAGCGGGACGCCGCAGCACAACACCGACCATCCGCCCGTGATCCGCCGGCCGCGCCTGGCCAGACGAGGTGCCGCGTGAAGCGGGAACCCTGGGAATTGTCAGATGCCGAGTTCTGGGGTCAGGTGGACGCGGCCTGGCTGCTCGAGCAGTTCCGGCGCATTGAGGTCTGGGAGGAAAGGCAACGCCGACAGGCTCTTTGCCGGTCCCATACCCACGAGCTTGCCGCCGTCTTTGTCCAGCAGCTGGCGGCTGTGCTTCAGGACGCTCTGTCCTGTTTCCAGGCCTATGCCATCACCATGACCGACCTCGCCACCATGGCGGCCACGTTTGCGCCTGAGCCCCGCCAGCGCGGCCCGCTGCACCGGCCAGGATTGCAACCCTTCCAGGCCGCCCTGTGTGTCAACCAGCGGTTGACGCGATGCACCCGCCCAACGCCCCGCCACCACAGGAGCCAGCACCGATGACCCTCACCCTGCCCGCCGAGGTGCCCATGTCCCAACAGCCCCGCACGAAGCGCCCTCTGGGTGTCACCCGTGCCCGCCAGCAGGCCCAGCAGGTGGCCCAGCCGCGCGCCGCCGCCCGCGCCGCCCGTGACTACGCCGAACAGTGGCATCAGGCCCTGAAAGCCTGGAAGACCCGTGTGCCGCAAGTGGTTCTGCCCCTGCTGCGCTACGGTCCCGGCGGCAGCTTTGACCTCAGCACCCTGGGCGAGCATCTGCCCGATCTGCCCAGCAGCCTGGTCACGCCGATGGGCGAGGTGCGCGAGACCGAAGTGGCCGACATCATCAAGACCATGCTGGACAGCGGGATTCCCGACACATCGGCCACAGGCGGCTTTCTGGAGCGCTACCGGCGCGGCCACACCACCCCAGCCAGCCTGACCGACCCACGCGGCGGCTGGGAGTTTCCGAAGCCCCGCAGCGTCGCGTATGCCGTGGCCTGCCTCAGTCTGGCTACCCGCCTCGGTGACAAACACCCAGACCTGCCACGCCACCTTGCCACCTGCCGCGCGGCCCTTCGTGCTGAGGATGTTGCAGAAATCCCTAGGTGACCGCATAATTTAGCTAGGCTGGACAACAAGTCGAAATCACCGCCGCTCCGAAGGGGGCGGCGTTGTCGTCACTGTCGTTTGCAGCCCTCCTTTGTGCCCCTGGTGGGTGGAGCGCGAACGTGCGGACAATTTGGTTCCACGTTGCTGGTAGGTTGAACCCGTGAGACTGTTGTTGACCCTTGCGTTTGCGCTCAGCACCGTTGCTGCTGCTCAGAATCAACCCATCCCAATGCCGACTCTGCCCCCACCGACGGCTGCTCAGAAGGCCAAGGCAAATACCCTCGCTAAAAACTTTACTGGTCGCATCTGTCAAGATGAAGGCCTCGAATTTCGTGAATTTAAGCCCCAGGAATACATGAATAAGAGTCTTGACAAAGAGCGCGTTATGGTCAATCAGATGGTTGATGCCTTTGTCAAACAGTTCAAAATGTCTGGCCTCAAAGTTGTGAAAGACACCAAGACGCCATCCGGTCGATACCTGTATATGCAAGGTGGGGGTCTGGCACTGATCACGATTTATGACATCCGAAAAGAAGGCGGCACAAGCCTTCAATGTGTCCTGAAGTAATTAAACCTTCTAAGAAGGAGGTTCGCCGCCCAGTCCTGGGCGGCTTTGTCGTTGTACTGAAATGATTCGCGCCAGCACCCGTGTCACCGACGCACGGCGAAAGACGATCCCCAGCCGCACCGCCGTGGAATGCGCGCGGCTGGGCATTTCTGGTGACTACTCAAAGGGCACGATGAGTGGATTCAGGGCTGATGCCGCCCCGTGACCCGGTTCAAGTCCGGGAGTTGCCACCAATCAATTTCTTGCACGCAGTTTGTCTTCGAGGCCAGTCGCAATGTCTTCAATCGTGTTGGCCGAGCAGCCGCTCTGGTGCAGGTAGTTCTTGATTGCAGTAGTTGCAGCTCTAGCTGCTTCTTCAGAGGAGGCGCCACCACCGCGAAGGGCGTTGTAATGCAATCCCGCGAAGTACTCAGCTGCATCTCGTCCGAAATCTGAAGTCGTCATGTCGCCAACCTACTCCACGTATTGAAGGAGGTGTGCCCCGCCATGCCCCAAACCCACCTACCCCATGGAAGGGACACGCTCCGGAGTACCCCATGAAGGGGACACCGAAACGCCAGCCCCGCAAGAAACCCACCACCCGCGCCGAACGCACCAAGCTGCCCACCTGCGGCGCCAAGACTCGCAGCGGCAAGCCCTGCAAGAAGCCCGCTGGGCACGGCACCAATCACCCCGGCGAGGGGAAGTGCAAGAACCACGGTGGCGTGGGCCAGAAACCCACCACCCGCTACCAGCTGGTCAACGCCAGCCCCACGCTGCAACAGGCCATCCAGGACCAACAGGCGGACCCTGATCCCCTGAACCTGTTGCCCGACCTGCTGCTGGCCCGCTCGCTGCTCCAAGAGGGAATCGAGCGGCACAGCAGAGAGCAGGCGGCGCTGATCGCCTGGCATGCCAGCCACACGACGGGCTACCAAGAAGCCGTGGCTCTCTGGCGTGAACAGTTGGCGCTGTACCTGGAAGCCGTCCGGGCTGCCCACAGTGAACCGGAGATGGACCCGCCCGCACCGCCCATCCCGGAGCATTTCGAGACCAAGCCCAAGCAGCTGCCCGACCTGTCCAGCTTCATCACCCTGATTGATCGGGTGACGGGCATCGTCGAGCGGATCCAGAAGCGAGAACAGGACCGCAGCATCAGCCTCGCGGAAGTGGACCGTGTGCTGAACGAACTCGGCCTGAAGACCGTGCTGGCCCTGCGGGAGGTGATTGCCGATGACGCAGACTTATCGACGTTCACACCAGCGGAGCTGCGATCTGAACTTGCAGGCGCTGTTGAACGACACGCCCGCAGCGTCCGGTACTGAACCAGTCCTAGCGGCCTCCCCGTTTAGCCGCGGTCTTCAAGCGGGGCTGAATCAGACCATCGCCAAGCCCAAGCAGACCGAAGCTGAGAACCCCTTCCTGCGTTACCAGAACGATCCGGTCGGCTTCGCCACCGAAGTCCTGGGCCTGACCATCTGGGACGCCATGAAGCGCATCCTGACCGCCGTGGTCACTTCCCGCCGCGTCAGCGTGCGCAGCGGCCACAAGGTCAGCAAGTCCACCACCGCTGCTGTGATCGGTCTCTGGCGCGTTTACTGCCGCCCGGACAGCCGCACCGTCCTCAGCGCGCCTACCAGCCGCCAGGTGCGCATCATCATCTGGAAGGAAGTTCGGCGGCTGCACAGCAAGGCCCGGCTGCCCGGCCGCATGCCGCTTGATCCGGGCAGCGGCTTCGTTCATGGGGAGAGCGAGTTGTTCGGCTTCAGCACTGACGAGCCGGAAAAGATGGCCGGTGTCTCCGGGGCCGATCTGCAATTCATCATTGACGAGGCGTCCGGGGTGGACGAAGGCATCTTTGAGGCCATTGAGGGAAATCTGGCCGGCGGCGCGAGTCTGCTGCTGATCAGCAACCCGACCCAAGTCAGCGGGACGTTCTACGACTCGCACACCACCAAGCGGCACTTGTGGAACACCATCCACATCAGCAGTGAGGACACGCCCAACGTCATCAGCGGCGAGATCCTGATCCCTGGCCTCGCCACGCGGGACTGGGTTCAGGAGAAGAAGCTGGATTGGGGCGAGGACAGTCCACTGTTTCAGGTGCGTGTGCGAGGGAACTTCCCGACCCAGGCCGAGAACACCGTCATTGGCCTGGGCCTCGTGGAAGCGGCGCGGGCGCGGTTTGACGCGCAGGACCAGGGGCCCACTGGCGCCTTCACCCTCGGCGTCGATGTGGCCCGGTTCGGGGATGACAGCACTGTCCTGCAGCCACTGTTCGGGAAGCAACCTATCGCCCCTCGCGTGCATGCCAAGCAGGACAACGTGGAAGTGGCTGGCCACGTGATGGACTTCGTGGAGGAGCTTCGGGCAACTCACGACTACCCCGTCACCGCCGGTCCTGTCCGGGTCAAGATTGACGACCTGGGCAACGGCAGCGGGGTCACCGATCACCTCCGGCACAGCAAGCGGGCCCGAGAACTTGGCCTGACCATCCTGCCCATCACGGTGAGCGAGGCCGCCACCAGCGAGGGGTACAGCAAGCTGCGCGATCAGCTCTGGTTTGCCCTTCGCAACTGGTTGAAGGAAGGGGGCCAGCTCCCGCCGGATAGCCATTTGGAAGGCGAGCTGGTGGCGGTGAAGTACTCGTTTGACGCGCAGGGCCGCAGCAAGGTCGAGAAGAAAGAGGACCTGAAGAAGCGTATGGGGCGCTCCCCTGACCGGGCCGATGCGCTGGCACTGGCCATCTATGACCCACCCGCCATAGAAAAACCCACCGCGACAGGGATGCATGCCGTTGCTAAAGCCGCTCTTCGTGCTGCTGAACGGGCCGCTGACACCACCACCCGCACCACACTGGCCGCGCGCCGCGCCGCCCTCGCCCGCCGGAGGTAACCCATGAACCCAGCTGTCCAGCGCCTCCTCGCGGAGAAATACCCACGCGACGACGCGCCCCGCGCCCGGAGCCCCACCGCAGACCGCAGTGCCCTCGTCACTCCCCAGCGCCTCCTGGCCCGCGCTGCTGCGGCCAATCGGCCTATGCCCAAAGGCCGCGTCAGCCGCACCCTGGCCGATGGTGGCTGGACGTGGTTCTGGAGTCCCAGCGTCTTCGGCAGTCGGGGCCGCCGGGAAGCCATTCAGCTCTGCCGCGAGGCCACCGTTACTAATGCCGACGCCAGCGGCGCCATGCAGGACCTCGTGGCGCTGGCCAACCCCCCAGCCCCGGATGGCACACCAGGCGTCCGGGTGGAATTCGAGGGCAGCCCCAGTGCAGTGGTCCGCGCTGAGCGCGAGACCACCCGATTCCTGGATCGCCTGCACCTGCCCCTTCACGAGTTGGTGAATCAGCAGGTGCGCGAGGCCTACCAGGCCGGGGGCTGCGCCGTTGAAGCCTTCCCCAACCGCAGCCGCACTGGCGTGGCCGGCATTGAACTGCTGACCGCTGAGGAGATCAGTCTGCGGCGCAGCGGGGACGTGCGCGAGTACTGGCAGGACGGCAACGCCCAGCCCATGCACCCGGACACGTTCCTCTACACGCCCTACGGTGCGCGCGGCACCGATGAGCTGGGCACCCCGGCCATGATTGCGGCCCTGACCGAAATCGAGCGCCAGGCGGCCATCACGCTGGGCATCGACAAGGTCATCCGCTTGATTGCCCAGGGGGTGTTTCTGGAAGTGGGGGTGCCCAAGCCCACGCTGAAAGAGCTGGGGGTGGAGAGCGAACAGGATCCTTACTACCAGGAGGCTGTGGCCGATCACTACGCCGCCTATCTGGACACCATCACTCAGACCCGTGACCTCGGCGTCGCAGCCGTGGAAGACGGGGCCAGCATCAAGAGCGTGCCCCTGACCGGCAACGTGGGCGGGCTGAGCGACCTAGAAGAGATGAACGCCCTCAAGGTCTGGTCTGGCCTGCTCACCCTGCCCTTCATGCGCGGGAAGATGGACAGCACCACGCAGGCTCTGGCTCAGGTCGTCTACCCGATTCAGCTGGCCCACAGCGCCAACCTGCGGCAGACTGCCGCGCGCGGCATCGTCTTCGCCTTGAATCTGAATCTGCGCTTGGCGGGCATCCCAGCCAAAGCCAGCCTTGCTTTCCAAGAGCCGCCCAATCCCTTCCGCAAGGACCACGCCGAAGCGGCACTGGCCCAGGCGCAGGTGGACGAGAAGTATTCAGTGCTGTACGGGGACAGCTACCTGGAATGGGCGGCAGAGCGAGACGGCTTCGACGGTAAGAAGGTGCTGCGCGACCGGAAGAAGCGCGCGGCTCAAGTTCCAAATCCACCCCCCGGAGGTGATGACCCTGAGCAAGACGACGAGCCCGCCGACGAGTAGCCCGTTCCTGGGCCGCCCGCTGGCCATCCTGCCCAGTGCCCTGAGCGCGCTGGAAGACAGCATTCGGGCTGGACCCGAACACCTGACCCGCCTGGCTGAGACCGCCCCCACGTCCACCCGTGAGGGGCGCGTTGCTGTCATCCGCCTGCATGGCCCCGTGCTGGCCGGCGCACCCAGCTGGTACCGCGAGTACTTCGCCCTGACCGATCCCTATGAACTGGCGGCGGCCGTGCGGGCCGCAGCGGGTGACACTGCCGTGGCTGGCATCGTGCTGGACGTGAACAGCCCCGGCGGCGTGGTGGAAGGGGTGGACCTGGCCGCCGAAGCCGTGCGAGAGGCCGCCAAGGTGAAGCCCGTTATCGCGGCCGTGCGCGACTTGATGGGCAGCGCGGCGTACTGGATCGGGTGCGGGGCCAGCAGCATCCTGACGGGCCGCACGAGCATGGTGGGCAGCATCGGCACGTTCATGCGCTGGACGGATTACAGCGGCATGGCCGCCCAGGACGGCATCAAGCTGCATGTCTACCGCAGCGGCGACCTAAAGGCCCCAGGTCAGCCCGGCGAAGCACACAACGACGCTGTAGACGAGACCTACACCACCCTCGTGGAAGACACCAACGCCGTGTTTCTGCGTGGTGTGGCCCTGGGCCGGAGTGCCACCCCTGAGCAGGTCCAGGACCGCTGGGCCAGTGGCCGGGTGTGGGTGGGTGAACAGGCGATTGCGGCCGGTGTGGCTGACCGTCTAGGCACACTCGCAGACGCCATCACGCTCGCCTCGGCGGGCAAAGCCAAAGGTGGCGCCGCCCGCGCCGCCGCTCTCTCCCCGCCCTCCGGCGGAAAGGTTGGTGTCCCGATGGACGAACTGCTGACCCTGCTCGGCCTGAGTGCCGACGCCACCCCCGAACAGATCAAGGCCGCACTGAACAAGCGCGAGGCGGCTGCGAAGACAGCAGAGCGTGCTTCGCTCTTGGCCGCCATCGGTGTGACCGAGGAAGAGGGCAAGTCCGCCGATCTGGCTGCCGTAAAGGCCCAGGCCGCAGACGGCGCCGCGTACCGCACCGCGCTGACTGATCAGCTCAAGGCCCGCACCATCACGCTGCGCGGCAATGACGAAGCCGGACAGGCTGCGGCTGACCGGGCCGCCAAAGTGTGGGGGAAAGCCGATATTGCTGACCTCAAAGCCGAAGTGGACCGCCTGGACAGCGAGATTGAAGCCGCGCTGCCCGGTGGCCGCATCAGCCGCGCCCCCAAGGAAACGGCGGACCCGCAGCGCCGCCCCGCGCCTGCCGCCGCCTACGGCGTCCGCTGAGCGGCCCGGCCCTTCGCCCTGACTCTCGCCCAGGAGGCACCGCATGAAGCAGATTCGCGTTGGTAAGGCCGGATTCAACGGCCAGGACCCCAAGCTCGGCATCACCTACAAAGTCGCCACCAGTGCCGTGAAAGGCGACATCGTTGGTCCCACCACGAACGCCGGCGAGGTGGGCCGCCCGGCCGCTGCCGCCAAGTTCGTAGGCCAGCTCATCACGAAGGAAGCGGACGGGTACGGCACCGTCGAGCGCGGCCTGGTGAACGTGGCCCGCCGCACCGGCGCCATCAGCGTCGGGATTCAGAACCTGCAAGCTGATGGCACGGGTGGTGTGCAGGCCGGAACGGGCGTGGAATGCCACGTCATCGCCACGGACAGCGACAGCGTCGCGTTTTACATCCTGTAGTCGCCTCGGCTCTCCACCGGCCCCGCAGCCCTGCTGTGCGGGCCTTTCCCTTGCCCCACGGAGGCACCCATGACCATCAAACGACTGGCTCAGCTGGACGACGGCATCTACCAGGACGCCACCCAGACCGGCGCGACCCACAACCGCAGCTACATCAACCTGAACCTCCACCTCCATGAGATGGCCCGCAAGGGTGACATTGCCCCCGACCTCTACGACCCCGAGCTGCGCGTGAACGGCCAGCCGGTCAGTGCCGTGCGCCAGCTGCTGGTGAACAGCGGCGTGGTGCTGGACGGCCCGAACGCCAGCACCTGCGCGGTGTTCACCCCCAATCACCCGGACTACGTGCGCGGCGCGGACGTCCTCTTTGCCGGACTGAGCCAGGAGATGTTCGAGCACAGCATGGGCATCGGCCGCAGCAGCGACCTGTCGTTCAGCACTAACCCCAGCGCGCCGGGTGACGTGGAATACCCGCTGCAGCTGCGCGGCCTGGTGGACCAGCGCGAGGACGTGGCCCAGGAACTGGTGAGCCTGGACGATCTGGTGGACACCACGACTGGGGTGGACGGCGACGGTTACCGCAGCGCCCAGATCACGGAACCCACTTACGACAGTTACAACCTGACCCGCGTGGCGGAGGCCAGCGACATGCTGCTGTACACCATCGGCAGCAGTGAGCGCGAGGTGCACGTCTACAAGCGGGGCGGCCGGGTGCGTGTGTCCTACGAGGTGCTGCGCCGCCTGAAGCTGCCCCTCTTGCAGCTGACCTTCGACACCATCGCGGAGGGCGAGCGCCGCGCGCGCATCAAGGAAGCCGTAGAAACGATGGTGAACGGGGACGGCAACGGGAACGGGTACGTGCTGTACGGCACCACGCCGGCGGACTGGAGCATTCAGGTGGTGGACGAGTACCGCATCCGCCTGGCCGTCAATGGGCGCAGCATTCGCCTGTACGTGGGAGATCTGGTCGAAGTGCTGCGGATCCTGGCGCTGCGTTACCCCGTGGCGAACCAGAGCCTGACGCCGGACCAGCTGGCCATGTACGGCGCCGACATGCGCGCCCCGGACGGCCGCCGGATGCGCGTGGCCCCGACCGGCAGCATTCTGGACGGCAGCAAGACGCTGCTGGCCATCGTGCGCGGCCTGGAGCGCGTGGTGGAGAACGGCAGCCAGATCCAGGAAACGCAGAAGTTCATTCGGAACCAGACCCAGGAATGGACGATGAGCATCAACGAGGGCTACGCCAAGCCCTTTGCGAACAGCGTCCAGGCCATCCGCCGCGCCTGAGCCTGACCCAATCCATCGCCCCTTCCCGGCCCAGCTGACCTGTTCAGGCTGGGCCGTGCCCCTACAGGAGGCCACTCATGGCCCGAAGCAAAAAAGAGCTGGTGGAGGCGATTGCCGCTGCCGGTGGTGAAACCCTGAACCCTGACGACCACACCGCAGCTGAGTTGGAGGCGAAGCTGGACGAACTCGAAGCACAGGCGGAGGAAGTCGCCACCATCACGGTGAAGGTCAACCCGGACAAGGGGAGCGGCAGCTACCTGCACCCGGAGAGCAAGACAGCCATTGAGCGCGGCGGCAAGGCTGTCGAGGTGCCAGACGATGCCTGGACCCAGGACATGGTGGCCAAGCGCTTCTTGCTTGAAGTGCGGAAGTGAGTCGGGATGGCCCTCACCGTTACCCCGGCTGATGTGGCTGCGTATGCCCCGGATGCGCCCGCCGTGACCACGGGGCAGATTGAAGAAGCGGTGGACTGGGCCGAACCGCAGCTGGCCCGGTACGGCGTCGTCTTGGTGCCGAACAGTGCGCAGGAACGGGCGGCGAAACGGGCGGTGATGAACTACGCCCTGCACCTGCGCACGAGTACTGGGGCCAGCAGCAGCCGCACGAAGACCACAGGGGCCGCTACCAAGAAAATCAAGGCCGGCAAGGTCGAATTGGAGAAGGCGGCTGGGCCTTCTGCTGAGGACGTGGCGGCCAATCTGGTGACCAGCGCCGCTGAGTACCTGTCTCGCGCCTGGCAGGCCTTGTACGCCGCTGGGGTGCCACGTCCGGTGCGGGCTGTTGGGGCGTCGCGATGACCGGCGCCATCACCGCTGAATTTCAGGCTGCGCGACCTGAATTTGACGAGCTGTACGCCGAGATGGGCCAGATGCTGCGTGTGTTCAAGGCTCAGGCCGCTACGTCTGACCCCGGTGCCCAGCCCCTGCCCGAATACGACGAGCGCGGGGAACTGGTGACGCCACCAGCGCCTGACCCCACGCCCACCACACCGGGCGCAGGCACAGCTGTAGGTACTTACCCGTGCATCGCTTACCAGCTTGACGCCAAGGACAAAGCCGACCTAGGCGCCGATATGGCGGTGCCGCTCTGGGAAGTCGTGGCGCACTGGTCCGCCCCGTTGCATGACCCTGGCCTGCTGTTCGAGGTGTTCGGTGGCGAGCTGCCGAAACCGCTGCTGCTGTCTCCACTCGGCGACATCGTGGATGAAGGCACGCAGCGGCTGTGCTGGACGTTTACCGCCCGCGCACCAGAAGGCCGGTCAGTGTGAACGCTCAGCTGCGGCTTCATCCCGACGTAGAAGAGCGGCTCCGGCGCCATCTTCAGCCCGCCCTGGAAGTCATCGCCGACACCACGCTGGTCTTTCTCCGCGAGAAGCTGAACCAGACCGGCAGCGGCACCCACCACCCTGGGCTGCCCAATCCCAGCAGCAACCCCGGCGAGTACCCGGCCAAGCAAGGCGGCGCCCTGCTGGCCTGCCTGGGGAAAGAACAGGGCGTCAACGGCTGGGTGGTGGGCGCCCTGAATAGCGTGGCCCCAGTGCCACCCGAAGCCTGGGCGCTGGAGTTTCCAGAGCCGCCGAACAGCCCGATCAGCCGCGCCACGGGGTACGGCGCCCGGCCCTGGCTCTCCAAAGCGGCCAGCGACACGGAACTGGTGGGGCGTATTCGATCTGCTCTGGCCGCCCTGCAGTAGAAATCCACGCTCTGGAGGTACTTCAATGAAGCCAAGCATCGGCAGAATCGTTCACGTTGTTCTCGCAAGTGGCGCACATCGGCCCGCAACGGTCGTCAACGCTTTTGACAATGATCGTCCAAACGTAGCTGTCTTTCTGGATGTGACAAACGATCTGGGTCACTCCGTTCATACCGAAGAAGGCGCTGACATCTTCCCTGAATCCAGTGCGGCGTTTGTCCGGATTGGAGGTGTCGCGCAATTGGACAGCGTGCCTCATGACGAGGACACCAAAGCGCCCGGCACCTGGCACTGGCCTGAACGCGAGTAGCCGGGTGGCTTCTCGTTCATCGGGGCCGGTCCTGCCGGCTGACCCTCAGAAGGCCCACGCCTTTTTCCGGGAACTGTCCGCGCTGTGCACTCAGCACGGCTTCATCCTGGGCCGCGCGGTCTGGGCCGCACCGGAACGCGCTATCGCTCACTTTGAGGTGCAGATCATCGCACCGACCACGAGGTTCATGGATGACCCTGGATCAACTCCTTGACGCGCTAGGCGTGCGCCTGGCCCGTGATGACACCAATGCTGTAGCCAGCCACATGGTCCCCAACCCCCTGCCAGAACCGGGCACCATCTATGCCGTGACCAGCGAGACCGAGGGCGCCCCGGTTCAAGGTCATGGGTTCCAGCAGCGGCAGCGCCTGGTGCTCGTGATGCTCTACGGCGCGGCGCCTACGGCGGCTGGGAAGCGGCAACTCGACCTCTTGCTGGCCCATCTGAAAGCCCGTGCGGGCGAGGTGGACCGGCACCCGACTCTTCGCCTCCGGCAGGGTGGTGCCTCACCGGCTGACACCATGCCGCCCCGTTACGACCTCATCACGCGCACCCATTACGCCGGGCAGCGCTTCGCCCTCACGTACGTGCACAGCACCTAGGAGCCATCATGCAGACCACGAACCTGCCCACTGCCCTGCCCACTGAAACCACGCCCAAGACCTACAGCGCGAACAAGCTGCGCACATTCATTCTGAGTACGCTGGCCACCACGCTGGTCGTGAACGGCACCATTACCAACACGGCCACGGTGAATGCGAATGCCACGACGGCCCAGCTCTCAGCGACGGTCGATACCTTCGTTCCGAGTGGCACGCTGCTGCTGTTCGGCACGGTGCCCATCACGACCACGGCGGACGTGACCATTGGGACCAGTGCCACGGCTGTAAGTATCCAGGCTGCGCCTGTAGGCGGGGTTGCGTCAAGTACGACGGCGACCTACAGCAACCTGTTGGAGATCCCCACGCCGGAAGAAGTCAGCCCCACACTGACCAGCGACGAGGAAACGATCAAGGTGCACGGTCGCAACACCCCCATCCGCAGTGTGAACGGCACGGACCTGACCGCGAACATCCGCACGCTGGCGGCCATTGATGACCCTGTCGTGAAGCGCCTGATCACTCGGGGGATGAGCCTGAGCCCGAACAACCGGGAGCGCATCCTGTGGCTGTATGACGATGGCTTCGCGCTGCTGGCCACGGTCAACATCGGGGCGCCGAACCGTCAGGCGGCCCCTGGGGGGACGCAGCGGTGCATGTTCACGGCGAACCTGAGCGGCGGACTGCACTGGGCCAACCTGAACGAGACGACGCCCACCTGGAAAGCGCTGAGCTAAGCCCCGGAGGGAGGTGAGTCATGCAGATACCACTGATCGTGTTCGGAGAGCGTGGCCGCCTCCCGCAGCTGAGCCTGCTGGGCTGCACCGTGCATCCCGACCGGATTGAAGCCCAGGGCTACATCCTCCACGCGCCCCTGAAGCGCGGGAAGACCCTGGCCCGGATGCAGAAGGCGGCGCACGGCTGGGGGGTGCCGCGTGGTGCCCTGCAAGCCCGCGCGCCCCGCCTGATGCCGCCAGAAGGGCAGGCAGGGGCCGTGAGTATTCACACTGGGCTGACTTTGCCCATTACACGAGGCGGCATCTGATGGACCAACACGAGAAACACCTTTTACGGACAACGGCACCCGAGGCAGCCCTTGGGGAACCCAATCCCGATTTTTCTGAACTGTACGGCGCCGTCTTGGTGCCTTATCTGGCTCCCAGTTGGCGCGAGATGTCGCTGGTGCGTGCCCTGCACGAGCTGGACCTGGGCGACCAAGCGGCTGTGATTTATTCCCTTGTGCAGCGTCGGCTGCCCACGCTGACCTTTGAGCAGTTCTGCGAGTTGACCGGGCCGGACGGCTTCACCGACTGGTGGCAGGCCAACCGGCCGCCACGGGATGCAGAGGGTGGTGATAGCCGCCCCCCTTCGACTGGGCGGGGGCGCTCGGCACCCTCGCCCTGGTCAGTCCTGCTGTCCGGTGGTACGACGCCCCCCTCGATCAAGTCCAGTCCGCCTTGAGAGCGCACGCGGAGGGTGAACAGCGCCAGTGGCAGCGGCAAGTGTGGGCCGGCGCGCTGGCTTGGGGTGCTGAGGCGCCGAAAGACCTACACCAGCGCATCCTGCCCAACTTTGAGGGTCAGGGCCAGGTGAACGCGCCGCGTGCGCTGCCGTATCCGGTGCCTGCTGGCGTGGCGGCAGGGCTGGCTGAGGCCATGCAGTTGGGGCTATTGCAAGGGCCGGTGTGGACCCAGTGGGCAGCAGCGCGGGATGGGCGGCCACTGCTGAAGATTTGGGAGGGGATTGCGGCGGTGGGGGGTGGGTGAAGGGGACAAACAAATGCGGCCACAATCCGAAAGATATTCAGTACGATGCTGAAACGATGAGAGGTTTTTCCGTAGTTGCTGCGTTTTTAATACTCAGTTTTGGGCAAGCCGTCACCAGTTCAACGGTCTTGGCTGAAGGTCAGATTTGGAGCGTGACAACTGATGACGGCACGTTCGTACTCACATCGAGGGTAGGAGCAAAAGAACAGAATTCGAGAGGATTTTACTTTGGGAATTCTAGCGGAACAGACGAAGAATCGTTTCATTCAGGACTTTTCAATGGAAAAGTTGATCAAAATACTATCTCCTTAGTGAAACATGAGGAAGAGAGTGGGGATTTAAAAACATACACCTGCACTATCTATAAGCCATCTGCAAAAATTGGCGTTGCCCAGAAGGGGCTTTACCGTGTGATCCATATCCTAAATACTGAACAAGGATCTAAAATTATGGCGTCTGGCAAAGACGAAGATTTCAAGCGATTTCAGCAGACGGGTAACCTGATGGGTCAGCGCACCTGCACACTCACCCGTACGAAGTAACCGACGCCGCCTCAATTCACCGCCCCCCGTGGGCGGTTTTTCATTCCCCTTCGGAGGCATCCCCTATGACCCAGACCTCTCTTGGTGATCTGGTCCTCACACCCGTCCTCGACATGACCGACGTGCACACGCAGCTGGCCAAGTACCGGCAGTTTGTGGAACGCGAAACCGGCGTCAAGATCACCGTGGACGCCCGTGAGTCGCTGAACTCCCTAGACCGTGTCAAGCGCGACCTGGCCCAGATGGGCGACCTGAACCGCCAGCAGACCGCACAGCAAACCCAGAACGCCCGGCTGCTGGGCGCGCAGTACCAGGCCAGCATGCGTGCCCTTCAGGAACAGAACGCGGCGGTCATCGCGGCCCACCGCGCCCAGACGGCGGCGGGCCGGGCGGAAGCGGCTGCGGCAGCTGAGCGCACCGCGCGCATCCGGGAACAGCAAGCCCAGCTGCGGCTGACGGCGCAGCTCGCCACCCAGGCCGCGCGTGATGAGAAGCAGCGCTCGATGGCCAGCGTCAATGCCCTCTCGAACGAGATGGTCTCGTACCGGAACATGTATAAAGCGCGCCAAATCGGGGAGGCTGAGCTTCTCGAAGCCCAGCGGCGCATTCATAGTCAGGCACTCTTGCAAGCTCAAGCCGTAGACAAGACGACCGATGCCTACCGGCGCTTGACTGAGGTGGCGGCGGGTGCCCAGCGCTCCATTGATCGTGCGGAAGGCGTGAACCCTAGAGGGGGTTTGGCTGAAGGGGTCTCGATGGGCCTGCAATCTGCTCTGGGCCAGTTCGGCGTGGCCGGTGACTTGCTGGGCGGCTTTGTCCAGTACATCGCGGCTAAACGCGCCGCCGCCGTCAATACAGCCGAAACTCTCGGCTCGGACACGATGGAAGGCCTGATCCGGGGCATGAAGTCTGACCAGGCGCAGGTCAAGGACACCGCTGGAAAGGCTGCTGACGGCATTGAAGCAGCGGTGCGCGAGCGGCTGGATATCCACTCGCCCTCTCGTGTCATGGAGTACCTGGGCCGCATGGTGGGCGACGGCTTTGTCAGTGGTATCCGGTCTCGCTGGGACGATGCCAAGCGCGCGGCCAACGGCCTGAGTGATGCGGCCCGCAGCGGCATTGCCACGAACCTGGGCAGCGGGACCGTGACCGGCAACCTGGGCGGCATGCTGCTGGGTGGCGCGGCGGGCGGCATTCTGGAGTCCGGCAAGATCTCGAACACCTCTCAGGCCCTAGATGGTCTCAACAAGCAGCTGGAGCAGAATGCCGCCGCAAGTGCAGCAGCGGCCACAGCCGGCGCGGCGACCGAGGTGGCCACGGAAGCCCTGGGCGGCGCAGTGGAAGGCGCGGCGGAGCACGTCCAATCGTTTACCGACGCTCGCCGTGAGCAGGACGCGGTGCAGCGTGAGGCCGCCATCAATGACGCCAAGACCGCGCTGGCGTTTACGGCGGTGGCCGCTGCTGCAACGGCCGCCGCTGTCGCCTTGGCTGTCAACTTCAACGCCGCAGCCGACTACGAAGCAGCCATGCTCAAGGCCCAGGCCACGACCGAAGCCACCACGGCTCAGATGCAGCAGCTGAACGACGTGGCCCGCAGCAACAGGCTGGCCAATCTGGGGATTGACGGGATTCAGGCGGCCAAAGGCATCGAGGAACTGGGGAGCCAGGGGCTGAACACGGCGCAAATCATTGACGGCGGGCTGGTCAATAGCATGACGCTGGCCAAAGCGGTGAACACCGACGTAGCCACTGCTGCGGGCGTCGCAGCCTCCAGTACGAAAGCCTTCGGTCTGGAAGCGAAAGAGCTGGCCCGCGTAGGCGACGTTGTGACCAATGCGGTCAACGGCACCTCCGTCAAAATCGACAATTTCAGCGATGCCATCGGGGCCGGTGGGGCTGTGGCGAAATCTGCTGGTGTTGAGTTCGTCGAGTTCACGGCGGCCATCAGCTTCATGACCGACAAGGCCATTGGAGCGAGTGACGCGGGGACCAGCCTGAAGTCTTTCCTGCAAGCCCTGACCCCGAACAGTGCAGCAGCGAAGGTCGAAATGCAAAAACTGGGCTTCAGCGCATTCACGGCTGACGGCCAGTTCAAGGGTTTGGGCCAGATGATCGAAGAGCTGCGCGCGGCTTTCCTGAAGCTTAGTCCGGAACAAAGAGCCGTCACCTCAGAGCTAATTTTTGGGTCAGACGGGATTAGGGCTTTTAACATCCTCGTGGAGCAGGGCAGCGCGGGGCTGGAACGCCGCATCGACATGCTGGACCGCACAGGCAAAATGACCGACGCGGCTAATAAGAAGCTGGAGGGCGTACGCGGCGAACAGGAGCGGTTTAACGCAGCTCTGAAGAACTTTCAGATTCAGGCCGGCGAAGCGTTCCTGCCGGCGGGCGCCAAGATGCTGGAATGGTCAGGGAACTTCCTCAAAGACCTGGTGGCCATCAACCGCGAGTACGGCAACCTCTTCAAGGGCAAGGCGTCGTTCGGCGCTGAGACGCTGGATCTCCCAACCTGGCTGAAGCAGACTGGCCTGCGCGAGAGCGACCTGACGCAGGCCGAACTGGAAAAGGTGAAGCTGAATCTGCAACTGATGCAGAACACCGTCAACCTGGCGGCCAAGAATGCCACGCAGTACCGCACCCTCGGCCTGGAAGGCATGGCGCAAGGTGTAGAGCAGCAGGCGCTGAAGGTCCTGGGGACGCTAGGCGCCACGCTGGGCAAGATTCAGGCCGCCGCCAGTCAGCGCCCCCGCGCCATCGGGCCGGAGCAGGGCGGTACGGGCTCTGCGTCTGGCGTTCCCGATGGCGCCGCGCTGGTAAGCGGAAAAACCCTTGTGACCCTGCTGGGCATGGGTGGGCGCAAAGTGTTGAACGAATATGGCGTCAGCGGCGCCGATTACCACCACGACGGCGCGGTCTCGGCCAATGCCACCCACAACGGGATTGATTACGCAGCACCCAGAGGTGCGCCGATCATTGCCCCGTTCACAGGGCTGCTGACTGTCCGAGAAGACGCCAAGAACGGCAAAGTCTTTGAACTGGTGGACGCACTGGGCCAGAAGCTACTGGGCATTCATCTGGACTCGTTTGATAAGGGCGTGCTGGAAGCGCTGGAAGCCGGTGGAGGAAAAGCCATTATCCAGGCTGGCCAGAAGATCGGCGGCGTGGGGAATACCGGCACGACAGCTGGAAAGACGCCGCACTTACATCTGATGGGGTATGACCGGAGCGGCAACGTGGTCAGCCCTACCTTGCTCCAGTACCAGAGCAAGACCGAAGAGGGCTACTACCAGGGCAGCGGCTATGGCCGTGACGCCCCGACCGTGCCAGAGAAGGGCTTTGACGCCTACATCAAGGAAGCCCAGCGCCTGACTGCTGCCGTGGAGAAATACGCGCCCCGTGGCGCCGCGCCTGACGCTGAGAAGTGGAAAGCGGCCAACGAAACGCTCAAGAAGTTCCGCGAATCCAACGATCTGGCCGCCCAGGCGCTGGAATGGGTGAGCCTTGAGACGGGCAAAAGCGAGAAGGCCGTCTCTCAGTACGGCCAGACCTTCGACCGCCTCAAGGGCCAGCTGGACATTACTCAGGCCTTCAAAGACAAGGGGGGCAGCACTGCCGACTACCTGAAGAACCTTGACGCCATTGCGAAAGCGGCAGAGGCAGCCGCCAACGCTGAACGTGACCGCAATGGGGTGACCAGTGAGAAGTACAAGCAGCTCCTGTCCCTCAGTGCGGATGCCGCCAAAAAAGCACAGGGGGAGCGCGACCGCCAGAACCGCGAACAAGACGCCGCCGACCGCGAAGCCGAACAGCGCCGCAACGAGGCTCAGCAGCGGGCCGCCAAGATCAATGAAGCCCTGCGCCAGGGGCGGATCGAAGCGGCCCGCCTAGAGCTGGGCCGCCTCGACACCATGCGCGAGAACGATCTGCGCGCGGCCGGCGACAACGCCCAAAAGGTTGCCCAGGTGGAACTGCGGTACGCGGAACTGACCTATCAAGCCAGGAAAGCAATTGCTGAGAAAGAGCGTCAGGACCGGGATGCGGAAATCAAGAACAACACGGGCTTGAACGATGCGGCCCGCAAACTCGCCCTGAGCAACAGCAAAAAGGTCTATGACAACGCCATTCTCTCGGCGGACTCTGCTCTGAGAGCGGCCCAGAGCAAGATTGCGGCGGACCTGACCCAGCTCAGCATCGAGACCGGCGGCGCCTTCGCCGTCGCCTTCGCCACTGGTCTGAAAGACGCCCTGGAACTGGACGAGCAGGTAACAGCCGCCGCGATCAAGAACTCCGCCCCCATTCCCCTTGACCTCTCCGAGCTGCGAGACCGTTCCCTGGCCGTCCTCGACATTCAGCGTCAGGGCAATGAAGCCCTGGCCGAAGAGGCCCTGGACTTTGCCGACCAGCTGACCAAGAAGGAGGATTACAGCGGTGCCCTGGGCGTCTTAGAAGCCGCCCTGGAAGCCGTGTTTACGGCCGCTCAAGGCGGTGAAGACGCTGGTGAGGCCATCAACAAACTGACCGTGGCCATCGAAAAGCTGAACGCCACCCGGCGGGAGGCACTGGACCTGCAACGTCAGGAAAACGCCCTCCAGATGGCCGGCGAGTCCCCGCTGAACCCCAACCCGGCGCGCAATCCTGGCCCAATCACGGGACCGGCTATGGAGGGCACACCCGTGGCCGCGCGCGGCACCCGCGCGCCGGAGCCGGCCACGCCTGACCCTGGGGTAGCGGCGCGCGACCCTGGCGCGGCGGAGCGGGCCGAACGCTGGGAAGCCACGCTCCGCGCCGAACGGGTAGACGAGTACCGCGCTTCCCTAGAGCTACTCACCCTGGCGGAGCTGAATGAAGCCAAGGCGAGGGCTATTCAGGGCCAGGACAGTGAGCGGTACGGCCTCATCCTGGCCGAGATCACGCGGCAGACCGAGGCCAACCGGGTGGCCATTGAAGCGGCGGCGCAGGCTGCTGTGGACCTGTACCGCAACCCCGATGAGGACCGCCTGGAGAGCTGGAATGCTCGCCTGACCGATCTGGTCGAAAGCTATGAAGCTGGGGGCATGACCGCGGTGCAGTTTGGGGAACAGGTGCAGGAACTGGCCCCTGAGCTGGACCGCCTGGCTGATGCGGCTGAACGTCAGGGCCAGACCGACCTGGCCCAGATTTACCGGGACGCAGCGGCCGGTCTGCGCGCCATGACCCCCGAGGTCAGCAAGACCCTGGCCAGCTTGAACAAGGTCAGCGAATACGCGGGCTATGTGCGCGACCTCTCCAGCGCCCTTTCCGGGCTGGCCAGCAGCACAGGGAACGATGACCTGGCCGCGAATCTGGATGGGGCCGCCAACGCCGCCAGTCGCATCGGGGACATGGCGGTGGACGTGGCCAAGCTGGTGGCCAGCAGCGGGGCCGACATCGGCGCCTGGGTCAGCCTGAGTGTGAAGCTGATTGGGAGCGTCTCAGACGCGCTCAACGGGTTCCGCCAGGCCTATGAAAAAGCCGACAAGATGCGGGAAGACTTCAACAAGCGCTTCACCCTGATCCGAGGTGACGACTTCGCCAAGACGTTCGTGCGCTCGCGCGGCTGGCTGGCCGATACCTTTGGCGGCGGGCCCGAGGTCCGGCAAGAATTAGACGAGTTCGGTCTGAAGATTGCCCAAGCCATCGAAGGCGGCGTGCTGGGGGCATCAAGAACGGCATGAAGCAGGCCCTCATGACCGGCGACTGGTCAGGCTTCAGCAACACCTTCAGAGAGTCCGCCTACAGCGGCGTGGTGGACGGGTTGATTGAAGCCATCTTCAACGACGCCTTGAAAGAAATCCTGGCGCCGGGCATTAAGGCCCTCACCGACGCCGCAAAGACGGAGGGGACAGCTGACGATGATGCGGCGATGGCCATGGTGGAACGGCAATTAGGCCAAGCGGAGCAATTCGTGACGGGGGTGGGCCAGCGGCTTCAGCCCGGTCTGGACCGGCTGCGCGACAACCTGGGGGTGAAAGTGGACCCCAGCATGACCCGAGGCGTGGACACCACCGGCCTGAGCACCCTCCCAGAACCCATTCAGTTCACACTGGCCACGCCGCTACTGGAAGGGGTGAGGGGCATCAAAGACGCCGCTGGTGTCCTGCTGGAAGGGGCCACGATCATCCGGGACGCGGCCAAAGCGGGCTTCCGGGTCACAGTGGATGGCCCGGCCACCACCGGCGGCTACCGCAGCACCACGGGCACGCTCGTTTGAACTGGGCTTACTCGTAAAACGAAGTTCGGTACGCTGTTATTTGACCCACCCGAAGGAAGTGAAAACCTATGTCCAGACACGGTGAACAGAAGCAGCGCTCTGGCGCATACCTCGAACGGCTCAAGCCCCACGAGCAGGCGGTAGCGGAACAGCGCTTGACCTGGAATTGGACTGAGCAAGCGAAGGACTTGCTGACTCGTTATCCTCGGCGAACAACGATTCACGATAGGGTCTATCCAACATCTGAAGCCATAGAACAGCAGCTCATCGAGCAGTGGGGCAGGACGTTTCCAACAGTGGTTGAGTTTCAACGAGAACTCTGTGGAGTGACCTTCCCTACAGCTGGTCCTGATGGTGATTGGCTCACCTGGGGCTTGAGCCAAGGTTCAATCGATCCGCCACGGTTTTTTGAACCCCAAGAAATTCCTGGCTTCTCGTGCTCCGAATTCAGCACTGCTAGACCGGACTATTACGTCATCACACTGGACGGAAGGCTAACTCAGGGGATCTACATCGCCCAAAGTGCACAGACTGAAATTGAACGACTGGCCTTTCAGATGCATCGTCGGGAAACAATGGAGATCTGCCAGTGGTGGAGTATCTCCATCGAACAACTGCCGCTGAGCATCCACAGTGTCTTCCAGGCTGTTGAGGCTGTGCTGCCGGAAATTGGGTGGTCCGTCTATGCCCCCGGTTCCGACGATTACCACCGGATCTACAGCGGAGGAACAGGGTATGCCAGCTGCCGGTATGGGTTCGAGGATCAGGAGCATCTCTTCTTCCGCTTGAGTGCTCACCATCCTGAGATTGCCGCCCTGGTGTATGCCAGTATCTCCAAACTGATTGACCTGCCGCCACTCAAGTTTGGAGAATCGTTTGGTGCACATACATTTCATTGTGGGTTTCGACGCTGAATGAGGAACAACTCCGCCACACAACCGCCCCACTGTGGGCGGTTTTTCATTCCCCTTTGGAGGTGAGGCATGGAAGAGTACCGAATCCGCGTGCTGTCCCCAGACGGCACGGAAAAACATGTCCGTGAACTGGACCCGCCTACGGGCACGCCCCTGTACCTCGTGGGCGGCCCGCGCCGCATGGAAGTCGGGCCCCTGAACGACTGCCGCGAAGCCACCTTTGAAGGTGATCCCGCCACGCTGGGCATCGGACCCAGGGACACCGTGCAGGTCCAGTACCGGTCAGCAGGCACAGGCCCCTGGCTGAACAAGTACGCCGGCACAGCGGTCATCACGGGCAGCGCGCGCAGCGAGGTGGGCCGCTACAAGCTCCAGGGCTTCAAGATTCGGCGCCTGACCGAAGTGGAAGCCCGCACCCTGCTGCCTGAAGCGGACTTGGGCGCCCAGGTGCGGCAGCTGTTCACCGACCTGATCAGTTCTGGTCAGCTGGGCAGCACGCTGCTGGCCCCCACCACCAGCACCATTCCCAATCTCAGCATCACCAGTGCAGCGCTCCAGTCGAACTTCTGGAAGGTCAGCAAGCTGATCGAGGAGCGCTTGCGCGGCCGGTCCCGCCAGACCCGCACCTATCTGAACCCAGACGGCACCACGCAGTCGAAAGACGTGAATCCCGACTGGGGCGTCAACCCCGATCTGCGCCCGGTGTTCGGCTATCCAACCGGCACGCTGACCATAGACGAGGCCACTGAAGGCGTCGAGATTGACGGTCTCGATACCGACAGCACCCTGCTGGTCACGGACGTTCGGGTCACGTTCGCGCAGACCGTGCTGACCAACGGGGTGGAAAACTTTGCGAATGGTGCGGGCATGGTGCCCTACCGCGATGCCCGCGCGCCGCTGACCCACGCGCTGAACGTGGCCCCTCACAGCTATGGCGAGGCGTGGCGAGGCCTGCCCCTGCCGGCAGACCCCGCGCTGTTTGAGCGCCTGACAGCCAGTACCGTGGAGGTGTACGCCACCGGCTTCGTGCGGCAGGGGGCACCGAACCCGCCAAATACCACCGTGGGGGTCAGTGGGCCGAATAGTGCGCTCTGGGACGGAGACGCCGGTACCAGCCTGACCCTCACGCCCCCGCCGGACATCGTGGTGAGCTACTACAACGTCCTGCTGACCTTTCCCGAGACCGCGCCGCTGCCAGACGGCTGGGAAGTGAAAGCCGAGGGGGGCACCGTCTCTGGCCTGAACATCAGCGCCACGGACGGCAACCTGGCGCCGAACAATGGCGCGCGGCTGGCCAGTGTGGCCAGTGAAGGGCCGCCGACAGCTGCAGGCCTGGCGCTGATGGGGGACCAGAGCCAAGCTCGGCTGGCCGGTGCCTGGACCACGGGCGGGCTCTACGACAAGACCCGCAGCGCCAGCTTTCTGGTCAAGCCCAACGATCCGGACAGCACCGTGAAGCTCTCTGCTGGCACCCTGATCCGCGCCAGTCCCTCGCTCATGGCCGCCAGCGCTACGCCGCTGGCCCGTGTGCCCACCCTGAACCCGGTGGTGGCCCGCTTGCCTGGCTGGAACTACAGCCCAGCAGCGAAGGCCAGCCTCACCCTGCGTGATCCGCTGGGCGCGGTGCTCGAAACCAGGGAACTGCCGATTGAGCTGCTGGTCTATGACACCGCTGACGACGGTGAGCTGTACACGGAAGTCCGCTGTGGGCAGCGAGACGAAGCTGAGGCACTTTCGTTCACGGCCGCCATCAGCACCAAGGACCAGGACGCCACCACGGACGCGGTGCGGGCCAGCACCTGAGGAGGTCTATGAACATCACCCGATTACCGGCGATTCCGCCTCCCCCACAGCCCAGCCAAGCCTTGCCCCCCGCGATCACCTCGGGGGGCGTGACGTATCCCCTCAGCGGTGGGGCGGTAACGGTCACGCGCGGCGCCATCACCACGCCGCTCAACGTGACGCCACGCCAGACCGCGCGAGGCCGGACCTGGGCCAGTGGCAGCCGCACCGCCAAGCCCGTCACGGTACAGCTGACCTTTCAGGTCGAAGCCAGCAGCGCCGCCATGGTCTCAGCTCTGGCGAACCAGTGGCATGCGCTGGCATTGCTGGCTACGGCCTACTGGGAAGGCATCAGCGCCCTGCCCATCCTGGAACCGACCGAATCCCAGGAACCGTTCGGCGAGGGACTGACCCGGACCTTTACTGTCACCTACCTGCTGGCTGGGCCGCTCTGGGCAGCGGAGGGGCATGACCCGCATCCCGCGCCGCTGGCCGGGGACTTGAACCTGCCGCCAATTGGGTCTGGCACACCGCAGTGGGGGAACCTATGGACGTGAAGGCCACACAACTGGATGCCCTGCCTGGGGTGCTTGAGCCGGGCACGATGTACTTCATTCGGCAGTCGGATGGCACGGCCGCGCTGCACGTCACAGGTCTGAACGGCATCCCCTATCGCGTGGTAGGTCCAGCTGACGGCGGAACCCCACTCCCCACCTCGGTGACCCGCAGCGGCCCGATCACAAACCGCCTGACGCTGACTGGCCCCAGTGACGTGCGGCAGATCATCCGGCCTTCGGTCAACATTCCCCTGACCAGCGTGCTGATCGAGAACGCCAGCAAATCGGGCAACGTGGCCATCGCCCTGATCGCCGTGAACAGCGCGGACCCCTCTTATGCGGCAGCGGCGGTCACTGAGGGCGGCAACCTCCGAGGCACCATGCCCACTGGGGCGGTGTTGCTGGCCGGACACGATTACTACCTGCATGTCGGCCAGTTGGGCAACGGCATCAACGGCACCAGCTATGGAGGCTACCTGACCAGCATTCAGCTCTCTGCCGGGCATACCTGGACCGGCCTGGCCACCATTGCCAACCCCAGCTACTACAGCGGTACCGCGCAGACGGTGCCTGCCCCCGACGCCCAGATCATCGCGCAGTACGCGACCGACACGACGGGGGGGGACACCGACACCCCAGTAACGCCTGCCGTTGCCCCTGTAGCCCTCCGCACTGGCCCGGTCACGCAAGCCAGTTTTGGGGCCGCTGGCAGCAGCAACTGGAGCAACGTGGTGGGTGGCTACAACGTCATCCCCATCACCCTGACTGCGGCGCTGACCATTAACCAGATCAGGGTCAGTGCCTACAACCTCACCGAGTTGCGGGTGCGGAACAGCAGCGGCGGTGTGCTGGCCTCCGTCAATCCCCCCGATACGGCGGGCGCTTACTGGGCGCCACAGACCATTGACCTGGGCACCGACCTGACACTGCCGCCTGGGGACTACACCATTGAGACCGCATCTGCGCTCTCGATGGCGCTCTATGGGGCTGGCGCTGTCCCCGCGGCCCCCTACGTGTCGGGGCCGCTGATTTTACGGGCTGTCCCCGACCAGCCATATGGGCGCACGCTGCCGCTGCTGGGCCTCGTGCGGCAGCTAGAAAAGGGCGTTGTTGGCTCGTTGGACCCTGGCGACTTCCCGGTGGTCCCTGACGCCTCAATGGTGCCATCGACCGGTGGCGCCGCCATCGTGGACAGTGGCAGCGGCACACCGCTGCTGGTGTATCAGCGCCCCGGCGGGGGGCGGTACAGCATCGCATTGCCAGAAATGTAAATCACCGCCCCCGCCCCCGTCCTGCCAGCACGGGGGCGTCGTCATTCCTGCTGGCTTGGAGGCCTGATGCACCGAATCCTGTTCCTGGTTGCCCTGCTGTGTGCAGCGGCCGTCGCCCAGCCCATTCCGCCTACGCCTCCCACAGGGACCTACTGTCAACCCGTGGCCCTGCGGGACTTCGCCGTCGTCATCGGTTACCAGGCCGTCGTACAAGCCGCGCCGGGCTGCAAGAAGCCCGCCCTCATTCGCAAGGAAAGCCGCATCAACCACTTCTCAGAGCCGCCCATCCTCGTGCCCGTGGGTCGCCTGCAGCGCATCTGGCTCCTGACCCACCGCCTCTCTTACACGATGGACGGCCAGACCTGGCGTCCGCTGGCGGTGCGCTGATGCAGCGCGCCTTCCTGTTTAGCCGCTGGGACCCGGTCAATCCCACCAACATCATCGCCGCCGTCCTGCTGGGCTGGGCTTGGTGGGTTTATCACCGGCCCTTCCTGCCGGAGCTGCTGCCCTCCTATAGCGCCTTTACCCAAGTGCTGCCCTGGGCCCTGTGGGGCTGGTTCGCCCTAGGTTTTGCCCTGCTGCTTCTTTTTACCCCACGGGGCAGTGTCTGGCGCCTCGGCGCACATCTACTGGCCAGCTTGTATCTCGGAGCTGTTGCTTACGCCTTTGGGGCTGGAGCGGGTGGCACCAGTGGCGTGTCGACCAACACCATCCTCAGTTACGTGTCCCTGGTGCTCATGGCCCGCACAGCGGTCCATCTGGCGGCCAGCAGCGTGTGGTGGGCGCGACTGGTGGACAGCCCGCCACGGTGGCTCCGGCGTCTGGCCCGCATTGACGACGAGGAGCAACGTGGAGGGGTTTGACCTGGCACCAGTGCTGAACCTCGTCACCAAAAGTGGGCCAGCCGGCATCGTGCTGGCCCTGTTCTTCGGGCTGGCCGCGCTGGTGCGCGAGGTGCGAGGGGGGAAAGTCAGTGCGGGGAAAGAAGCGGACTTGCAGGCGCAGGTCGCACAGTTGCGAACGGAGCTACAAGACTTGCGCACCGCCATGACCAAGCTGGAAACCGAATTGGACACCTCTCTCGACCTGAATCACAGCATGCGTTACCAGCGGGACCAGGCACGTGTGCGGGTTGAGTACCTGGAACAGACTTGCAACATTGAGCCCCGCACCGTCTGGCCCCCTGAACTGGGTGGCACTGGAGCCCTGCCATAATTACCCCCCAGCTAATTCGTGTCCTGGTCCCGCAGCACCCCACCGCTGAAGTGACCGCCGAGAAAGCCCAGCGCGCCGCCGATCTGTTCGGCATTACGGACCGCAAGAGTGTGGCCGCCTGGCTGGCCAATATGGCCGTAGAAGCGGGCATCCAGCCCAAACGCGAGAACCTGTTCTACACCACACCACAGCGCCTTCGGGCGGTCTGGCCCAGCCGGTTTGACCCCAGGCACGGCGGCCGTCATGACCCGAACGCTTACCTGCGCAACCCAGAGCGACTGGCCAATCTGGTCTATGCCGGGCGCCTGGGGAACGGGGACACGGCCAGCGGGGACGGCTGGGCCTTCCGGGGCTGGGGCCATCTCCAGATCACCGGGCGGGCCAACACGCTGGCCGTCGAGCGCGCCGTCGACCTGCCCCTCACGGCCCAGCCGGACCTGCTGGAACAGATGGGGGTGGGGCTGCTGGGCGGCGCTTATTACTGGGCCCGCATGAGTCAGGCCAACAGATTGGCAGCCGCCGGGGAGATCTGGGGGACGCGGCGCGCGGTGAACGGGCCAGCCATGCTACATGCCGACGAGATGGTGGCGCTGTACCAAAAAGCCCTGCCACATTTGTAGCTCTCGGACAACTTGCGACGAATCGCCCCGCCCTGGCCAGTGCCAAGAGCGGGGCGCTTTTTCTGCTCGTCAGAGTGCTGCCCTCAATTCTTGAGCACCTCATCCAAACGACCCTCAAAGTTGCTGTCCACCGACCGCTGCGCCCCTTCCAAATAGGAACGCGCGGCGTCGCCCACCAACCCCAAATCACTCAAGTAAATTTCCGCTTGCCGCATCCCAATCACGGCGGCATCCTTCGACGTCTTTTTCTGGGTCAACGCGATGGCATACCACGTTGCGGCCACTTGACGCACCGACGCATAAATCAAACTGTCCATGGCACTCCCTCCCACCTCAAGCAAAGATCAGATAGCCCTGAAAATAAGCGGTTGAAAGCCACGCAGGGGACATCTGCGTCAGCCGCCCTGTCATTCGGCCCAGTTGGGTGCCCACTGTGATCTCGCACTCACCGGCCTGCGCGCAGGCGGAGACAAGATCCAGATAATCCTGATCATTGGACGCCGCTCCTGTCACGATCAGTAAACGATTACGGGCGAGATGATGCCAGGTGCGCAGATGAACCATCGTGCTCCTCCAAGGTGTGCATGAGGGTGCTAGTGACCATTCGAAGGCTGGGATCAATTCATGGCGCTATAGGGTGTCAATTCACGGTACCGCCCTTGAACGGACGCCGCAAATTCTTGGGCTGCGACGGTATTCCACTCGCGAATTGCAGCTGGCAATGACCGTGCCTGATCACCGGGGACCCGCTGCCAGACACCTGCGCCCCAGTCAGGTCCGCAGCCTTTCGTCTGAACGCAAAGTGCAGCTGGATAGCCCCGCGAAGTCAGGCGCACCCTGAGGAGCCCAATGCCTCGTCCAGGCCGTGCGGTCCAAGTCAGGGAGGACAGGAGATCGTCTTCAGCGGCCGAGGTTCCAACGGGCTGGGCTTCGCGGTGAGTCTTCGTGGTCAGGGCCAAATGGCCAGTGAGCTCGGCGAAATGGGCAGCGGTGATGTGGAGGAGGACTCGACCTTTGAGGTAGAGGGCAGCGGCACTGTGGACGTTGGGGCGCTGCACGTCTTTGAGGAGGACCGTGTAGGTGCGGGCGCCCGTGGTGAAGCGCACCTGGTCGGTGGTGCCGGGGACCCAGGAAAACATCAGGGAAGACGAGGGGGGCATGGGTGCCTCACTTTGTTGGAGTCATGAGTTGAAACTCGAACACTTCAGTGTAGGCCCCGTCTGTGAGGGGCAGTGTTGCGGGGACCGTTGATGAGCGTCAAGAGTGACGTAAACCTTTGTTATTGGTTGGGACCATCTGGTCCTGGCAGGCGCCTAAGCTGGCCGGATGATGGATGACGAAGCCCGCACCCTGGACGCTCTGGCCCGCATGAACGAGACGGCCCTGCCCCCGTACGACGGCGCGGACATCTCGGCCATCATCCGCCGTGTGGTCCAGCGCCGCACCCGCATTCAGCAGGACCTGATGGCCATGACCCACGACCTCGCGCTCGTCGCCGCCCAGCTGCGGGTTCTGAGCACCGCCCCCGACGCGGAAGCCTTCACCGCCCGCGAGCAGATCGCCGTGGATTTTGCGGACGGTGCGCTGGCGTTGGAACGCGCCCGGCTGTCGCTGGATATTGCCACCAAGGATCTGGAGTACTTGCGGTACGTGCTGCTCTAAGTGGCTTAGCCGCCCAAGGTGATCTAAAGGGTTGACCTGCCCCTCTTGACCGGTGGCCGCCCCAACGTGATGCCCAGGCGCGTCTGCTGAGGGATGCGACACTTTTAGCTCAGCCCGCTGTTCCTCGGAATCTGCGCGCTGGGCGTGATGTTGTGGACTGAGATGGCCCCGGAGGATCAGACGATCAAGACCTCATGGGCCATGCGGCTGGTCCTGCTGCTGTGTTTCGTGCTGCCGCCCTTGTGGCTGTGTGTGAAGCTGATGGGCGAGCGTTAGCGGACGCTCTGCACGGAGAACCAGCGCTGGGGCGTAGGCTGCCCTGTGATCAGAACCGTCGTGTTGCTGAAAACCGGCGTGTTCTTGTCGGGCGTTCGCGTGGAAGACCGCAGCCTCCTGTGGCTGGTGGACTGGGAAGGCCTGCGCCTGAACCGGATTCTGGCCTTGAGGGACGTGCTGATGCGGGTTCGGGGGTGGGATGAACCGTACGCCAGCGAGTTGGCCATCGCGCGGCAGGACGTGCTGGCGCTGCTGCCGTGGAAGGCGGAAAGAGCCTGAGGCTTGCTTCACGACTGCACCTCACCTTGTGGCTTGCCCGGCACCGCTCCAGCGCAGGTGAAAACCCGCGCCGATGTCAGGTCAGACGACCTGAATCTGCGAGTCCCAACGAGGAAAATTCATGGATACTCTGTTTCATTTCATTCTGACGTATCTGCCTACGGGCGAGTTCCGTACATTTGAAACAACGGCGATGCGTTCGGAGGTGATCCATCATGGATTATTCTCGTGCGCATCCTTCAAAGAATCTTCTGAAGTGGCTCTGCCGCTGCTCAGTTACACGGATCGGTCGCTGATGGTCAGAGGCTTTGAGAAAGGGGATACAGTGGTCAACCTGCCGCGCTGGCAGCTCAAGGTAGAGTCAGTGAACTCACTACGTCATTAAGTGGGTGCGAGAAAGTTGTTGAGGTGGCCTGAATTTCAGGCCACCTCCTCACTGTCCTGCACCAGTGGCAGGGCCTTCTCAGTTCAGGGCGTGCAGCTCAGGCTTCGAGAAACTCTTCCGCCTCAATATCTTCCATCACGGTCCCAACCATTTCGCCAATCGCCTCGCGCATCGCAGTCGGCTTCTCCGGCTTCCATCCCTCAAACCGGACGTCCGCCGCCCGGCTTTCTATAACACTCAGTTCAATGTCTGGGAACTGCTGTGCGACCAGCGGGGCCAGGCCGACTTCCAAGAACTCAATGAGTTTGTCCGTTTTCCAGGCACGCAGGCGTGAAGTGCCTTTGCCAGTGGACACTTTCACGGGTGCGGGTGGAACAAATCGCACAACCACTCTTTTGTTCATGGCGTAATGGTAGCAGGCTGAAATATGCACCTTATATATAAGGTGTATTCGTCGGTACGAGAGCTTTGCTACACGAAGCCGCTACAAAAAGACGAACCCCGGAGAGAATCCGGGGTTTTCTTCGTCTCACTTGGCGCGCTCTCCGTGACTCGAACACGGGACCGACCGCTTAGAAGGCGGTTGCTCTATCCAACTGAGCTAAGAGCGCAAAAAGCCCCCTGAACGGGGGCCAGTTTGGAGCGGGATCACGGATTCGAACCGAGGCCAGAAGCTTGGAAGGCTGCTGTGCTACCACTACACCAATCCCGCACGGCGCGTGGAGGTGCCCAGGATAGGGTCACTGGGCTGCATGGTCGAGGCGACAGGATTCGAACCTGCGACCCCTTGGTCCCAAACCAAGTGCGCTACCGGCCTGCGCTACGCCTCGAACCATCCACGCGCAGGGGGCACTATAGCAGAAAGCTGCCCGCCTCTGTGCGCGCTATGCTGCGTGGTCGTGAGTGATGGCGCAGCCCGCGTAAAAACCTACCTGGACCTGGTGAAATTCGAGCACACGGTATTTGCCCTGCCGTTTGCCTACGCTGGGATGCTCCTGGCCAGTATGCAAACGCGCGGGAGCGGGTGGCCTGGCTGGGAGGTGCTGCTGTGGGTCACCGTGGCGATGGCGGCGGCCCGCACCGCCGCGATGGGTGCCAACCGGGTGATTGACCGCTACATCGACGCCCGCAATCCCCGCACGGCCGGGCGTGAAGTGCCCAGCGGCAAGGTCAAACCTGCGCAGGCCTGGGCGCTGGTGCTGGTCAGTCTGGGCCTCATGGCTTTTGCCGCCGCGCAGCTCAATCCGCTGTGCCTGGCCCTGATGCCCGTCGCCGTCATCTTCCTGATTGGTTATCCCTACACCAAGCGCTTTACCTGGCTGTGCCACGCCTGGCTGGGCGTGACCGACGGTGCGGCGGCGGCGGGCGGCTGGATTGCCGTGACCGGGGAGTTTGCGCCGCCGGCCTGGGTGCTGTGGGCCGTGGTGATTTTCTGGATGATTGGTCTGGACGTGATCTACGCCACGATGGACCGCGATTTCGATGTGGCCAACGGCATTCGCAGTATTCCGGCCCGCTTCGGGATTCCCAGGGCGCTGCGCATCGCGGCCCTCAGCCACGGTCTGACATTTGCCCTGCTCCTGGTGGTCGGTGCGGTCACGGGCGCGAGTGTGTGGTACTACCTGGCGGCGCTGGTGATGGGCGGCATTCTGCTGTACGAACACCGCATCGTGAATCCGCAGGACCTGGCGCGCGTGAACGTGGCCTTTTTTGACGCCAACATGTGGCTGGCCCTGACCATGCTGGCCGGTGTCATTCTGGATGTGACGTGGCGCACCCTGACCTGAGCCTCAGCTGGATTCCCCTGGACGCAGCCCAGGCGTTTGTCGGCGGCGATGAGCGCCTGGCCGCCACCCTGCTGACGCGGGCGCGGGATAGGGCCGCGCCTGGCAGTCTGGTCTGGGCCGTGCTGGAGCGCCTGCACGGCCTGGTACTGATTCATGTGCAGCGCGAAGTTGAGGGTACCTTTGCGCTGGAACGCGCCGACGCCCTGCTGGACCAGGCTGGCGCGCCCCACCCGGACCTGGAGTGGCTGAGCCTACGGGCAGCCCAGTAGAATGCCCAGAATGGTCCACGACCCTGTGGTAGATGGCGGGCAGAGCCGGGCGGTGACACTCACTGTCAGGCTGACTCGTGGGCGCCTGGAGCATGGCTGGACCCAGCCTTTATCCCCCAGACCCAGAGGTCAGGAGTGACGCTCGAAACGTCAGAACGGGAATTCGGCGCGCGGTTCGCCGCCTACGCGGCGTCAGGCATGCTGTACCCACAGCGCGAGGGCAGTCCCCTGCTGGAGTTCGCGGTAGGTGGCAGGGTCCTGTACCTTTTTGACCGGAGCGGGCCGTATGCCGCACGCCCAGGGCCAGCGCGCCTTGTGGTGCATGGGGTGCTGGACCCACATCACACCCAGGTGTTGCCGGCTGGCACCCATTCAGAAAGCTTGCAGGTGCTGGGCGTATCCGCTGTGGAAGGACAGGGCGAGGTGTTATGGGCCCAGCGCGGCGTGCTGGTGGTCCAGGCCCGGCTGCCGCTGGTGCTGGCCATGCTTAACACACCAATCAGCGCGCAACCTGGCGACTGGCTGAGCTTCCGCACGCTGCCACCCCTGCACGGCTTTCTCGTGGGCCCGCCCTGAGCTTGGGAGTTCATTGCGTCAAGAGCGTGCTACGAGCGTCCTGTTAAGTTCTATAAGGCGCTGTCCTCGCTCGGCACGGTGAGTCCTGACTGGATTATCTCGGTACCAATTTTCCTGCAGTAGTTGGAGGCCTCGCACTCTTTACGAACTAGTCAATCGGTCGGCTGCAGCAGAGAGAAGGCTTTGAGAGTCCTTCTTTTTTACATCCGTCTAGCTATAATGGACGTGGCCTCATTGTGAGATTTTATATGTCTGAGTTCCCGCGACGTTGATTCAATCTCACCTTCCCTTCTGACCTATCTTCAGGCATCATAAAGACCGCTTTCTTATGCCTGACCTCCTGCTGCCCCTCCCCGGTCCCCAAGACGACACTGTCGCCGCATGCATCGTGCTGGTGGACCTCGTGGGCAGCACCGCACTGGCCCAGCAGCTGACCCTGTCCCATTACATGGCTCTCATGCAGGAATTTGTGCAGGTGATGCTGCTGAGTTTTGAAGCCCGGGGGGGCCAGGTGCTGCAGCATCAGGGTGACGCGGTGCTGGCGTGGTGGCCTGCACAGCACGCTGGCCAGGCGTGCGCCGCCGCACAGGACGCGCACCGCCGCGCCTCACGCCTGAATCTGGCTGGTCAGCTGGGGGTGCAACTCCACCTGCGTGCTGGGGTCTCGGCTGGGCCGGTGCTGATGGGCATGGTCGGTGGGCAACTCAGTGCTTACGGTCTGCCCGTCAACTACGCCAAGCGTCTTTGCGACGCCGCGCGCCCCGGCGATACCCTGATTTGCGATGGGGTCAGCAGCCGGCTGCCCCAACATCTCACCTGGCCCTGCGCGCCACTGGCGCTGGCTGGCTTTGGTGCCCAGTGCAGCGCGCACCACCTGCTGGACCTTTCTGCCGACGAAAGCCGCATGAAAGTTGATTAAGCGCGTGGGCGGGCTTCTCATGAGAGCGCTCCCTAGACTGGCCGCATGGAACGCAAGCCCCTGGTACTGGTCATTGAGGACGAGAAGGACATTGCACGCTTCATAGAACTTGAATTGGCTGCCGAAGGTTACGCCACTGAAGTCGCCTTTGACGGCGTCACAGGCCTGTCTAAATTTCGTGAAGTCAACCCCGACCTGGTGATTCTTGACCTCATGCTCCCGGTACTGGACGGTCTGGAAGTGGCCCGCCGCATCCGCAAGACGAGCAATACACCCATCATCATTCTGACCGCCAAAGACGGTATTCAGGACAAGGTCGAGGGTCTGGATTCTGGCGCCGACGATTATCTCATCAAGCCGTTTTCCATTGAGGAACTGCTGGCCCGCGTGCGTGCCCACCTGAGGCGCGTCAACCCGGCCGTGACGGGTGAGGTGCGCGTAGCCGACCTGGTGATGAACCTGGACGGCCGCGAAATCTTCCGAGGTGGGCGGCGCGTGGAACTGTCGGCCAAGGAATTTGAGTTGCTGGAACTGCTGGCCCGCAACCCTGGCAAGGTGTTTTCGCGCTTTGAAATCGAGGAAAAAGTCTGGCCGGAATACACAGGCGGCAGCAACGTGGTGGACGTGTATATCGGCTATCTGCGCCGCAAGCTGGAAGAAGGCGGCGAGCGCCGCCTGATTCATACGGTGCGCGGCGTGGGGTACGTGCTGCGCGAGGAGTAAGACCTTGCTTGGCAGCTGCGGTCTCCCGGCGCTGTTGGCCTGGAGGCCTGCTCTTATGAGCGGCGCCGCTACACTGCCTGACATGAGTGCCGCCTCTTCCCGGAGTCGCCCGTGACCCTGCGCTGGCGGCTCACGCTGTTTTACACCGCGCTGCTGACTTTTTTGCTGACTGCCGTGGGCATCATCACGCTCTACGTGATGCGCGTGAGCCTGATTGGCAGCATTGACCGGGACCTCAACTCCACCTACGAGCAGTTTGTGCCGGTCGCGCCCCGGTTGCCGCTGGATTCTCAGGTCAATCCGCTGGATGAGGCCAAGCTGGCCACCCGGTATTCCTTTTCCAACTACAGCCTGGCGGTCGAGGAACTGACTTTTTACAGCCAGCAGTCGCTGCTGGACGAACTGGCCGCCGCGAATACGCCTCAACAGAAAGACCAGTTGTTTCTGTCCATCGACGCCCTGCGCCAGGCCACCCGCCGTTCTCTGGCAGTAGACACCCAACGCCCCATCGAGCTGTCGCAGGCAGAGTTAGAACGGCTGATCAACTCGCCGGATGGCCGCCTGACGCTGAACCGCTCCGTGGCAGTGGCGGCCAACGTTCAGCCCACCCTGATGCGGCTGCTGGTGCTGCTCGTGCCGTTTCAGGCGCCGGAACTGACTGTGGGGGAGCCGGCCAAGTTGCAAGACCCGGCGACTGCGGTGGGCCTGCGTCTGGTCTATGTGGGCCGCAACCTGAGCACCGTGCAGCACCTGCTGGACCAGCTGAAAAACGTCATGCTGCTGCTGTTTGGTGTCGGTCTGGTCACGGCAGGCACGGGCGCCTACGCCCTGGCGGGGCAGGCGCTTCAACCTCTGCGCCGGGTCCAGCGCGCCGCCGAGCGCATTGGCGGTCAGAACCTGACTGACCGGGTGCCAGTGCCCACGACAGGCGATGAGGTCGAGTCGCTGGCCCGCGCCCTGAACGCCATGCTGGGCCGCCTGGAAGGCAGCTTCGAGGCGCAGCGCCGCTTTACCAGTGACGCCAGCCACGAGCTGCGTACGCCCGTGACGGCCATCAGCGGCCACGCCGGGTATCTGCTGCGGCGCACCAACCCCACAGGGCAGCAGGCCGAGAGCCTGCGCATCATTCAGAGCGAATCGGCGCGGCTGACCAACCTGATTGCCAGCCTGCTGCAACTGGCCCGTTCGGACAGCGGCGCGCTGGTGCTCAGCCGTCAGCCGATCCTGGCCGCCCTGTTTCTCTCGGACATCACGCGCGAACTGGCGCCGCTGGCCCAGGCCCAGCAGACCACCCTGACGGCCGTGGGCGAGGACGTGACTTTCGAGGGTGACCCCGACCGCCTCAAACAGGTCATGATTAACCTGGTCAGCAACGCCCTGAAAGCCGGCGCCCAGACGATTACTCTGCGTAGCGCGCAGGTGGCGGGCGAGGTGCGCCTGAGTGTGCAGGACAATGGGCCTGGCATTCCCGCCGATCAGCTGGAGCGCCTGTTTGACCGTTTTTACCGCTTGGAAGACAGCCGCAGCCGCGACCAGGGGGGCGCGGGCCTGGGCCTGAGCATTGCGCGCGGCATCGTGGACGCCCACGGCGGGCGCATCTGGCTAGAAAGCGAATCCGGCCAGGGCACCACCGCGCATGTGCAGTTGCCGATTGGCAATGTGCCGGTGCTGGACGAGGACGACGTACCGTAAGGGGTGTGGGACGTAGGCTGTGGGTAAGGCAAACTTCCTGATCTGTCCTACGGCCAACACCCCACGTCCCACACCCTCCTTACCCCAGCATCAGCGCGTGGAACTCTTCCATGATGTTCTCAGCGTCTGTGGTGGTGCGGGCCACCACAAAAATGGTGTCCTCACCGGCAATGGTGCCCACGATATCGTCGCGGCGCACGCGGTCCAGCAGCAGGGCCACCCCGCTGGCGTGGCCTTCGGCAGTGCGGATAACCAGCATGTTCTCGCCCCGGTCCACGTCATGCACGAAGTTCTGAAAGAGGCGGGCCAGTTCTTCCTCGGCGCCCGTGTGGCCGGCGGTCTGGGCCAGGGCGTAACGGTGGCGGCCTTTGCCCACCGGCAGGCGCACCAGGCGCAGCTCGTTGATATCGCGGCTGACGGTGGCCTGCGTGACCCGGATGCCCTCGGCGCGCAGGCGCTCGACCAGATCGCCCTGGGTGCTGACGCTCTCGCGGGCGATGATGTCCTGAATGCGTTTTTGCCGTTGTTCCTTGCTGAGCGCGCCTGCCATTCCTCACATGCTATGAATATTCATCCCATTATGCAATCGGGGCCTATGGGGTGGGGGGCAGCAGCCGAACGGCCTCGGTCAGGAGCTGCTCGGCCACCTCGCGCTTGCTGAGGCGGGGCCAGTCCTCGTGGCGGCCGTCTGGCCGCACCAGGGTCACCTGATTGTTGTCGCCGCCAAACGCCGTCCCCTCGCGCGTGGGGTAATTCAGCAGGATAAAGTCGGCGTTCTTGCGCTGCGCCTTGCCGGCGGCCCGTTCCACCCCGGCGTGCGTTTCCATGGCAAAGCCCACCAGCACCCGGCGCCCCTTGTCCCGCCCCAACTCGGCCAGGATGTCGGGGTTGGGGGTCAGGTGGATGGTCACGTCGCCGGCAACTTTCGCCTGTTTTTCGCCGCTGGGGGCGGCGGCCCGGTAATCGGCCACGGCGGCCGTCATCACCACGAGGTCGGCGGTCTGGGCGGCCGCGACCACGGCGTCCCGCAATTCCAGCGCCGACTCAATCCGCACCACCTTCAGCCCTGCTGGGTCAGGGAGGTTGACCGGCCCGGTCACCAGGGTCACCTGGGCGCCCCGGTCCCGCGCGGCCTCAGCCACAGCAAAGCCCATCTTGCCGCTGCTGGGGTTGCTGATAAAGCGCACCGGGTCCAGGTACTCGCGCGTAGGACCGGCGGAGACCACCACCTGGCGGCCTGCGAGGTCGCAGAGGGCAGGGGAGGGGGGCGTCACGCCTCCGGGCTGAGCGATGCCTGTCCTGGGCAGCAGCGCCAGCACGGCCCTGGCAATGTCCTCCGGTTCGCTCATGCGGCCCAGGCCCGACCCCTCGCCCTGGGTGCCGAACGCGCCCATGGCTGGCCCCAGGAAGGCGTGGCCCCAGCCGCGCAGCTGCGCGGCGTTGGCCTGCACTGCCGGGTGGGTCCACATGGCCTCATTCATGGCGGGCACCCACAACACGGGCGCGCGCACGCTCAGCAGGGTCGCCAGCGCCAGGCTGCCCGCGTGACCGTGGGCGGCGCCGGCCAGCAGGTCGGCGGTGGCGCCCACCACCACAGCGGCGTCCACCTTCGCGCTGTGCAGGTGCAGGGCGTCCGGGCGGGCCTCGAACCAGTGCTCATCCGTGCCCACCAGGCCCGCAGCAGCGGTGCTGAGGGCCAGCTCGGTAGTAAAGCTCAGGGCGGCGCGCGTGGCGATCACGCGGACGTGGGCGCCCCGCTCACGCAGCCTGCGCAGGACCGCTGGGGCCTTTACGGCGGCCACGCTGCCCCCCACAATCACAAGTACGTCCGGCGCCTGTTCGCTCATCAGGGCAAAGTGTAGAGGATGGGGGAGGGGCCGCCGCTCAAGCCTGGCAGCCGCCCCGTCAGCTGGGCTCATCTCCGAATTCCGTCCCATTCTGGAAGAGAAAAGGAGAGCGGATGTTCGCTGCCTCCGGCGCGTTGCCAGCTCAACGGCCCGACATTCCCTTTGCCTCTCTCTGGCCGGAAACAGGCCAGAAGTCTTCACATCGAGTCTTACCCTTCGCGCTGGCCAGTCACCCAGTAGCGCACGCGCTCGGCGATATTTTCCATATGGTCGCCCACCCGCTCCAGGCTGCGGCCCACACGCATCAGCATCAGGGCCTTGCTGATGTTGCGGGGGTCTTCAAGCATGTAGGTGACCAGTTCGCGCTGAATCTGCTCGTAGAGGTCGTCCACCTCGTCGTCCATCTGCACGGTCGCCTCGGCGCGGCTCACGTCGCGGTCGGCGATGGCGGTGCGCAGGTTCTGGCTCATTTCACCCAGGCGGTCCAGCATCCGCGAAAGGTTCACGTAGCGCTTGAGGGCCGGGGCCTGGGCCAGCTCGGCGCCGTCCTCGGCCACATGCACCACGTAGTCGCCCATACGCTCAATGTCGCTGAGGCTCTTGAGAATCAGGGCCACCATGCGCAGGTCGCGGGCCACCGGCTGGTGCAGCGCGATAATCCGCAGGCACTCGGCCTCAATTTGCGCTTCCTGGGCGTCCACCTCGCGGTCCAGGGCCTTAACCTCGCCTAGGCGCTCGACCTGCTCGCGCAGCAGCACGTCGCCGGCCACCGGCAGCATCTGCTCGACGGTGCCCAGCATATTGAGGGCGCCGTTCAGAACGGCACGTAAATCGTTTTCCAGGGCTTCGCGCATCGGGAACTCCTCGGGGAGGTGGGGGCAGAGACTCGGGTGGGGTGCCGGACAAGGGGCCAAGGGGACGGAAGGAGGGTGCTTTGAGACGGACTCCGGTTAAAGCGTGTGCAAAAACGGTGGAGTCCGTCTGACCCCTGATGAGAGCGACCCTAGCACCCGGCAGCGGGGCAGGTGTCAGGGGGATGTCAGCCGGGGGCCTACCGGCTTACAGGCCCCCCACGCCCGGCAGCGTGAAGCAAAAGGCGTTCTGGCTGCCCTGGCGTTCGGCCCAGGCCTGCCCGCCCCAGCCGTGCACAATCGAGCGCACGATGTACAGGCCCATGCCACTGCCCTGGCCAGTGGCCGACGGGCCGCGGGTGTGGGCCCCGAACAGGCTCTCGGTGTCGGCGATAGGCGGGCCGCCGTCTAGCACGCTCACCTCGATCCAGGTGCCCCGCTCGGCAGTCAGCACCTGCAGCGGCTGACCGGCCGGGCCGTACTTCAGGGCGTTTTCCACGAGGTTGAGGAGCACCTGAAGCAGCTTGTCGGGGTCGGCGCGCACCAGAAAGTCCTGACCAAAGGTCACGGCGGCGCGCCGGGCAGTCAGTTCTGCCGACAGCAGCCGCTCGGCGCGGGCAAACGCCTCGCTCAGGGGCAGGGTCCTGGCGCGCGTGGGCCGGAACCCCACCGCCAGGTCCTCGACCAGCCGGGCCAGCCGCTCGGTTTCTTGCAGCCCCTGGCGCACAAAATTTTGTGAGAGGTCGCGCGGCATGTCGTATTCCAGGGCTTCGAGCACCCCGCGCAGCGCCGCCACGGGCGTACGGAATTCGTGCGACAGGACGGCGGTGGCCTCGCGCAGTTCGGCCTCGCGGCGGCGGTGGTCGGTCACGTCCTCCACAATCAGGGCGCCGCTGCTGCCGTCGCGGGTGGCCTGGCAGCGCAGGGTGCGCCCCGAGACCTCCAGTTCCAGCTCGCCGCCGCGTTCGAGCAGCGTTTCCAGGGTGTGGCGCCGCACGACCTCCAGCACCGGACGTCCCTGGGCCCGGTCCTGGGACAGCCCCCACAGCCGCGAGGCGGCGGCGTTCACCCGCGTAACCTGCCCGCCCTGGGTCAGCAGCACCGCCTGGGGCAGGGCGTCAATCCAGCGGTCTGTGACGGGCTCGGCGGCCAGGCCCTCTGCGCCCGTCACGGGGTTTCCGTCCAGGGGCGCATGCGGTAGCCCTTGCCGCGCACGGTTTCCAGAAAGCCGGGTTTGCCGGGGTCATCGTTCAGGTGGGCGCGCAGCTGCGTGACGTGCTGGTCCACCGTGCGCTCCCCGCCCAGAAAGTCCGCGCCCCACACCCGGTCCAGCAGCTCAGTGCGCGCGTAGACCCGGCCCACATGCTGGGTAAAAAAGGCCAGCAGGTCAAATTCGCGCCGCGTGAGGTTCAGGCGCTGGCCGCCCAGACGCGCCTCGGCGGCGCTCATGTCCACGCTCAGCGGCCCGTTGGTCATCAGGGGCGGCACGTCTGGCTGACTGCGCCGCAGCAACGCGCGTACCCGGGCCACCAGTTCGGCCGCTGAAAAGGGCTTGGTCAGGTAGTCGTCGGCCCCTGATTCCAGGCCCTCGACCCGCTCGGCCTCGGCGGCGCGGGCGGTCAGCATCAGCACCGGCAGGCGGCGCAGTTCGGCGTCGGCGCGCACCCGCCGCAAGAAACTCAGGCCGCTTTCGCCGGGCAGCATCCAGTCCAGCACCAGGGCGTCGGCTTCCGGCAGGGCGGCCAGGGCCCCGGCCACCGAGTCCAGGGCCGTGACGCGCAGCCCGGCCCGCTCCAGGTGAAAGCGCAGAACGTCGCGTACCGTTCCCTCGTCCTCGATGACAACGACGTGGCTCATTGCCTTTCATTCTGACTGGCCACGTCAGGCGGATGTCAGGCGCGCGGGTCAGCCGGACTGGACAGGGGCGGGCGGCTGTCCTTTCCGCGCCCCGGAACGGTGGGTTACGCTGCACAGGCCGGTCGCCGGAACGCAGAGAGTCTGGGCCCGGCCGTATGGGAACCGCAGCGACATCCCTCTCCAGGTGGTTCTGTGAGACGCCCTCCCACGCGCAAGGAGCAACTATGCGGAAGTACTACACCTCGGAATCGGTATCCGAAGGGCACCCCGACAAGCTGGCCGACTTCATCTCGGACAGCATTCTCGACGAGTTTCTGCGCCAGGAACCCGGCAGCCGCGTGGCCGTCGAAACCCTGCTGACCACCGGCATGGCCGTGGTGGCGGGCGAAGTGACGGCCAAGCACGCGCGGGTGGACGTGCAAAAAACCGTGCGCGACGCCGTGATGAAAGTGGGCTACACCCGCGCCAACTACGGCTTTGACGCCGAATACAGCGCGGTGCTGGTCAGCCTGCACGAGCAGAGTCCCGAGATTGCGGGCGGCGTGAACCACAGTGAAGAGTGGCGCGGCATGACCGGCGACGAGCGCGCCCGCCCCGAGAACGCCCACTCCGAGGTGGGGGCCGGTGACCAGGGCCTGATGTTTGGCTACGCCACCGACGAGACCCCGGAGCTGATGCCGCTGCCGGTCTCGCTGGCCCACCGCCTGACGCGGCGCCTGGCCGAACTGCGCAAAGCGGGCACCCTGCCGTACCTGCGCCCCGACGCCAAGGCGCAGGTAACCGTGGTGCGTGACGGCGAGCCGCACGAGGCGGGCCTGACCCTGGTGGACACCGTGGTCATCAGCACCCAGCACAGCGAGGACGTGACCCAGGAGCAGATTCGCGCCGACATGCTTGAGCATGTCATCGGGGCCGTCATTCCCGCCGAGTTGCTGACCAGGGACACCAAATACTTCATCAATCCGTCGGGGCGCTTCGTGATTGGCGGGCCGCACGGCGACACCGGCCTGACCGGGCGCAAGATTATCGTGGACACCTACGGCGGGGCCGTGCCGCACGGCGGCGGCGCCTTTTCTGGCAAGGACCCCACCAAGGTGGACCGCAGCGCCGCCTACTACGCCCGCTTTATCGCCAAGAACATTGTGGCGGCGGGGCTGGCGCGCCGGGCGCTGGTGGAAGTCGCCTACGCGATTGGCCGCGCGCATCCGGTCAGCTTGCGGGTGGACACCTACGGCACCGGCACCGTGAGCGACGAGCGCCTGGCCGAACTGGTGGGGAGGCACTTTGACGCCCGCCCCCAGGCCATCATTGCCGAGCTGGACCTGCGCCGTCCCATCTACGCGCAGACGGCGGCTTACGGCCACTTTGGCCGCCCCGAGTTTCCCTGGGAAGGCACCCACAAAGCAGAGGCGCTGAAGGCCGCCGCGCAGGGCTGAACCGGGCAATAGAGGAGGCTGGGAGCGTAATGCTTTCAGCCTCCTTCTCGTTTGGGGTTCTGGTCGCTGCGGAGGCAACGGGTCGCCTCCGGGCAGCTGCGTCCGGCAACGTCGTTCAAGAAGTTGAACAACCAAGCCGCCGTCGCCGCTGGCAGGTCCGAAGGGCCGCCCGCTGAGCAGAACTGCTCTGCTCACCACGGCCCTTCTGTTCAGTTCAGAGAGGCTGGTGGGGCACTGGCCGCCGGGGGCATCAGCAGCCCCTCAGCTTCGGCGGCGGGCAGTGGGCGCGTGAGCAAAAACCCCTGCATGCTGTCGCAGCCCAGTTCGCCCAGCAGGGCCCGCTGCTGCGAGGTTTCGACGCCCTCGGCCGTGACCAGCAGGTTCAGGCCGTGGGCCAGGGTAATCATCACGCCGATAAAGACCCGGTTGGCCTCGGGGTCGGGCGCCGCCTGCAGAAACGAGCGGTCAATCTTCAGGAGGTCAATAGGCAGCTGGTGCAGCAGGCTCAGGCTGCTCTGGCCGGTGCCGAAGTCGTCCAGCGCAATCTGCACCCCCAGGCCGCGCAGACGGGCCAGTTGCTGCGCGGTCGCTTCCGGGTGGCGGGCGGCGGCCTGCTCAGTCAGCTCCAGAATCAGGTGCTGCGGTGCCAGCCCGGAAGCTTCCAGGGCCTGCTGCACGGTGGTCAGGAACCCTGGCTGCTCGAACTGCAGGGCACTGACATTGACGCTGATGGTCAGGCCAGGGGCGCGGGTTTGCCAGGCCGCCGCCTGCCCGCAGGCTTCGCGCAGCACCCAGGCCCCGACCGGCAAAATCAGCTGGCTGTCCTCGGCGATCCCGAGAAACTCGCCCGGCGGCAGCAGGCCCTGGGTGGGGTGCTGCCAGCGCAGCAGGGCCTCAAAGCCGGTCAGCGCCTGGGTGCGGACATCGTACTGGCCCTGGTAGTGCAGCACGAACTCGCCGCGCACCAGGGCGCCGCGCAGGTCGCGTTCCACCTCCAGATGGCCGGGCGGCTGTGGGAACGCCTCGTCGGGGCCAGGCTGGAAGGTGCGCACCCCGTTCTTGCCACCCTGCTTGGCGCGGTACATGGCCAGATCGGCGTGTTTTTGCAGGGTGCCCACATCCTGACCGTCGCGCGGCGCCACCGCCACCCCGATAGACCCCGTGACCTGCAGGGTGTGCCCGCAGACCAGAAGCGGCTGGGCCAGGGCGTTCAGAATCTTGTGCGCCACCCGCTCGGCGTCGCGCGGCTCGCGGAGGCTCCGCAGCAGGATGGTAAATTCGTCGCCGCCCATCCGCGCCACCAGGTCACCCGAGCGCACTGCCCCCCGGAGCTGCCCAGCGACGGCCTTGAGCAGCTCATCTCCGACCTCGTGCCCCAGGGTGTCATTGACCTGCTTGAAGCGGTCAAGGTCAATAAACAGCACGCCAAACGGCGCGGGGCTGGCCGCCTGCACGGCGCGCTCCAGCTCGGCCTGAAAATGAGCGCGGTTGGCCAGTCCCGTCAGGGCGTCGTGGGTGGCCCGGTACGACAGCGCCTCCTGCGCTGCCTGAAGTGCGGTGTTGGCCTGAGTCAATTCAGCGCTGCGGCGGCGTTCGGCGTCGGCCTCGCGGCGCAGAATCTCCACCTGCATTTGCGCGCCCATCACCTGCGCCTTGCGCGCCACCGCCTCAGCGTGCAGCGTCCGGTTCAGCGCCTCGTAGGCTTGCAGGCGCTCGTAGGCCTGCTGCCATTCGCCCCGCGCGGCGTGCAACTCGCTCAGGTGCTGCAACACCGTGCGCTCCGAGAGCCGGGCGCCGTGCTGCTGGGCCTCGGCCAGGGCCAGCAGCAACTGCTCCTGCGCCGCGTCCAGCCGCCCCAGCTGCGTCAGGGCCTGCCCATAAAAGGCCCGGATATACGCCACATATTCCCGGTCATCCACCGCCTGGGCCAGGGGCAGCAGGTCCTCGGCCTGGCGCGCGGCGTCGCCGGCCTGGCCAGTCTGAATCAGGCAGGGCAGCAGCCAGGCGCGCAGCACCACCTCATGCTGCCGGACACCCAGCGCGCGCACGACGGGCAGGTGGGCGGCGCCCAGCGTCAGCGCGTCGGCGTAGCGGCCCACATGGTAGTAGGACAGGACGAGGTTGATGGTCGAGGAGGACTGAGACAGCGCGTCCTGGGCCTCTTCGGCCAGCGCCAGGACTTCCTGAAAGACTTCCAGTGCCAGTTCGTGTTCTCCCAGTTCCAGGTGAATCAGACCCACGTTGCTCAGGGCGCGGGTGCGGCCGTCCTCGTCGCCGCAGGCCTGGGCCAGGCGGAGGCTTTGCTGGTAGTACTCCATGCCCTCGCCGTAGTTGCCCAGCGCCACCTCGCAGTTGCCCAGGTTGTTCAGAACGCGGGCGGTGACGCGGTCATCCTGCGCGCGGGTGGCGGCGGCCTGCGCCTGCCCCAGCACCTGAAGCGCCGTCGGGTACTGAGAGCGGAAGAAAAAGGTGGCTCCCAGCAGTGTTAAGGCCAGGGCCTCGCTGCGGGCGTCGCCCAGTGCGCCCGCCAGCTTCTGGGCCTCACGCAGGGCCGCCTCGGCCTGCTCGGCGTCCGACACCACCAGAGGCTCGGCCAATTGCAGCAGGTCGCGCAGCCGCGCGGCGGCCCTGCTGGGCACCGGGTCCAGCGGGGCGCCCTGCGGGGGCAGGTCCGGCCGTGGGTCAGGAGTGGACACGCCCTCAGGGTAAGGAGAGGGGTCTTACGGCGGTCTTTACCTTAAAGTTGCACAGGGTAGGCCTGAGCTGCTGTCTTCAGGAAGGGCGCCGGGCGGCGGCCAGGGCCGCTTCTCGCTCGGCGTACACGTCGTCGTGTTTGCGGCGCAGGGCGGCGGCGCTGGCGCGCGGCACCATCTCACTGATGTCGCCGCCGTAACTGGCAATTTCGCGCACCATCGAGGAGCTGACAAAGCTCCAGCGGGTCGCCGCCATGATGAACACGGTTTCGGTGTCGCCAATCTGGCGGTTCAGGTGGGCGATTTGCAACTCGTATTCATAGTCCGACACCGCCCGCAGCCCCCGAATGATGATGCCCTGCTGCTGCTGCGCCATGTAATCCACCAGCAGGCCGCCAAAGGTGTCTACGCTGACGTTGGGCAGGTGTGCGGTGGCTTCACGCAGGATGTCCAGCCGCTCGTCCAGGGTAAACAGGTGGCGGCCCTGCTTGCGGGCGTTGTGCATCACGGTGACGGTCACCTGCTCGAACATCTTGGCGGCGCGGGTCAGCACGTCCATATGTCCACTGGTAATCGGGTCAAAGGAGCCGGGAAAGACGGCGTTCATGGCCCCGTTACCTTAGCGGCCTCGCCCGCTCAGCTCAAGTCGGCTGTGGGGTTAGGGGATTCAGGGCCAGTGCCCTCCGGTGAGAGGGCCTCAGGGGCCGCGCGCCAGTAGAGCGTCAGGCTGTTGCTGCCGTATTCCCGGACCTCGTGGCTGTAGCCTTCATGGGGCGGCAGCTGGGTGCGGTCCGGGTGCTGGCAGATCAGCAGGCCGCCTGGCCCTACCACGCCGCTGCCCAGCAGTTTCTGCGTCAGGGCCGGAATATTGGCCTCGTAGGGCGGGTCACTGAACACCACGTCAAACTGGCCCAGGCGCGGCAACAGGGCTTCGGCGTCCCCACGCAGGATGCGGGCCCGGAGGTCCAGCGCTCGCGCGTTGGTTTCCAGCGCCCTCACCGCGCGCGCGTCCTTTTCCACCAGGGTCACCGCGTAGCCCCGGCTGGCCGCTTCCAGGCCGATGGCGCCGCTGCCTCCGTGCAGGTCCAGAAAGGTGCCTGAGGGCGCGCGGGCCGCCAGCAGGTCAAACAGGCTTTTGCGCACCCGCGCGCCGCTGGGCCGGGCACTGTCCGGCACCTGAAGCGCCCGGCCCTTAGCGTGGCCCCCCAGAATTCGCAGACTCATGAAACCACCGTCACTGCCCCAGGATATCCGGGTCAAGGTACTGGGCAGCGGCCTCAAAGCCGCCCAGGGCACCGGCGGCCAGCTGCCAGTCGTCGTCCTCACGGGTGGCCTGACCCGCCTGGACCAGCCGGTTAAGTTCGGCCTCGACCCGCTGCTGCACGCGGCGCAGCGGCATCTCCTGGGCGCTCTCGACGCCCCGCCAGGTCAAAAAGGCGCGGTGAAAGGCGGGCAACTGGTCCAGGCCCACGCGGGTTTCCAGGGCGCGCCAGCTGGTGTTAGGGGAGGGGTTGGCCGTCATGCGCTCCATTCTCCACCCTGCGCGGCGCGTACAATGCCCCCATGACCGCAGACCTGCCCGGCGAAGACGCTGGTGACGCTGCTCTCCCGGCCCCACCCGAACTGGTCCGGGCGCTGGAGGCGCTGGGTGGCCAGCTGGTCTGGCGTATGGGCAAGGACGAGGCCAGTGACGACGTGGTGGTGCGGCTGGGCTTCGCCTCGGCCACGCCGCGCTTTGCCCACCTGCCCCGGCTGCGCAGCGCCGGCGACGCCGAACTGCAAGCTGCCCTGAATGAAAACCGCGTGGTCATCGAATGGGTCGAGTAGGGACGGCAGCGCCTTGAAGGTCGAGGCGGCCCAGACCTTTACCGTGCCCTGGTCCGGCGCGCCGGACGCGGCCCTGGCCTTTGTGCAGGCCCCAGCCCGCGCCTTGAGCCGGGTGCGCTTCTTGCGGGATCTGCGGACAGAGGGCGCGATGGTGCGGGGCGAATTGCTGGTGCCGCTGCCAGGGCTGGGGGACGTGGACCTGCCGTTTTGCAGTGTGGTGCAGGCCACCCCGGACGGGGCCGAGTTACGTCCCCAGGCGGTAAACGGCGAACGCGCCTGGGTCGAAGTGGCGGGGCAGGCCCGGTGGGCAGGTGATGAACTGCACTTTGCCTTTCAGTTTTGCGCCCACCTGGCCACGCCAGACGCCCAGGGCTGGGGCGGCGCCGCCTTTGAAAAGATGGTGCGGGCGGCGGCGGGGCGAACCCTGGAGCGCGTGGCCCGCGAATTGCCTCTGGGCATCGGACAGGCCGCGCAGGCTGAGGGCTGAGGGCAGCTGCCCAGTCCACCGTGGGGCAAACAGTCCTTCCATTTCACTTTTGCCGCAATTGCTTGCGATCACGGCCTCTGCTCGTCCCAGAGTGGTTTCTCGTTGTCTCGGTAGAGCCTCACACGGCTCCGCCGCTTGACAAGTTTGTTCGCCCAGCGCCTTTGGGGGATGAGACTCAGGGTAGTGCTGGATGCTGCTCTGGGCGCCGCCCCTGGAACCGCCCTGGGACCAGAAGACTGGTGGGTTGGCGAAGTCCGCCCCCAGGCCCGGCAAGGCGCATATTCGGGCGACGCTTCAGGGCTCCTGCGTTACCCTGCCAGGATGACGCCGTTTTGCCGTGGCAGGTTCAGATGACGGGCCTGCTGACCCTGGTCAGGCATGGCCGCACCGCGCACAACGCGGCGGGCCGCTTTCAGGGCTGGACCGATGTGGCCTTGGACGAGCAGGGCCACGCCCAGGCGCAGGCGCTCGCTGCGCGGCTGGCGGCGCATGTCGTGCGGCCCACCCACCTGTATGCCAGCGACCTGAGCCGCACCCGGCAGACGGCGGCGCCGCTGGGCAAGCAACTCGGGCTGCCGGTGCAGACCAGCCCCGCGCTGCGCGAAATCAACATTGGGACCTGGGAGGGACGCACCCTGAGTGAACTGGACGCCCTGGACCCGGCACGGTTCCGGGCCTGGCCGCTGGTGGCGGCGCCGCAGGGTGAAAGTCTGGAAGCCGTGACCGGGCGCGCCCGCACCTTTCTGGACCGCGTGGCCCTGACCGAGACCGATCACGCGGTTGTCGTGACGCACGGCGTGGTGATCACGGCCCTGCTGTGCGACCTGCTGGGCTGGAACTTTGAGGAGGCGTGGTCCACCCGGCGCGGCCTGCATGACAACACGGCCCTGACCTCGCTGCGGCGCACAGGAGGCGGGGTCAGTGTGGAGGTGCTGGCCTGTGGTGCCCATCTGGCGACGTTGACCGTGGCCGCTTCCTGAGAGGGCCTCTGGCTTGACCGTTGTCAGACACGAGTCAAGTCAAGCAGACCTGGAAAGCTGCTGAGCAGCCAGAAACCGCCTGATTCCAGTGTGTTTCGTGTCTGTGGGCGGCCCAGAGGGCTCCCATTTGACAACCAGAAGGCCGCCTCCGACCACGCTGGTCCGGGGCGGCCTCTGTGCAGGCGCTTACGCCTGAACTTCGGGGAAGTCCAATACGTGGGCGTCGCTCCACAGGCCCTCAAGGTCGTAATACTCGCGGGCGTCTTTGGTCATGATATGCACGACGATGCTGCCCCCAAAGGCCAGCAGCAGCCAGCGCTCGCTGGGGCCCTCGACACTGGGACGCGGCAGGCCCGCCGCCTGCGCCTTCTCGCGGATGTTTTCCTGAACGGCGTTCAGCTGCAGGCCCGCTGTGGCGGTGCAGATAACAAAGTATTCGAGGGTGCTGCTGACTTCGGTCAGGTCGAGGACCAGCACGTCCTCGGCGCGGCGCTCGCGGGCCGCGTCCACGATGGCGCGCAGTTGGGTGTGGGTGGTGGGGTCTGGGGTCATGGGGTCTCCGGGAAAGAGGGGGAACGGGACGGTCAGCAAACGGCCGCGCGGGAAGCCAGGGGCGTGGGCTGAAGCCTGTGGCCGCCGGGTCGTTGGCAGCTCGGGGAAGACGCGGGGTCTCCCGGCGCCATATCGGTGCAGTCTACAGGGCTGGCTGGGGCAGGTGCCTTGAGGGTTCAGTGATGAGGCGGCGTTCAGGGGCTGGCGGGGCGGGGCGGCGTAAGCCCACGGAGGGCGGCCAGCGTTCCCTGGGCGTCCTGGCCCAGGAAGATGCCCACCTCGTCGGCGCCTACGGCAAAGCGCTCGCCCTGAAGGCGCGGCAGATGCAGGGCCTCGGCCAGCAGGTTGGCGTCGGTCAGGGCCAGCTGCGTGAACACCTGACTGGCCTCGCGGCTCTCAGGGGCTACGCTGACCTCGACCTCGGGGTAGCCTAGCGCGCGCAGCGCCGCCGCCAGCGGGAGACCCAGGGCCGCGCCGCTGGCGTCCACCACCTGCACCTTCGCCTGGGGAGCTGGGGCCGACGACGTGCCGGCGGCCGACCACAGCCCCGCCAGCCGCTCGCGGTTGACCGCCAGATTGAAGGTGCCGGGAATCTCGTCGGTGGGCAGGGTGGCAAAACTCAGTTTCATCTGCCCCAGGTGGGGCCGCAGCGCCGAGAGCAGCGCCGGGTCGGCGTTGGTTTCCACGCCGTTGCCAATGCCGCCCAGAATGGTGGGCAGCGCTGCCAGCCCCTGCGCTGACCGCAGCCGCCCGGCCAGCTGGGTCAGCGCCTGTTTCTGGTGGTCAATGCGGCCGTAATCGTCGCCAAAGCCCTTGCGCACCCGCAAGAACAGCACGCCCTGGTCGCCGCTCAGGTGGTGGGGGCCAGGGGCCAGCCGCAGGTCCACGCCCGCCGCCCGGTCCACCCACTCGATGCCGCCCTCGGGGACGGTGACGTCCAGGCCGCCCAGCGCGTCAATCACGCGCGCCACGTAGTCGGTGCGCACAATCACGTAGGAATCCACCCGCTCGCCGGTAATCGTCTCGACCGCGCGGGTCAGGGCCTCGGGGCCGCCGGTGTGATACTGGCTGTTCACCTTCTGGGCGCCCACGGACCGCCAGGGGTCATAAGGGCCCACGTTGGTGTCGCGTGGAATATTCAGCACCCGCACGCCCGCACTGTCCACCTTGACCAGCATCAGGGTGTCGGTGTTGGGCGGCTGCACCAGGCCTGTGCGCTGCTCCTGGTCCTTGCACGGCTGCTGGTAGTAGCAGTACACGATGTCGCGCCCGGCCACCAGCACCGTGAACTGCGGGGCCTGCCCGGCCGCCGCCGCCGCCGCGCTGACGGGCCCGGCCCCGCTGAGCAGGGCAAAGGCCCCCAGGCACAGGCTGGCCAGGCTCAGGCCAAATGCCTGCAGGGCGCGCAGCCCGGCAATCCGGGGCGGGGGCGCCACCGGAAGAGAAGGGTCCGGCGTCACGACTCGAACGGCAGGGGAGGCTGTGGGCGCAGCGGGACTGGGGACGCGGCGGCCTGCGCCACACACGGCAGCGCGTGATACGCCTGCAAGGTGCGCGGATGCACCTGAATCCCCCGCCCCTGCAGGTACGTGACTTTCGAGACGATGGCGCGTTCCAGCGCGGCCCCCAGGTCGCACAGCGCCAGCTCGCGGATGTCGTGGTTCACGCCGCGTCCCGGCTCGGAGACGTCGGCGATATACACGCAGGCCGACACCGGGTTGCCGCCGCGCGGCCCGGTGGTGTGGTCCTCGACGGCGTCCAGCACCACGCGGTCCTGATACCCCCAGCGCTCCAGCAGCACGCGCGCGGCGCGGCCGTGCAGCGCCAGCGGATGCGCGGCGTCAATCTCACATTCGGGGGGGGCCAGGCGCAGCAGTTCGGCGTCGGGGAGGTCGCGGGCGATGTCGTGCAGGATGCCAGCGGCATAGGCCCGCATGTCGTCCAGGCCGTTGGCGCGGGCAATCTGCGCGGCCAGGTCGGCGACGCGCAGGACATGTTCGTAGCGGCGCGGCCTGACCATCAGGCGCACGCGCTCCTCCCAGCCGGTCCAGGCGGCGACGGCATGCCTGGGCACGAGAAGCTGGGCTATCACGAATGGCTGTGGCCGCTTGCCCACATCATGACCAAGACTGTACACCTTCAAGGTGTGAGTCGGCTGACTTCCGGGTCACCTTCTGGGCCGGGCGGGCTAGGCGCGGCTTCAGGGAACGGGGGGGGTAAGGACCGGGCGCGCCGCCACCGTCAGGCGCACGCTGACCGCTTCCAGGGCCTGCGCGCCAGCTGGCACCGACAGCCGCACCGGCACCGTGGAGGTGCCCACGCGGTAGGTCACGGTCCCCGAGACCTCGCGCAGCCGCCCCAACAGTTCAGGGGCCGCCACCACGCGCACGGTGCTGGGCTGCACGCTGATGGCCGTAACAATCAGGGTGGGCGGTGGGTCGTTCAGGACGACCGGCAGCGTCTTGACGGGCAGCTCGCCGGTGTCCAGGCGGCGCACGGTCACGGTGGCGGGGCGCAGCGTCACGCCGGTCACGGGGAGGCCCGCGCTGCTCAGGGCCACCAGCGGCACCTCCTGCTCGGCGCCGGCCGCCAGCGCTGCCGGGCTGGTGATGATGCGGGTGACCTGGGCCAGGGTCTGCCCGGCGCCAGTCACGCTGGCCTCGGTGGGCGAGACCACGTAGCGCGGCACGCTGGATTCAGGCGGCGAGGTCACGCTGAGGGTTACGGGCAGGGTGCGCTGCACCTGGGTGTCCACGAAGCCCTGGACGCGCGTTGGCGTCAGGCGCTGCACGGCCGTGCCGGTGGGTGGGGTTACGGTAACCGGCTGGGTGAAACTGCCTTCCGGAATGCCGGTCACGTCCACCACGGCCTCAATGTTCTGGGCTTCCAGCTCGCGCAGCCGCTCGGGGCGGCCCGAGAGAATCACGCGCACCGAGGGCGGCGTGAGGCTGCCCACCGCCCGCTTTTCCTGGCCGTTGCCGGTGGTGTCGCGCACCGTGACCGGCACGTCAAAGCCCTGGTCCACGTTGGCGCGGCGGTCGGCGGTGGCCAGAAACCACAGGGTCAGCGCGACGCCCAGCGCCAGCAGTTTTGGGCCCAGGTTGTGGGTAAAGCGCGCCCAGGCGTAGCGGGGGCTGAGCCAGCGCCGCCAGCGGTCCAGCGGCGCGCTCACCGGACCTCCTGCGGCGCGGCGGGGCCGGGTGGCGTCAGGTCCGGCACGCGGTCATACACCAGGGCGCGCAGCTGCTCGCGCAGTTCGGTGCCGTTCAGGTCCGGGCCCAACCGGCCCCCCAGGGCCAGGCGCATGCTGCCGCGTTCCTCACTGACGACGAGCACCACGGCGTCGGTCAGTTCAGAGAGGCCGATGGCCGCGCGGTGCCGGGTGCCGTAGCGGCGGTAGGTGCCGTCACTGGACTGCAGCGGAAACAGGCAGCCGGCGGCCACCACCCGCGAGCCCTGCACGACCACGCCGCCGTCGTGCAGGGGCGCGTTGCGGGCAAACAGGGCCTCCAGAAACGGCACGCTGACCAGGGCGTCCAGGCCCACCCCGGTGGCGGCGTATTCGCCCAGCGGCGTGCGCCGCTCGATGGCGATCAGGGCGCCGGTCTTGCGCTCGGCCAGGCGTTCCATGGCGCGGGCCAGATCCTGAAGGGCAGCGCCGCTGGCCCCGGCGCCCGCGCCCCTGGGGCGGCCGATGCGTTCCAGCGCCGCGCGCAGCTCTGGCTGAAACAGCACGATCAGGGCGAAAATCCCCACCGTGCCCGCGCGCCCCAGCAGGTAGCTGAGGGTGGTGAGGTTCAGGAGCTGCGCCGCCACCCACACGCCGGCAAAGACCAGAATGCCGCGCACCACGTTGACCGCGCGGGTGCCGGCCACCAGCAGATAGCCCTGATACACCAGAAACGCCACCAGCAGGATGTCCAGGGCGTCCCGGACACTCACCTGACCAAATGGCGTGGATAGCAAAAGAGAGGCACTCCTTGACGAGAGGCGGCAGGGCGCAGTGTTTGCGCGCCCACTATACGGCCTGAACGTCAGTGGGCGTCCCGGCTGCTCCTCGGCCCCGGCCAACGATGGACGCTCGGTAAAGGCAAAGGGGCCGCATACCCAGGTGAAATACCCCTGTTCTGCCCGGAGGTTTCCTATGAAGATTCACTTTCTTGGCCACAGCGCCTTTCTTCTTGAAGCCCAGGAGCACCGCTTGCTGCTCGACCCCTTCCTGTCCGGCAACCCTCAGGCCAGTCTGGGGGTGGAGGAGGTTCTGGCGCTTAGGCCCAGCGCGGTGCTGATCAGCCACGCGCACGGCGACCACTGGGGCGACGCGCTGACATTTGCCCGCCAGGGCATTCCGCTGGTGGCCACCGCCGAGATTGCGGGATACGCCCAGAAACACGGCGCCACTGCCGCCACCGGCATGAATATCGGCGGCACCTTCCGCGCCGAGTGGGGCAGCGTTGCCTTGACCCCCGCCTGGCACAGTTCCTCGTTTCCTGACGGCACCTATGGCGGCATGCCCACCGGCTTGGTCATTGAATTGGGGGGCCAGCGCGTCTACTTTGCGGGCGACACCAGCCTCTTTTCGGATATGCGCCTGATTGGTGACCGGGACCTGGACGCCGCCCTGCTGCCGATTGGCGACCATTACACGATGGGCCCTGAGGAAGCCGCGCGCTGCCTGGAGTTGCTGCGGCCCCGTGTGGCCATTCCCATGCACTACGGGACCTTTCCTCCACTGACCGGCGACCCAGCCGTCTTTGAACGGGAAGGCAAGGCGCGCGGCGTGGACGTGCGGGTGCTGAAGCCTGGGGAGGAAACGGACCTCTAAGACGGACTCCGGTTGAATCGTGGGCATCAACGATGACATCCGAGTGGGCTTGTAAAGCTGCGCCGCAGAGCGAGAAGAACAACGGGTTCCGGACGTGGGGTTGGCAAATCGGCGTTTTCCCCATTTGTCAACAAAACAAACGGAATCCGTATGACATGGAGGGGGTGGGCAGCCAGCGCCCGGCGGCTTCAAGCCTCTCGTTGGTGTCCACGGAGCCATTGAGGTGGACTTGAGCAATGCCGCTGAGGCGCCGCAACAGCGAACTGCTGGGCGTGCGTCAGCCGCTGCGCTTGTGGTGCAGAGGCAACGCACATGGCAGGCCCTGCGACAGCCGGACGCCGAGCGGACTTGAAAAGCTGCGCCGCAGTGCGAGTGAGAGCAAAACGGATTCTGTGCTTTATCTACGAACCAGACGGAATCTGTATTCAATCCCTGAGCCACGCCAGGCTCATGCAGAAGCCGCTCTGAGCGGTGGACTGGCTGGCTGACGCTTGAAGCAGGGGCGCAATGTGCTGCGTTTGACCGGCGGCCCGATGCGCCCCGAAAGTCCGTGCATCTCGCCTTCAGGGCGGCGCCAGACCGCTGTGGAAGGTCAGCCCTCCTAACCAACTGGTTCGCGCACGTTCAGATCATCCTGAGCGGGTGTGCGGGTCTGGTTGGGGGTGGGATCGGGGAAATCGGGGTTGGCTTTACGGGCACCCTCTCGCGGCCAGGTGCGGGCGTCCACGTGGGGCTCGGTGGGCGGGCGCAGCTTGAGGCGAGTGGTTCGGGCGGGCAGGCCCATGGCGATGCCGTGCGGCGGAATGTCGCCTCGCAGCAGGGCGTGGGTCGCCAGCATGGCGTCGTCGCTGACCACACTGCCCGCCAGCACCGTGGAGTGATAGGTGATGCGCGCGCCCCGGCCAATCACTGTTCGGCGCAGGGTCACGTCCGGGCCGTCCAGCACGCTGTGGGTGTGGCTGTAAATGTTCACGTAGTCGCTGACCGAGGCGCCGTCGTGCAGCTCAATGCCGCCGATGTCGTCCAGCAGCACATGGCGGTGCACCACCACATCGTCGCCTACTTCCATGTTGTAGCCCACGCTGAATTCCACGTTCTGCCAGCATTTGAAGTTGCGCCCCACCCGCCTGAAGATGTGCTGGGCCAGCGCGCGCCGCACCGGAATGCCCAGCACCGGATTCTGGCCCAGTGGGGTCAGGTCCAGGTTCTTCCAGAGCCACAGCAGGGGCTTGACCTGGGCAAAGCGCTCCTGATCGGTGGCCATGTAGTACTCGGCCTCAAAGGTGACGTTGCCCGCGTCCAGATTCAGGGCGGCCAGCGGGGCGTCCGAGAGCAGCTGGGCATAGGAGCGGCCATACATGGCCTCGGCCAGCACAGAACAGGTCAGGGCGGCGCGGTTGGTGGTGGGGTCCGCCAGGCGGGTCTCCAGATCACGCACGAAGTCGTTGAAGGTCGCCTGCGCGCCTGCACCTATGTCTACTGGCTTGAGCCACGTCACAGCATCACTGTACCGCGTACAGTGAAAAACAAAGTAGGGAAGAGGGGAGGGACGTGCAGACGAGTGTGGGTGATGCAAGAGGGGACGAAGGCCGGACGCGCTGTGCCTTCGTATTGACGCTCATTGTCAGCTCTGTGGTCAGCCGGAGAGTTGCATAGAATGCCGACTCACTGACAACTCTGGCGGGCGACCACCCTCACGGTTCGGTCTGACGGCGCCGCTTGACCAAGGTTCACCAGGCCTTTCCCCGAGGCAGGCTCAGGAGAGTTCTCTTGAGTGTTACGGTCAGGCCCTCAGGTTCGGAGGCTCAGGCGAAAAGGCCGTTGGGGCCTCCCTCTTTTTACCGGTGG
>NZ_WQLB01000089.1 GCF_009755355.1 Deinococcus arboris | reverse complement strand
TGGATTTCTGAGCATGACGGGTGTTCAATAAGGTATGAACGGTCTGGAGTGTCCGCAGTGCGGCGCCGTCCGCATCGTTAAAAACGGTCACGCCCATACCGGCAAGCAGCGGTATCTCTGCCGCATCTGTGGTCACCAGTTCACGCTGAAACCGAGCTGGCATCGGGTTTCAGAGGCGACCGTCGCTCTCGTTGACCGGTTGTTGACTGAGCGCATCTCCCACCGAGGGATCTGTCGGGTCACCGGGGTCAGTCGCTCCTGGTTCCGGCTCCACCTCAAACAGCTCGGCCGCAGCGTCCCACACGGCGTTGATGACCCGATGTCCCCAGCAAAAAAAGCCTGAGCATTCCAGCACCCTTGCGGAGGGTGCTGGAATGCGACGAATTATGCACGTTCGTGAGAAACCGCCAGCGACCCCTCTGGATCTGGCTGGCCATGGACCGACACACCCGACGGATCGTTGGGTGCTTCCTGGGCCCACGTGACACCCTGGGTGCCTCTGGGTTGTGGCACAGCCTCGACACACCGTACCTGGACGCGGTCTGTCATACAGACCGCTTGGCCGCGTACAAGAGTGTCGTGTTCGGGAACCGGCACCGGATCGGCGGCACCCAACACATCGAGCGCTTCAACGCGACCTTGCGCGCCCGTCTGGCGCATCTGGTGCGCCGTTCGCTGTCGTTTTGCCGGCGTCAGTCTCACCTGGAAACCGTCGTCTGGCTCTTCATTCACCGGTACAACGCGTCATTACCCTGAGCCCTCGACC
>NZ_WQLB01000088.1 GCF_009755355.1 Deinococcus arboris | reverse complement strand
ACAGGGTTGAGGCGGCTCGCAAAGCGTAGCGACGGTTTGAGACGCTCTGCTTGAAGCCCGCAGACTGGTCCTCGCCCGTCCTGACAGATTCCACGTCGGCTTTACGTGCTGAGTTCCTCCCAAGAGTTCGGGCAGCAACTCAAATTGCGCTCAAGCGGGACGGTTCAGCGGGCGGGTTGACTGTCTGCGCTCATCGAATGGTTCTGTGAAGCGGCGCAGGGGGACGAGGCCAGTCCTGCCTCTCCCTGCGAAGCATTGTTCGGCTGCACATCCCCGAAAATCTGCTCACCTTGGAATTCTTGAGATGCTCCAGTTGTCGTGGGTGCTGTCATCAGGCTTGTCGAGGTGATCGGAAAATCTAGACACGCCAGAAATGACGGCCATCTCATCGAGCACTGCCTTGCCGGTAGGGAGACGGAACTCCTGACCGAGATTTGGCAGGGCGTCTGTGGATTTTTGAGGCCTATTTGTCGCAGGCGCCACACTAGGCAACAGCAATACAAAAACGCTCATGAAGTTTTTTGTCACACAAGTCTGACGGACAAGAGTTCATCTGACCGCGTTGTCAAGTGATGACAGAATTAAGTAAGACTTTTGTCATTGGAAGAAAATTAACTTTAGGCGAGTCACATCAACGGGTCATCTTCCTCATATCATCAACAGAACCTCTGTATCTGACGCCATTTTTTGTGCTTTACGAGGGTATCTCCCTGGATGCCCCCACTGGGGTTATCTTCACTTCAGCTTAATGTTATAAAGTTCACAGGTCTGCGATTTTC
>NZ_WQLB01000087.1 GCF_009755355.1 Deinococcus arboris | reverse complement strand
ACTCCCGTGTTCACCCCTACAGCAGTGTCAGGGGCAGGAAAGGCCCCGGAATCCATCCGTCAGGCTGAAGGAGTTGGTTCATACGAAGGCACACCTGATTACAGAGAGGTAGGCAGCCGCCACATCCCCTCTCATCTTGATGCGAGATTTTTATAATACATAATCAATATATGTCTCAAACGGTATATCAAAACATCGAGGATAAAAAGATCGTGGATCTTCTCTTGGAATTTTTCTTGCTTCAGAATGCCAGATTAACTATTCCCTCAACAGAAGTTCCCGTAAGGGATCAGCCTAGAATAAAATATCTAACTATCGATGGTAAGCCGCAGAAATTTATATTTAAAAATGTTATCGAATTTATAGAGGAAAAGGGAATTGAACCCAGCAAAGATTCACTGTCGTACGAAGGCGTTTGCAAAAGGCTTGTCAATGAGGGCCTCTTAATTCAAATGGGAAATACTCAGCTCACTCTTTTTACTCCCGGAGAGTACTCAACTATATCATATAGAGAAGGTATCGCCGAGTATGGCGGCTATACTATGCTCCTGAATGGATTTAGAGCTGTTAGAGAGCGTTTCTTGCAATCCGTTGTTCAAGTAGAGGTTGAAAGCGACGATTCAGGAGAAACAGTAACGAGCAGAGGTAGTGCTTTTTACTTAGGGAAAGGCAAATTTGCCACTGCCAAGCATGTAGTAATGGATCCCAGCAGATTTAGAATCTTAATTGGCGAACAAGCTGTAGAAATACGCAAGATCGTGCTCAGCGATGAAGCAAAACTCGACCTAGCTATACTTGAAGCAGATGAGGCTGATATCTCTATACCTTCTATCACAAT
>NZ_WQLB01000086.1 GCF_009755355.1 Deinococcus arboris | reverse complement strand
CTAGAGGCTGCCAAGAACAGGTTTGAAGTTCGCGGTCGTGACTTCGCAACGAGCAGAATGGGTCGGTGACACGCCGAGGGTACCCCAGTGACGTCGATGACGACACGTATTTCTTTCTGCTCCCGTATCTGCTGCTGAGTCCCGAAGACGCGAGGCAACGGAAATATCCCATTCGAGACGTGCTGAACGCCCTGCTTTGGGTCGCGCGCACTGGCGCGCAGTGGGCGTATTTGCCCCATGACTTCCCACCGGCGGAGACGGTGCGCCAACAGGCGCACCGCTGGTTTGTCGCGGAGTGCTTCCAGAGCGCGGCGCATGATCTGCGGATTCTGTCTCGTGTGGAGAAGAGCCGGAACGGGGAGCCAAGCGCGATCATCATCGACAGTCGCACACTCCAGAGCACACCAGAGAGCGGCCACCGTGCCGGCTTTGACGGCGCGAAGAAGCGGAGGGGCACCAAAGTCCATCTGGCCGTCGACACCCTGGGGCACGTCCTCGCAGTCCTCACCACACCAGCCAATGAGCAAGACAGGGCACAGGTCAAAGACCTGTGCCTAGACGTGCAGGAAGCCACAGGTGCGACGGTCCAAATCGCCTTCGCCGATCAGGGCTACACCGGCACCCAAGCGGCCTTGGACGCCACCCAGGCTGGGGTTGAGTTGGTCGTGGTCAAACGACCCGAAGCGACCAAGGGGTTCATTCTGCTGCCGAAACGCTGGGTCGTGGAGCGCTCACTGGCCTGGTTGGCGCGCTTCAGACGCCTCGGACGTGACCTGGAACGCTTGCCCACCACCCTGGTCGGCTTCCACGTCCTCGCGGCCTGCATTCTGCTCTGCAACAACTTGAAGCCCCTTGTTGCATAACGTTCTTGGCACCCTCTAGC
>NZ_WQLB01000085.1 GCF_009755355.1 Deinococcus arboris | reverse complement strand
ACATGGCAAAAGGAACGTTTGAACGCACGAAGCCGCACGTGAACGTGGGGACCATCGGGCACGTGGACCACGGCAAGACCACGCTGACCGCCGCCATCACCTTCACCGCCGCCGCCTCGGACCCCACCGTCGAAAAACTGGCCTACGACCAGATCGACAAGGCCCCCGAAGAAAAGGCCCGCGGCATCACCATCAACACCGCCCACGTCGAGTACAACACCCCCACCCGCCACTACAGCCACGTTGACTGCCCCGGCCACGCCGACTACGTCAAGAACATGATCACCGGTGCGGCCCAGATGGACGGCGCCATCCTGGTGGTCTCCAGCGCCGACGGCCCCATGCCCCAGACCCGCGAGCACATCCTGCTCGCCCGTCAGGTCGGCGTGCCCTACATCGTCGTGTTCATGAACAAAGTCGACATGGTCGATGACGAAGAGCTCCTGGAGCTCGTCGAAATGGAAGTGCGCGAGCTGCTGGGCAAGTACGAGTTCCCCGGCGACGACCTGCCCGTGATCAAGGGCAGCGCGCTGCAGGCCCTCGAAGCCCTGCAGGGCAACCCCAAGACCGCCCGTGGTGAAAACCAGTGGGTTGACCGCATCTGGGAACTCCTGGACGCGGTGGACAGCTACATCCCCACCCCCGAGCGCGACACCGACAAGCAGTTCCTGATGCCCGTCGAAGACGTGTTCACCATCACCGGGCGCGGCACCGTGGCCACGGGCCGCGTGGAACGCGGGACCGTGAAGGTGCAGGACGAAGTCGAGATCATCGGGCTGCGCGACACCAAGAAGACCACCGTGACCGGCATCGAAATGCACCGCAAGCTGCTCGACAGCGGCATGGCCGGCGACAACGTCGGGGTGCTGCTGCGTGGCGTGGCGCGTGACGACGTGGAGCGTGGCCAGGTGCTGGCCAAGCCCGGCTCGATCAAGCCGCACAC
>NZ_WQLB01000084.1 GCF_009755355.1 Deinococcus arboris | reverse complement strand
GTCGCCGTGTCACAGGCGTCTTACTCGGATGAGTCGGCGCTTCAGGAGATTTCATGAAGAAAGTTGTTGCTGCTGTTCTGTCCGCTGCCCTCGTCGCTTCCACCGCCGTTGCCGGCACAACCAGCACCCCGGTGACTGTGAACGCCAACGTGCTGTCCTCCTGCATGTTTGACACGACTGCTGCGAAGCTGGCCAGCTTCACCTACGACGCCATTGTGGGCACGAGCGGCGCCGTGAGCGGCGGCGCGACCCTGTACTGCAACGCCGGCACCAGCCTGACGGTCAACACGGCCGCCACCGGCGCCGTGGTTCTGAACAGCGCCAGCAAGAGCAAGTCGCTGAACGCCACCTACGCCCTGACGAGCGTCGCCAACGCGGGCGCCGGCACCGGCAGCTACGCTGGCGCCGACCAGTACGTCTACACCCTGGCCGCCACCGCCGCCGCTGGCCAGTGGGGCGCCCCCACCGCCGCCGACTACACCGGCAGCGTGGACATCAACGTCACGTTCTAAATCCCTGCCCGCGGTGATCCAGCTGAACGCCAGCCGTGCGGCTGGATCACCGCGCCTTATCTCACCCCAGCGACCAGCTGACCAAGGAGCCCCATGCGCCTGAAGACCCTGCCCCTCCTGCTGAGTGCCGCGCTGCTGAGCGTGGCCACGGCCGCCAGCCCTGCCCCAGCCACCGTTGCCGTGAATGTCAGCGTCAACGACACCTGCGAAATCACGGGCGCTGACCTGATTTCCTTTGACTACGAAGCGGCCAACGCAACGGCCGCCACCGGCAGCGGTGACGTGCTGGTGCGCTGCAACCTGGATTCCAGCCCCTTCCTGGGCTACTGGGACGACACCAAGTGGAACGCCAACGGCAGCCTGGACCTGCTGAACGGCACCAAGAAGCTGAACATCGTGCTGAGCACGGCGTTTGAGCCGACGGAAGAAGAAAGCAACGCCGAGGACGGCAGCCGCTACAGCTACGCCCTGACGGCCACAGCGGGCGCGCACCAGTGGACGGCCTCGAC
>NZ_WQLB01000083.1 GCF_009755355.1 Deinococcus arboris | reverse complement strand
TTGATCGCGGTATAGATTCGTATTGAGAAGGTGTCGTGGCAGCCCGACGTATCGCACACGCTGCCACGCCCCCACCAGCTTCTGCTTCAACACCCCGACCGTACGGGCGCAAAAGTTGCCCAGGACATTGCGCTTGACGTAGGCCCAGATCAATTCAATCGGGTTGAGTTCCGGCGCATATGGCGGCAAATATTCCAGCGACAAGCGTTTGTGGCTTGCCACGAATGCTTGTACGGCTTTGGCTCGGTGAATGGCGGCATTGTCCAGCACGACGACAATCTCTCCAGTCACATGACGCAGCAGATGTTGAAGAAACTGGACAACATCGCCATGCTTGATCGCGCCTGCCTTGGTGTTCTGAAAGAAGCGCCCATCCGATGTGATCGCACCTATGGTCGACAGTTTGTCCCAGTTCGCGGGCATCGTGACCAAGGGCGTGACGCCCTTGGTCGACCACGTCCGTCTTCGCACGCCTTTCAACGCAAAGCCCACCTCGTCTAGGTAGATCAGTGTGGCGCCCTCAGCGACCTTTTTTTTTCAACTCAGGTGCCATCTGTTCTTTCCAGCTGGCAATCCGAAGTTCGTTGCGTTCTGCGGCGCGTCCATCCGGCATTTGTGGGGTCCAGCCCAGCTGGTGCAAGATTTTGCGGACGTGATCGTGGTGATACCAGATCGCAAACTGCCGACCAATCAGCTCACTCACTCGCCGAGTGGTCCAGGTCTCGTCGGGGAACCCGTGGGCGAGCGCACCCTCCTGAAGGAGGGTGCGCAGCTGCTCGTGCTGTTCGGGGGTCATCCGAGACTGGCGACCGGGAGCGATCGTCGCCTGAAGGGTCCCTCTCTTCTTCAGGCGCGCATTCCACGTGGTCACGGTCACGACGGAGACCCCAAAATGCTCAGCAATTTCGCGATGGGAGTGCGTGCCCTGTTGAAGCCACTCAGCAGCGGCCAGTCGACGCTCTTCGAGTTGGGTACGGGTATATCGGGTCGGCTGCCATTCCGCCATACCCCAACATACCAAGACGGATTTGCGCCGTTGTCAATA
>NZ_WQLB01000082.1 GCF_009755355.1 Deinococcus arboris | reverse complement strand
ATACGGACTCCGAATAGAAGAGCTACAGTTGAGGCATCACACAGTCCCTCTTGACGGCCCCCCTGGCGCACCGCGCTGATGAGTTCTGGCAGGTGTATCGGGCGAGCACCTGCGCCGTGGAGCGCCGCCGAGCGCAATTCTTTGCCCTGCTGGCCGAAGGCCGCGCGCTGAGCGACATCCTGACGGTGACCCGGTACAACCGGGTCACGGCGTATGACCTGCTGCGGCGCTACCGCGCACAGGGCTTGGCAGGCTTGCGGGATGGTCGCCAAGGCAACCGGGGCGCGCCTCGGTTGCTGAATGCAGAACAACAACAGGCCCTCGCGGCGCAACTGCACGCGGATTTCGAACAGGGCCTCGTGTGGTCGGGCAAAGACGTGCAGGCCTGGGTACGGGAGCACTGTGGCAAGACCGTGTATCTGGGTCGGGCCTACGAATTCATGCGCGCCGCCGGCTTTTCCCCACAACAACCCCGGCCACGTCACGTGAAGGGCGATGAGGCGGCTCAAGTGGCCTTCAAAACAAAGCCTTAGTGGAGACGCTCCGCACGGCGGAGCGTCTCCATCCTCGGGTGTCACTCTGGTGCCTAGACGAACATCGGCTGGGCTTGAAGCCCATTCGCCGAACCGTGTGGGCCCCGACCGGGCAGCCCTTCACATGCCCGGTGAAGCCGGCCTATGAATGGCTGTACCTGTATGCCTTCGTCAATCCAGAAACCGGCCACAGCCGGTTTTGGTTGGTCCCTGTCCTGAACAAGGACGCGTACAGCGCTGTCATGACGGCCTTTGCCCAGAGTGTCGGCGCGGGCACCGATCATCACGTCCTCGTCGTCCAAGACGGAGCTGGCTTCCATGTCCCTGCTGGGCAGGGACACCCGCCAGGCATTCAAACCCTCACCCTGCCCCCGTACTCGCCGCAACTGCAGCCTGCTGAGCGCCTCTGGGCTTTAACCGACGCCACGGTGGCCAACCGCGCCTTTGATTCGCTCGACGACTTCACCGGGGTCCTTGCCGCACGCTGCGCTTGGCTGGAAACACAGCCCAACCTCCTCAC
>NZ_WQLB01000081.1 GCF_009755355.1 Deinococcus arboris | reverse complement strand
ACTGACATCTTGCAGTTTAGGTTGAAGAGGCGAGAAGTGCGTGCTGGAAGGCGTGGAGCGCGTCCAGCTCCAGTTGGAGTGCTTGACGACGCACTTCGGGGACGAACGAGAACCGGACGGTTCTCGCTAGCTCGCCCCAATCGGGCCAGGTGCCTGCTCCCCTCTCGGGCAGATCGAGGTTCTGGAGATGACAGAGCAGGAAAGCCGTCCCAGAGAGGCACCACCAGCGCATGACCCCCTGTTTGCTGTGCTGGGCGAAGCGTTCGAGCCCGAAGCGTCCCTTGACCGTTTTCAAGAAGGCTTCAATGCGCCACCGACGCTTGCCTACCCGGGCGAGGTACTGGCCGCCCAGGTCGAGATTCGACATCACGAACCGTTGTTCTGGCTCCTTGTTCCGGTAGAGCCACACCCAGGAGACGCACATGGTCTGGTCAAGCCCTGTGGGCTTGACCAGGCTGCCGCGCACCATCAGGTCACGCACCTGCCGTCCCCCCTCCAGTTTCCGAGTGCAGCGCACCCCGACCACGATGTCTAGGCCACAGGCGAGGACACCCCGAATGAACTCGGCACTCTCGAAGCCCCCGTCTGCATGCAGACGGGGTCGACGGTTGCCCTTCAGTAACGTGGCCGGGACGGTCCGGAACAACTTCAGGGCGAGCTGGGCTGGGGACGCCGTGCCCTTCCCTCGCCAGATTTGAAAAGCCCAGGGGAGCCGCAGCTCCCCGCAGCACAGGTACAGCACGACCAGGTGGACCCCCCGGACGCCGTGGTAGGTGTGGACCCAATCGGCCAGTTCAGTGAACTGGCCGGTCTTTTCCAAGCTCGTCAGGTCCACCAGCAGTTCCAGCCGGGGACGCTGATGGGGTGACGCTCGCCACCAGTCCTGCGCGGTCTTTAGGGCGTGCTGACGCAACACCCGGCAGAGGTGCCGGGTGTTCCAGCCTGCATGGTTGAGAAAGCGGCTGAGGGCCGAGGGGGACTTGACGGTGGCCCGTTCCGGCAGCGGTCTGCCAGAACCATCCAACAGCAGGTCGAGGAAGACCTCGAAGGACTCCCGATGCTGCTTGCGGGAGAAGCAGGGCAGGATGTCAGAATAGAGCCGTCTGGAACG
>NZ_WQLB01000080.1 GCF_009755355.1 Deinococcus arboris | reverse complement strand
TGACCTTGCCCCTGTTTCCGGTGCCAGCCTGATTGCAAATCGAGCAGCAGACTGGGAGACACATGAAGCGCAAACGGTACACAGAACAGCAGATCTTGGAGATCCTTGGGCAGCTTGAGGCCGGAACCCCGATCAGCGATCTGACGCGACTCCATGGAGTCGCGATGACGACCATCTACCGCTGGAAAGCCAAGTACGGTGGCATGACCAAAGACGAGACCCGCAAGTTCCGTCAGCTGGAAGCCGAAAATCAGCGTCTTAAGAAGCTGGTGGCCGACCTGTCGCTCGACAACGCCATGCTCAAAGAGGTGGTGGGGCGAAAGTGGTGACGCCTGGGACGTCGTCCCAGGCGCAGACGCCCCTCAAGAAGCAGATGGTGGCCCTCTTGCGAGACTCGTTCACGGTCAGTGAACGTCGGGCCTGCCGGGTGCTGGGCTTCTCCCGGACCACACACAGACGGAACAGCCCCAAAAGGGAAAAGGACCGGCGCCTGGTCGAGCGTCTCCGCACGCTGGCACAGGAACGACCGCGCTTCGGATACCGACGGATTCACCTGATGCTGGGCCGGGAAGGTGAGACCGTTAACCACAAGCGCGTCTACCGGATTTACCGGGCGGAAGGGCTGGCCGTTCGGAAGAAGGAGCGGAAGAAACTCAGCGTGGGAGCGCGTCAGCAGAAACCGCAGGTTTCTGCGCCCAATCAGCGGTGGAGTCTGGACTTCATGGCTGATCAGCTGGCTTCCGGGCAGCGTTTCCGTGTGCTGAACGTCGTGGACGACTTCACGCGGGAGTGCCTGGTGATGCACGTCGGCACCTCCATCACGGGCCATGATGTCGTCCGCAGCCTCGAGGCGGTCGTTCGCTTCCGGGGCGCACCCCAGGCGATCACCACCGACAACGGCCCGGAGTTCGCGGGGAAGGCTCTGGATCTCTGGACCCACGACCGCGGCATCACGCACACCTTCATCCGGCCTGGAAAACCCGTGGAGAACGCCTACATCGAGAGTTTCAATGGTCGGGTCCGGGACGAGTGCCTCAATCTCCACTGGTTCCAGAGCCTGGATCAAGCTCGCCTGATCCTCACAGCCTGGCGTCAGGACTACAACGACGTCCGGCCCCACACCTCGCTTGGTGGCCGGACCCCAAACGAATTTGCCCGCCTGGAACGGGCGGGCTGAGGTACGCTGAGATTTGCAAATCGGCTGGAACCGCAATTGGGGCACCCTCA
>NZ_WQLB01000008.1 GCF_009755355.1 Deinococcus arboris | reverse complement strand
GAAGTTCGAAGCCAGCGTGTACGTGCTGAGCAAGGACGAAGGCGGGCGTCACAGCGCGTTCTTCGGCGGGTACCGTCCCCAGTTCTACTTCCGCACGACGGACGTGACCGGTGTGGTGGAACTGCCCGAAGGCGTGGAAATGGTGATGCCGGGCGACAACATCACGTTCATCGTGGAACTGATCAAGCCCATCGCCATGGAAGAAGGTCTGCGCTTCGCCATCCGCGAAGGTGGCCGCACCGTCGGCGCCGGCGTCGTTGCCAAGGTTCTGGAGTAATAGACATGGTTGCCCCGAAAATCCGCATTAAACTGCGTGGCTTCGACCACAAGGCGCTGGACCAGTCCGCCAGCAAGATCGTGGACACCGTGCGCCGCACCGGCGCCGATGTGAGCGGCCCCGTGCCCCTTCCCACCCGCATCCGCCGCTTCTGCGTGCTGCGTAGCCCCTTTGTCAACAAAGACAGCCGCGAGCACTTCGAGATCCGCACCCACAACCGTCTGGTGGACATCATGAACCCCACCAAGAAGACGATTGACAGCCTCATGACCCTCGACCTGCCCACCGGTGTGGACATCGAGATCAAGACGGTGGGAGGCCGCGCATGAAGGGCATCCTCGGCACCAAGATCGGCATGACCCAGATCTGGAAGGGCGACCGCGCCATTCCCGTGACGGTGGTGCTGGCGGGTCCCTGCCCTGTGGTGCAGCGCAAGACCTCGGTTGTGGACGGCTACGAAGCTGTGCAGATCGGCTACGCCCCCAAGCGTGAAAAGAGCGTCACCAAGCCCCAGGCCGGCCACTTCAAGAAGTACGGCGTGTCGCCTGTGCGCTTCCTGCGTGAATTCCGCGGCTTTGCCCCCGAAGGCGACACCGTGAGCGTGGAGATTTTCGCTGAAGGCGAGAAGATCGACGCCACCGGCACCAGCAAGGGCAAGGGCTTCCAGGGCGTGATGAAGCGCTGGAACTTTAAGGGTGGTCCCGCGAGCCACGGGTCCAAGAAGTGGCACCGCCGCCCCGGTTCGATCGGCCAGCGCAAGACGCCCGGCCGCGTGTACAAGGGCAAGCGCATGGCTGGCCACATGGGCATGGAGCGCATCACCGTGCAGAACCTCGAAGTGGTCGAGATTCGCGCCGAAGAGAACATCATCCTGGTCAAGGGTGCAATTCCCGGCGCCAACGGTGGCCTCGTCGTGCTGCGTCAGGCTGCCAAGGGAGGCAAGTAAGACATGGCGCAGATCAACGTCATCGGCCAGAACGGGGGGCGCACCATCGACCTCGAACTGCCGGAAGTGAATAAGGGCGTGCTGCACGACGTGGTGACCTGGCAACTGGCCAGCCGCCGCCGCGGCACCGCCAGCACCAAGACCCGCGCGCAGGTCAGCGCCACGGGCAAGAAGATGTTCTCCCAGAAGGGCACGGGCAACGCCCGTCACGGCGACCGCAGCGTCCCCACCTTCGTGGGCGGCGGCGTGGCCTTCGGGCCCAAGCCCCGCAGCTACAGCTACACCCTGCCCCGCAAGGTGCGTCAGCTGGGCCTGGCGATGGCCCTGGCCGCGCGCCAGGAAGACGGCAAGCTGACCGCTGTGGACGGCTTTGGCCTCGACGGCAAGACCAAGGGCTTTGTGAGCTGGGCCAAGGACAACGGCATGGACGGCAGCGAGCGCGTGCTGATCGTGACCGACGATGCACAGGCCCGTCAGGCCGCGCGCAACGTCGCCTGGGCCACCGTGCTGCCCGTGGCTGGCCTGAACGCCTACGACATTCTGCGTCACGACCGCCTGGTCATTGACGCCGTGGTGCTGGAGCCCGCGCAGGAAGAAGGGGAAGAGGCATGAGCCACTACGACATCATTCAGGCGCCGGTGGTCAGCGAGAAGGCTTACGCCGGCATGGAACGCGGCGTCTACAGCTTCTGGGTCAGCCCCAAAGCCACCAAGACGGACATCAAGAGCGCCATTCAGAAGGCGTTCGGCGTTCAGGTCGTTGGCATCAGCACCATGAATGTGCCCGGCAAGCGCAAGCGCGTGGGCAAGTTCATCGGTCAGCGCGCCGACCGCAAGAAGGCCATCGTTCGCCTCGCCGAAGGCCAGACCATTGCCGCCCTTGAGGGCCAGGCCTAAGGAGAGCTGAAGACATGGCCGTCAAGAAATACCGTCCCTATACCCCCAGCCGTCGCCAGATGACGACTGCGGACTTCAGCGGACTGACCAAGAAGCGCCCCGAGAAGGCGCTGACCGAAGCCCTGCCCAAGAGCGGTGGCCGCAACAACCGTGGCCGCATCACCAGCCGCTTTATCGGCGGCGGGCACAAGCGCCTGTACCGCGTCATCGACTTCAAGCGCCGCGGCAAGGCGGGCGTGCCGGCCAAAGTGGCCGCCATCGAGTACGATCCCAACCGCAGCGCGCGCATTGCCCTGCTGCATTACGTGGACGGCGAGAAGCGCTACATCCTGGCCCCTGAAGGCCTGACTGTTGGCCAGATGGTCAACGCTGGCCCCGAGGCCGAGCCCAAGCTGGGCAACGCCCTGCCGCTGCGCTTCGTGCCGGTGGGCGCTGTCGTGCACAGCGTGGAACTGGTCCCCGGCAAGGGCGCCCAGATTGCCCGCAGCGCCGGCACCAGCATTCAGGTGCAGGGCAAGGAAAGCGACTACGTGATCCTGCGCCTGCCCAGCGGCGAACTGCGCCGCATCCACAGCGAGTGCTACGCGACCATCGGCACGGTGGGCAACGCCGAGCACAAGAACATCAACCTGGGTAAGGCCGGGCGCAGCCGCTGGCTGGGCCGCAAGCCACACCAGCGCGGCAGTGCCATGAACCCCGTGGATCACCCCCACGGCGGTGGTGAAGGCCGCACCGGCGCCGGCCGCGTGCCGGTCAGCCCCTGGGGCCAGCCTGCCAAGGGCCTGAAGACCCGCAAGAAGCGCAAGAACAGCGACCGCTTCATCATCACCCGCCGCGGCGGGAAGTAAGGAGGGTAGAGCATGCCCCGCAGCCTCAAGAAAGGCCCGTTCGTGGATGACCACCTCCTGAAAAAGGTGGACGCTCAGAACGACAAGAAAGACAAGCGCGTCATCAAGACGTGGAGCCGCCGCAGCACCATCGTGCCTGAAATGATTGGCCACACCATCGCTGTCCACAACGGCAAGCAGCATGTGCCAGTGTTCGTCAACGAGCAGATGATCGGCCACAAGCTTGGCGAGTTCAGCCCCACCCGCAGCTACCGCGGTCACGGCGCGGACAAGAACGCCAAGGGGAGCAAGAAGAAATGACCGCCCCCGCCTCTGAATTCCGCAACAAGAAGCAGCGCAAGCAGCAAGTCAAGCTGCGCCGCCCCGGCTATGCCGTGGCCAAGTACGTGCGCATCAGCCCCCGCAAGGTGCGCCTGGTCGTGGACGTGATCCGCGGCAAGAGCGTCCGTGACGCCGAAGACCTGCTGCGCTTTATCCCCCGCGCCGCCAGCGAGCCGGTGGCCAAGGTGCTGAACAGCGCCAAGCACAACGCGCTGCACAACGACGAGATGCTGGAAGACCGTCTGGTCATCACGGCGGCCTACGTGGACGCCGGCCCGACCCTCAAGCGCCTGATTCCCCGGGCGCGCGGCAGCGCCAACATCATCAAGAAGCGCACCAGCCACATCACCATCATCGTGGGCGAGAAGGGAGCCAAATAATGGGCAACAAGATCAACCCCAACGGCTTCCGCCTGGGCATCACGCGTGGCTGGAACAGCCGCTGGTACGCCGGCAAGAAGCAGTACGCCGGCCTGCTGAAAGAAGACGAGAAGATCCGCAAGCTCGTCGGCAAGAAGCTCAGCGCCGCTGGCATTGCCCGCGTGGAAATTGAGCGCGCTGGCCAGCAGGTCAACGTGATCATCAGCGCGGCCAAGCCGGGCATCGTGATCGGCAAGGGCGGCGAGAGCATCAAGGAGCTGCGCCAGGACATCGAGCGTCTGGTGTCGGCTGGCACCGTCGCGGTGAACGTGGGTGAAATCCCCAACCCCAACATCAGCGCGCCTCTGGTCGCCCTGCGCATCGCTGAGCAGATCGAGCGCCGCTTTGCCTTCCGCCGCGCCATGAAGCAGGCCGCGCAGCGCGTGATGGAATCGGGCGCCCGTGGCGTCAAGATCATCCTGTCGGGCCGCCTGGGCGGAGCCGAGCAGGCCCGCACCGAGATGGTGCGCGAAGGCCGCGTGCCCCTGCACACCCTGCGCGCCGACATCGACTACGGCACCGCCCGCGCCGAGACCACCTACGGCAGCCTGGGCATCAAGGTCATGGTCTTTACCGGTGAAGTCATCGGTGGCCGCACCGAGACCTTCGCGCGTCCCCAGCGCCGCAACGACGAGCGCCGCCGCGAAGACGGTGACCGTCCCAACCGCCGCCGCCCCGCCGCGCGGCGCCGCCCCGGAGGTGAGTGATGCTTCTTCCCAAGCGCACCAAGTTCCGTAAACAGCACCGCGGCCGGATGACCGGTGACGCCAAGGGCGGCGACTACGTCGCGTTCGGCGACTTCGGCCTGATCGCCCTGGAACCTGCCTGGATCAAGAGCAACCAGATTGAGGCCTGCCGCATCGTCATGAGCCGTCACTTCCGCCGTGGGGGCAAGATCTACATCCGCATCTTCCCCGACAAGCCCGTGACGAAAAAGCCCGCCGAAACCCGAATGGGTAAGGGGAAAGGGGCCGTGGAGTACTGGGTGAGCGTCGTCAAGCCCGGCCGCGTGATGTTCGAAGTGTCCGGCGTGACCGAGGAGCAGGCCAAGGAAGCCTTCCGCCTGGCCGGTCACAAGCTGCCCATCCAGACCAAGATGGTCAAGCGCGAGGTTTACGATGAAGCCCAGTGAGATGCGTAACCTGGGAGCTGACGATTTCGCGCGTGAAATCGAGTCCCGCAAGAAAGAACTGATGGAACTGCGTTTCCAGGCGGCCATGGGCACCCTGGCCCAGCCGCACCGCGTCCAGCAGCTTCGCCGTGAAGTCGCTCAGCTCAACACCATCCGCACCGAGCTGAGCCAGAAGCAGGGAGAGCAGGCATGAAAAAGACCTTTACCGGCGTCGTCGTCAGCGACAAAGCCGACAAGACGGTCAGCGTCAAGGTCGAGCGCAAGTTTGCTCACCCGCTGTACGGCAAGGTCGTGACCCGCAGCCACAAGTACGCGGCCCACGACGAGAACAACGAGTACAAGATTGGTGACCGCGTCGAGATTATCGCGGTGCGTCCCATCAGCAAGACCAAGACCTGGAAAGTCACCAAGCTGGTCGAGCGTCCCCGCGGCATTGAAACCACCGCCGTGGAGACTGAAGGTGGTGCCGCATGATCATGCCCCAGTCCCGCCTGGACGTGGCGGACAACAGCGGCGCACGTGAAATCATGTGCATCCGCGTGCTGAACAGCGGCATTGGCGGTAAGGGTCTGACCACCGGGGGCGGCGGCAACAAGCGCTACGCCCACGTGGGGGACATTATTGTCGCCAGCGTCAAGGACGCCGCGCCCCGCGGCACCGTCAAGGCGGGCGACGTGGTCAAGGCCGTGGTCGTGCGTACGTCACACGCCATCAAGCGTGCCGACGGCAGCACCATCCGCTTTGACAAGAACGCCGCCGTCATCATCAACAACCAGGGCGAGCCCCGCGGCACCCGCGTCTTCGGGCCAGTGGCCCGCGAGCTGCGTGACCGTCGCTTCATGAAGATCGTGTCCCTGGCCCCGGAGGTGCTGTAATGCCCCGTCCCAGCGCTGGTAGCCACCACAACGACAAGCTGCACGTCAAGAAGGGTGACACCGTCATCGTTCTGAGCGGTAAGCACAAAGGCCAGACCGGTAAGGTGCTGCTCGCCCTGCCGCGCGACCAGAAGGTCGTCGTGGAAGGCGTGAACCTCGTCACCAAGAACGTCAAGCCCAGCCCCGCCAGCCCCCAGGGCGGCCAGGAACAGCGCGAGCTGGCCCTGCACGCCAGCAAAGTCGCCATCGTCGACCCTGAAACCGGCAAGGCGACCCGCATCCGCAAGGCGATTGTGGACGGCAAGAAAGTCCGCGTGGCTGTGGCCAGCGGCAAGAACATCGACTGACTTTCAGGGGCACCCGCCTAATGGGTGCCCTGCGCGGCCTTTTTCCGCGCGAAGCGAGGCAACATGCAGACCCTCAAGACCAAATACAACGAGCAGGTGCGCCCCAGCTTGGTGCAGCAGTTCGGTTACACCTCGGTGATGGCGGCGCCACGCATCGAGAAAATCGTGATCAACGAGGGCCTCGGCTCCAGCAAGGAAGACAGCAAGGCCATCGACAAGGCGGCCAAGGAGCTGGGCCTGATCACCCTGCAAAAGCCCATCGTGACCAAGGCGAAGAAGAGCATCAGCAACTTCAAGCTGCGGCAGGGGATGCCGGTCGGCATCAAGGTCACGCTGCGCGGCGAGCGCATGTACGTGTTCCTGGAAAAGCTGATCAACATCGGCCTGCCCCGTATCCGTGACTTCAAGGGCGTCAACCCCAACGCCTTTGACGGCCGTGGCAACTACAACCTGGGCATCAAAGAGCAGCTGATTTTCCCCGAAATCACCTACGACATGGTGGACAAGGTGCGCGGCATGGACATCACGATTGTCACCACCGCCAAGACCGACGAGGAAGCCCGCGCGCTGCTCCAGGCGATGGGCCTCCCGTTCCGGAAATAAGGAAGCGTTATGGCGAACACCTCGAAAGTTGTCAAAGCAGCGCGCGGCCATAAATTTGCCGTGCAGAACTACAACCGTTGCAGCCGCTGTGGCCGCGCGCGCGGTTACTACCGCTTCTTCGGCATGTGCCGCATCTGCATCCGTGAGATGGCGCACAAGGGCGAACTGCCCGGCGTGAAGAAGAGCAGCTGGTAAGCCCCAGCAACACAAAGCCCCCTCCAATGCGAGGGGGCTTTTGAGTTTCTGACCTGGCCTTCTATTTCAATAGGTCTTTAAAATCATCGACGATATAGGGCCGGGCGCTGTAATTGCCACGCTCGTAGTAGGCGGTGATGAGGCCTGCCTTGTCGGTTCTGAAAATATCCCAACCGCAGACCCGCTCCGCTTCAGAGAAGTAGCGGCCTGAATAGTCCTGGGTGGTGATTGTTCGGCCGGTCTGACCACAGTATTCGATGAAGTATTCAGTGTAGCCCAGCGTGTGATCAATGCGCTCTGCGCGGAAACGTGAAGTGACGACTGCGATGTTTTGCCCCACCAACTGCACGAGGGGTTCGTTCTTCCAGGGGTTGCCGAATACGTTTCGGAGCGAGCCGGGAGCACACGCCGTAAGGGCGCTGGCTAAAGCAGCGAAGCAGAGTAGAGAAGTCATTTTTTTCATAGGCCTAATCCTCCAGGGTGCCAGTTCAGCTGAACCACCCTAGGCGCCCGTACGGCCAAAGGCTCCAATTGCTTTTTAAGGACCGCTGCATTACACTCTCCAATTGCCGTGTCTCGACTTCTGTCTTGGCCCGGCGCTGTGCCCCCCGGATACGAACTGGCCCCTTTGGCCTGTCATCGTCTGGTGGAGGAGAAGACCCAACAGGAGAAGGCGCTGCCCAGCAGCCCACATTCGACTTGGGGAGAAGCGTGCCCGTCCGCCAGCCTTGTCTGGGGCCGGGCCACCTGCCGGGAGCAGGCCTGCGTACAGGAACCAGCCCGGATCAACACAAGCCCTGGAGGCTCCATGTTGAGTGACCCTATCGCCGATATGCTCACGCGCATCCGCAACGCGACGCGCACCCACAAGGAGACCGTGGATGTCCCGGCCTCCAAGTTCAAGGAAGAGCTCGCCAAGCTGCTCGTGGCCGAAGGCTACGTGGCGTCCTACGAGCGCACCCTGCCCGAAGGCCAGAAGTTTGACGTGCTGCGCCTGACCCTGAAGTACGGCGCCAAGCGCGAGCAGGTCATCAAGCACATTGAGCGCATCAGCCGCCCAGGCCGCCGCGCCTACGTGAGTGCCGAGAACCTGCCCCGCATCCAGCGCGGCCTGGGCCTGGCCGTGGTGTCCACGAGCAAGGGGCTGCTGCCCGACCGCGAAGCCCGCAAGCAGGGCGTCGGCGGCGAAGTTATCTGCGTTCTCTGGTAATCCCAGCAGGCGCACCTCACCTGACCTCGCGCAAGCGAATTTAAGGCATAAGGAGGACAGCTATGTCCCGTATCGGAAGACAACCCATTGCTGTGCCCAGCGGCGTGACCCTGAGCGCCGAAGGCGGCCTCTTTAAGGTCAAAGGCCCCAAGGGCGAGCTGACCGTTCCCTACAACCAGGAACTGACCATCACGCGCGACGGCGACACCCTGCTCGTGGAGCGGCCCAGTGACCAGCAGCGTCACCGTGCCCTGCACGGCCTGACCCGCACCCTGGTGGCCAACGCCGTCAAGGGCGTCAGCGAGGGCTACACCATCAACCTGGAGCTCAAGGGCGTGGGTTTCCGCGCCAAGCTGAGCGGCAAGGCGCTGGAGATGACCATCGGCTACAGCCACCCCGTCATCATCGAGCCCCCGGCCGGCGTGAGCTTTACCGTGCCCGAGCCCACCAAGATTGACGTGAGCGGCATTGACAAGCAGCTCGTCGGTCAGGTGGCCGCCAACGTGCGTAAAGTCCGTAAGCCTGACGCCTACCACGGCAAGGGCGTGCGCTTCGCTGGCGAGAAGATCAGCCTCAAGGCCGGTAAGGCTGGTGCCACCGGCGGCAAAGGGAAGAAATAATGGCGACCCAGACGACCACGCGCCGCAAGCTGCGCGCCCGCCGCAAGGTGCGGCAGGCCGCCGGCGAGCGCCTGCGCCTCAGCGTGTACCGCTCCAGCAAGCACATTTACGCCCAGATTATCGACGACAGCAAGGGCATCACCCTCGCTGCGGCTTCCTCGGCCGCTGTCAAGACGGGCACCAAGACCGACACCGCCGCCGCCGTGGGCAAGGCCCTGGCCGAAGCAGCCGCCGCCAAAGGCGTCAAGACGGTGGTTTTTGACCGTGGTCAGTTCCGCTACCACGGACGCGTGAAGGCGCTGGCAGACGCGGCGCGGGAGGGTGGCCTTGACTTTTAATCGTCGTAATGACCGCAACGCGGAGCGCGAGAGCAGCGAATTCGAAGAGAAGATGCTGTTTGTCAACCGCACCTCCAAGACCTACCAGGGCGGGCGCCGCTTCCGCTTCGCCGCGCTCGTCATTCTGGGCGACCGCAACGGCCGCGTGGGCATGGGGATTGGCAAGGCCAAGGAAGTGCCCGTGGCCATTGAAAAAGCCAAGAGCATCGCCCGCAAGAACATGATCAGCGTGCCCGTGGAAAACGGCACCATTCCCCACGACATCGTGGGCGAAAACAGCACCAGCCGCGTGCTGCTCAAGCCTGCCGGCCCCGGTACCGGCGTGATTGCGGGCACCGTGCCCCGCAGCATCGCCGAACTGGCCGGCATCACCAACCTGCTGTCCAAGGAACTGGGCAGCCGCAACAAGGTGAACGTGGCCTACGCCGTGTTCGACGGCCTCAAGAACCTCCGCACCGCCAAGCAGGTTCGTGCCCTGCGCGGCGAGGTGCAGCCCACCGGAGGCGCCCAATGAAAGTTACCCTCAAGCGCAGCGTCATCGGTCGCCCTGGCTACCAGGTCAAGACCGTGCAGGCGCTGGGCCTCAAGAAGATCGGCGACAGCCGTGAGCTGCATGACACGCCCGCCGTGCGCGGCATGGTGAACACCGTCAAGCACCTGCTGGAGGTGCAAGAATGAAACTTCACGAACTGACGCCCCACGCGGGCAGCCGCAAGAACCGCAAGCGCGTGGGCCGTGGTCCCGGCGGCACCGACAAGACGGCCGGCCGTGGTCACAAGGGCCAGAAGTCGCGCAGCGGCGCGGGCAAGGGCAGCTTCTTTGAGGGTGGCCGCAGCCGCCTGATCGCCCGCCTGCCCAAGAAGGGCTTTAACAATGTGGGCATCACTTTTGAAGTGGTGAACCTGGCACAACTGGCCAACATTGAAGACGGCACCATTGACCGCAATGTGCTGGAACTCGCGGGCCTGGTGCGCCGCAAGAACCGCGCTGTTAAGCTGCTGGGCGGCGGCGAAATCAGCCGCGCCGTGACCATCCATGTGGACGCGGCCAGCGAAGGCGCCATCAAGGCCGTGGAAGCGGCTGGCGGCAAGGTCATCCTGCCCGAAGCGAACGAAGCCGAGAAGGCAGAGTAAATGCTGCGCGCCTTCCGCGACGCATTCCGGATTCCGGAGCTTCGGCGGAAGATTGTCTTCACCCTGCTGCTCCTCGCCGTGTACCGGCTGGGGAGCAGCATTCCCACACCAGGGGTGAACGGGGCCGCGCTGAGTAACGCAGACTCAGCCGGCCTTTTTGGCCTGATCAGCATGATTTCGGGCGGCAATCTTTCGCAGTTCTCGATCTTCGCGCTGGGCGTGCTGCCGTACATCACGGCCAGCATCGTCATTCAGCTGATGACGACCACCATCCCGGCCCTGGAGAAACTCTCCAAGGAAGGGGAAGAAGGCCGCAAGAAAATCAACCAGTACACCCGCTACGCGGCGGTGGGGCTGGGCGCGGTGCAGGCGCTGTTTTTCGCGCTGTACATCAATGCCAACCCCAGCTTTATCGCCGTGGGCTGGACGCCAGGGCTGTTTACCATCATCGTGATGGTGCTGACCCAGGTGGCGGGCGTGGCCTTTACCATGTGGCTGGGCGAGCGCATGACCGAAGTCGGCGTGGGCAACGGCATCAGCCTGATTATCACCGCCGGGATTATCGCCATGTATCCCGGCGAGATTGCCAACACAGCGGCGCTGGTGCGCGCTGACCCAGATGGCAACTGGCTGCTGCGCCTGCTCGCCTTTGGCGCCGTGGTACTGGTGACCATTGCGGGCATCGTGTACGTGTACCAGGCCGAGCGCCGGGTGCCCGTCACCTACGCCCGCGCCCGTGGCGGTGCGGCCGGGCAGGCGCGCGGCGCCGGTCAGGCCACCTGGTTGCCGATCAAGGTCAACCAGGCGGGCGTGATTCCGGTCATCTTTGCCAGCGCCATGCTGATTATCCCCAACCTGATTGCCAGCGCCACGGCGGAGCGCGCGCCTCAGGTCAATGCGTTTATCCAGACGTACCTGACCTTTGGGCAGCCTGGCTACATCGCGCTGGAAGCCCTGCTGATTTTCGGCTTCACGTACCTGTACAACAGCGTGCAGTTTGACCCCAAACGCATTGCCGAGCAGCTGCGCGAAGCAGGCGGGTTCATTCCGGGCGTTCGTCCGGGGACGCCCACCGCCGAGTTCCTGGGCACCATCAGCAGCCGCCTGAGCCTGTGGGGCGCCATCTTCCTGGTGGTGCTGACGGTGCTGCCGCAGCTGGTGCAGAGTGCCACGAACATCACGACCTTCCAGTTCAGTGGCACGGGCCTGCTGATCATTGTGGGTGTGGCGCTCGAAACCCTGAAGCAGCTTGAAGCCCAGCTGACCGTGCGCCGCTACGACGGCTTTATCTCGAAAGGCCGCATTCGTGGCCGCATGAACCGCGACAACTGAAGGTGCTGCGTGCGGGCCGTCCCTCCCGGTGGGGGACGGCTTTTTCTGGCCTCGTCACCCCTCTGGGAACAGGGGGCAGGCAGATAGGGAGTGGCCCAAACGTGCCCTTTAGACACTATGCTGGAACAGAATGGAGGACGCAGAAGTGACTCAATCCAAACACAACGTCGTTATCTTCCTGGGGCCGCCCGGCGCGGGCAAAGGCACGCAGGCGGAGCGGCTGGCGCAGGACAAGGGCCTGGTAAAAATCAGCACCGGGGACATTCTGCGCGACCATATGGCGCGCGGCACCGATCTGGGCCAGCAGGTCAAGCCTATTTACGACGCTGGGGGCCTGGTGCCCGACGAGATTCTGATTGCCCTGATTCGGGACAAACTCGCCGATATGGAGCCGGTGCGCGTGATTTTTGATGGTTTTCCGCGTACTACCCCCCAGGCGCAGGCCCTGGACATGCTGCTGGAAGAACTGGGCGCGCCGGTCAGTGCGGTGCCCCTGCTGGAGGTGCCCGATGAGGTGCTGGTCGGCCGCATCGTGGAGCGGGGCCGGCAGGCAGCGGCGCGCGGCGAGGCGGTGCGCAGCGACGACACCGAAGAGGTCGCCCGCAGGCGCCAGCAGGTTTACCGCGAGCAGACCCAGCCGCTGATTGACTATTACTCTGGGCGCGGGCACCTGTACCGGGTGGACGGCGTGGGCGGCCTGGATGAGGTGTACAGCCGCATCCAGACAGGCATGAAGTAAAACCAACCGGGCAGAGACTGGCCGCTGTGGGCAGATGCCCAGGCGGCCGGTTTCGTTGTTCCCTGACGGAGAAGCAGAGTCCTTAAAGTAAGAATCCGGTGGGAAAACCCTGCTAGCCTCTTGAGCAGACCTTATGTTTTCTCATTGTGGATGGCTCTTGCGCAGCGCTCTGCTCCTACGTCTGCTGCTCGGTCTGGCGCTGATGCTGAGCCTCTCGGGGCCGGTACAGGCCAAGCCGATGGTGCTTGTGTTTCACCAGGTAGGCGCTGGGGGCGGCGCGTCATTGGGCATTGCTCCAGAGGCGCTACAGCGGCGTGTCGAAACGCTGCGGCGCCTGGGCTACCGCTTTGTGACCTCCAGCGAGGCGGCCCGCGCGCCCGCAGCTGAACGGGTGGCGGTCATCCAGTTTGACGACGGCTTCGAGAGTGTGTACCGTCTGGCCTTTCCGGTGCTGCGCGAATTGGGGGTGCCCGGCACCACCTATGTCATCTGGTCGCGGCTGGGCCAGGCAGGGAGTTTGACTCCTGCTCAGGTCAAAGAGCTGCGCGCGGCCGGCTGGGAAGTCGGCACCCACTCCTAGTCTCACGCGGCGCTGGCTGACCTTAGCCCGCGTGGCCTGCGGCGCGAGCTGGGGCCCGCCAGTGGGGAAGGGCCGGCCCGTGACCCCGCCGCCGCTTCTCCTGAAGCTGGGGTGCGCTGCGTCGCCTATCCGCTTAACCGCCACGACGCGCGGGTGCGCCGTGAAGCCCAGCGGCAAGGGCTGACCTGCGGGGTGGCGGGTGGCCCGGCGCCCCTGACCCGCACCGACCCGATGGCGCTGCCGGCCCCAGCGATTACTCCCTGGGATGACACCCTGCTGCCCATGCGTGCCCGCTGGGGCGTGGACGCGCGCACGCCTTTGCTGGTGGCCTGGGTCCTGGGGCCGGCCCTGGACGGGCTGGGCCGCCCTCATCCGTCGGCGCTGCCCCCACGCACCTGGAATCTGGCCCACCACGAGCTGCTGGGCAACGGTCTGGTCAGTGCGGGCGTGCGGGCTGGCGGAGGCGGTCTGGAACGCGATACCCGCCTGGCCTGGCGGGAAGGCGCCTGGAGTGTCAATCTGGCTGCGCGCCGGGGGGTGGGGCCGGACGGGGGCAGCTACGCAGGCCTGGGCGCGGCCCTGAACCTGGGGGCGCTGAATCTGGCGCCGGTCACGCTGGCCGCTGGGCTGGATTCGGGTGGGCCGCTGCTGGGCGGGGCCGTGGCGCTGGGAGGCTACGGCGAGGTCTGGGGACGGGCCAGCCGCGCGCCGGACGGCTGGACCTGGGCCTGGGGGGCCACGCTGATTCCCGCCGACTACGTGCAGGTATCGGGCGCTCAGGACCGCGCGGGGGCGCAGCTGGGCCTGCGCGCGGCGCTGCCCTGGCAGAGCGGCGAGGGCCGGCCGCTGCGGCTGGGCGGCGGCTACCGCTGGGGCGAGGGCGCCGGTCCCTATGCCGAGCTGGAATACCGGGTGGGCAGTTACAGCGTGACAGCGGAGGTCAGCGGCGCCCGGCGCTTTGGGGTCAAATTCGTCGCGGTCTGGTAAGTGCAGACCTGCTACCGTCAGCAGAGGCGATGAATCAACCGGCCACAGCACAGACCGGGGAGACGGGGCGTGCGGCCCCGGCGCTCCCGCACGCGGCGGGCACCCTCTGGACCACCCTGGGCGGCATTCTGCTGGGTCATACGCTCTCCCTGTGGCAAGGGGCGCTGCTGCCGAATCTGGTGACGCCACTGGACTGGCTACTGGGGGGCGCAACCCTGACGAGCATGCTGGGGCTGGCGCTGCTGGGGGCGCTGGGCCAGGCGGGGCGCCGAACGCTGGTGTCGCTCCTGATCGTGGTCAACGCCGTCTTTCTGCTGGGGCGGCTGAGCGTGGCCCTCTTTGTGGTGGCGACGCCCGAACGGGTGGTACTGGACCTGGCCACGCTGATGGCCTGGACCCTGACGGTGCCCATGCTGGAGGCCAGCATGCGGACCAGTGCCGCTGCGCGCGCGGCCGGCGCTGGCATGCCACTGGCGCTGCTGGTGCTGGCGGTCACGTTTGCCCTGACCCCGCAGGGCGCGCGGGCCGGGCCGGTGGTGTGGTTTGGGCTGGCCCAGCTGTGCCTGGTGTGCGGCACGGTGTACCTATCGGCGCGCGTGACGCTCCGGTTGCGCCGGGCGCTGCGGTCCACACAGGCCAGCAATCAGGAACTGGCGCGCCTGGCCCTGACAGACCCGCTGACGGGCCTGGGCAACCGCGCAGCGCTGGACGCTGCCCTGGAGGCCAGGGTCGAGACAGGCGCGCCGTTCGTGACCCTGTTTCTGGACCTCGACGGATTCAAGGCCGTCAACGACGCGCATGGCCACGCCGCTGGCGACCAGCTACTCGGGCTGGTGGCCGAGCGCCTGCGGCCCCTGGCAGCGGGCGGCGACCTGACGCGCGTCAGTGGGGACGAGTTTGTCCTGCTGCTGCCCCTGTGGCCAGGCGCCGACTCGGTGGCCGAGGCCGCGCAGGCAGCCGCGCGCGTGGTGGCGGCGCTGGGCAGTCCCTTTGTCCTGCGCACGGAGCCGCTGCCCCTGAGTGTCAGTGTGGGGGTCAGCCGCTTTCCCGAGGACGGGGCCGATGGCCGGGCGCTGCTGCTGCGCGCTGACCAGGCCATGTACCGCGTCAAGCGCCGGGGCCGGGGGGGCCTGCATCTGGCGGGCGACACCGAGGAGCAGCCGGGTCTGTTGCCGGGCGCCGCAGCCGTGCTGGAGCGCCCGGTGCTGGAGCGCGACCTGCGGTTGGCCCTGGCGCGGGGCGAACTGCACCTGGCCTTTCAGCCTATCTGTGACCTGCGCAGTGGCCGTCCCCTGGCGGCCGAGGCGCTGGCCCGCTGGGTGCATCCAGCGTCCGGGTCAATTGGGCCGAACGTGTTTGTGCCGCTGGCCGAAGCCTGTGGGCTGTCAGGACCCCTGGGAGACTGGGTCCTGCGCACCGCCCTGGCCGAAGCGGCGCGCTGGCCCGCAGCGGGGCTTGTGGGCCTGACCCTGTGCGTCAATGTGTCGCCAGGCCAGCTGACGCAACCGGGGTGGCCCGAGGCCGTGGGCCGCGCCCTGGCCGAGGAGGGCCTGACGCCAGGCCAGCTTCAGCTGGACCTCACAGGTGACCTGGCTGATTCCGGCCCCGCCCTAAGCGCGCAGGTCATGGCGCTGCGCAGCCTGGGCGTCCGGGTTGGCCTTGACGATTTTGGGGCCGGCCTGGCCGCGCTGGCCCATCTGGGCGAGGTGGCCCTGAGTGACCTCAAGATTGACCGGGCCTACGTACGGGGGCTGGGGGCGCCGGGTGGACGGCCCCCGCTCGGGCAAACGGTGCTGCAAGCGGTCGTGGCACTGGCCGCCGAGCATGGCCTGACCCTGACCGCCGAGGGCGTCGAGACCCCAGCGCAGCGCGCCGCTCTTCTGGCGCTGGGCTGCCAGCGCGGCCAGGGGTTTCTGTTCTCGCCGCCGGTGGATGCCACGCAGCTGGCGGCGACCCTCAGGCGCTTGCAGCAAACGGCGGCCGGGCCACCCTGAACCCCAGGGAAGTGTATGGCGGGTCATTAACACAGAGGTGCCCTTTCAATCCAGTCGGCCCCTCTGAAGCGTGATCTCATGGAGAGCTGACTTCCCTTAGAGAAGCTGAAGGCGTGAAGACTCTGATTGGACTGAGCGCTCTTCTGGGCAGCGTGGCACTCGCGGCCGCCGCTTACACGCAGGTGGACATCACCATCAAGACCGAGATGTCAGATGGCCAGCTGGGCGCGTCGGCCACCGCGTCGCCTGTGCTGGGGGTGCGCAATCCCACCGTCAAAAATGGGGTGGCCTACGTCGGCATGACGCGTCAGATGGGGGAATACAGCGCAGTGCTGGGCACCAAACTGCCGGTGAACCTCCACCTGAATCTGACGCAGGGCAGCCTGAAAGGGCAACTGACCGGGGTGCCGCTGCGGGGCCTCACCCTGACTACCCAGCAAACGGACGTCGCCCTGACCTTGCCCGCCGGCACCTACAGCGGCACCCTGAAGACCCAGCAGGGCGAGGTTCAGCTGCGTGTTCCGGCCGGCACGGGCGTGCAGTTCACCCTGCAAAAATTCAGCATGGGCAGCCTCAGCATCAACAACAAGACCGTGGTGGACACGATGGAAGCTTCCGGCACCTACGCCACGCCCAACTTTGAGGCGGCCAAGAACAAGATTCGTCTGACGGTCACCAGCGATCAAACCGACCTCAGTGTCGTGAATCAGTAAAGCCACTGACGCTCAAAGGCGCCGGGTGAATCTGAAAGGCCGGCGTATCAACAAAAGTGCCCCAGGCTCTTGAAAGATAAGTCAGCAGTCGTCCGAACTTGGACGCTGGGCGCCTGGCCAGGCCCTTCGCTGCCCTCAGGTCTTGCCGATTCCTTGAGCTGCGTGATACCTTTACGTTTGGCTTGTATCAGGCCTGGAGGTTGCGTGGCGAGACGAAAGATGCCGGAACAGCGGGAAAAGCGTAAGAAAGAAGAGTCCGATACCGTGCGGGCTGAGGGCGTGGTGGAAGAGGCGCTGCCGAACACCACGTTCCGCGTGAAGCTGGATACGGGACACGACATTCTGGCTTACATTAGCGGCAAGATGAGGATTCACTACATCCGCATTCTGCCGGGCGACCGTGTGGTTCTGGAAATCAGTCCCTACGACACGACGCGTGGGCGCATCGTCTACCGCAAGTAAGCCCAGGGCCGAAGTACCCAACAGATTCCCTGCCCGCAGACGGCAGGCCGGGGGTCGAGCGCTGCCAGCAGTTCCTCATGATGGAGGAGCGGCGCGGCGGCGCGAGGAGGACGCAATGAAAGTTCGCAGCAGTGTCAAAAAGATGTGCGACAACTGCAAAGTGATCCGCCGCCATGGGCGCGTGCTGGTCATTTGCTCTAACGTCAAGCACAAGCAGAGGCAGGGTTAATCATGGCGCGTATTGCTGGCGTTGACCTGCCGCGCGAAAAGCGCATTGAAATTGGCCTGACCTACATCTACGGCATCGGCCTGACCCGCAGCAAGGAAATTCTCGCCCGGACCGGTATCAACCCCGACACCCGCGTGAAGGCCCTGACTGAAGCCGAGCAGAGCACCCTGCGCGAGGCCGTCGAGAAGACCTACAAGGTCGAAGGCGACCTGCGCAGCGAAGTCGGCCAGAACATCAAGCGCCTGATGGACATTGGCGCTTACCGTGGCCTGCGTCACCGCCGCGGCCTGCCCGTGCGCGGCCAGCGCACCAAGACGAACGCCCGCACCCGTAAGGGCCCGCGCAAGACCGTCGCCGGCAAGAAAAAGGCCACGAGGAAGTAAGCCATGGCGAAGAGCACCAAAGGCAAGACCCCGCGCCGCGCCCGGCGCAACATCAGCGCTGGCCGCGCGTACGTGCACGCCAGCTACAACAACACCATCGTGACCATCACGGATCTGGACGGCAACTCTGTCGCCTGGTCCAGTGGCGGCACGATTGGGTACAAGGGCAGCAAGAAGGGTACACCCTACGCCGCCCAGCTGGCCGCAGCCGACGCCGTGAAAAAGGCGCAGCAGACGTTCGGCATGAACATCGTGGACGTGATTGTGCGCGGCTCGGGTTCCGGCCGCGAGCAGGCCATCCGCGCCATTCAGGCCTCGGGCATTGAAGTGAAGTCCATCATGGACGACACCCCCGTGCCCCACAACGGCTGCCGCCCCAAGAAGAAGTTCCGCGCCTAAAGCGCCAAGCCGCTGCCCACCTGCCCCGCTTCCGCTGCCCCCTTACGGGCATAAGCCTCACCACAGGCGAGGAAGCGGGCTCCAGAGGGCCGTAGACCCGGTGGGCTGCCCCAGGGCTGACACCGTAAGGAGAGTTTGAACATGGGTCGTTTCCGTGGTTCCATTACCAAGCAGAGCCGCCGCGAAGGCATCAACCTCGCGGAGACTGAAAAAGTCCAGAAGTACCTGGACAAGCGTCCCTACGCGCCCGGCCAGCACGGCCAGCGCCGTGGCCGCACCCGTCCCAGCGACTACTCGGTGCGCCTGCGTGAAAAGCAGAAGCTCGCCCGCCTCTACGGCATTGGCGAAAAGCAGTTCCGCAACCTCTTTGAGGAAGCCAGCAACGTCCCCGGCGTGACCGGCACCGTGTTCCTGCAGCTGCTGGAACGCCGCCTGGACAACGTCGTGTTCCGCATGGGCTTTGCCAGCACCCGCCGTCAGGCCCGCCAATTCGTGGGCCACGGCCACATTTTTGTCAACGGCAAGAAAGTGGACATTGCCAGCTACCGCGTCAAGATTGGCGACGAGATCAGCGTCTCGGAAGTCAGCCGCAAAATCGGCTTTATTCAGGAAAACATGGAAGCGCAAAAGCGCCGCCGCGTGTCCCCCTGGGTAGAACTGGACGCCGAGAACTTCAAGGGCACCTTCTCCCGCCTGCCCGCGCGTGAAGACCTCGCCCTGCCCATCAACGAGAACTTCATCATCGAGTACTACTCGCGCTAAATCAGGAGGCCCCAGTGGATCAAAAGCGCCCTCAACTCAAGGCCCGCGTGGACGGCGACTACGGCGAATTCGTCCTGGAGCCGCTCACGCGCGGTTACGGCGTCACCATCGGGAACCCCATCCGGCGCATCCTGATGTCCTCGATCCCCGGTACGGCTGTTACCAGCGTGTACATCGAGGATGTCTTGCACGAGTTCTCCACCATTCCTGGCGTTAAGGAAGATGTCATTCAGATCATCCTGAACCTCAAGGAACTGGTTGTGAAGTTTCACGCCTCTGGTCCCAAAACCCTGACGCTGCGCGCGCAGGGTGAAGGGGCGGTGCGTGCCAGCGCCTTTGAAGTGCCCAGCGACGCTGAGATTGTCAACCCCGATCTCGTGATTGCCAACCTCGCCGAGGACGGCAAGCTGGTCATGGAAGTGCGCGTGGAAGAAGGCGAAGGCTACGTGCCTGCCGACAAGCACGCCACCAAGGACCGCATCAACTCCATTCCGGTGGACGCGGTGTTCTCGCCGGTGCGCCGCGTGGCCTACCACGTGGAAAACACCCGCGTGGGCCAGCAGACCGACCTGGACCGCCTGATTCTGCGCGTCTGGACCGACGGCAGCACCGGGCCCCAGGACGCGGTGGACAAAGCGGTCGAGATTCTGCGTGACGAACTGACCGTGTTCGGCAACGTCGAAACCCTGCCGCCAGTTGTGCCCGAGTACCAGCAGCCGGTCTACACCCCTGCGCCCAGTGCGCCCAGCGTGTATGACCTGCCGCCGGCGACCAGCAGCGTGAACCTGAATCCCGGTGATTACCCCGCCGAGCTGGACACGCCCCGCGTGACCCTCGAAGGGCTGGGCCTGACCACCCGCGTGCTGCACTCTCTGAAGGAAGAAGGCATCGACAGCGTGGACGCCCTGTGCGCGCTGAGTGACCGCGACCTGAAGAAAGTGCCGGGCATTGGTGAGCGCAGCCTGGACGAAATCAAACAGCAACTTGCCCAGTTCGGCCTCGCTCTGCGCGATTAAGCCGCTGCTGGATCTTTAAGGAGATTTCCTATGCGTCACGGTAAAGCCGGTCGCAAGCTCAACCGCAACAGCAGTGCCCGCACCGCCCTGGCCCGTGCCCAGGCGACGGCGTTGCTGCGCGAGGGCCGCATTCAGACGACCCTGACCAAGGCCAAAGAGCTGCGCCCCTACGTTGAGAAACTCATCACTACTGCCAAGGGCGGCGACCTGCACGCCCGCCGTCTGGTGGCCCGCGACATCCAAGACAACGCCGTGGTGCGCAAAGTCATGGATGAAGTGGCCCCTAAGTACGCTGACCGTCCCGGTGGCTACACCCGCATCCTGCGCGTGGGCACCCGCCGCGGCGACGGCGTGACGATGGCCCTGATCGAACTCGTCTAAAGCCTGTTAAGGCGTGTGGCTCTGCCCTCGTGGCGGGGCCATATTTTTTTGGTTTGAGGGATTGTTTTGAATCCTCTGCCGTTGCTCTTGTGTGTCCTGGCAGAAGGGTTCCGTTTAACGGGGAGAACTGCGCATCTCTCAAGTCCATGTGGGGTCGCAGTCTGTGACGGGCAGGCGCTCTGTTCGCCTCAGCGTGATGAAGGGTTGCCTCACTCGGCTTGAGGACCACTCTCAAAACTGACAGGCGCTCTGATGAGTCAGGATGACTTGCGCTCAGCTCGAAACTCTGGAGAGGACACCTGCGGCTCTGACCCACTGTCGGCCCAGTGGCACGGCAGCCCAGGAAAAGTGGCGCGAGGGTGGGCTGAACTTCGTATGATGAGGCCATGCACGTGCCCCGGCTGCCGCGTGGCCCCTTTGACCCGGCAGAGCTGTCTCTCAGAGAGCGCCGACTGTTTACCCGCCTGATTTTGCCGGGTGGCGCCTTGGCTTTGGCCGTGCCCCTCTGGCTGCATGCCCAGACCCCTTACCTGTGTATCTACGATCAGCAGCTGCTGCCAGTCATGATGGTCGCGCTGCTCCTACTGGGCCTGCTGAGCTGGACGCGGCTGCCCCTGTTTTGGATAGAAATTGCAATGGTGGCGGTACTGAACAGCTTTATCGTGTCGCGTCTGGGCTACATGCTGGCGGTGCCGACGCTGCATGACCGCGCCGCGCTGCTGTCCCCCACCTTGCCCTGGACCCTGGTAACGCTGCTGCTGAATGCCTGGGTGTTTCCGGGTTCATTGGCGGTGCGCCTGAACTTTGCGCTGCTGTGCAGCCTGGTGCTCTGCATGCTGGCGTGGTGGCCCGCCGAGGCCACCTCAGAGCAGCCGTATCTGATCAGCGCCCTGGTGCAACTGGTGCTGGCGGTGCTGGCGGTGCTGGCGGCGCAGGTGGTGGTGAACCGTCACACCTCGCTGGTCAGCCGCCTGACCCGGCAGGCCCTTCAGGAGGCCCACACTGACGCCCTGACTGGCCTGCCCAACCGCCGCGCACTGCTGCATGCCCTGGACGGGCTGACCCGTCCCATGACGATGGTGGGGCCTCGGCTGGCGGCGGCGCTGGTGGATGTGGACCATTTCAAGCGTGTCAACGACGAACACGGCCACCCACGAGGCGACGAGGTGCTGCGCGCCCTGGCCGTGCATCTGCGTGCCCAGCAGCCGGCCGGCGGCGTGGTGGGGCGCTACGGCGGCGAGGAGTTTCTGTGTCTGCTGATGGTGCCCGACGAGGCGGCGGCCCTGGAATTCTGCGAGCGCCTGCGCAGCCGCATGACCCGTGAGCCGCTGGCCGGCCTGCCCATTACGGTCAGCGTGGGCCTGGCGGTGGTGGGTGCGCCGGTGCACGTGCCGACGCTGCTGGACGCGGCCGACGAGGCGCTGTATCAGGCCAAGCATGCTGGGCGTAATCGCGTGCATCTGGCCGGGTCTGTGCAGAGCCGCGCGGCCGATCTGCCTTTTTTGACCAGCAGCTAAGGCAGATACAGGTGGCAGGTCAAGCGAATGTGGAGGGTGGTGGCTCCGAATACGGCGTGAGTCAACGGCTGCTCTGGCGTTTTCTTCACGCTCCAGATGGCACTTCAGCTTCAGGAGAAGGCAGGTCGAGCGGTCCTCAGCTGGGAGGGGCCTACTCCAGTTGCCAGAAGTCCAAAAGGGGCGCAGATAGTAAGCTCTGCGCCCCCTTTCTTCTCTTGGCCCTGCTACGGCCCTTCGGTGTAGATGCGGCTGGGAAAGTAGTAGCGGTGGAGGGCCAATTTGCCCAGGGCCACTGTGGGTACCGCCAGCAGCGCCCCGGCAAAGCCCAGCAGAGAGGCGCCGATTAGAATGGCTACCAGGACGGTGATGGGGTGCAGGTCGGTGGTCTTGCTGAGGATGTACGGGCTCAGGAAATTGCCCTCAATCTGGTTGGCAGCCACGAAGACCACAATCACAAAGACAATTTTGAGTAGGGCGCCGGGCATGGTCAGGGCCAGCAAGATGGCTGGGGTGGCCCCAATGACCGGTCCCAGGTACGGCACGATGTTAAACACGCCCGCCAGAAAGCCAATCGCTGCCGCGCTGGGAATGCCCACCAGCGTCAGACCCAGCCATACGAACACGCCGATAAACAGGGCAATCAGCAGCTGTCCGCGCACGTAGCCGCCTACTGCCGTGCCGGTCAGCTCGCTGAATTCCAGGACGCGCGGCTGCCAGGGGCGCGGGAAGATGCCCAGCAGCGCGGCGTTAACGCGGCTGTAGTCCAGCATCAGGTAGATGCTCATCAGCAGAATCAGCAGCAGCTGGCCCACCACGCCGCCGATGGACAGCAGGCTGTTCAGGACCGTGCCTGTCGAGTTCAGCGCCCGCTGCAAGATGGGCACGATGTTCTGGCCGATGTTTTGCACGTAAGCCTGCGCGGCGGTGATTAGCCGCTCACGGGCATCGTCCAGGCCCGGTACGCCCCGGTCAGTCAGCCAAGAGGTCAGGCGGTCCAGCGAGTCGCCTAGCGTCCCGATCTGTTCGGGCAGCCGCTGAATCAGCGTAATCAGCTGGGCCGAAATGGTCGCCAGCAGCACCCCGGCCAGGCTGAGCAGAGCCACGAAGATAAGAATCACGAAAAAGACGCCCAGACCCCGCTTGACCCGGCCTCTTTCCAGCCAGTTGAGGAGCGGATTGGCCAGGTAGGCGATTAAAAAGGCCACTGCGAAGTCCACCAGGATGCTGCGGACCTGACCTGCAAATCGGTAGAGCAGGTAGAGGGCCAGCCCGAACATCACCAGCCGGACCCAGGGGTTACGCCAGGCGTATTGAAAGGCGTTGAGAGGCGGCGAGGAGGTCAGGGGAGGGGGGCGCCGGGTCACAGTGTGTTCACTGTACGGCAGCTGAGGCCCTGAAGCCGGCTGCGTCTGAGGCCGCCGGCATTAGGGTGATCTTGATGAGTCAACTACTTCATCGGCCGCCCTATAGCAGTCTTCCATTGCGTTGATGGGAGGACAGCGTCACCATCTATTGCATGAGGAGCGCTGTGTGGGCGCACAGACTCGTTCCGCTCCTATAGCTTTCTCAGCCTACCTACCCTAGCGACTCTGAGGGTTGGCGCTGAGTTCTGATGACGCCTGCCAGTCCTCCCCTGGGGTCAACAGCCGGTGGCACCGCTGCCTCCTGCGGTCACCCCTTCGTTTACCCCAGAGCCGCGGAGGGGACCGCTCTACTCCACGGCTCTGATTCCCACTCTCAGAACCTGCGGGTCACAACCTGTCCGGTCTGTCCCATCGGGGCTGCTTTGGCGCCTGCCACACTTACCTGCACCGCCGCCGCATTTCCGGTGCGAATGGTCACGCCAGAAGCAAAGCCCTTGACCGTGCCGGCCGCCGGAATGCCCTCAAACACTACGCGCCCCTGCGCATCGGTCACGCGGGTCCATGACGCGCCGGAAAAGGTCACGGTCACGGCAGCGGTGGGGGTCGGTGTGGACGACTCGCCAGCCTCTGCAGTAGGGGGAGCCGCCTGAGCTGTGGCCTGAGGTTTCGGGACGCTCAGGTCAGTCAGCGTGCTGCGGCCAGTGCTGTCTGAGGCCAGGGTGGCCCGCAGGTTGCGGCTGCGGGTGAGCGTTACTGCCTCTTTGAGAGGGGCGCGGCCGGTGTACTCGACCCGGAGCTGCGCCCGCTCGCGCGCCTGCACCGGGAAGGAGCGCACCGGGGTTGGTCCCAGGTCCCGGTTGTCCAGGTAGACGCGCGCGCCGCTAGGCACACTGCTGACCGTCAGGCGCACCAGAACGGAGGTTTGAACGGCGGGTTGAGGGGGAGCCGTCACGGTCACCGTGGGGGCCGGCCGCAAGGCCAGATAGGCGGTCACCCCGCCAGCCAGTAGAGCCGCCCCGGCCAGCCCGATCAGCGCCCAGCGCCTCGCGGGGGACGGGCGGCGCTGGGCCAGCAGCGGGGGCCGCTCCGGCCGGTTGATCGCGGGGGCCTGCCGGTCAAAGTCGGCCAGCAGCGGGGCAGCATCCAGACCCAGCTCGCGGGCGTAGCGTTGCAGGTAGGAGCGCACAAACGGCCGCTCGGGCAGCAGGTGAAACTGGCCGTCTTCCAGAGCGCGCAGGTAATCGCCGCGAATCTTGGTGGCCAGCGCCAACTCCGGTACGGTGCGGCCCTGGGCCTCTCTGGCCTGTTTCAGTGCGCTGCCAAACCCCATGCGCCTACCCTACACGCTGCGCGCAGGGCGTGTCTGTGCCCGATTCTGCGTAAAGCACGAGCCCCCGCCCTGTGAAGGCGGGGGCTGAAGCGTAGGGGTGAACCTTAGCCGTCGTAGGGGCGGCCCAGCGCCTTGGGCGCGCGGCTGCGGCCTGTAAAGATGAGGGCCAGAATCGTAATCAGGTAGGGCAGGGCGCTGACCAGCGTAGGGGGGAGCAGGTCGGTGCCGCCCAGCGCGATAGACAGCGCCTGCAAGAAGCCGAACAGGAGGGTGGCGGCCAGCACGCCCAGCGGTTTCCACTGCCCGAAAATCAAGGCGGCCAGGGCGATGAAGCCCGCCCCCGCGCTGATGTTGCGCACATACGAATCCAGGTTGCCGATGCTGAGGAAGGCGCCGGCCGTGCCTGCCAGCATCCCCGAAAGAATGACGGCGCTATAGCGCATGCGGGCCACGTTGACGCCCATGCTGGCGGCGGCGCCTGGCTGCTCACCCGTGGCGCGCAGGCGCAGGCCGTAAGGCGTGCGGTAGACGACGTACCACGTCAACGCGACCGCCAGGAAGGCGAAGTACACAGGCGGCGAAAAACGCAGCTCACCAAAGCCCCAGAGCGGCAGGGCGCTGGCAACTTTGGGACTCTCGTTAGACACGCCGTACAGCGCGGTCAGCAGCACGGCGGGCACGCCCGTCGCCAGCAGGTTAATGGCCGTGCCGCTGATGACCTGGTCGGCGCGGTAGCGGATGCTCAGGACCGCGTGAATCCAGGCAATCAGGCCGCCGGTCAGGAGGCCAGCCACCCAGCCCAGCCACGGCGCGGCGGCGCCCACACTGCCTTCCAACAGTTGCGTGGTGACGGCCGCCGCCAGGGCACCAAAGATAATCAGACCTTCCAGAGCAATATTGACCACGCCGGCGCGTTCGCTGAACAGGCCGCCCAGCGCCGTCAGCAGCAGCGGCACCACGCTGCGGATAAAGGTGGCCAGAAAGGCCGTCGTCAGAAGCTGTGCGAACAGGCCGTCCATTACTTGCCCCCTTCACGGGTGTTGTCTTCGCTGGCCTGCCCTACGTTGGGCAGCGGGGTGCCGCGCTCCAGGTGGGCGGCCGAGGGAGAAAGGGCGGCGGCAGCGGGCGCCGCGCCCGTCTCGGCGGCGACCACCAGGGCCGGCGGGGGTGGGTCGGTCACCCGGCGACTCAGGAAGCCGCCCGCCGCAATAAACAGCACGATCAGGGCCTTGAGGACCGTCACGATGTCGCTGTTGACCTTTTCCAGTTTGGTGGTGACGTTCACGCCGCCGGTGTCGATGGTGCCGAACAGCACGCTGGCGGCGACCACGCCAGCCGGGGTGCTCTGGCCCATGAGGGCCACGGCAATGCCGTCAAAGCCCACGTTGACGGGCATGTTGCCGCGCAGGCGGTACTGGTCCAGGGCCCCGCCGTTGACGTAGTGGGTGCCCGCCAGGCCAGCAAACATGCCGGCAATCGTCATGGCCAGGATGGTGTTGCGGGCCACGCTGATGCCACCGTATTCAGCGGCTTTGGGCGACAGGCCCACCGCGCGCAGGGCGTAACCCGCCGAGGTGCGCCACATCAGGGTGCCGAACAGGGCCACACACACCAGCGCAATCAGGAAGGCGCCGTTAAGCTGACTGCCCACAATGTTCACCGGAATGCCGATGCGCCAGGTCACGGCTCCCAGCAGCAGCGCGGCGCCGGCCGCAATCAGGCTGCGGTTCTTGTTGCGCCGCAGGGCCAGGCGCGCGCCCACAAAGGCGGCCAGCGCGACCAGCAGGCCGATGCTCAGGGCCACCGTGCCGTTCTGGCCCACATTCAGCACCTCCAGCAGAGGGCGCAGTTGGGCCTGCGACTGAATCAGTTCGCTTTCAGGGTTGGAGCCCTCGGCCTTGAAGGGCAGCGAGTAGGTCTTGCCCAGGAACGGAAAGGAGTCGTTGCCGATCATGAAGATGAAAATCGCCGAGGCGATGTAATTCAGCATGATGGTGTTGATGACTTCGCTGGAGCCGAAGCGCGCCTTGAGCAGGCCTGGAATGGCCCCCCACAGCGCCCCGCCGACAGCGGCGGCCAGCACGCTCAGGGCCAGCAGGAAAAAGCCCAGCTCGGCCGGGCCATACACGCCCACCAGCATGGCGGCGATGGCGCCCATCGTCAGCTGCCCTGGCGCGCCGATGTTAAAGAGGCCGGTGCGGAAGGCAAAGGCCACCGAGAGGCCCGTGAAGATGAGCGGGGTGGCCAGCTTCAGGCTGTCCAGCAGAGGGTTGAGGGCCGTTACCGGCGCAAACAGCGAGGAGTACACGAAGTAGATCAAGTCGCTCTTGGCCAGCCAGCCGCCCCACAGGCTCAGGGGCGCGCCGCTGGTGTTGACCGCTGGCTGCACCCCCAGCACCACCAGGGCGCCCACCACGATGGCCAGGCCAATGGCGGTCAGGGGCACCAGCAGGCTGCGCAGGCGGTTAAAGGTTTCCCACCACCAGCGCTGGGCGCTCAGGCCGGCGCCCGCCGCAATCAGGCCGGCCAGGGCCGGCAGAAACAGCCCCAGGTTCATGCCGCCGCTGGCGTAGAAGTTGCGCAGCTGCCGCTTGGCCCCGGCGCGCAGGGTGGTGTCGTTCAGGACGCGCGCGGTTTCGTTGTCCAGGGCGCCGCCCAGCGTCACCACCGCCGCCACGACAGTCACCACGCTGAGCAGCGCGGTGATCCAGAACCAGCGGGCGCGGCGCCACGCGCCGAACAGGGTGGCGGCCAGCAGAACCAGTGTGGCCCAGGCCAGGGGAAGGACGGTGCCGGTGGGGGGCAAAGGGGCCTGCTGGTTTCCCGTCAGGTTCAGGACCGAGCCGCTCAGGTGAAGCAGGATGGCGTCGGCGTTAAAGCCCCGGCCCAGCGTGGCCAGTGGGGTCAGCAGCAGCCCCAGAATGGCGGCCGTGCAGGCGACCAGGGCAATGCGGGCCGCCACGCCGGACGGGTGAGAAGGAGAATCGTGCGTCACTTTCTTAGTGTACCGGGTGCTGGCATGCTTCCGGTCACGGCCAGCGGGGGCGTCTGGGGGAGAGAAGGGGCGCGGGCGTTTGCTATGCTGCGCGGTGCTATGGAACGAACTTTTGCCATGATTAAGCCCGACGGCGTGCGCCGTGGCCTGACCCCCGAGATTCTGAAGCGCCTTCAGCACAAGGGTTACCGCATCGTGGGCCTCAAGCAGATGACCATCGCCCGCGAAACCGCCGAGTCCCACTACGGCGAACACAAGGAGCGCCCCTTCTTCGGGGAACTCGTGGACTTCATCACGGGTGGCCCTGTGGTCGCCATCGCCCTGGAAGGCGAGAATGCCATTGCCGGCTGGCGCGCCATGATGGGCGCCACCAACCCCGCCAACGCCGCGCCCGGCACCATCCGCGCCGACTTTGCCACCACGACCGGCGAGAACGTGACCCACGGCAGCGACAGCAGTGACAGCGCCGCGCGCGAACTGGCCCTGTTCTTCAAAGACGGCGAACTGCTCGCCTAAGGCTCCCATTGTCTGCCGCCGCGCCGGGCCTGTGTGCCGGGCGCGGCGGTCTTGTGTCTGGCCGCCCCCCATCAGGGGCAGAGGTGTGGGCGGTTCTGGCGGCTGGCCAGATGCACTACTATGCAGGGCACAGACATTAAGGATTGGAAAGGGCGCGGAGCAGGACACCACTCGGAGCGTGATGGGCAGAGAAGAGCAACAGCCTCAGGCAGACGGTGCGCGGCCGGTGTGGCCTGGCGTGGGCGCGTGACGGCCGATTCACTGCCCCAGCGCCTGCACCGCAGCCGGCTTTTTGCGGTCACGACCGTCAGCCTGGCGTATATGGCCTACGCGCTGCTGACGGCGGTGATTGACCCGCCCGGCGCCTTTCCAGCGGCGTTCGACGTGCCCAAATACTGGGCCGCGCTGCTGGCGCTGGCCACCCTGGTGGGCGTGCTGCTGTTCCCAGCGTACCTGCGGCGCATCTACATGGTGACTTCGCTGGGTTACCTGCTGGTGGCGCTGGTCGAGATTCCGCGTGCCGTGGCCTGGGGCGAGATGCCCATGCACCTGACCCTGTGGCTGATGATGAATGTGCTGGTGTCGTATGTGGTGTTCGGCTCTCGCTACGGCACCTGGCTCAACGGCATGTCCATTGCGGTCATGCTGGTCAGTGTGGTGGTCAACGGCCCGATTGCGGCGCCCAACCTGGTGGACTGGGTGACCGCCAGCATCGTCATGGCGTCCACGGGCCTGATCGGCTTCGTGCTGGTCTCATTTATCGAGAACAACCTGGTGCGTCACCGGGAAGACAACGAGCGGCTGCGCGCTGCTCGGATGGACGCCGTCACTGAGGTGCTGGGCCGGGGCGCCATTGAGGAAGAGCTGGAACGCGCCGCCCAGCACGCCGCGCAGGCCCGCACGCCCCTGAGCATCATCATGACCGACATAGACCACTTCAAGCGGGTCAATGACGACCATGGACATGCCACAGGCGACGATGTGCTGCGCGCCACGGCCAAACGCCTGCGCCGCAGCGTCAGCGGGTCGGGCGGCCTGGTGGGCCGCTGGGGCGGCGAGGAATTTATTGTCCTGCTGCCGGGCGTGGCCAGAACTGACGCCCTGAAGGTCGCCGAGCGGCTGCGCAGTGAGGTCAGCGCCGAGGCGGTGGCCGGGCTGCACATCACCGCCAGCTTTGGTGTGGCGGCCATGCGCGGAGCGCACGACTCGATCGACGAGCTGTTCAGCCGCGCCGACAGCGCCCTGTATCACGCCAAACGCGCGGGCCGGAACGTGGTGCGCTGAGAGGCCAGAGGCCTTTATCTGCTTGGCCCACTTCTTTTAGCGCCGCTGAAAGGCCGGCAGCAGCGCGGGTTCGTTCTGGGTAACGTAGCCGCGGGTCAGGACGCGCATTCCCCCCTTGGCCGGAAGAATGAGGGCGTCGGCCAGGCGAGAGGTCGCGGCTGGGCGTAGCGCTGCACCGCTGGGGGTCTGGACACGCCCGGCGCCCTCACCAGCCAGCGCCTGCGCGGTAAACCGGGGCGCGCGAATCTCCAGCATCCAGCTCAGGGGGCGGGCGTCGCTGTCGTAAATCACCACCACCTGTTCGGCGTCCAGCGGGGGCCGCTCGGTCCAGGTGGTGCGCCGCTGACCCGCCGGAATCCGCTCGCGCTGGTCGGCCTGGGCGTCGTAAGCCCCGGTGGCGGTAAACAATGTGCGCGACACCAGGTCGCGGCCGCCGGCCGTGTCCGGGCGACAGGCGCTGAGGCTCAGCAGCGCGGCCAGGGCGCAGGTCAGGCGGGCAGAGGCGGGGTGCATGGGGTTCAAGGTACAGCGGCGCCCTGAGGGCATCTGTCATGGCTTACCCTGGGGCCATGACCCTGGGGCTTAGGCGCGGCTTGGTGCAATTACGGCCCTCCTCACCTGAATACCCAACGCTGTTTGCGGCCGAGCGGGAGCGGGTGGCGCAGGCCCTGGGCCCTCTGGCGCTGGAGATTGAGCATGTGGGCAGTACCAGCGTGCCGGGTCTGGTGGCCAAGCCGGTGCTGGACCTCGCGGTGGCCGTTTCTGGGGCAGGCCAGATGCCGCAGTGCCGAGGCCCTCTGACCCGACTGGGCTCCACCTTCCGGGGCGACCCAGCCGGCCAGGGGGAAGCCTTCTACGCCCTGGGGCCAGACGACGCGCGCACCCACTATCTGCACCTTCTGCCCATCACGCACCCGCACTGGCGGGCGTATCTGGTCTTCCGGGGCGCCCTGCGTGCCGACCCCGAGCTACGGGGCGCCTACGCCGACCTCAGATTGGCGCTGGCCAGGGCGCACCCAGAGGCGCGCACCGAGTACACCGCGCGCAAAGGGGCATTTATTGAAGGGGTGTTGCGGCAGGCGGAGACAACTGCGGCCCCCTAACGTGCCACCATGACCGCCATGCCGCCCCACCACCTGGCCCTGCTGCTGACCGGCGCGCTGCTGCTCACGCTGCTGGCTCTGGGGGTACAGCTGCAACGGGGTCGCCGCCTGGGCCGGGCGCGCTGGCTGCACCACGCGCTGTTTTTTGCGGTGTGCGTGGGCACGGCTCTGAGTGGGACGCTGGCGGTCCTCTCTGGGGCCTTTGGCTGGGCCCTGCTGCCGGCGCTGGCCCTGCTGCTGACCATGCCGCGTACCCGGCCAGGGCGCGCCGACCACTGGCAGCGGGCGCTGGCCTGTGCTGCCGCGTTTGCTGCGGGCGCCTGGGGGGCGTGGGGCTAGACGGGTCTTTTCTATGTTGCCCGTCCGAGCAAGTATTAGTTGGCTTCCTCGGGATCGGGATGCCGCTTGGCCCACGTTGCTGCGCATCCAGGGCAGTTTCGGGAAGGAGGGAGACCCGGTAAGTCCCCTAGGCGCGATGTCTGGCAGCGGTCAAAAAGCCGCCTCCCCAACGGCCTCAGCCATCGTTTGCGGCCTCATCCTGAAGGGCTGCCTTGGCCTTCAGTGGCCGAACCGGACCCAGGACTTCCTGACCGGCCACCCCGTAGGCCTCTGTCAGCGGCTGGCCGATGCTGTGGGCAAACCAGATGCGCATGGCTGCCTTGGCTTCGGCCAGGTCCCGCTCGCCTCTCTCTGCCTGATCAAGCAGAGGCATCAGCGGCTGGGTGGTCTGCAAAAAGCGGGCCAGCTGAATTTCCACGAAGGCGCTCATATTCATTTCCATCGCGGTGAACACGCGCCGGGCTTCCCGGTACAGGTCGGGGTCAATCGTCAGGTTCAGGCGGGCCTTGGTGGTTTTTCCCATCTGTACAGTATACAGATAGCATCTGTATGCTTGGCTGTGAGTGATGGGTTTTGGCTGGCCGGTAGAGCAGAGGGGTGGCTGCTAGCCTGACCCGCATGAACCTGATAGACGGCATGCTGGCCCGGCGCACCACCAACGGCCCTTTTCGGCCGGACCCGGTGAGCCGCGACCACCAGCACCTGCTGATGCGCGTGGCGCAGGCCGCACCCAGTCACTTCAACAGCCAGCCCTGGCGCTTTGTTCTGATTGAAGACCCCCAGACCATCGCCCAGGTGGCGGCATTGGCGGGCCAGAGCATGACCGAACTGATCGAGGCCGGGGTGTTCTTTGAGCGCTACCGCCGCTACTTCCGCTTTTCCGAGGCCGAGATGCAGACGCGGCGCGACGGCATTCATATTGACCACCTGCCCGGCCCCCTGCGGCCTTTTACCCGTCAGGTGTTCAGCGACGCGGGCCTGAAGCTGATGCGGCAGCTGGGCGTGCCCAAAAAGCTGGGCGAGGACAACCGCAAATTGGTGGCCGGGAGCCCGCTGCTGCTGGCCGCCCTGCTGGACCGCAGCGAGTACCGCCCCGGCGAACTGAGTGGGTTTTACTCGGTGTTTGGCCTGGGGGCCGCGATAGAAAATGTCTGGAACGCGGTGGGCGAACTGGGCATGGGGATTCAGTTTGTCAGCACCCCCATGGAGATTCCGCGCCACTGGCAGGCGCTGGGCGACCTGCTGCGCGTGCCGGACGACCTGGAGTTGATGGCGGTCTACCGCCTGGGCTACCTGCCCCAGGAGCAGGCGCGCCCCACCATTGACTGGAGCAGCCGCCACCGCAAGCGCCTGGACCAGTTCGTGTACCGGGACACCTGTGCCCAGCCAGAGCAGGAAACTGCGGCTCCTTAAAACAGACCCCCGCGACGTTCAGAGGGGTCACGCCGAGGCAAATGACTGGTCTCCAGGCTCAGGTCGCAGGCGACGTGGCCTTGATGGTTGTGCGCTCCGGTCATCCGTGCAGTGAAGGACCGCTCTCAAAGCCCATCCGCAGGGGCCGGCGCCAAGCTCTGCCTTGTCCAAAGCTCAATGAAGGTCGGCGACCCGGCCTTTTAGTGAGGTGTCATCTGGCGCTCTGAACTGGTGGTCATCATCGGAGATGTCAACGTAAGCCAGCGGCCGCCCGGTCCGCCAGATGGAATCCCCCACGGGGACCTGGACTGCTGCGTTTCTTCCACACCGGAGGAGAGCTATGACCCGTTTCCGTGATGACCGTTTTGATGACCGCCGTGACGACCGTCAGCCGATGTACCGGACAGATGGAGGCCGGGACCAACAAGACTCTGGCGACAACTTCCGCTCGGAGCGTTCCCGCCAGGACACCTACGCCGACCAGTCGGGGCGCGCCTACGAGGGCCGCCTGAGCAGCGGGGCGCAGGGTTACCGCGACCAGGGCACACAGGGGTACATAGACCGTGGTCAGGATGACCGCTACGGCAGCCAGGGCCAGTACGGCGCGCAGAGCGGTTACGGCGGCCAGGGCCAAGGCGCACAGGGCTACGGCCAGCAGGGGCAGTACGGTATGGCCCGCTCGGGCGACCTGTACGGCCAGCAGAGTGGCGGCCAGTTTGGGCAGTACGGCTCTCAGGGCAACTGGCGCGGCGCCAGTGACATGGGGCAGAGCGGCGGGGGCCACCTCCAGTATGGGCGTGACCCGTCTCGCCAGGACCTCTACCGTCAGGATCAGGGCTTCATGGGTGGCCGTGACAGTTATCAATCCGGCATGGCCTACGGCGGCCGTGATGGGGGCTTAGGGCAGCAGGGCCGGGGCGGCTGGAGTAACGATCAGGGCCAGATGGGCAGCGACCGCCTGGGCAATGACCGGAGCAGTGGTCAGCTGTGGGGGCAGGGCGCCGATTATGGCGGCGCAGGCATGAGTGGTGGGTCTGGAGGCCAGCAGAGCTACCGTGGCCGTGGCCCCAAAGGCTACACCCGCAGCGATGACCGCATCAGGGAAGCCGTGAATGACGCCCTTGAAGACCATCACGGGCTGGACGCCAGTGAGATTGAAGTGCAGGTCAAAGACGGTGAGGTGACCCTCACGGGCACGGTGTCTGACCGCATGCAAAAGCGGATTGCCGAGGACTGTCTGGATGGCCTGCGCGGCGTGAAGGATATTCACAACCAGCTGCGCGTGCAGGCGCCAACGGGTCAGGGCCACCAGCGTGATCAGACCCAGAGTGCTCAGACGCAAGGCACGAATGCGACTTCGGGCACCACCGCCATCAGCGCCCAGACCAAGCCGGGCACCGACACCACGTCTGGAACGCACCGCAGCTGAAACGGAACTAGAGTTGGGCTGAGTCAATAAGGTTATGCGCAGAACCCGGAGAGCTTTTGCCTCCGGGTTCTCGCTCTGGATTGAATTGAGGCTGCTTGAAAGGCCGCCTTCATGCCCTTGCGGTGCCGCCAGCAACTCCCACATAACGGAGTAGGGCCATCTGGCACCTGAAGGCTTTACTGCCGCTCAGGCGCGCTTTCCGTCTGTGCAGCGCTGTGGCCGCGGTACTGCTCGCGCAGTTCCCGTTTCAGGAATTTACCAGTGGCCCCAATGGGCAGGCTCTCGGCCATCACGGTGGCGTCGGGAAGCCACCAGCGGGCAAACTTCGGGGCGATAAAGTCCACCAGTTCGGCGTGCGTCACGCTCTGGCCTTCTCTGGGGACCACCACGGCCAGGGGGCGCTCATCCCATTTGGGGTGGTCCATAGCGATGACGGCGCACTGCGCCACGGCGGGGTGGGCCATGATGGCGTTTTCCAGGTCCACCGAGCTAATCCACTCGCCGCCCGACTTGATCAGGTCCTTGGCGCGGTCCTGAATGTGCATGTAGCCGCGGTCATCCAGGGTGGCAATGTCGCCCGTGTCAAACCACAGCTGTCCGTCTATCTCGAAGAAATTGCTCTGTCCCTCGCCCTTGAAGTAGGCGTTGGCCACCCAGGGGCCACGAATAATCAGGCGGCCCATCGTCTGGCCGTCGTGGGGCAGCGGCTGACCGGCCTCGTCAATCAGGCCCAGTTCGATCAGGGGCACGGGGCGGCCCTGCTTGGCGCGTAGGGCAAAGCCCTCGTCGCTGGTGGGGTCTACCCCCACGGGCACGCCGCTGGCCGTGCCCAGCGGGTGTGTTTCGGTCATGCCCCAGGCCTGAAGCATATCCAGCTTGTGCCGCTGGAAAGCGCGAATCATGCTCTCGGGCGCGGCGCTGCCGCCTACGACCAGGCGCTCCAGCCCCGACAGCTGGTACGGCTCGCCGGCGGCGGCGGCGCGGTCCAGTTCGGCCAGCAGACCCATCCAGATGGTCGGCACGCCCGCCGTGATGGTCACGGCCTCGTCCTGCAGCAGCGTGGCCACCGTGCGGCCGTCGCTAAAGACCCCGGCGTAGACCTGCTTGGCGCCGTACAGCGCGCAGGTGTAGGGCAGGCCCCAGGCGTTCACATGGAACATCGGCACAATCGGCAGGACGCTGTCGCGCTCGCCGACGTTCAGGGCGTCTTTGGGCGCGCTGACAATCGAGTGCAGCACCGTCGAGCGGTGGGTGTAGATCACGCCTTTGGGGTTCCCGGTGGTGCCACTGGTGTAACACATGGCCGCCGCGTCGTGTTCGTTCAGGTCGGGGTAGCGCGTCAGCGGCTCGCTGCCCATCACAAAGGTGTCGTAGTCGTGAACGCCGGGCAAGGGAATGGGCTGCGGCGTCGGCCCCAGAATCAGGATGTGTTCCAGGCGGGGACAGGCGGCCTTGATGGTCGGAATCATGGCCGCAAAGACGTTCTCAATGAGCAGCACCCGGTCCTCGGCGTGGTTCAGAATCCAGCCAATCTGCTCGGGGTGCAGGCGGATATTGACGGTGTGCAGCACCAGTCCGGCGCTGGGCACGCCCAGGTAGGCTTCCAGGTGCCGAAACGAGTTCACGGCCAGCGTGGCCACCCGGTCGCCCTTCTGGAGCCCCAGACCCAGCAGGCCGCCCGCCAGGCGCCGCGCGCGGTCGGCGACCTGGCCGTAGGTGGTGCGGTGCTTGTGGGCAATGGGGTTACCAGCTTCGTCGCGGCCCGCCACCAGCAGGCTCACGACCTCGCGCGGGGCGTACTGGGTGCGAATGCGCTCCAGAATGGTGGGAACGGTCAGCTGCGTGTCCATCATGGTGCCGTGCATGGGTCTCCTTTGGGGGCGGGCGGCGGCGCCAGCCGGGGTGGCTGGGCCGGTGGACCGCTCGACTGTGAATGCGGGAAGTATAGGCAATAGAGGCCCTGCGCTGGGGCCAAAGAGGCCAGGGGCTGCGCAGAGCGGCGGGCGGCTGTGACGGGAAGGGCTGCCCGGCGACAGGCGAGCCAGCATAGGTCAAATCCGTCCTGGCAGTGACCCAGGCGCCGGAACTCAGGCCAACGGAGAGGCGTAAAGTGGATTCCCTGGCCACCTGCTGGGGCGCGGTCGCTTCAATAGGTCGTGGCGGCCATGCTGGCATCAGCCTGGAAGCGAGAGCCGCCAGCGCTTCAGGCTCCTCCTGCCCTAGACTCCGGGCATGACCTCCCGAAGTCTGGCCGCGCTGGCCCTGGTGCTGGTCCCTGCCTTAAGCGGCTGCGCGGACCTGGCGTATCTGACCCAGGCGGCGGGCGGGCAGCTGGACCTGCTGCGCCGCGCCCGCCCGCTGGAGACAGCGCTGGCCGACCCCAGCCTCAGTGCGGCCACCCGGCGCAAGTTGCAACTGGCGGCCGACGCGCGCGCCTTTGCCGTGCGCCCTGAAGACCAGGGTGGGCTGGGCCTCCCTGACCACGGCAGTTTCCGCAAGTACGTGGATGTGGGGCGGCCTGCTGTCGTCTGGAATGTCTTTTCGGCCTCGGAGTTCAGCGTGGCGCTCGACACCGCCTGCTTTCCGGTGGCGGGCTGCGTGGCTTACCGGGGGTACTTCCGCGAGGCCGATGCGCAGGCCGACGCCAGCAGGCGGCGCGCGGCCGGCCGCGACGTGAGTGTGGGAGGTGTCAGCGCCTATTCCACCCTGGGTTACCTGAAAGACCCGCTGCTCTCCACCATGCTGGTTTACCCCGACCACACCCTGATTCGCACGGTGATCCATGAACTGTCGCATCCCAGTGTGTACGTGCCGGGCGACACAGTGTTTAACGAGTCGTATGCCACGGCCGTCGAAGAAGAAGGCATGCGGCGCTGGCTGGCGGCCCACGGCACCCCCGAACTGCGGGAGGCCGACCGCCTGGCCGGGCAGCGGCAGGAGGGCTTCGAGACCCTGCTGCTGGCTGCCCGCGCCGACCTGGAGCAGCTGTATGCTGCGAGTGACCTGACCGACGAGCAGCGGCGTGCCCGCAAAGCCGAGGTGCTGCGCGGCCTGAATGAACGGTACGCGGCCCTGAAAACCGAGTGGGGCGGCTACGCCGGTTACGACGCCTACTTTGCGCGGGGAGTCAACAACGCTTCTCTGGGGGCTGTGGCCGCCTACGCGACTCTGGTGCCGGATTTTCAGGCGCTGCTGGCTAGGGTCGGGGGACATCTTCCGGCCTTCGTGGAAGCGGCGCGGGCCTGCGGGAAGCGCCCTCAGCCCGAGCGGGCGCCCTGCCTGCGCGGCGAGACAACGGCCCCGTGATTGAACAGAGGTCATGCCTGCTCAGGCGTGGTTCAGACGACAGCCAAGGCTAAAGCTGAAGAGGCTGATAGACACTGCATTCTTTCTCGCTGGTGGCAGGCTGCACGGTGATAACGGCAGGCTTCTCGCGTTGTATAGGTGCTCCTATTGATCACGACAGAAGTTGGAGCTGGTCCTGCAGAGCTGGAATCCTCACCAGACGAGTTGACCTCTGTCTTGGAAGGCTCGTAGGCCACCCAGCGGACGCCGGTCGAAAGGATGTCTCCCTACACTCGCCCCGTGACCCTCAAACCTGAATACACGCCCTCGGAGGCTGCCGCCATCCTGCAGACAACCTGTGGGTTGACCGTGACTGACGTCCAGCCACTTGCTGGCGGTCACTTCTCACAAGCCTTCGGGTTCAAGGCAGACGGCCAACGCCTGGTGGCCCGCTTCGGCACTCAGGACGCCGCCTACCGGAAAGATGCGTACGCTGGGGCAACGTTCGCCAGGGTTCTCCCCGTTCCCCGCGTGCTTCAGATCAGCGCATTCCAGGGCGGGACCGTCGCCGTCAGCGAGCGGGCCCCAGGGCGGGTGATGTCCGAATATTCGAATGACTTTCTCGCGCAGCTCCAGCCAGCCCGGCTGGAACTGCTGGCCACTCTCGCACAGGTTGACGTGTCCACCACGACCGGCTACGGCTGGTTTGACCACCAGGGCCAGGGCGGATTTTCCTCCTGGCACGCCTTTCTCGCCGCCATCATGGACCCCTGCGAGGACGGCTTCTACGCCGACTGGCACAGCCTGTTCGGTGGACCACTGCTCGACCGCATCTTCTTTGAGCAGGTGTACGCCCAGGTCATGCGCATGGCCCGCGATCTGCCCGAGGTGCGCGGTCTCGTTCACAACGACCTCAGCCGGGAGAACGTTCTCACGGACGGCACGCGCATCACGGGCGTGATTGACTGGGCCAATGCCCTCTACGGCGATCCGGTCTACGAGGCGGCCAAAGCCAACTGGCGATCCGGCGGCGAATGGGCCGGGGCCCTCCAGCTCCGGTTCAGCGCTTGGCCCGACTACAAGTGGCGCTTACTGACGTATACCTTGCATGTTGGGCTGGATGACCTGCGCTTCTACGCTCGGATCGGCGAGGTTGGTGGCGCAGCACGAACGGCAGACTACCTGCGCCACTTCTCGGCCCTCGCGACCCAATTGGAGGAAGAGCGGGCCTCCTGGTCCCGGGACACCGTCTCGACGGGAGGCGAGCGCGCCGATGCGGACCACGACGCACCGCTGGGAGAACCAGTGTTCATACGTACCGCCCTTGCTGTACGGTGCGCCGAGGTGGCTCTGGCGGCCCCTGTGTCCGGACACGCCGTGTTGGTCAACCGGAGCGACCGCACGGTGGTCCGAGTGGAGTCTGCCCGAGGCCCTTTCGTGGTCAAACTGGACACGGTCGGTGACGGCCTCACCCGGGAGGCGGAGGCGCGCGAGTACTTGCGGACCTATGGCGTCCTCATAAATCCCCCTACGGCCGGGCCGTCCGGTGAACCGGCTTGGGTGATGCTGCCCTGGGTGGAGGGTGAGGCGCTGAGCTCGTCCACGCCCGTGCAGGCCCAGCGGAAGGTCGGCGCCCTGCTGGCCCGGATCCATGCCCTGCCTGGAGGCCGCCCCCCACCGCAAAACCAGACCTGGGCCGAGTGGATGCTGGGGTGGGTGCGACACGCGCTGGCGTACTGGCAGGCCTCGGGTGCGGCGCCCGAGAACGTGGGGGGCCGCTTGAGTCGCTGGTGGCAGGGGATCGAGCCTCTGCTGCGCGCTCGCGGTCACCACCTGATCCTGTTCGACGGCAAACCGGAGCACCTGATCGTCACGCCGGCGGGAGAGGTGGCGCTGATCGATGTCGAAGACCTGCGTGCGGGAGACGGGCTGATGGACCTCGCGGTCATTGCCCTTCACGAACCGGAGGTGCTCCAGGGTGTCCTGGAGGGCTACGCGTCCCTCTCTACGGATGAGAAGGCCGTATTGGCGTTCTACCAGGTACTTCGGGCGCTCGCCGCCGCCGAGTGGGATGAATCGAGGCTTACGGGCGAACGTCGCGATCACTTTCTACAGCTGGCGTCACGGTACCTGCCCACCTGAGGGAGAAGCACCGAGGGCAGCGACAGCTCATATGTAGGGTCATGCCGTGGTCACCAGGGCCCATTGTGGTTAAGGAAGCAGGTGCGATTGGTTACTGCGGCCTGTGGTTTGCACTGGTCAAGCCATTCTGTTTCGTACATCAGGCCGGACTTATGTCGTTATCAATAAATCGTAGTGCCACCGGGTCTGACCCAGTGCAGCCTCTTAGAGCAGGCCCAAACCCTACAGGCCTAGAGCTGGCTTCTTCCAAGGTCTCTCTGACGCTGCACTGCTTTTCCGCCAAAGATAAATAATTTCTAAGATCGCTTGATGGACCCCGTTCAACGGCACGGCTTTAGATTGTGAGGGCGTCACAAAGAAGAGCTCCAGGTGTGGTCAGAAGGAACTCTGCCCGCTGCACTTGCCATTGTTCAGACCAGTAGAACAGGTCTATCAGCCTGGGTCGTCATCTTGAAAGGAGTCACTATGGTTCGTCTCAATGTGGGCTGCGGCCGCACCATTTTACCCGGCTGGCTGAATCTGGATATTCAACACCTCCCTGGCGTGGACGTGGTTGCTGACCTTGAGGCCTGCCGCACCACGCCCCTGCCCCTCGAAGACGAGTCCGTGGATGAATTTCTGCTCTCGCACGTCATCGAACACATCCGCGATTCGCTGGCCATGATGCAGGAACTGTACCGGGTGGCCACGCCAGAGGCGCGGATGGTCATTCGCGTTCCCCACGGGGCCAGCGATGACGCCTTCGAAGACCCGACCCACGTGCGCCAGTTCTTCCAGCAGAGCTTTGGGTATTTTTCTCAGCCGTATTACTGGCGGGCGGATTACGGCTACCGTGGAGACTGGGAAGTCGAGCAAATCCAGCTGTTTGTCAGGCAAGCAGACTGGCCAGATACCACGCGGGTGTCGCCCACCGACATGCTCCACAGAATCAACCGGGAACGGAATCTGGTGACCGAGATGGTGGTCACCCTGTACCCTGTCAAGCCCATGCGGGAACCGCTGCGCGACTTACAGCAGGTGCCCACCATCATCATCCAGCACGCAGAATGATGCCTGACTGGGGTCTGCATGTGATTGACCCTCTGCTCTGGCCAGTGCGTGTGCCCTCTGCCAGGCGACTTGCCCTTTTAGCCTGAGCTGCTCAGCACTAGAAGCATAGAGGCTTGCACCTTTAAGAGGATTCAGCCAGGAAGGGCCATAGTTCTTGGAGGCAGAAGGCGTTCATAAAGCACCATGAATGTCTTCACTGCCGCTGCTTGCTGGTGCCATAGGCGTTAGTAGTTCCACTGATTGACACGGCAGACCAACCTCTTTGGAGGCCGGTTCCAATGCCCGCAGCCATCACATCGCTCCCTTTGAGTGGAGTGTTTGCCGGTAGGGACAGGGCCTCTGTCTTTCTCCACAGCTCGACACATCTGCTGTGGTGTGCCTCTGAAGAACTTGGCCATTTGCGGTACAGCTCCAAATCGGCAAATCCCTTCATTCACCCCATGAGGTCCGTGAGAACCTTCTTGACCGTCACTTGGCTTTGTGCCGATGTTCTGGAGTCGCCCGCACACCATCTGGTAGCGTTTCCAGCATCCAGAGCGGTGCAAGTGGCCCCGTTGAACTTGGCCCACCGCTTTACCCTGCCCTCACCTCACGCCGCCCCCTGACAAGGAGTCTGTCTTTTCATGACCACCCTGATTGCGCCGCCCACCCCTGTGCCCATGCGCCCTGGCCGCCCCTACCCGCTGGGCGCCACCTGGGACGGCAAGGGCACCAACTTTGCCCTGTATTCCGAGAACGCTTCTGGCGTGGAACTCTGCCTGTTTGATGCGGAGGGCACGGAAACCCGCGTGCCTCTGCGGGAGCAGACTGCTTTTGTATGGCACGCCTACCTGCCCGCCGTGGGCCCAGGCCAGCACTACGGGTACCGCGTTCACGGCGAGTACGCCCCAGAGCGCGGCCTGCGCTTTAACCCCAACGTGGTGCTGCTGGACCCTTACGCCCGCGCGCTGGACGGCACTGAGCAGTTTGACCGGGGCGTCTTTGGGTATGTCATGGGCGGCGACGACAGTGTGCAAGAAGAGCAGGAGCAGCGCGGCGCGCCCCTGGGCATCGTGACAAATGACAGAGCCTTTGACTGGCAGGGCGACGAGCGGCCTGGCGTCCCCTTTCACCAGTCGGTGATTTACGAGGCGCATGTCAAGGGCCTGACCATGACCCATCCCGGCGTTCCCGAGGAACTGCGCGGCACCTACGCAGGCGTGGCCACCGAGCCGGTGCTGACCTACCTGAAAGACCTGGGCATCACGGCCATCGAGTTCATGCCGGTGCATCAGCATGTAGACGACCCTTTCTTACTGGACAAGGGCCTGACGAACTACTGGGGCTACTCCACACTGTCCTTTTTCGCGCCGGACGTGCGCTACTCCGCCGAGGCCCGCAAAGGCAATCCGGCTGGCGCCGTGGACGAATTCAAGGCCATGGTGCGGGCGCTGCATGCCGCCGGTATCGAGGTCATTTTAGACGTGGTCTACAACCACACCGCTGAGGGCAATCACCTGGGGCCCACCATGTCCTTTAAGGGCATTGACAACCCCACTTATTACCGCCTGGTGGCCGAAGACCCCCGCTTTTATTTTGACTACACCGGCACGGGCAACAGTCTGAACGTGCGGCACCCCCAGACGCTGCAGCTCATCATGGATTCGCTGCGCTACTGGGTCACCGACATGCACGTGGACGGCTTCCGCTTTGACCTGGCCTCCACGCTGGCGCGCGGCCTGCACGAGGTAGACCAGCTCTCGGGGTTCTTCACGATCATTCACCAGGACCCGGTCATCGGTCAGGTCAAGCTGATTGCCGAACCCTGGGACGTGGGTGAGGGCGGCTATCAGGTGGGCAACTTCCCGGTGAACTGGGCCGAGTGGAACGGCATTTACCGCGACGACATGCGCGCCTTCTGGAAAGGGGAGGGCGGCCTGGCCAGCGAAATCGGTTACCGCCTGACCGGCTCGTCGGATCTCTACCAGAGTGACGGGCGCAAGCCCTCCGCCAGCATCAACTTTGTCACCGCCCACGACGGCTTTACCCTGCGTGACACCGTGACCTACGAGGGCAAGCACAACGAGGCCAACGGCGAGGGCAACAACGACGGTCACAACCACAACATCACCTGGAACTGCGGCGTTGAGGGCGAAACCGACGACGAGGCCATCAACAAGCTGCGCCAGCAACAGATGCGCAATTTCCTGGCCACGCTGCTGCTGGGTCAGGGCACGCCTATGCTGCTGGGCGGCGACGAATTTGGGCGCACCCAGGGCGGCAACAACAACGCGTACTGTCAGGACAACGACATCAGCTGGTACGACTGGACCGCCATTGACGAAGACCTGCTGGCGTTCACCAAAAAGGCGATTGCGCTGCGCAAGGCGCACCCGGCCTTGCACCGCCGCAAGTTCTTTGCTGGGCGCAACATTCGTGGCGAGGACATCCGCGACATCGTGTGGCTGCGCTTTGACGGCCAGGAGATGACCGATGAGGACTGGGGCAACCCTCAGACCCAGAGCATGGGCATCTTTCTGGACGGCGGCGGCCTGGACGACACCGACGAGAAGGGGCGGCCCCTGGTGGACGACCACCTGCTGCTGCTGCTCAGCGCCTCGCACGTTGATCTGGACTTCCGCCTGCCAGAGCTGGCCGGCTGCGAGCAGTGGGAACTGCTGCTGGACACCACCGACGACCACGCAGGCGGCACCGAAGCGGCCGGCACGGCGACCACCCTCGCGGCCCGCAGCGTCAAGCTGTACCGCTGTCAGAAGGTCGAAGAGTAGGGGAGAGTGGGTCGTGGGAAGTGGAGATCACCTGATGGGGTGAGGTGGGCCGTACGCGGAGCCCCTCTGGAAAGGTTCTGTTCAAAGCGCCTAACCCCCTTCTGACACTCGAAAAGAGCGGCGCCTGAGGTCCTGTCCCCTCGGCGCCGCATTATGCTGCCGGGCATGGACATCGCAGAGCGGTATATCCGGCTGGCCCACGCCATTGACGCGCATTCGGACGGCTTTATTGACGGGTATGCGGGGCCCGCCGAGTGGGCCGTGCGGGAAGCGCGGGAACCGCACGCCCTGCAAGACGCCGCCGCCGCCCTGCTGGATGAGGTGGCGGGCGTGGCCGACGAGGCTCGCCGCGCCTGGCTGACCGTTCAGGGGCGCGCCATGCACACCATGACGCGTCTGCTGGCTGGCGAGGCGCTGCCCTACGCCGATGAAGTGCGTGGTCTGTACGACATCGAGCCGCGCCGCGCTGACGAGGGCGAGTTACGCGCTGCCCTGGCCGAACTGGACGCGGCGCTGCCGGGCAGCGGCACCCTGCTGGAACGTGACGAGGCGCTGCGGGCCCGCGTGGCCGTCCCCAGAGACGACATTCTGCGTGTGGCCGACCCCATTCTGAACGAGCTGCGCACCCGCGTTCAGGCGCAGTTTGGGTTGCCTGCTGGCGAGAATTTCCAGATCGGCCTGGTGCAGGACAAACCCTGGAGCGGCTACAACTGGCCACTGGGTAACCTGCAAAGCCGCATCGACATCAACACCGACCTGCCGGTGCTGCTGCCGGCCCTGCCTGACCTGATGGCCCATGAGGGCTATCCCGGCCACCACACCGAACACGCCACCAAAGAGCAGCGGCTGGTGAGGGAGCGCGGCTGGCACGAGCACGCCATTCAGCTCATCAATGCGCCCGAATGCGTGGTGTCGGAAGGCATTGCGGTGAACGCCCTGCGCGCAGTCATGCCGCGTGAGGAGGTCGAGGCGTGGCTGACCGGCGACCTGGCGGCGGTGGCTGGCCTGGACCCAGACGACGTGCGCGCCTTTCTGGCCGCCAGCCGTGCCCGCGAGGGTCTGCGTGGGGTGAGCGGTGAGGCCGCCATGCGCCTGCACGCCGACGGGCAAAGCGAAGCCGAAGTGCTGGCGTTCTTGCAGGCCCACGTGCCGGCGAGCGAGGCCCGCGCCCGCCAGAGCCTGCGCTTTATCTCGCAGCCCAACTTCCGGGCTTACATTTTCACCTACAGCGTGGGCGGCGACCTGGTGCGCGGAGCCCTGAAGCGGGGCGGCGCCGAGGAGTACGCCCGCCTGCTGAGAGAACCCGTGACACCGGGGCAGCTGCGCGCGGCCGGGACCGCCGAGGGCTAAACTGCCCGCAGATGCCGCTGGACACCGGGTCACAGCTTGCTGGGCGCTACGACCTCCTGACCCTGCTGGGTGAGGGGGGCAGCGCCCGCGTGTTCCGCGCCAGCGACACCCTGCTTTCGCGCGACGTGGCCGTCAAGGTGCAGCACGCGCATGTGCCGCCCTCTGACCGCGAGCGCTTTTTGCGTGAGGTCCGCACCCTGGCCCGCCTGACCCACCCCGGCGTGGTGCCGGTGCTGGACCTGGGTATAGAGCCCGAGGGGGGCCGGCCTTTTTTCACCATGCCGCTGATGACGGGCGGTCCCGTGACCGCACTGGGGCCTCTGGAAGACGCCCCGGCGCCGCTGGCCCGCTTCCTGACAGCGGCCGCCTTCGCCTCGCGGGCGCTGCACTTTGTCCACGAGCAGGGCATCACCCACCGCGACCTGACGCCGGGCAACATCCTGCTGGACGACGCGGGGCTGCCGCGCATCATGGATTTCGGGCTGGTGGCCCTGTCAGAGCAGACTCGGCACCTCACGCGCAGCGGCGTGACCCTGGGCACCCCGGCGTACATGGCCCCGGAACAGGCGCGCGGCATCGGGGTGGGGCCGCAAAGTGACCTGTACGCGCTGGGCGCCGTGCTGTACCGCGTCGCCTGCGGCAGTCCGCCCTTCATGGGTGACAGCGACCAGAGCGTGCTGTACCAGCATGTCTACGAGGCCCCCACCGACCCGCGTGACCTGAACCCGGCGGTGCCGGACGCGGTGGCGCGCGTGTTGCTGGCGCTGCTGGCCAAACGTGCGGAAGACCGCCCCGAAAGCGGCGAGGCCCTGGCCCACCTGTGGGCGCTGGCCCGGCGCGACGTGTGGACGGCCCACGCGCGCGGTCAGTACCGGGGCGGCCGGGCCCGCAGCGGCGAACACCCGGACGGCCCGGCCCAGGTCTCGCGCCTGCGCGAAGCCTGGAGTGTACCCCTGCCCGGCGAGGTGACCTGGCCCGCCGCCGTGATGGGCGAGGGCGACCTGGTCGCCGTGGGAACGCGCGGCGGCCAGCTGGTGTTGACCCACGCTTCTGGGCGGCCATTTGCCACCTACGCGGCGCGCGACGAGGTCACGGCCCCGCCCACCTTCCAGGGCGGGCATGTGCTGTTTGGGGCCTGGGACGGCACCTTACGGCGGGTCAACCTGCACACGGGCGCCCAGGTGTGGCAGCACCAGGCCCGCGCCGAATTTACGGGCGCCCCGACCCTGTGGGGGGGGCAGGTGCTGGCCAGCAGCCGCGACGGTCACCTGTACGCCCTGGGGGCCCACAGCGGCGAACTGCGCTGGGCCTACCGCGCCGGCGGTCCAGTGGCCGCCAGTCCGGTGCTGTGGGCCGGCGCGGCCCTCATTTGCGATGAAAACGGCTGGCTGCACGCCCTGGACGCCCGCAGCGGCCACGCGCTCTGGAAGGTCGAGGTCGGCACGGTTCACGGCACCCCGGCCCTCTACCCCACCGCCCCCGGCGAGGCCACGCTGGTCGTGGCGACCTGGGAAGGTGAGGTCCACGCCCTGGCCCTCAGCGCTGCGTCGGGCCGCGTGGCGCTGCAGCCCGAGCCGACCCTCTGGTCCTACGACCTGGAAGACGAGGTCTGGGCTTCCCCGGCGCTCTCGGGTGGGGTGGCGGTGCTGGCCGGCTGGGGCGGCGAGGTGCGCGCGCTGCGCCTGGCGGATGGGGAAGACCTGTGGTCGCACCGGCTGGCGGGCCGCGTGACCGCCAGCCCGGTCATCAGCGCGGGCCTGGTCTTCCTGGCCTCCGAGGAAGGGCAGCTGTGCGCGCTGGACCTCCGCAGCGGCGCCGCGCGCTGGCAGCACCGCGAGGCGACGGGCGTGCAGGCCACCCCGCTGGCCGCCGACGGCACGCTGTACGTGGCCTTTATGAATGGGACTCTCCGGGCCTACCGAGCTGGGCCGGAAAGCACAGAAAGGGTCTGAAGGAAGGCGCAGCGGGACACGCGGTCTCCTATGGTCAAGGAAGAGGGCCGTCACCCCCACCGTTGCCACAAATGATTTGAGCAGACTTGGCCAGCAGCGCACCGAAGTCAATGGCAGAAAAAGAGGATTTGCTCCTAGAGGCAGCCTCCCGGCCCTCCCGCTGTGGGTCTGGCCTCCCTGCCGTCGGTGCGATCTGGGGTGCCTGTCCCAACCCGCCTTTGCCCCCTCACTGACATTTCGTTTAACCCACGCGCCTACACTGGGGGCGTCCGGCTCCGTGCCCTGCGGTGCCCCACCCAAGGAGGAAGTCTCATGCCAAATATTGGCCCCGCTGAACTGATTGTGATTTTGCTGGTCGCCCTGGTGGTCTTCGGGCCGCGCAAACTGCCCGAACTGGGCAAGAGCCTGGGCGCGGGCCTGCGCGAATTTCGCCGCAGCACCCAGAACCTGAAAGAGGACTTTGAAGGCAGCGTGCGCGACACGCCCCCTGCCCCGGTGCAGACCATTGCGCCGGCCCCAGCCGCCAGTCAGGCCGCGCAACCTGCCGCTCAGGCTGCCGTGCCTGCCGACGCGGTGGCGGTGCCCACCAGCAGCGACCCCCGCTAAGGGCTCTCCCGCTTCGCCGCTCCTGCCTACCGCACTTGCGGCGGCAGGGGCGGCGATCAGCTGTTAGCCTGCCAGCTGTGAAGTGTCTGACGATCTTGGGGCGCCCCTGATGCTGGCCCGCGCCCGCAGCGTGGCCCTGATTGGCGTGGACGCCGTGCCTGTCGAGGTTGAGGTCGATGTGTCGCCGGGCCTGCCAGCTTTTGCCATCGTGGGGTTGCCGGACCAGGCCGTCAGTGAGGCCAGAGAGCGGGTGCGGGCGGCCATTCGCAATGCTGGACTGCCTTTTCCGGCGGCCCGCATCACCGTTAATCTGGCGCCCGCTGATCTGAGGAAAGAGGGGCCGCTGTACGATCTGCCCATCGCCCTAGGGCTGCTGGCGGCTCAGGAGCTGTTACCGGCGGCCGCGCTGGACCGCACCCTGATGGCCGGCGAACTCGCCCTGGACGGCAGCCTGCGCCCCATCGCCGGAGCGGTCAATCTCGCCTTACTGGCAAGCGACCTGAACCTGAGTGCCCTGCTGCCAGCAGGCAATGCCCAGGAAGCCGCGCTCATTGAGGGCGTACCGATTTTTGGCGCCGGTCACCTCATGGACGCGGTGCGGCACCTCAGCGGCGAGGCCGTCCTGACGCCAGCCGATCCCCCAGCCCCGGACGCCCCCGAGACAGCCCACCTGGACCTAGCGGACCTCAAAGGCCAGGCGGGCGCCCGCCGCGCGCTGGAGATTGCGCTGGCTGGGGGCCATAACCTCCTGCTGGTAGGCTCGCCAGGCAGCGGCAAGACCATGCTGGCGCGGCGGGCGCCGGGACTCCTGCCGCCCATGACGCGCGCCGAGGCGCTGGAAGTCACGCGCATTCATTCGGCAGCGGGCCTGCTGACGGCGCGGGGCCGCCTGAATCTGGCTGCGCCGTACCGCTCGCCCCACCACACCGTTTCGGACGCGGGCCTGATTGGCGGAGGCAGCGTGCCGCGCCCCGGTGAGGTCAGCCTGGCCCACCGCGGCCTCCTCTTTCTCGACGAATTCCCAGAATTCTCGCGCAAGGCGCTGGAAAGTCTCCGCCAGCCCCTTGAGGACGGCACGGTCTCTATCAGCCGGGCGCGGGCCAGCGTGCAGTATCCGGCGCGGTTTCAGCTGATCGGGGCCATGAACCCGTGCCCCTGCGGCTTTCAGTCTGACCCCGAAAAGCCGTGTGTCTGTACGCCCGCCCAGCGGACCCGCTACGCCGCGCGCCTGAGTGGGCCGCTGCTGGACCGCCTGGACCTGCTGGTGAGGGTGCCTCGGCTGACGGTGGATGAACTGACCCGCGCCCCGGAGCCCGAGCCTTCGGCGCCAGTGCGGGCGCGCATTCTGGCGGCCCGGGACCGGATGCAGGGCCGTCAGGGCGGGCGCAACGCCGACTTGACCGGGCAGGCACTGCGCCAGGCGGCGCCACTGGCACCCGGTCCTCAGGCGTTTGCCCAGGCCGCCGCGCGGCAACTGGGCCTGACCGGACGCGGCTTTGACCGGGTGCTGCGTGTGGCGCGCACCGTGGCCGATCTGGCCGGCAGTGACGACATCCGGGAGGCCCACCTGGCCGAAGCCGTGACCTACCGCCCCCGCGACCTGGTGGCTGGATAGGGGTCTGCTGACGGGCAACGTTGACAGCTCAGAGCGGCGGCCGATTCCTCCCTGAAGCCAGAAACATCTCTCAAGGCTGCCTACGCCCCTGTCTCTTACTGGCCCTCAGTTCGTTGCCTTTGAGGGTCGTCACCATCGGCTGCTCTGGGTTCCGCAGTGAGCTGGTGCATCTGGGCATTCGCCTGAGCAGTCAGTGCGTAGGCCACCCGACAGATTCGCAGCGCCCAGCGCCCCTCTAGGCTGCTGCTCATGCCGAGCAAGCGACGAACAGCACAGCGCCAGACCAATCTCGTGAGGTCGTGGCGAGAAGCCTGGGCGAAAGTTGGGCGGGGGCTGGGGAATGTTGGCGTCGCTCTGAATGGCTTATACGGTCAGGGCACACCGCCGCCACCGCTTACGCCACCTGTCCACCGCTGGAGTGCGCCGCCCCTGCCTGAAAACGAGCTGAGCAGCGCTTTCCGCCGCGTTCAGCAGGGAGATCGGCGCAGAGCGGAACAGGCTGCGGCTCCGGAAGAATGAGATCTATCGTCTGACCACTATCAGACCACGCCTCAATCAGGCCACTAGAGCGAGGGGTTATCGGTCATTTACTGGCAGCAAGTCAGATGGGCCACCCTCAAGCCCAGAGCGTCTCAGGGAAGTGGCCGACACGGTGATCGGGGCTGGGCAGCACCATGAGACAGCTATAGATATAGAACACGGAGGCGTCAGAGGCTCTCTCGCCTGACGCCTCCGTGTCCTGGACATAAAAAGGACCGGGCAGTTCAAGGCCCAGTCCTGCGTTTACCTGTGCCTACACTTCTTCGCTGCTGTCGCGGTTGGTGACAGTGCGGCCGTCGTCGGCGCCGCCACTCTGGTCAATCAGAACGTCGGGGCGAATCACGGCGGGCACCCCCGAGGTCGTGCCGTTGACCACGGCCGGCACCACCGCTGCCTCGGCCCGGCGCACCGCTTCGCCCTCGCGGGGATCGTTGGTCAGGTTGCCGCTTTCCTGCTCGATTTCCTCCACGCTTTTGCCAAGGGGCGCAGCGCCGTACCGGGCGTCGTCTGTCATGAGGGCAGTGTGCGTCCCCCTGGGGCGCAGCGGGGTGAGAGGGCCGGCGAATTCTCTTCATGCCGCCCATGAGACGCGCCTCCAGCCGCTGTTCATGCGGGTGCCCAGCGTGGGCACGCGGGGGCCGGGGGCAGGTATGCTGTGCGGGTTAAACGGCGTGTGGCGGCCCGCTTCCGGCATCCAGCTGAGAAAGAGGCCGCGCCGCGCCGGGGAGGACTTCATGACCCAGCGTGTCCCGAGTGAGCGCGCCCTGCAAGCCGTGCAGGCCGCCGGAATGACCGAGCCGCCCCTGTCGGCCCTAGAACGCGACGACGCGCTGTTTGCCCTGACGGCCGCCACGCTGCTGTATCAGGACGGCGCCGGCACCCGCCGCGTGACCCTACGCGACCTGACCCGCATTCACAGCGACCAGGAAGGCCTGCTGCGGGTCGAAACCCCGGCTGGGACTGCCCTGACGGCCAGTCTGCTTGGCTTTGATCCGGCGGGCGTGCAGGCGTTTTTCGGGCAGGTGCGCGACGCCACCGCCCGCGCCAAGGAGCAGCCGACCACGCCGCTGCCCCAGGCGGGCGGCGCCAAAACCTTTGCGCCCAAATCGGTGACATCGGCGGCTCAGGTGGCGCCCACGCCTGCGCCGGTCCGGCCCGCTCCCCCTGAGCCGGCGCCCACCCTATCTAAAGCGCCTCAGCTTGAACCTGCCGCGTCTCCCAAGACAGCGCCGGTGCCAGCGGTGGCCTCCGCAGACCCTGCACCGGCCGAGCGCCCAGCCACGCCGGTCGTGATTTCCTCGTCGGGGTTCAGTCCCAGCCGCACCGAGCCGCGTCCGGCCACTACCGCCGCTCCAATCACCGAGCCGGTCCCGTCGCCGGGGCTGCTCCTGCGCGGGTCAGCGGGGGCGGCGGCCGCCCTGTTCCGGCAGGCCGAGGTGGTGGCCGGCCTGACCGGGCGCTTGCGCGTGCTGGGCGCCGTGCTGTTTCTGGGCGCGGTCGCGCTGGCGTTTTTTCAATTTCAGGCGGGCGAGCGGCTGGGCGGGTTGTGGACCTTGCTGGCCGGCGGCGTGGGCACCATCGCCCTGATGGCCCTGGCGGACCTGGCGCGGCTGCTGGCCCTGCTGGCGCGCGCCTCGAGTGAAGGGGCCGGCGTGATGGACGTTGAGTGACCCGCTGACCGCCGCCGCCCGCGAGTTGGTCACGCAGGCGGTGGCCATTCCCTCGCTGTCCGGGCAGGAAAGCGAGCTGGCCGAGTACCTGCGCGACTGGATGACGGCGCGCGGCTTTACCGCCCACATTGATGAGGCCGGCAACGCCGTGGGTGAACGGGGGCAGGGGCCGCTGACCGTGGCGCTTTTAGGCCACATGGACACGGTGCCGGGCGACATTCCGGTGCGGGTCGAAGGGAACGTGCTGCACGGGCGCGGCAGTGTGGATGCCAAGGGGTCGCTGTGCGCCTTTCTGGCGGCGGTGGCGGCCCTGCCCGCCGAGGCCCTGGCGGCGGCGCGTTTCGTGGTGGTGGGCGCCACCGAGGAAGAGGCCCCGAGCAGCCGGGGCGCCCATCACATCGCTCGCCGCCTGACGCCAGACGTGGTCCTTATTGGTGAACCCAGCGGCTGGGAAGGGCTGACCCTGGGTTACAAGGGGCGGCTGGTGGTCCGGGCGTTGGCGGAATGCGGCAACTTCCATACGGCGGGCGAGGGCCACAGCGCCGGGGATGACCTGGCCGAAGCGTGGTTCCGGGTGCGGGGCTGGGCGGCGCAGGCCGGCGAGCCGGGCAGCATTTACGGCAGCGTGCAGGCCACGGTGCAGGCGCTGCACTCTGACAGCGATGGGCTGACCCAGCGCGCCGAGGGCACCTTCGGTCTGCGGTTGCCGCCTGCTGTGCCGCCGGCCCAGGCCGAGGCGGATCTGCGCACGCTGCTGGCCGACCTCAGCAGGGTGTCGCTGACATTTGTGGGCCACGAGAGCGCCGTGCGTTACCCCAAGGACAATGCCCTGACCCGTGCCCTGCGGGTGGCGATCCGGGCGCAGGGCGGTTCACCCGTCTTCAAGGTCAAGACCGGCACCAGCGACATGAACGTGGTGGCCCCGCACTGGCCAGTGCCCACCCTGGCGTATGGCCCCGGCGACAGCGCCCTGGACCATACGCCCGACGAACAGCTGGACCTGACTGAATATGACCGCGCTGTGGCGGTACTGACCAGCGCCCTGACCCGGCTGGCCTTGGGGGCGGCGCCGCTGCCCAGCTGACCCTCGAAGTGGGGAGAAAACTTCGGTGGGCGCTTTCCTGCGTTCGCCTCAGGCCGGACCAGAGCTGCAAAAGAGAATGATGCTGGCTCTGATGCAGCTGAGAGGGGCGCCTGTTCTCTGGCCTCAGGCAGAGTTCGTCTCGCCCGTTCACACTGAGAAAACGCCGTTTTGAGGAATTTGCTCTGCTGCTGTTCGCTCTCCGACGAAGCTCTGCCAGGTTACGGCGCCGCTTTCTGGGTCTGTTCGGATTGAACTGGTAAGCCAAACACCGGGGTGCATAACTCTCACCTGCCTGCTCAACAACACGCCGCCGCTGAAGTCCAATTCTTCAGCGGCGGCGTGGGCCGGTGGGGAAGACCCCTGGCTCAGATAAACAGGGGTGCGTCGGGGTCGTCGGGCAGGGGGCGGTCTTTGCGGGCCAGCAGCGCGGCGGTCGTACCAATCCCGATGATCGCGCCCAGGGCAATCACGAAGAGCGCCCAGGTGATGCGGGCGTGCGAATCAGGGCGGCGGTCTGAAACCATAACGGCAGAATATCAGCCTCCCTTGTCACGCGGCCTTTGCACCCTGTTCAGACTGCCGGGCGTCCCTGAGGGGCGTCTGTGCCGGTCAGACGGCGTGGCAGGCGTCCCCACAGCGCCAGCAAGGCAAGCAGCCCCAGCCCGGTCAGTACCAGGAGACCCCAGCGCGGCCCCAGGAGGCCTTCCCGGCTAATCAGGGTGCTGGCGATCAGGGCGCCGGGCGGGCCCATGCCCACCAGCACAAAGGAATACAGGCTCATAACGCGCCCGCGCAGGGCGTCGGGGATGGTCAGCTGCACGGTGCTGTTGGCGCTGACCAGCAGGCTCAGCATGCCAAAGCCGCAGGCGGCCAGCACTGGAAAGGCCAGCACCGGTCCCGGTGTCAGGGCCAGCAGCGCGGCGCTGACCAGCAAGATGGCGGCCCCCACCCGCAGGTTGCGCAGGGGATTGGGCCGGCTGGCCTGCCACAGCGCCCCGGCCATCGCGCCGATCCCGAAGGCGGCGGACAGCGCCCCGAAGGTGGCTTCCCGCGCGTTAAACACCACACGGGCGTAATAGGGAATGATGACATTGAAGTTGATGATGGTCAGGCTCAGTGCCCCCACCAGCAGCATCACGTCGCGCACGGCGGGGGTGCCCCGCACGTAGCGCAGCCCCTCTTTGATGTCGTCGGTCATGCGGCCACGCACGCCCTGTTCGCGCTCTGGAAAGGGCAGGGTTGCGATGACATACAGCACCACGAAAAACGAAGCCACATTCAGGTAAAAGGGCAGCGCCAGCCGGGCCACATTGTCGGTGTTGCCCCCAGCCAGCAGACTGACGCCCAGCGCCGCCACCACCCCAAACAGCGCCTGGCCCAGGGTGCGGCTCACGTTAAACGACAGGCTGTTCAGCGCCACCGCGTTGGGCACGTCGCTGCGCGGCACAAAGTCCACGACCATGCTCTGGCGGGCCGGCATGTCAAAGGCGTTGGCCACGCCGCCCACAAAGGCAATCAGCATGACCAGCGGTAAGGACACGGCGCCCAGGTGCGTGGTGACCGCCAGCGCCGTGGCCGTCAGCAGCAGGGTGATCTGTGTGGCCAGCAGCACCTGCCGCCGGGGCACCCGGTCAATTACGGCCCCAGCAAACAGCGACAGCAGCAGGCTGGGGGTAAACTGCGCCACCGTCACCCAGCCCAGCGCCGCGCTGGACCCGCCCGACAGTTCCAGCACCAGATACTGCTGCGCGGTGGCCTGCATCCACGACCCTACCAGCGACAGCAGCTGCGAAAACCAGTAGCGCCGGTAGTTCGGGTGCTGCAAGGCACTGAAGGTCCGGGAGCGCCAGGCCTGAAAGCCAGCCGTCACGCGCCCAGGTCCAGCAGGGGCCAGGCGCGTGCCACCGGGGCCACCTTGACGCCTGGCCCTGCCGCCTCCCCTCGCAGGACCACACGCGGCCCCTCGGCCGACCTCTGTTTCAGACGTTCACTGCCTGCCCGGCGCCTTTTTCTCACGCGCCCACCATACGCCTGCGGCTGGCGGTAACCGTGTGCGGGGTTCCACCCGCTGGCCTGGTGTCCGGGAGGCTTGCACCGGTCAGGGGCGCGTGTTACGGTGCTCTGGTTACGTTCCTGTGGTTGTCTTGATGCGCCTCTCATGGGCGCCCTGTGCTTCTGTGCCCTGACCTGATGAGCCTGCCTTCCTGTCCCTTGCCTGCCCTGCGCGCCGCCCTGCTGGCGGGCCTGCTGCTGGGTGCTGGGGCCCAGGCCCAGGGCACTGGCAGCGCCGACCTGCGCGGTCAGGCCAGCGTCACGGTGCAGGCAGGAGACACGGCGTATGGCCTGGCGCGCCGTGCGGGCCTGACCCTGGACGCCCTACTAACCCTGAACAACCTGAGCAGTTCCGCCCTGAAGGTGGGACAGGTGCTGCGCCTGCGGTCCCCCGAGGCGCCTGCGCTGACCCCGCCGCCCCTGCTGTCAGCGCAGGCGCTGCCCACCCAGATCAGCGCCGCGCCGGCCCTGGCCAGTCAGGCCCATCTGGTGCAACCCGGCGACACCCTGTATGCCCTGGCCCGCCGCTATGGGGTCACCGTGGACAGCCTGCTGGCGGCAAACGCCCTACCCATCGGCGCCACGCTGAAGGCTGGGCAGGTGCTGAAATTACCGCTGGCGTCAGCCGGTCCTGGGCCCGCTCCGGCGGCGGGCCCAGGCGCCTCTGGCATCGGCGGCTCGCCGTTCCTGCCGGGCGCCCCTATCCCTGCCGCGCCGACGGTGCAGCCCGGCGCACCCATGCCGCGCGCTGGCCTGCCCGGCGAGCCGGGACATGACGTGGTGGCGGCCCCGGCGCTGGTGGACCCGTCAACTCTGTCATCTCCTTTCCCTCTCCCCGAGTGGCGCCGCGCCGCGCTGGCCCTGCTGGACACCCCCTATGCGTACGGCGGCACGACCCGCACCGGCACCGATTGCAGCGGCTTTGTGCTGCAGGTCTTTACGCCTCTGGGTTTTGCCCTGCCGCGCACCAGCGCCGAGCAGGCGCGCGTGGGGACTGCCGTGGCCTCCAGCGACCTGCAACCCGGCGACCTGGTGTTTTTCGACACCGAAGGTGGCGGCCGCGTGTCGCATGTGGGCATCTACCTGGGAGATGATCAGTTTGTCAGCGCCAACAGCTATCAGGGCCGCGTCACGGTGGACAGCTTGCTGACTGACCGGTACTGGGCCCCGCGTTTTCTGCAAGGTCGCCGGATTCTGGACGCCCCACTGGCGGCGGCCCGTCCCTGACCAGACGAAGCTAGCCCTACCAATGGAGAAGGCGGCCCGCTCTGGCCTGGCCGCCCTGTCAATCCTTGTGTTTTGCCGTTCACCGAATGGGCTTAGACGAACTTGGGTCAATCTGCCTGGGTCTACTGGGTGTAAAGAAGCCTTTTGCTAGCTTTTCTTAAGGCTCGTCACTCAGGTCTTCGGTTTCCAGAATGGCCCGGTATTCCTCGATGTTCTCGCCCTCACCCAGTTCGCGGGCAATTTTCTCGATGGCCAGGCGCACCACTTCACTTTTGCTAATCAGTCGTTCGGGGCTGGACAGTTCGTAAGCGGTGCGGGTCAGCAGAGCGTCCTGCTCGTCGCTAATCACCACCTGCAACCGTTTGCGTTCCTTCTTGGGCATGACTCTCCTGAAGAGTGGGACGCGGACACCTGCTCACCGGCAGAAAGTGGAGTGCTGGGGCGGGCTTCGCAGCGGCAGCGTATCACGCACGGTGAGGCGCCTCAACATGAGCCTCATGGTCAGCGCTGGCGTATGGCCCGCCTCATCCGCCGGGCAGGCCCAGCCTGTATGGTCGCTCTGGACACACGTTGAGGTAGATGTGTAACATGCACCAGTACTGCGCATGCCTCTCGGCGCTGGTCCGCGACTTCTCCCACCCAAGGATGACCCCACCCATGCAATTGACCCCACTGCACCTTCAGGGAGGCCGCGAACTGCGCGGCGAAATCGCCGTTCAGGGCAGCAAGAATGCCGCGCTGCCTATTATTGTTGCCAGCCTCCTGAGCCGCGAAAAGGTCACGCTGCACGGCGTGCCGCGCCTGAGCGATGTTCACACCATTCTGGAACTGCTGGCGCACCTGGGCACCCAGCACGTCTGGGCCGGCGACAACACCCTGGAACTGCACACCCCCGAGATTCTGAACACCGACGCGCCCTACGCCCTGGTGAGCAAGATGCGCGCCAGTTTTATCGTGCTGGGCGCCATTCTGGCGCGTGCTGGACAGGCCACGGTGTCCATGCCAGGTGGCTGCGCCTGGGGCCCACGTCCAGTGGACCAGCACGTCAAGGCGCTGCGGGCGCTGGGCGCCGAGATCACCGAAGATGCAGGCAACTTTGATGCCCGGCGCAGCGGCAGCCTCAGCGGCCACTTCATTTTCGAGCTGCTGACGGTGGGCGGCACCCACAACGCCATCCTGGCGAGTGTGCTGGGCGACGGCGTGGTCACGCTGGAAAACGCCTCAATTGACACCGATGTCGTGGAACTGGTGGGCTTCCTGAACAGCATGGGCGCCGATATTCAGGGCGCAGGCACCAATATCCTGACCATCCGGGGCGTGCCCAGCCTGCGCGGCGGCGAATACACCGTGATTCCCGACCGCATTGAGGCCGGCACGTTCATGATGCTGGCAGCGGCCACCCGCAGCCGCCTGACCGTGACCAACGTGCGCCCAGAGCACCTGCGCGCCGTCACCGGCAAGTTGCAGGAAATGGGCGTGGAGATTCTGGAAAGCGGCACCAGCCTGGTGGTGGACGCGCGTGGCCGCGACCTGAAGCCGGTCAATATCACCACCCAGAGCTACCCCGGCTTTCCCACCGACCTTCAGCCGCAGATGAGCGCCCTGCTGGCGACCGTCGCCGGCACCAGCGTGGTGCAGGACCCGGTGTATCCCGACCGCCTGACGCATGTGGCCGAACTGCACCGGATGGGGGCGAACATCACCGTCAGCGGCTACACCCAGGTGATTCAGGGTGGACCGCTGCGCGCCGCGCCGGTCAAGGCCGCCGACCTGCGTGCTGGTGCCGCCCTGTTCATCGCCGGCCTGACCTGCGAGGGCGAGACCGTCATTGACGGCGTGCAGTACCTTAACCGGGGGTACGAGCGCCTGGCGGACCGTCTGCGAGGCGTTGGAGCCAACGTGGCCCAGAACGACCTCGCGCTGGCGATGGACTAAAGCCCAACGAGCAAGGGCGCCCCTGGCTGATTTGCCGGGGGCGCCTTCGTTTGGTGCTGATACGGACCCCGACCCTTCTCAAGCAGAATGCCGGGTGGAATCCGAGCGGACTTGGAAAGCCGCGTAGCAGGGCCAACAGGAGAGGGTACGGATTGCCGCGAGATGGATGCTCAGACAGTGCCTTTCTTTGCTGCGCTTCAACTCAGCGGAAGGCGGACTACGCGCTGATGCCCTTGCTGCCGTGCAGGGTCCGTTCCACGGCGTCCGTGACCTCGCGCTCAAAGCGGCGCAGATGTTCGCGCAGGCGGTCCAGTTCGGGGGCGCCCAGGTCGGGCAGCCACAGCACGCTCCGGCCCAGCACAGCAAAGGTCAGCGGCGCGCCTTCATCCAGGTCGTCTTCATCCACGGGGTCCAGGTTCAGGGCGCCGTAATCCAGGCCCTGGTTGAGCAGATTCATGCCCATCAGGATATCCGGGAGGCTGTCTTCCTCGACGTACAGGTCGAGGTCAAGGTGCAGGCGCACCACCACGCCGCCCTGCGGGTCGGCCTCGGCAAACAGGGCCACGCGCGTCTCACCGTCCTGCACCAGAGCGCCGTCCTCGACCGCTTCGACGGTCAGACCACTCTGTTGCAGCGCCGTCATGATGCGCCGCAGTTCCGTTGAAGCTGTCATGCGCCGGAGTATAGAGCGCCCCTGCGCTGGCCTATGGTCAGGTGCGCACGGTCAGCCGGAGCGGTCAGAAGCATCTGGGGCACGCGCCAGTTGTGCGTCAGGCGGTGTTGTGGCCCACGCCGCTGTTCAGCCCTACAGCAATCGAATGAAGGCGACCAGGGCTGAAGGTGATGCCGTGCTCAGCGCAGCAACGCGGCTCAGGGACAACACCAATGAGCCGAAGAGACTCCTCAAGCGGCAAATGGGCCAGCCAAGGTCATGCTTCTGCACTGGCCCAGAAGGGCGTATGTTCCTTTAAGCGTGGTAGACCCAGGCGCCCTGGTCTTCCTGCCAGGTGCGGTAGAGCTGCCCCAGCAGCCGCAGATGTTCGAGGTGCGCCAGGGTTTCAGCCAGGGCAAAGCGGCGCCCACTGATGTTCAGGTCACGTGGAAACATGGCCAGCGACAGGTCATACGCGGTGCGCGGCGCACTGGCGGCCTGGGCCGCCATGAAGTCCAGGCGCTCGTGGTGATGGGCGCGCAGTTCGCGGGCGCGGGCCTGCACGCCGGTCATCAGCGGGCCGTGGTGACCCACCACCGCGCGGGCCGGGTTCAGGGCTTCCAGTTTGCCTAGCGTTTGCAGGTAGTCGCCCAGGGGGTCAGGGCGGGTGTAGGCGTACAGGCCCACATTCGGGCTGATACGCGGCAGGATGGCGTCTCCGGCAATCAGGACGCTGTCCTGTTCGCTCCAGAGCCCCAAGTGCCCGTCAGCGTGGCCGGGCAGCCACAGCACCTCCCAGGGGCGGCCAGAGAGCGTGACCTCCTGGCCCTCGCGCAGCGGCTGCACGCGCCCGGCGGGTTGCACCCGCTCACGTGTGCGGCGGCTGTCGGCTTCTAGGGTGGCCAGAGTTTCAGGCGGCAGGCCGTGGTCGCGCAGGTGTTTGATGTGCCCCGGCAGCCACTCTTCCCACAGGTGCCAGTAGCGCTCTCCGCGCCCAATCTCGACATCCAGCATAAAGACAGCCGCGCCGCTGCGTTCCTCGACCACCCCGGCCAGACCGTAGTGATCCGGGTGGTGGTGCGTGATGACGACGCGGTCTATATCCGGCCAGTGGAGCCCCAGGGCGGCCAGTCCGGCCTCAATGGCGGCCTGCGCCTCGGGGGTATCCAGGGCGGTGTCAATCATGGTGACGGGGCCGCCTCGCGGGGCGTCCAGCAGCACTGTCACAAAGCCCATGGGGTAGGGAATGGGCACCTGGAGGGCGTACAGGTCGCCCAGCACTGGCGTGAGGAGGGAAGGGGCGCTCATGCCCGGCAGGCTAGCACCGCGCCTGGGGCACCTGAGGAGATCGCCGCTCAGCCCTGGGTGAACGGAGCTGAGCGGGCCGCGCCGTCCTTAGCGCACGGTGCAGGTGTAGGTCCCCGCCGTCAGCGCGCACTCGACCAGACTGACCTGCGCGTCGCTGACCCGCACCAGCAGGGCCTGGGCACTCAGGGCGCGGTCGCGCGGCGTCACGTTGACCGCCAGCACGCCAGGGCGCACGCTCAGGTCCAGGGGTTGCCCTGGCAGTGCGGCGCCCACCACTTGCCGCTCCACACTCACCTCGGCGGCAACGGCGCTCTGCACGCGCAGGGTTCCGGCCAGCGGGCGCAGGGTCAGGTCAACCTGGGTGGTGCGGTCGCCAGTTATAATGACGCGCTGCGTGACTGGACGGTAACCCTCGCGCGCCGCACTGACCTCCAGGGAACCGGGCGGCAGGTCGTTCAGGTCCAGCGGCGCGGTGCCGGCCAGGCGGCCCCCCACCCGGAGCTGAGTGCCGGGCACATTGGTGGTCACGCGCAGGCTGCCCAGGCGTTCGGCCCGGTAAACGGTGGTGGCGACGGTGTAGGCGCTGCGGGGCGCCGCGCTGGTGGCCTGCTCGACCGCCCGCGCCACCTCGTTCACGCTGCGCGCGCCCCTGGCGCCCTGCAAGTCCAGCGGCACCAGACTGGCCACCGTGAACACCTGGGTAAACCCCTGGGCGGGGGGCAACGGCAGGCGGGTGGCCTGGCCCGGCACAGTTCTAACCGTCTCACTGAGCGCCGCGCCGCCGCTGGGCGGCACCACAATCGCCGTCACCTGGGCGGCGCGGTCGGTCTGAACGGTCAGGCCGCCGGGCCCCGGCACCCGGTAGAGGTTGGGTTCGCCCGTGATGGGGCGCAGAGGCGGGGTGTCCAGCGCGGCGCTCAGGCGCAGCCCGGCGTCGGGGTTGGCGCGCAGGGGGGCGGGCACACAACTGCTCAGCAGACCGCCAAGGGCGAGAAAGACCGCAAGCCGTTTCATGGTTTCAGGGTACGGCGGCCCTGACCCGGCGCGGAAGAGACCGTCTGACGGGACCTTGAACTTCTGGCCGGCACAGCACACCCGCCCGGTACACTGGGCACCGGGCGGGCAGGGTTGAAGAAGTTCTTTACTGCAAGCGCTGCATGATGGCCTGGAGGCTGGCGCTGTCGGCCCAGCTCATGCCCTTGTCCACGTACATGCGGGCCATGGTGGTGTCGCCGCGCTGCAGGGCCAGGTACGCCAGTTTGGCTGCGCTGAGGGAAGCCCACTGCTTTTCCTGGTCCGTCAGGTCGCCCAGACGGGTCCAGGCGTTATAGGCGTTGATCCACCACTGGGTCTTGGTGTACAGCTGGGCCAGATAGGCGCTGTAGTCACGGTTGCCCGCTTCCATGCTGGCGGCGTAGTACGCCGAATCCACAGAGGCCTTCCAGAGCGTACGGTCATAGAAGGGCACGGGGTACGCCACGTCGGCCTGCACCGCATATTCCTGAGCCTTGGCGAAGTTATCACTGGCGCTCATGGTCATCGGGCCCGACATTTCCATGGTGTCGGTGGTCGTCGTGGTGGTCTCCATGGTCGTGTCCGTGGTGGTTTCGGTGGTGGTCTCCGTGGTGGCCGGTGCCGTGTCAGTCGTCGTGGTGTCCTGAGCGGCGGCCAGGCCTGCCAGGGCGAACGCGGTCAGCATGAGAATCTTCTTCATAACAGTTCGCATCTTAGGCCGTACCCTGGGCAGCGTCCATACGCCGCCTCGCGCCAATCCCTGACCGTAAAGGGTCCGTAAAGGAGTACACGTTTAGATGAGGAACAGCCACGTTTTGCCCCTGCTCTCCCTGATGACACTGGCGGTTTTCTCGGGCGCCGCTGCCCAGGGAACCCCCACGTTCGCCGCACCAAAAATTGATGTTTTCAAAGAGCTGCGCGTGATTTCTGGCGTGTCAGTGGGCGCCAGCGGCGACCTGACCTTCGTGGGGTCAGACGCCCGCGTGCACCGCACCGACGCCAAGGGCAGCGAGAAGTGGTCCTTTTTGATGGGGGACCTGGGGCGCGCTTACCCGGTCGTGACGCCGCAGGGCACCACCATCGCCGCTTCTTACGATGATACGGTCTACGCCATTGACGCGGCTGGCAAGCTGCTGTGGAAACTGAAGCTGGACGGCGACATCTTTGCCACGCCCGCCCTGCGGGCCGACGGCAGCGTCGTGGTGGCCACCGCCGGGGGCACCGTTCACGCCATTGACAGCGTGGGCAAGGCGCTCTGGAGTTATAAGGTGGGGGCGCCTGTGTTCAGCAGCCCCGCCGTGGGCGCGGACGGCACCATCTACTTTGGCGCCCAGAACAACCGCATGCATGCCCTGACGCCGGACGGCCGCCTGAAATGGACCTACCTGGCCGGCTCGCTGGTGTTCAGCAGCCCGGCCATCGGCCTGGACGGCAGCGTGTACTTCGGCTCCAGTGACCGCCGCATCTACGCCCTGACCCCCGGTGGCCAGTTGAAATGGCGCGTGCAGACGGGCCTCTTTGTCAACGCCAGTCCCATCATCACCAGTGGCGGTGTGGTCGTCGTGGGCAGTTACGACGGTTCGCTGTACGCCCTGAATCCCGGCGGCGAAACCGAGTGGACCTACAAGGCGGGGGCGGCCATCGCGGCCTCGGCGGTGGAGCTGAGTGACGGCACAGTGGTCGTGCCGGACCTGAGCGGCACCGTGCATGCTGTGGGCAAGGCGGGCCAGGCGCTGTGGCAGATCAAGACCGGCAAGAAGATCGACACCGGCCTGAGCGTCAGCGATCAGGGCAGTCTGTATTTCACGACAGACGGCGGCGGCCTGAACATCATTCAGAAACAGCGCCCGCTGGCTGTGGGCCCGTGGACGACTTTTCACGCCAGCCCCTCGGCCTGGGGCCGCGTGCCCACGCCCATTGACTTGCAGGCCCAGACCCAGGCCCGGCGCGCGGCGGCCACAGCGGTGCTGGCAGCGCTGCCGCCCGGCACGCCCACGGCGCCGGCCCAGCCCGCGCAGCCGCCGGCGCCCACCCAGGGCACCAAACCGCCTCAGCCGGCTCAGCCTGGGCAACCCACTGTGCAGCCTGGACCGGCGACCCCCACCCAACCGGCGCAGCCCACCCAGCCTGCCGCGCCCGTGCTGACCCCAGCCCAGCAGGCCCAGGCCGCCGCACGTAAGGCCCGCAGTGAGGCCGGCCAGGTGTGGCTGCCCCTGACCGAAGCGGCCGCCGCGCTGCGCCTGCCCGTGTTGAACGTCACGGCCCGCACCGCCACGCTGCGGGTGGGGACGGCGCGGGTGCCGGTCACCGTGCGGCGCTTTGCCCGCGAGGTGTATGTGCCGCTGGCCGCCCTGAGTGAACTTCCCGGTGTTCAGGTGCGGCTGGGCCGGGCGCCCGCCGCTGTTGTCCTAAGTGTAGGCGGGCAGCAGATCAGCTTCCCCGTCAATCTGTCTCAGCTCGTTCCGCTGACTGGTCAGGTGGAATACAGCCGCGTGCTGCGGTAGGTTCGCAGGTCAAAGACAGTCCCGCCGGCTCTAAACCGGCGGGACTGTCTGTTGGTGGAGTCGAGGGGGATCGAACCCCTGACCTCGTCATTGCGAACGACGCGCTCTCCCAGCTGAGCTACGACCCCAAGAGGCGACCAGGACTGTAGCATGCGCCCGGAAGCCAGCGCAAGCAAATCTGGACACCGCTCTGGCCGCTGCCGAGTGCCAGGGCGTACACTCGCGCCATGAGTGCGCCCGCCACGCCCGCCCCTGCCGCGACCGGCAGCACAGAGGACCGCTTCGCCTACAAATTTGGCCAGGAAGGCATCACCTTCGATGACGTGCTGCTGCAGCCCCGGCACTCTCAGGTGCTGCCGCACGAGGTCAGCTTAGAGGCGCAGTTGACGCGCCGGGTGCGGCTGAATATTCCCTTCGTGTCGGCGGCCATGGACACTGTCACCGAAACCAGTATGGCGGTGGCCCTGGCGCGCGAAGGCGGCATAGGTGTGCTGCACAAGAACATGCCCATTGACGCGCAGGCCGAGATGGTGCGCAAGGTCAAACGCAGTGAGAGCGGCATGATCGTTGATCCCATCACGCTGCCGCCCCATGCCACGGTGGGTGAGGCAGACCGCCTGATGGGCGAGTACCGCATCAGCGGGGTGCCGGTCACAGACCCGGCGGGCCGGCTGCTGGGCATCATCACCAACCGCGACATGCGCTTTATTGACGACCTCAGCACGCCCATTCGCGACGTGATGACCAGCGAAAACCTGGTCACGGTGCCGGTGGGCACCACCCTGGAAGAAGCCCAGGAGATTTTCAAGCGCCACCGCATCGAAAAACTGCTGGTGGTGGACGGCGAGCAGCTGCGCGGCCTGATTACCATCAAAGACCTGACCAAGCGCGTCAAGTATCCCCGCGCCGCCAAGGATGCGCTGGGCCGCCTGCGCGTGGCCGCCGCCATCGGCGTGGGCGCCGACCTGATGGACCGGGCGGGCGCACTGGTGCAGGCGGGGGCCGACGTGCTGGTGCTGGACAGCGCCCACGGCCACAGCCAGGGCATTCTGACCGCCCTGGAGCGCGTGAAGAACACCTTTGATGTGGACGTCATTGCCGGGAACGTGGCCACCCGCGCCGGAGCGCGCGACCTGATCCTAGCCGGCGCCGACGCGGTCAAGGTGGGCATCGGGCCTGGGTCCATCTGCACCACCCGCGTCGTGACGGGCGTGGGCGTACCCCAGATCACGGCCATCTTCGAGGCGGCCTCGGCGGCGCTGGAAGCCGGCATTCCCGTGATTGCCGACGGCGGCATCAAGCAGACCGGCGACGTGCCCAAGGCCATTGCGGCCGGCGCCAGCGTGGTGATGATGGGCAGCATGCTGGCCGGCACCGACGAGTCCCCCGGCGAGACGATTCTGCGGGACGGCCGCCGCTACAAGAGCTACCGGGGCATGGGCAGCCTGGGCGCGATGGACCAGGGCAGCGCCGACCGTTATTTCCAGAGCGGCAGCCGCAAGTTTGTGCCCGAGGGTATTGAGGGCATCGTGGCCTACAAGGGCACGGCCGGCGAGGTGATTTATCAGTTCGTGGGCGGCCTGCGCAGTTCCATGGGCTACTGCGGCGCACCCGACCTCCAGACCCTGCGGGACACGGCGCAGTTCGTGCGGATTACGGGGGCCAGCCTGGTGGAAAGCCACCCCCACAGCGTCACCATTACCAAAGAGGCGCCCAACTACGGGGGGCGTTAACCCCCCGGTAGACGCATAAAGAGGCGGCCCTTCCATGGTGCAGCGGGCGCTGTGTGGGGTTGAGGCCGCCTTCAGTGATTCCCTAGATGCTCGGCGGGTCAGTTCGCATTATGCTGTAGAGCATGACCGTCTTGTGTGGCGCCAGCCGGCTGCCGCGCCGGAGCCGCCGGCCGATTCAACTGGGCCGGGCCGGTGTCTGATGCTGCCCTGGCGGGGTCAGCGGGATCCCTTGACCGGGCTGTGGCAGCGCGCCGCCCTAGAAACCCTGCCCCAGCCGGGCCCCGGCGCCCTGGCCCTGGTGGCGGTCAATAGCCTGCAGCACATCAACGAGGAGCGGAGCTGGAAGGCCGGCAACCGGCTGATTCGCGCCGCCGCCCTGCACCTGCGCCGGGCGCTGCCGTCCACTGCCCTGCTGGCGCGCTGGAACGGAGACACGCTGCTGGCCGTCGTGCCGGGGCTGTCTCTGGTGGGCCTGGACCTGCGCCTGTGCGAGCTGCCCCGGCGCGTGCCCACGCCGCTGCCGGACCAGCCCGCCGTGGTGTACGGCCTGAGTGAATGGCGGGGCGGGGCCGACCTCAGCCGCGCGGTGACGGTGGCCGACCACGACCTGTACCTGGCCAAAGGAGCAGGTGAGGTCTCAACCCAGGCGCTGGGTGAGGAGCGGGGGCTGTTTGATTTCTCGGTGGAGCTGGCCCACCTCACCGACCCCGAGGACATCATCCGGCGTGGTTTGCGCCTGACCCGGCAGCTGCTTCAGTTTGAGGGCGCCATCTACACGATTCTGGAAGGCGAGAGCTTCCGGTCGGTCTATCAGGAGACGGACCCGGCGCTCGCGTTCACCACCTTTGAGGTGGGCCGGCTGTATCCGCTGACGGGTCTGGGTCTTCAGGCGGTGCGTGAACGGCGCACGGTGGTCAGCGTGGACCTGCACAACGATCCCCGCACGGCTGGGCGTGCCCGGACCAGCCAGATGCGCAGCCTGATGGTGACCCCGGTGGAATGTGGCGGCCGGGTGGTGGGGATGCTGGGCCTGTTTCAGATCAGCACCTGGCGGGCCATGCCGCCGCGCGTGCAGCGGGTGCTGGAGCTGGCGGCGCTGCGGCTGGGGCATGCGCTGGAACTGAAAGGGGCCGTCTCGGCGGTGCGCCGCACCCTGGAAGGGGGGCTGCTGGGGCTGGGGGTGGCCCTGGAAGCCCGCGACCTGGAAACCCACGGCCACACGCGGCGGGTGGTCGAGGCCAGCGTGCGGCTGGGGCAGGCGCTGGGCCTGGAGGGCGAGACGCTGGATCAGCTGCGTCAGGGGGCCTACCTGCATGACATCGGCAAGCTGTCCATTCCGGACCGCATCCTGCTCAAGCCGGGCCGCCTGACGCCAGAGGAGTGGCGGGCCATGCAGAGCCACGCCCTGACCGGGGCCTCCATTGCCGCCCACATTCCCTCCCTGTCGGCCGGCGCCCTGCGGGTCATCTGTTCCCACCACGAGCGCTGGGACGGTCAGGGCTATCCCGAGGGGCTGGCCGGCGAGCAGATTCCGCTGCTGGCCCGTATTTTTGCCATCTGCGATGTCTACGACGCCCTGACCAGCGAGCGCCCCTACAAGCACGCCTGGACCACCCAGGCCGCCTGCGCTGAAATTGCTGCCCAGGCGGGCCGCCAGTTTGACCCCCAGGTGACGGAAGTTTTTCTGCGTCTGAGTGCTTCCTTGTCTACCTTCTGGGACCTGCACGCGGAAGCCGCTGACCTCGCGCGTCCGGGTCAAACTGACTGACGTTAGGCCGGTGTGGAAGAGAGGGGGGGCGCCGTTCTGCTGGCAGTTCCTGTGGGCCCTGGTGCCTGCGGCGCAGCTTCATCAGGCCACTGGTGCGCGCTCTGACCTTTCCCTGGTTTGCACCGTGTTCCCGGAACAGACCCCCGTCAGCGGCGGGGCGTAGCCTGTGGGGGTGAACCGCCTGCTCCGTGCCCCCCGTGAACCTGTCAACGCCCTGACCCACTGGGGCGGCGCGCTGGCCGCGCTGCTGGTGCTGGGGCCGCTGCTGGCCTGGGCGCATTCGCGTGGGCTGGCGCTGTGGCCGTTCGTGGTCTTTAGCGTCAGCATGGTGGCGCTGTACGCGGCCAGTGCCAGTTACCATTCCTTCCGGCCAGGCGAACGCGGGCTGGTGTGGCTGCGCAAACTGGACCATGCGGGCATCTTTCTGCTGATTGCTGGGAGCTACACCCCTGTCGCCTACTACGGCCTGGACGGGGTGTGGCAGGGCGCGGTGCTGTGGCTGATCTGGGGCATTGCCCTGAGTGGCGTCGTGCTGAAGCTGGTCACCATGCGGCTGCCGCGCTGGGTCAGTACGGCGCTGTATCTGGGGATGGGATGGCTGGCGGTGCTGTTCCTGCCGCAACTGGCGCGCGGCCTCAGTGCCGGCGCGCTGGCCTGGCTGGCGGTGGGCGGGGTAATGTATTCCGTGGGCGCCGTTATTTACGGCACCAAGCGCTGGAACCCGCGCCCCGGCGTGTTCGGCTTTCATGAAATCTGGCACCTGTTTGTTCTGGCTGGCACCGCCGCCCACGTCGCCATGATGTTTCAGCTGGGGTAGGCAGCAACAAAAGAGAGGAGGCCAGGGGCAACCCCTCTGGCCTCCTCTGCTGTTCAGTTCAGCTAAATGCCAATCAGGCCCACGACCCAGCCCTGCACCGTGCGGATAATGCCGCCAATCTGCCCGCTAAACAGAAAGATAAAGACCATGACCAGCACGAAGCTGAACGGCTGGGCTTCAAACTGCGCCAGGCTGCGGCCCAGCGACGGCACCAGCGCGCCCAGAATGCGGCTGCCGTCCAGCAGCGGAATAGGAATCAGGTTGAAGACGGCCAGCACGATATTGATGCTCAGGACGGTCATCAGAATCAGAAGGGTGAGCGAGGTCAGGGGCAGCAGTTTGAGGAGCACGGCGCACACCACCGCAATCAGGACGTTGCTCAGGGGGCCGGCCGCCGACACCCACAGCGTGCCCCAGCGCCCCAGGTTGTTGGGGTTGATGGGCACTGGCCGGGCGAAGCCAAAGCCCACGAACAGCAGCAGCAGCGTGCCAAAGGGGTCCAGGTGCTTGATGGGATTCAGGGTCACGCGCCCGTAGCGCCGGGGCGTGGGGTCGCCCAGCCGGTCGGCGGCCCAGGCGTGGGCAAATTCGTGAAAGGCCAGAGACAGCACCAGCGCCAGCGCCACCACCACAAACGCCAGCGGATTTTCGCTCAGCAAAGACAGAAGACCCATAGGCCCTCAGTGTAGGGGGTTGGTCTGGGCCTGCTGCGCCACAAAGGCCCGGAGGGCGGCGCGTTCATCCTCGGCGCTGCGCAGCTGCCCGGCGCGGCGCCCGGCGGCCAGGTGTGCCAGCGCCTCGCCCACCGCCCGGCCTGGCGGCACGCCCAGCGCCAGCACATCCTTGCCGGTCAGGCCCTCGTAGGCGTCCGGGCGCAGCAGCGCGCGCAGCCGGCGTTCGGGGGTGCCCGCCGGGTAAAAGGTGTCGCCCAGCGCGCGGGCCAGCAGCAGGCCAGGTCGGTCGCCCAGGCCCAGCCGGGTTGCCAGCGCCGCCGGGTCGGGGGCGGCGTGGAGGAGGGCCGCCGCGTAGACCTGCGGAGAGACTATGGCCCCCTCATCCTGCTGGGCGTCCAGCGCCAGCAGCAGGGCTGGGTCGGGCAGCAGGGCGCCTGCGCCCCACTCCTGCAGCAGGGCCGCCGCCCGACCCGGCCGGGGCTCATGCAGCAGCAGGTTCAGTTCAGCCCACAGGCGCGGGGTCTGCCCGGCCACCGCCAGGGCAGCGGGCACCTGCAAGAGCAGCTCGGGGTGGGCGCTCAGCCTCAGGCGGGCGCCCAGCCGCGCCCCACGCACCAGGCGGCTGGCGTCTTCATGGAAGGAGTGGGCGTGCAGGGGCCGCAGCACCTCGGCGTCCAGATCTGCCAGGCCCCCGGTCACGTCCAGCAGGGTGGGCGCTGCGTCCGCCCGCACCCGCAGGGCCAGGGCATTCACGCTGAAGTCGCGCCGCCGCAGGTCGTCCTCCAGAGAGCCGGGCTGCGGCACCGGATTGCCGCCCGGCACCGGGTAGGTCTCGCGCCGCGCGCGCACGAGGTCGGCGGCGCGGCCACCCGGCAGGGTCAGGGTGGCGTTGTCAAAGGCCGGATGGTGAACGAAGGGCAGGCCCGAGGCCTGGGCCAGCGCCGCCACCTCGCCGTCCGGCACAACCACATCCAGGTCCAGCGGCGAGCGGCCCAGCAGGGCGTCGCGCACCGCCCCGCCGACCAGGGCCACGCCCGCTGAGCTCGCCTGAGCGGCCAGCGTGGACAGCCAGGCGCGGTCCTCGGGTTTCAGCTGTGCCCAGACTCTTTGGGCCGCCCCGGTCACGGCTCCTGCGTCTGAAACGACGAGGCGTCCAGGGTCAGCCCGACCTCGCGCTTCTCCTCGCCGCGCACCACCGTCAGGGTCACGGTGTCGCCCTGCGCCTTGTCAATCAGGGCTGCCTGCAGGTCCTCGATGGCGTCCACCGTCTGACCGTCTACCGCTGTGATGACGTCGCCGCCCAGTACCACGGCGCCGCCTGGAAAGCGCTGCGGCTGGGTGCCCGCCCGCAGGCCTGCGCGGGCAGCGGGGCTATCCGGTTCGACCTCGCCCACCACCAGGCCGCGCTCGGGGAGCTTCAGCTGCCGCTTGCCCGACGAGGACAGGACGCTCAGGCCTACGGGCAGTTCGCCCTGGCGACTTTGCACCAGCAGGCCCGCCCTGACCCCGATGACCGGCGCGTACACCGTGCCGCCGCTGGCGGCTTGCAGGCGCGGCAGCAGGCTCCTGGCGGTGTTGATGGGAATGGCGAAGCCCACGCCAGCGCTCTGGCCCACCCCTGTACTTTGTCCGCTGGGCGAATAGATCTGGGTGTTGATGCCAATGACGCGCCCGCCGCTGTCCAGCAGTGGCCCGCCGCTGTTGCCAGGGTTGATGGCGGCGTCGGTCTGAATGGCCTTTTGCGTGATGCCCTGGCCGCCGCTGGCTGAAAAGCCGATGGGAATCTGGCGCTCGGTGCTGCTCACGATGCCCTCGGTCACGCTGAAATCCAGCCCGAAGGGTGCGCCCATGGCAATGGCCTTCTGGCCGGGGCGCAGCGCGGCGCTGTCCCCCAGCGGAATAGGGCGGACAAGACTCCTGGCCAGCTTCGGCGCCCGAATCAGGGCCAGGTCGTACTGCGGGGCCAGCCCAATCACCTCGGCTTCCACGCTGGTGTCCTGGTCCATGACCCGCACGGTGATGCGGTCGGCGGCGCCCTGCCCCGATCCATCGGCCACGACGTGGTAGTTGGTCAGGATGTCACCGGCCTGATTGACAAAGAAGCCGCTGCCCAGGCCCTGCCGCACCTCGTCCTGTTCGCCGCCCATCATCATCATGAAGGGGTCCTGCGCCACCACGTCCTCGGTGCTGATAAATACCAGGCCCGGCTCGAAACGGGCCACCACGTCGATGGTGTTCTGCTCGTTCTGTAACTTTGCGGCCGCTTCCTGGGCCGGGGTGGGGGCGCTCTGGGGCTGCGGGGCCGTCTGCGCGCCTCCGAGCGGCACCTGGTCGCGCAAGAAGGTCGCGCCCAGGCCCAGCCCAATCAGTACCAGCATGATGCCAACGCCTCTGCCCTTCATGGGGGCCATTATCCGTCAGATGGCGCAGGCGACCTGAAGCCCCGGTGTGGTCTGCTTTAGGGATGGCTGATCTGAAAGAAGCGGCCCGCACCCTGCGCGCCGCGCTGGGGGATTTTCTGGAGCGCGGCCGGACCGAGGGGGTCTTTCATCTGGCCCAGGGTGGTCCCGGCGCGGTCCCTGCCCTGGCGGACCTGGACATGCCCGAGCTGCATCTGGACCTGCTGCCGGAGGTACCCACAGCGGCCCAGGTCCAGGTGCTGACCACACTGGGCTTTGGGCGGGCGGGTCCGGACGTCTGGACCCATCCGGGGGGCTGGCGCCTGGTGGTGTGTGGCCACAGCACCAGCTGGCGCGCCGAGCAGGCGGCACTGCTGGCCCTGCTGCGGGCCGACCCGTCGGCCGCCCAGACGTACCGCGAAGTCTTTGGGCGTGCGGGTCGCGTGGCCGCTGACCAGGCGCTCGCTCCTGAGGCCCTGACCCTGTATGCCCGCACCACAGGGCAGCGCGCGGTGCAGCAGGTGGCGGCGCTGCTGGCGCCTCTGAACACACCGTGGATGTTCGCGGCAGGCGTGGCGCTGGACCTGCATCTGGGCGAGGTGACCCGGCCCCATGACGACGTGGATGTGGTGGTGGGCACCGGGGCGCAGCGCGAACTCCTGCCGCTGCTAGAAGGCTGGCGGCTGGATGTGCCGGTGGACGGCATGTACCAGCCGCAGACCGGTCCCCTGCAGCTGCCCCAGCATCAGTTTCATGCCCGGCACCCCCGCCTGAGCGGCGTGTTGATGCTGGACGTGCTGCTAACGGACCTGAGTGACGGCCTGTGGCACTACCGCCGCGACCCCCGCATCACGCTGCCGCTGGGCCAGGCCCGCCGCCTGACTCCAGCTGGCCTGCCGTACCTGGCCCCTGAGGCCGCGCTGCTGTTCAAGGCGGGGGCGCCGGGCCGTGAAGTGCGGGCGAAAGACCAGGCGGATTTTGAGCGTGTGTGGCCTACCCTGAGTGCAGAAGGGCGGTCGTGGTTGCGTGCAACCTTGGAGGAGACGCAGCCAGGGCACCAGTGGCTGAGGGGGTTGTCATAAAAAAACCGCCCCCAGGGGAGGGGGCGGTTGAGAGCATCAGGGCTCAGTTCAGGGTCTGGTTCGTGTTCACAGCGCCCTTGGTATTGGTCGCTGGCGCGTTCCAGGTGAAATCGCTGTACTTGTTGCCAGTTCCGGAAAGCTGAAGAGAGTTACCCGGTGCCGTGGAGTTGGGCTGGCCGACGGGAATGGCCGTGCTGGTAACGCCCGCAGCGCAGCCGCCAACGCCAACAAACGAGCCGTCGTAGCTCAGAAACTGCACGAGCTGAGTGCCGTTGCAAATAGCCAGGCCGTCGGGATCGCCATTCTGGATAATGTTGCCAGGGCTGGGGTAGTTGAAAACATAAGCGGTGTAGCCGCCAGCCAGCGCTGTGGTGGTTACGATGGCATTGTTCGTGAAGGCATCCGTGCGGTACGATGCGCCCCCATTGCCGTTATAGAGAACCAACGAGAGATTGCTCACATTGTAGCCAGTTGGTACAACCACTTCGACGTATTCGTCTCCCAGGTCATTGGTTGCTGAAGAGTCGTAGCTCAGTTCGTTAATCCAAGGTGCGCCCACCACCACAGGTGTGCCGACGGACACCGTAAATGTCGCCGTCGTGTCGCTTACGCCTGTGCCCGTGCCCCGCACCGTCACCGTGTAGGTGCCGGCCGTCGCGCCTGTAGCATTAACGCTCAGGGTGCCGCTGTTGCCTGCGTCAGGCTGGGTGGTCACAGTCACCACAGGGGCCGTCCCGGTGCCCGTCACGCTGTCCACACCCAGGGTGACGCTGCCCGTAAAGTTGGTGCGGCTGACATTGACGGTGTTCGTGGTGCTGGCCCCGGCGTTCACGCTGACCGTGCTGCTAACAGGGGTGAGGCTGATGCTGGCCGTCTGCCCAGGTGGGTTAATGGGCGTCTGTGCGTTCAGGTTCAGGCCCACCAGGATGGGGTCGTGGTCACTGCTCCGGAAGGGGTCGGGGCTGTAGAAGCTGTTGACCTGCCCAGGCGTCTTGAATTCCTTGTTGTAGTCCAGAACGATGGGCTCGTCGGCGTTGATGTGCCACTTGGTCTTGCCAACCACCTGCGACGTCATGCTGGCTGAAGCAGTGGCCTGGTCCAGGCTGCCCCACTGGCCGTCAAACTGATACGAGTAGACGTTGTTCTCAAAGAGGTTGGCGTACCCGCCGCTGGCCAGGATGGTGAGTGGTTCTTCCTGCGCGTAGGCGTTGTAGTCGCCCAGCAGGATGCGGTCGTCTTCAGTTACGCCCGTGGGATTGGTGCCCAGCCAGCTAACAATGGCGGTGGCTGCGTTGCGGCGGGCAATATAGCCGTTGCCCTGGCCATCGCCAGTGTCGGCGTCGCTGGTGGCGGCGCAGGCGCTGCCCTTACTCTTCAGGTGCATCATGACGGCGGTAAAGCGCCCGCCGTTGGCCTTACTCTGGAAAGTTTGGGCCCAGGTAGGACGGTTGCAGGTATCGGCGTAAGTGGCACTGAACGTGTTGTCCAGAATAGCCAGTGTGCCCACAGCCTCCACGGCCGCCGCCTTATAAATCATGGCGACGCTGATGGCGTCGGTGCCGATATTGCGGCCGGGGTTGATGTAAGCGTAGGTGCCTGCGCCTGCTTCAGCATTGAGAGCATTGACCAGCAAGGCCACCGAGCTGTTGGCGCCCTTATCAAAGTCGTTCTGCGCTTCCAGAATGCCCAGCACATCGGTATTCAGCCCCAGAATCGCCTTGACAATCTTGGTCTGTTGACGCGTAAATTCGTCGCAGTCGTTGGCCCCGCGCGAGATGCTGCCGGTGCCGTTGGGGGTGCAACCGCTGTTGCTGGTCAGCAGGGTCGTGAAGTAGTTCAGCACGTTCATGCTGCCCACGCGCAGGCCGACCTGGCCGTTCGTTGGCGCAGTGGTCAGCACGTTGTCCGGCGCGTTTTGACGGGGGTTGGTGTCCGTGATCTGCACGCCCGCCTGCGTCGCGTGAATGCGGTAGGTGTCGAGGCTGCCGCCTGAGCCAGCGTTCGCGCCGTCGTTGCTGAATGTCAAGACGCCAGTGGCCGTGACGGTGTCGCCGCCGCGCAGGGTGTTGGCTGCACTCAGGGGCTGCCCGCCACGCGCGAAGATTTCAGGATCAGGGTTCTGGGCACGGGTGCCGTCGTCAATGCGGATGTAGCGGTCCTTAGCGGCGACCTGATAGGCCGCGTTGGCCGCTGCGTTGGGCGCATTCAGCTGCGTGAAATTGGTAATTCGGGCGTCAGCGATATCAAAGCTGCCAAAACGGCCCAGAGGGAAGTTGTTGGTGACCTTTCCCGAAACCGTGACGCGCATCCCTTCGTATTGCTCACGCTGGGCAAAGGGCAGAGGCAGCGTGAGCGCTTGGGTGTCGGGCAGGGGCGCGCCAGTGCCCAAACGGGTGACGGTCAGGGTGCCGCCAATCTGAGTGGCTGTAGAGAATTCGCTGGCGGTGCCAGTCACCCGCACCCGCTCACCTACGGCCAGATCGGCGGGGCAGGTGGTCGCGCAGTAGACGAACACGCCGTCACTGGTGGTGTTGATCCCGTCGCTATCCACCACTTCTTCCTGAATGAAGAAGCCTTGCAAGGACCCCGTGCCGCTCGCTGTGTTGACCGACGTGACCACGCCTTCCACCGTCACAGCCTGCCCTGACAGCGGCGTGGCCACGTTCCCACTGGGCGTGCTGCCCTGCACCTCGTAGATGCCGCGCAGGCCTGCCACGGTGCCGGGGTTATCGGCCACCGCAAAGACGAGGTTGAAGCTGAAGGGGTCAGCGTCGCTGATCTGGGTGCCCTGCAGCGGCACGCGCGCAGCAAAGGTAACCAGCTGGGAGGCCCCGGCCGCCAGGCTGGCGCTCTGCCAGCCCCGGTGGCTGATGTTGGGGGCGGTGGTGCCGGTAGGCAGGTTCAGGGTCACGCCAGCGCTGTCCAGGTTGGTCAGGAACGGCGTGGCACTGGGGTCGGGCGCAATGGTGCCGCCCGAGTTGGTGTGCGCGACTTCCACGGCCATGCCGGCGGCGCTTACGGGCGCGCCGGTGCGGGTCTTGACCATGCGGAACGCGCTGCTGCCGTCGGTGGCGTAGCTGCCGTCCGTATCCACCGGAATAAAAGTGGGCAGGGTAATGGCGCTGCCGGTGTTGTTGGTCACGCTAAAGGTGGCGGTCATGTGAACGACCTTGTTCACCTCGTCCACCAGATTCACCATGTTGGTGCGGGTAAAACTGAGCTGCTCGAAAGGAATCTCGGCGGCCTGGGTGTCCAGGGCGGAGCCGGCGCGGTGCACGCTGGCCTGGCCCTGGCCGCTGAGGCCATTGACGCGCAGTTCGTACAGGCCAAAGCTCCTGGCGGGATTGGGCTTGGCGGGTGTGGTCGTGATGGGCGCGGGGGCGGTGGGCGGCGTCACGGCAGTCGGCGCGCTACAGGCGCTCAGGGCCAGCAGGCCAGCCAGCAGCAGGGCGTTAGCGGTTTTCATACTCGCCTCCGGGCAGCGGCAAACCAGGCATGCCGTTAAAGGGAACAGACCCCACCAGGGTCACAGCTTCCCAGGCGCCCAGGGCGGTGACCTGCGGCGGAGTGTAAGCGGGGGCAGAGGCGACAGGCGAAACTTCAGGGGCACGTTGCTGCACGAAACTCCTTGACCTACAGGGGTGAAATCTGTCTGGTGACATTGATATGAAAATGAGACGAGCGCAAATATAGGCGAAAGATGTCAGCTTTTGTTAAGCAGGCAGAACTGGCGCAGGGAACAGCAGTTGTGCGCTCAGGTGCTGCCCTGCCGGTCAGGTACACGCGCCTCATGTGGCGTCTTCAGTCGCCTCAGGCCTTACCCTGAACGTCATGTGGCAGGTGACCGATGGCGTACTGGTAACGGATTTAGAGGATGAACTGGTGCTGATGCACGCGGGACAGGGCGAGATGTTCAGCCTGAACGCGTCGGGCCGCCTGCTGTGGCAGGCCCTGCCCGCTACCGAGGCCGAGTTGGCCGAGCTGCTGACGCGCACCTTTGCGCTGGATGCTGGCCAGGCCCACGCCGACGTGCAGGCGGTGCTGGTTGCCTTGCAGGCGCGCGACCTGATCCGGCAGGGCTGAAGTGCAGCCGTCTTCGGCTCCGCCTCTGCGGATATGGGCCTCGCTGGGCGCGCAGGTTCACTGCTCGCCCACTGTCCCCGAGGGCTGGGTCAGTGCGCTGCGTTACGACTGGGCCAGTGGGCCGCAGTCGCTGGCCAGCGCCACGCGGCGGATTCAGATAGAGGTGGGGCCGCTGCCGCCCGTACCAGCAGGAGCCCGCGTGCAGCCCGTCGTGTTGCCCGACTGGACAGTGCAGGCCCAGGTGGCCGGCGCTGAGGTCTGGCTGGAGGACCGTCTTCATGTGCGCGTGGGCACAGATACCCAGATCACTGTGACCGAAGACGGGGCGGGGCAGGACCTGTGGGCCGTGGCCCTGACCGAAGCGCACCGCGCGGCTGGCTGGCTGCCGCTGCACGCCGCGGTGGTGGCCGGGCCCGCCGGGGCAGTGGCCATCAGTGGCCCCAGTGGGGCTGGCAAAAGCACCGCCTGTCTGCGCCTGCTGGCTGCCGGGCGCCCCGTGATGGCCGAGGACCGGGCGTGGTGGGGGCCAGCGGGCGAGGTTACTGGGCTGGACCGGGTGCTGCGTGCCTTTGACGACAGCCTGGTCCAGTTTGCCCCGCATCTGCTGGGCGGGCCGCTAACGCGTGACATCAAAGGCAAGCGCGTGCTGCCCTTGCCGACGACTGGAGAAGGCGGGCCGCTGCTTGCCCTGTTGCTGCTGGGCCATACCGGCGACCTGGGTCCCGCTGCGCGGGCGCGCCTGGCCTGGGAGGCGACAGGCGTGCCGCTGACCTCGGCCGCACAGCAGGCGGCGGCAGCGGCGGTCCAGCGGCTCTTGCGCTTGCCCCTGCGTGCTGTCACGCGGGAAGAGGTGCTGGACGTGGTGGCCGAACTGGTGGACGAGCGTGAGGGTGGTTAGGGCCGTCGCCGGGAGAAGTCTGCTGCCGACCTTCATGCCCTACTGCCGACGTTGAGAGAGTGGGCGCAGAACGGGCTCTAGATCGGCGGAAGAACGCCTCTGACTCATCTCTTGGGCAAAGCGTCCTCTTTAACGTTCAGAGGTGCGCTCTGGAGAGGCCGGGGTCTCGAACAGCACCTGAAAATGCTGGCGGTTAAACGGTTCACCGTAAAGTTCCAGGGTGCCCCGGTCGTCCTCAATCCAGGCGTGGCCCGTCACGCCTGCGCCGCTGCGGGCCACGCCACTGACAAACACTGCCGGGTGCCCCAGGCGCCGCAGCGCCTGATAGGTAGCGTAAGCGCGGGGCACGCAGACCCCGTCCCGCCGCTGCCGGGGGTGCAGCCAGTGGGTCAGCAGCCGAGCCGCGCTGACTGGGCCGTCCAACTGAGGCCCATGCAGCCGCGTCTGCACCGTAACGGGTGGGGTCCACCCGGCCAGGTGGGTGCGGGGGTCGCCGCCGCGCCGCACGGCGGCAGCAGCCCGCAGCACATCCGGCAGAGCGGCGGCCAGGTGAGGTGCCAGAGTCCAGGCCCGGCGAACCTTGCGCCACGGGTGGGGCCGGGACTGCACGCCGTCATGCGCGGCGGCGGGCACCACTTCGGCGCGGGTCTGGGCAGGCCGCAGCTCCAAGGTGCGGCGGGCCGGGTCGCACAGGCGGCGAAAGGCGGCCCAGGTGTGCGCCGCGCCCAACTGGGCCGCGTGCGCTGTCAGCGTCTCTTCGCTGGGACCATGCGGCAGCAGGCACGCCAGGTCCAGGTAATCCGCCGGTTTGAGTCCGCCGAGGTCGCCGCCCCAGCAGCGGCCCAGGGCCAGCGTCAGGACTAGTTCGTCGGCTGGCGACGGGCGCAGCACCGGCACGCCTTCCCAGTCCACCGCCCGTGCCCGCTGCCACAGTCCCGTGGTCAGCTGAACGCTGCGGCTGACCGGCACATACGCGGTGGACAGCACGAAGCGGTGAATGTCCAGCCGCACCTGGCCGTCTGGGCTGTACAGGTGTGCGCTTTCGTGGGTCCAGTTCTCTGGCCAGGCGTGCTGACCGTCGCTGCGCCAGCCGCGCGCCAGGGCCAGGTGAACAGCGCGCGTCACCGTCGCCTCGTCGGAGGGCAGCAGCACATCTACATCGCCGTAAAAGCGCTCGCCGGGCGTGGCATACTCAAACTCGCTCAGAGCAAAGCCCTTGAACAGCAGAGCCGGAATGCCGGCTGCCGCCCACACCGCCACCAGGCCGCGCACCGCCGCACGAATCCGGGCGTGGCGAACACCCAGGGCCAGCGCGTCGGGCCGCAGCGCCCCACGCCAAGGGTGTTCCTGCGGCAGCCGCGCGCGCAGGGCGCCGCCCAGGCCCGCTGCTCGCACCGGGAAGAGCCACGCGGCCTGCAGGTCGTCAGGGTCAGAGGTCAGGGCGCGCTGCACTGCCAGGGGATCGGGGGCCATCTGGCGCATAGCCTAGAGCAGAAGCCAGGTACTAACTAAAAGGTCTAGCAGAGAGGCAGAGGAGCCAGAGTTCCGGGAAGTGGCCTTCCGAAGCGCCACAGGCGCAGAACATCCAAGGAATGACCAGATGTTTCAGAAATGGATGGAATCTGAATAAGACTGCCTGCCAGAGCCGCCCTCAGGCGCGGGCATGAACGCCGCCCTGATCGAGCGCCTCGATTTCCTCCGGGGTCAGCTGATAATGCTCGCCGCACCAGTGGCACACGATTTCCTGGCCGCCCGCCTCGATCATCTCCTGGCGCTCGGCGGCGCTGAAGAATTTCAGGCTGTCGGCGGCCTTCTGGCGTGAGCAGCGGCACTCAAAACGGGCCGGCTGGGCTTCGGGGGCCAACTGCACGTCCAGTCCATCGGTGACGCGCTGGATGGTGTCCAGCAGACCTCCCCGGCGCAGGCTATCGGTGATCTGGCCCAGGGCGCGGATGTTCGCTTCCAGGCGGGCCAGCGTTTCGTCGGTCACGCCGGGCATAGCCTGCACGAGTAGCCCGCCGGCAAACGCCACCTGCTCGCCCTGCTCGTAGACCCCCAGCAGCACCGCGTTGGGAATCTGTTCGGACACGCCCAGATAGGTGCTGACATCCTCAGCAATCTCGCCGCTGACCAGCTGCGCGCTGCCGGTGTACGGTTCGCCGTTGTCCAGCAGGCGGGTCACGGCCAGTTCGCCGTCCATGCCCACAATGCCGCGCACGTCCAGCTTGCCGTCGCTTTCCCGCAGCGGCAGGTCGGCCCCTGGCTGGCGCACGTAGCCGCGCACGCGCCCGTCCACGCTGCCCTCGGCCACAATCCAGCCCACCGGGCCGCCGCCCTCCACACGCACCGTCACGCGGCTGTCGGTCTTTTTGCCCAGCACCACGGCCAGCAGGGCGCTGGCGGTCAGGGTGCGGCCCAGGGCGGCGGTGGCGGTTTTGCTCAGGCCGTGGCGCAGCCGGGCGTCTTCGACGATGCGCGCCGAGTCCATGCCGACCAGGCGCAGGGTGCCGCCGGCCGCCGTGCCGCGCAGCAGGTAAGAGGGGGGCAGAGGTGCAGTCATCCCGCCACCTTACCCGGCGGCTGAGGGGGGGGCTGTGGGTCGCCCCCCATTTTCGGGCAGGTGCTTACGGCCAGGAGGCCCTGCTCAACACTGCCCAGCCGCCTTTCAAGTTGCAGGTGTCAAGCCCCCATTCCCCCGTGAACCCTCTTCAGTGTTCAGGACAAAAGTTCTCACTTGAGCGCCCTAGCATAAACAGTCATGCTCTGCTGCCTCATTTCTGCAGAGCAGCACCCAGATGCACTTGCCTTAAACACGCCGCCGGCCCAAACGGCCACGCGGTGAAGGAGTTTTCATGAAGTACACCCGTCCCCTGGGCGCCGCAGCGCTCGCCACCCTGGCCCTGACCCTGGCCGCCTGCAACAACCGCAGCGGCAACGCTGGAAACGGCACGGCCGATACGCTGGTCGTGCAGGAATCGGCCGACATCCCCACCCTGGACCCCGGCACCACCTATGACACCGCCAGCGGCCAGATTGTCGAGAACCTGTACGAAACGCTGCTGACCTACGACGGCAGCAGCATCAGCGAACTGGCGCCCCAGCTCGCCACCGAATGGAAAGAGGAGAACGGCGGGCGCGAATACCGCTTTACGCTGCGTGAAGGCGTGAAGTTCCACAGCGGCAACGACATGACCTGCGCCGACGCGGAATACAGCTTCCGCCGCAACCTCGTGACCAACACCGCCGACAGCGGCAACTGGTTTATCTCTGAGTCGCTGCTGGGCACCGGCGCCAACGCCAACGACGACAAGAGCATCACCTGGCAGCGCATCACGGACGCCGTGCGCTGCGACGACCAGACCCTGGTCTTCACGCTGCCCAAGACCGACCCCGCCTTCCTGGCCAAGCTGGCCTACGTGGGCCAGAGCATCGTGGACAGCAAACATGCCATTGAGGTTGGCGAGTGGGACGGCACCGAGGCCACCTGGAAAGACGCGGTCGGCAAGGACCTGGCCGGCAGTCCCCTCTCGCAGAAGCCCAGCGGCACGGGCGCCTACAAACTGGTCGAGCGCTCGGCCACCGCCGTGACCGCCACCGCCTTTGAAGACTACTGGGGCGAGGCGCCGAAGCTGAAAAACGTGCTGATTCAGAAGGTGCCCGAATCGGCCCCGCGTATTCAGGCCTTCCTGGCTGGAGACGCTGACCTAATTGAAACGGGCGGGCGCGCGATCATCGAAGAGCAGCTGCGTGATCAGGACGGCGTGGTCGTCGTGGATGACCTGGCGGACACCACTGCTGCGGGCATCAGCCTGAACCAGAACATCAAGAAGGGCGGGTCGCTGGGCAGCGGCAAGCTGGACGGCCAGGGCATCCCCGCCAACTTCTTCAGTGACGCCGACGTGCGCCGGGGTTTTGTGGCCGCGTTCGACGTGCCCAAATACATCGAGCAGGTGCAGACCGGTAAGGGCGAGGCCCGCAACTTCCTGCTGCCCGAAACCTTCCCTGGCTACGACGGCTCGGTGGAAACGGCCAGCTTTGACCCCGAAATCGCCCGCGCGGCCTTCCAGCGCGCCTGGGGCGGCCAGGTGTGGGAAAACGGCTTTATCCTCAATGCGTCCTACCGCGCCGGCAGCGCCGCCAACCAGACGGCGATGGAACTGCTGAAAACCAACATTGAAGCCCTGAACCCCAAGTTCAAGGTCAATCTCACGGCCAAAGAGTGGAGCGAGATGATCAAGTCGGGCACCGCCGGCACCGAGGCCATGATGCCCACCGCCTGGGCGCCTGACTACGCCGACCCTGACAACTTCGTGCATACCTTCTATGCCTCAGAGGGCTACTACAACCCCCGCATCGGGGCGGGCGACGCCCAGATTGACGGCTGGATCAACGAGGCCCGCGCCACCACCGACACGGACCGCCGCAACGACCTGTACTCGCAGATTGCGGCCCGTGCCCAGGAGCAGGCGCTGTACATCATCATGCCCAGCAACCCCACGGTCTTCGTGCACCGGGACAACCTGCAAGGAGCGGGCGAGGCCACCTTCAACCCATTGAGCGCCTTCATCACCGGCACCCTCTGGAAGAACCTCAGCAAGAGCTGAGGGCTGGACCTCACCGCGCCGCGCGTCAACCTCCTGGGTGGGGGTTGGCGCGTTTGTGTTGGCGCCGGGCTATGCTGCGGCCATGCTGGACGAACACACCCTGGAGGCTTCTGCCCGCCCCATCACGCTGCTGCTGGTGGATGATCACCCGGTTGTGCGCAAGGGCACGCGCGAGCTGCTGGAAAGCGAAAGCGACCTGCGGGTGGTGGGCGAGGCCGGCAGCGGCGAGGAAGCCATCGCCAAGGCGCGCGACCTGACCCCCGACGTGATTCTGATGGACGTGTCCATGCCTGGCATGAACGGGATTGACGCCACCAAGGCCATCAAGGCCATTCAGCCGGGCGTGGGCGTGCTGGTGCTGACCAGCTATGACGACGACGCTTACGTCTTTGCCCTGCTTGAAGCGGGGGCCGCAGGCTACCTGCTGAAAAACGCCAGCGAGGACGACCTGCTGGGCGCCGTGCGCGCCGTGGCGGCCGGCGAAAGCGCTCTACACCCCAGCGTGGCCCGCAAGGTGCTGGAACGCTTTTCGACCCACACCACCCCCACGCCCCCCGAGGACGACCTCTCGCCGCGCGAGCTGGAAGTGCTGCGCGTGGCGGCCACCGGGCGCACCAACAAGGAGATTGCCCGCGACCTGGACATCAGCCCCCGGACCGTGCAGGTCCACCTGGCCAATATTTTTTCTAAGCTGGGTGTGGGCAGCCGCACAGAAGCTGTGCTGTACGGCATCAAGCGCGGCTGGATTGATCCCAAGAATCTGTAAGGGACAGTGGGAAAAGAGAGGAAGCAGTTGGCGGGGCGCTGTTGAGAAGTCTCTTGAGTGGGTGATGGGACAGAGGGTGTCGGAATACACATGACGGACTGGCGGGGCAACGCAGCAGAGGCGGGGGAGGGCGCAGCAACTGGCCCGACTGCTCGCCTGGCAACTGCCCCCGCCCTGCCCCCTTTTCCGCCGACGCTGTCGGCCGCTGCCAGCACCGCCCAGTTTGGCGAGGGGCTGGCTACCTACGCCTGCCGGGTCACCCATGCCCACGGGGTGCGGGTCTGGGTAGTGACGGGCGGCGCCCTGACCCCGGTGGCCGAGGAAGGGCGTGGCCTGGGTCTCAGTGACGGCGAACTGGCCCAGGCCGCCCTGACGGTGGGCGCCCTGCAGGAAGAAGGCATGCTGTGCGCCCTCCCGTTTGGCTGCGGGGTGCTGGAATTTGTGGGGGCGGCGCCAGAGGGGGTGCAGGCGCTGCTGGGGGCCTCGCCTCTGCTGGCCCTGGCGGTGGAGGGGGTGCAGGCGCGGGAAGCCCGGCGCGGTCACGGCCGCATCGCCGAGACTGTGGAGGGCCTGGTGCGCCGCCTGGGCGGCAGTCTGAACCTGGCCGAGGTGCTGACCGTGACCGCCCAGAGTGCCGCGCTGGCGCTGGGCTTCCGCCGCGCTTTCGTGGCGCTGTTCAGCGAACTGCGCGACAGCGGCGCGCGAACTGGCGAGGTCTTTACCTACGGCTTTGCCGAGCCGTTTAGCGGCGGGATCGGCGTGGGGCCAGTGACTTTTGAGGCGCTGGTGGGCCGGGGCGAGGCCATCCGTTTTGAACGCAGCCGCGACGCGCATACGCCACTGGCGCGTGGCCTGGCCGAACTGAACCCAGGGGCAGCTGTGATTGCGCCCCTGTCGGCGAGGGGGCAGGCGCTGGGACTGCTGTATGTGGACACCAGCGCCCCAGGGGCCAGCGCCAGCGAGGACGACGCCCGGCTGGTGCTGGCGCTGGCTGAACAGGCGTCCCTGGCCATTGACAACGCCCGCCTGTACGGCATTGAAACCCGCAAGCGGGAAGCTGCCGAGGCGCTGCGGGAGGCCGGGGCCGCGCTGGCGGGCAGCCTCCACCTGACCGAGACCCTGGAGCGGGTGCTGGAACGCGCCGTGACCCTGTTCCGGGCCGACGCCGCCGCCGTCTACGAGCGCCAGCCGGACGGCCGCACCGTGAACATCCGCAGCGCGCTGGGGCTGCCCAGCGAGTACATGTTGCGGGTGCGCGCCAAGGTCGGCGTGGGCGTCACGGGCCGCGCGATTGCTGAGTGTGCGCCGGTGGCCGCCCGCGACCTGAACACCGAACACCTGGGGGGCAGCAGCCGCTATACCCGACAACTGCTGGCCAGCGGCCGATACCCCTACCGGGGCGTGCTGAGCCTGCCCCTGACCACCCGCGCAGGCGTGTTCGGCGCCCTGACCCTGTACTGGGAAGCGGCCTTACCGCTGGACGGCGACGACCTCGCGCTGGCCGCCGTGTTTGCCTCACAGGCGGGCCTGGCCATTGAAAACGCCCGCCTGTACGAGGAAGAACTGCGCCGCGAGAACGAGGCGGCGGCCCTGCTGAGCGTGGCGCGGGTGCTGGGCGAGAACCAGAGTGACGCCGCGCTGGGCGACACGGCCCGCCTGGCCACCCACGCCCTGAACGCCACGCGCGGGCTGATTGCCCTGACCGATGAGGGGGGCGAGTTCACGCGCTGCGCGACCTACAACCTGCATGTGCCTACGCCCGCCGATCTGGTGGCGCTGGCCGCGCAGCTGGGCCGGGGGCCACGCGCCCTGACCCGCCGCCATACCCTGCCGGTGGCGGGCAGCGCGCTGGTGGTGCCGCTGCTGGGGCCGCTGCCGCCGGGGAGCGCGGGTTCCGCCGGGCCGCCCCTTCTGGGGTTTCTGTATCTGGATGACCCCGGCACCGACCCGCCTGGTGAACACCTGCTGCTGCTGGCGCGCAGCATTGCCGAACAGATTGCCCAAACCCTGACCAGAGAGCGGCTGCTCTCCGCCCTGGCGCGTGAGGAAGCCCGTTACCGCCAGCTGGCCGAGGGCGCCCACGACCTGATCGTCTCGACGGATGACCGGGGCGTGATGACCTATGCCAACCCGGCGGCGCGCGCGCTGTTAGAGCCGCTGACCGGGCCGCTGGACGGCGCCAGTTTCCTGACCCTGCCCACCCCCGACACCCGCCCCGCCCTGGAGGGGGCCTGGCGCGCGGCCCGCACCCAGCCGGGGGGCAGCCGCGCCGACATTCAGGTGGGGCCGTACCGCCTGGAGGTGCGCCTGAGTTCGGTGGACGGCGGGCGCGGGGTGCTGACTGTCAGCCGCGACCTCTCGGAGCTGCAGACGCTGGCCGACGAGATTGCCTGGCGCGGGCAGGCCCTCGAAGCCGCCGCCAGCCGCACCGTCGAGATGCGCGCCTTCCTGACCCTGTTTACCCAGGCGCAGGAAGAAGAGCGGCGCCGCATTAGCCGCGAACTGCACGACGACACGGCGCAGGTGCTGACCGCCACCACCCGCCGCGTGGCCCGGCTGGCCCGCGACCTGAGCGGCGAGCAGCGCGCCCGCGCCGATGACATTCAGCAGGACCTCAACGCCGCCATTGACGGGGTGCGCCGCTTTGCCCGCAACCTGCGGCCCAGCGTGCTGGACGACCTGGGGCTGCTGCCTGCGCTGGAATGGCTGGCTTCGGCGGCCGCCACGCCGACCCGCCTGGAAGTCAGCGGCCCCGAGCGCCGCCTGACCCCCGCCACCGAACTGACGCTGTTCCGGCTGGCGCAGGAGGCCCTGAACAACGTGGACAAGCACGCCCGCGCCCACACCGCCGCCATCCGGGTGCTGTTTGAGGGCGCGCTGGTGCGTCTGGCCATCACCGACGACGGCCAGGGATTCACGGCGGGCCAGGCCCAGGCCCGCGCCGAGGCCGGGCATCTGGGCCTGATCGGCCTGCGTGAGCGCGTGACCCTCACGGGCGGGACCCTGGACGTGGACAGCAGGCCGGGCGAGGGCACGACGCTTACCTTTACCCTGCCGGGGTAAGGGGGCTGTGGGTCGTGGGTTGTAGGGAAAAGAAGAGGGCTTGACGGAGCGCTGTAGTCAGGCTAGGCCGGTTCACAGCCCACAGCCCACAGCCCACAGCCCACAGCCCACAGCCCACAGCCCACAGCCCACAGCCCACAGCCCACAGCCCACAGCCCACAGCCCACAGCCCACAGCCCACAGCCCACAGCCCACAGCCCTTCTACCCGTGCAGCTTCAGGAACGCCTCTCTGGAGAGCCAGGCCATCTTGGGCTCACCCTCGCTGGGGGCGCGGCGGGTGCCGTAGGCTGCGCGCAGCAGCCGGAAGCCCAGGCCGTACCAGCGGGCACGCAGGGGCGGCAGGTCCAGCAGCTCAAAGCCCGCCTGCGCCAGCGGGCCGTGAAACAGCGTCACCGCAAAGACCGCCTGCGCGTCCGCCAGCTCGGGGCGGGTCTGTAGGGCGTGGGCCACATCCTTCAGGCTGCGGCGGTAGGCGCGGTAGGCCACCAGGGCGCTGCGGGCCGCCAGTCCCACGATGCGCGGCGAGTGCAGGTGCAGTTCGGCGGTGGGGGTTTGGGGCGGCAGGGGCAGCGGCGGTGGGGCGTGGTTCAGGGCCGCCACTCGCATCACGGCGTCGGCGCGCAGGGCCAGGTCAATGACCGCGTGCTGGCGTGCAAAACGGTCCTCGACCAGCCGGGTGTAGACCCGCTGAAGCAGGTCGCGCGGTTGCCCAGGGCGCAGGTCCGGCACGTCGCGCACCGGGACAGGCTGGTAGCCCAGGGCCTTCAGGTGAGTGAGGGCCGCCGCCAACTCTGCTGGGGCCACCTGAAGCAGGGCTCCGGGGGCAGCCCGCAGGGCAGAGACGGGGAGGGCGTGCAGGTGCTGTCGGCTCAGCGCGCTCAGGCCGCGCAGCCGCTCGGGTGTGGCCCACAGCGTGACCGGGCGGCCAGCTGTCACCTCCAGCCCACTCAGGCCCGCCGGATCGCCCAGGCCGCCAATCTCGTGCTGGTCTGCGGCGGCCTGTACCGCGTCAGGCGCCCGGAGGGCCAGGGCCGGCGAGAGCAGCAGGGTGGCGTGGACCCCCGCCTGGGCCAGGGTGGTCAGGGCCAGTGTCAGGTCGGCGCCCGAGGCCACCGGCACCGCCAGCCCCACGCGGGGGTCGCCGGGGTGCCCGCCGTGCTGCGCGCCGCCCAGGCCCGCGTGCAGCGCCGCGCGCAGGAGAAGAGAACGCGGAGGGGCAGCAGACATAGCCGCGACTGTAGAGCATGGCCAGGGCTGGGGTGGCAGATCGCTGGCTCTCTGAGTGGCGCGGTGAATGCAGAGCGGGCAGGCACCGTAACGGAGGTGCAGCGATGTTCCGTCGAAGCAGAGCCGTCCCGTATCCGGCGTTGTGGCGCAGCTCTCACCAGCGCCACAGGTGACCCTCTGCCTTCGGTGGGGGCAGACACCTTAAGTCTGATGTACCTCTCATCCCGAACGTCGTATGCTCCTGGGCAGTGATGCTTCAGGAACCCTTAAACTTTCTCGGAAGCAGTGCCCTGGGCCAGCGCGCATGAAACCGCTGCGGATTGGTCTGTTCACCGATACCTTTCTGCCTGACCAGAACGGCATCGTGACCAGCGTGGGCCTCCTGAGCGACGAACTGCGCGCCCAGGGGCACCACGTGGAGGTGGTGGCCCCGGACTTTCCGGAGCATGTGGACACCCGCCCGGACGTGGTGCGCGTGGACAGCGTGCGCTACATGTTCCTGCCCACCTACCGCCTGGCGTGGCCCACCCGTAAGGACTTCACGCACAAGTACGACGTGGTGCACACCCACACCCCGCTGACGCTGGGCATGGCCGGCGCGCGGCTGGCCCGCAAGTGGAACGTGCCGCATGTGGCGACCTACCACACGCACATTGAGGCCTACACGCATTACGTGCCCGGCGTGACCGCCTTGCAGCGCCATACAGGCGTGGTCACCAAGGCCATGAGCCTGCTGTACGGGCGCGCCGACGCCGTGATTACCCCCACCGCCGGCATGCTGGACGTGCTGCGCGCCATGCGGGTGCGCCGCCCGGTGGTCATTCCCACCAGCATTGACCCGCGCGTGCTGCGCGCCGCGCCGCCCATTCAGAACCCCTGGCCCGAGGGCAAGCGGCGCCTGCTCAGCGTGGGCCGCCTGGCGCGCGAAAAGCGCTTTGACCATGTGCTGGACACCCTGCCGGGCCTGCCTGACGCCCACCTGGTCGTGCTGGGCGAGGGCCCGGAGCGTGACCACCTGGAAGCGCACGCGGCGCGCCTGGGGGTGGCCGACCGGGTGACCTTCCTGGGCGTGCGCCCCTGGACCGAGGTGGGCGCCTACTACCGCCTGGCCGAACTGTTCGTGTTTGCCAGCGACACCGAAACCCAGGGCCTCGTCTTGCAGGAAGCCCAGCTGATGGGTGTGCCCGTGGTGGCGGTGGGGGCGCGCGGCACGCTCAGCGGCGTGGCCCATGAGCGCAGCGGCTATCTGGTGCGCCCGGCGGACGTGAACGCCCTGACCCACCACAGCCGGCAGATTCTGGCTGACCCTGGGCTGTGGGCGCGGCTCTCGGCCGGCGCGCGCGCGTTTGGGGCCTCCACCACCCCGGCGGGTGTGGCCTCACAGGTGCTGGATGTCTACAGCCAGGTGCTGGGCATGCCGCGCGAGGTTGCCTTCCCGGAAGGCACTACCGGTCATCCCCGAAGTAGCCTCGTGTATGACCGGTAATGTTTTTCAGGTGCTGCCACAGAAACGGCCCCAGGCCCCGGTCCAGGCGCCGGGCACTCGTTTCGACCAGCGCGCCGCGCACGTAGGCCACGCGGCCCAGCCGCGCCAGCGCTTGCCCCAGAATCACGTCCTCGTAGGCCTCAACGGCTGGATACCCGCCCGCCAGCAGCGCGGCCTCACGCGAGAAGGCCATGTTGGCGGCGGCCAGGTTGGGGCGGCCCACCACGCGCGCCAGATGCAGAAAGCCGCTGTAACTGACGCCCGACAGCCGCGCCCAGTGCGGCGGCACCCCCGAAAAGCGCATGGGGCCGTACAGGGCCACCCGGCCCGGCGCAGCCTCATGCAGGCAGTCCAGCCACCCCGGCACCGGCAGAGAGTCGGCGTCAGTGGTGGCCACCCAGTCGGTCTGGGCGGCGTCCAGCCCCATCTGCCGGGCCAGCGCCACCCCACGCGGCTCGCAGCGCAGCACCTGGGCGCCCCAGGCCTGGGCAATCAGGACGGTGTCGTCGCGGCTGCCGTTGTCCACCACAATCACGGCCTCAGGGGCGCGCGTTTGCCGTTCCAGGGCCCGCAGGGTGTGGGGCAGATACCTCGCCTCGTTGCGGGCTGGAATCACGACAGTAAACGCGGGCACGGGCACAGGCTAGCAGGACTTCAGGTTTCTTCTGCCGCAGGAGGCCGCCCGTGACCCGCCGGCCCCTGCGGGACCGCCTGCCCCTGCGCGCCGACATGCTGCCGCCCGTGGGCGCGGCGGCCCTGGCCCTGGCGTGCGCCGAATTTGTGCGAAGCGGGTTTTACGGCGCCTACCTGACGCAGGTCGTGGACACCCAGTTTGGCCTGCCTGTGACTGCGGCGGCGGGAGCCTGGACCGCGCATTTCGTGGCCGACACCCTGATGCGTGGCCCAGCCGGCGCGCTGGTGCTGCGCCTGGGGCTGCGCCCCGCCATGGTGGGCGGCGCCCTCCTGAGCGCCGGGGCCCTGGCGCTGCTGCTGCTGCCCATCAGCGTGTGGGTGCTGATTGCGGCGGCGGTACTGCACGGCCTGGGCTTTGCCGCGCTGTGGCCCGGCACCCTGAGCCTGGTGACCGAAGCCGCCCGCGAGGGCTACCAGGGCCGCGCCCTGACCCTGGTGACCACCAGCGTGATGGGGCTGTCGGGCCTGGGCTTTTTCGTGTTTGGGGCGCTGGCTGCGCGCGGCGACAGCTTTGCCCTGGGGCTGGCGCAGGGGCTGCTGCTGCTGTCGCTGGTGCTGACCCTGGCGGTGCCCCGCCGCCTGGCCCTGGCCACGCCCGCCGGGGCCGAGGCGGCCAGCGCTGCCCGCCCCCGCTCGTTTGTGGCGGGCCTTCTGCCGCTGCTGCCGGCCGCCTTCATGCAGACCCTGACCCTGACCCTGCTGGGGCCGTGGCTGTTCCGTATCGCGCCGCAGATGGGCCTGTCTTACTGGGGGCTGGTGGGCCTGCTGGTCGTGGGCGGCGGCGTGGCCTACGGCCTGATGCCGCTGACCGGCCGCTTTGCCGACCGGGGCCGCGCCCGCACCGGGGTCATGCTGGGCTACGCCCTGGTGAGTGCCGGCTTCGTGGGCTTTGCCCTGACCCCGGCGCCCTGGCTGCTGTACGGCCTGGCGCTGGTGGCGGGCCTGGGCTACGCCTTCCTGACGCCAGGCTGGGCCGCGCTGGTCTCGCAGGTGCTGCCGCCCGCGCAGCGCCCCGCCGCCTGGGGCATCTTGATGACGGCCGAGAACGCCGGCCTGACCCTGGGCCCACTGGTGGGCGCCCTGGCATTGAAACAGGCGGGCGTGCCTGGTCCCTTTATGGTTGGGGCAGTGCTGGCGGCCCTGACGGCGAGCGGTTACGTGGTGTTTCGCCGGGCCTTTCATGCCGCGTCCACTTAGGCGGCTGGTTGGCCTGCTGGCCGCATGGGGCGCCGCGGCCCTGCTGGCCGAAGTCGTGGGCCGCGCCGCTGGTCTGGGCGCCCTAGGGGGCGGCGACTCTGCCCGGCGGCGCGTCGCCTTGACCTTTGACGACGGCCCCAGCGAGAGGACGCCGCAGCTGCTGGCGGTGCTGGCCCGGCATGGGGTGCGCGCCACCTTTTTCGTGACGGCGCCGGCCTGTGCGGCCTTTCCTCAGTACCTGGCAGTCCTGGAGGCCGCCGGACACCGCCTGGAAGCCCACGGCCGCTGGCACCGCCACGCGCTGCTGCTGCCCCCCTGGCAGGAGTGGGCGCAGGTGCGCTGGCACCCCCGGCCCCGGCAACCCGGCCCGCTGCTCTACCGCCCCCCCTACGGCGGCCACAGCCCCCTGACCCGCCTGCTGGCCTGGCTGGCGGGGCGCCGGGTAGCCCTGTGGGACACCGAAGGCCGCGACTGGACCGGAGCAGAGGCCTCCACCCTGGCCCGGCAGACCCTGGCCCGCGCCGGGGGCGGCAGCGTGGTTCTGCTGCACGACGGCCCTGCCGTGACCCCGGCGCTGCTGGACGAGTTGCTGGCTGGCCTGCGTGAGCGCGGGCTGGAGGTGGTGCCCCTACACGAACTGCCCCCCCACCGCATTGGCTGGCGCGAGGGGCTCCGACGGCTGCAGGGAAGTTACGGGAAATAACTACGGCTTCCGTTTGGTGGAGGAGTGGTGGGGCTTCGGCGGCCGACTGCCTCAGTCTCCAAGGGAGCTTAAACAGCAGTGAAACAAGACCAGCGGCGACAGGTGTATGGTCATGGGAGGACACCAATGTTTCTCGGAATGAGGGCAAGACCGCTGGGAACGCCCATAACCAGAAAATTGCCAGGCGTCACGCTGCATTCGGCGAGTCGCTGTCATGAAAAAGGCCGCCTCTTCAATCTGGAGGCGGCCATTGAGTTCAGCGCTCAGTTCGGCTTGGTGACCCGCGTTCGGCCCGCCAGGGCGCGGCCCAACGTGACCTCATCGGCGTATTCCAGCGCGCCGCCCACCGGCAGGCCGTAGGCGATGCGACTGACCACCGCGCCCAGTGGCTCCAGTAGGCGCTGCAGATACAGCGCGGTGGCGTCGCCCTCCACGGTCGTGCCGGTTGCCAGAATGATCTCCAGGCCCTCCTGTACGCGCGGCAGCAGCGGCTTGATGTGCAGGCGGTCAGGGCCGACGCCGTTCATGGGGCTCAGGACGCCGTGCAGCACGTGATACAGCCCTCGGTATTCGCCGCTCCGCTCAATGGCAATCACGTCGCCAGGTTCTTCCACGACGCAGATCACGGCCTGGTCGCGGCTGGGGTCGCTGCACACGTCGCACTTCTCGGCGTCGGTGATGTTAAAGCAGATAGGGCAGGTGTGCAGGTCGCGCTTGGCGTCCAGCAGGGCGCGCGACAGGCGGTCAATGTCCTCGCGCGGCTGCTCGAACAGGTAAAAGGCCAGCCGCTGGGCGCTTTTGGGGCCGATGCCCGGCAGGCGCGACAGCTCGCGGATCAGGGCCACCAGAGAGGGCGGGTATTTCACCGGCGACCCCTCATGAGCGCAGAAGGCCTCACCCAGGCACGCGGCCGGGTGACAGGTGCGGGGCCGCGCATCAGAAGCCGGGGATGCCCAGGCCGCGTGTGGCGTCTTGTTGCAGGGCGTCGGCCTTGGCGCTGGCGTCCTGCAGGGCGACGAGCAGCAGGTCTTCCAGCGCTTCCACGTCGTCTGCGTCCACTGCTTCAGGCTTGATCTTCAGGGCCGTGACCTTGCCGTGGCCGTTCATGGTGACCGTGACCAGACCGCTGGCGGTGCCTTCGACGCTCTTGGCGGCCAGGTCCTCCTGAATCTTGGCGGCGGCCACCTGCGCCTGCTGCATCTGCTTCATCAGTTTCTTCATGTCCATAGCCCCCGCAGTCTACCGGGCCAGGGCCGGGGAGAAGGTGCCGAACAAGGGCACAACCAGAACTACTCTTTGCCTCACGGCGCAGGAAACTGCGTCACGTATCGCTGTGCCCGATGCCAAACGTCGCCAGGAAAATCTTCGGGCGCACAGTGATTGTTGAGTGCGCAGAACTCGGCGAGTGAGAGGCCAAGTTCAAACACGTCGGCTTGCCAGCCAGGCTGAGTAGCGGTCAACGCTGCGTAATGTTGCTGCACGAGATTGTCGGCAAGAACGTAACCCTGCGCGTCGAAAGCTCTTTCACCATTTGATACATAGAGATGACTGCCGCGAAATCCAGGGGCTGGTCGGATAAACCAGGGCTGAAAACCCGCCTGAGGATAGGTCGCTAGAAAAACGAACGCCAGGATGTGACACGCACCTGAGGAGAAAAACCGGATATCTGGTCTCGCCCAACTGAGCTGGATGTCCTGCACCTCTTCTGCCGTTCTCATGAAGGTGGTGATGGGCTGCCGCATCTCTACAAAATAATCTCCTTACTGATCCAGTCTGCGGCTGGGCGGTCGGCCTGACGGCCCCAGCGCCAGAGCAGCCAGCCCAGGCCCTGGGCCAGCGCGGCGAGGCCAAACCACAGCCCCAGGGGCAGGCGGTCCAGCAGGGGCGACACCAGCAGCAGACTCAGGGGCATGCCCAGGCGGGACACCATGCCCAGCACGCCAAACACGCGCCCCAGATACGCCTGCGGCACCTGGCCCTGAAGCAGCGTCTGAAAGGCGATGTTGCTCAGCCCAAAGCCAAAGCCCAGCGCGGCGGCGCCCGGCAGCAGCACCCCGGTCACGGGCCACAGCCACAGGGCGGCGTAGGTCACGGCCGTCAGCAGCAGGCCGGCGCTGATCAGGCGGCTGGGGGCGGCGCGCTCACTCAGCTGAACCACCAGGAGGCCAGCGGCCAGCAGCCCCGCGCTTTCCAGGGCCAGAAACAGGCTGTAGCCGGTGGCCGACGCCCCCAGGGTGCCAAACAGTTTGGGCAGGATGGCCGTCACGGGGGCCAGGCTGGCATTGAGCAGCAGCGCGATGACCGGCGCCAGCACCAGCAGCCGGGACTGCCCCATAACCCGCAGCCCAGCGCCCAGGTCGGCCCAGAGGCTGGGGCGGGGACCGGCTGGCGTGGGCCGGCCAGGCAGCGTCACCCAGGCCAGCAGCGCGGCCATCACCAGAAAACTGGCACCGTCAGCCAGAATGGCCACAGGCGGCGACCACGCCGTGACCAGCCAGCCCCCAGTCAGCGTGCCCAGCAGCCAGGCGCCCCGGCCCACACTGCCCAGCAGGCCATTGGCGCGGGCCAGTTGCGCCGGAGCCACCAGGGCCGGCACCGCCGCGCTGCTGGCCGGTTCGGCCAACAGGCCCGCCAGGCCGGTGAGCAGCGCCGCCGTGTTTACCAGCCACAGCGGCACCTCGCCCAGCACCAGCGCCGCGCCGCCCATCCCCAGTTGCAGTGCGCCGCGCAGCAGGTTGGCAGCCAGAAGAGACACTTTCAGCGGCCACCGGTCTACCAGCGTGCCGGCCAGTGGCATCAGGAGGTTGGGCAGCAGGGTACAGGCCAGGGTCACGGCCATCAGGCCCGCCGAGCCAGTCTGGTGCAGCACCAAAAAGCCCAGCGCGATGCCCGCCAGGGCGCTGCCAAACTGTGACTGCGCCGTGCCCAGTAGCCAGAGACCAAAACTGCGCGTCCAGAGAGAAGGTGACATGGCCTCAGTGTCTGGACAGCACTACCGGAAAAAATACCCCGATCTTCAGGTAGAAAGCGGCTACAGTCGGCGGGTGCCCCCTCACCATGTCGCCACAGCCGCGCAGGCCGCCCTGCTGATCCGCCCGGACCTGCGGCCTCTGCTGCAACTGCTGATGCAAGGGGCCCGCAGCGCGGCCGAGGTGGCCCGTGAACTGGGGGTGCCCCTGGCCCGCGCCTCGTACCTGCTGGGCCAGTTGCAGCGGGCCGGGGTGGCGGGCATTGAGCGGGTAGACGCCCGCGCGGGGCGGCCCATCAAGCGGTACCGCGTGGCCCCGCGCTGGTTCATTCCTTACGGCGTGACGGCGGCCGCCACCCTGGACGACCTGTGGCTGGGGCAACTCGCGCCGCGCATGGCTCAGCTGGCCACCTTGGCCGCCCGGCAGACCCAGAGCTACGCTCCCGTGTGGGGCCTGTGGCTGTCTCAGGGCGACACCGACAGCAACCTGGAACTGGGCGACGAGACTGGCCCGGCTCACGCCCTCTTTGCTGGCGATGAGCCGCTGATGCTGACCATCGCCACCCTCAGGCTGGGCGCCGAGCAGGCGCGGCGCCTCAAGCGGCGGATGCTGGCCTTGCTGAAGGAAGCGGCCGAGTGGGAAACGCCCGGCGCCGCGCCCCATACCCTGAGTCTCCTGCTGGTGCGCGGCGCCGTGGACTGATACGGACTCCGATTAAATCGTTTGCAAAAACGATGAAATCCGAGCGGACTTGCAAAGCTGCGCAGCAGAGCGAGAAGGAGAAAAACGGGTTCCGGACGTGGAGTTGGCAAATCGGCGTTTTCCCGATTTGTCAACGAAACAAACGGAATCCGTATGAGAGAGCAATGCCGCGGCGGCAGACCACCTTGGTCTCTGAGCGGGCATTTGCAGCGGCGGGAGTGCGGCTCCGGACGGGCCTCAGCGTGCCCTGGCATCAGAGCAATAAGCCTGATTCAGCCGTTGTTGCCCATGGTTCTACTGGCATGGATTTACAGAGTAGCCGTACAGGTTGAGACAGCTCCGCTTTGTAGGTGTGACAGACGCTGTCGGCACCGGAGGCAACCGCGATCTAGCGGAGCTATCTGGGCTTCATTACAGCGCAGGCGTCCGTGTGCCCTTGGCGCGGCGGTAGAGCTGCGCAGGCCTGCCCACACCGCTGCGCCGCTCGCCGCTGGGGGTCAGGGTGCCCTGTGACAGCAGCCGCTTGCGGAAATTTCGCTTGTCCAGCTTGCGGTTCAAGATGGCCTCGTATACGCCCTGAAGTTCCGGCAGTGTAAAGGTATCGGGCAGAAATTCCAGCGCCAGATTGGCGTATTCCAGTCGCAACTGCAGGCGGCCCAGCGCCCGGTCCAGAATTGCCCGGTGGTCAAAGGCCAGGGGCGGTGGCTGGTGGGCACTCTGCCACGCCGCGCCCAGGGTGTGGCCGCCGCCGCTGACCTCCACGGTGCCGTGCGGCAGCACCGCCAGATGCGCCACGCTGACGATGCGCCCGCGCGGATCGCGGTTGACCTCACCGAAGGTAAAAAACTGTTCGAGGTGGCGGGGTTCCAGTTCCACGGTGGTCTCGGTTCTCAGTTCGCGCAGCGCGGCCTCGTGCAACTCCTCGCCGGGGTGGACAAAGCCGCCGGGCAGCGCCCAGTCGCGCGCGTGGGGCAAAGCACCCCGCTGCACCAGCAGCACCCGCAGTTCGCCGGCGTGCATGGCAAAGGCCGCCACGTCCACCGCCAGCCCCACCTGCGTGGCCTGGGGGGGCAGCGTCAGGTCGCTCACAGCCTGACCCCGGCGCAGGTCAGGAAGGGGCGGGGGGCGTGCATAGCCCGAATCCTAGATTTTGTGTCCTGGGAACGTCAAGTCAAAACGTCTGTGGCCGGGCCTGGGTGTCAACTGGGCTGGCCGGCTGCGGCCACCTGCGCCTCGGCTTGCGAGACCAGCACGTGTGCCCGCAGCAGCTCGGCCACGCTCCAGGCCTGAAAGGGGCAGCCGCCGGGCCGCAACTCGTCGCCGCTAAATACTTCCGAGACGTGGCCCAGCCCCGCTTCCCAGACATGCCCCATCAGGCCAGTGAGGGCCGCGCGCGCCCGGCGCACCTCGCCCTGCGAGAGCAGCAACTCCACAAACGCCGTCAGCGGCCACGGCCAGACCGTGCCCTGGTGATAGGCCGCGTCGCGCAGCACCTGCGGCCCGCCGTAATTGCCCCGGTAGCGCGCGTCCAGCGGCGAGAGGGTGTGCAGGCCCACGGGGGTCAGCAGCTCGGCCTCGGTGACCGCGACTGTGGCCGCCACCTGCGCCGGGGTGGTGGGGGTGTCGGGCAGGGCGAGTGCCAGCGGCACATTGGGGCGCAGGCTGCGGTCGGGTTGACCCTGGGCGTCCAGCGCGTCGGCGTAGGCGCCGCTCTGCCAAAAGGCCGGGAAGGTGGCCTGGGCGCGGGCCAGTGGGCCGGCGAACTGCGGGGCCTCACCCAGCGCCGCCGAGAGACGCCCTTCGGCCCCCAGCGCGGCCAGCCACAGCCCCTGAATTTCAATGGGCTTGCCGTGCCGGGGAGTGACCACCCAGTCCTCGATCTTCACGTCCATCCAGGTGAGCTGCACGCCAGCTTCTCCGGCCAGCAGCAGGCTGTCTCGCTCGTCCATGCGGACGCCGTGGTCGGTGCCGCGCACATGCCAGCCCAGCAGGTCGCGCAGGTGGGGCAATGCCTCTCTGGCAAAGGCCAAGTCACCCGTGGCACCCACATACCGCTCCAGGGCCACCGCCAGCCACAGGGCGCCGTCCACCGTGTTGTAGCCGGCCCCGGCGCCGTCGTCCCGGAAGTTGTTGGGAATCAGGCCCCGGCGCGCTGAGTGAAGAAAGGTGGCCAGTAACTCGCGTGCCTCGGCGTGGCGGCCGGTCAGCAGGGTCAGGCCAGTGAGGGCAATCATGGCGTCGCGGCCCCAGTCGGCAAACCAGGGATAGCCGGCAATGACGCTGCCGCCCTGGGGCTGGGCGCGGCGCACCAGGTAGGCGTCGGCAGCCACGGCCAGGGTGGCCACCAGGTCGTCGCGCACGCCCGTCACGAGCATGGCGCGTTCAGCCAGTTCGCGGCGCCGGGCGGCCTCCTGGGTGTAGGCGGCCCAGGGGTCGGTGACCTCGGCGGCGCTGGCGGCGGGGGACAGGCCCTGCACCACCAGCGCCGCGCGCCCGCCGCCGGCTGGAAAATTCAGCTCCCACAGGGCGGCGCCCAGGGTAAATTCATGGTCGGGCTCGCCGCGCGCCGCGTCGTGGCGGTAGTAGACCCGCTGCGGCGTGGGCTGGGGCGTCAGGGCATCAATGACGGCGCCCGGCGCACGAACGGTCACGCGGGTCAGGCGCTCACCCTGCACACTGACCACACGCCCGGTCTGGGTAAAGGTCAGGTCCGGTGCGCGGCGGTGAACGGCGTGCATGTCGCGGTCCACGAAGTAGCCGCCCAGGCTCAGGTTCACCGGGTCGCGGCTGATGATGTCGTACAGAAACACCACGGCCCCGGACCCGCGCGGCGAAAAGCTGCGGCGCCGCACCCGCACGCCCGCCACCACCTGCTCACGTTCGGGCAGCAGGTCAAAGAGGCTCGCGCCGCTCAGGGTTTCTAGCCCCTGGCCCTCAAAGACCCCTGGCGCCAGTTCCAGGGCGTGCAGGGCGACCTCGCGCACGCCGCTGCGCGTGGCCACGCGCAGCACTTCTCGCGGCGAGACAAAGTGCGTGTGCCGCTGCACCGGCGGCAGCGCGCTGACTACTAGCCCCGAGTAACAGCGGGTGGGCACCCCGGCCAGGCTGCTCAGGGCAAAGCCGCCCAGGCCGTCGGTCAGCAGCACTTCCAGGTCGGGGTTGCGGGCCGTCAGGGGGCCAAAAGTGGCGGCGGCAGGCCAGCTGGGCGCGGTCATGCCGGTCAGCATGGCAGAAGCCGGCGGCGGGTCAGCCTCGCCGTGGTAGACTGGGGGGTCTCGCGCCCTGCCTTTCTTTTCGTATGGGCGCAGCCGCCCGGTGAGCCAGCGTGCCCCGGAGCGCGGCGGAGGTGATGAACATAGCGAAAGAACACAAGGTCAACGAGCAGATTCGCGTGCGCCAGATTCGACTGATTGGCGCGGAAGGCGAGCAGGTGGGCATTATTGACACGCGCGACGCCATGCAGATGGCCCGCGAGGCGGGTATGGACCTCGTAATGGTCAGCCCCCAGGCCGTGCCCCCTGTCTGCCGCCTGCTCGACTATGGCCGGTTCCGCTACGAGCAGCAGCAGAACGAGAAAGAAAACCGCAAGCGTGCCCGCGCGCAGGAAGTCAAGGCCATCAAATTCCGCGTGAAGATTGATGACCACGACTTCAACACCAAGACCGGGCACGTGCGCCGCTTTCTGGAAGAAGGCCACAAGGTCAAGGTCACCATCATGTTCCGTGGCCGTGAACGCACCCACCCCGAACTGGGCGAGCGCATTCTGGTGCGCGTGGCCGAGACCCTGGCCGATATCGGCGCCCCGGAAAGCAACCCCAGCATGATGGGCATGGACATGAACATGATCATGACCCCCAAGGCGGCGCCTGCGCCCAGAAAAGAGCGCCCAGCGTCTGAAGAAGCCGGCGCCGCTCCCGAAGCAGAAGCGGCCCCCGCGCCTGCTGCCAGCGCCTGAAGCGGCGTTCCGTTACAGCTCACCCCCGCCGTGGGGTGGGCTGTTCCCATGACGCGGACAGCTGAAGGCATCTTCATGCTTTATTTTATAAACTAGGTGTACCGGCAGAATGTCATCTGTCCAGGAGGTTCCCCATGATCAAGATGTACACAACCAGCTGGTGCCCCGACTGTCACGCCGCCAAGCGCGCCCTGAGCAGCAAGGGCTTGGCTTTCGAGGAAATCAACATTGAGCAGGACGAGAGTGCCGCGCAGTATGTCATGAGCGTTAACGGCGGCAAGCGCAGCGTGCCCACGCTGGTTCACGGCGACGTGGCGGCTAGCCTCAGCGGCTTCCGGCCTCAGAAACTGGACGCCTTCCTGGCGCAGGCTGGACTGTAACAGCAGGAAGGTAGTGCTTGGTGCGCGGAGGGAGTAAAAGCCCTTCGCGCACTTTTTTGGTGTGTGGCTGAGTTAATCCTCTAGCGGGTGCCTGGTGGCCCATCGGTAGAGGCTCCAATGGTTTCTGACGTAAATTTCTCCTGTAAGTAGTGGTCTGAATAGCCTCCAGGCCGCACCTTTGGGCGTTGTGCCGAAGCTGTGGCATTTGTACAGCGTGCTTTGGATTGCTCCTGCGCCAGCTGCTGACTGCACATTCAGTTACATCTGTCCCATTCGCAGCTTAGACTGTCCTCACGTAACGCGCACAGGGGGAAACCACATGAACGAGTATCTGAATGTCATTCGTAACAACTACGCCAACTTTACGGGCCGTGCCCGCCGCCGTGAATACTGGATGTTCACGCTGATTAACGGCATCATCCTGATTCTGCTGCAAATTCCAGTGCAGGGTGCAGCGCTGGCTATGGTGGCCCAGATGCAGGCGCAGACCAATGCTGGGGTGGAAGCCACCCCCAACCTGGGGTTCACCGGCATCACCCTGATTTTTGCCCTGCTGCTGTTCATCTACTCGCTGGCCGTCCTGGTGCCGAGCCTGGCGGTGACGGTGCGCCGCTTGCACGACACGGGCAAAAGTGGCTGGCTGATTCTGCTGAACCTGATTCCCTTCATTGGCGGCCTGATTCTGCTGGTGTTTCTGGTCACGGACAGCGAAGCCGGCGCCAACAAATGGGGTCCGAACCCCAAAGGGCTGGGCCAGAACGCGGCCGCCCCCGCCAACAACTGGTAAGAGCGTCCAGCAGAGAAGCCCGGTCAAACCTGACCGGGTTTTTTCTTTAATACTCCATGCCCAGCAGTTAGGCGAGCAGAGTGGCCACAGCATTGGGAACGTAACGGGGCAGGGTGGTTTGAGTGGCCAGGACGGAGCGACACGCTCGTCCGGCATGCTGAAAATCCACGTTCAAGCCTCGGCGCGCTGCCGGGCCATCTGGGCAGGTCAGGACAGCAAAGGGCATAGGCACGGCCTCTCCATCCCCATGCGCCAATTGGCCGAGGCTGCCCTGCACCGCCACGCCGCAGACTTGGCCCTATGCCTGTCACCGTGCGGCCTCTGGACCCAACCGACTTTGCTCAGCTACGCCCCATGCTGCTGGACATGGGCTTCGTCGAAGATGAAGCGGCGCTAGCGGCACGCTTTCCGGCCTTCTGTGCAACTCCAGCCTGGGTAGTCCTGGGAGCGTTTGAAGACGGCACCCTGCTGGGCTACGCCGCTGCTCAGGACGCCGGAGCAGACCTCCGCTCGGGAAACTCGCACCGCACGGCTAAACTGCACGACCTCTATACGTTGCCCCAGGCGCGGCGTCAGGGAGTGGGCCGCGCACTGATGAAAGCCGTGGAAACCTGGGCATGTGAGAGTGGCCTGCGTTATCTGTACTGGTATGCCAATCTGCACGAAGCCAGCCCTGCCTATGTGGGGATGGGCTACGTACCCGGTGCAGAGGTGCAAGAGGGATATCATTTCTTCGAGCTGAACTTTAGAGCAGCGAACACCCGCCGGCCCCACCCGGAGCGCGGCCAGTGAGTCTGGAGGTGCAGCTCACGCCGCGCGCCGAGGTCACGCCACTGCTGGAAGGCCACCTGCGCGCCCTGCTCCAAGCGGCCTATCCCCAGTGGGCCGATTTCTGGGCGGGCACATCGTTCTGGGGCAGCGAGCCGGAATGGCATCTGTGGCTGGCCGGGCCGGGAGGGCAGCCGGTGGCGCAACTGGGCTTCGGGCGGCGCACGGTGAACCTGGGCGGGCAAGCCGTCTGTATAGCAGGGGTGGGCGGGGTCGCCACCCACCCGGCCTGGCAGGGGCAGGGAGTCGGGCGCCAGCTGCTGCGTGCCTTGGGGCAGACGCTGAAGGCACGGTCAGACGTGGACTACGCCTTCTTGCAGTGCCGGGAAGAGGTGGCGCCGTTTTACGAGAGCGGCAGTTTTGTGCGGGTGACGAACCCCGCGCATTTTCTTGACCCTGACGAGGGGCAGTGGGTGACGAACGCTGGGCCCACTCTGATTTTGCCGGTGTGCCGGGCGCTGGATGACTGGCCACTAGAGGAGACGGTGGAGCTGCGGGGGCTGCCGTGGTAACTACGCAGGCCCCTCAAACCAGGCGGCCAGGGCGGCGGGGTCTTGGGGTGTGAGGTAGAAGGTGCGGCCTCTGTGGGTCAGCAGCAGGGCCTGGGCCGGGCGGCTGGACCCAGCGGCAGCCTGCACGTGGCCGCCCGACGCGCCAGCTGAACTGAAAGTGCCGCTGTAGTACCCCGGAATGGCCGTGCCAAAGAGGCGCAGGCCCAGCGGTGCCGCCGTCAGCGTGGCTGTCGTCCCAGTACGGGGAAAGCGGGTGCTGCTGGCCCAGGTGCGCACCACCAGGGCGTCGCCGTCCTGGGCGTAGCGCACGCGGGGTTTGGACAGGAAAAAAGCCAGCAGGGGCACGAGCGGGAGCAGCACCAGGAGCTCGGGCCAGCTCAGCTGTGCGGGCCGGGCTGGGCGAAAGTCCCCCGACCCGCCGCTGCGCCAGACCCGCAGCAGGGCGTCCGGGTCGGCGGGGGTCAGGACGGTTGGGGGCTGGGTGGCGAAGACCAGGGCGCCTTTGCCCTGCGAGCCGTCGCTGTAGACCGCTGCGCGGCTCTGGTCCACCCAAAAGGTGCCTACCGTGTACCCCGGCAGGTCCGAGCCGATCAGCTTGCCGCGCAGCGTCACCGGCCGGCGCTGGACAGGCGTCCCCGCCGGAATGCTGGTACGCGAGGCCAGGGAGCGGGCGGTGATCTGCCCGCCCTGCACCGTGTACACCGGCAGCCTGAGGGCCTGAGGAGCGAAGAGGAGGACCGGGACCACCAGTAGAGGCAGCAAAAGTAGCGGCAGCAGAAACAGGGCGCGGGCCCAAGGCCACCAGCGCGGTGTCTGTTCGGTGTTCACAGGCAGGGCAGCGGTGGGGGGCATACCCAGGCATACGCTGAGAAGGCGCGCCCGGTTGCCCCCACCCCCCTCACCCCGCTATCCTGCCTCTATGAAGCCCTCGCCCCATCACTCCGGTCTGGTGATGCGCGGCGCGTGGCGGCAGCGAATGCCTGCTCGGCCCGGTCTGGTCACGCGAACTCTGAGCGCCTGAGAACCCTGACGCGGTTTTCAGGCGCTCTCTGCTGGACACGCGGCCAGACCGGGCTCCTTTTTTGCTTAACGAGGTTTGACATGCACGTAATTCTTCCCGATGGAAAACAGCTGGATTTGCAAGCTGGGGCGACCGCCCTGGACGCCGCAAACGCGATTGGCCCGCGCCTGGCCAGTGACGCCCTGGCCGCCACCGCCAACGGCGAACTGGTGGACCTGCACACGCCGCTGCCTGACGGCGCCCAGATCACGCTGATTACGAAAAAGAATCCGGGTGACGCCGCGCCGCTGTTCCGCCACTCGCTGGGCCACGTCATGAGCCAGGCGGTCGGCGAGTTCTATCAGGCCAAGGGCTACGCCCCGGACGCCATCAAGCGTGGGGTTGGGCCCAGCATCGAGAACGGCTGGTACCAGGATTTTGACCTGCCCGAGCCTCTGCGAGAGGAGGACCTGCCGGAAATCGAGCGCCTGATGCGCGAGATCATTGGCCGGAATCTGCCCTTTTCCCGCCGTGAGATCAGCAAGGCCGAGGGGCTGGCGCAGTTTCCCCACGACCCGTACAAGCAGGAGCTGATTGCCGGGCTGCCCGACGACGAGCCCATCACCTTTTATCAGCAGGGCGACTACGTGGACCTTTGCCGGGGGCCGCATTTCCCCAATACGGGCCGCCTGCCGGGCAGCTTCAAGCTGATGAGCACCAGCGGCGCCTACTGGCGCGGCAACGAGAACAACCCCATTTTGCAGCGCGTCTACGGGGTGGCTTTCGCCACGCAAAAGGAACTGGACGACCACCTGCATGCCCTGGAAGAAGCCAAGCGGCGCGACCACCGCAAGCTGGGCAAGGAACTGGAACTGTTTACGATTGACCCGCTGGTGGGCCGGGGCTTGCCGCTGTGGCTGCCCAACGGCACGGTGCTGCGCGAGGAACTGGCCGCCTTCCTGAAAGCGCAGCAGTTCCAGCGCGGCTACCAGGGCGTGATTACGCCGAACATCGGCAATCTGGACCTGTACAAGACGAGTGGGCACTACCAGAACTACAGCGACTCCAACTTCTCGCCCATCACGGTGGACGACGAAGAGTACATGCTCAAGCCCATGAACTGCCCGCATCATATGCGGATTTACGCCAGCAAACCGCGTTCCTACCGCGACCTGCCGGTGCGCCTGGCCGAATTCGGCACGGTGTACCGCTACGAGCAGTCCGGCGAACTGAACGGCCTGACGCGGGTGCGCGGCTTTACGCAGGACGACGCCCATATCTTCTGCCGCCCCGATCAGCTAAAGAGCGAGTTCCTGAATGTGCTGGACCTGACGGTGCTGGTGCTACGGACCTTCGGCATGGAAGACGTGCGCTTCCGCGTGGGCACCCGCGACCCCGAGAGCGCCAAGTATGTGGGCGAGGACAGCTACTGGGAGATGGCCGAGGGCCAGATTATTGAAGCGGTGGAGGAGGTGGGCCTGCCGTACTCCATCGAGCCCGGTGACGCCGCCTTCTACGGTCCCAAACTGGACTTCGTGGTCAAGGATGTGCTGGGCCGCGAGTGGCAGCTGGGCACCATTCAGGTGGATCCCAACCTTCCCGAGCGGTTTGACCTGACCTACGTGGGTGAGGACGGCCAGGACCACCGCCCTATCGTGATCCACCGCGCCCCCTTCGGAAGCCTGGAACGCTTCGTGGGCATCCTGATTGAGCACTATGCCGGGGACTTTCCGCTGTGGCTGGCGCCCCGGCAGGTGATGATTATTCCGATTGCCGACCGTCACAACGACTATGCCGAGCAGCTGCGCGGTGAACTGCACGCCGCCGGCCTGCGCGCCGAAGTGGATGACAGCTCCAACCGCATGCAGGCCAAGGTCCGCCAGGCCGAGCTGAGCAAGATTCCGGTCATGCTGATCGTGGGTGACAAGGAAGCCGAGGCCCGGCAAGTCAGCACCCGCGAGCGCTGGCCCGACGGCCACAAGGAGCGCAAGGGCTTGCCTTTCGACGACCTGAAGGCTGAACTGCTGGAGCGGTACAAGCTGCGGGCATAAAGCAAAAAGAAAAGGGGCCGCCGGGCTGTGCTGGCGGCCCCTTTTCGCTTCCGTTTTTAGCGCAGGGTCTTCAGGCGCGCGTCGATCACGCTCTGGGCCGAAGGCGTCGCGGTTGTGATGGCGCGCACCAGCGCCAGTTCAGCCGCGTCGCTGTAATCCAGCAACTTAACGCCGTTCAGAAAGACGGTCGGCGTGCCCCTCACCCCCAGGGCCACCCCCGCTTTGATCTGCGCTTCGACGCTGGCCTTGAACGTGTGCTGGCCCAGGCAGGTTTTGAAGGCGGCTGTGTTCAGGTCCGCTGTCCCCGCGTAGGCGCTGAATTTGCCCGGTGCGTCGGCTGTGTCCAGGCGAGTCCAGGTGCTGAACTGAGCAAACAGGGTGTCGGCGTAGGGCCAGAACTTGCCCTGCGCGCCCGCACATTCGCTGGCCTCGGCCGCGCCGTAAGCGTTTTTGTGAAAGTCCAGCGGGAACTGATAGTGCGCCGTGCGGTACAGAGTAGGCTGCCGTTCCCAGGTCTGGAGGGCCGTGTCCCACAGCTGTTTGCAGTAGGGGCATTGAAAGTCGCTGAAGATACTCAGGGTGTTGGGCGCTGTGGCCGCGCCGCTGACATTCTTGGTGGCCGGGAAGGCGCTGGCCGGCCACACCTGCACCGCCTGATAGGCGCGGTAGCGCGTCTGAGCGCCCTCGCCAGTGACCTTGATGACCAGGAAGTCCGTGGCGTTGTCGTCGCTGAAATCCTGGTAGCCCTCGCGCGCACTCTCCAGAAATTGTGGGGCTGCCAGATTGTTGGTCAGTCCCGCAAGGTCGGCCTCTTTCATGCCCCAGCCTGCGGCAATGCCGCGCGCCAGGTCAGGCACATTGTCGGTTTCGGTCAGCAGTCCCACCACAGCGCCGCCGGCCAGGTCCAGCGTCAGGGTGGTGGCGCCCCGGCGCAGGGTCGCAGGGCCATCTGGCGTAAAGCCCCTAAGAATCGCCTGCCCAGTCGTCTGCTGCGGCGTGGAGAACAGTTGCGCCTGGGCGGCGCTGCCCAGGGTCAGGGCGGCAAAGGTCAGAAGCCGGGCAAGAGGAAGATTCACCCGCACAGTGTAGAGGTCGGGCGGTCTGGCCGACGGCTGGTCTGAATGCCAAGAGCTCTGGAGGCAACCGTCGTTCACTGCGACCAGTGGGGGATACGGGGCCGCGCGAATAGGCCTTCCAGCAGTCTCGCCTGGCCCAGTTGGCCGATGATTCAGACAGCTGACCTCTTAGCGGGCCTCGGCCAGCACCTCTTTCAGCAGGTCAGGCCGGTCAGTGATGATGCCGTCCACGCCCAGTGCCACTAGCCGCCGCATCTCGGCCGGGTCGTTGATGGTCCAGACCTGCACGGCCACGCCACGCGCGTGCATGGCGCGTACGAAGGCCGGGGTCACCACTTCAATCCCCCCAGAGCGCACCGGCACCTGGGCCACGCGCCCGGCGGCCGGGGCCAGGCCCGCCAGCCCCACCTTGCTCAGCAGCACCAGGGGCCGCAGTTCGCGTTCGGTCATGCTCGTCAGGACTTCGGGGCAGGCGGCGCGAAACTCATTCAGGGCCGCGTCGCTGAAACTGGCCACGACCACCCGGCTGGCCGCGCCCGCTTCCCGCAGGGTCTTGCAGAAGGGCGCGGCCACGCTGGGCTGCGCCTGCTTGATCTCGATAATCAGTGGCGTGTTTGGAAAGGTGGCGAGCACCTCAGACAACTGCGCCACCTGCACGCCCTGCGCCCGGAAAGGATAGGTCGTGCCTCCGTCCAGCGACAGGGTGTAGCCGGCGTCGGCCGTCAGGACCTCGGCTAATGTCAGGTCGGCGATACGGCCCTGGGTGTTCGTCAGGCGGTCCAGTGTGCCGTCGTGCGACAGCACCAGCCCCCCGTCGCGCGTGGCGTGCATATCCATTTCCAGCATGTCCACACCCAGCGCCGCGGCGTTCCGGTAGGCCAGCATGGTGTTGCTGGGCCAGAGCCCTTCGCCCCCCTGATGGGCAATGTTCAGCGTCTGTCCCGTGATCAGTGCATTGGCCGGTGCTCCTTGCCGCTGACAGGCCACCAGACCCGCCGCCAGCCCCAGCCCCCATACCCAGCTCCAGCGTTGTCGCATGGGTGTCAGGGTACTGTGCCGGTGTCTGCGCCGCCTGATCTCTGTGCGGCCCGGTTTACAGTCTGCCGGGGCCGTGCTAACATTCCTTCCGCTGGAAGAGGAAAGACCTGCCAGCCGCCCGCAAGGGACAGCTGAAGCCCCAGTGGCGCTGTAGCCAAGTGGTAAGGCAGAGGTCTGCAAAACCTCCACCACCGGTTCGAGTCCGGTCAGCGCCTCCAAATACCCCCCATCAGGACAGAACCGTAGCTCAGGGGTAGAGCACTACCTTGACACGGTAGGGGTCAGGGGTTCAAATCCCCTCGGTTCTACCAGCAGATGCCCTCTCAGAGGGCATTTTTCCTTTTCTGATTTCGCCACTTTTCGCCGGGTAGCAACGCTGGCAGCGGCCCGCTTTTTATGGGAGCCCGGTGGGCCACTGTTCCGGTTCAACCTTGAGGTTATGGTGCTCAGGCTCAACGCAGCCTGCGCCCGCCGCTTTTGAAACACATCCCCGTAGCTGTCCAGGCTGATGCTGGTCCGGCTGCGTTCTATTCTGGTGGCCAACACCTTCGGGCCCAGGCCCTGAGAGATCGTCAAGGAAGCGGAGGTGTGGCGAATGTCGAGAAGGCGGTGCTACAGTGGCGCCCCTGTGCCGAGAAAGCGCCGCCGTAACCGTTCTTTTCCACGCCCAAATCCCTGGGTGACGCGTCTGAGTACCCTGCTGCTGTGGGTGGACCTGGGCCTGCTGCTCATCTTTCTGAAGCAGGCAGGCTAAGCGCGTAAGCTGCGCGGATGCTGTATCTCAACGCTCTGCTTTCGGCGGCCTTTGTGGCTTTCTTTTCCTGGGAAGAAACACAGTGGCTGCCCGTCAATGAACCCTGGCACATCCTCGCGGCTGGCCTGGGTGGTCTTGGGGCGCTTTTGCTGCTCCTGAATACCCTACGCCCGCTCTTTATCAGGTCAGGGCGATAAAGGCCTAGCTGAGAGTGGTGCTGGCTCTTGGGTGCAGCGCCTAGGGTGGCTACGCGGAGAGAGGAGAGGCCGCACTGCTAGCGATCTTACTGGGTTGGCGTTGGGTTCCAGGTGCGTCCCACCCAGGGAAATAGGCTCTGCTGAGTTCCACCTGGGTGAAGCTGGACAGATTCAATGAGATTGACACGGGAGGGGACAGCGGTTCGGCTTTCCTCGGCTCGACCAGAAGACCATCACGCAGGCGGAGTTTTTCTTTCTCTCCTCTCGGTACTGGACTGTCAGTGACAGCAGCGCTTGCCCGTGGTCCACAAGATTGCCAGCCCAGAAAGTCCTTGCCCCCGTCTGCTATGCTCCTCTCTTGCGGGGGAATGCTTCGGCCGCGCCTGTGAACGCAGGTGAGGAAAGTCCGGGCACCGCAGGGCCAAAGATGCCAGCTAACGGCTGGTCGGCGAGTCAAGTGCCCAGTGCCTGCGTCCGGGGCCTGGGTGGCGGCGAAGCCGAAGGACAGTGCCACAGAAACGAGACCGCCACGCACTGGCGTGCAGAACGTAAAGCCCCGGCGTGGGCGGGCGCGTGGTCAGGGTGAAACGGTGCGGTAAGAGCGCACCAGGCCCTCAGGAGACTGGGGGCGTCTGGTTAACCCCATCTGGTGCAAGACCCGACAGTGCGGTAGGGCTGGCCCGCCCGATGACCGCCAGGATGGTTGCTTGAGGCGCGCAGCGATGCGCGTCCCAGAGAGATGGCCGAACAGTCGCGCAAGCGATGGACAGAACCCGGCTTACAGTTCCCCCGTACAGGGCAGGCCGCCTCAATCTGAGGCGGCCTGCTTCTGAATGGGCAAAGGGGCTGAGATAGACTGACCCTTTACCGTCCCTTCCCGGCGTCTATCGCTGCCACCACAAACCCCACGATCAGCAGGAGGCCGCCTACCGGCGCCACCGCGCCCAGTACGCTGATGCCGCTCAGCGCCAGGGTATACAGGCTCCCACTGAAAATGACGCTCCCGGCCAGCAGCACTATAGGAGCGCGGCGTTGTCCTGACTGGGTGCCCAGGGCCAGGAGCGCCAGGGCAGCGTACATCTGGTAGCGGGCCGCCGTTTCAAAGGTGGCCAGATGTTCGGGGGTCAGGCGGCCATCCAGGCCGTGCGCCGCAAAAGCCCCCAGCGCCACCGCCAGCGCTGCCAACACAGCGCCCACTTGCAGAGTCTGAACAGAACGCATCTCCCTCAGGCTAGGCCGGTGCGGGGTGCCACGTGTCCCGCCAGAAGGCCCGGCGTGGGGAGAGGGGGGATGCGGTGGGGGAAAAGTGGAGGCCAGGTGGGAATCGGTGGTAATTCGTGGAAACGGCTGTTACACTCCCCCCATCAACCAAAAGGCGTTGAGCGCGTGTTCATGGTTGAGGTGGGCTGCCCAGTGCCTCCACCGCTCAGGTGGGACGGGGTGGGAAAGAGGAGACGTGTGTGCCGTTTGGCGAATACCCATACACCATTGATGACAAGGGCCGCGTGGTCATGCCCCCCGCGTTCCGTGAATTCGTGGAGGACGGGATGATTCTGACGCGCGGTATGGAAGGCTGCCTGTACGTGTTTCCCCTGGCCAGCTGGAAGCGCGTTGAAGAGCAGCTGGAGGGCCTGCCCCTCACCGACGCCGAGTCGCGCGCCTTTGTGCGCTTCTTCTATTCCGGGGCCAATAAGGCCCGGCTGGACAACCAGAGCCGCGTCTCGGTGCCGCAGACCCTCAGGGGCTTTGCCGCCCTGGAGAGCGAGGTCATCGTGGCGGGCGCGCCAGGCCGCCTGGAACTGTGGAGTCCGCCGCGCTGGGACGCGGCCATTGGCGCCGTCCAGAACAACCCACCCAAACCTGACCTTCTGGCAAATTTTGTGGCCTAACCATGACTGACAAGCTGTCTCCTGATCCTGATTCCACCCAGAGCCCGGCTCTGTCTGAACTCGCCTCCCCGCCGCCTCTCTCTCATGTGCCCGTGCTCGCTGCCGAGGTTCTGGAAGCGCTCCAACCAGCCCCTGGGAAGATCTTTGTAGATGGCACCCTGGGCGGCGCTGGTCATACGGGCCTGCTGCTGGCCGCAGGCGCCTCTGTATATGGCATCGACCAGGACCCCTATGCGCTGGAACGTGCCCGCGCCGCCCAGCCAGAGCGCCTGCGCGTCTTGCAGGGCAACTACCGCGACATGACGGCGCTGCTGGCCGCGCAGGGCGTGACCCAGGTAGACGGCATCTTGCTGGACATCGGCGTCAGCAGTTTTCAGCTGGATGACGCTGGGCGCGGCTTTTCCTACCACACCGAGGCGCCGCTGGACATGCGCATGAGTCAGGCTGGCGAGAGCGCCGCCGATGTAGTGAATACCTACGAGGAAGAAGACCTCGCCGCCATCATCTACGAGTACGGCGAAGACCGCCTCTCGCGCCGGATTGCGCGCGGCATCGTCTGGGCGCGCGAGCAGGCGCCTATCGAGACCACCGTGCAGCTGGCCGACATCGTGAAGCGGGCCTACCCCGGCTTTTCCAAGGGCATCCACCCGGCGCGGCGCACCTTCCAGGCCCTGCGCATTCACGTCAACGACGAACTGGGCGCGCTGCGGGACGGTCTGGAGGCTGCCCAGACCCTGCTGGCCCCCAATGGGCGTCTGGCCGTGATCAGCTTTCATTCGCTGGAAGACCGAATCGTCAAACGCTTCTTGCTGGGCAGCACCAGCCTGCACCCCCTCACCAAACGGCCGGTGGTGGCTGCCGAGAGCGAGCAGGCCACGAATCCCCGCGCCCGCAGCGCTAAACTGCGCGCCGCCGAGAAGGTGGAGGCCGCGTGACGCGCCTGAAGGGCAGCAGCTGGTCGCTGGCGTGGTATATCCCCCGCTGGTCGGCGCTGGACACCAGCTTGCCCACCTGGCGGGCGCGGGCCGTGCGCTACGTCCTGATTTATCTGGCGCTGGTGACCGCCCTGGTCAGCGTGCGCGCCCTGACGCGCGACGTGCGCCCAGCCCTGAAAGCGGCGCAGGCCAGAGAAGCGGCGCTGACGACCCAGAGTGCAGACCTGTCAGTGCAGCTTCAGACCCTGGAAAGTCGGCGGCGCCTGCTGGACTGGGCTGCCCAGAACGGCATGCGCCGCCTGACCGACGTGCCCAGAGAAACCGCGACCTTTCAGCCTGTTCCGGCGGCGCCCGTTGCGGCGCCCCCCGCCCGCACCGTGGAGGTGAAGACGCTTTGGAAGTAAAGATTCGTAACCGCTCCTATTTCATGCGCTTCATGGCGCTGCTGATGTTCCTGACCCTGGTGTGGGCGTATGCCCAGCTGGAGTGGGGCGTGCCGCAGGCCGCAAGGCAAACCGCCGTGCAGGCGCGCGGCCCGGTGCTGTCGGCCGACGGGCGGGTGCTGGCCACCAGTGTCAAAGGCAAGCGCGTCTACCCGCAGGGCAGCCTGGCCGGCCAGCTGATCGGCATGATGGGCGCCACCGAGGGCTTGGAAGGTCTGGAACACGCTTACGACGGTCTACTGACGGCGGGGCAGCCCCTGAAACTGACCATTGACACCGGGGTGCAGGCCTCGGCTGAGGCGGCGCTGGCCCGCGCCGTGCCCGAGCATCAGGGGGAATACGGCGCGGTGGTGGTCCTGGAAACGCGCACCGGGCGCGTGCTGGCCGCCGCCAGCTATCCGCCCTTTGACCCCAATACCTGGCGCAGCCACAGTGAGGGCGCGCGGCGCAACCGGGCCTTTCTGGACCGGTTCGAGCCAGGGTCCACGGTCAAGGCCCTGGTGGTCGCCGCCGCCATGAACGAGAGGCTGACCACGCCCAGCACGGTCTACGATACCCCCATGAGCCGCTTTGTAGGCGGGCGCTGGGGCAGCCGCATTGGCGACAGCGTGGCGCACCCCAAGAGCCTCTCGACCGTGGGTGTGCTGCAGTACAGCAGCAACGTGGGCATGACCCATATCGTCGAGCACTTTCCCAAAGAGCAGATGCGCGGTTACCTCCAGCAGTACGGTTTTGGGCAGGAGGTCGCGCTGCCAACCGTGCCGGCCGCCAGTGGACAGCTGCAACCCCTGAGCCGCTGGAGCGACCTTGTGCGCGCCACCAACGCCTTTGGTCAGGGCATGAGCAGCACCACCTTGCAACTGGCCGCCGCCTTCAACGTGCTGGCCAATGACGGCCGCTATATCTCGCCGCGTCTGGTCGAGGGCGAGGCTGGCATGGAAAAGCGCGATGTCCTGCGCCCCGAGGTGGCCCGCGAGACCCGGCACATGCTCAAGAGCGTCATCGAGCGCATCGAGACCAACACGATTAAAGGCTACGACCTGGCCGGCAAGACTGGTACAGCGCAGGTGGTCATTGACGGCCGCTACTCCAGCACGGTGTATGACAGCGTGTTTGCGGGTTTCTTTCCCGTCGAGTCTCCGCGGATCACGATTGCCGTGATGGTACGGGGCGCCAAACGTGAGTATCACGGCTCACAACTGGCCGCCCCCCTGTTCCGCGCCATTTCGGCAGACACACTCTCGCGCTGGGGCGCGGTGCCGGTACCCGATCAGAAAGACGATCAACCGTAGTCAATTCTGAATGAGTAAAAAATGAGACGGCCTGAGAAGTTGAGCCCCCGGTCAGCAGAAGCTTGGCGACTCTCTCAGGCCGTCTCACGTCTGAAGTGTCAGCCTGCACCCTATTACTGCCTATGGGTTGGCTGGGCGAGCGTGAAATAAGCCACTTGGCCGACCCAGAACTCAGTTTCCGATGAGAAACTAAATGAGACGATTAGAACATGTCTCATTTTAGAGACCGTCTCTCTGCCGAGATTTCTCCGTCAATTTGAACTGATCTACAGATAATTTTAAAATTAAAATGAGAGGTAAATTGCCTAATTCTTAGAAAACTGCCATCTCGTCCCATTACGCTCATGCACGAAGAGACCTGAGCTTCATCTGCTCCCAACCCAACTTCTGACGACAACCGGGCGCGTGCCTTGACGCTGCGCTCGTTGGAGTGTGCATGTCTTACACCATTTTTCAATCCATCTGCGCCGCCGCCCTGCTGGCGGGCAGTGCCTGCGCCACCCCCGCGCTGCCCGACAGTAGCGTGGCCGCCGCCGCCGTCCGTGACGCCCTGACGGTTCGCCCTGCTGTGCCGGCCGCCCCCAGTGCCGCGCAGCAGGCGGCCCAGAACCGCGCCGCAGCTATTGCCAGCACCCAGGCGGTGCGCGAGCCCGTGGCCCTGACGCCTATCCGGGGCAAGACGGCCATTGCGCGCTCCACGGCCTACAACAGCGTGCCGGGACAGACCGACGCCACCCCATTCATCACAGCCACCGGAACCCGCACCCGCCCCGGCGTGGTGGCCCTGTCCCGCGACCTGCTGCGCGTCTTTCCCTACGGCACCCGCGTCACGATTGAAGACCTGAGTGGGCGCTACAACTCCATGCTCAGGGGGCGCGTCTTTATGGTGGAAGACACGATGGCAGCCCGCAAAACCAACAGCGTGGACATCTGGATGCCCACCCGTACCGAGGCCCTGAACTGGGGCGCGCGCCAGATTCGTATTACGGCCGTTCGCTGACCCCCAGAGACCGCCCCCACCCGAGCCAGGCTGCCGGGTGGGGGCGGTCTGTTATCCTCGGCCCCGACATGCCTGCCCCCGACCGCGCCCTGCCCTGGCGACTGGCGCGCGCCCACCTGCGCCGCCGCCGCATGCAGAACACCCTGACGATTCTGGGCATCGCGGTCGGCGTCATGGCCCTGATTGCGGCCCTGAGCCTGACCAATGGCTTTACCCGCGCCCTGGTAGACGCCACGCTGCGCGCCAGCCCCCACCTGAGCGTGACCGCCTACACCTCGCAGGCCCGTGACCGCGAATTGGAACGCGCCATGCAGGCCGACTCCCGCGTGCAGGCGTTTACCCCCTTCCTGGCGGATAAGGGGCTGCTCACCCGGCCCGCCTCGGCGGGGCGGGGGGCGGGGGTGGATTTCACTACGCTGTTTGGGGTCACTGGCGACGCCCGGCGCGTGTTGCAACTGTCCCCTGAGGAAGGCGCGGCCCTGGGCAGCCTGAAAGACGGCGAGGTGCTGCTGGGCGCCGCCCTGGCCCGCAGTGTGGGGGCCTTTACGGGCGACACCGTGCGCCTGCTCAACAGCACCCAGCGCCGCACTAGTTTGCGGGTGCGCGGCGTCTTTTCCACGGGCAACTACCTGATTGACTCGGCATACGCCTTTACCAATCTGGGAACGCTCCAGGCCCTGCAGCAGACCAGCAGCGTCACGGGCTATCAGCTGCGGCTGCGTGACCCGGACCAGGCCCCAGCGGTGGGGAGCGACCTGACGCGCACGCGGGCCTACTCGCCGCTGCCGTGGCAAAGCTTGTACGGCACGCTGCTGGACCAGCTCGCGCTGCAAAAAAAGGTCATCGCTTTCGTGGTGCTGCTGATCGTGGTGGTGGCGGCCTTCGGCATTGCCAATGTGCTGACCCTGGCCGTCTTCGAGAAAACCCAGGAAATTGCCATTCTGCGCGCCATTGGGGCCACCCGTTCCCTGATTACCCGCGTCTTTCTGATAGAAGGGCTGGCGCTGGGACTGGGCGGACTTCTGCTGGGCAACCTGCTGGGCCTGGGCATCAGCGCGTATTTCACGGTGCGGCCGTTCTCGTTGCCCGGCGACCTGTATTTCATCACGACCCTGCCGGTTGAGGTGCGCTGGACGGACGTGCTGGGCGTCAACGCCATTGGGTTGGTGACGACCCTGCTGGCCGCCCTGATTCCGGCCCGCCGGGCGGCTGGGGTCGAGCCGGCGCGGGTGATTCGCTAAGGGACGCTGGGGCCTGCTCCGGGCCTGGCCAGCCTCATCCATGCTGGCGCCAGACCAATGTCAAAGCAAAGCTCTTTCGTACTGTCTTCTTTTGTGCGCCCAGCTCGCCTGTTTTCGGCGTCCATCAGGCAGGCGTCACCTCTCTGACGGTGACCTGAAGCACCATTAACAAAGCACCCTATCTGGCTCACGGTGCGTCATGTTGTCCCCCGTAGGCTGCTTCTCGGAGGTACGACATGAAGAAGTTCCTGTTTATTCCTGCGGCCCTGCTGCTGAGCACGGCCGCTGCGGCACCCAAGATTAGCGCCCAGAGCATCATCGTGAACCCCACCCAGCCGGACCTGCAGGTCAGCGTGCGCGTGGACAAGGACGCCAGCGGCGCCCAGAACCCTGCCTACCGCGTGGGCGACAAGATCTCTATCAGCGCCAGCGCCAACCGGGACGCTTACGTCTACCTGTTTAACGTGAACCCCGACGGCAGCGTGGACCAGATCCTGCCCAACCGCCTGTCCGAGAGCAACTTCGTGAAGGCCGGCACCACCAAGACCTTCCCTTCGGCCGATGACAACTTCAATTACACCGTGGCTGGCCCCATTGGCCAGAACAAGGTGCTGGCCCTGGCCAGCCTGACGGAACTGAATCTCGACCAGATCAGCTCCTTTAAGACCACGCAGGATCAGTTTGCCACCGTGAACGCCAAGAACCAGGCAGGGCTGGCGCAGGCCCTGAGCATCGTGGTCAACCCCCTGCCCCAGAACAGCTGGGTCAGCGACACCGCCTTCTACACTGTGGCGGCCCGTAACCCCGTGGCCACTGGCAGCCTGTTTGTGGGCACCAACGTGAACAACGCCACCGTGATCCTCAATGGACAGCGACTGGGCGGCGCCAACGTCACCTACAGCAACCTGCGCGCCGGCACCTACCCCGTGCGTGTCCAGGCCCCTGGTTACCGTGACTACACGACCACCCTGGCCATCCGCGCCGGCAGCACGACCAACCTGAACGTGGAGTTCGCCCAGGCCGTGACGCCTGCCCCGGCCCCCGCGCCCACCCAGTACACCATCACCATCCGCAGCAGCGTGGCGGGCCGCGTGTTCGTGGACGGCGATGAAGTCGGCACCATCCGCAACGGCGTCCTGAACGTGCGCGTGTCGCGTGGCAGCCACGAGATCATCATGGTGGCGCCGGGCTACCGCACCTTCAGCAGCACGTACAACGTGACGCAGAACGGCCAGATCACGATTACGCCTACCCGCTAATCCCAGCTTTCACCCGCACCCCTGCCACCTGGTAGGGGTGTTTTTAGAGTTGTGGGCCGTGGGTGAGCAGGTCGTGCAGCACGCGCGCCGTCATGCCCCAGATGTCGTGCCCCTGCCAGGGATAGCGGTAGAGGGGGACCAGGGTGCCGTCCGGGAGGCGGCGACTTTCACGGAGAACCGGCAGCGCGCGCAGGTCGGCCAGGGAGGGCAGCAGGATCTGCGCCACCTCGCCCGAGAGGGTCAGCGTGGGCTCGGCTGGAAGACGCGCCAGCACCGGAGTGACGTGGAAGCCCACAGGCGTGAACACATCGTCCAGGGTGCCCAGCACCTGCACCTGCGCCGCGTCCAGGCCCACCTCTTCCTCGGCCTCTCGCTGGGCGCCCGCCACCACATCCTCGCCCGCTTCCAGGCTGCCTCCGGGAAAACTGATCTGCCCCTTGTGGGTGGGCAGTTCGGCCGAGCGGACCGTGAGCAGCACGCGCGGGTTGGGTTCTAGCGTCAGGCCTACCAGCACCGCCGCTCGGCGGTAATCCGGCAGATGCAGGGTGCGGCGCTCGCGGCCCCCCACCCAGGCGGCCCAGGGGTCGGCCAGGGCGGTGTCCAGAGGGTCGGGCGCAGGGAAGCCGGTCACGCGCTACCGTCCAGCGCACGCAGGGTGGCGGCGGTGTGGTCGCGCAGGGCCAGTTCGGGGTCCACGCCCGCCGCACGGGCCCACGTGACCACGGCGGCCAGGGCGGCGGCCACGCCTTCGGGGGTGGCCGCCGCCTGGGTCAGGTCGGTGATGGCCGTCGCCTGCGCGTCAGCGGCCCCGGTGCCCGCCAGCTGCTGCGCCTGCGCCTCACGGGCCAGGGCGCCCAGCCCGGCGGGCACCCGCTGCGAGGGCCGGCGGGGCTGGCCCTGTGTTGCTCCGCCCTCAGCCGCCTTGATGGCCTGCCAGTTGCGCACGACCTCGGCACTGTCGGTGACTGCTACGTCCCCAAAGACGTGGGGGTGACGCCGCACCAGCTTGTCCACGATGGCGCGCTCGACGTCGGGATAGGCGAAGGTGCCTTCTTCCTCGGCAATCACGCTGTGAAAGGCCACCTGCAGGAGCACGTCACCCAGTTCGTCGGCCAGTTCTGTGCGGTCTGCGCTGGCCACAGCGTCGGCGGCCTCAGCCGCTTCTTCCAGCAGGTAGGGCCGCAGGGACTCGTGGGTCTGCTCCTGATCCCAGGGGCAGCCGCCGGGGCCACGCAGGCGCCGCATGACGCTCAGTAGGTCTTGCATGGCCCCACTGTAGTGGGCCGCTGGTCCCCGGCGCCGACGCAGAAAACACCTTTCGGGGCAGCCGGCCGCTCGGTGACCCTCACGGGGACTTCACGCGGCGTCAGGTGGCGTGTGTTGCACTGGTCCCCATGAAGACGCTTTTGCCCCTCACCGCCGCTCTGGGCCTGACGGCTGCCTCTGCCCAGGCGGCGCCGTCTAACTGGACAGGTGCCCGCCTGGCCGCCGCCACCTACGTGATTCTCGACCCGGTCATTGAAGGCAACCAGAACCTTGTGAGTGCCGAGCAGCGCGCCAGCATCCTGGCGGCCATGAAACGCGACAGCGGCGGCGCCATCAAGCGCCGTTATCCCAGGGCGACCATCACCGACAACGCGGCGGCGCCAGGAGCCATTCAGGTGCGCCCCGTGTTTGTGGCCCCGCGCTCGCTGGTGCCCTGGAACAAGCTGGGCGCGCGGCTGGAGTTCCGGGTGCCGGAAGGGCAGAACGTGGTCTTGAACGAATCGTTTGGTATCTCGGTGCTGCTGCGTTACCGCGCGGAATTCGTGAACTACATGTATGACCAGCTGGCCCAGCGCCTGCCGTAAGGGGCGGGAGGTGGGGTGTGGGGAAGTCCAGCAGCGGCGCTTTTCACGGCTTCTCCGACAGCGGCTGCCAGTTCTATTGAGGGGCCAACCACGCCCCTCCACTTTCGCCGCTGTCTCTTACAGAGACTTACTGTGTTTGCCTCAGCGTGGCTGAGGATCATACCCCTCAACCACGCTGAGTTCCGCTGTGAGTACGGAACCGCAACGCCTCTCGGCTTTTTCAGATTTCAGACTGAGCTTTCTTCAGACTGGCGGCGCCCCTACACTGCGGCGCCGCCGGGTCGTGTTAGCGTCCGCGCATGACCAACACGGCGAACACACAGAAAAGCGCCTTTATTATGGGGGCCAGCAAGGGCATTGGCGAAGCGGTGGCGCGCGCGCTGGTGGCCGAGGGGTACCACGTGACCCTCACTAGCCGTCACCAGGCCGAGATCGAAGCGGTGGCGGCCGCCTTAGGCGAAGGCGCACGGGGCGTGGCCTGTGATGTGAAAGACCCGCAGGCGGTACAGGCGGCGGTAGACGCCCACGTTCAGGCTTTTGGCGGCCTGGATGTCCTGTTCGTCAATGCGGGGGTGGGTCATTTTGCCAGCGTGGCCGACCTGACCATCGAGCAGTGGCAAGACGTGATCGACACCAACCTCAGCGGCGCTTTTTACACGGTCAAGGCCGCCATTCCGGCCCTCTCCGCGCGCGGCGGGTACATCTTCACCCTCTCCAGCCTGGCGGGCAAGAACCCGTTTGCGGGCGGGGCCGCCTACAACGCCAGCAAGTTTGGTCTCAATGGCCTCTCCGAAGTGCTGATGCTGGACCTGCGCGACCGGGGCATCAAGGTGACGCAGATCATGCCGGGCAGCGTGGCCACGCACTTTAATGGCCACACGCCCGACGACCAGAAAGACGCCTGGAAAATTCAGCCTGAAGACCTGGCCCAGCTGACGGTGGACCTGCTGAAGATGCCGGCCCGCACGCTGCCCAGCCGGGTGGAGGTGCGGCCCAGCCAGCCGAAGAAGGGGTAATACGGCCTCTGACCCTCCTCAAGCAGCATGCTTGACGAAACCCGAGCGGAGCGAGAAAGAGAGAAGACGGCCTGCATGCGCGCCAAGCAGGCCGTTTTCTCCGCCGCCCGCTGCCTACTCACCACTCACCGCCCCTTGCTAGAATGCCTCCTGTGTACACGAACCGCCGCGCTCATTACGAGTACGAACTGCTGGAGCGCTTTGAAGCGGGGATCAGTCTGACCGGCAGCGAGGTCAAGAGCATCCGGGCGGGCGGCGTGGACTTCCGGGACGCTTTTGCGCGCCTGCATGGTGGGAATGTGGACCTGGAGGGGCTGTATATCCCCACCTATAAGGAAGCCACCTACAACAACCACGAACCCCGGCGCACCCGGCGCCTGCTGCTGCACCGTGAGGAAATTGGCAAGCTCAAGCGTGGCCTGGAGCAAAAAGGGCTGACGCTGGTGCCCACAAAGCTGTACCAGAAGGGCAAGTATTTCAAGGTCGAACTGGCGCTGGCGCGCGGGAAGAAGCTGCACGACAAGCGCCGCGCCGAGGCCGAGAAGACCGTGCGCCGGGAGCTGCGCGAGCTGTGAGGGCGCCCAGACCAGCGCCGCTGGGTCGGCGCGCCATGTGGAGTGCCCTAAGTGCGGGCCTGCTGCTGATTGGCCTGGCGGGCGCCCAGATTGCCTTTAGCCGCCTGAGCCTGGCTGGGCAGACGGTGGACAGTATTCAGCTGTACGGCGCCGAGTACGCCAGTCAGACGGCCTTGAGCGGCCTGCTGACCGTCACGCGCGAGAACCGCCTCGTGCGCGTGACTGGCCTGGGCCACACCCTGCTGCTGCCTATTGACGAGGACCAGCAGCGCGCCACCACCGACTTCAACACCGTGCAGCTGGACGCCCGCCGGGTGCAGGCCCGCGCGGCCACCCTGGTCAACGGCAACCTCTACCTGCCGGTAGAAACCCTGGCCGCTGGCCTGGGCGCACAGTACGAGCCCGGCAAATTCACGCTGGCGCCGCCCCAGTTGCTGGGCGTTAGCAGCCGCGCGGGCCGCGACACCGACCGCCTGGTGCTGGACCTCAGCCGTGACGTGACGGTGCAGGACGAGCAGCGCGGCGACCGCGTGGTGCTGACCCTGCGCGGCCTGAGTGGCGAGGCAAGGCGCTACACCACGCGCGGCGCCTTCGTGAAGTCGGCCGAGGTGGCCAAGGCCGGCAGCGACCTGACCGTGACCCTGCCGCTGCCCGCCACCAGCGGCTACCGGGTCTACAAGGTAGTGCGCCCCGGCAACGTGCGCGTGGTTGTGGACGCCGGCCCTGGGGTGGCGCGGAGCAGCCCTGAGGTCCTGACCCGCGTCACTGCGCCCCTGATCGTGCTGGACCCCGCGCGGGTCTCGGGCCTGGGCCGCGACGTGACCCTGGAAGTGTCTCGCCGCGCCGCTGAACTGCTGACCAAGGCCGGCTGGCAGGTGCGCGTGACCCGAGACGCCGCCAGCGCTCTGCCGCGCGAGGACGCCCTGCGTCTGGCCCGCCAGAGCGACGTGTACCTGGCCCTGGACCTGGGGCGCCTGCCCGGCGCCAAGCGAAGCGGGGTGACGGTGTACGAACAGACGGGCCGCGCCGGCTCGCAGCTCGTGAACACCCTGCGCGCGGGCACGGCGCCGCCCTACGCGCCGCTGGTGGTGGCCGGGGCCGGCAGCACCCGCCGCCTGAGCGAACTGCTGCGCGGCGAACTCCGGGGCGGCGGCGTAACGGCCCGCCAGGAAAGCACCACCCGCGTCCTGAGTCTGGGTGAGGCCCCGCAGGCGGCGCTGCTGCTGGAACTCGGCTGGTCGAACAACGCCGAGGACGTGGCCAAGCTGGGCGTGGACCAGCGCCTGCAGATCATGGCCGGGGCCGTGGCCCGCTCGGTGGCCACCTACCTGACGGCGCGGGCGAACAACAACGCGAATATCAGTGCTGAGGCGGGGGCGCAGCCATGATGGCCCTGCGCAAACTGTTCTCGCTGTTTAACGTGGTGGCCGCCGCGCTGCTGGTGGGGGCGGTCCTGGCATTGCAAGCAGTGCAGCGCACCCCACCAACGCCCACGCCCCCCCGGCCCGAACTGACCGAGCGCCAGGCCCTGAAGGTCAAGGTGTACTTCACCGACACCCAGGTGCAGCGCCTGCGGCCCGAAACGCGCACCATTCAGGTGGCGCAGCAGGGACCGCGCGCCCTGGCGCAGGCGGCGGTGGACGTGTGGGCGCGTGGCCCCTACGACAAGTCGTTCCTGGGCGTGGTGCCGGCAGGCAGCGTGCCGCCCAAGATCTACCTGCGGGGTCAGCACTTCTATGTGGATCTGCCCGAAGCCTACGGCGCCCTGCGCTACGGAACCAGCGGCGAGCGCATGCTGCTGTGCACCCTGACCCGGACCCTGCTGGAAGACCGGGGCCAGGACGTGACTTTCCTCCTGAACGGGCAACGGGTCGAAACCCTGGGCCACCTGGACCTGCGCGAGCCGTTTACGCGCCAGGACTGCACCGACCTGTGAGGAGAAGCGGGGTTTAACGGGTTCAGGTGCTTGCAAAGTAGTCTGCAGGCGCCTAACCCCTCTCCTCCTGGTCCCTATGCTCCGCAGCATCACCCTGCACGGCTTCAAGAGCTTTGCTGACCGCACCCGCCTGGAGTTTGGGCCGGGGGTCAGCGCGGTGATTGGCCCCAACGGCAGCGGTAAGAGCAACGTCGTGGAGGCCATTCGCTGGGCCACCCACCAGGCGCGCGCCCGTGACTTGCGCGCTGGCCGGGCCTCGGAGCTGATTTTTCACGGCAGCGGGGGCAAAGCGCCGCTGGGTCTGGCCGAGGTGCAGCTGGAACTGCACACCTCGGAAGGCCGCGTCAATCTGGCCCGGCGCATCTACCGCGACGGCACCGCCGAGCAGGACCTGGGAGGCCGCGCCGCCCGCGTGCGCGACGTGCAGGGGGCGCTGCGCGGCACGGGCTTAGGGCCGGGGGGCCTGGCCGTCATTGGCCAGGGCGAGGTCAGTGGGGTGGTGCAGGCCGAGGGTAAGACGCTGCTGGGCTACGTGCAGGAGGCCGCCGGACTGTCGCGCGCCGTGTCCGCCCGGCAGGAGACCGAGGCCCGGCTGCGCGAGGCCGACACCCATCTGGACAGTCTGCGGCTGGTCTTGCAGGAGCGTGAAGCGGCCCTGGCCCGGCTGGCCCGCGCGGCCCAGGAAGCCCGCGAGTGGCGCGCCCTGAGCCTGCGCGTCTTGACCTTAGATGACGCCGTCAAGCGCGAGCGCCAAGCGGCCCTGGCCCGCGAAATTGCCGGGGCGCGCGCCGAGGCCGAGGCCCTCGATGGCCGTAGCGCCGCCCTGGGCCGCGAGGTGCAGGTGGCAGCGGCCGCTGTGGACACTGCCCGTGAGGCGGCCCAGGCGGCCCGCGCCCGCCGCGACGCCTACGCGGGCGCCCTAGACACCCTGCGTGCCGCCCGCGACGCCGCCGCCCAGGCCGCGCGCTACCGCGATCATCTGGTGGCGGAGCGCGCGGCCCTGGACGCTGAACGGGCGGCCCTGCCCACCCGCGCCCCCGACCAGCCGGCCCCTGATCTGGCCGCCTTGGACGCGGCGCTGGTGGCTGCTCGCGCTGCCGCAGAGACGGCTGAAACCCGCACCCGCCGCCTGGACGCCGAGCTGACCCGGGCCCGCACCCTGGTCGCCCGCGCGGCTGAGGCTCAGGCCCGCGCGGCCGGCGGCCAGGAGACCCTGCGCGCCGAACTGGACCGGGCGCAGGGCAATCTGGACACCACGACAGAGGGGCTGCACGCGGCCGGCGAGCGCTTGGAAGCGGCCCGCCACGCCCGCGAACAGGCCGAGGGCGCTTACCGCATCCTGTCCGCTGAGCGCGAGGCGGCCCTGGCGCAGGAGCGCCACCTGCGCGCCGAACTGGCCCGCGTGAATGCCAGCGTGGCGCCCTTACGCCGCGAACGCGAGCGGCTAGAGCAGACCCTCAATTCCTACGCCCGCTACGGTGAGGGCGCCAGAAACGCCCTGCGGCTGGACCACCCCGGCATCGTGGGGTCGGTCGCCGACCTGCTGACCGTGCCCGCCGAGTACGAGGTGGCGGTGGGGGCCGCGCTGGGCCGCCGCCTGGAACAGGTGGTCGTGGGCCGGGCCGAGGACGCCCGCGAGATCATTGATGAGCTGAAGCGCACGGGTGGGCGCGCGACCTTTCTGCCGCTGGATCTCATCCGCGCCCGGCCCCGGCGGGACGGCGGCCTGCTGCGTGAAGACGGCGTGGTGGGCAACCTGGCTGACCTGTGCCCCAGTGACCCACCGCTGGTTGGTGAAGCGATTCTGGCCGACACGCTGGTTGTGCGTGACTTGCGCGCCGCCAACCGGATTGCGCGCAGTCACGCCAGCCGCCCCCGGTTGGTCACGTTAGACGGCGAATTGGTAGAGCCGGGCGGCGCGATTACTGGGGGCCGGGCGCGTGATACGGGGAGCGGCGTGCTGGCCGACCAGCGCCGATTTCAGGAACTGGACGCGGAACTGGAGGAGGCCGACCGTCAGGGCACGCGCCTGGGAACCGACCTGGCTAAGGTGGAGGCGGCCCTGGGGGGCGGGGCGACGCAGCACGACACCCTACTGACGGCCCGCGAACGCGCGGCCCAGGAGGAAACGCAGGCCGAGCGCCGCGTGACCGAACTGGGCGCGCAGGCCCGCAGCCTGGAAACCCACCGCGACCGTCTGGCCGCCCGGCTGGGGCCGGAGGTGCCTGAGCCCGCTGCTTCCGCCGCGCCGCTGCCGGACTTAGGCACCCTGGACCATGAGCTGAGCCAGGCCCGCGCCGCTGCCGAAACAGGCCGCGCCGCCGAACGCGCTGCCACCGAGGCCCTGGCCCTGGCCCGCGAAGCCGACGCCGCGTGGCGCGCCTACCGCACCGGCCGCGCCCGTGCCGGTGAGCTGCGCGCCCGCCTGGAGGCAGGTGCGGGCGCGCTTGAGAACCAGGAAAGCCATGTGCAGGACGCCCAGGCCGAGGTCGCACGCCGTGAGGCCGCGCTGGGCACCCTAGACGAGAACGAATACGCCCGCGCTGAGTACACCCGTGAGCAGGCGGCGCAGACTTACGCGAATCTCATTGCCAGCCAGAACAAGGCGCGCGCCCGGCTGGAGGACTTGCGCCTGCTGGTGGCCCGGCGTGAAGGGCTGCAAGAGCCCCTCCCCGACGGCTGCCTGCCCCCCGGCACCCCGCGCGAGTGGACAGCTGAACTGGGCCGCGTGCGCGCCGCCCTGGAGGCCCTGGGGCCGGTCAACGCCCGTGCCGAGTCCGACCACGCCGCCGAAGCGGGGCTGTTAGACGCCCAGCGTGCCGAAGTGACCGACGCCGAGACAGCCGCCGCCGAGCTGCGCGCTCACCTGACTGACCTTGAGGTGGCCGAGGGTCAGGCCACCGCCGCCGCCCTGACGCGCGTGAACGCGGCCTTCCGTGATTACAGCGCCGAGTTACTGGGCGGGCAGGGCGAACTGGAACACGAGACAGACGAAGCTGGCCGGATTCGGGGCGTGCGGCTGGCGGTGCAGCCCAAGGGGAAGCGCACGCGCTCGATGACCCTGCTCTCGGCCGGGGAGCGCACGATGGCAGGGCTGGGGTTCCTGTTTGCCCTCAATCATGCGGGTGGAGAAGGCGGCGCGGGCGGTCTCCCCCTGGCCGTGCTGGACGAGGTGGACGCCCCGCTGGACGAGGCCAACATTCGCCGCTTTACCGCTTTCCTCAAGCTGTTCAGTGAACGCGGCGCGCAGTTTCTGCTGGTCACGCACCAGAAAGCCACGATGGAAATTGCCCACGCGCTGTGGGGCGTAACCACCGACCAAACGGGCGCCAGCCGCGTCCTGAGCATCAAACAGCCTGAGGATGCGAAGGCGGGGTGAAGCTGGGCGCCGACGAACCTCTCAGCCTGGCGCGAATCTCTGAAGACCTCAGCCTGTGGATCGATAAGGCGATGCAGGACTGGGGCATCGTGAACGCGGACAGCGCCCGGCTTCGAGCATTTGCCCCGTACGCTGCTCAGCACGCAGACACTCCAAAAACCTGGGCCGCTGAGTACGGACTGGGTGAACTGCTGCTGGAATCGGCCAATGATGCCCTGTTGCAAAGGCTCAGCTGCGGGCCGTGGTTGACCTCTTGCTGGCTCAAGCGGGGCAGCCCGCTCTATCGGAACTGTTGCTCTACTGGACGGACCTAATCCACGACGAGGAGGGCGCAGACCGCTGGCCCATCTCAAAGCGGCTGCGGGAGGCGCTGGAGCAGCGTGACACCGCTTCGGACTCTCGACCGTCAAGGGCTCGCGCTGTTTTCTCCCGCCGGGGACTTGGTAACGCAAGCCCTATTCCTGTCACCGGCCTTCTGTCCAGCCCACACCCAGAATGTGCGCGCTGATGCCCATCAACGCTGGGTCGCGCTCGACCAGTCGTAGAGCCGTCATCAGGCCGCTTCGCCGCACTGGGTCGCTGATCTCCAGCGCTGGGTTGGCCAGCAGGTTAGCTGGGCCTTCCAGGGCATACAGGGCCACGTCTTGTAGACCAGCTGCTCGCAATTCGGCTTCCAGCTCGGCAGGATGGTGAAAGTAGGCGGTGGTAAAGGATCCGGGGCGGTCCTCAGGATTCAGGTAGCTCCCAGTCGTGTACGCCCGCTCACGGATGGCGCGGCTGTAGTCTTCCTCGTCCAGCCCGTGTTTGAAGTCGCCGCAGATGGCCCCCGCACGCGGAATGGCCGTGGCAGCCACCAGCCCACCGGGCCGCACGGTGCGCGCGGCTTCGGCCAGAGTTGCGGCGCGGTCATGGGGGTCAGGCAAGTGATAGAGCGGCCCCATGACCAGGGCGGTGTCGGCCAAGCCGTCCGGATAGGGCAGGGCGCGGGCGTCGCCTAGCGTGACCGAAGCCAGGGCCGCCAGCGACGGATCGGCACGCACCCGCTCGATATGCACGGGCATGGCGTCCAGCAGGTGAACCCGGTGCCCCCGCCGCAAGCATTCGCGGGCGTAGACGCCGGTGCCGCCGCCGATGTCCAACACGGTGGCAGGGGCACCGGGCAGCAGGCGCTCCAGCACGTCTATTGTCCGGGCAAACTCAATCAGGCCCAGGCCACGCGTCAGGCGGTCGTGTTCGCGGTCGCGGTGGTAGTAGGCGGTGATCTCGTCCATGACCTAGCCTGCCAGCGCCGGCGACTGCAGCCAATACGCCAGGCGGCCCAGCGGCCTGTGCGGCCTTTGGCCCATCGCCCCTGACAGGGTTTGGGGTCAGACTAGAGGGCGTGCCTCTGAAGGCGGGCCAGGGCAGAGGAGGGTGGCCCGCCCTTCGCTCATTCGCTGGGTGCCGGGGTCATCGGTTCAGTCCTGACGTCGACCCCCAGGGCAGTCAGCGCTGGCCACGGCTGATCGGTGACGAGGACGGTCAGAGCTTCGACCCCCAGCACCCAGTGCGCCACCACTTGCCCGCGCTTGGAATGGTCTGCCAGCACGGCTACTTGTGTGGCGCTCTGGGCCATCGCCCGCTTGAGTGCCGCGTCGTCGGCGTCGGTCACGGTTACGCCGGCCCGCACCTCTAGTCCACAGGCCCCCAGAAACGCCCAGTCGGCGCGGGAGTGGCGCACCATCTCCTGCGCCGCGGCCCCGCGCAGCGCCCGAGCCGAAGCGTTCCAGACCCCGCCCGTGACGATAAGCGAGACCCCAGGGTCTGCCCCGAACACCGCTGCGATCTCCAGCGAATTGGTGATGACCGTCAGGGGCCGCACGCGCAGATGCCGCGCCAGCGCCACTGTGGTCGAACTGGCGTCCAGGATGACGGTGGCGCCTGGCTGGACCAGCGTGGCGGCGGCGGCTCCGATGGCCTCTTTGGCGGCGGGCAGACTCTGCACCCGGCCGTTCCAGTCCAGGTGGGCCGTGTCCAGCGCCACCGCGCCGCCATGCGTTTTGTGCAGGTGCCCACGCCCCGCTAGGCTGTTCAGATCCCGCCGAATCGTGTGCTCTGAGACGCCGTACTGCGCGGCCAGCGTCAGCACTGCGACTCGTCCGTCCAGCCGGAGCTGAGTCAGAATCCGGCGCTGCCGCTCCTCTGCAAACATGGCTGGAGCTTAGCACCGCGCTCCTGCTCGTTTGTGCTCGATTCTGTTGGACTGTGCCATAGTCGAGCTGTTCACTGGTTGGCTGAAATTCCCCGCACTGCTGTTCTGCAGCCACTCCTTATCCCCCGGAGGCCCCATGAAAAGCCTGACGAAAAACACCCAGACCCACGCCCAGATTGAACGCCTGGTAGCCCACGCTTTTCCTGAAACTGGCATTGCGGACGACGAGCAGGCGGTTCTGGAACTCAAAGAAGGCTGGTTCAACGCGGCCTACCAGATTCGTCTGCGCGGCGGCCGTCAGGTGGTGCTCAAAATTGCGCCGCCTCCCGGCGCCGACGTTATGCAGTACGAGCGTCACATCATGTTCACGGAGGTCGCGGCGATGCGCCGGGTGCGGGCGGTCCCTGGCATTCCTGTGCCCGAAATCTATGCCTTTGACGACAGCCTGACCCTGTGCGACGCGCCCTACTTCTTCATGGCCCATGTGGAGGGCCAAACCCTCGACCAGTTGGAAGACACGCTCAGTGCCGCCGAGCTGGCGGCACTGCACCGCAAAACTGGCGCGGTTATCCGGGCAGTGAATCAGATTGAGGGCCCTTATTTCGGCTACGACGGGAACCCCGCCTTGCGGGCCGACACCTGGCGGGAGGCCTTTACCCGCATCTTTGAGGCTGTGCTGGAAGACGCTGAGCGCAAGGGATTCGCCTACGACTTCACGCCCGATGAACTTCGGGCGGCCCTGAACCGGCACGCCAGCGCGTTAGAGGAAGTCACTGCGCCGCGCCTGGTGCACTGGGACGCCTGGAACCCCAACTTCTTTGCGCGGGACGGAGAGATTGTCGGACTGATCGACTTTGAGCGGGCCCTGTGGGCCGAGCCCCTGATGGAAGCGCAGTTCCGGCCGCTGTTCGGTGAGGGCGTGACCCCACCGATGGAAGGCTACGGCCAGACCACCTTTACCCCTGCAGAGGAGCAGCGGATGCACCTCTACACCCTGCACCTGGCGCTGGTGATGCACACCGAATGCGCGTACCGGCAGTACGACACCGACGAGATCTTCAATTTTTCGCGGGACCTGATTCGCCGCGAAATGGCCTGGCTGACGGCGGACTGAGCGCCGGTGAAGGGCGCCCATGCCGAGCAACTGGGCACGCGGCCGGTCGGCCCGCTGCTGGCCGAGTACGCGGCTCAGTCAACGTTTGCCCTGCTGGTGTACAGCGCGTACCTGCTGACTGACACATACATTCTCTCGGTCGGAGTGGGGCCGCTGGCGGCGGCCGGGGCCGGCATCATCGCTCCGGTACTGTTGCTGCTGGGCGCCGTCTCTACGACGGTCGGGTCCGGCGGCGCCGCTCTGGTGTCCCGCGCGCTGGGGCAGCGCGACCCGGTGCTGGCGGCCCGCGTGATCGCCAGCGCCTTTCTCATGTTCTGGGTGGTGGCGGGCAGCGTCACACTGCTGGGCGCTCCATTCATCGAACCACTGGTCAAGGTGCTGGGGGCCTCGGCGCGTGTTGCTCCGTATGCTGAGGACTTTGGCCGCATCATCTTGCTGGGGGCGATCACCAGTACGGGCTTCTCGGCGTTTATCCGGGCCGAGGGTCAGGTCCACTTCGCCACGGCAATCTGGGTGGTGCCGGTGCTGGTCAATCTGGCCCTGTGCTGGCTGTTTGTGATGGTGGCGCACTGGGGGGTGAGTGGAGCGGCGCTGGCGACTGTGGCGGGGCAGGCGGTGTCGGCCGGCATGGGCCTGTGGTACTTCTTCCTGCGCCCCCGGCCAGTCCGCATTGCGCCGTGGCTGTGGCGACCCCACGCGCCGCTGCTGTGGGAGGTTGCCCGGACTGGCCTGCCGTCGTTTGCCAAGAACGCGAGTGCGAGCCTGCTCATCATCGTGACCAATCATCTGCTGCGGGGGGTAGGCGGAGACACGGCTCTGAGCGTCTTCGCGGTGGTCAGCCGATTGCTGAGCGGCCTGCTGACGCCGCAGACGGGGCTGGCCCAGGGGGTGCAGCCGCTGGTGGGGTTCAACGTGGGGCGGCAGGCGTGGGACCGGGTGACCCTGGCAGTGCGCTGGGCGCTGGGGAGCACCGTGGCATATGGCCTGCTGGTCTGGGCCGCCTGCTGGTGCTGGCCTTCAGGGTGGATCAACCTGTTGTCGCAGGACGAACGGGTGCGGCGGGAAGGCGCCGAGGCGCTGCGCTTGCTGGCCCTGGCAGCGCCCTTTCTGGGTGTCACTGTCCTGGCCGTGACCGTGCTGCAATCGCTGGGCCGGATTCGGGAGGCTCTGCTGCTGTCGGTGGGCGGCCCGCTGCTCCTGAAGGTGCCGGTGCTGCTGGTGGCGGCGCAGGTGTCATTGTCGGCGCTGTGGCTGGCTGACGCGGTGTCGGAAGGCCTGATGGCTGGAGTAGCAGTGTGGTGCCTTCACCGCACCCGCCGGGCCTGGCGTTGACCGGGTGCAGCAGCTCGGGAGCTGAGAGGGCAGAAAGACGGCTGAAGCGGCGTGATGGTGGCCACTCGACAAACCCATGAGAGCCGTTTATCTGGAAGGGGCCTGGCACGGTTACGCGAGTCGCGGGGTTCTGGTCGGCCGCTTGACCCGGCAGTTCACGGCGTTGGACGCCCACTGCGGCCGCCGCTCTAAGCCGCCTGCCTGGTTTCTTCATCCGCCGTTCGCCGGATATCTATTGCCCCGCCGCCGTGCCATGCTTGGGTCATGAACACCGCGCTTCCCCACACGCCACAGGAGGCCCTGAAAGCCTTCCTGACGCACTGGCAGGGCGAGCATTACCGCGAGATGGCCGCTTCCTTGCCGGCCCGGGCCTTTCCCACGGGTCGGCGCAGCATCCGGCAGGTCAAACTGGCCTACCCGGGCCGTCTGGGGGACTTCAGCATTCTGGCGGCGCACGACACCGATCCCGCTGCCACCAACGTGGACGTGCAGGTGCTGTGGCGTCAGCGCGGCGGCCTGGAACTGGGCCGCATGCGCTACCGCATGGTGTACGTGGATGAGCAGGACCGGCCGCTGGCCCGCCACCACCCCGGTGGCCAGTGGAAACCGTTTGCGACGTATACGCTGCCGGTGCCCAGACCGCTCAAGGCGTGAGGTCAGCGCAGCTGCCATGGGCGTTCAAAGACAAGCAAGTTCAGCCGGAGCCTACCGCTTCGGCTGAACGGTCAGTGCCCCGGCCTGGCCCCTCTACAAGTCAGGCCACGCGATGCGGCGCCTCTTGCTCCGTCGTCGCTTTCGGCTAACCAGAAGACCTCCGCCGAGCGCAAGAACACCGAGCAGGACCAGCGGCCAGCCCGTCCAGCCAGCCTGATGGCCGGGCCAGTGATAGGCCGCCGCAATACTTTCCAGTAGCTCGTTGTAGAGCGGAACGCCATTTTCCCCGTTGGTCATGATGACGGCGCCCTGCCCGGTCTGCGGATACATCACCGCGATGGCCCGGAACCCCTGATTGATGCCGCTGTGCCCAAACGAGAGGGTTGGCCCACGACCATGCAGGGTGAGCCCCAGGCCATAAGCGTGCTGCCAACCTTTCAGGCCAGGGCTGTGGTTGGTCAGCATCTGCCCCATGAGGCCGGGTGTCAGGAGCGCGCCCGGTATCTTCTGTGCGGCGCCCGACAGGGCCAGCAGCCAGCGGGCCAGGTCGCTGGGCGTAGACCACAGCCCGGCGGCGGCCAGTTCGGGGTAGGTGTGCCAGCGGCCGGACAGGGGCGTGCCGTCGGCCTGGTGGGCTGCGGCAGCCTGCGACTCCAGCGCCGCCGGCAGGGGCTGCGTAAACCCGCTGCGGGTCATCCCCAGCGGGGCCAGCACCTGACGCTGCAGCAGGTCGGGAAACGCTGTGCCTGCCGCGTCCTGCATCAAGAGCTGCAGCACCTCGTAGCCGCCGCCGGAATAGGCGTAAGCCTGGCCGGGCCGGCGCTCTACTCGCACTGGCTGTGAAGTGGCGGGCGCCTGGCCGTCCAGCACCTGAGTCAGGGTTGGCAGCGTCTGCCCTGCCGGATAGCCCAGGTAACCGGGCATGCCAATGCCCGCCGTGTGCGCCAGCAGGTGCCGCAGCGTGACAGGGTGCTGGCGAGTTAGGGCGTTTTCAGGCAGCTGCCAGGAGCGCAGGGTCTGGTTAACTGGTACGTCCAGGCCAAGCTGACCGCTTTGCACCAGCCGCAGAGCCGCCGTGGCCGTCACGGCCTTACTGATAGACGCCGCTTGAAAGAGCGTGCTGGGCGTCACCGGGGCAGGCTGACCAGCCTGAAGCACGCCGTAGCCTCTGGCCCAGACCACCTGCCCGTGATCAATCACCGCGACGCTCACGCCGGGGACGTGGTGAAACGCCATCCGGTCGGTCAGGCTCATGCCTGCCGGGCGTCCCAGTGGCTGCCAGAAAGGGCGCACAGGCCGCAGCCCCTGCTCGATCTGCTGGATTGTGGCGGGCTGGGCGGCCTGCCCCGTGCTCAGCCCAAGGAGGAACGCCAGCAAGAAGAAGGGCCGCACGGGGCTCAGTCTAGGGGCGGGAACGGCAGAACGCGGCCTCAGTTCTCGGCAGGCGACCCGGCTGGGTCTGCTTCTTACTCCACCCGGAAGGCCGCCGCGTCCTGAGCTGGCAGGGTCAGGTGCAGGTAGCCGCCCGACACACTGGCTTTGGCATCCTGACCGACGAACAGGGAAGAGGTGGCGGCCCGGTTGGCCCAGCCCACGCCCAGGCTGCCCAGCTTGAGGCTATAAGACTTGCGCGCCTTGCCGTTGTGCCACGCGGCCAGCACGGTCTGCCCGTTCAGTTCACGGGTGAACAGCAGCAGGTCGCTCCCCAGGGCATCCGGGCTGGGCAGCAGCTTGAGGGCACCGGCACTCAGGGCAGGGCTGGCCTTACGGGCAGCGATGGCGGCGCGGGTCACCTCAAACACCGCGCGCTCGGCGGGGGTCCAAGCATCTTCAAAACGCATGTCCCGGCGGTTGTCGGGGTCGGCGCCGCCGCGCATGGCGATCTCGGTGCCTTGCCACAGCACGGGCACGCCGCGCAGGGTCATCAGGGCGCGCAGACCGTATTTGGTGCGTTCCTGGCCTAGATCTTCAAACAGGCTGCCCTGAGCAAAACGGGGGACATCGTGGTTGTCCAGAAACAGGGCCACCTCGCCGGGGCGCACCAGTTCACCCTGCCGGGCCAGCACGCTGCGCACGCCGTCCAGGCTTTGCCCGGCCATAATGCTGCCCTTCATGGCTGCTTGCAGGCTGAACAAAAAGAGGCTGTCAAAGCCCTCCTTTTGCCAGTCGGCCACCGTGCCCGTGTCGGCGTCGTACCACTCGCCCAGGGTCCAGGTGCCCGCCTGGCGGTCGCGGGTCAGCAGGTCGCGCAGGAAGGGGCCTTCGACATGCTTAATGGCGTCGTAGCGGAAGGCCTGCACGCCCTGTTCGCGCCAGAAATCGGCGTTGCCCAGCAGCAGTTCGCGCACCTGGGGGTTGCTCTGGCGTAGGTCGGGCAGCCCCGCTAAGGCACAGTCCACATCCTTGTTGGCCGAAGTGCTGCACTGCGCCTCGCCGTTAAACCAGGCGGGACGGGCCCGCACAGCCGCCGCCTCGTAGCCGTAATGGTTGATGACCTGGTCCAGCACCACACGCAGATCGGCGTTCTGGGCGGCTTTGGTGAACGCGCCGAAATCGGCTAGGGTGCCAAAGTGTGGGTCCACGTTGCGGAAATCGGCGGGCCAGTACCCGTGATAGGGCGCCGTGCCAAACGAATTGGCCGTCTGCTGGAGGTACACCGGCGTCAGCCATACGGCGGTGGCTCCCAGTTTCTGGATATACGGCAGTTTGGCGGTCAGGCCGGCCAGGTCGCCGCCGTGCCAGGCGCGTAGGTCGGCGCGGTTGACGCCCTGATTGTTGCTGGCGTTGCCATCGAAAAAGCGGTCTGGCATCACCTGATAGATGATCTGCCCCTCAAAGCGGGCCGGGGGCGTGGCCGTCTGCGCGCTGCTCTGTCCGGCAACCGCCGTGAGCAGCGCGCCCAACAGGGCGAGGTGGCGCATAGATGCAATGGTAACCCTCCGGCCGCGCGGCGAGAGATCAGGTGAGCCAACGGCGAAGGTGGCTGAGGGGTTGGCTGAGTATGGATTCCGCGGCCCGAACCCGATGGTTTCCTGTGGGCTTCGCTCAGCTTTCGAATGCTTCAACCGGAATCTATAGGAGGTCGGCTGCCTCTTCGCGGCACGCCGCCCACACGAAAACGGCGAACCCCTTGAAGGTCCGCCGCAAATGCTAGAGATGGGAGCAGCGATTACCAGCTGCCCGAGGCGCCGCCGCCGCCCGACGAGCCGCCACCAAAGCCGCCGAAGCCGCCGGCCGTCTGCGGGGTGTGGGCGGTCGCCTGTGCGGCGGGAACGAGTACGAGGGTCAGGGTCAACAGAGTGGTCAGAATGCGGCTGAACATGGTGAAAACCTCCAAAGTGGGAGAGGGGACTTGAGGTGAAGGCCGGCCGGGCTTACCAGCTGCCAGTGGCGCCGCCGCCCCCGAAGGAACCGCCTCCGCCACGCACAGTGCCCTGAGTTTGGGGCGTCGGGGCCGCGGCCTGGGCCACTGCAGCGGTCATGAGGGCGAGGGTCAGCAGGGCGGTCAAGGTGCGTTGAACTGTCATAGGACAACCTCTGAAGGGATCAGGAGCGGGGGGGTACAGGGGGCACGGTGCTCAGCTGCACGGGGCCAACACCGGGGTCTGCCAGTTGCACCGGCCCGACGCCGGGGTCGGCCAGCTGCACGGGGCCAACGCCTGGGTCGCTGTGCACGGTGACGGTCTGGGCACCGGCCAGAGGGGCCAGCAGCGCGGCGCCCAGCAGGGCGAGCAGGACGGGACGGAGGGTGCGGGGCGTGCGGCTGCTGGTCATGGGGCTCACCTTAAAAAGGCGCTGGGGACGCCCCAGAGACACTCATGAGCACGGGCGGAGACACAGCGGAGACAGCAGAGGACAGCGCCGCCCCGGCCCGTCAGGACGGGCAGAAGGCTCAGGGGGAGAAGGCCTGCATCCGACCCGAACAGCGGCAGAAATGCGGCATGTCTATCCGCCTGTGCGGGCTGCCCAGCGTGGCGCAGCCAGCAGAACCTTGCGGCACGGGATCAACCCGCTGGTCTGCCCTCGGCCTGGCCAGCACGCCACGGGGTGCAGACTGGACAGAGCCTGCGCTCATACGGATTCCGTCTGTTTCATTGACAACTCGGGAAAGAACCGAGTGGCAAACTCCACGCCCGGAACCCGCTTTCCTTCTCGCTTCGCTTGGATTTCACCGCTCATGCCAACGGTTCCACCTCCGTCGGTCTCATACGGATTCCGTCTATTCCGCCGACAAATCGGAAAAGAGCCAATTTGTCGGCTCCACGCCCGGAACCCGTTTCGCTCCTACTCGCTCCGCTCGGATTGAACCGCTTTTGCAAGCGATTCAATAGGAACCTGTATCAGTAGCTGCCGCCTGCGCCACCACCTCCAAAAGAGCCGCCGCCAAAGCCGCCGAACGAACCGGCGGTCTGCGGGGTGTGGGCCGCCGCCTGGGCGACCGGCGCGAGAAAGAGGGCCAGCAGTAGGGCAACGTGACGCATACGACCTCCTGAATGCGGGGAGATAACGAGGACAGGGCCGCGCGTGGCGCGCGGAGAAGACGGCGCGCCGCAGGACCAAGGGTGCCTCACGGCGCGCAGAGACAGAGACGCGCCACGCGGCGGGCGTGCGGGTGATGAAGCCCTGGAGCCAGAGGCAAGCTTGCGCCCCCGCACCCCCGCACGGTGCCGCGTGGGCGGGGACGGCGCGGAGACAGCCCGCCCCGGTGGCCGGAGCTGTCCCCGGTCCCGGCCGCGCACTGGCCGTACTGTCCCCGGCCCGTCCCCGGCCGCCGCGCACACTCTCCTCACCGCTCGGGAGCAGCAGAGAACAAGCCCCCGCCGGAAGGAGAGTGATATGGGACTTCATCGGCAACCAACCAGAGCGTGGACCCCGGCGTACGCCGGCCCCGCCATCGAGCTTCAGGAGGTGCACAGAAGGTACGGTTCCATTCAGGCGCTGCAGCCCACCAGCCTGAGCATCCACCGGGGCGAGGTCGTGGCCCTGCTGGGGCCCAACGGCGCCGGCAAAAGCACCCTGGTCAACATGGTGCTGGGCCTGCTGGCCCCCACCGGCGGCGCCGTCAAGGTCTTTGGTCAGTCGCCGCTGGAAGCCGCCCACCGCATTCACACCGGCGCCATGATGCAGCAGGTCCACCTGGCCGCCAATCTGCGGGTCTCTGAACTGGTCGAGCTGTTTTCTAGCTACTACCCGGCGCCCCTGAAGGTGGCCGACACCCTGGAGCGCGCTGGGCTGACCGCCCTGGCCGGGCGCACCTACCGCCAGCTGTCCGGCGGCCAGCGTCAGCGGGTGCGCTTTGCCCTGGCCCTGTGCGGCGACCCCGCCCTGATGGTGATGGACGAGCCCACCGTGGCGCTGGACACCGAAACCCGCCGCGCCTTCTGGATGGAAGTCCGCCGCCTGGTGGACGACGGCCGCACGGTGCTGCTGACCACCCACTACCTCGAAGAAGCCGACGCCCTGGCCGACCGGATTCTGGTCATCGACAAGGGCCGCCTGGTGGCCCAGGCCACGCCGCAGGAACTCAAGGCCCGCGTCAACGTGCAGCACGTCTCGCTGCGCACAGTCCTGAGCGACCCGCAGTTGATGGCGGTGGCTGGAGTGCGCGCCGTGCGCCGCCAGGCTGACACGGTGCACCTGACGGTCGACGGCACAGCCGTGATTGCGCCGCTGCTGTACGCCCTGGACCCGGCCCTGCAGGAATTTACGGTGCGGCCCGCCAGCCTCGAAGACGTGTTTCAGGGCCTGCACGCCCCCCAAGGAGTGAGCGCATGAGCCTCGTGCAAGACGTGTCCCGTCCCGCCCGGTCGGCGCCGCCCCGCGTCAACAAGGTCCGGCTGTACGGCTTAGAAGTGCGCGCCGAGACCCTGACCCTGCTGCGCAGCCCGATGTTCCTGATTCCCACCATCATCTTTCCGCTGCTGTTTTACGTGGTGTTCGGCTTCACGTACATGAACCAGTCGGCCGGCAATGTCCGGGTGCCCATGTACATGCTCGCCACCTACGGGGCCTTCGGGGTCATCGGCGCGTCGCTCTTCTCCTTCGGGGTGGGCATCGCCAACGACCGGGCCAGCGGTTGGCTGAAGATCAAGCGCGTTTCCCCGATGCCGCCCGCCGCCTTCCTGCTCTCGAAATTTGCGACGTCTTTGATGTTCAACGTGACCATCATCTCGCTGATGTTCCTGCTGGGCGCCACCATCGGCAAGGTCGAGATGCCGGCCGAAACGTGGCTGCGGTTGGGAGCGACCCTGATTCTGGGCGGCCTGCCCTTCACGGCCCTGGGACTGGCTCTGGGGTTCCTCTCGGGCCCCGGCGCGGCGCCGGCCCTGGCGAACGTCATCTACATCCCCATGTCCTTCGCCTCTGGCCTCTGGGTGCCGCACTCCATGCTCCCCGAGTTCTTTCAGAAGCTGGCCCAGTACCTGCCCCCCTACCACTTCTCGCAGCTGGCGCTGGGACAGATTGGCGCCGCCACCGACCCCAACATGCTCACTCACATTCTCTGGCTGGTCGGCTCCACGGTGCTCTTTCTCACCCTGGCCCTGATTGGCTACCGACGCGACGAAGGCAACGCTGGCCTGTAAGGCCCCCCGGTCCTCGCCGGCTCAGCGCTCCTAAGCCACCCTGGCCCCCTAGCCCCCCCTGGAGGTGATCGCCTTCTAACGCCCGGCCGCTCCACCTGACCTGCCCCCGGCGCCCTCACCTGGCCCGCCCTGTCCGCCCACCAGCCCCTCCGCCCACCCTCACCGGCGCCGCAGCGCCACACCCAAGGAGACTTGCCATGACCAACATCAACATGACCGACATCGACTTTAGCGACCTGAACATCGAAGCCCTGGAAGTCACCGAAGTGCGCGACAGCACCGCCCTGGCCGAAACCGGCGCTTCGTCCGGCTCCAGCAGCTGCAGCGCCACCTCCACCTGCGGAAGCAGCTCCTGCTGCTGCGGCTCGGTTGAAGCGCAGCTTTCAGAGTAAGGCGGCCACACACCGCACGACCGGGGAGGGCATGGGCCAGCGTTTGGCCCCCCTCCCCCCCTTTTTCTTCCCACTTCCTCTTTTGCGCTTCTCCCAACATCAGACCCCACAAAGTCCGCCCCAAACCCTGCACGCGCACCCACAGGAGGTTTCCCGGCCATGACCCAGCGCTCTGTTTCTGCCCCGATTCGCCCCGCCCCCACCCCCCTGGCCGACCAGCTGGCCCCCCAGCTGCTGCTGCGCTTTAACCACCTGAGCCCTGCCCACCTGCCTCCCTTTCCGCTGCTGGAGCAGCTGCGCCGCGATCAGGCGGTGCGGGCGGATGTCGAAGCCCAGCGCGCAGCCGCCGCTGCCACCCTCTATAACCAGGTGTCGGCCGCCCAGGACGATACCGAGCGCCGCGAGTGGCTGGCCCTGCGCCGCAGCGTCCTGGCGGGCAAAACGCCCCGCACGGTACCGGCAGGAGCGCCCGCCGAGGTCCACGCCTATCTGGCGGCCCAGGCTGCGCAGGAGAGCCACACCGCTGAACTGAGGAGCGCCCTGGCCGCCCACCTGGGCACCGAGCGGGCCGCCCTGCAGGCCGCCTGCCGGGACGAGCGCTTTCTGAAGGGCCTGGCCGTGTCCAGCGCGCCGCTGCTGGCCACTGCGCGGCAGTACGCCGCCACGCCGCTGCCCGAGCAGAAGGGCACGCTGCGCAAGTGCGAATACCGCCTGCTGCAATATGTGTCGCGCGCCGCCTGGAAAACGAGTCCCTACAGCCACTACACCTCGGTGGCCGGCGGGCGCTGGACACAGAGCGCAGCGGGCGCGCTGGCCCGCCCCGAAGTGCGGGCGAGCACCACCGTCAACCACGTGCTGATTCTGCGCCTGCTGGACGGCGCCCTGAAGACCCCCGACCTGCGCGCAGCGCTGCCCTGGCGCCTGGGCGACCACCTGCGGGTGCAGGGCGGCGAGGTGCGCTTTGAGCAGGCCATTGACGACCCGGCGCGCCAGCCGCGCGCCCGCAACCTGGCCTCACGCCGGGTGACCCTGCGCCTGAGTGCCGGCCTGGCCCGCCTGATCGCGGCGGTGCGGGACAGTGGGGGAGAGGCGGACTACGCGGCGCTGGTGGAGGTTCTAAGCGGCCTGTCGCCCGACCCCCAGGCGGCGCCGCGCTTTGTGGGGCAGCTGATGGACAGCGGCTTTCTGCGCCCGGTCACGGGCCTGAGCGAGCAGCCCACCGACCTGCTGGGTCAGGTGGCGGCGCTGCTGCGCCAGGCCGAAACAGCCGAGAGCGAGCGGGCGGCGGCGGCCCTGGACGACCTGGCGATGGCCCTGACTGCCTTTCCCTGGGTGCCGAGCGCCGCGCGCCCCGCCGCGCTGGAGGCCGCCCGCGCCCACCTGCAAGCCGCTTATGACGCTTACGGCCTGACCCTCCCGGCGGGCCCCGTGCTGTACGAGGACACGGTGGCTCCGCAGGCCCTGGCGCTGGACGTGACGCCCTACGCCCCGGCCATTGACCGCCTGCACCTCTTGCTGTCGGTGCTGCGGGTCTTTGACACCCACTTGCTGTTCGAGCCGCTGCTGCGGGAACGCCTGGTGGGCCAGCACGGGCCGGGCGCGCGGGTGGACGACCTGCCCACCTTTGTCCGCGAGAACGCCGATCTGTTTGACGAGTGGCTGCAGGCGTCCCTGCGCGGTCCGGGTGCGGGCCTAAAAGCCCTGCCCGAACTTCAGGGCGTGCTGGCCGTGCAGCGCGAGGTGCGCGCCGCCTACTTGCAGGCCGCCCGCGCCGGCACCGAGGAACTGGACCTGACCGGCGCGCAGCTGCAAGCCTGGCTGGAGCGCCTGCCTGAGCGCCTGACGGCCCGGCCGTGGTCCTACGACGTGTTCGCCCAGGCGGCGGCTGCGGACGGCAGCCTGATCGTCAATCAGGTGTACGCGGGCTACGGGCAGTATTTCAGCCGCTTTCTGACCGAGTTGCCCGCGCAGGTCATGGCCGACGTGAAAGCCACCGTTGAGGCGCTGGCCCCGCGCGGCTTGTCACAGGTGGGCCTGCGCAGCGCCCACGGCTTTACCGCCAATCTGCACCCTGCCCTGACCGCTGCCGAGTTGCAGGTGGACGCCCCCGTGGACGGCCCAGCCCTGCACATTGACGACCTGTACCTCCACCACGACGAGGCGGCGGACGAGGTGCGTCTGCGCCGGCGCGACACCAACGAGCCGGTGCAGGTGGTGTACGCGGGCTTTCTGATTGCCCAGCTGCTGCCCAGCCTCAAGAACTTTCTGGTCACGCTGACGAACAACGGCCTGATCGTGCCGCACCTGCCCGACATTGCCGAAAGTGCCCTGGGCCCCGCAGACGGCCAGGTCCGGCGCACGCCGCGCCTGCGCTCGGGCGGGGTGATGCTGCACCGCGCCCGCTGGAGCGTGCCGCACGGCGCCCTGCCGGTGCCCGGTCCCCACGACAGCGACGCTGACTACGCCCTGGCCCTGTGGCGCTGGGCCGCCGAGCATGGCCTGCCCGAACAGGTGTTCGTGCGCCGCCGCCGCGCCCGCCAGGCCAGCGCCAACCTGGGCGCCTGGCAGGCCGAACTGGCCGGCGGCACCCAGAAGCCGCAGCACCTGGAGTTCAGCAGCCCGCTGCACGCCCGGCTGCTGGCCAAGATGCTGCGCGACGCGCCGCAGGACTTCGTGTTTGAAGAGTGCCGCCCCCTGCCAGAAGAAGCGTTGCTGACCCCCGACCCTCACACCCCCCTGACCAGCGAACTGGTCTTTGAACTGCACCAGAAGGGACGGCTGTGATTCCCAGGCACCGCAGAAACAGCGCTGAGGCGCCTGTCCATCGTCGCCGTCCCTTCTTCTCTGTCACTCGCTTCGCTCGGGTTCGTCTTCGACTCACCCCAGTTTTTTGCCCCCGCGCCGGAGGTTCCCTATGAACGCAGCCCTGTACCTCACCCACTATCAAAACGACAAACGCCCCCTGCTGCGCGACCTGGTGCTGCCGCTGGTGCTGGAAATTCAGGCGCGCCCCGGCATCGAACGGGCCTACGCCGAGCGCCACTGGAAGTTTGGCCCTCACGTCCGGCTGATTGTGCAGGGGGAAGACGGCGCGATGCAGGCGGCGCTGGACGCGGCGAAAGTGCAGGCCGAGGCCTACCTGGCCGCCCATCCGTCGGCCGCCGTGCTGGACGAGGCGGCCTACCTGGCCCGCAGCGAGAAACTGGGCACGCTGGAACTGGAACCTGGCCCCTACGGCCCCCTACGCCCCGACAACAGTGTGGTGGTGGGGGCGGCTCCTGACCGGCAGGGCGTGCTGGGTTCGCCCGAGGCCGAGGATTTCCGCGCCCAGTACTTTGCAGCCCTGACGCCCGCCGTGCTGCGCACCCTTCAGGCCGACACCGGCAATACCGCCGAGCGCCTCATCCGCCTGGCGCGCATCTTTGTGCTGTACGCCAGTACCTACCCGTTTGGTGTGTACAGCGGCCATATCTCGTACCGCTCGCACCTGGAGGAATTCCTGTTTCGTCAGGGCGGCGGCGAGAAACTGCGCGCGGCCTTTGCCCAGAAATACGCGCCTATCCGCCAGGAGGTGCTGCGCGCGGTGGACGGCGTCAGCAGCGGCGGGCGCGACGAGGTGCTGAGCCTCTGGGAAACGCAGTTCCGGCGGATGTGGCCCATCGGGCGGCAACTGGCCGACGCGGGCCTGCTGGCTGCCGACCCCACCGCGACCATGCAGCGCGCGGCGGCGGGCATCAATCCCGAGGCGCAGGCGCGCTGGGCGTTCGGGCCGGACTACCAGTTCAGCGAATTTCACCAGGAACTGCGCAAGTTCAACATCTCCGAGACCTGGTACCACGTCGAGATGTTCTCCACGTACCGCACGCTGATGAACTTCATGTACAGCGTGTTGCCGCTGATGGACATTTCGCCCACCGAGCGCTACTTCGTCAATTACATGGTCAGCGAGGCCATGCAGGAACTGCACGGCCAGGACTGGCAGGGCTTTTTCGAGCAGTGGTGGGTCCAGCTGCGCGAGGAAGGTGTCGCGTGAGCGCCGCTGCGCAGCTGAGGCCCAGCGCGGCCGGGACCGTGGCTGCGCTGGCCCGCACCGCCGAGACCGACGTGCCGCTGCGCCTGCGGCCCGGCGTGGGGCATGTGCCCATCCGAGGCGGCATCCGCTTTCAGCACTGGGACACCACCTTCCGCATTCAGGGCCACCCCGCACTGCACGCGCTGTTCACGGGATTGTTGCCGCAGCTACAGGCCGGAGTGACGGCGCAGGCGCTTCAGGCCGCCCTGCCCGCCGGGGCCTGGCCCGCCGCGCGGCTGCTGCTCAATGAACTGCGGGCGCGCGACCTGCTGCTGCCTGTGGAGGAAGACCCGAGTGCCGAGGAGCTGGGCCACCACGCCGGTATCCTGACCTTTCTGGCCTCGCTGAGTGACCGCCCCACAGCAGCGTTCCGCGCTGTGCGCGCCGCCCGCGTGACCCTGCGCGGCCCGGCGGCCCTGACGGCGGCGGTGGCCGCGCACCTGCGGGATCTGGCGTTTGCGGATGTAGAGGTTGAGGCGCACGAGGCCGTCCAAGAGGGCTTCGTGACGCTGCACCTGGGCGCGGACTCTGGGGCACCGACCCTGCTGGCTGCGCTGGGCGCCGAGCAGGGCATGATTGCGCCGCTGCACACCCCTGCAGATGTATTGGCCGAGCGCCTGACCCTGAGCGGCGCGCCCGCCGAACCGCTGAAGCAGTTGCTGGCGGGATTGTTGGCGCTGGAAGCCTTCCGGCAGGTAGCCGGGTTGAAGGGCGGCGTGAGTGCTGAGCGAGCGCTGGTGGTGGACGCTGCAACCCTCCACAGCGCCCCAATGCCCGCGTTCCTCCAGCCCGCCACCCTGGAAGGATGGTGGACCCTGGCCCGCGCCGAGTTGCCCCTGGCCGGTCCCGATGACCTGCGCGCCCTGCTGACTGGCCCCTTTGCCCTAACGGGCGCCCCCTCAGCGGCGGGCGAGCAGCTGCCCCTGTTCACCTACGGCGCGGCCGATGGCCCCACCCAGGCGGGTTGGGGCAGCGACGGCGAAGAAGCCCTGCACCGCGCCCAGGAGCGGCGCCTCCTGGCCCTGCTGCCGGCTGCGCCGGAAGGCTTGGCCGAAGCAGGAGCTGCTTTCCCCGTCCTGGGCTACAGCGAGACCGATCTGCTGGGCCGGGGCGGGAGGGCCGTGCTGACCGCTGACCTGGCGCGGCGGCCAGAGAGTTTTACCGCCCAGCCGGTGCCGCCCGCCGAAGTGCCCCTGGCGCACCTGTGGCTGCTTAAGACCCTGGGGATGGTGTACGGCGTGGCCGCCGAGGTGGTGCGCCTGGGCCACCCAGCCCTACGCGGCCTGCACGGCGCCGCCGTCTACGACCCGGCGCGGGGGCTGCTGGCCGCCGCTTTTGCCCCCGACCCTGACGGAGCAGTGGGCGGCGCGCTGCTGGACGCCGTGGCGGCCCTGCAACTGGGTCTGCCGGTGCCCGGTACGCCCGCGCCCCCAGCCGGTGAGGTTCGGCCGGTGCCCAGCGACCAGCCCGAGCAGGACACCTGGGCTGCCCTGACGGACCTGGGCCGCGCCCCTCGCCTTCAACCGTATCTGGGCCTGCCCGGCACCGTGCAGCGCGGCGTGCTGCTGGGGTGGGTGGTGGCCCGTGGCTAACCTGAACACCACACAAGGAGCCGCCGTGACCACTCCCCTGTATCTGTTGGGCGAAGGCCAGCTGCACGACCTGATTCGTGCCCGTCACGCCCTGCGCACCGACCTGAGCGAGCCGCCTCTGCCCGGCAGCGTGTTGCTGGTCGCCCACGACGACTGGCGCCCCCAGGAACTGGCTGACCTGCAGGACTACGCCCGCGCCCACAGCCTGCGCCTGTTGCCACTGCGCCTGGAAGGGGCCCTGGCGCTGCTGGGGCCGCTGGTCACGCCGCACGCCGCCGGCTGCGCCCTGTGCGCCGAGCGCCGCCGCCGCGAGGTGGCGCAGGTGCCGGAAGCCGATTTTGCCCGCCCCGCCCCGGCCCCCGTGCCCGCCGCCGCGCTGGCTCCGCTGATGGCCGTCCTGACCGAGCTGCTGGCCCGCCCCCTGAGCGATTGGCCCGCCCCCAGCCAGATTTACGCCTGGCGCTGGACCGACCTGACCGGCGGCTGGCACACCCACGTCCCGGTACACGACTGCCCCCACTGCTCGCCCTACCCCGACGACACCGCCGAAGCGGCGACTCTGCACCTGCAGCCGCGCCTGCAGAGCAATCCCGACGCCTTCCGCGAAAAGGCGCTGGACCTGGCCTCGGGGGCGCTGCGCACCGCCCTGCTGGACTGGCGCTACGGCCTGATTCACCACGTCTACCGCGCCCACAACGCCGGAATGCCGCTGGTGGGCGCCGAGTTCCGCGCGCCGGACCACCGCATGAACGAGTCCGGCTGGGGCCGCGCCGACGCCTTTACAGACGCCGAGCCGGTGGCTTTTCTAGAAGCCCTGGAGCGCTACGGCAGCCAGCGCCCGCGCGGCAAGCGCACCCGCATCCGGGCGAGTAGCCGTGACCTGGGCGCGCACGCCGTCAACCTGGAGACGCTGGGCCAGCCTGCCCACGCCGCGCACCCCGCCTACGAGTACACGCCCCTGAACCCCGACACGCCGACCAGTTGGGTCTGGGCGCATTCCTTCAAGGCCGCCGCCGCGCGCCTCATCCCCGAACACATTGCTTACTACCAGCATGACCGCGTGCCGCGCGAGGAACGCTTTCTGTACGAGAGTTCCAACGGCTGCGCCCTGGGCGCTTCAGTCGAGGAGGCCACGCTGTACGGCCTGCTGGAAGTGATCGAGCGCGACGCGTTCCTGCTGGCCTGGCACACGCAGCGCCCTGCCCGCCGCATTGACCTGGGCGGCGTGCGCGACCCCCTGACCCTGCACCTGCTGCGCCGTGCCGAGTCGCTGGGCTTTACCCCCTACGCCTTTGACATCACCACGGAATTTGGCGTGCCCGCCATCTGGACGCTGCTGGTGAACGAGTCGGGCGGCTATCCCCGCGCGCTGTCGGCGGCCGGGGCGCACTTTAACCCTGAAAAGGCCTTGAGCGCCGGCCTGATTGAAGTGGTTGTGAACGCCTTCGTGCATGACCGCAAGCCCGCCCACACCGAAGAGGCCCTGCAGGCCATGCTGCGCGACCCCACCCTGGTGCGCACCCTGGACGACCATGTGGCCGTCAATGCCCACCCCGACGCCTTTGACCGCCTGAGTTTCCTGTTCCGGGACGAAGCGCCGCCCGCGTCCCTGGATGAACTGTTCCCCGACTGGCGCGCCTGGCGCGACCCCGACCTGACGAACGTGCTGCGCCGCCTGACTGACCGGGTGCTGGCCGAAGGTCTGGACGTGCTGGTGGTGGACCAGACGGGCGCCGCCGTGCGCGACCTGGGGTTTGCCCAGGTGAAGGTGATCGTGCCGGGCAGCCTGCCCATGACCTTCGGGCACGTCAACCAGCGCTTTGGGGGCCTGAACCGCCTGACCAGCGTACCCGAGCGCCTGGGTTTTCCCAACCCCGCCCCGGCCCTGCACCTGCCCCACCCCTTTCCGTGAACAGCACTGTGGGCGCCCGGCGTTCCCAACCGCTGGTGGGCCGGTCCTAAGAAGCAACCTCTCATTTCCACTCATCGCTTTCAGGAGGTGAATCCCCATGAACCCGCCTTACCCGCCCCTGCACGCCCTGCAGCAGTCGTACTTAAAAGAGGTGTCGACCCCGGCGCGCCCCGGCCAGCCGCCCGCGCTGGACGCCTGGCCGCTGGGCACGGCCCTGCCGCTGGACTGGGTGGTGCTGGACCATCCGGCGGGCGCGAACCTGTGGGCGCGGCTGGCCCTGCTGCTGCGCCTGGCCGCCACACCCCTGCGCGTCGAACCGCACGCTCCGTACAACCCGCACCGCGCCTATCCGTCCCCGCGCGCGCTGTACGCCGTGCACCTGGTCTTAGAGACCCCACAGGGCCGCTGGCTGCTGGACGCCCACCGCGCGGCGCTGCGGCCACTGGCTGGGGCGACTTCCGCGCCTTCAGCAGACAACCCCGTGTACCTGCATCTGCTGGGCCACCTGCCCACCATCCCAGACAGTTACGGCACACTGCGGCCCACGCTGGCGGCCCTGGAAGCCGGGCACCTGCTGGGCGCGCTGCGGCATCTGGGCGCAGGGCTGGGGCTCAGCCTGCGGGAGCACTCTGCCCTGGCCGCCCCCAACCTCGGCGCCGACTGGCAGCCGCTGGTCACGCTTCAGGTGGACCGGACCACGCCCGACCCGCAGCAGGCCGCCGCCGCCTGGCGTGACGTACAAGCCCGTTCCTCGGCCCCCGGCGCCTTTGGCCTGACCACCGATGGCCGCCCGGCGCCAGCCACGCCGTTTCAGGCGGCCCTGAAAGACCCCGGCACCGTGCTGCTGGCGCAGCGTCTGGACGGCCTGGCCCCTGGCGTTTACCGCGCCGGGTCGTCCGCGCCGCTGCCCATTCCGCCCGCCGAGCTGGCCACGGCCTTGCACGGCGCCTATAGCTACCCCGATGACCTCAACGTTTATGGCCTGAACGCCGCTGTGCTGCTGACCGCGCGCTACGGCCCAGACGTGGACTTTCTGCACACGCAGCTGACCCTGGGTGAACGTGCTCAGCGCCTGTGTCTGGCCCTGGCCCACGCGGGGCTGTTTGCGAGGCCGGTGCGGGCCTACCGCGAGGCGCCGCTGGACCGCCTGCTGAACCTGCCGCCCGACCAGACCGTCGCCTACGCCCTGCTGTGCGGGCGCGCGCCGGTTCACGATCTCTCCTTGCCCCTGCTCCGGAGGACTGCCGCATGACCACCTTCAGCGCGCCGCTTGTGCCCGCTCCGCCGCCCGTTTCCGCCGCCTGGGTGTCGCTGCACGCCCACACCTTCGCCCCGGTGGCCGACCTGGAACGCGCCCTGCACCACGACCTCTTTCCGCTGCTGGGCGCGCTGCAAACGCGCGGCGAGCTGGCGGGCTGGTTTTTCATTCGCTACTGGGAGGGCGGCCCCCACATCCGTCTGCGCCTGCGGGACCCCTCCCCCCAGGCGGCCGCGCAGGTGGAGGCCACGCTGACCTGCACCTGCGCTGCCTTGCCCGCGCCCGCCACCCCCGACCCCGAGGGCTACTACGCCGCCTTCGTGCCGCCCGCGCACCGCACGGGGGCCGCCGAGGCCTACGGCTGGTATCCGCACGGCCAGGTGCGCGCCGTGCCCTATGAACCCGAAACCCTGCGCTACGGCGGGCGGGCGGGCCTGGGCATCAGCGAGGCGTTTTTCGAGACCTCCAGCGCCTTTGCCGCTCAGATTCTGCCGCTGACCCCCACACGCGCCTCGCGGCTGGGGCTGGGCCTGCACCTGCTGCTGACCACTGTGCGCGCCCTGGACCTGGATACCCCCGGCGGCGTCAGCTGGCTGCGCGAGTTTGTCAATGCCTGGCCGCTGTTTTCCTCGACGCCCACCGAGCAGGTCGCCCGCGCCCGCGAGCGCGCTGAGGCCACCTACTTTGCCGCGCCGCCGTCCCTAACAGGCGCCCGCCAGACCTATGCCCAGCGCCCGGAACGCCAACTGCTGCGGGCCTGGGAGGCCGAGGTGCGCGCCGCCCAGCAGGCTTACCGCGCGGTGGAGAAGGCCCTGAGTTACCCCAGCCTGGACATCTGGCGCTCGCAGCTGCACATGTTCCACAACCGCCTGGGCTTCAGCATTGAAGACGAATGTTACCTGGCGACCCTGGCCGCCCTGATTCTGTCGGACCGGGGGGGCGAGCATCTGCACGCTGACTGGTCATCCGACCACCGCGCCCACGAGGACAGCAAGCTCTACCCACACGGTCTGGCCGAACTGCGCGCCACCACCCCGCCCGAGCCGCGCCCGGTGCCCCACTGGCCCGGCCAGCGCCGCGTGCCGCTGCCCGAGCGGCCAGAAGGCGACCTGACCATGCCACTGGGCGAGGTGCTGCGCCGCCGCACCAGCCACTACGCCCGCTACGGCCAGCCCCTCCCACTGCCCACCCTGGCGACCCTGCTGCGCGGCGCGGCCGGCATTGTAGACACGCGCGTCATCACCCATCCGGGCGGGCAGTTTCAGGTGCAGCGGCGGCCTTATCCGTCGGGTGGGGGGCGCTATCCGTGGCGCCTGCACCTGCTGGCCTACCGCGTGGAACCGCTGGACCCCGGCCACTACGTCTTCGATGAACACACCGGCGAGCTGGTGCGCTACGGCACCGTGCCGCCCGTGGAACTGCTGGAACGCAGCTCGCCCTTCCTGAACCCCGCCACCCCCGACGTCCTGCCCGCCCGCCAGGTGGCCGCGTGGTTGCTGCCGGTGCTCGACTACACCTACCTCAAGGCGCACTACCACCATCGCGCCTACCGCCACGCCCTGCTGGAATGCGGGCACCTGGCCCAGAATCTGTGCCTGATTGCGGCGGCCGAAGGCCTGCCTCACCTGACCATCGGCGGGTTTTACGACGACGCCGTGAACGCGCTGCTGCATCTGGACGGCGTGGGCGAGTTCACGACCTACATGGTGCCGGTGGGCGGCCCGGCCTAGGGCGTGTCGGCGAAGGGGGACTTCACGTCCACACCACTGTGCCTTCGCGAATATCTACCCACTGCAGGCACTGTTCTGGATTCACATCGATCGCTCTTTCCGCGCCTTCACGCGCCCATGGGGGCACCCAGCACAGCAGCGCCGGCCCCCAGCTGACATCGGAGCCAGAAGGGGGAGGCACCGGCGCGATCCACGTGTCCCAGGGGGGCATGTTGTTCTGGTCAAAATATCCACTCGTGGCCACATAGGCTGCCCCGTCTGACAACGAGTACGCCGGCTCGACCACCAGAAACGCTTGGGGCCGTCGCACTTCCCGTTCCACGGTCAGGTCCGAATGATGACCGGAGTCCGTGGCCGCAGACAGCAAGTGTCGCCGCTCAGCTTGAAATGCTGTCAGGTCAGCGCTATCGAACGTTTCGTAGGTGCTGAGAACCGTGGTGAACGGAGCCAATGCCCGGCTTCGGAGTGCCATGGCAGGCAGTGAAGCGGCAAGATCTGACGCCCACCACGATGCCCAGCTTGGATGGTCAGAGGCCAGGGGCTCAATCGAAGCCAGAAGGGCGGCTTCATCGAACGCTGGAACACAACGTCTGATGTACGTCAGACACTCGTCCAGGGCACTTAGAACAGACATAGGACGTTGTACCACCTTGGCCTACACGACCTAGAGGTCAAGGAGGGCGCGGCGCTGAGGCAGTCCTCTCAGCGCCGCGCCTCCTTGAACACCTTGCCAGTCAGGACCGCGACGCCGCGTTGTCCGCAGTCCACCAGAGCGCCGAAGGGGAGCTGCCCCCAGTCCTACGGCGCGAAACTGCGCGGCAGGCTGGCGGCGCCAAACCAGTGGGCTTCCAGCAGGTGAACGGTCTGCAAGAAGGCGTCCAGGTTGGCGGGTTTGCTGAGGTAGGCGTTGGCCTGGAGGGCGTAGGCCCGCTTCACGTCGGCCTCGGCGTTGGATGTGGTGAACACCAGAATCACCAGCCCCATCAGGTCGGGGTCGGCGCGCACAGCCGCCAGGAACTCGAAGCCGTTCATGCGCGGCATGTTGAGGTCCAGCAGGATCAGGTCGGGCAGGCGGGCGCCCGCCTTAGTCTGGTGCAGGTACTCCAGGGCTTCCAGGCCGTCGCGGGCCACGGTCATCTCCACCGGAACAGCGGCCAGGTCCAGCGCCGCTTCCAATAAAAAGACGTCGGCGGGGTTGTCCTCAACCAGCAGCAGGTGAACGGGTGCGCGGGTCATGCCGGGCTGCCTTCGGCCACGCTGGCCCCTCGGGGGTCCGGCAGCAGCAGCGTCAGGGCCGCGCCCTGGCCCGGCGCCGACACCAGCGTCAGCGTGCCGCCGTGGCGCTCGGCAATCTTGCGGCACAGCGCCAGCCCGATGCCGTTGCCGGGGCTGTCTTCCCGCCGGCCCAGCCGCCCGAACAGGCTAAAAACTTGCTCGTGGTAGTCGGGAGCGATGCCAGGCCCCTGGTCGCGCACGGTGAGCGCCCAGGCGCCGGGGCGCCGCTCGGCGGCCACAGTCACCTGCGGCGCCGGGCCGCCAAACGTCAGGGCGTTGGCCAGCAGGTGCCGCAGCAGGTCGCGCAGTTCACCCGGATCGGCCTGCACCGTGGGCAGAGGCCCGTCCAGGTGCAGCGCGCCGCCCGCCGCCTGAAGCGGCCCGTCCAGTTCGCGTGCGACCTCCGGCACCAGCCGCGCGAGGTCTACCGGGCGGGGCACCGGCGGCGGAGCGGAGAGCAGCGCGGTGTAGCTGTGCAGGTCGTGGGTGAGGCTGCGCAGGCGCGCGGTTTCGTCCAGCATGAAGCGGAACATCTGCCCGGCGCCGGGGTCCACCTGATGCTGGTAACGCAGCTGAAACAGCTCGGCGAACTGGGTAATCAGGCGCACCGGTTCCTGCATATGGTGGGCGATCACGAAGGCGTAGCGGCGCCACTCGGCGTTGGCGCGTTCCAGGGCCGCGTTCAGGTCGCGCACCACGGTCAGGCGCTCGCCCAGGGCGCCGGTCAGCAGCCGCTGCACCTCCTGCGCCTCTTCCCGCTCGCCGGGGTGCCAGGGTTCGGCGCGGCCCCGCACCGTCTGAATGTAGGTGTCAAACGACTGGCGCGGGCCCAGGTCGCCCTTGGCGTGTTCGGGGGTGGCCCCGCCCCAGGCCACGCGCGCGGTGATGGCTGGGCGCAGCCACGCCACCCCCTCGGCCCAGCCGCGCCCCACGCTGATGGCCAGCAGCCCGCTGGCCTGCTCGGCAAACGCGGCCGCCTCTGGCCAGGTCTCGCTCAGGGCGTCGGTGGCGACCAGGGGGTCGGCTTGCCTGCGCAGCCACGCCAGCAGCGCCTCGATCTGGTCGGGGGCTGGGGTCACGCCCAGCGCCCGCCACTGGCCCTCGAAAAAGACGACGGCGCCGCCCGCGCGCATCAGGCCAGTCAGGTCCAGCGCCGGGGCACTCAGGGTGGCCAGCGGCGAGACCGAGTGAGCCGCCGCCTCGGCCAGCCGCAGGCGCCGCGCCTGGAGGCCCTGGCGAAAGGCGTCGGTATCGGCGCGCTCCTTTTGCTGCACTTGCAAGTTCAGCACCCGGCCCAGATATTCCAGGGCGGTGCGGATTTCGGGCGGCACCACATGGGCGCCCAAATGATGACAGGCAATCAGGCCCCACAGCCGCCCCGCCACCACGATGGACACCGAGAGGCTGGAGCGCACGCCCATGTTGCGCAGATACTGGAGGTGCATGGGCGAGGTGGCCCGCAGCACCGCGCCGCCCAGCGGGGTGGGCTGCCCGGTGCGGGGGTTCAGCACGGGGTCCAGCGGCACGGGCGCGGCGTCCACATCGGCGGTCAGGCGCAGCAGGTGGCGCACATACAGGGCGCGCGCCTGCGCCGGAATATCGGACTCGGGAAAGCGGTGGCCCAAAAAGGCGTGCAGGTCGTCCCGGCGGGCCTCAGCGATGACCTCGCCGCTGGCGTCCTCGGCAAAGCGGTAGATCATCACGCGGTCAAAACCGGTCAGGTAGCGCACGGCGTCGGCGGCGGTCTGGGTCAGGGCCGCCAGGCTGGGGGCACCCTCCAGGGCAAACAGCGCGTTGCGCAGGGCCTGGGGGCCACTGGGGTCGGCGCTCCCGGTGGCTTCCAGCTCCAGAATCAGCAGCCCGGCGGCGCGGTGGGCGGTCAGGGCCAGCCGGCCTGCGGGCCGCTCCAGCACCGCGCGGTACTGAAGGTGGTCCGGCAGACCTGCCGGCAGCGCGCTGCGGAGTGGGGCCAGTTCGGCGGCGCTGAGCAGCGTGCCCAGGTCCTGCCCCCGCAACGCCTCTGGCGGGTGGCCCAGCAGCGCTTCGGCATTGGCACTGACCTGCACCAACACGCCCGTCTCGGCGTCGGCGGTCAGCAGCGCGCCGTGCGGCTGAATGCTGCCTGGAATCTGAATCGGTTCGCGCTCGCAGTTGTCGGCCGTGATGGTGGGGCCGCCCAGATAGGTGGGGGGCAGGAGGTCACCGGAACCTGTGCCGCCGGCTGTGGGCACGTCAGTCGGCGCCGTCACGCCGCCACCGCCCGCAGCGCCGCCCCAAAGGCGTCGAAGGTCTGCCGGGCGCCGGCCAGCACGCGCGCCTCGTCCTCGGGGGCCACCTCGCTGTTCATGGCCGCGCCAAAGGCCCGCCACATGGGGCCAGTCTGCGGCCCGTAGCCCGAGAAATAGGCGCCGCCGCTGTCTGGCGTGATGCCGCGTGCCCGCAGATGCCGCCCAATAATCTGGCCGCCCAGCGTGGCCCCCTCCAGGACATACAGCGCGCCCAGCCCTTCAGGCACGCCGGGCAGGGTCAGGGACGCGCCCGGCGCCGCCGTCAGGCCCAGCGCGGCCAGGTCGCGCGCCAGCTGCGGGGCCTTGACACGCCGGGGCAGCTCAAAGGCCAGTGGCAGCGGCAGGGCCAGCAGGGCGCTTTCCAGAGGCTGCACGACGCTGTGCAGGCTGCGCAGCACCTGGGCGTACCCCTGGCGGGTCAGGTCTGCTTGCATGACCGGCATCAGGGCTTCCACCGCCTGATGGTGCGGGGCAGTGGCGACTTTCAGGCGTGACATCAGCATGGGTCCAGGCGACCCTAGCACGGCGCCCGCCTGAGGACGGGGTGTCTGGATGGTCTGTGGTGGGGGAGGGGTGCCCCCTTATTGGCCCCGAAACAGCCGCCGGTGTGCGCCGCCTGCCTTCTGTGAGGGGACGGCGACGGTCTGCTGGCTTGAGGGGAACAGGCAAGAGTCGCCCTCTGGGTCGAGCCTGCTCTGACGCTGCTGGCCCAGAGGCTCCACTGAGATTTGCCTGGGCGGTCTCCGTGGGCTGTGCCGAGCCCTGGTCGGTCAAAAGCGCCTGACACCCTCTCTGCTTCACCGCAGGGCTGTGCCGCGCAGGGCCTCCAGGGCCGCTTCCAGCGTGGTGTCGCGGCCTTCGCGGGTCAGCAGGGTCAGGTCGGTGGGGGCCAGCACGTCGGGCTGCACCCGCTCAGGCAGCGGCTGGCCATCGGGGCCATAGGCGCGCAGCACCGTCACCGACACCAGGCCGCCGTCGGGCAGGTCCTGAAAAATCACGCCGCTGTTGCCCACGCCCTTGGTGCTCTCGCCCACCGCCAGCACCCCGGTGCGCTGGGCGTACACGGTAAAGACCTCGGCACACGAGGCCGTGTTGGGGCCGACCAGCACCGCTGCTGGGCCCGCCCAGACCCCAGGCCGGGGCGGGCGCTGGCCTGGGCGGGTTTCTTGACCGCCCGCACCCGCATACACGGCGTTGCCGCCCTTCGAGTGGCTGCGGTATTCCACCGGCCCAAAAATGCTGGCGGCGGCCACACACTCGGTCAGGCTGCCGCCGCCGTTGTAACGCAGATCCACGATCAGGGCGCGGGCGCCGCCGCGCTGCGCCTCTTGCACCTGCCGGAGAAACAGTTCAGAGGCGTCACGTGGCAGAAAGCTGGGGTAGGTAATCAGGGCGGTGCGGCCTTCTGGGCCAGTCCAGCTCAGGGTGGGTTCATCGCGCGCCTGAAGGCGCTGGGTACCCAGAGACAGGGTGAAGTCGGTGGTGCCCGCCCGCTGCACTGTCACAGGGAAGTCACGCCCCTCCCGTTCCAGGCGCACAAATTCGGTGGGCCCAACCGGGGCGTTCTCGCCGTTCCGTTTACCGGCGGGCTCGCCGCCCACGGTGGTCAGCAGGTCAAAGACGCGCAGGCCCGCCGCCTCGGCCGGGCTGCCAGGCATCACCGAGACCACCAGCAGGCCGCCCTCTACGCGGGAGGTCCGGGCGCCGGTGCGGCTGACCGCCTGCCCCCGCTGAATCTCGCGCAGGCGCTCGGCGGCTTCGGGGTCACGCACGTTGGTGTGGGCGTCGCCGTAGGCCGTGAACAGGTCGGTCAGCACGGCGCGGCCGGTTTCGAACGAACAGGCGTCACCCTGCGGCGCGCAGCGCTCGTCCAGCTGGGCGGCGTACTGACTGCTCAGGGCGTCCAGGTCGGCGGTGGCCCAGCCGTAATAGTCGCGGCGCACCGTGTCGGTGGCGGCGCGAAACAGGTCGGTGGCCGGGCTGGCCTGCGCGGCACTCAGGCTCAGCAGGGCCAGACCCACCAGGCGGGCGGTCAGCGTCAGGGGCACCTCCAGACGCTAGGACAGTCGCCTGGGCCAGAAGGAAAGGGGCGGCACCTTCGTGGCCCGCCGCCCCCTTCATGTGCCGGGGGTGCCCCTGGCCAGGGCGGGAACAGAGGTAGGCTGCCTGGCTGAACAGTGGGATTCCGTTGGCGCCCATCACCACCCGCCTCCATAGAGAGCGCTGTCTATGACAGTCTTTCGCTTTCATCCTAGGGCGCTGTGAGGCTGCTCTTGTGGTCTGCCTACAGCCGGGCGCTGGCGGTCATCCCGGTCAGGTCAAGAGAGTCGGTCCACACGCTCTGGCCAGCGCTGAAGGCCATGCCAAAGTAGCCGTGCCCGGCTTTCGCGGCGGTGTCCAGCGCGGCGCCCCCCAGGCTAAAAGGCTGGCCCTGCCCGGCGCGCAGCTCCAGGGTGCCGATAAACTGGCTGGCTTCACCGGCCGCGTCGCACACGACCATACGTGGGGCGGTGGGAGTGGCGGGCGACACGGTGCAGGTGGCCGGCAGCGCCGTCAGCGTAGAGCGCACATAGAGGCCCGCCGAGCGCAGGGTGCCCAGCCCCGCCGTGCGGTAGGTGGCCTGCCCGCGAATGGTCACCTGTTGCAGGGCGGCCGGCACCCGGTTGCCCGCCAGGGCGTCGGTCTCCAGATAGACGACCTTGCCGCTCAGGGGCGCGCTGCCGGGCAGGCGCAGCGACGTGTTATCCACATCAACCCTCGGCGTCGGGATCAGGCCGCAGCCCGACAACAGCACCGCGCCGGCCAGGAGCAGGCGCCTCATGGGTAGGCGACCTCCTGCACGGTGGGGTGCAGCAGCACCTCGTCAATACGGACGTGGGCGGGGGCCGTCAGGGCGTACACCACGGCGTCGGCCACGTCCTCCGGGCGCAGCCAGGCGGCCTTGTGCGCTTCGCCCTGCTGGGTGTCGCCAAAGTAGGTGTCCACCATGCCGGGGCGAATCTCGGTAACGCGCAGGCCATACGCCTGTCCCTCGTAGGCCAGGGCGTGCGTCACGGCGCGCTGGGCAAACTTGCTGGCGGTGTACAGCGCGCCGCCCGCGAAGGTGCGCCCCGACACGTCGCTGGTCACGTTCACGACTTGGCTGCCCTGTCCAGCGCCGTACCGTGCCTGAAAGTGGGCCACCAGGGCGCCCGTGGTCAGGATGGTGCCCAGCACGTTCGTGTCCATCACGCGGCGGTAATCCTCCGGGGTGATGTCCTGCACCGGCTTGAAGGTGCCCACGCCCGCGTTGTTGACCAGGGCGTCCACGCCCGCCTCGCGGCAGGCCGATGCGAAGGCTGCCACGCTGGCCGGGTCGCTGACATCCAGGGCCTGAAAGGTCACGCCCGTTTCCTGTAAGCCGCTCACGTCGCGGGCGCCGCCCAGCACCGCCGCCCCCTGCGCGGCCAGTGCCCGCACGAGTGCCAGCCCAATGCCCTTGCTGGCGCCGGTGACCGCCACCACGCGCCCCTGTAAAGAGTGTTGCTGCGTCATCCCGGCAGGGTAACACTGCGGCGGGAAAAGGGCCCCTTGCCTTCTGGACGGCGCGCGGAGCGGCCCGGAGGACCTGCTGCCGACTCTGGCACAAGCCGTGTCAGTGCAGCGGCCCTGGCGAGAGAGGCACAGCTGAAGTCGCGGGCTACCTTAACTGACATCTTGCAGTTTGGGGAAAGGACGTCTGGAACGCACTTTTGGCCCCAAGATGGGGTGTGAACCCAAAAGAACCG
>NZ_WQLB01000079.1 GCF_009755355.1 Deinococcus arboris | reverse complement strand
CTAGCTGTACTTCGGGGAAATTCACGGTCCGCTGAATAGTGCTGTGCAGGACGAACAATATCTAACATGAGGGCAGGATCGCCGGGGATACTCCCCGGCGATCTCCCTTCGGATTGCTGGCACCGTCTCTCCGAATAGATCATCCGGTTGTGAGAGACGCAGCCACTGCAGAAAGAGCAAGGCCACCAAGCAGAGCACCGCGTGATGATGGAGGCCCTGCCAGCTCCGGCCTTCAAAGTGGTTCAGCCCCACGTCCTGCTTGAGTTCCCGATGTGCCAACTCACAGGCCCAGCGTTGCTTCGTGATCTGAATCAAGTGCTCGAATGCCGTCTCAGGCGGTAAATTACAGAGGTAGTACTTTTTCTCCCCTCGAGCACGTTGTTCACCGATGATCCAAGCACCTTCTCCTGGAAGGTGCTGCCCCCGTGCATTTTCGTTCCCGTCCGCCAGTCGAACGTATTTCGCGGCGAACGTGCCGATCAGGGGTCCTTTCGTGCCGTGGCGCCACATGACCCGTCTCCAGGCTTCTTGGCTGAGCACCGACTCGATGGATTCAGTCTCTTCTGAAGGCGTTGGATGTCGTGGAGGACGACCTCGGAAATGTTTTGGAATCGGCATCAGGCGAACGTGCGCGGGATACACCCGCTGCGTCTTCACGGTGCCAACCGACCAACGGAGGCCACGGGCCGTCAGAGCTCGCCGGAAGGCCGCATTGACGCCATATCCGGCGTCTGCGAGCACCATCCCATACTGAATCGTGCCCGAGAGGTCATCGATTTCTCGAAGAGCGATCTCCCATTTGGTTGACCCAAGCGGGTGTTCCACAGGAACACCCGCTCCCACACAGCGCGCAGGATTGGAGGACCATTCCGCAGGCAGAAACAGCCTCAGGCGGAGGGGAATCGGGATCTCATCGCGAGCCAATGTCACGGAGACCAGACATTGACAGTTGGTGATCTTGCCGACCTGACCGGAATACTGCCGTCCCACACCGACGGACTTCGATCCGAACTTGGTCAGGCACGTGTCGTCAATGATCAGCACGGCCTTTTCTCCGCCGACCAGCTGCTGAGCACGCTCTGCCACGAGTTGCTCCAGCCCCTGGGGCACCCAGGGGCTGTCGGTGATGAAGTGCTGCAGGTGGTCGTGCCGGCCAGGCGCCACCTGATCGGCCAGAGGTTGCATGCTTTTCCGAGGCGCAGCGCTGCACAACCCCTGAATGTATAAAGGCGCCCAGAACCGCTGCGCCTGATGACGAAAAGACGTGAGGAACGGCGAAAACCATGTCAGAAAGTGCCAGGTCCATCGAGGGAGCAAAGAACGCTTCAACAAGAGGGCCAGCATCGCAGATGCTGGCCAGGACGGTGCCGATGAATATTCCCCGAAGTACAGCTAG
>NZ_WQLB01000078.1 GCF_009755355.1 Deinococcus arboris | reverse complement strand
GCGTGCTGCGCGAGCGCTCCAGGCCAATAGACGCCACCAGACGGCCGTCCCCCTGAAACACCGGAGCCGCGACGTCACAGCGGTCGGCCGGCTGCCGGCTGACCTCCAGCGCCAGCCAGGCTTTGCGGGTCAGGCCATCGAGCAGCTCCTGGTGTGGGCGGGTGTGTGGGTGCTCGGCCCAGAGGCTCGCCAGGACGCTGCGCCGCACCTCCTGCGGAGCGAAGGCCAGCAGCACCCGTGAGACCGCCCCCGCCGACAGGTCCAGCGCAGCGCCCACCTGCACCCGTTCAGCGGGGTGTTCTGGAGACGCCACCACCTCCAGGGTGAGGGCTTCCTGGCTTTCCAGCACAGACCAGCTGACCGCCAACCCCGTCAGGCGGTGCAGGTGCTCCAGGTGGGGCAGCGCGAGGCGGCGCGAGGGCGAGGACGCCATGGCGTTGGCACTGAGCCGGACCAGCTGACTGCCCAGCCGGTACTGCATGTGGTCACGGCGCAGGAACTGATATTTCTCTAAGACCCGGATGGCGCGCAGACAACTCGCGGAGGGCAGGCCACTGGCCCTGGACAGCCCTGAAAGGGTCCAGACCGGTTCCTTGGCCGTAAAAAACGTCAGCAGATACAGCGGCCGCTCCAGCGTGGGCACGGCCGGATCGTCGGAGGGGTCGGTGGTCTGGGGAGGGGGCATGGGAAGGCCTGTATTCAGAGCAGAAGGGGGTAGGGTCGGCTGACCCCGTTCAGATGACAAGTCTACCTGTTCGCGACCTTTTGGCCTGCTCATCCCTGACCGGTGGCCATGACCCGGTTGCCCCCTAGGCCCTGCGCCTGACTGAGCAGGCGTTCTGCGGAGCGCATCATATCTTCGGCCTGAGACCAGGCGGTGGTGGTGCAGCAGCCCACACTGACCCTGGCCGACGAGGAGCTGGCGCGGAGGTGCCGGATCAGTGTCTTGGCAAATGCCACCGCCGAGGTGTGCCCAGTGCCGGGCAGAAGCAGCACCACCGCACCGTCATCCCGCGACCCCAGAGTGACCGCGCCGGGTGCCTCCCTCTGCAGGAACTGCGCCAGGCCTTCGCGTTGCGGGTCCACCAACTGCACGCTTTTCCCTCGCACCTCAGTCAGCACAACCAGGACGGCCAGATCTTCTAATTTGTGCTGGGCAGCCTCGAAATGCTGGTTCAGCTCATCAAGGTCCACTGCTGCTGACTGGGGGATCAGCTGACCTGGCACCGAGTCCTGTAGTCGCTGGCCTGTTCGGGCGGCTTCCTGCTTCCACTGGGCCACCTGGCGCTCAACTTCTGGAATGCGGGTGGCCCACTGCTCGGTTTGCGCCTGGAGAACCTGCTCGACGTCCTGCCGTTTCTGCTGGTAGTGCTGAGCCAAGTCTGCGCGGCCCTGTTCCCCGTACAACTGGATCAGGAGGCTATACAGGCGCCGGCGCGGTTCGAGGGTGCCGGCATGGTCTGCGGGTGGGGGCGCGGCCTCCAAATCGGCCAGCGCTTCTTGAGATCGTCCAACCTGCACCAGCGTCTCGGCCAGCTGAACCCGGTAGGTCAGTTCCCGGTGAAAGCC
>NZ_WQLB01000076.1 GCF_009755355.1 Deinococcus arboris | reverse complement strand
CACCCTACTTCAACAACTTGCCACAACCCCTTGCCCCTGAGGCGTGCGAGGACCATGAGGGAAAGCAACTCGACTTGGTTCTTGCGGAACTCTGGGAAGTGCGCGGTGAAGCAGAGGGTGAGCTTAGCAAGGACGTCTGGAGACGCGTTCTGTTCTCGCGTGTCAGCCGAACTTTTTCAAGCCCCTCGGGAAACTGTCGGGTACTGAGGCTTCCGCCTTGTCCGGTCTGGGCAGCCGTACGCAGCTTGATCTGATGTTCCCAAAATTCAGCTAGGGCACTGAGTAAGCTCTTCCGGGACGTCGACGTATAGTCTCAAGTGCCGAGTCTCACATGAAACAAAGAGCGAACATATGAATTCTCCTTCGTTTACCCTGCTGGTTGCTCTCAACGCCATTTCAAAGTTTGGCGATACATTGTTGACCCTGGCGTTGCCGTTTCTGTACCTGCAGTCCACTGGTGATGCGGGTCTGGCCCTTGCGGCCTTGTCATTCAGGGCGCTCCCGTACCTGATTGCCCCGTTTCTGGGGGAACTGGCTGACCGCTTTGAGACGCGCACCGTGTACTTCTGGGCGCAGGTAGTTCAGGCGGTGTTCATCGGGCTCCTTCCGTGGGCGCTGCATCACCCGGCCTTGGGGTTGTTGCTGCTGACGTTGTCCGGTATCGGATCAGTGCTGGCCGGTCTGCTGAACTACTACAAGCTCATTCCTCGCTTGGTGCCTGCAGAGGACCTGGAGCGGGCTATTGGGGTATTCACGTCCGCGTCGGACACTGCCAAGCTCCTCGGTCCATTGGTGGGCGGGGTGCTGCTGGGGCTGCTGGGCGCTCGGATGGCCCTGTACCTTGATGCCCTGACGTTCCTGCTGTCCGCTGTGGGTGTGTCCCTCATCGTCCCTGCGTCTCAGGTGACGGCTCAAGGTGCCTCAAGTGTCTGGACGTCCCTGAAAGAAGGATTCCAGTACTTCAAGCAGTCCGCTGAAATGAAGGCGCTGGCGTTGACGATGTCCCTGGCGAATCTGGGGGTGGGGGTGCTCACCAGCATGATGGTGACGTTCTTCGCGGACGTTGAGTCGCTTCACGCCAACACCGTGGGGGCTCTGGTCGCGGCGGCCGGGGTGGCTGGTTTGTTGGGGAGCCGCTTCACCCACAGAATCCTGCCTGGGCGGCCGCTCACCGAGCGAGTCCTGTTGTGGCAGGTGGTGTCCCTGGTGGCCAGCCTTCTGCTGGTGTTGCCCTGGACGTCAATGCGGGTGCTGGGTTTTTGTGTGTTGACGTTTGCGATGTCGGCCAGCAACGTCATCACGATTGCATACCGGCAGCAGACCATTCCGGAGCGGTTGCAGGGCCGCGTCAACGCCAACATCCGGCTCTTTATTACCGGTGCGTTGCCTGTTTCAGGGTTGCTGTTCGCCTGGTTGACCCGTCAGTTCGGGTTGCCCGTCAGTCTGCTGGGCGTTCCAGTGTGCTGCCTGCTGGCCCTTGGCGCCTGGGGGTGGCATGTACGGCAGATCAATGCGTCGCGGGCGCAGGCAGACGTCCGTGTGTGATTTAAGGACGCCTTTCGAAACCCCAGGTTGGGATGGCAAGGTGGAAGATGGACAACCCTATGGTCAGGGTGCCGCGATTGCCGTGCAGATCGCTGCGGCTGCTCTGAATACACCAGCGTCCGGACACGCCGTGTTGGTCAACCGGAGCGACCGCACAGTGGTCCGAGTGGCGTCTGCCCGAGGGGCCTTCGTCGTCAAAGTGGACACGGATGGTGACGGACTCACCCGCGAGGCACAGGCGCGCGTGTACTTGCGGACCTGTGGCGTTCCCAGTCATCCCCCCACGGCCGAGCCGTCCGGTGACCCAGCGTGGCTGGGCTGCCCTGAGTGGAGGGTGAGGCGCTCAGCTCGTCCACGCCCGTGCAGGCCCAGCGGAAGGTCGGTGCCCTGCTGGCCCGGATCCATGCCCAGCCTGGAGGCCGCCCCCCACCGCAGGACCAGACCTGGGCCGAGTGGATGCTGGGGTGGCTGCGACACGCGCTGGCGTACTGGCAGGCCTCGGGTACCGCACCCGAGGCCGTGGGGGGGCACTTGAGTCGCTTCTGGCAGAGGGTCGAGCCGCTGCTGCGCGCTCGCGGTCACCAGCTGATCCTGTTCGACGGCAAACCGGAGCACCTGATCGTCACGCTAGCGGGAGAGGTGGCGCTGATCGATGTCGAAGACCTGCGTGCGGGGGACGGGCTGATGGACCTCGCGGTTCTTGCCGTTCACGAACCGAAGGTGTTCCAGGGGGTTTGGAGGGCTATTCCACCCTCTCTTCAGACCACGATGCCGTACTGTCGTTCTACCAGGTGCTTCGGGCGCTCGCCGCCGCTGAGTGGGATGAATCAAGGCTTACGGGCGAACGTCGCGATCACTTTCTTCAGCTGGCGTCGCGACACTTGCCCGACTA
>NZ_WQLB01000075.1 GCF_009755355.1 Deinococcus arboris | reverse complement strand
TCGTGCCTGTCCTGTGCTGTGAGTTCCCGCTCAAAGCTGGCCTGGATCGATCTGAAGCTTGCCGCGCGTGATGGTTGGGCCGCTGCCTCTTGAGCGCGCGCCTTCTGATTCCATTTCCGAACCGTGAGGGGTTGGATCACTCCCCAGTAGGCGATCAACACACCTGGGATTGCCCCAAGTACGAGGCCAAGATTTCCTTCATTGAGGAACAGGCCTTCTGCCTCACTTGAAGAAATGCTCGCATCCCTGAAGCCGAGAGACCAAGTGATCTCAGCGACCTCGTCATGAAGACTCGGAATGAACTGAAAGAACTGACTGGCCACCAGATTGCTGAGGACCAAGAAGAGGGGGCACAGGGGGATAAACAGTGCCCAGGCCAAGCATGAGCCCCGCTCGCTTCGCGCTGTCAGGACGATCCAGTAAAACAGCAGCAGCGTCAGAAGAGAAAAAACAATGACACCATAGGCAAAGCCGGCGATTCCTTCAGTCATAGTGGCGTCTCATCGCGACTCCAGTTGGTTATACCAGCGCAACTGTCAGGAGGGTGTCCTGGAATGAGGAAAAGTCCACTTCAGACGAGCGTGCCAGTGGTGCTCCGATAGCCCCCGGTGCTTTCTGTGGTGACGCGAATCCCTCCTTTGAACGTGTCCCGCACCAGTTCAGCGGCCTCTTTCTGGATGGCTGCCGCCTGGCGCTGAGCCTCTGCTGCTTCCCGAAGGCCCCACACCCCCTCAAGCAGCGGGGTGGCCAGCGCGAACTGAATGGGTTCGGGCAGGGTGCTCAGGCCAGTGGTGTCCACACCCCGGGTCATGCTGGGGTCCACCTTCACCCCCAGGTTGTCGCGCAGCCGGTCCAAGCCGGGCTGAAGCCGCTGGCCAGCACCCGTGATGAACTGTTCGGCCCGCCCTAATCCTCTCTCAAATTCCGAGATGGCGGCGTCATCGTCTGCGGTGCTGTCGGTCTTTGCCGCGTCGGTGAGGGCCTTGATGCCCGGCGCCAGGATTTCTTTCAGGGCGTCGTTGAAGATGGCTTCAATCAACCCGTCCACCACGCCGCTGTAGGCGGACTCGCGGAAGGTGTTGCTGAAGTTGCTCCAGTCCCCGGTCATGAGCGCCTGCTTCATGCCGTTCTTGATGCCGCCCAGCACACCGCTCTCAATCGCCTGCGCGATCTTCAGGCCGAACTCGTCTAATTCTTGCTTCACCTCTGGTCCGCCGCCGAAGGTATCGGCCAGCCAGCCCCGGCTGCGCACGAACGTCTTGGCGTAATCGTCACCCCTGATCAGGGTGAAGCGCTTGTTGAAATCCTCGCGCATCTTGTCCGCTTGCTGGTAAGCCTTCTGGAATCCAGCAATGGCGTCCACCAGCCCCGTCACCACCTTGATGGCCGCCCCGATGTAGTTGCCACTGATCAGATCCTTGGCCACATCCGCGCCCAACTGCAGCGCCTTGCCCAGCCCCGCAATGTTCGCCCCCACGTCGCCGCCCAGGCTGTTCCCGATGGTGCTCAGGCCCGCCCCGATCTGGCCGGCCATGTCGGCCCACTCGCTCAAGCCCTTCTTCTGGACGGTCTCGCCCTGCAGCTTCTTCCACTTCACGATCAGCGCGTCGATCTCCCCGGCCAGCTCGGGCGCCGTGGCCTTCAGCGCTTCCAGGCCCTGCAGCTGGGCGGCGTAGGGGTCACCCGATTGCCCCATCGCCTCGTTCAGGTCCCGCTGGCTTTGGGCCAACTTGCTCAGCACATCGGCAGTGATGACAGCGTTGTCGGCCGCCGTTTTCGCATTCGCCGCGTCCCGTGCCTGGGTCAAACGGTTAATGGCGTCGGTGACCGCGTTAATGGCTTCAGCGGCATCTTCCCCGTTCTCGGCCGCCGCATAGAGGTCAGTCAGCGTGCCTTCGAGGACGTCCAGCGCTTCCGAGTACTGGCCCTGGCCGGCCAGGTCGTCAGCGGCCTTCACCGCATCCGCGCCAAACCGCGTGTTGCCGCCGGTCAGCAGGTCATCCAGCCCGGCCTGCTCTCCGGCTTCGCGCGCGGCCGTCAGCCGATTGATCGCTTCGGTGACCAGGTTGATGCCCTCAGCAGCGTCCTCGCCCCGATCAGCCGCGGCCCAGAGGTCGGTCAGGGTGCCGTTGAGCGTGTCCAGGGCACTGTCTACGTCTTTCTCAGCCAGACCATCGGCGGCTTCAATCGCAGACCTGGCCTGATCGGCATGGCCCTGGCTTTCCAGATCCAGGCGGGCCACCAGCTTGGCCCGCAGGGTGTCGAACTCCGGCGCGTCGGTCAGGCGACCCAGCAGGAAGCGCGCCAGGTTGGCCCCCATGTCGCCCACCTCGGGGTCAGTGGCCAGCTCTTCAAAGCGGGCCCAGAAGGCCTCCCGCCCTTCGGTCCCCAGGTCTGTGAAGGCGTCGCTGACCGTGGCTAGCAGCGCCGCCGTCAACTTGCCGCCAATGGTCTGCGGCTGATTGAACACCCGGTCCAGAAGGTTCGCGGTAGCCACGCCTGCCTGGCTCTGCTCCAGCGTGACGCTGCCGTCTGAGGGCAGCTCTGGGTTCAGGTTCTGGCGTGCCTGTTCCAGGGCGCGCTTGCCCCGGTACTGGACGGCCGCCGGCGACTGGCCGCCCAGATCGGCTTCCAGGGCGTCGAGGTTCTCCAGTACGTATTTAGCAGCCGCGCCCGCTTGCCCACCTGTGCGGGCGATTTCTTCGAGCAGTTGCACATACCCGGACTGCCGGGGGTCCAGGTCCTGGCCCACCAGTTCGGCCAGCATGCCGGTCAGCATCGGCACCGTGGTCTTGGCGTCTTCAGTTTGCTGTGCTTCTA
>NZ_WQLB01000074.1 GCF_009755355.1 Deinococcus arboris | reverse complement strand
ATATTCGTTTCGTTGACGGGCCCCATCACTGCTGTCCCTACAGGCCCCGCAGGAAGTGCAGCAGGGCGGCCCGCTCGATGGCCTGCAGGGCACCGAACCGTTCACGGGCGCGCTCGGCCTCGCCGCCGTGCCAGGTCACCGCTTCGGCCAGGGTGCTGGCGCGGCCGTCGTGCAGGAAGCGGCCGCCACTCGCCTCGACCAGCCCCGCACCCCAGAGGGGCGGCGTGCGCCATTCGCCCGACTGGGCGCCTTTTTCGGCGGCGCCGTCATCCAGCGCCGGCCCGAGGTCATGCAGCAGCAGGTCGGTGTAGGGGTAAAAGGTCTGGTGCGACAGGGCTGCAAAGCGGGAACTGACGCCTGTGGTCAGGGTTGACCGGTGGCACGATGAACATCCCACCTGTTCAAAAAGCGCCGCCCCGGCGTTGAAGGTGGCGGGGTCGCCCATGCGCCGCTCGGGGACGGCCAGCACTGTCAGGAAGTCGTTGATGGCCTCCAGCGCCGCGTCAGAGACCTCGGGCTGACCGCCACTGACGGCCTCTGCACACACCGCCTGCCGCACCGTGCAGTTCTCCGCAGGGTGCAAAGAGGTCGTCAGGCCCATGTCCTGATGCAGAGCGGCGGCGCTCTGGCTGCGCAGGCTGGCCTGAATGGCCTTCCAGCCAAAGCGGCCCAGCTTGACCTGCCCCTCTTCCGTGACCCAGTGCGGACGGCCAGAGATGCCGTCTCTGTCCCGGTCCAGTTCATCGGCCCAGGCCAGCAGGTCGGCCTCGGGCACCCGGTCCAGCAGTCCCATGCCCAGCAGTTGCGGCGAGAGGCGCGCGCTGGCGCGAACGCCATCCAGCGGGTCGCCACTCACCTGAACCTGGTAGTTCAGGCGCCCATCTGGCTGGCGGGTCCAGGTCACCTGGCCTTCGGGGTCGCCCGTGGTCGCGGCCGTTTGCAACTGCTCGCCGTAGACCGGGTGAGGCTCGCCCTGCGCATCTCCCAGCCGGAATAGGACGGCGGGCAGGGTCCGGCCCCCAGGCCCCAGCGCCTCGGCCCGTCCGGTGGACTGGTGACAGCCGCTGCAGGCGCCCGTTAAAAACTGCGGTCCCAGGCCGTCAAGGAGCGCGCGTGGCCCCGGCGCCGGTTGCCACTGCGCCACGAACAGTTCGCGGCCCTGCGAGACCCCAGCCCACTCGCTGGGGTCGATGGCCGGGGCAAATTGCAGGAAGGGGCGACTGGCGTCCAGGGTGACGGTGGCGCTGCCGCCTGCCGGCGTCCAGCTGATGGGCAGCGGCGTGACGGGCGTGGGCGCCGGCCCTGGGCGGTCAGGCGCCGTGCAGGCCGTCAGCACCAGCAGCACACCCGCCCAGACCGCGCGCCTCACGGCAGGGTCAGCGGCAGGGGCGTGTTGTACATCCAGGTGTTGGCGGTGGTGGCCCCGCCGCCCAGCGAGCCTTCAAAGCTCCAGCCCCACGCAAACAGGCCCCCGTCCTGCCGGCGGCCCACCTGATGCAGCGCGCCCACCGCCAGGTCAGCCATGTTCTTCAGGTTGGGCAGCTTGTCGCTGGGTTCGTCCAGGTCGGCGTACACCGCCCCGGTGCCGGCCATGTCGCCGTACATTCCCCAGGCGCGCAGGCTGCCGTCGGCCAGGCGCAGGTAACTGGTGTTGCCGTTGGCGTAAACGTTGACGGCCCGCAGGGTCTCGGTGCTGGGCAGCAGGCGCGGCGACAGCACGTTGCCCGGCCAGGCCTCGGGCTTGCCCTTGAACTTCACGCCCTTGAACCCCACCTGGCTGGTGGCGTTGAGGCCCCAGGCATAGACCTTGCCCTCGCTCGTCAGGGCCAGCACATGGTCGCGGCCAGCGGCGATTTCGGTGACGACCACGCCGGCAGGCAGCGGCACCAGCAGCGGGCTGGCCTGCACCGCCGCCGCGCTGCTGACACTCCCCTGCCCCAGGTTGGCGTACTGGTTGCGGCCCCAGCCCCAGACCTGGCCCTTGTCATCCAGGGCGTAGGAGGACGCAGAACTGGCCAGCACCTGCACTACGCGGCTGGGCCGGGCGTCGCCCCACACGACCAGTTCGGGGGTGGCGCGCGCTGCGCTGCCGCCGTCTCCCAGTTGGCCGCTGCTGTTCAGGCCGAAAGCCCAGACGCCGCCGTCCTCGGCCAGGACCAGCGTGTGACTGTAGCCCGCCGATACCTGCGCGGCGGCCGGCAAACCCGCCACCTTGCCAATGTCCAGGCGGCAGTTGCTGGCGCCGCAATTGGCGCGGCCCTGCGTTCCGCGTCCCAGTTGCCCGTTCGTGTCGTCGCCCCAGCTGTAGAGCGCGCCGCCTTCGGCAATCGCCAGCGACTGGTTCTGGTTAAAGGCCAGCGCCACGAAGGGGGCCGGCGCCGTGATGGCGGTGGGGCTGACCGGGTGGTCGGCCGAGGCCGCCAGCGTGGTCGTCTTGCCCAGCCCAGTCTGGCCAAAGTTGTTGCGGCCCCAGCTGTACAACGCGCCGCCCTTCAGCGCGCCCGAGTGAGAGCCGGCGGCCGCCACGCTGCGCCCCAGGGCAATCTCGGCCTGAGCGGCGGCAGTCTCCCCCTGATTATCGGTGGCGGTCAGGGTGATGGTGTTCGGGCCGGCCTTCAGTGGCACGGTGACGGTGTACGCAGTGCCGGTCAGGGTGGCGGCGTGGCTCTTGCCATTCACCTGGGCCGTGACGCTTTGAAGGCTTCCGTCGCTGTCGGACGCCTGGCCCGTCAGGGTTACCTACGTGCGCTGCACGGTGGCCGCCGGGGCAGTCAGGCTCAGGGTGGGCGGGGTTTGACGACGGTACCGCAGGCGCTCAGGGCCAGCGTGAGGGCGGCAAAGGTGGGGAGAAAAGGGCGCATAAGAACTCCTGGCTGGCCGCTCGGTGGCCAGTCCTTGAACGGTGGTGATTGAGGTGACTGAACAGAAGGGCGGCAGAGAAGCGGGGTC
>NZ_WQLB01000073.1 GCF_009755355.1 Deinococcus arboris | reverse complement strand
TAACCGTGTTCCCTGTGCCTGTTCTAAGGCCAGCCTTCGACCACAGCAGAAGCCCTCTACCAGTCGTCTGGACCCGGCCCCGCTGCTTGCTGCGCCCGCTGCTGCTGGGCCAGGGCCCCGCGCCATTCCCAGGCCAGCACCCCGCACAGGACAAAATGCACGCACAGCAGCCCGCCCAGCATCAGGTCCGTCCCCGAGGCGTGCGCGGCAAGAAACCATACGCCGATGAGGCCCAGCAGCCCAGACCCCGCCAGCGCCCCTGGCCGGAAGCCCAGCAGCCAACAGACAGGCGGCACCACCAGCGGCACCAGAAACAGCAGCACCACAAAGAAGCTGAGAATCAGTATGAACAGCAGGCCACCCACCACTTCCCCCAGGCTCTGGGTGCGCAGCGCGCTGGCAATGTAGGCCAGCAGCGGCAGGAAGCACGTCAGCAGCCCGGTGAGGCGCAGCCAGACCGGCATGGGTTTGAGTGCCGCAGAGGACGTCACAGGTCGGTATACCGCCCGCAGGCCAGCGGTGCGCCTAACGCTGTCTTGGTCAGACGTTGAGAGAGCGGTGCTCCACTGCCCAGCTGCCGCCCCGAAGCTCAGACGGGAGCGTCCTGGGCGGCTGTGTGATATGGGCGTGCGGTGCTCTTAGACACGCCTGTCCACCGCTTGCCTTCCGGTGTGGCTGCTCCTCTGCTGGCGCCGCTGTGCGGGCCCGTTGAGAGGCTAACCCCGAGTCACCGCCCCCGCGTCTTACTTGCCGGCGGGCGTGACGTACCCGATGCGCTGAAAGGTCAGACGGCCCGTCTTGGAGAACAGCACCAGTTGCTGGGTGTCCTGCGTGATGGCGTACCCGGTCACGGCGTTCAGTGCTCCGTGGTAGTCGCTAGGCAGCGCGTACAGGCATTTGACGTTAGCGGGGGGCGGGTCAGGCACGACCTGGACTTTCACCGCGTTGTTGCCCGCCGAGATGGTGCCCTGGTACGAGCCGCAGCCCAGCCGGCCGCTGACCCGGTTGCCCACGATCACCAGCGTCGGTTCGGGGGCTTTGACGGCCTTGCCATTGACCGTGAACCCCGTCAGTGTCCAGATGCCGTTCAGAGGTGCGGGCACCGCCGCACTGGCGGCAGAAAAAGCTGTCAGGAGCGCAAGATTCAGAAAAACACGCATGCGGCAAGATGGCGGCTGCGAGTGACGCCAATCTGATGATTTTTTTGGCCGGGCCAGCCCAGCCTCGGATGAGTCTCTGTCCATCTTGAGCGGTCGGAGCCTCGGTACAGAACCTATTTCGTGTTGTGGTCGGCGGCTGGCTGTGGTGTGCCCAGATTCTCCAGTTGTTCAGGAAGAAGGAGGGTGCAGGTCGTGCTGCGGTGAGGGGGACAGTACCTCAGAGCGGCGGCGCCTCAAGGATTCGGCAGCAAGCTGTCGCTGTGACGTCCGTTTGACATGGCGACGGCTTGTTTTCGCTGACCATTCCCCGGCCCCTGGAGGCGCTTGACTGCGACGTGACCGGCCTGCGTCTGAGGCCTCCAAGGTCACCCCTGGACTCAGCGGGCCCCTTTTTATTCAGCGCGGTGTCGCCGCTGCGTTTCTGTCTCGCTCCCTATCCGTATTACCCTGCGCAGGTGAAGAAGTCTCCCACCGTCACCTTGCAACCTCAGGCGGTGCGCCGCATTGCCGGGCGCTACCCGTTTGGCCACAGCGGCGACATCGCCCGCGCCGACGACGGCATTCAGGCAGGTGAGGTCGTGAACGTGCGCGGCCCCGATTCCTCGAAAGTCATTGCGCGCGGCTACTTTAATTCGCAGGGCGCTACGCCCCTGCGCCTGCTGACCTGGCAGGACGAGGCCGTTGACCTGGCGTTTTACCGCAGCCGCGTGAAGGCCGCCCTGGCGCGGCGGGCCGGCCGCATCCTGAACACCGATGGCGTGCGGGTGCTCTACGCCGAGGCCGATGGCCTGCCCGGTGTGGTGGCCGACCAGTTCGGCAGCGTGCTGGGGGTGCAGCTGCGCAATGCCGGCGTCGAGCGTCACCGCGACCTGATTCTGCGGGCGCTGAAAGAGGAGACGGGGGCTGCCAGCGCCTACGAGCGCAGCGACACGGGTGAACGCCGCAAGGAGGGCCTGGACCCGGTCAGCGGTCCCCTGTGGGGCGAGGTGCCCGCGCGCGTGGAGTTCTTTGAAGATGACCTGACCCTGAACTTTGCCCCGATGGACGCCCAGAAGACCGGGTTCTTTCTGGACCAGCGGGACAACCGCCGCCTGATGCGGTCGCTGGTGCAGCCCAGCGCTGGCTTTCTGGACGTGTACTCGTACACCGGGGGATTCAGCCTGCACGCCGCAAAGGCCGGGGCAAAGGCGGTGGCCATTGACAAGGACAGTGTGGCGCTGGGCGCCCTGGAGAGCGCGGCGCGGACCAACGGCGTGGGTGTGGGGGTGCGCTGGGGCGACGCGCTGGAGCAGCTGGCCGCGCTGGAAAAAGAAAAGCGCCGCTTTGGCGCCATTGTCCTTGACCCGCCCACCCTGGCCAAGCGCCGCGACGACGTGCCGCGCGCCAAGCGCATCTTTACCGACGGTGCGGCGCGCGCCCTGCGAATGCTGGAGAGCGGCGGGCACCTGCTGGTCAGTACCTGCGCCCATTACATCCGCGGGGATGACCTGCTGGACGCGGCCCGCGTGGCTGCTGCCGAGGCCGACACCGACGCCGAGGTGCTGGCCGTGACCTATCAGCCTGCCGACCATCCCCACCTCCTCAGCGTGCCGGAAAGCCTGTACCTGAAAAGCATCCTGCTGAAGAAGGCGTAAGGCGGGTTCTGTCGCTTTTGTTGGCCAGCCAGAACAGAGCTGGGTTTGCTGACGCCACGCCCAGAGCTTGCTTGTCTCCCGCGCGCTGCTCCGGAGTTCTCCCCGTTCGGAGAAGAGGAAAGGGCCTGACTACGAGCACAGCAGCACCCAGAGCGGCCAAGGGTCATGGCCTCAACTGCGCTGGGAGAACGAAATGACCGCTCGCCAACGGCCACAGTGAGGGGTGACCCTGGCC
>NZ_WQLB01000071.1 GCF_009755355.1 Deinococcus arboris | reverse complement strand
AGAGGAGGTCGCAGCCGGTGCAGACCTCCAGCCGAGGCTTTGCCCCTCTTTCTGCGGCAGGCTTGTTATCATAAGAAATCATGAACAGCGCGCCCTGGCAGCTTCTGGCCTTCGGCAAACCGCGCCTTCTAGACCCGACCGGGCAGGCGGTCCGCTGCGAGGCGCGCACCCTGGCGTTGCTGGTTTACCTGACGCTGGAAGGCCCGACCTCGCGCTCACGGCTGGCCGGGCTGCTGTGGCCTGACACGCCCGAGGCAGCCGCCCGGAATAATCTGGTTCATCTGCTGCGCCGCATAGGCAAAAGTCATGACCCAGGGCTGGTGCAGGCGGGTGAAGCGGTAGCACTGGGGCCGGCCCTCGCCTTGGATCTTCAGGGCTGGGAGGAGGGCGGCGCCGACGTTCCCAGCGGACCGCTGCTGGACGGTCTGGGCTTTGACGAGCAGCCCGACCTGGCCGAGTGGCTGCTGGCCTGGCGTGAGCGCCTGGACCTGGCCCGCGCCGGACACCTGGCCCGGCGCGCCACCGAGGCCGAGGAGGCCGGCGCCCTGGACGGTGCACTGGACCTGACCCGGCGTCTGCTGGACCTTGACCCACTGTCCGAGGACGCCTGGCGCCGGCTGATGCGCCTGCATTACCTGGCCGGGGACCGCCCAGCGGCCCTGAAGGCCTACCACCGCTGCCAGGAGGTCCTGTCGCGCGAACTGGGGGTCACCCCCTTGCCCGAGACGCGCGAGCTGGCCAGCCTGATTGACCGGGGCTCGGTGGCGCCCTCTGCAGCACCGGCCGCCGCCCGCATTCCGCTGGCGGTGCGCCGCCCACCCGTGCTGGTGGGCCGCGCCGATGTCTGGGCGCGTATGGCCGCCGCGTGGGAACGTGGTCAGGGCATCATCCTGACCGGCGAGCCGGGCGCCGGCAAAACGCGCCTGGCGCTTGATTTTCTGGCAGCCCACGGCGGCGGCATGCGTTTTGAGGGCCGGCCGGGCGACGCGGGGCTGCTGTACGCCACCCACGCCCGGACCTACGGGCAGGTGCTTGCCGCGTATCCAGACCTGCCTCTGGCCCCCTGGATACGCGAGGAACTCTCGCGTCTGCTGCCCGGCCTGGGCGGCACCCCCGAACCTATCGTCTCTGAGGAGCAGAAACTGCGGTTCTGGCGTGCCAAGGTCGAGGTGCTGGGTGCGGCGGTGCAGCGGGGCCTGCGCCACATGGTATTTGACGACGTGCAGTTTATGGACGAGGCCAGTGTGGAGGCGGGCGGATTTGTGTTCGCCCAGCTGGGGTGGGGGCAGCCCGACGCCCCGTACCGGACCATCCACATCTTCCGCAAAGGTGAACTCTCGCCCCTGCTGACTGGCATGCTTCAGGCGCTGGTGAGTGGGGGCTTGGTCGAACTCATTGAGGTGGGGCCACTGGGCGAAGAGGATGTTCAGGGCCTGCTGGAACAGCTGGAGTTGCCCCTGGACGCGCAGCTGCCTGAGCGGCTGAGGCGGTTTACCGGGGGCAACCCTCTGCTGCTGCTGGAAACGGTGCGCAGCCTCCATGAGGCGCAGGCCCAGACAGGCACGTTGCCCGAGGCGCTGCCCCTGCCTGAAAAAGCAGGCGCGGTGATCTCTGGGCGGCTGGGTCGCCTCTCTGCGCCGGCTCTTCAGGCGGCCCGCGCCGCCGCCATTCTGGGCAGCGACTTTGACCTGGAACTGGTGGCCGAGACCCTGCGCGCGCCGCTGCTGGATGTGGCCGCCGCCTGGGAAGAACTGGAAACGGCGCAGATTGTGGTGGGCGAGCGGTTTGAACACGACCTGGTGGCCGAGGCCCTGCGGCAGGAAATCCCCGAGGGTGTGCGCCGGCTGCTGCACCGCGCGGCGGCGCGGGTGATGGGCGGGAGCGAACGCGCCGCGCCGGCCCGCGTGGCGGGGCACTGGCTGGCCGGGGGCGACGCGGCGCAGGCGGCGCCGTGGCTGCTGCAGGCCGGTCAGGCGGCCTGGCACGCCGCACGTCAGGTCGAGGCCGCGCAGTATTTTGCCCAGGCCGCCGAACATTTTGGGCCGGTGGACGAGCGGGCGGCCTTTGGGGCGCTGGCGCTGCGGGCGGAAGTGCTGGCCAACATGGACGACCCTGGCCACGCAGACGCAGTGCGCGCCCTGCACGACCGGGCCGTGACGCCACTGGAACGGGCGACCGCCTTTATGCAGACCTACCGGGCAGTCGAGTCCACGATCGACGTGGAGCAGATAGAGCCGGCAGTGCAGGCCGGCCTGTCAGCCCTGCGCGCCGCTGAGCCTGGGCGTGAGACGTGGCTGGTTGAGGCCCAATTGACCGAGGGGCTGGCGCTGGTGGCCTACATCCGTGGCCACCACGCGGAGGTGCGTGACCATCTGCGCCGCCTCGCTGACCTGGGCGAGCGCGCCGCGTCCCTGGAATGGCAGGCCAAGGCCCAGGAAGGGCTGGGGCTGGCCCTCAGTGCCGCCTCCCCCCGTGAGGCCACGGCGCATCTGGAACGTGCTGAGGCCCTGCACCTGCGCCGGGGCGACCTGCTGCGGGCCGGCTCCAGTCTGGCGAAACTGGCGCGGGTGCAGTGCGAACTGGGTGAAGTAGGGTCGGCCCAGGCGAGTGTCGCGCGCGGCGAGCAGCACCTGGGCCGTCTGGACGCCAACCACGGCGAGCGGGTGGCCCTGCTGTTCAGTCAGATCATGGTGGCGCATCTTTCGGGTGACCTGGACCTGGCCGCGCGGCTCCATGCCCATGCCCACCGCACCCACAGCCCCGACCACAGCGCGCTCCTGGGATTCTTTCCGGTCTTGCAGGCCCGGACCCTGCGTCTGGGCGGCCAGCTGGAGGGCGCGCTGGCCGAGCTGGCGCTGACCAGGGACGGGCGGGCCTTTCCCGCGCATCTGCTCGCCTTGCGCGCCCTGGAAGAAGCCGCCATCCTGCTGGCGCTGAAGCGGAGGGAAGACGCGCAGGCACCACTAGACGAGGCCGAGGCGCTGCTTCAGGCCGCCCCCAATGTGGCGTGGCAGGCGCGACTCCACGATCTGCGGGCTGAGCAAGAGGCGGGTGACGACCTGGCTCACCAGCTGGCCGCCCAGCAGGTGCGGGAGCAACACGGTTTGCCCCCAGGCCACTGGAGCGCGCTCTGACAGCGGAACTCAGCGTGGTTGAGTGTGATGATCCTCAATCACGGTAAGGCGAACACAATGAGTCTCTGTCAGAGACAGCGGCGAAACTGGAGTTGAGGGGCGTTGTTGGCCCCTCAATGGAACTGGCAGCCGCTGTGAGACAGACGCCGACCAACCTCGGGCAGAATGCTGGGTGGAATCCGAGCGCATTGAGCAAGCGGCGGAGCAGAATCAAAAGCAAGAAGGAAAATAGACAGATGCTGCGTTATAGAAGCGCCGCTGTTGCCCTTCTTTCCGCTGCGCCGTCATGAAGCGGAAGCCGTCTGGTCTGGCCCCGTTCCCGGATGTGGTTGCCCGCCTCTTTAGATGGGATAATTCACGAGATCATTGCCGACCGAGGACGCCTCCGTGAACGCCAGGATATTCACGCTTTCCAGAATCTGCAGAAAGAACGCCGGGTCGCCCTGCCATTCCCGCGTGTAGCCGAGGTCACGTGAGATCCGCTGCGCCGCCTGATTCAAGAGGCCCAGTTCCTGTTCCAGGACCGCCCGGGACGGAG
>NZ_WQLB01000070.1 GCF_009755355.1 Deinococcus arboris | reverse complement strand
TTACACTGCCAGGCGGAGGCCCCTATGGCACAGCTGGTCGAACACTTTGACAACGGTGGACGGCACTACACCCTCGACGGGCACGCCCGGTGCGCCAGCCGGGGAGCAATTAAGCAATAACCTTTCGCGGCGGGTGGGGTGGCACTTCCTGCGGTATTTCAGCGCCAAAGGTTAGGCTGCCGACATGACCAACTTTTTTGAGAATGGCCTTCCGTTTGACCCTGAAGCGCCAAGTTACCAGCTGAAAGAAGAACTCACGGCGACTTTTTCCGAAGAGGCGTGGTTCGTCGCCGCAGGCACCACGCGCGTGGGGGAACAAGAGGCCGCCTTCTTGACGATTGACCAGCTGGCTCTCTCGCCTCTGGAGATTTTTGTAGGCGTTCATCAGGTACTCAGCGGCGGAATCGGGACATTCTTGCTGTCGGAGATTCTCCTAGGCCGAGAGACGATTCAGCTCAACTCCTCAGATGAGCGCCAGTTGCCCCGACTGGTGATTGAAATGTCGCTCGGTAGCGCGCAGCGAACATCAGTCTCTACGACTGTGCCGCTCCTGGAAGGTGGGCAGCGGGTGCGGCTTCAGGGTGGCCAGGGGACAGGCACCCTGGCGACCACCGTTGGTCACGCCAATGGGCCGATGCTGCTGACCAACCAACATGTGCTGGGTGCCGCCGCGACAGGTGACGCGGTGGAAGTCGAACTGGGCGGTGTCTGGCAGGTGGCCGGTCAGTACGAGTGTGGCAGCTACAGCGACGTGCCGTTTGGTGCTCTGTCCACCACCATTGATGCTGGGCTGGCCCGGTTGGAGCCGTCGGGGATACCTGTAGGGGCCGTCCGGGGCATTGCAGGCCACGTCACGCCCGCACGCTGGTATGACGTAGGTACAGCTGTCCAGAAAGTTGGCGCCAGCACCGGACGGACCACAGCGGAGATTGATTCACTCACGGCCAACGTCAGAGTTAACGGGAGCGTGTTCCAGAATCAAATCCGTGTTCGTTCTGTGCAGCCTTTTCAACAGCCCGGCGATTCAGGCAGCCTGCTGCTGACGGCCAGCAGCACGCCGCAGGCCGCCGGACTCCTGCACGCACACCAGAAGGAGAATGGAGTGTCCAAGCCCGAAGTGGCGTTTGCGAGTCACTGGGGCGCGGTGGCGCAAGCGCTGGGTATCTCCCTGTAGTTCAGGGCTGAAGTCGGCAGGAGCTGCATCAAGGGTGTAGGCCACATGTCTCCTGTTTGCGCAATTGGCAATGCTGCCCCGCGGCTACAACCGTACGGTGGCCCGCCGCCGTAGACCTCTTACCATAGGTGTTCATGACCCCAACTGCCCAGACTACAGGGTTCGCTCAGTTTCCTCCGCAGTTAACTGCGCTCGCCCAGGCCTTGACTGAGGTTTCGACGGGAGAAGATGGGGAAATCAGTTACGAATCGTTGCCCCCCTTTTACCTGCCGGCGGAGCAGGGCCGGCAGCTTCAAAAGCTGGTGGACGACCTGTACGGCCCTCTCAAGTACAGCACCCGCTACGCCTGGGATGAACTCCTCAACATGTTTGACCAATGGATCATAGAAGAGAGAAATGGAGCGGCGAAGAAGACACTTGAAGAGCGGTTTGCAGCACTCAGAGCGGACTTCCAGGCTCCTTGCCCGAAGCAGATTGTGGTGATGCCGGTCTACGGCCTTGAGTTGAAGTTGGACAAGCTCTCCATCGGCCACGTGCAGTTTGTGAAGTACGGTGACACCGCCTACCGCAAAAGATGGGCTGATGACATGGCGGCGCACCCTCGCCTGGAGCTCCAAGAAGTCTTCCTGCCCCTGGATGACGATGTGACCTGCTTGCACTACGAAACTCACGCAACCCAGGAGCGGGCCGCCCAGCTGGCCCAGCAGGCAGCGCTGGGGGTTTTGAACGTCCTGCGCTACACCGTGAGTCGCTCACAGTTTGCCGACCAGCATGTGCAGTTTGACCTGTTTTCTGGCGAGAACCGCAAGCGGTTTCGGCGCTTTTTGGTCGTCAACGAACACGGCACCAAGGCCCTGGAACATGGGCACTACGCCGGCCCCGACGAGTCGCTGGTTCTGGATGCGGCCTGGTACGCCTCTGCTCAGGCGGTGGGCCTGGATGATATTTCTACCTTTTTGAAGCAGGACCAGTTGACGCCAATGCAAACCGTCCTGTTTGCAGCGGTGTACTGGTTTGGCAACTATCAGGCCCAGAGTTCACTGGACAACCAACTGCTTAGCCTGGCCACTAGCATCGAGGCTGGCCTGGGGACTCGGGCGCAGGACAATATCACCGTTAAACTGGCCGAGGGGCTGGCTGTGCTGCTGGGCCAAGACCGCGAGGAACGAATTCGCATCCGCGAGGACTTCAAAAAGCTCTATAAGCTCCGGAGCGGGGTTTCACACGGCTCGCAGGCCAAAGTTACGTCGGCCGACGTGGGCCGGTTTGACGGCTATGCCCGGCGTCTCATTCATGTGCTGATTCAAAGCACGGCCAGGTTCAAGTCCCATGAAGAGTTAAGACAGCACATTGACGACTGCAAAATGAGTTTTTAGGTCTTCTGCTTGCTGTGCGCAACCGCCATGTGAATGATTGGGTTACAGTGCGGCCCATGCGACACCTTCTTTGCCTGGCAGCGCTCATGACTGGCAGCGCCGCTTTGGCCCTGGATGCCAAGGCGGTGGCGGCCCGGACACTGGGCACGTCGGTGATGGCGGTGAGCGCGCTGACCACCCGTCAGGGTGACTTCATTGCTGTGCTGTCCAGGGCCTATGTCATGGGTGATGTCACCGTGTCACTGCTAAAAAAAGTGGGGACGATCTACGTTGTCGCGTGGTCTGCCGAGACGCGGCAGGCCATGGATCAAACGGCCCCCACCATCGCCCTGGCTGACGCCAAGCGGGACGGCAGCCCCGAGCTGCTGTGGAACTACGGCGCTTATGGGAATGCGGCTGGTGGGCAATATTTCGTGCTGTATGACACTGGCCGGAAGCGCACCTACACGGCCTCTATTTCGGAAATCTACGGCGCGCCCGGTGCCAATACAGTGGAGTACGACCCGGCCTTACTTGAACCGGCGAATGCTGCGCTGCTGGCGTTTATGGTCAGCAAAGTTGAAAAGAATCCGGCTTTTCCAAAACCCATTGCCAAAGACCCTGACGGTGACATGATTCGCGCCTGGACCGAGAAGTACGGCGCCATCAACAGTGGGCGAGTCAACTTTGTCTCGGTGCAGCCATTGGCGGCGCCCTCTTCGTGGTGCGGGCCTGCCAGTGCGTCCCAGACGGCCCGCCTCACGACGGGCGGCCTCACCTACATCGCCCGCTTCAAGAGCGGCGTGTTTGTGCTGGACCCGAAGAAGAACACCTGCGCTCTCGTGTACTTTCCCGCAGACACGTACCAATGGGTGGATCAATTGAAATTAAGCGGGAACTGGATTGCTCTAAGAAACCGCACCACGGGGAAGTACCTCTACTTCAACCCGAAGACGCGTGTGCTTGGAACGACCCTTCCTCGCTGAACGCCAGTTCTCAGGAAGCACTACGAGGGCGACCTGTTGCACTGTCCCCCAGAATCACGATTGTTGCTGGGCCATGAACTGGCGCTGCACGTTCAATTCGCCACAGCGTCTCTCTGTTGTGCCAGCGCATCCCATGATGGTGACGCCTACAATGCCTCATGCCTCCGCGCGACACGCCACCCCTCCAGCCAGGCGATCTGGTGGTGTTCCGCGCGCCCCTGAACCGGCGATATCCGGGGTTGGCCAAGGTGCAGGCCGTGCGAACCTTCT
>NZ_WQLB01000007.1 GCF_009755355.1 Deinococcus arboris | reverse complement strand
GAGACGGATTCCGCTTAATTGCAGCACAGCCGGCAAGTCACTGTCTGCGCTTCCATATCGCGAAATCCGCATCTGTTCCTTCTCGCTCCGCTCGGATTTCATCGAGCAGAATCCTCGATTCAATCGGAGTCCGTATAAGCCCCCTCCACATGCAGGGCAGGCGCAGAGGGAGGTCGCTGCTTTCGGTGCCGGCCTCTTACCGTTTCTCGTCTAAGGTGAAGTCCCATTCAAACGAGCGGCCCCACGGCAGTTCGGCGTCGCTGAGGGTATAGGTGTTGCCTATGCGCAAGGGGAAGAAGCCCTGCGCCGCTTCCTGCAGTGCGGCCTGTCCACGCGGGGTACTGAGTTCAGCCTCGGGAACCAGCTGGCGCAGGCGGGCACGCACCTGGGCCGAGTAAATCACGTCGTTGGCAAACTCGCGGGCCAGCAGGGCGTCTTGCCGCAGCGGGTCAGCGCCGCGCAGGCTCAGCTTCGCGTGGGCCAGGGCGGTGCCCAGGTTGTTGCCGGGCGTGCCCCAGGCGGCCAGCGCGCGCAGATTGGCGTGCTGGCGCAGGGTGCGCAGATCGCTCCAGAAGCGGGTGTTGCCTAAGTTGACCTGTGCCACGTCCGCCACGGCCACCGGACCAGCGCGCAGCAGGGCACTGACCCGCAGCGCCGCCCGGCGTGGGTCACCGCCGTTGTAGACGTAGAGGGTCAGGTCGGCCGCACCCGGCACCACCGCAAAGCCGCTGCCCTGAGCGTGGTTGAGGGCACTCTGGGTCAGAGGAATGCCCTCGTATTTCATCACGGCCTCGGCGGCTTTGGGGTCGCTGTATTCCAGGCGCACCGTCGCGGGTTCAGGGGCCAGGGCGTGGGCGGTCAGCATGGACAGCACCTCGTCGGCACCGGGGTACACGCGCACGTTGGCGGGCGCCTGGGCGGCCAGCGCGGCGCCCTCTTTCGGGGCGGGGCTGCCTGGCAGGGCGTCGTCCCAGGTGACGTGGAGTTCCTTGAAACGGCCTTCCCGCGCCCAGTCCATCACGGCGCGCACCACCTCCAGATTGCGGGCGCGGTTGGTAGCGTCCGGCTCGCGCGGCAGCGTGATAAAGGCGTACACCGGCTGGCCCGTGCGCTCAGTCCAGGTGCGCAGTGGGTCCAGGCGGGTTAGCGCCGCCTGTGCGCTCAGGGAGCTGGTGCGTGACTGGACCAGCCCGCCGTAGGCCAGGGCGTCCAGCGACACCACCAGGGAGCCGGTGGCCGGCTGGGCCGCCAGCCAGGTGGTCAGGGCCGCTGGGTCGGCGCCTGTGGTGGCGGTGCCCAGCAAGGCGGCCGGGGGTACCAGGGCCGTTCCGCCGCGCAGTCCGGCGATCAGGGCGGGCAGCACCCGCGTGGCGGGGCGGGAATCCAGGGGCAACAGCGTCTGCGCACTCGCCGAGGCGGCGCACAGCAGGGCCAGGAGAGCAAGGCGCATGCGGGAACCTTACGGGCTGCTGGTGAGGAAATCCCCCGAAGAGGCAAGAGAGCAGTTGAGCCCTGCTCCAGAGTGAGAGACTTGAGCGGTGCAACGCTTGACCCCCGAGACCGCTTCTGCCTTGTTGGAACGCCACTGGAGGTGTTACGACGGCCTGATCCAGCGCGCAGAACTGACTTACCCGGACAGCCTCTTACAGCTCATGCTGGTCCTAGAAGTGCAGGACCGGGAGGCCGCTTCAGGTTGGTGTTCGCTGGCCTTAAAGTTGGAGGGCGTGAGCCTCCTGCGGGTGCAGGAGGAACCGGGAACGAATGTGGTCCTGAGTCATGGGATTGCCCTGCTGTTCAGTGGTCCGCTCGTGTATCTGGACCTGAGCCCAGTGGCCGAAGCGCCCTATACGCTGGCCGACTTCGCTCAGTCCTCGTTCGCTGTGCAAGCCCAGACTGCCTGGTTTGAGGTGCAGAGCCTAGAGTAAGCCGCTGCGAAAAGCGCCTGCCGCCTGAAACCGGGCCCCTCAGTGCCACCTGTCCCGCCTCTAGGGGCGTAGCCTGCACCCTATGACCCCAACTGACCTGTGGCGACTGGCCTGGCGCGGCCTGACCCGGCGCCGGGTGCGCACGTTTCTGACCGCCCTGGGTATCACGGTGGCGGTGGCCAGCATGGTCATCTTTCTATCGTTGGGCGAGGGCATCCGCAAGGTGTTTGTCACCGAACTGGGCGGCATTGGCCCGGACATCCAGGTCAGTCTGACGCCGCTGTCGCAGGGCCTGGCCATGCACCCCAACCTGCCGCAAAAGACTGTACAGGACCTGCAGGCGCTGGCCCCCGACCTAGGCATTCAGACAGTCACGCCAGTCATCATGGCGGTGCGCGGCAGCCTGGACCCCACTCAGAGCGCCGTGCTGTACGGCCTACCGGCCGAGAATGGCGGGATTGGCGCGGTGTTTCCCAACTCGAAGGTTGCGCAGGGCCGCACGCTGCAGGCGAGTGACAACCCGGCCGGCGCGGCGGTGGTGGGGGCCAAAGCGGCCAAGAACCTCAACCTGGGGCTGGGCAGCCGTCTGAACCTCAACCGCCGCTCCAGCGTCAAGGTGGTGGGCGTGCTGGCCCCCGAATCTGGACTGGTGGACAACTTCATTTTCCTGCCGCTGACCACGTTGCAGGCCAGTGAGGGTGCACAGGACCGCGTGTCGCTGGTGGCCGTCAAGCTGAACAACCCGCGTGAGGCCCGCGCTGTGGCCGGCCGCATCTCCGAGCGGCTGAATCTGGAGGCCGCCACGCAATCGGATTTCCTCAGTTTTGTGGAGCGGGCGCTCAGGATCAGTGACGCCGTGCGCTTTGGCATCTCGCTGATTGCGTTGGTGGTGGGCGGCCTGGCGGTGGCCAACACCGTCATGATGGGCGTGTTCGAGCGCACCCGCGAGTTCGCCACCCTCCGCGCCATCGGCGCCCGGCCGTCGTTTGTGCGCGCGCTGGTACTGACCGAATCACTGCTGCTGTCACTGGTGGGTGGGGTGTGCGGCGTGCTGCTGGGCTTGCTGGGAATCGCCGGCGTCAACCTGTACACGCAGGACCTCGCCGGTATTGATGCAGCGGCCCTGACCCCGCGCCTCACGCTGCTGGCGCTGGGGATCTCGTTTCTGTTGGGCCTGCTCTCGGGGTTGTTGCCCGCGCGCAGTGCCAGCCGCCTGAACATTACTGAAGCCCTCGGGAGGGTCTGAGATGACCGCCAATTTTCCCGTCCTGAAGGTGCAGAACCTCTCGCGTGTCTATCCCAGTGGCGACGGCCAAGTGCAGGCATTGGTGCCCTTCAGCCATACCTTTGCCCCTGGGCTCACGGCGGTGGTGGGGCCGTCGGGCAGCGGCAAAAGCACGTTGCTGAATTTGCTGGCGGGCTTCGAGACCCCCACCACGGGGCAGGTGGAGGTAGGCGGCACCAACCTGACCACGCTGGGGGAGGCCGCGCGCGCCGATTTTCGGCTGGCGCACTACGGCTTCGTGTTTCAGAACCACAATCTCGTGGGGATTCTCAGTGCGCTGGAGAACGTGGAGTTTCCGCTGGCCCTGGCGGGCCACTCGCCCAAAGAGCGCCGTGCCCGCGCCCGCGAACTGCTGGCGCTGGTGGGGTTAGAAGGCCGCGCGTCGCATCTGCCGGGGCAGCTGTCGGGCGGCGAGGCGCAGCGGGTGGCGATTGCCCGCGCCCTGGCCGGCAACCCTAGCGTGCTGCTGGCCGACGAACCCACCGGCAACCTCGACACCCGCACTGGCGAGCGGGTGCTGGCCCTGCTGCAAGAAGCGGCCAGTGCAGGCCGCACGGTGGTGCTGATTACCCATGACCGCGACGTGGCCGCCCAAGCGAATCACCACCTGAATGTGCGCGACGGCGTGGTGAGTCTGGGGGAGCAGGGGAGCCTGGTGCGCTGAAGTGAGTGGCCTGTGGCACGACACAGCCGCGCGAGTCTTTGCTGATGTGCAGCGGGTGCGGCCTCCTTTTCACGGCGGTGTGCTGTTGCAGCAAGGAAGAGGGCACTGCATCTGCTGGAGTGATACGGGCTCCGATTGAATCGAGCAGAATGCTGGGTGAAATCTGAGCGGACTTGGAAAGCTGGATAGCAGACTCGAAAAGCTCCGTGAGAGAGCGAGAAGGAGCAGATGCGGATTGCGCGATATGGAAGCGTAGACGGTGCTTTTCTTCGCTGTGCTGCAATAAGGCGGAATCCGGATGAACCGCTCCGCCCACTTCCTTCGTTTGAGGAAAGTCCTCAAACACCACTAAAGACAGCTAGCAGAGAGCAGTCTCCCACTCCTTCCTTGAGGTCAGCAGGTGGGGCTTGGTGGCGTCTTTGAGAACAGGAGCTGCTCTTGCCCTGCGAGCAGCGGGGTTAAGTGAGGCAAAATGCAGCGGCCAGAGCGAAGAGCCTCTGGCCGCTGCATTCGGAGAACAGCTCTAAGGCGCTTGGCCCACCCGTGTCTGTGGACCGCGCAGCCACAGCACGCGCCCGCGTTCGTCCTTCAGGCGCACGACCACCTGCACGGGTTCGCCGGGTTGCCAGGCAGAGACGTTGCGCCCCCAGGCGCTGCCCTGGCCGTCCCCGGCGCTGCTCAGGGGCGACTTCCAGAGCGCCGAGCCGCTGACCACAAACACCCCGTCCAGCCGCACGGCCGGCAGTGGCGTGCGCGCCGAGGCCAGGCGCACCTTCACCCCAAACCCCTGCGAACTGGCGGCGGGGGCCGTGCCCACCGTCAGCACCTGCCCGCCCACGTTCAGGGCGGTGGGGGCGCCCAGCAACTGGTCAACCCCTGGCGCCGCCACCTGGGCGCCGCAGGCAGTCAGGGCGAACCCCAGGAGGACAGGCCAGAGGGCTTTCATGGCCGCAGGCTACCTGAGAAGCACATGGGACACATGAAGATGTGCAGCTTGTGGGCTTACCAGCTCAGGTCAGGTGGAGTCACCACGCGGTCGGCTGGCTGGTCGCTCAGCAGCGTGTAGGTCAGGGTATAGGTGCCCGGAATCACGCGGGTCAGCACGATGGTGTCGCCCTCAAATCGGGGGTTCACGTTCGCCAGACTGGGCCCCTGCACCTGAAGGGGACCGCGCACGGCCGGCTGGGCGCCTCCCGCAGGCAGCGGGTCCCCCAGGCGGACGTTGTCGAGGGTGCTGTCCACCGTCAGCACCAGGGTGACCAGATAACCCTGGGCGGCGGCCTCCACGCTTTTTTGCAAGCTGGCCCGCGCGCCGCCCTCGACCGTGCGGGTGACGTTGGCGCTGCCAGGACTGCGCACCCGCGCCTGGCCAGTGGTGCTAATGCCAACGGGGTCCAGCGTGGCCTGGGCGGTGTCAGTGCGGCAGACCCGCACCGGAACTTTCAGGCGCAGGGGCTGGGTGCCGCTGAATTCACCGGCCACCTCCAGCGGGTAGTCGCTGGTCCAGCCGCCCGGCAGATTCAGTTGCAGGCGGCCCGGCAGGCGGTAGGGAAAGTCGGTCTTGGCCAGGGCCGTCAGCTGGGTGACGTCGCAGGCGTTCAGGAGGTCAGGGGCCGTGACCAACGTCAGGTCCGTGCGCACCCGGTACTCGATGGTGACGCGCCCAGCGGCGGCGTCCGTCACGCGGCCAGGCAGCGGGCGGGTCACGGTGCTGCCGGGAATGACGGTGGGCGTCACCGGGTAGTCGCCGGGCGCCAGCGGCACGGTGGCGGGCGTGGACAGGGTGCGGCCCGCGACCTCAAACGGTACGCCGGTCAGCGGCAGGCGCTGGTCGCCGTACAGGGCCACGGCGTCCACCACGAGTTGCCCTTCCGGCGCGCGGGCCACGAAGCGCACCTTGTTAAAGCCCGGCTGATACCGGATTTCAGTCGGGGAGACGATGTTGCCGGTCCCCGCCACCAAGGCGCTGCTGACCGGCACGTACCCGGCCGGCAGCGTCGGCCGCACCACCGTGTCGCCGACCAGCGTGTACGAGGCCCCGGGAATCGGACGGCCCTGGGGGTCCACGACCTCGACCAGCAGCTGGTTGGTAATTTTCACAGTGTCAGGCAGGGTGAAGCCGCCCACTGTGGCCCGCACCGACTGGTCACCCACCCGGAAGGCAAAGCGAATGGCGTTGCTGTACTGCCGGGTGGTGCCCAGCACACGGATGAACACGCGCCACTCGCCCACCAGCTCCGGCGTGATGACGTAAGGATCGGTGGCGGTGCGGCCGTTGTCGCTGGGGGTCAGGTTCACGCGGGTGCCGTTCGGCTGCACCGCCCAGACCTCGGCCTCCTGCGGGCCGTCCACGTCGTAGTTTTGCAGCGCCAGGGTCTTGCCCACCCAGTCGGCGGTGACGTTCAGGCGGGCGGCCAGCAGGGGCTCGGCGTCGGTGCTGCGGGCGTTCACGCTAAAGTCGCTGGTTTCCAGGGCAAAGGGCGCCGCCACGCGCAGAGCAAACGAGTTCTTGCCGTCGCCCTTACTCGTGACCTTCAGGGTGTAGGTGCCGGCCGCCAGACCGCCCGCAAACAGGCTTTCCCAGGTGTGCTCGCGGTTCAGGCCGTAGCGCCGCTCGGTGACGGTGCCGCCTGGACCGGTCAGGGTGAAGGTGGTTTCGAACGGCTCGTTCTTCTTGTACAGCTCGTCGCCAAAGTACCCCTCGCCCCGGCGGCCATCCACATAGTCGGCCAGGTTGAAACTGGGCGAATAGACCTCCAGGCCCAGGGATTTCCCGGCGTCCTGGGCCGCCACCCGGATGACGTAGGATTCCTGCGCCTGGGGCCACTTTTCGCCCACCGACACCAGGGGCAGAATCCCGCCGGTCTGCGCGGCGGCGCCAGAGGTCAGGCCGGCGGCAGCCAGCAGGGCCAGGGTCAGGGTGCGGCGGGCCAGGGAATGTGCAAAAGGCTTGGGCATGACTAGCGTGAAGGATACCTCTGGCCGCAGCGCTAGCATCGGGAGCCAGATGCCTGACCTTTCTGCCCGCGCCCGCGCCGTGATCAACCCCCATGCCCTGCGCGCCAACCTGGGGGCGCTGGCCGGGCGGGCCGGCGCGGCGCTGCTGCTGCCCGTCAAGGCCAACGCCTACGGGCACGGCCTGGAGGAGGTGGCGCGCGTGGCGGCGGCCCACCCCGGCGTGTGGGGCCTGGCGGTGGCCACCCCGCGCGAGGCGGCCGCCCTGGCCGCGCTGAATCTGGGGCGGCCTGTGGTGCTGCTGACCCCCCCCATGCCCCACGAGGTGGGACCACTGGCCGACCTGGGCGTGCGCCTGCCGGTGGCGTCGGTGCCGGAGGCCGACGCCCTGCCGCCCCACGCCCGCGCGCACCTGAAGGTGGACACCGGCATGAACCGCCTGGGGGCCCGTCCCGAAGATGCCGCCGCCGTGGGCCGCCGCCTGGCCGAGCGCGGGCTGCTGGAAGGCGCGTACACCCACCTCGCCACCGCCGACGAACCCGACCTCAGTTTTGCCCACGAGCAGCTGCGGCGCTTTGCGGCCGTGCTGGCGGCGCTGCCCCCCACGCCCACACCCCTGCTGACCCACGCGGCCAACGGCGGCGGCGTGCTGAGCTTTGGCGCGCTGCCCGGTATGGCGCTCGCCCGGCCGGGGCTGGCGACCTACGGCTTTGCGCCGCCTCACCTGCGCGGCCTCCTGCCGCTGCGTCCGGTGATGACCCTACAGGCGCGCGTGACCCACCTGCACACGGCCTACGCCGGCGAGACGGTCAGTTACAGCGGTCTGTGGCGGGCGGCGCGCGACACCCTGGTGGCCACAGTCGGTATGGGCTACGCCGACGGCTACCCCCGGAACGCCACCGGGCACGCCCAGGTGCTGCTGGGCGGCCAGTGGCGCCCCGTATTGGGCCGCATCTGCATGGACCAGCTGATGGTGGACGTGACGGGGCTGGCGGTTCGGGTGGGCGACTGGGCCACCCTCTGGGGGCCTGCCGACGTGACGGTGACCGACGTGGCGGCCTGGGGCGGCACAGTGGAATATGAGGTCCTGACGGGCCTGGGCGACCGGGTCGAGCGTGTGGTGGGAGCAGAGTAGCCGGGCTTGGTGAGGAAGTGAGGCGGCCTGCTGGCTGGAACGCGGACAACTTGGGAGGGCACTGAGTTGCCAACTCCACGCCCGTCAGCCCGCTTTTGCGCCTCCTCGCAGGCCTGCGGTGCAAACGATTCAATCGGAGTCCGTGTCAGACAGACTCCGATTGAATCGAGCAGAATGCCGAGTGGAATCCGAGCGGACTTGGACAGCGGCGCAGCAGGCTTGACAAGCGCCGCAGGAGAGCGAGCAGGAACAGCTGCGGATGGCGCGATCTGGAAGCGCTGACGGCGCCTGTTCGGCTGTGCTGCAATTCAGCGGCATCTGTATGAGCCGCTCCCCCCGTGCCCCGTGAGAACTGCCCGCCGGGGTGGGAGCAGGCCGTGTGGCCCCGTACAGTCGCGCCGCGCCTGAGCCGGGAGGATAACCGGCATGTCTTCTGCGCCCATCGTCGTGGCCGGCCCCACCGGGCAACTGGGCCGCCTTATCACCCAGGAACTGCTGGGCCTGGGCGCCCCCGTGCGCGTGCTGGTCCGCCCTGAAAGCGATCCCGCAAAAGTCAGCGCCCTGCGCGCAGCGGGGGCCGAGGTCGTCACCGCCAACCCCGACCGCGTGCCTGACCTGATTCGGGCGGTGGAGGGCGCGGCCTGTGTGGTGTCGGCGCTCTCAGGCCTGCGCGCCGTGATCGTGGACGTGCAGACCCGCTTGCTGGACGCGGCGGTGGAGGCCGGGGTGCCCCGGTTCATCCCCTCGGATTTCTCGGTGGATTTCACCCGGCCAGGTGGCCGCAACCGCAACCTTGACCTGCGCCGCGAGTTCAGGGCGCGCCTGGATGCCGTGCCTATCCAGGCCACCTCGGTCCTGAACGGCATGTTCGCCGACCTGCTGACCGGGCAGGCCCCGGTGGTGCTGCCCAGGCTCCGGCGGGTGCTGTACTGGGGTGACGCTGACCAGCCGCTGGACTTCACGACGGTGGCCGATACCGCCGCGTTTACCGCCCGCGTGGCCCTGGACCCTGCGGCGCCCCGCTGGCTGCGGGTGGCGGGCGACGTGCAAAGTGCGCGCGGTCTTCAGGCGGCGGCCTCGGCCGCGACCGGCCACCAGTTTGGCCTCCTGCGGGCCGGGGGAACGGGCAGCCTGCATGCCCTCGCCACCCTGACCCGCGCCCTCACGCCCCCCAGCGACGAGGTGTTTCCTGCCTGGCAGGGCATGCAGTATCTCCACGACATGTTCACGGGTCAGGCCAAGCTGACCCTGCTGGACAATGGGCGGTATCCGGCGCTGCGGTGGACGGGCGTGGCGGAGGTGTTGAAGGGGCTGTAGGAAAAGGGCAGCGGAAACGAATGTTCGCCGCTGCCCTTCCCACAACCTACACCCCACCCCCTACAACCCTAAAAAAACCGGGTCACGTCGCGCACCACCACAAAGACCATCAGCAGCATCACGAAGGCGAAGCCCGCGAAGTTGATGGCCTGTTCCTGGCTGAAGCTCAGAGGCCGGCCACGCACAGCCCCCACCAGCACGAGCAGGATGCGCCCGCCGTCCAGACCCGGAATCGGCAGCAGGTTAAAAAAGGCGAGTGACAGGTTCAGCAGAATAGCCACCTGAAGCAGGGCCCAGGGGCTCACCGCCGCCGCCCGGCTGACAATCTCGGCGGTGCCGATGGGGCCGCTGACATTCTCGTCGCGCGACAGGTCGAGGGTGAAGAAGCGCTGGAACAGCCCGGCAAAGGAGCGCAGCACCTGCGGCAGGGCCTCTGCAGTCACCTGCCAGGAGCGGACGAAGGCGGTCCCCACGCTCACCGGCTGCACGTCCGGGCCGTAGCGGATGCCCAGCAGTTGCCGCTCGCCGCCCACCACGGGGGTCCAGTCAAACTTCACCTCGCGCGGCTGCCCGGCCCGCACCACCGTAAAGCTGTGGGGGCCGGGCTGCGTCAGCACCTCGCGCACGCCCTCCCAGCCGGCCACATCGCGGCCTCCCAGACGCGCCGTTTCTGGAATGTCCTGACCGTCGGCCGCCGTAATCACGTCGCCCACCTGGAGGCCCAGGGTCTGGGCGCGCGACCCGGCCACGACTTCCTCAATGCGGGCGCGGTCTGGGGCCGGCACCCCCTGGGCGCTGAAGTTGACGGTCATCAGCGTGGTGGCCAGCAGCAGGTTGACCAGTGGCCCGGCCAGCAACACCGCCACCTTGCCCCAGGCCGGCAGCGCCGCAAAGCCGCGCGTGGGCTGGCGGTGGCCGCCCTGGCCGTCCTCTTCAGGAGACATGCCGTCAATTTCCACATAGCCCCCGATGGGCAGCAGCGACAGCCGCCATTCGGTGCCGTACCAGTTTCGGCGCAGCAGCACCGGCCCCATGCCAATGCTAAAGGAGTTCACTGTCACTCCCTGCCACCGGGCCAGGGCATAGTGCGCCAGTTCATGAATGAACGTCGCCAGACTAATAATCAGCAGCGTCCAGAGCAGCCCCAGTGGGGTCAGGGCGGCGGCGATGCCTTGCAGGACGTTCACGCGCGCACTCCGCCCACGCACAGTTCCTGCGCCCGTGTGCGCGCCCAGGCGTCCACCTCGGCCAGGGTGTCCCAGGTCAGTGCGCCAGCCGGGGTCTCGTCCAGGACCTGCTCAATGAGGCGGGCAATGCCCAGGAAGTCCAGTTGCCCGGCCAGGAAGGCGTCCACCGCCACTTCGTCGGCGGCGTTCAGGGCCACCGGCAGCAGGCCACCCGCTTTGCCCGCGCGGTAGGCCAGGGCCAGGCAGGGAAAGCGGGAGAGGTCGGGCGCGCTGAACGACCACTCGCCGCGCATGGCCCAGCCCAGGTGGCGGCCAACCTCGCGCCCACGCCGCGCGCCGTGCACGTCACCGGGGCGGGTCATCCCGCCTGGCGCGGCATCAATGGCGTAGGCAATCGGCAGGCGCATGTCCGTGGGGCCAAACTGCGCTTTCAGGCTGCCGTCCCGGAACCGCACCGCCGCGTGAATCAGGCTCTGGGGATGAATGACCACGCCCACCTGCGACAGGGGCAGGCCGTACAGCGAGGCGCATTCCATGACTTCCAGCCCCTTGTTCATCAGGGTTGCGCTGTCAATGGTTACCTTGGGGCCCATGCTCCATGAGGGGTGCCTCAGCGCCTGCTCGGGGATCACGCTGCTCAGGTCGGCAGGGCCCTCTCGGAAGGGGCCGCCACTGGCCGTCAGAATCAGCTCGGCCACGTCGTCTATGGCCTCGCCGGTCAGGCACTGAAAGATGCCCGTGTGTTCAGAATCCACCGGCACCACGCGCCCCCCCCCCTGCTCGGCCGCCGCCCACATCAGGTGCGCGGCCGTGACCATCGCCTCCTTGGTGGCCAGTGCCACGGCCTGCCCAGCTTCCAGGGCGGCGCGGGTGGGGGCCAGGCCAATCAGGCCACTCATGGCATTGACCACCACGTCCGTTTTCAGCGCTGCCAGCTCACTGGGGTCAGCGGTCACCTGCACGCCCGAGAAGCGCTCTTTGGCCTGGTCATACACCGACCCGTCCACACTGATCACCTGCGGGCCAAATTCGTGCACCTGCGCCGCCAGCAGGTCCAGATTCTTGCCGGCGGCCAACGCCGTGACCCGGTAGCCCCGTTCGCGGGCAATGTCCAGCGTCTGCGTGCCAATACTGCCCGTGCTGCCCAGCACCGAAATGGTCTGTACCGAAGGGTTCATCTGCCCTGCATGGTAGAGGAAGCGGCCAGGGACGAATGGGGCACTGGGCAGGACTGGGCCGGACGCCGCAATGGTTGGCAAGCTCGGTTGCGTCCCATTGGACGGGCACAGCGGCCCCGTAGACCGGGACAGCTTTGCGAGAGAGTGGGCAGGAGCAAAATCCCTTCCAGGCATGAGGTTTGCAACTTGATGCTGCTCCGGGATGTTGGCGTGACAGACGGCCGTCCAGCTGAGACGAGGGCATAGGTGGTGAGCGCAGAGAGAGACCAGAATCGAGAACCAACACCTGTGTACAACCCCTGTGCGGGTCAGGAATTGGGCTTCCTCACCGACGTACTTCAAAGCTTTATGCAGGCAGAACAACAAAAGAGGCGGCCTTGGCCGCCGCCTTGCTTGTCCTCCCACCCATCACCAATGCCCCGCCGCCCCTTACCGCGTAAACACGCTGATGTTCAAAAACAGGTACGTCGCGGGAACGGCAAACAGCAGGCTGTCCACCCGGTCCAGAAACCCGCCGTGGCCCGGCAGGCTGGTACCGCTGTCCTTGGTGTTCAGAGAGCGTTTGAGGAGGCTCTCGGCCAGGTCGCCCAGCTGACTGGCGCTGGCGACCAGAATGGCGTACAGCAAAGCCTCAAATGGGGTCCAGATGTGGGTGGCGGTGGTCAGGCCCAGCACCATTAGAAAACTGAAGAGGAGCCCGCCAATCGAGCCTTCCACCGTTTTGCCGGGGCTGACTTCCGGGGCCAGTTTGCGCCGCCCGAAAAAGTAGCCCACAAAATACCCGCCGATATCGGCGGCAAAGGTGGCCAGCAGGGGCAAGGCGAGATACAGCAGGCCGTCGCCGGCGTCCGGGCTGTAGCGCAGCAGCAGAAAGTAGCCCAGCAGCCAGGGAATGTACAGCAGCCCGAAGATGGAATACACGATGCGTTCCAGAGGCCGCTCGCCGGGCCGGATGACCTCCACGACCAGAAAGTAGCCCACCGCCGCAGTCAGCACCGCCTCGCGCCACGAGCCACCGGGCCAGGGTGTGGACGGCCACATGGGCAGGCTGGCCACCAGCAGCGCCGCCGCAAACACCCCCAGGCTCACGCGCCGCACGTCTATGTCGCTGCGGTCCAGCATGCGGATGTATTCGCGCAGCGCCATGATGGCCACCACGATCAGACCGGGCAGCAGCGCCGCCCAGCCCACCCACACCACCAGACTCAGGATGGCAAAGCCCACCACGCTGGTCAGAATGCGGCTGCTCAGGGATTCCATGGCCCCTCCAGGGAGGCTGTGGGACGTGGGTTGTGGGCTGTAGGGACGCGCCTACACCCGACAACCCACAACCCACAACCGGCGCGCGGCGCCTTCACCCTAGGATTTCCTGCTCCTTCTTCTGGAAGGTCGCCTCGACCCGCGTCACGTACTCGTCGGTGATCTTCTGCACGTCGGCCTCGCCGCGCTTGATCTCGTCGTCACCGATGCCCTCGACTTTTTTCACCTCATCCAGCGTGTGCTTGCGGATGTTGCGAATGGCGATGCGGGCGTCCTCGGCGTAGTTCTTGGCGTTCTTCACGAGGTCGCGGCGGCGCTCCTCGGTCAGCATGGGCAGCGAGATGAAAATCGTATCGCCCTTGTTGTTGGGGTTCAGGCCCAGGTCGCTGTCGCGGATGGCCTTTTCGATGGGGTTCAGCGCGCCCCGGTCCCACGGCGTGATGACCAGCGTGCGGGCGTCGGGGGTGGTGATGCTGGCGACCTGGTCAATGGGCATAGAGCTGCCGTAGTAATCCACCACAATCTTTTTCAGGATGCCGGGGTTGGCGCGGCCTGTGCGCAGCACCGAGAGGTTATTTTCCAGCGATTCAATGGCCTTGCCCATCTTTTCGCGGGCGTCGGCCTGAATGGTTTTCATGTCAGCCATGTGAAGTCTCCTTACCGGGAAGTGCGGCCAGTGTAAAGGATGGGAAGCCGGCGGCAGTGCGCGGGCCGCGGGCGCGGGGTTGGGGATGCCTTGAGGATGCCCGCTTCTGGCGGGCGCGGCCCCTCGGGCAGAGTGCTCCGTTGATAACTTGTAGGGGCAGCGATGGACACATCCCACGCCTGACCCCCGCTGTCCTCCTGCTCGCTCTTCTGCGAAGCTCTTGGAGTCTGCCGCTGTTGCCCTTGGATGAAACCGCTTTTGTAACAACGGTTTCATCAGAGTTGGACTCAGCTCTGAATCAGCGTGCCCACCCGCTCGCCTTGAAGCAGGCGGCGCAGGTTGCCTTCCTGAAACAGATCGAACACCACGATGGGCAGGCCGCGGTCCATGCACAGCGTCAGGGCGGTGGCGTCCATGACTTCCAGGCGCTGCTCGACGACTTCCAGGTGGGTTGCCTGAGAGATGAACTTCGCGCCCGGGTTCTTGCGCGGGTCGCTGTCATAGACCCCGTCCACCTTGTTTTTGGCCATCAGCACCACCTGGGCGCCAATTTCCAGGGCGCGCAGGGTGCTGGTGGTGTCGGTGGTGAAAAAGGGCGCGCCGTTGCCCCCGCCAAAGATGACCACTCGGTCCTTTTCGAGGTGCCGAATGGCGCGGCGGCGAATGTACGGCTCGGCCACGGCCGCCATCTGAATGGCGCTCATGACGCGGGTGGGGCGTCCGGCGGTTTCCATGGCGTCTTGCAGGGCCATCGCGTTCATTACGGTGCCCAGCATCCCGATGTAATCGGCTGTGGCGGGGTCCATGCCCTTGCCGTTGCGCTCGCCGCGCCAGAAATTCCCGCCGCCAATCACCACCGCCAGTTCGACCCCGGTGCCGTCCAGCGCCTGTGTGATGCGCCGGGCCAGCGCCGCCGTGGTGTCAGGGCTGATACCAAAACCGGATTCGCCCGCCAGGAATTCACCCGACAGCTTGAGTAGAACGCGCTTAAACATATGAACACCTCGGCAGGAATGGGGCAAACAAGGCCGGCAGCCAGCGGGCGCGGCTGCCGGGGCGACAGGAACAGGGAAGGGCCGCGCAGAAAAAAGCCCCTTTTCAGGGGCCCCGGTACGCTTTACGCGCCGATTTCGAAGCGGACGAAGCGTTTGACGCTGGCGCCGCCCAGGTACTTGGCGACGGTCACGCTGTTGTCTTTCACGAAGGCCTGCTCGGGCAGCACCTTTTCGGAGTAGAACTTGCCAATCTGGCCCTCGACGATCTTCTCGACGATCTGCTGAGGCTTGCCCTCGTTGAGCGCCTTGTTGGTCAGGATTTCGCGCTCTTTGTCGATGTCGGTGCTGTTCACTTCGTCGCGGGTCAGGAACTGGGGACGCTCGGCGGCCACGTGCAGGGCCACGTCCTTGGCCTGGGCGTCGGTGCCGCCGTCCACGTCCACCAGCACGCCAATCTTGCCGTTGCTGTGCACGTAACCGGCCACGGTGCTGCCTTCCAGGTAGGCCACGCGGTTCAGGACGATGTTTTCACCGATCTTGCCAGCGGTGGCGGCGACCAGGGTGGCGACGGTTTCGCCGTCCACGCTGAAGTTCTTGAACTCTTCGAGGTCACTGGTCTTCGCGTCCAGCGCGGCCTGGGCCAGCTTCTCGACAATCGCCTGGAAGTCGCTGTTGCGGGCCACAAAGTCGGTTTCGCTGTTCACTTCCACGATAGCGGCGCGGTTGCCGTCCACCTTGAAGCGCACGATGCCTTCCTTGGCTTCGCGGTCACCCTTCTTGACGGCCTTGGCAATGCCGCGCTCGCGCAGCAGCGCAATGGCCTTGTCTTCGTCGTTGCCAGCGTCGGCCAGGGCCTTTTTGACGTCCATCATGCCTGCGCCCGTCAGTTCACGGAGTTTCTTGATTGATTCCAGCATGGTCATGCCTCCTGTAAAGGATGAAGTTGAGGATGCTTAGAGAAAGGGGCTGTCCGGGCAAATCACCTTCGCCGGACAGCCCCCTGCCGGCCCTGTTTAGGCCTCGATGCTGTCGGTGGCGTCCTCGGTCTGCTCGGCGCCATCGGCCGCGCCCACGTCTTCGCCGCCGCCGCGCGCCTCGACCAGCAGGTCGCCGATGCGGTGGGTGATCAGCTGGATGGAGCGGATGGCGTCGTCGTTGCCGGGCACGATGTAGTCAATGACATCGGGGTCAGAGTCGGTGTCGGCCAGGGCGATCACGGGAATCCCCAGCTTGTTGGCTTCCTGCACGGCGATGACTTCCTTGGTGGGGTCCACCACGAAGATCGCGTCGGGCAGGCGGCTCATCTTGCGGATGCCGCCCACAAAGCGCTGCAGGCGCTCGCGCTCGGCGGCCAGCTTGATGCGCTCGGCCTTCAGACGGTCATTGACGCGGCCCGACTCGAACATGTCGTCCAGTTCATTCAGGCGGTCAATGCGGGTGCGCATGGTCTTGAAATTGGTCAGCATGCCGCCCAGCCAGCGGCTGGTCACGAAGGGCATGCCGGTGCGGCGGGCTTCCAGTTCCACGATTTCCTGGGCCTGCTTCTTGGTGCCCACGAACAGAATGACGCCGCCGCGCTCGGCCAGTTCCTTGATGTAGTCAAAGGAGCGGTCAACCTGCTTCAGGGTCTTCTGGAGGTCAATGATGAAAATGCCGTTGCGCTCGGCGAAGATGAAGCGCTTGAACTTGGGGTTCCAGCGTTTGGTTTCGTGGCCGAAGTGAACCCCGGCTTCGAGCAACTGCTTCATGGAGATGTACGACATGAAAACTCCGGAGCGTTGATTCGGGAAAAAGTTTGCCGTCCTCGTGCCAGCCACGCAGGGGAGGCCAGGCAGCGCGCGACGCTCGAGCGCGCGCAGCGGAGGGTCACGGGGGCACCCAAACGGAGAGTATACCCGAAAGTTAAGGTGCAGGGGAGAGGGCCAGGGCCTGCTGCGCCAGGTCCAAGGTCTGCCCGGCTTCGGTGGGCTGGTCATCTTCCAGATGCCACGCCGCAGATAAGCCGGCGTAAGCGGCCACCCAGGCCAGCAGCCGGGCGCGGTCCAGGCCGGCCGCCGCCGCAATCACGCCCGCCTGCCGTTCCAGTCGCCCTGGGTGTCCGGCCGTCTCCAGTGACGGGTTACACAGTATGTTGGCAAAGTCGTAGCCCCGTTCCCCCAGCAGGCCTTTGGGGTCAATGACCAGCCAGCCGCGCCTCGGACTGTGCATCACGTTGCCGTGGTGCAGGTCGCCGTGCAGCGGGCGCACGTCTTGAGGGATATCCAGCAGTTGCCGGGCAATCTCCCAGCACTGGGCAAACAGGCCACCCTGAGAGGAAGCGTCGGCGAGAGCTTCAAACCACCAAGGTAGGGGCAGCAGTTCGCGCGGTGGGCCAGGGCGGGGCAGATGCACCCCCGCCGCCGCCCAGCACAGAATCCGGCTGGCCTCATCGTCTTGGCCGGCCCCGACCATCGCGGTGAGGTCGTGATCTCCCTCTATCCTTTCCAGAACGACAGCGCGTCCACCGTGGCGGTACACCTGCGCCGCACCTTGTCCCGCCAGCCACACCATCAAGAGGTTGCCGCGCTGCTCCTCGGCACCTTTCGCCACCTTCAGCATGGCCGCTTGCCCCTTCCACCGTACCGGGCACAGGTCGCTGCTGGGGGTGGAAAACGGCTCGCCGTCCGGTTCCAGCCCCCAGCGGCGAATATAGGTTTCGGTCCTCACCCGCTCAGTCTGCGTCTTCGGATGGACGTCCTTCAGCCCCTGCCATCCAGACTCCGATTGAATTCAGCAGAATGCCCGATGAACTCCGAGCGGACTTGGAAAGGGGCACAGCAGACTCGGAGAGCTTCGCAGAAGGGCGAGCGAGAGCAGAGACGGACTCCGCGTTGTAGAGACAGAGATGAAAAGGCACCGTCTGCGCCGTAATGAAACGAAGTCCATATCAGGCCGTACACTGGCCCCTTATGGACTGGTTGTACGCCATCGTTTACGGCATCGTCGAGGGAATCACCGAGTTTTTGCCCATCAGTTCGACCGGGCACCTGATTCTGACCGGCAACCTGATGGGCGTGCCCTGGACCAAAGACGTCAAAGACGCTTTCGAAGTGGTCATTCAGGGCGGCGCCATCCTGAGCGTGCTGGTGTACTACTGGCGCGACTTTCTGAAGGTGCGGCACATCGGCACCGACCAGACCCAGCGCACCCTGTGGCTGGGCGTGCTGGTGGCCTGTATTCCGGCGGTGGTGCTGGGCGTGCTGTTCGGCGACGCCATCAAGGCCTATCTGTTCCGCCCTAGCGTGGTTGCCTGGGCGCTGATCGTGGGCGGCGTGCTGATCTGGCTGATCGAGAGCCGCAAGGTGACGCCGCGCGTGGACGCCATCGAGAAGATTGGGGTGCGCCGGTCCTTTCTCATCGGCGCGCTGCAATGCCTGGCCCTGCTGTGGCCGGGGTTCTCCCGCAGCGCCAGCTCGATTCTGGGCGGCATGGTGCTGGGCCTGGACCGCGCCACCGCCACCAAATTCAGCTTCTATCTGGGCGTCCCTACGCTGGGCGGCGCGGCGCTACTGAACCTGATTCAGGAACGTGAACTGATTTTTGGCGAGATTGGTCTGGTCAACGTGCTGCTGGGGGCGGGCGTCAGTTTTGTCACCGCCTACTTAGCGATTGGCTGGCTGCTGAAGTTCGTCTCCACCAACACCTTTAAAGGGTTTGCGGTGTACCGCGTGATTGTGGGCGCGCTGATTCTGGCTCTTATCGCGGCGGGCGTCATGACAGACGGCAACCTGGCCTGAAGTTCCCCGCTGGACATCAACAGGACCACTGAAGAAACGCAGACCGTCACAGGACAGGCTGCGTTTTTTGGACGAAGCACCAGAGCTGACTGTACGGTGAACCCTGATGGGCAAGCAGGTCAGGTAGCTCAGGCTGGCTCAGCGGCGCGCATGGCTTTGACCTCGGCCCTCCGGTTGCGCCTCCGTTCAGCTGTCCGTCACAACTGACGTTGCAGTAGCACGGCCTGACCCCGGTGGTAAGCGATATGCCGCAACTGCCGCGCCAGCGAGTCACTCAGGACGCGCTCACCGAACGGCGTCTGAATCTGGTACTCCGGCGCAAAGCCCTGCTCTGGGATGCGGGCGTAGCCTTCGCGGGCCTGCGCCAGCGCAGCTTCCAGCGCGGCAAGAATCGTCTCTTGCGACGTGGCCTCGCTCATGGCCGCTTCGCCCTTGAGGGCCTGCGTCCAGGGTTCGTTCTCCCAGCCCAGGTAGGCATAGGTCGCCTTCGGCCCGCCGCCCTGTTCTTCCGGAAGGTAGAGGCGGGTCCAGTCGAGAATGTGCAGGGCCATCCAGGCCGCTGAGTGGCCGCCGCAGGGGGAAGCTCTGGAAAACTGTTCTTCTGGAATGCCTTTCAGGGCTTGCACAAATGCCTGATGTTCCGTCTCGAACTGCTGAAGCAAGAACGCTTTGATGCTCATGGGGGCTCCTTTCATCTGGGGCTCAAGCCTGTTGGGCTTTATGGAGGCGGGAAGGAGGTCAGGGGGTCCGGCCGAATTACTCTATCGCCGCTTTTGGGACCAGCGGAGAGGCAGGGCTGTCTTGCCGCAGGCTCGCCAGCGGTACACGCGGCCGAAGAGGGCTGATGCGAGAAGCGGATTCCAATTCCATCCGAACAGTCGAGAGCAGGTCGCCTTGCCTTCAGAGGGCATCATGAGGGCTGTCCATGAGCCAGTCGTATTGCTGAGAGTGATACGAACTCCGATTGAATCGTTTATGCAAACGATTCAATCCGAGCGGAGCGAGTGGGAGACAAACGGGTTCCGGGCGTGGAGTTGGCAAATCGGTTCTGTTCCGATTTGTAAACGAAACAGACGGAATCCGTATGACAGCCTCTGGCATTGTCCTGCTGGCAACAAGGCACAGCCACCCCCTGTACGTTGCAGTTCTACAGGTCTGCTCGCCTCGGCGTCATCCCAGGCTTAAGCCATCCTCTGCCCGGCTTGTGGCGCTGCCTCCTAGACTGAGCGGCATGAGGCCTGTGCTTCCCCTTCTCCTGCTGGCCACGTTGCTGGCGGCCTGTGACCCGGTGCCCCTCCAGACGACCGGGCCAGCGGCTGACCAGCGGCCGCCCAGCACCTCGGCCCCGGCCAGCACCGGGCGCGACCCTGAGAGCGGTCTGCTCTGGGTGGCGCGTGCCGACCTGCCCCCGGAAGGTCAGCGGGTGCTGACCCGGATTGCCGGGGGCGGTCCTTTCGCCTATAGCAGGGACGGCGTGACCTTTGGCAACCGCGAGCGCCTGCTGCCCCGGCAATCCGGCGCGTATTACCGCGAATACACCGTGCCCACGCCGGGCGAGCAGGACCGGGGCGCGCGCCGCGTTGTCTGCGGCGGTCAGCCTGTCACCCGCACCGCCGAGTGCTACTACACCGCCGACCACTACGCCAGCTTTCGGAGGATTGCCCCATGATGCATGTGGATTTCGCCGGTTCCTACTGCCTGCCAGCGGGCTGCGTGGGACTAACCGCCACGCGCGAGACGAGCTGTTCTTTATGTGGTGCTGCTCGACTTGAGCTGTTGTTTCACGGGTCCGAGCGGCGGCTATCTCCGGGGGGCTGGTAATGCAGGTCTTCAACGAGGCGCCCAGTGGCCTGCAGGTCGCGCCGCACGAGCCGCGCATCCTGGCGGCGGGCTATCAGATAGGGGTGCGGGAGGTGAGCTTTGGCCAGGTTCACGACAAACCCAGCCTGATGCTGGCCCTGATGTCTGGCCTGGCTATCACGGGCACCTTCGGTCACAACTGGGACGCCCTGTACGACGTGCTGACCGACCCCGAGCGTCTGCCAGACCGCCTGGCCCTGCTGCTGTGCAGCTATACCCAGTTTCGCAGCCACCACCCCCACCTGAGCCTTGACCTGGAAACTGCGCTGCTGGACGCCCAGCGTGAGGCCGCCGCGCAGGGCCGCCAACTCTGGCTGCTGACCGAGGAAGCCGACGCCGACCCGGATGCCTGGTAAGCCAGGGTGACACGAGCCAGGTCAGACGGCCGGCTGCCCAGGGCGTTAACCCTCTAGCAAAGAGCCGGAGAGCACGTACGCCGTGAGTCCGCTCTTGCTCCTGCGGAGCTTCGCAAGTCCAATCGGCTTGAATCGTTTGTGCAGTTGGTGGGCCCAAATCTGGATTAACGGCCAGAACGCTTGAGTTGTGCAGAAGAAGCCAGGTTCTCCCTCTGAGTCTTGGGTGTCCGCACCGGTCCCTTGACAGCTGTGGAGGTTGGCCGCGCCGTCAGGGCCTCCTCAATCCTCGGTCAGGTGCGAGGTCACGGTGATTTCGCCGTAGGTCTCGGGCTGCTGCGCGCTGAAGGTGCCTTCCTTGACGCCTTCCAGCAGCGCGGCGAAATAGGTGGTGCGTTCGCCCCAGTCCTGGGCCGGCACCCCACGGAAAGTAAAGGTCCGCAGCCGCGTGCCAAATGCCCGCAGGGCTTCGAGCGCTCCTTGCAGGGTCAGGCGGTCGCGCGCCAGCAGCGGCACCTCGACCTGCCGCACCGCGCTGCGGGCGGCGCGCACCAGCCGGGCCAGGCTGCCCTGGGGGTTGGGCGGGCGCTCGCGCCGGGGCAGGGTGACCGGCACCGCTCGCGCCGGAATCAGGCCCTCGCGTTCGCGGCGCCGGGCGGCCAGAAACCCCACCAGGGCGTCTAGCTCGGCCAGGGCTTCGACGCCTTCCAGCACGTCGTCGGGAACGTCGTCCCATTCGCTGTCGGGGGGCAGGTCAGGCTCGGGCTGGGGCAGCAGCAGGCGCGCTTTCAGGGCGATCACCCCGGCCAGACCAGGCAGCAGGTCGGGGTGGGCGTCGGCCAGACCGGTGCCGCCCGTCACCGCCTGCGCCCAGGCCAGCACCTCGCGCGTCAGGGCCAGCAGCGGCACCTCGCCTGGCGCCACGCGCCCGGCCCGCAGGCCCGCTGCCAGCTCAGCCAGGGTGCCCGTGAAGACCGGCAGCGTGACGGTAAACCCGCCTGCTCCGCTGGGGGGCGGTGCCGGAACGGACGAGGAAGAGGTCAGGGCCGCCGTCACTGCCTTTACAGCCGCAGGAAACCGACCTTGCTGCGGGCCTCTTCTATGACCGGCAGGGCAATGGCCCGCGCCTCTTTCGCGCCTTGCACCAGGGCGTCGCGCACATAGTCCGGGTCGGCCTTCAGCGCCTCGGCGCGCTCCTGAATGGGGGTCAGGTGGGCGGTGATGCCTGTCATCAGCTTCTTCTTGCAGTCCACGCAGCCAATCCCGGCGGTGCGGCAGCCCTCGTAGACCTCGGCCAGTGTGGCGCCGTCACTGAACAGTTTGTGGTAGTCGCCCACCAGGCACTTTTCGGGGTCGCCGGGGTCGGTGCGGCGCACGCGCGCCGGGTCGGTGGGGGCCACGCGCAGCTTCTGCCAGATCGACTCCAGCGGTTCCAGGATGCCCAGGGTGCTGGCCTCACCCTTGCTTTTGCTCATTTTGCCCTGGCCGTCCACCCCCGGAATCCGCAGGGCGTCTTTGGCCAGCACGGCTTTGGGTTCGGGGAACATCTCGCCGAAGGCGTGGTTAAATTTGCGGGCAATCTCGCGCGTCAGCTCGATGTGCTGCACCTGGTCCTCGCCCACGGGCACGGTGTCGGCCTTATAGAGCAGGATGTCGGCCGCCTGAAGCACCGGGTACATCAGGAGCCCCGCCGGGGTGCTTTCCAGCTTTTGCGCCTTGTCCTTGTACTGGGTCATGCGCTCCAGCTCGCCCACCGGGGTCAGCAGGGTAAAGAGCCAGCCCAGTTCGGTGTGTTCGGGAACATGCGACTGCACAAAAAAGATGACCTTCTCGGGGTCCAGTCCCGCCGCAAAGTTGGCCACCGCCATCTCGAAGGTGCGCGCCGCCAGAAGGGCCGGGTCAAAGGCCGCCGGGTTGGTGGGCGCGTGCAGGTCCACCACGCAGTAAATCGAGTTCTTGCCGAACTGGTCGCCCAGGGCGACGTAGTTCCGCATGGCCCCGAAATAGTTTCCGATGTGCGGCTCACCGGTGGGCTGAATTCCTGAAAAGACACGCGGCATAACCGGCCAAGTCTAGAGCATTTGCCCGAAAAGGCGCCTGCTCATACAGACGCCGGTTGAATCCAGCAGTGTGCGGGGTGAAATCCGGGCGAAGCGAGAAGGTGAATAGACAGGCTGCTGCGCTATGGCGTTGCAGACAGTGTCTTCCTTGGCTGTGCCGTGAGTGAGCAGCACCCGTAGCACGGGCCAGGAGGACACCGCGCTTTGTCTAGCCACCAGCCTACGGTCAGAGGGGCGCCACAGAAAACCGCCCCGCACGAGGCAGGGCGGCTGAACAGGTCAGGCTTTAGCGTTCGGCGGGGGTGGCCGGGTCGGTGGTGCCTTCGGCGCCTTCTGTGGCAGGCGTGGCCGGGGTGCCTTCGGTGCCCTCTGCGGGGGCGCCGCCTTCCGCAGGGGTGGTGCCCCCCGTGCTGCCGGTGCCGTTCTCAGCGCCCTCTTCCTTGGCGGGGGTCTTGGGCGTCTGGGCCGCCACGCGCTTCTCCTGGGCGGCCAGCACGGTCTTGAGGTTGTCCTTGGGCTTCAGGGTGGCCACCTGGGCGTCCACGAACTTCTGCCCGGCTTCACTCTTCTTCTGGGCCAGCACCTGGGTTTCAATCTGGCCGCGCACGGCGCTTAGCGGCTGGGTGGTGGCCGGCTTCAGGTCGGCGACGTACAGCACCGAGAAGCGCTCGCCCACCTTCACCACGTCGGTCAGGCTGCCCTCGCCTGCGTCCTTCAGGGTCTTGGCGGTAAAGACGGCGGCGTTCAGTTCCTCGCTGAGGGTGCCGCTGCCGGCCGTCACGCTGCCGCGCTCGCTGACGGTGCCGCCGGCTTTGGTGGCGGCGGCCGTAAAGTTGCCGCCCGCAAAGCTGCCCCGGAAGGCCACAGCCTTGGCCTGGTCCTTAAAGCTGGCTTCATTGACGCTGGCGCTGCCGGGCGTTTCAAACTGCGCCTTGTTCTGAGCGTAGAAGGCGGCAATGTCGGCGTCGCTGGCCTTGACGTTGCGCGAGCCGTAGGCGGCCAGCGCGGCGGCCAGTTCCTGGCGGGTGCCGGTGAGGTTCAGCTTCAGGCGCTCGGCCAGGGCGGGGGCGGCGTAGCTCTGAATGAGCTGCTGCGTTACCTGGGGCTTGAGGATGCCGTTGACCAGCCCGGCGGCCTGTTCGGCGGGCACCTGCTGGAGGAGGCCCGCAAACTGCTGGTTGCTCACGACCTGCCCCACCACTTCCGAGTAGGGGATGTCCTGGCCGCCCACGGTGGCGACGGTGGGATTCTCGACTTTCCAGTTGATGTCCTGGTACTCGACCTTCACGTCTTTTTTCAGGGCCGTGACCCAGGCTTCCAGCGCCGCGTTCTGCTTTTGCTCCTGCACGGCGGTCGTCAGGTCGGTCTTGGCCTCGGCAAAGGGCTTCGGCGCGGGGGGCAGGTACTTCTCAACCTTGACGATGTAGAACTTGCCGCCGCTCTCCACGACATCGGTCAGGCCGCCCGTCGTCAGGGCGAAGGCCGCCGCGCCCACTTCGCTGGGCAGGGCCACCTGGGCCACGGGGCGGGGCACGCCGTTTTCAACAGGCCCGAGGGCGCCGCCCCGGTCCTTAAATTCAGTGCTGTTTGCGCCCGCCAGTTCGGCAAAGTCCGCGCCGCCCTTCAGTTGGGTCAGCAGGGCAGCGGCCTTGGCCTTGTCAGCCACCACAATCTGACGGCCCTGAATGCGGGCGTCGGTCTGAAAGCGCTCGGGGTTCAGGTCGTAGTAGGCGCGCAGCTCGGCGTCGGTGGGCGCAGGCACGGCCTTTTTCAGTTCCTCGACCTTGCGCTCAATGGCAATCTGCTGGCGCACCTGCTCGCGGTAGGTGGCGTCGGTCAGGCCCGCACCTTGCAGGGCGTCGGTCCACTTCTTGTTGTCGGTCAGGTCGTTTTGCTCACGGACTTCTGTGACCTTGGTGTTCACGTCACCCCGGCTGACCTTGATGTCCTTCACCGCACCCGTGACCAGGGCCTGCTCGATTTTCTGGGCCACGATGTACGTCTTGAAGTCGTCGCCCAGCACGCCAGTGTCGGTGCTGCTCAGAATGGGGTTGCTGCGCCGCACGTTTTCCAGCTCTTCGACGGTCACGCGGGTGCCGTTGACGGTCAGGGCGGGGGTGCCCGTCTCTTTGCGGGCAAACAGGTCGCCCAGGTTGGGCGTGAACTGATAGGCCATGCCCACGATCAGCAGCAGGGCCAAAACGCCCATAAAGACGTTCACGACTTTCTTCTTGTTCACTTGAACTCCTTCATACGAAGTGCTAGGTTACCGGAGCTTTGCGCTCGTAGCTCAGGTGGATAGAGCGTTGGCCTCCGGAGCCAAAGGTCACTGGTTCGAGTCCAGTCGAGCGCGCCACAGTCTTCAGCACCCTGCCCCTCACGCGGCGGGGTGTTTCTGCTTTGGCCCAGCTGGGGATGTCAGGACACACGCGCCGGATTCTAGCACGCAAGGTTAAGTGGAGGTGAAGGCACTGAAGGCCGTCTGGCGGCGGGTTTTTCGGCGCCGCGCGGTGCGCCTGGGGCCAGGGCAAGTTACCCTGTGGCCATGAGTCCTCACCTGCTGACCCTGCTTGAAGCCCTGCCCGGTTCATATGCCGGCCCCGACCGCGCCGAGGCTGGGCCATACGGCGTGGTGGGCGTGGGCGAAGGCACCCTGGCCGCTCACCTGCTTCAGAGCCTGGTGCCGGCCAGCCTGGTGCGCAGCGGCACCCAGTTTGTGCTGGGCAGCCCGGATGCAGGCGCGCTGGCCACCGATTACGCCGACCTGGCCACCGTGGCGGGCGCGGGCGTGCGCCGCGTGGCGACCGGTGGCACCCCCGAAGAAATTGACGTGCTGGTGCCGGGCGGTCCCCTGAGCACCTATCATTTTGCCCAAGCCGTGGCCCACGCCAGCGGCCACGGCGACGACGCCCGCGCCGCTGACGCCCTGCTGCTGGGCCTGGCCGCCCGCTGCGCCCCCCACGTCACTGAGAACAACCCAGCGCGCGACCTGGCCTGGAGCCTGTGGGGCCGCACGCCCCTGCTGCTGGCCGCCGCTGACGCCGACGCTCTGCCGCACGCCTGGCAGCAGCTGCTGGCGCGCACCGGCAAGACGCTGGCCGTGCCGCTGGTGGGTGACCCCTTGCCGCTGGTGACGTCGGCTTTCGAGGCCCAGCACGAGAAGGGCGACGCCAAGGTGGCCCTCATCCTGGGCGACGCCGACGACACCCTGCTGCTGGCGCGCGAGGTGCTGGAGTCGCGCATTGACGAGATCATTCATGTGCCGGCCCCGGACGGCGCCCAGGGCTACCCGGCGGCGCTGGCCCTGTGGTATTTCGGCGTGTGGGTGGCCGCCTACCTGGCCGAGCGTTACGGCACCGACGCCGCCGACGTGTCGGTGCTGGCCCGCGCCCAGGGCGTCATGAGCGGCGATGACCGTGAGCAGGCCCGCCTCTCGGCCCCGCGCGACGACCTGCGCCGCACCCGCACCGAAGACGACTGGCCTGAAGAGGAGTCAGGCACCGACCACGAGGCGTACGACGAGGACGAAGCGGAGGAGTAAGTGGGCAGTGGGGGACTGGGCGGTTGCCTCAGCCTCCGCTCTCTTTTTCCACTTCCTACTGCCCACTCCCCACTGCCCCTCAGTGCAGCGGAACGTGCCCCGGAAACCCAATCACCCAGTCCAGCAGGTCGCCCACCATCGCGCTGGCGGTCACCATGCCGCCCGCGCCGCCGCCCGCGAAAATCAGGGTGCCGCATTCCTCGCCCTCATAGACCATCGCGTTGCGGCTGGCGCCGGCATTACACAACGGATGCGTGTCGGGCAGACTCTGGGGCGAGACGCGGCCCCGCCACTCGCCGTTCACCCGGTCCAGCTCGGCGACCAGCTTGATGCGTTCGCCGCGCGCGCGAGCGGCCTGCACGTCGGCCAGCGTCACGCCCTCAATGCCCTGCACCTCTACACTGCTGTACTTGAAGTTGCCGTCGGCACAGAAGCGGGCCAGGACCGTCAGTTTGTGGGCGGTGTCAAAGCCGCCCACGTCCAGGGTCGGCGGGTCCTCAGCGTAGCCCAGCGCCTGCGCCTCGGCCAGCGCCGCCTCGTAGGACTTGCCGCCCTCCATCTGGGTCAGGATGTACAGGCAGGTGCCGTTCAGCACGGCCTGAAGCCGCGTAAAGGTGCTGGCGCGCAGCACGGTGCTCATGGGGCCAATGACCGGGGTGCCGGCCATCACGGACGCCTCGTAGTACAGTTTGCCGTCCAGGGCGTAGTCGCGCAGTTCTTCCCAGCATTCGGCCAGCAGCGCCTTGTTGGCGGTAATCACCGCGCGCCCGGAGCGCAGGGAGGGCCGCAGCAGGGCCAGAGGCCGCTCGATGCCGCCCATCGCTTCAATGACCACGCCGCATTCCTGCAAAAAGTTGGGATCGGTGGTCAGGGGGATGCCGGCCGGAATCCTCCGGGCTTTCTCGGCGTCGCGCACCAGCACGCCCGCCACTTCAATCTTCACGCCCAGGTCGGCAAAGATACCCGAGCGGCGCTCGATCAGGTTCAGCACGTCCTGGCCCACGGTCCCGCAGCCCAGCAGGCCGACTGTCACGGTTCTCATGCGCCCGACTGTAGCGCCGCCCTGGCCAGGCACTTCTGGGGCGGGTTAGGCGAGCGCCCAGGGCAACCGGAACGGGGGCTGGGCAAATGTAAGGAAAAAGCCCGCCCTGCCTGTCAGCCCAGCCTGCAGGGCGGGCGCTAGACTGCGTTCATGTTTCCTGTGACCACCCCCATTCTCCGCTGTCCGCCGTGGGGCGGGCAGTCCCCCGGCGCGTGAGCGCGCGCCTGACGGCCCTCGCTTCGGAATTTGGTCTGGTCGAGCGGGCGCTGGGGGACCCGGCCGCGCTGGCCGACCCCCGCGAGTACGCCCGCCTGACCCGCCGCCACCGCGAGCTGCTGCCCCTGATCACCGTGCTGCGCGAGCGAGACAGCGTGGACCGCGATCTGGCCGGCGCCCGTGAACTGCTGACCGACCCCGATATGCGGGAGCTGGCCGCTGGCGAGGTACAGACCCTTGGCGCCCGCTTGACCGAGCTGGACGCTGAACTGGTGGTGCTGCTGCTGCCGACCGACCCGGACGACCCTAAAGACGTGATTCTGGAACTGCGGGCCGGGGCCGGCGGCGCCGAAGCCGGGCTGTTTGTCATGGACCTGCTGCGGCTGTACACCCGCTACGCCGAAGGCCTGGGCCTGCGCCTGAACGTGCTGGACGCCAACGAGAGCGACCTGGGCGGGGCCAGCAAGGTGGTGGCCGAGGTTACGGGCGACGGGGCTTACCGCGCCTTCAAATGGGAGCGCGGCGTCCACCGGGTGCAGCGTGTGCCCGCCACCGAAAGCCAGGGCCGCATTCACACCAGTACGGTGACTGTCGCCGTGCTGCCCGAAGCCGAGCAGGGTGAGGTGCAGCTGGACCTGTCCGAGGTGAGGATTGACGTGTTCCGCTCGCAGGGCGCGGGCGGGCAGGGCGTCAATACCACCGACTCGGCTGTGCGCGCTGTCTACCGCGCCGGCACCCCGGATGAAATCATGGTGGTCTGTCAGGATGGCCGCTCACAGATTAAAAACCGCGAGAAGGCTCTGCAGGTGCTCGCCGCTCGCCTGGCTGAGCGGGAGCGCGCTGCCCGTGAAGCGCAGGAACGCTCGGATCGCGCCGCCCAGGTGGGCACGGGCGACCGCAGCGAGAAAATTCGCACCTACAACTACCCGCAAAACCGCGTGACTGACCACCGCCTCGAAGGCGAGGACAAGAACCACCCCCTGGACAGCGTGATGACCGGCGTGCTGGCCCCGGTGGTGGGGGCGCTGGCGCGTGCCCAGCGCGAACAGCAGTTGCTGGAGATGGCCGGGGGAGACGAGCAGCATGGGGCGGCGTGACCTGCTGGTGGCTGCCGGCATTCTGCGCGACCGCTTTGGGCGCGTGCTATTGGTCGGCAATGACTGGCAGGGGCACGGCCGCGTGCGCCACACGCTGCCCGGCGGCGTTGTCGAGCCGGGCGAGACCCTGCCCGAGGCTCTGTACCGCGAGATCTACGAGGAAACGGGCCTGAAGCTGACCGGCATCAAGCACATGGCCTACACCGTCCATATCGAGGATGAGCGCCGGGGCGAGCGCGCCATTGCGGTCGCCTTTGAGGCCACCTGGGACGGCCTGCTCAACCCCGCCGACCCCGACGGTTTTATCGTGGAGGCGCGCTTTTGCACCCCCGACGAGGCCCTGGAAAAAATCGAGGCCCCGCCCATGCGCGAGCCGCTGAGTGACTACCTGAAAACGGGCGAACCCGGCCGCTTCTATGCCTTCAAGGGCTGGGACGGCCGGGGCGGACTACGGATTCCAGCCCTTAAGCCCAGAACCTGAGAGGACTTCCTCTGAATGACGGCACAGCCAAGCAGGGCACTGCCTGCGCCTCCAGATCGCGCCATTTGTACATTCTCTTTCTCGTTCCGATTGGCGTGAATTAAGCAGAACGCTTGATTTAATCGAAGTCGTTCAGAACAGGACCGCGCCCCGGAGGTTTAATGGCTCCGGGGCGCGGTGCTGAAAGGAGACAGGGCGCAGCGCGCCGTCTGTTCCCTCAATCCTGCTTTACACGTAATCCACGCTGAGAATCTCGAACTCGGCGGTGCCTTTGGGCAGCTGCACCGTGACCTTCTCGCCGGCCCGTTTTCCGCTCAGGGCCTTGCCGATGGGGCTGGCGTCGCTGATTTTGCCCTTGAGCACGTCCACCTCGTAGGTGCCCACCAGCTCAAACTGGTGTTCCTTGCCCTTGGCGTCCTTAACGCGCACCTTCGCGCCCAGCCCGGCGCCGCCCGAAGCGTCTTCCTCGACAATCATGGAGCGCTCGACCTGGCTTTCCAGCTCGGCAATGCGGGCCTCATTTTCGCTCTGTTGCATGCGGGCTTCGTCGTAGGCCGCACTTTCGCGCAGGTCGCCGTCGGCGATGGCGCGCCCCATGTTCTCGGAGATTTCCTCGCGCTTGGTGGTTTTCAGGAAGTGCAGGGTTTCCAGCAATTTGTCATACCCGCGCTGGGTCATGGTGATGCGTTCTCTGGTCATAGACAGTCAAGTATAGGCGGAGGCCGGCAAAGAAGAGGCGACATCCTGGGCTGGAGGTCAGGCGCATCTGCCCACACTTGGTAAAGGCTGTCCTCAGCGCCGCCCCACCCAGGGCGCGAGGGCGGCGCGTAGGCTCGGCGCATGACCCGAGATGACCATATTGACCGCGACCAAGGCTTCGCCCCCGAAGGCGAGGTGCGCGACGACGGCACCACTGGCGAGCTGGTCAACGACAAGATGGCCGCCGAGAGCATCCTGCGCGCCGACACGATGGCGGAAAGCGCCAACCCCAACGACCAGCCTGGCTTTAACGATGGTCGCCTGGGCGGCAGCGACTTTGAAGACCGCCAGGGCACGCCCAACAACGACGGCGACAGCGACCTGGAAGGCCGCGCCGAGGGCGGCGAAGGTACCCACCGCAGCGGCGGCATTGACGGCGGCCCCGAACGGGCGACGCCGCTGCCCGGCACCGACAAGTAAAACGGACTCCGATTCAATCCTTTGCAACAACGGTTGAATCCGAGCAGAGCAACTTGTCAAGCTGTAGAGCAGAGCGGGTTCCGGGCATGGAGTTTGCAAACCCGTTCTGGTTTGTCAACGGAACAGACGGGATCCGTCTAAAGAGGTAAATGAAATGAAGGAGGCCAGCACCTTTCACGGGCTGGCCTCCTTGTGCATTTGCCTACCGGCTGTCGTTGCCGATACCCAGATTTTCCACCACGGCTTTTTGCACCTGCTTTTGCGTGTCCATCACCTCGACGGCCACGCGCTCGCCGCTTTCCAGGTCCATCACGAAGTGGTCGCCGTCGAGGCGCACCTTGGACAGAATCTGCTCGTCACCTTCTTCTCGGGTGGTGGCGCGCAGTTCCACGAAGCGGCGCATGGGCGTGCGGATGACCTTGGGCGCCAGAATCTCCTCGACCTGAAAGATGCCGCCCGAGTTGTTCATGGTGACGTTAATCAGCACCGGCTTGTCCCGGCCCTTTTCAATCACCACCTGGTCCACCGCCAGCGCACTGATGGAGTGGATGTCCACACTGCCCAGCGAGAACGCCTTGCGCCCGCGCCCTTTGGTGATGTCGGTGCCGTCGGCCACCGCCGTGATGCCGCCCTCCAGCGTCAGCGGCGCTGGGTTAAGGTCGTGGCAGTTGATGGCGCCCAGGATGAAGGACCGCACCTTCGTGCGTTTAAAGGGGTCGGGGTACAGCGGCCCCATGATGCGGTCCAGAATCGGCAGGGCCAGCGCGACGCCGTGGCCCTCGTGCCCGACACGGTGAATCTGGTTGCCGATGTCGTGCAGCATGGTGCCCAGGATGACGGCCAGAAACACGTCCTCGGCGCCCCCCACCCCGCTTTCCATGATGTCAGTCTTGACCCCGGCTTCGAGCAGCAGCTCGGTAATCGCCATGCTGGCCGCGCCGGTGATAAAGGCGTGGACGCGCCCGTGGTCGTTGTAGCCCAGCTTGCGCATGGTGATGTAATTCGCCATGTCCCAGTGGGCCAGCGCCTCCGGATCGGCGCGCAGGGCCTCGTAGGCGGCCAGGGCGCGCGGGTACTCGGCCAGGTCGGTGCGGATGGCCTGGTTGGCTTCCTCGATCAGCTTGGCGCGTGGGGTGGTGAACTCGACCACGCGGGCCGGGGGCGTACCCTCGCGCCCCGCCACGTCGCTGACCTTGCCGCCCTCGACATTCAGGCGGAACTTCTGCTCGCCTGTTCCGGCGCCGCCGTCCTCACTCACCCTGGAACTCCGCGCGGCGCTTGTTCAGGAAGGCGTCCACCCCCTCGCGGAAGTCCTTGGTGGCAACGGTCATGCCAAACAGGTCGGCCTCGATTTCCAGCCCGCCTTCCAGCGTGGTGTCCAGCCCCCGGCGCACGGCTTCCTTGATCAGCGACAGGGCGATAGGCGCGTGCTTCACCATGGCTTCTGCGACCTCGCGCGCCTTCTGCAGGGCGTCGTCGGCCACGTAATTGACCAGACCCATCGCCAGGGCTTCATCGGCTTTGATCTGGCGCGCCGTCAGCATCAGGTCCAGCGCGCGCCCAGCGCCCACCAAGCGGGCCAGGCGCTGGGTGCCGCCAAAGCCCGGAATCAGGCCCAGTGACACCTCGGGCATACCCAGGCGGGCGCCCGTGGACGCCACACGCACGTCGCAGGCCAGCGCCAGTTCCAGGCCGCCGCCCAGCGCAAAGCCGTTGATGGCGGCCACGACGGGAATAGGCAGGCTGCTGATCTGGTGCATCACGTCCTGGCCAGCCAGCGACAGCTCGCGGCCGTCATACACGCCGTCCAGGCTGGCGAGTTCACTGATATCGGCGCCCGCCACGAACGCCTTGTCACCGCTGCCCGTAATGATCAGGGCGCCGACCTCGGCGTCTTCCACGATCAGGTTGACCGCCTGTGCGATCTCCGAGAAGGTATCGGCGCTCAGGGCGTTCAGGGCCTTTGGGCGGGTAATGGTCAGCACGGCGAGAGGGCCGTGCTGGTCAATTTGCACGTTGTTGAACTCGAATTCGTCCAGTTGCGTCATGGCGTCCATCCTGCCACACGGGGCCGCGCGGCGGCGTGACCAGGGCGGCGCGGAGCCCTGGGCGAGCGTGGGACCGGGCACAGGACAGGCGGCCCTTCGCACCGACTCTGGTTAAATCGTTTGCCAAGACGATTCAGTCCGAATGGGGAAGGAGAGAAACAGGTTCCAGGCGTGAAATTGCCACCTCCGTATCCTCCCGCTGTGGCAACGCAGCAGACGCAAGCCGTCTCAGCCCCACGAGCCCACAAAAAAAGATGACCGCGCCGCAGCGGTCACCTCCACCTTCAAATGGGTTGCCCAGAGCAAACAGTTCGCTTCTTGAATCCTGGCCTCAGTCTTTGGCGGCCAGCGTCCCAATCGCGTCCAGGGCCACGCGCACCATGCGGTCCACGCCAGCGGCCAGCACGTCGTCGGGGACCAGCTGAGGGTCGCCAATATCGTTGCTGCAGGCGGTCAGGCAGGCGGCGCGCAGGCCCCGCTGGGCCGCCACTAGAAAAATGGCGCTAGCTTCCATCTCGAAGCCCAGCACGCCCCGGCCAGCCCACAGGCGCGCGTGTTCAGGGGTGCTGGCGTAAAAGGCGTCCTCGGTCATGATGAGGCCCACGTGGTGCGGCGCGCCGTGCGCGCGGGCGGCCTGGACCGACGCCTCAACGACCTCAAAGCTGGCGGCTGGGGCGTAAGGGGCGCCGCCCAGCAGCTGCCGCGTGGTGCCGTCGTTGGGCACAGCGGCGGTGGCAATCACCAGGTCGCCGGGGGCCACGCTGGGGGTCGCGCCGCCCAGGGTGCCCACCCGAATCAGGGTTTTGGCGCCCAGCCGCGCCAGTTCTTCGGCCACGATGGCCGCGCTGGGACAGCCCATGCCAGTGGTCTGCACACTGACGGGCACGCCCTGGTAAGTGCCTGTAAAGCCCAGCAGTTGCCGGTGGGAGGTGTATTCCCGCGCATCTTCAAGGTAGGTCTGGGCGATATGGCGGGCACGGTTAGGGTCGCCGGGCAGCAGCACATAAGGAGCGACATCGCCGCGAACAGCACGAACATGAATCTGGCTCATGCGGTGAGTATAGGCAGGGCCGGTGGCCGCTTTTCCAACCGTCATCGGTGCGAGAAGGGCCTCAAGCGCGACCGTCTTTACTCATGAGGGCCAAGCGTGATGATCCTGACAGGTTTCTCACCTCCCAGGCTTAAAAGCTCCGCAGAGGCTTGAAAGACCCTCTCATTGAGGCAGCACCTCTTTTCATCTTGTTCCCATTTCACACCTTTAAGTCAGGCTCTTCTCATCTGTCAGTGGGTCAGCAGCGTCTACGCCTCCTGAAATTCACAAAGACCTCACTCCCGCTCCCTACGGTGGGCAAAGGAGGACAGGTCACGTTCCGCTGACCTGCCTTTTTTGAACCGAAGGAGAACCTCACATGCGTAAACCACTGTTCCTTGCGTCCACCCTGGCTCTGAGCCTCGGCGTTGCCAGCGCCCAGACCACCACCACGACCACCACTGCGGCCCCTGCCCAGGTGACCCTGAGCGACGTGCCCGCTGGTCACTGGGCCAAGGACGCCGTTGACCGCATTGTTCAGTGTGGACTGATTCAAGGGTTCCCCGACGGCACCTACCGTGGCAACGAAAACCTGACCCGTTACCAGGCCGCGCTGATTTTCTACCGCGCTCTGCAGGCCGGCGCCCTGGCTAACTGCGGCTTTACCGCCGGCGACATGACGGCCATCGGCAACGGGATGCAGGAAGTCAGCACTGAGCTGGCCGCCATTGCCACTCGCGTCACCGACCTGGAGCGCCTCAGCGCCGAGCAGCAGGCCCGCATTGACGCCCTGGAAGCCCGCATTGCTGACGTGAGCGCGCCCGGCGCAGCATCAGCGGACGTGACGGCGCTGCAGGCCCGCATTGACGCGCTGGAAGCGGCCATTCGTAACATCCCCGCTGGTCCTGCTGGCCCCGCCGGCCCTGCGGGTCCCGCTGGTCCTGCCGGCCCTGCGGGTACGCAAGGCCCCGCCGGCACCAGCGCGAGCGGCACCGTGACCACGACCCCGCCCGTCACCACCCCGCCTACCGTTGTGATTGGCGACCCCGTTCCTACCACCCCCGAAGCCACGCGGGGCCTGTACGCCGGCGTCGCGGTTGGGGCCAAAGCGGCCGGGACTGGTTCGCAGTGCCTGTCGCTGGGTGGCAACGCCGCCACCCGCACGAACGTCAACTACTGCCTGAACGGCACGGCTATCGTGGGCTCGAGCAACGTCATCGGTGCGATTGGCGCCCGCGCGGCTGTGGAATACCAGCCCGGTTACAACGGCGTCAGCGCCGATGTAAACGCCACCTACGATATCGGCTCTGGTAACCTGACCCCCTACGTGGGCGCCGGTCTGGGTCTGACGAGCAGCCAGGCCCGCACCACGGGTGGCGTGAGCACCACCACCAACGCCACCGACGTGTACGCCAACGTCCTGCTGGGTGCCGACTACCGCGTGACCGACAGCATCTCGGTGTTTGTGGAAGGCAACGGCCGCTACTACCTGAGCAACAAGGGCGCCGGCACGGGCCTGACCAGCACCGCCAGCAATGGCTTCACCGGCGGCGTGAAGGCTGGCCTGAAGTTCTACTTCTAAGAGCCGCACACTTAAAGGAGCCCTCCGTCATGGAGGGCTTTTTGCTTTGCCTCAGCGGTAGGTTGAGCAGCTGTTGAAGAACACCTGGGCAGCAGCTCCTTTCTTATGGCGGCCACCTCGGGTCAGAAGATCGGCGGGCGCTCTGACAGCGTTGTCCAACATCGTTTTTCTACCTCTGTACACGTTGCCCCGGTCGCTGCTCACCTGGGTTTTCTGCTATACGCGGGACCAGCCCGGCCTCTACACACCCAGACGGGCTACACTGGGGGGATGCGCCTTGTTTCCTTTCTTCAGGTGCTGTTTCTGCTGGGGCTGCTGGCTTACCTGGCGCTGGTGACTCTGGAAAACCCTGGCCTGGTGCGCCTGCCTCTGCCGCTGGGCAGCGGTGAACTGACTGTGTCGGTGGGGGCCGGGGTGGCCGTATTTGCCCTGCTGGGGGCCGTGTTTTCTGCGCTCCTGTGTTTGCCGGGCGTCTGGCGCGAACGGGCACGCCGGGGGCGTGAGGCCCGGCTGCGCCGTTCGGCCGAGGACCGCCTGACCGCCACCTTGCAGGCGCGCCTGGGCGGCATGGGCGCGGCCCCCGACCCCCGCGAAGAGGTGGGCCTGTGAAGGTCACCCCGCCCGCCCCTGAGTGGACACTTGCCCCCCCCGCCAGCCGCGCCGAGCTGCTGCGGGTCATGCGCGAGTGGCGTGTGGCGCCGCCACTGGCCCAGGCGCTGAGCGGGCGCGGCGTGACGGCGGCGCTGCTGGACCCTCCCCTGACCCTGACCCCCAACCCGGCGCTGCACGAAGCGGCGCGGCGCATCGCAGCGGCCATGCAGCGCGGCCAGCGCATCCGCATTCACGGCGATTACGATGCCGACGGGGTGAGCGCCACGGCGCTGCTGGTGCTGGGGCTGCGCGACCTGGGGGGCACGGTTCACGGCTTTATTCCCCACCGCCTGAAAGAAGGCTACGGCCTGCACCCCGACAAGGTCGAGGAGCACGCCGCCGCCTGCGACCTGCTGGTCACGGTGGACTGCGGCGTGACCAACCACGCCGAGGTGCGCGCCCTGCTGGACCGGGACACCGACGTCATCGTCACGGACCACCACGCACCCGGCGACCAGTTTCCCGAGGCCCTGGTGGTTCATCCGCAGCTGACCACGGCTTACGACCACAGCCTGCACAACCTGACGGGCGCGGGGGTGGCCTACCACCTGCTCTGGGCGGTCCGTGACCACCTGGGCCTGGACGAGCCGCGCGCCCTGAGCGCCCTGGCTACCCTGGGGACCGTGGCCGACGTGGCCCCGCTGGTGGGCGAGAACCGGGCCCTGGTGCGGGCCGGATTGGAGGCGCTGGGGCAGACCACCCTGCCTGGCCTGCGGGCGCTGTTGGAGACCGGGCGGGTGCGGGCCCCCAGCGCGCGGGACGTGGCGTTTGTCCTGGCGCCGCGCATCAATGCCGCTGGGCGGCTGGGAGAAGCTGATATTGCGCTGGACCTGCTGACCACCGCCAGCCCCCATGAAGCCCGCCGCCTGGCTGAGTATCTGGAAATCCGCAACGGCGAGCGGCGCAAGCTGCAAGACGAGATGTTTGGGCAGGCGCTGGCGCTGGCCGACCCACGTGACCCGGCGCTGGTGGTCACGCACCCCGACTGGCACGCAGGCGTGATGGGTATTGTGGCCAGCAAACTGCTTGACACCTACCACAAGCCGGTCTACATCATCGCGCAGGGCAAGGGATCGGTGCGCAGCACGCCGGGCATCAGTGCGGTGGGTGGGCTGCGCCACAGCCACGACCTCCTGAAGCGGTATGGGGGGCATCCCGGCGCCGCCGGCTTTGCTATAGAAGAGACTCAGCTGGACGCCTTCCGTGACCGCATTCATGACTATGTCCGCCAGTTTCCGGCGCCACAGGCACGGGTCCGGCTGGACGCGCCGCTGCCGGGTCTGGGGGCCACCCTGGACCTGCTGGAGCAAACCGCCGCCTTCGAGCCGTTCGGAGAAGGCCACGCCCTGCCCCTGTGGCACTTGCGCGACGTGCTGACCGAGACCCGGCTGGTGGGCAAGCGCGGCGACAGCCTGCAGTTCAAGGTGGCCGGGCTGCGGGGCGTGAAGTTTGGCGAAACGGACGCCGAGGGCGGCGAACGGGATCTGGCCGCCCACCTGACGGGCAGCGAGTGGCGCGGCCAGCACCGCCTGGAGGTGCAGGGTCAGGCGCTGCGGCGCCCCGCCCCGGTGGCGCTGGACGCCCCAGCGCCCGAAACCTCCACCCCCCGCCTGGACCCACGCGCCGCCCTGGCCCACCTGCGTTCGGGGGCCAGCGCCTACGCCCAGGGGGCTGTCGCCGACTACCTGCGCGACAACGTGCCGGGCCTGACGCTGGCGGCGGCAGGCGAGGCCCATCCCGGCGGCGAGCTAATTCTGTACGCCCTGCCCGCCGAGGACGACCTGCGCCGCTGGCTGCTGGGGGGCCGCGTGGCCTTTGCCTTTGGCCCCAGGACGCTGGCCGACCTGGAAGGCAGCCTGACCCGGCACCACCTGTCGGCGCCGCCCAGCAACCCCCTCCAAGAACTGGGGGCTGATGACCTGAACTCACCGTACACTTCGCGCCTGGAAACGGCGGCCGACGCCTACCGCCGCTGGCAATGGGCCCACCACTGGCGCACCCTGGACGACGCCGGATGGTCGGCCAGCGTCCTGGCCATGCTGGGTGTGGCGCCGCTGCAGCCCAGTTCCGAGCCTGAACTGGCTATGAGCTAAGCACAAGAGAGGAGGGCGCTGACTTGGCGCCCTCTTCCTGTGGTCGCTGATGAGTGCTACAGCTACTTCATTGTCGAATCCCCTAGATGGCACAACCCGTCCTGTTGAGTTCACTCAACGTCTAGGGCTTGAACTGGGCGCTTGAACTCTGGTCACAGCGGCTGGCGGGGGCGCCTTGCGGTTAGGGTCGCCCCGCAATTTCACTTTCGCCGCTGTATCTTGCCGACATTCCCGGCGTTCCCCAGAGTGGTTGAGGATGACGACCCCAGCTGCTCTAAGTTCCGGCTTTATATTTCGCTGCCCTCCAGTGTTCTGTCCAACCCAGTTGACTCGGACGGTGTTCGTCCCCACGCCAGACCAAAGCCTTACCAGCTGGACCCGGCCGGCGCCTGAAGCCAGCGCGCCAGTGCCCACCCACTCAGCAGCGCGGCCTCAACGCGCGGGCCATGCTCGTCGGGGGTGAACCAGTCGCCGCACCACCCCAGGGCCAGTTCAGCGTCCCAGTGGCAGGGGCCGGGCGCCCGCCGGGTCGGGGTGGCGTAGCGCCAGCGGTGGGTAAAGGTCGCCTGAACTTCCAGGTCTTCGCCCATGATCTCGGTGGCAGCGGCGTGAAGAACCGGCAGCACGTCCTCGGGAGTGGCCTCCAGATGGGCAGCGCTCCAGTCGGCATTCGCCTGCACCAGCAGCGCCGGCGGATGACCGGAGGGCCGCTTGGTGTGTTCCAGGGCCACCCAGTCCAGCGTGGGGTGACGCGCCTGGGTGGCCCGGTGCGGCCAGGCCGGGGCCCGCGTCAGCACCAGGCCAGCGGCCCAGCACGGCGCGAACCTCACCTGCGCCGCTGTCCGGCAGGCGCCCTCAGAAGCGGTGCCCTCCAGGGGGACATCGTTTAGCAGAGCCAGGAGTTGAGGCGCCGGCAGGTTCAGCACCAGGCGCGCCCCTTCCCAGCTGTGCCCGTCGCGGGCATGGACCCGCCAGCCTCCTGCCCGTCTCTCCAGGCTGGTGATTTCGGCGGTGCTGTGGACTTCCAGCCCGCGCGCCAGCGTGTGGCCCAGGGTGCTCAGGCCTGCGGGCGGGGCATACCGGGGGTGGCCGTCCTCGGCAGGGTCAAGCTGTCCGTCGGCCCACTGGGCCACGCGGCGCGTCCAGACGGCGTTCCAGCCGCTCTGCACGCCGCTTTCGGCCAGGGTGCGGGTGCGCTCGTGGCGGGCGGTGAAAAAGCGGGCTCCGTGGTCAAGCCGGGCGACCTCTCCGCCCGGCAGCGTGACGCGGCGGGTGGCCGCCCGGCCTGAGACGCCCCGGCTCTTGTCCAGCAGCCGGACATGCAGGCCGGCCGCCTCGGCGTCGCGCGCGCAGGCCAGCCCGGCCAGCCCCGCCCCCACCACCAGAAGATCGGCCACGCTTAGAGCAGCGCCCGGTGGTCGGCCAGCAGGCAGCGGTCCTGCACCACATCAATCCCGCGCGCCGTCAGGGCCTGGGCTGTGGCATCGTCGCGGATGCCCAGTTGCAGCCACACCACCTTCGGCAGCGGCGTCATGGCCAGGATGTCGTCCAGATGCTCATGCACCTTGTCGCTGCGGCGAAAGACATCCACGATGTCTACGGGCACGTCCAACTCGGCCAGGGTGGCCACCGCCTTGTGGCCGAAGTAGCTTTGACCCCGCCCAGCCAGCGCCGGATTGACTGGAATGACCGTGTAGCCCTGGCGGTGCATGTATTCGGGAACGTAGTAGGCCGGGCGCATGGAGTCGTGGTGAAACCCGACCACCGCGATGACCTTGTGGTCGGTCAGCACCTGCCGAATCTGGGGGACAGAGGTTCGCAGGGTCATGCGCTGGCCCCCAGGCTGGCGTAGGCCGCCTGCGCGGCTTCCAGGGTCAGGCCCAGTTCCTCGTCGCCGTGCGCGGCACTGACAAAGATGCTCTCAAACTGGCTGGGCGCCCAGTACACGCCGCGCGCCAGCAGGCCCTGGAACCAGTGGGCGAAGGCGGCGGTGTCGCTGCGCGCCGCGTCGGTGTAGGTCCGAATGGACCCGTCCGGCACCCCCTGATGAAAGGCCGTGAGCATGCTGCCCACGTGGTTGATGCTGATCGCCACGCCCGCCTCCTGCGCCGCCGCCCGCAGGCCCCCTGCCAGCGCCGCCGTGTAGGCGTCCAGCCGGGCATACAGCCCAGGATCGGCTTCCAGCGTTTTCAGGGTCGCCAGTCCGGCGGCCATCGCCAGAGGATTGCCGCTGAGGGTCCCGGCCTGATACACCGGCCCCTGCGGCGAAACGAAATCCATCACCTCGGCCCGGCCGCCGTAAGCGCCCACCGGCAGGCCGCCGCCGATAATCTTGCCCCAGCAGGTGAGGTCGGGTTCCAGGCCCAGCAGGCCGGTGGCGCCGCGCAGCGACAGGCGAAAGCCCGTCATCACCTCGTCGGCAATCAGCAGCGCGCCCCGGTCCTTCACGCGGTGCAGCGCGGCCAGGAAGTCAGGGGTGGGAATCAGCACCCCGGCGTTGCCCACCACCGGCTCAAAAATGACAGCGGCAATCTCGTCACCGCGCGCGGCCATCAGGGCGTCCAGGGCCGCCGGGTCGTTGTATTCGCTGACCAGGGTCAGGCGGGCGTAGTCCTCGGGCACGCCCGCGCTGCTGGGGGCCGCCGCGCCCAGGGTGTCGGCGTTCGTCAGCAGGCCGCTGCCCGCCTCGACCAGCAGGCCGTCGGCATGGCCGTGGTAGTTGCCCCGGAATTTCACGGTGTACTTGCGGCCGGTAAAGCCGCGTGCCAGGCGCAGGGCGCTCATGGTGGCCTCGGTGCCAGAGCTGACAAAGCGCACCCGCTCGGCGCCGGTCAGGCGCGTGACCAGTTCGGCCAGCAGCACCTCGCGCTCGCTGGGGGCGCCGTAACTGGTGCCCAGGGGCAGGGCCTCGGCCACCGCTTCGCGCACCGCCGGGTGGTTGTGCCCCAGAATCATCGGCCCCCACGACCCGATGTAATCGAGGTAGCGCGTGCCGTCGGCGTCGGTCAGGTAGGCGCCGTCGGCCTTGGCGATAAAGCGCGGGGTGCCGCCCACGCTGCGAAAGGCCCGCACCGGGCTGTTCACCCCGCCGGGTGTGACGGCCCGCGCCCGCGCAAACAGCGCCTCAGAGCGCGTGGTGGCCGCAGGCGCCGCCAGAAGGTCAGTGGTCATGCCGCTCACCTTAGCGGAAGCGGCAACCCGTCAGGCGCAAGGTGGGCAACAGTTGGCCCCGGCCCTGTGCGTTAGCTCTGCTGATGCTCAGGCCACCCCAGGGGCCCATCGAAAGCGTCCCAGTGTGTCCCCGCCTGACCCCGTCTGCTCCTTTGCCTTCATCTGCGGAGCCGACCGGGTGGCCTTGCTGGCCCACAGAGGCGCCGGAATTCGCCTTATATGGATTCCGTCTGTTCCGTTGATACATCAGAACAGAACTGGCTCGCAACCTCCACGCCCGGAACCCGCCCTGCTCGGATCAAATCGTTTTGGCAAACGATTGAATCGGCGTCCGTATTACTTCTTCTTGACCGTCAGCGAGTCGCAGATGGCGATGGCTTCGGTCATGGGTGCCAGCGTGTCGGCGCTGGCCTCGCAGAAGACAAAGCGGCCAGGGACCCCTTTGGCCGCCACCGACATCCCCAGGTGGTAGCGCTCCGAGAAACTGGAGTTGCCCTGCGTGTCCAGCACCAGCAGCTGCCGGGTGGAGGTCTTCACGCTGCGCAGCACCTTGCGCGGGGCCGCGACGTCGTAGGTGACGAGGGTGCTGGCCACGCGGAATTTCATGGTCACGTCGCGGTCGTCGTCTTCAAGCCGTTTGAAAAAGGTATCGGCCTCGTAGGTGCCTGGCGCCTTACCAGTGATGACGTACTTCTCGCTGCCCGAAGCGTTTTCGGCGTCCATCGAGAATGATTTGAGGGTTGCGGCGGCCAGCACGCCGCCTCCCAGCGCGGCCCCCAGCAGTGCGGCGGCCCTCAGCGAGCGGTGAAATCGGGTCATGTGTGCCTCCTCGGAACAGCAGAAAGGAACGGGGCGGGGGCCAGCGCCGCAGCAGCTGGGCCTCTGGTCATCATAGGCCCAGAGAAGCCGGTACAGAAAATCCCCCTGGCACACCAGCACCAGGGGGAAGAGAGAGCGGATTGACCTACAGCCCCAGCAGTCCCGCGGCGGCCGTGGCGGTCAGTTCGCGGCGGAAGGGCTCCACCAGCGCCCGCTCCTGGGCGGTGCCCGACTGCACCGTGCTGTTCAGGTCAGGCACCTGCCCGCTTTGCAGGGCCTGGGCTGCCTGGGCAAAGTCCACATTGGGAAGGCCCAGCGCGCGGCTGACTCCGGCGCGCACCTGGGCGTAGCGCTCGGCGCTCATGCCCTCGCTGCTCAGCGCCGCCGCCTGGGCCTGGCGCGCGGTCCCCACGCTGCTGCCCACCTCACGCAGCACGCCCAGCATCTGCAAGACGTTGGGATTCTGGCCGTTCTGCACATCGGTCCAGACTGTCTGCACGCCGGTAAACGACGACCCCAGGGCGTCGCGCACCTTGCGGCGCACCCGCACGAACTGCTGCACGTCCTGGCGCGTCAGGGCAGCGTTCGCGGTGCCGGTGGAGGTGGCGCTCCCTGGGGGCTGTGCCTGACCGGACGGCGGCTGCGTTTGGGTCTGCGCCGGCCCCTGCCAGCCGGCCAGAAACGACCGGGCCGGCTGAATCACAAAAAACCACGCCAGGCCGCCCAACAGGGCCACCACCAGCAGGGCGCTGCCGCCGCAGCCCAGACACCCGCAGCCCAGTCCTCGTCCACGCCCGCCCATCCCAACCTGTCTCATGCCTGCACTGTACGAGGCTGGGCGGGGGGAGGTTCCGGGCGCTATCATCGCGGCGTTCCAATCTTTAAACCCAGTTCAATTCGTCCTCAGCCCCGGAGGTTTCTTCATGCGCGTCTCTGCCGCTCTGCTCTCGGCCCTGGCCCTGAGTGCCTGCACCCGCACCCAGCCCGCGCCCCTGCCCACCGAAACGCGCCTGCACGACAGCCGCACCTTTACGGCCATTGTGCCTGCGCTGAGCGCCCAGCCCGGCGCCGACCTGTATCAGGGCAAGCTGCCAGGCCTGCACGGCGAGGCCAGTTACGCCCTTGAGGTCCCGGCCAACTGGAACGGCCAGCTGGTGATGTACGCCCACGGCTATGCGGGCGAAGGCAAAGACTTGCGTGTGCAGGCGCCGCCCCTGCGCGCCCTGTGGCTGAGCCAGGGGTACGCCTGGGCCGCCAGTTCGTACAGCGCCAACTCCTACGACGTGCAGGCGGGGGTAGAAGACACCAATGCGCTGGCAAACGCCTTCGTGTCCCTGACGGGCGGCAAGTACGCCGCGCCGAAAAAGACCCTAATTGTGGGCGTCAGCATGGGCGGGCACGTGGCCGGCGCCGCCGTGGAGAAGGAAACGCAGGCCACGGCAAAGAACAAGACGGCTTACGCCGCCGCCCTGCCCCTGTGCGGCGTGATGGACGAGGAGTACGAGTTTCAGTGGCTGGGTGACTATCCGCTGGTGGCCGCGCAACTGGCCGGCCTGGGGCCCAAGACCTTTCCCCAGGGCCAGGACACCTACCGGGTGCTGCTGCCCGATATTCTGGCCACCACTTTCAGCAGCGTGGGCGGCGCGCTGTGGCAGGAAAACGCCACGCAAGGCGCCAAACTGCGCGAGATTGCCCGCAACCTGACCGGCGGGGCGCGGCCGGTCTTTGACTTGGGCTTCCGCACCGCCCAGTGGCAGCAGGCGGTCCTGAGCACGGGCGGCGCTGACGGCACTGTGACGGGTATCCTGCCGCGCAACCTTTACGGCAACGCGGGCACCACCTACCGCTGGACACCGGGCGCAGTCCCCACCGAGGCCGAGAAGACATTTAACGCCGGTATCCTGCGCGTGACGCCCGCCGCCGACCCCAACCCGGCCCGCCCCGGCACCGTGCGCTTCCTGCCGCGTGTGAACGGCGACATCAGCGTGCCGGTACTGACTGTGCACACCACGGGCGACTTTTACGTGCCGTTCAAGCACCAGCAGCTCTACCGCGCCGTAGTGAACGCGGCGGGCAACGGCGAACGGCTGGTGCAGCGGGCCGTGCGCGCCGCCGGCCACTGCGAATTTACGCCAGCCGAACTGGTCGAAGCCTTTACCGACCTGGTGAAGTGGGAAGCGGGCGGGGCCAAACCCGCCGGCGACGACGTGACCACCCCCAGCGTGGTCGCCGAGGCGGCGTATGGCTGCCGGTTTACGCGCGGCACGCGGGCCGGGGTGGAGGCGTGTCCCTAAGCTGAGCAGGGAGAAAAGAGGAGCGGCCCTAGCGCGGCTCCTCTGCTGTGTCGGGAAGGAGAGTCAGCAGGGCGAGGCCCGCGCCCAGTTCGGCAGTGACCCGCTCCTCCTGGACCTCATTACTGACGGTCCAGCCGCTGCCCAGGGGGACATCGGCGCCCGTCAGGGGCCAGCGCACGCCGCGTAGGGTCAGGGCGCGCAGCTCCGTCAGGGCCAGCACGCTCAGGGTGGCGCCGGGGGGCAGGGCCAGCGACAGGGGAGAGCTAGGCAGGAGCGGCCAGCCCCATTCATCGCCGCTGGTCAGGGTGACGCGCAGGCCCTCGCCCGTCAGGCGCACGGCGCCCAGGGCCAGGGCCAGGGCGTGGTCAAAGCGGCCCCCAAAGGCGCCCAGAATGACCAATTCGGTGGCGCCGCGGCTGCGGGCGGCCTGTACGGCCAGTTCGGCGTCGGTGGCGTTCTTGGCGGTGGGATGAACTTCTCGCGGCGCACTGATGTGCACCCCTCCCGAAGAATCGAAGTCGCCCACCCAGGTGTCCACTGTGACCCCCAGCAGGACCGCGTGGCGCGCGCCGCCATCCGCCGCAATCACGAGGTCTGGGCGCGGCAGCGTGCCCAGCAGAGGCGTAGGGATGAGGCGGCCCCCCACCAGAATCCAGGCAATCACGCGCCCTCCCGGTCGTCGGGCAGCAGGCGCACCTGCGCGTCGTCCACCGTCAGGCGCAATCTGCCGCCCTCCAGCAGGGTTGCCTCACGCGGACTGAGGGTCAGGTGCAGCGGGCCAAGGGGGTGGGTCACGGTGACCGGCGTGCCGCCCTCGCCGGCTGGGGCGGCCACCGCTGGCCACGCCTCGCCTGCTCCCAGGTGCAGGGCCGTTTCAGGGATATGGCGCACCTGGCCAGGCCCAGCGGGCAGCAGGTTGGCTTCGCCCATAAAGGCAGCGACCCAGGCGGTGGCCGGGGCCGTGAACACCGCCTCGGCCGGGCCTGTCTGGATCAGCTGCCCGGCCCGCATCACCGCTACGCGGCTGGCCAGCGCACGCGCCTCGCGCTGGTCGTGGGTGACCAGCAGCACGCCGGCCCCCACCCGCGCAAACAGCGCCCGCAGGCTGGCCCGCAGTTCGGCGCGCAGGCGCTCGTCAAGGTTGGACATCGGTTCGTCCAGCAGCAGCAGGGGCGCGTCGGTGGCCAGAGCGCGGGCCAGTGCCGCCCGCTGCGCCTGCCCGCCGGACAGCTGGGCGGGGCGGCGGGCCTCCAGCCCCGTCAATTCGACCAGCGCCAGAGCTTCCTGGGCGCGGCGCTGGGCCTGGGCGCGCGGAGCGCCGCGAACGCGGGGGCCATATGCCACATTGTCCAGCACGCTCAGGTGCGGAAAGAGGGCGTAATCCTGAAACACCAGGCCCACCCGGCGGGCTTCGGGGGGGAGCGCGGTCATGTCCTGGCCGCCAATCTGCACGGCGCCGCTGTCAGGCTGGTCTAGTCCAGCGACCAGCCGCAGCACTGTGCTCTTGCCGCAGCCCGACGGCCCCAGCAGCGCCACTGTTTCGCCTGACTGAACGGTCAGGGTCACGTCCTGCACGGCTTGGACGGGGCCAAAGGCTTTGTGCAGGCCGCTGAGGGTCAGGGCGGGGGCGGTCACAATTGAGATCTTCCTCTCTGACTTTCATAGCGCCACAGGGCGTTATCCAGGCGGGCAGGGGTGGTGTTCATCTCGGCGGCGATAGCCCGAATGGCAGTCACAAGCTCAGTCTTCTGTGCTGTGGGCTCCAGTCGTCTAAACAGTCGGGTGAGCAGGCTATCCACCTTGACATGCTGCTCGCGGCCCATGAGCCACGTCAGGTAATGGGCCAGCGTTGGGCCAATCCCCTTAACCTTGCATACGAGGTCAATCAGCACCAGTTGCTCCGCCTTTTCATCGGTCAAGGCTTCAAAGTCTGCTCGCGTGGACACGCGCCTTTCGCTGAGGAACACGGCCACATCCCGTGCCACTTCAACCTTTGGCCGCCTGGCCAGCTTCTGCCGGTTCAAAACTTCGGCGGCGTAGCGTTCTGGGCCCAGGTCGTCCACATCGGTCACAAACTCCTGAAAAGTCAGTGCTGGCGTATCCGGCAGACGTTCATTCAGCCGGTTCAACATGGGGATTACCACGGCATCAAATCTGGCCTGAGCGCTGAACACACAGTTCACTACCGAATGAACGCCACTGGGATGCAGTTGGAAGCACTTGTCAATGGCAATGCCCTCAGCCTGAATAAAGGTGCGTAGCCGTTCAGTCAGCGGGTCACTCATGCCTGAGTCTCTCATGTCACCTCGCCTTCGCCGCCGTCCAGCAGGGTAAAGGCCAGCCCGGCCAGCACCAGCAGCAGGGTCGCCAGCGCACACGCCTCGCCCAGATTCCGCTCGCCGGGGCGGCCCAGGCGGTCATACAGGCCGGTGCTGAGGGTGGCCCATTCGGGGCGGGTCAGCACCAGGGTCGCGCCAAATTCACCCAGCACCGTGGCCAGGGCCAGCGCGCCGCCGCCGCGCAGGGCCGGAAAGGCCAGCGGCCAAGTGACCGTGCGGAAGGCAGCCCCAGCGCCCGCACCCAACGACCGCGCCGCTTCGTGCAGCCGGGGCGGAATAGCGCGCAGGGCCGGCAGCACCGAGCGCACCACCAGCGGCCAGGCCAGCAGGGTATAGGCCGCGATCAGCAGCGGCAGGCTGGCGGCCAGCGCCGGGTAGGCCAGCAGGTAGCCCACCGCCAGACTGACCGGCGAGACCATCAGCGGCAGCAGCGAGACGAGGTCAAGCACCCGTGACCGCGCCTGCCACGCCCCCAGCGCGTACAGCCCCCCCAGCACTGTGGCCCCGGTCAGAGCCATCAGGCCAAACCGCACCGTGTTCCAGGCCAGCAGTGGGGTGGTGTCGTCGGCCAGCACGCCCTGCCAGTAGGACAGGGTGGGGCCGCCTGTGCCCAGCAGACCGCGCGCCACCACGGCCAGCAGCGGCGCAAAACAGATCAGGCCCGTCAGGCCTCCCAGACCCAGCAGGGCCAGCCGGGCGGCGCCGCGTGCGGGGGGCCGGGCCGCCGCCGGCACGCCCACGCCGCCGCGCGTCAGGCGCACGTAGGTCCAGGTGGCCAGCAGCGTCAAGCCCAGCTGCCCCACAATCAGCGCGCTGGCTTCGGGCAGCCGCAGTTGCAGGGCGGTCAGGGTGTAAATCTCGACCTCCAGCGTGGCGTAGCGTTCGCCCCCCAGTGCCAGAGGCAGGCCGAAACTCAGGGCGGAATACAGAAAGACCAGCACGGCCCCGGCCAGCACCCCCGGCAGGGCCAGCGGCAGGGCAATGTCCCACGCCGCACGCCTTGCGCTGGCGCCCAGGCTGCGCGCCGCCCCCAGCAGGCCGGCCGGCACCCGCGCAAAGCTGGCGTAGCTCAGGCGCACCATCACCGGCAGATTGAAAAAGAGATTGCCCAGCACCAGCAGCAGGGGCGTGTCGCTGAGGTCCAGGCCGGTCAGGCGCGTGACCCAACCTTGCGGCCCCAGCAGTGCCGAGAGCCCCAGCACGGCGACCAGCGTGGGCGTGACGAAAGGCAGCAGCAGCAGGCGCAGAAAAGTCTGCTGGCCACGCAGCTGAAAGCGGGCCAGCAAAAAAGCCAGCGGCACGCCCAGCAGCAGGGCCAGACCAGCCGTGACGGCCGCCTGGGCCAGCGTCCACAGCAGGCGGCCCTGGAAATAGGGGTCGGCCCAGACGGCCAGGGTCACGCCGCCTTCGAGCAGGGTTCGGGCGAGGGGCAGGGCCAGGCAGAGGGTGACGAACAGCAGGCCCGGCAGGGTGAGCAGAAAGGAAGTGAGACGGGTCATAGGCAGCCAGTTGCTCTGTGCGTGTGCCCCACTCCCCAGCCCCCAAAGGGAGACGACTTCGCCGCGCAGGCCGCCCTGCGCGTTGCCGCTGGTGTGACTGATGCGCCTGGAACCTGATGACAGGGCGAGCAGCGCTGCGCTCGGCAAGAGTGGCTACTGAAGTTGGTGGGTCTGCTCAACTCGGTCATGTGTCTGGCCTCGTCTGGCCCTGGGCAGAAACGGGGCAAGGGGTCTTGGTGCGGCCCAGAGGTTCGACTTTGAAAACGAAGCTGCTGGAGCGCCTTTCAACAGTAGAACCTCGCGCCCTAAGCGTCCTCACCTGCCACCACCACAGGACCAGCAACGGAAGCCGTCGTGCGCGCAGCGCGCGGGCGTGAGGCGATGGGCGGTAGGAGCGCCACGGCGTCTACAGCGCAGAAAGACTTGGTCTCCCCGCCACGCCAGTCAACCCTTGCCCAGTGCCAACGTTGCTCCCCCCTGCCCCTTCGGGGGGTGGGGCAAGCGACGACCCCGCCCATCTCACCTCTACCCTTCTGCCTTACCTCGCCCTCAACACCTGCGTCACCCAGGCGTCCACCAACCGCTGCGGGTTGGCCGTCACGGCGGGCTTGATGGCCTCGGCTTTGGGTGCCTGGGCAAACTTGAACACTGGATTCAGGGGCGTGGCCTGCACGGCAGGGTAGATCCACATGCGGGTGGGCAGGTCCGCTTGCACAGGGCCGCTTAGCATGAAGTCCACGAACTTGCGGGCCAGAGCAGGCTGCTTGGCTCCCTTCAATACGCCCACGCCTTCAAGTTGGGTGAACGTACTGCCCGGCAAAAAGAGATTGCCCGTCGGGGCCTGGGCCGGCAGCTTGGCGGGGTTAAAGCCGTCGGCATAAAACACTTCGGCGGCAGGGCTGCTGGCGTAGGACAGCACGATGGGGTACTTGCCGCCGTTTCTGGTGAAGTCTTTGTAGTAGGCGTCGCTCCAGCCGCGCGTCACCTTCATGCCGCCCGCCCGCGCGGCGCGCCACCACTGCCAGGCGCCGGCTTCGCCGTAGTGATTGACGGTGGCCAGCAAGAAGGCCAGGCCAGGGCTGCTGGTCGCCGGGCTTTGCACGACGGTCAACTTGGCGTAGGCGGGGGTCTTTAGATCATCCAGACTTTTGGGCAGAGCTAGACCTGCTTTGTCAAACCAGGCGCGGTCGTAATTCAGGGCCACAAAGCCGTAATCCACGGTGTTCAGCAGGCCTGCATCGTCTAAGCGGTAGGCGGCGGGCACGTTCGCCAGGGCCGGTGAGCGGTAGGCGTCCAGAATGCCGGCCTGGCGGGCACGCGGCAGCAGACTGTTGTCCAGGCCGTAGACCACGTCGGCAATCGGGGCGCGGCGGGTCAGAATCAGGCGGTTGAGCAGTTCGCCGGCGTCGCCGCCCTTGATGAACCGCACCTTGGCGCCGTTGGCGCTTTCAAAGGCCGCCACCAATTTCTTGTCCACGTCAAAGGAATCGTGGGTGATGACGGTCAGGGTGGTCTGGGCCTGGGCGGCGCCCCCCAGCAGCAGAGCGGTCAGTAGTGTTTTACGCATAAAAAAGTCCCCTCGCGTCACGAGGGGAAGCGGGGGCCGCCGCCAGCATGCATGGCGGGGCCAGTCACGCTCCCTCCGCCGGAATGACCCGGATCAGGTTCCTGGGGTAAGTCTCAGCCAAACCTGCTCTGGTTCGGCACCCCCGGTGACGCATCCGCAAGAATAGCGCAGAACTCAGGATTCAGTGTCCTCTGGAAGCGTACGGGGATACCGGGATACCGTCAGGCTGAGTCCAAGCTGCCCCGCCAGCCGAATCAACTGAGATGGAAAATAGTCGCCCTGGAGGACAATCTCACGGCCTTGCTCATCGGGTGTGCCAACGCGGTCCTCAATCCCAAAGTCCAGTTCCATGTCGCTGTGGTTCAGCGTGGGGTCTGTGGCTGTCAGCCGCTGGTGCATGGCCAGCAGGCTGGCGTTGTGCGTCTCCAGAAAAAGGATGGTGTCCTCAATTTGTTGGCCTGGCTGGTCAAATTCGGCCTGACTGGTTGCCAGCAGAAAGCCGGAGTCACCGACCGGGCGTGGCGGTCGCCCCAGCAGGTCGCCTGCCCGCCACACCCAATGTGGGGCAAACGCGGTTCCGGCCAGAAAAGCGGTCACATCAAAGTGGCCATAGACGCGCAGGATGCAGCTCATTGCCCTGATGCTAGGCCAGAAGGGCGCGTCTGGCGTGTCACCCTGAGGCATGGTGCGCAATCTGCTGGTGTGGACAGTGCTTCAAGACGCCCAGGGCCGCGTGCTGCTGGGGCGGCGAGACGGGTCAGCGTACGGGCACGGGCTGTGGGGGCTGCCGGGTGGACAGGTTAAGGCGGGCGAGGGCCTCCCCGAAGCGGCGGCGCGCGAGGTCTGGGAAGAAACCGGGCTGATGCTGCACCCGCAGGCCCTGTCGGTCCTGGGCGTGCGCCGTTACGAGGTGGACGGCGCGCAGGGCACCGATTTTCTCTTTCTGGCCCGCCAGTGGACAGGTGAGCCGCAGCCGCTGCACAAGACCTCGGCCGTTGCCTGGGTCCTGCCGTCGGCGCTCCCGGCGGAGTGCCTGCCCTGGCTGCCTGCCGTTCTGGAGGCCCACCTGGCGCGGGGCGTGCCCGTTACAGAGCAGTTGCGGGACGTGCGCCAGGTGCGCGCGCTGGGCGGCCTGGCATGAGCTTTCAACTGGTGGCGTGGCTGGCGGTGCAGGACGGGGCCGGGCGCCTCCTGCTGGGCCGCCGCGACGGGTCCTCGTATGCCCACGGCCTCTGGGGGCTGCCGGGCGGGCGCGTGGAACGGGGCGAGAGTCTGGCCCAGACGGCGGCCCGCGAGACACTGGAAGAGGTGGACCTGGTCGTTCATCCAGACGACCTGACCTGCCTGGGCGCCTGCCGCTACGACCTGGACAGTACGCAGGGCCTGGACGTGTTTTTCCTGGCCCGGACCTGGGAAGGGGAAGCGCGACCTCTGGACAAAACCTCTGAGGTGGCCTGGTTTGCCCCAGACCGCCTGCCCCCCGATGTGCTGCCGTGGCTCCCCAGTGTTCTTGATGCCCACCTGCACGGCGCTGCCCGCTTCACGGAACTGGTCGACGGCCGGGATGGCCTGCGCTCTCTCTTCTAATCGGTTCTTCCTTTCCGCCTTACGGAATCGCCCACCGAATGGTCCCCACCTGATCGGTGCGCCACACCCTGGACTGGGCTTGTGCCAGCCGCGCCAGCACATCGGGGTGAGGATGACCGTAGGTGTTGCGTCCCACGCTCAGCACGGTGTCGGCGGGGGTGGCCTGGGCCAGCAGCGCCTCGCCAGTGGAGTAGCGGCTGCCGTGGTGGGCCGCTTTGAGGACATTCAGGTTGCCGGGGCTGGCCAGCACCTCGCCCTGCTGGTCCAGATCGCCCAGAAACGCCGCGCGCCAGGCGCCCGATTCCAGGGTCAGGGCCACGCTGTTCTCATTGTCCTCGGGGTGCCAGCGCTGCCCGGCTGGCCACAGCACCGTCAGGGCCGCGCCCGCCGCCTGCACGCGGTCCCCGCGCCGCACCTCGCGCACGGGGACGCCCTGGGCCTGGGCTTCGGCCAGTACGGCGTCCAGCACGGGGTCGCCGCGTTTGTTATGCCCAATCCACAGCTCGCCCACCGGCAGGGCGCGCAGCACGGCCGGCACCCCTTCGATGACAATCACATGGCTGTTTGCGACTATGGGTAGGCAAAATAGGGGTTGATCTACGCTTCTTTGCGACAGATAGCGGCGGAATCTAGCTGACTTACGTCTTTATTTGCGACTGTTGAGCTTTTGGAGGCTCTATGGCAGTACGTCGAATTCCGATTCACCACCGAAGTGTCACGGGTAAGGTCGCAGTTCCTTCTGGCATGCATCCAGTGCGCACCGAATCCACCCTGGAGACGGACTTTGTGCTGCTCACCCAATGGGACACCACAGTGAAGCGAATCGAAGCTCAGCCTGTGCGTATCGAGTATCGCGATGGCACAACCACGCGGTACTACACCCCTGACTTCTTAGTCACTTTCAGTGAGGGGCATTGCCCCTCACTGTTGGTTGAAATTAAATATCAGGCCGATCTGCAAGAGAATTATGCGGCCTATGCAGCTAAATTTGCGGCTGCAAAGCGGTATGCCACTGAATATGGCTGGACTTTCCACGTGTTCACCGAGCGTGAGATTCGACTCCCACTGCTTGATAACATCAAATTCCTCAAGCGCTATCTCGTTTTGTCGGCCGCCGCACCTCCTCCAGAGATCATTCTCCGGGCCTTGAGGGAGCTGCGTCTGACCGATCCGTACACACTGCTGAGCGCGATCACGCCGCTCTCTGAGCGGCAAATGCAGTTAATCCCTCTTCTCTGGCATTTGGTTGCCATCCGGCAGATTGCCGTTGATCTCAATGAGCCGCTCACTATGCAGAGCTGCATCTGGCCAGTCAATGGGCAGGAGGGTGGACTGTGACCCCTGACAAAGAATCTTCAGCTGAGGTTCCGCGCAATATTCATTTGCTCAACGGGCAGATTATTGAGCATCGCCGGCAGCGCTACGCTGTGGTGCAGGTATTGGATGTTGAAACCGTGCTCTTACGGCATCTGATTACAGGCACCGTTGAGCGTGTTCCTTTGAGTGCAATCCAGCCAGCAGTCGAGGCCACGAGTGGCCCAGGGAACATGCCAGATCTTTTGACTGTGCCAGATGAAGATTGGACGACAGCTCAACGCCGCTTTGAGATTATTCGTCCTCTGCTAGAACGTCACCCATATGAGCGAACCCGCTTCTTAATTGAAGAGAGGGCAGCAGAGTTCGATTTACATGCAGCCACCTTATATCGCTGGATGGCTTTATATCAGGCGAGTAGGCAGCTTAGTAGCTTGATGCCCAAAACACGAAAAGACAAGGGCAGCTATAAGCTGCCCGAAGGCGTGGAATCTGTGGTGCAGGAGGTTATCAATCAGTTTTACCTCACCCCTCAACGGCGGAGCATTCAGAGTACCTGTCTGGAAGTGATGCGGCTGTGCCGTGAACGTGGTCTAGAAGCGCCTCACTACAACACTGTCCGCAACCGCATTGCGGAGCGGACCCAGTACGTGCAAGTTGCCAAGCGTCTCGGGAAGAAAACAGCAGAGAACCGTTTTCGCCCACATGTCGCGGAGTTTCCCGGCGCTGATTACCCGCTGTCGGTGATCCAAATTGACCACACCAAACTTGATGTCATCTTGGTTGATTATCACCACCGGCTCCCACTCGGCCGTCCCTGGCTGACCTTGGCGTTGGACTTACGTACTCGGCTTGTTGCTGGCTACTGGCTGTCTTTCGATGCCCCAAGTGCACTCTCCGTCGGGCTCTGTCTGCTCAGCGTGATTCTTCCAAAATCAGGTTTGCTGGCGAAACATGGCCTTGATGCTAAATGGCCGATCCAAGGGTTACCTCGCACCATCCACTTGGACAACGCCAAAGAGTTTCACGGTCAAATGTTGGAACGGGCTTGCCAGCAGTACGGGATCGATATTCAGTACCGTCCCAAAGGACAGCCGCATATGGGCGGTCACATCGAGCGCATGATGGATACGCTTGCCACGCTGATCCACGAGCTACCGGGCACGACCTTTCATCACCCGAAAGACCGGGGTGAATACCGCTCCGAGGCTCAGGCTGCCTTTACCTTGGCAGAATTTGAACAGGTGCTGTTGACCCAGATCACCCGCGTGTATCACGAACGCTTCCACCAGGGGATCCAGACCACTCCACTTAAACGCTACGAGCTGGATGTGCTCGGCACATCCAGCCGTCCGGGGCTTGGATTGGTGCTTCCGAACGTTGATCTGGCGCGCCTCAAATATGACTTTCTCCCGTTTTTCGAGCACACTATCCAAAACTACGGCATTCTCTACAAACACATTCACTACTTTGCGGATGTCTTGAAACCCTGGATTGATGCGTCTGATCCCGGTTATCCTCAACGAAAGCGAAAATTTTTGAGTCGATACGACCCTCGTGATATGAGCACCATCTATTTCTATGATCCAGAGCTGCAACAGTATTTTCCGATTCCTTTTCGGGATTCCAGTCGCCCAGCACAGGTGAGTTTGTGGGAACTGCGAGCGGCGACCCAGCGGGTGCGCGAGGAGGGGAAAGCGCAGGTGGATGAGGACACGATCTTCGCGGCCTATGCGGAGTTGCGCCGGATGGAAGCTGCAGCGAAACAAGCGACCAAACGGCAGCGTCGTCACCAACAGCGCCGCGCCACCCATACACCTGTCCATCAGGAGGTCGAGATTGGACAACCTCTGGTGCAGCCCTCCTCCTCTATGGACGAAGACTTGCCTGAACTTGAAGGCTTCGATGATGTTGAGGTGGTCTTCGGATGAGTTCCGAGTTTTCGCATCTGCACGAGAGCGTGGTGCCAGTCATGCGAGCTTCAGACGCTGTGCGTCTGAAGCACCTGGAAGCGGCCCGCTGGTTGAGTTACCCCAGAGCTCAGGAACTCTTGGCCCACATGACCTATCTGTTGGAACATACTCGCGTCGACCGAATGCCGAATCTGCTGATTGTCGGCGAGACCAATAGTGGAAAAACGCAGATCGCCAAACGCTTCCGTCACCTTTTTCCTGCCGTCCATCACCCCGATTTGGCACGTACCTTGATGCCGGTCGTCTATCTGCAGACCCCGGCGGTGCCCGACGAGGGCAAGTTCTATAACGAGCTTCTGGACGTTTTTCAAGCTCCGTATCGGCCTCAGGATCATTCGGAAAAAAAGCGCAAGTTGGCCTTCCATCATCTGGAACGGGCGGAAACCAGGCTGCTGATTATCGATGAGATTCACAACGGTTTGGCCGGACGCACCTCTGCCAATCGGCAATTCATGATCTCGCTGCGGTATCTGAGTAACAGTCTGCAACTGCCCCTGGTCGCGGTTGGCACGCAGGCGGCCTTGCGTGCGATGCAAGTTGACGATCAGCTGAGTAACCGTTTCGAACCGTTGGCGCTGCCGCGCTGGAACAATGATGATGCCTGGCGGACCTTGATCAAACGGTATGAGCAGACTTTGCCGCTGCAGCGCCCTTCGCGTTTGCACAGCCGTGCAACGGCAGATTACCTTCACTTTCAGTCTGAGGGGCTTCTGGGGGAGCTTGCATTGACTCTCAAGGCTGCTGCCCGCAAAGCGATTCAAAGCAAAGTGGAATGCATTGACCTCAGCTTGCTTCAAGAGCTGAAGCGACCGCCACCGTCAGAACGCCGCGGGGCAGCGGAGAAACTTCTGAGATGAGCGGGCTGTTGCCCGCTCGGCCTCGTCCTGAACCTGGAGAAATCCTGACCTCCTGGCTGGCCCGACTGGCGATTGAAAATGGCACGTCGTTCGGGCGGCTGATCGCGGCTTGTGTCGCGGATACGCATTATCCGTCGCTTGATTTAGACCAGCACCTCCCCACCCCGCTCCTCCACGGATTGGCTCTGCGGACGGGGCTTGCTCCTGAGGTCGTGCGCCGCACGACCTTGACTCCTTTGATGGAGCGCTACATCGGCAAACGCCAGCGACATGGAGCCTATCGCTGGTTTATGCCTGTGCACCCAGTCCGCCAGCGCTTCACGATGCATGGTCAGCAACTTTGCCCCGACTGTTTGGCTGAGGACGCGGTACCTCACTACCGTCAGATCTGGAGAATGTCTCTGGTGACCGTTTGTCCCCTTCACCGGTGTCTACTCCTGGACGCTTGTCCGGCTTGTGGGGCGCCAGTGGATCAACGGCTGTCCTGCGACAGCCGCGCTCCGCATCACGAGCAAGAATCGCTCGCGTATTGCGGGGTCTGTGCCCTTGATTATCGCAGCCTAGCTTGGACCTCTTTCGATCCGTTGCCAACTCGTCAACTTCGCTTGGAAATCTGGGGACCAGGCATAACTCAAAAGCCATCCAATGGTCGTTTGGGCAAAATCGCTTTGGAAGGTGAGGTGTCACGGCTCATCTCCTGGCAACAAAGCGTCCTCGCTCCTTTGGAAGGGCGTTGGATTGCCATAGGGGGGCTCTGTGCAGAAACACGTAGCTACCTTGACACATGTCGTCATCTTTTGCGCGCGCTTACCTATGATTCTAGAACACTGGCTTTTCGGAGAGAAGTTTCAAAGCGTAGTGGTTTTCCATCGACGTCTTTAGTGGAAACCAATCGTTTAAAATTTGAGCGCTCGCCTGTTAGAGTCCGCTATGCCAATCTTCAAAATTTGACATGGATTCTGGGAGATTGGCCCATAAGATTTCAAGAGTGTGCGCAGAGTTTGGATAGACCTCCTTATGGTCTACTCAGTAGAGCTGAAGCCATCGCCTTCCCGCCTTGGTACGAAAATCAGTGCATGTTGGCGATAAGCTCATATTCCAGAGAAATTCAAACAGTTCTACTCAAAATAAATAAAAAAGTGCGAGCTAGATAGCTTGACAGTGAGTCTATTTAGATATATCATATCTATATGGAACAGATTGCATTTGCTTTAACTATTGATCAGCCTTTTGCATCTCTGATGGCTATGGGAATAAAGAAAGTCGAGAATAGGAATTGGTCACCTGATGAATCACTTATTGGTCGGCGTATAGCTATCCATGCAGGTCGGACATATGATTATCTGGGGAGCTACATGGTTAAGAACGATCACGGCATCATTTGTCATGCCGCACAGTTTCCTCGAGGGGCAGTAGTGGCCACCGCGACGCTGAAAGAAGTCGTGACGCACCTGGACGATCCCTGGTTCAGAGGGCCATATGGGTGGATCTTCGACGAGATCGTCATGATTGAGCCATTGGCCTGCTCAGGCCGGCGGCACCTCTGGCCTTTGGCTGATGAGCTGAGCCAAAGACTCAGGCAAGCCCTCGACTTTCCTCTTCAACCCTGGCATGGTGTTCGGCAAGAAAGTCAAATCAGAAACGGCAAATTAATTTGACTTTCTTGACTCGGAGAGAGTAGACTCCGAGTCAACTATGGCTGACAAGGACTATTACTGCACGGCGATCAACGCCCCCTTTCAGGGGGCGTCGGCTGCGTTGAACGAGGGAGATACCGACAGCGCGACTGAACATCTACTCCATGCGGTCACCAACGCTGTTCGTCGCGCCGTGCAGGCGGGGCAGTGCCCGTTGGAGGACTACCGCCAAGCCCTCGAAAGGCTTGTTGCCCTTCCGATGGACGAACGCTGTGCGTTCGTCTTTGAGCCGCTCCCGTCGGCGCCGAGCAAGGTCGGTGAACTGGCTCGGCGAGCATTGATGGATATTGCGACGGAGATCCAATTCCTTGATCAGGCCCCAAGCAGCTTGAGTGAAGAACTCTTGGTTCGCACCTGCCTGGAAGTCCAGGAATTCGAATTGCTGACCCGTTTGGAGGTCAATATCGAATTGGGTATTTCTGGCGCTTCACCTGACAGCCAGGCGGAGTTGGCCAAGGTCAGAGCTGAAACGCAAGAGCAGTTCCGTGAACTCGTCCGAGACCACGGTGACTCGCCAAAACTGGAACGCTTCAAGACGGATCGGCCCAAGAAAGTGGAATTTGACCCCGAAAAACCGACGGTGACGTTTATGAAGCCGCGTAGACAGGGAGGAAACCCATGAAATCAGCCGTTCTTGACTTCAGCCAGCGCCGTAATGGACGTCATCTCATTGATCTTTTGAAAATGCCTACCACATTGAATAAGGTCTTGCCCCAGTGTCAGCTGCGACCTTACCATGAAGACCTTGTTGATGTCTCGCGGGCCTGTTACGTGGCAGACCGTTTCGTTCGTCGCCACCGCGATGATGAACATACAACTGAACGTGAGCTTCATTTAATTATCCCGGTGCGGGAACCACACCGGTGGCAAAACGTACGAGTCCAATCACGCTTGCGCAACGCTCTAGAATTCCTGACCCAGGATCAGTGGACATTCACATTTGTAGACCGGGTCTCTCCCGCAGTCTCTTTCAATAGTCAACCGGAGGCGCTCATTGCTTCGCGTCAAATCAATACGACCCTGTCTTACGCTTTGTACAGCGGTGGTGCTGATTCAACGATCGGCGTTCTTCTCAACGGTGTGCGTGATCCGCAGACAACGCAAGTGCTGATTGCGGCGAGTGGGAATCATTTGAAGCACCAGCAGGATCTGGCATTTAAACAAATTGGCGAGGCCTTACAAGATCAAGGGGGGAAACGACCCTTGGGTTTGACCTTCGAGACTTCGGTTCGACATAATGTAGTGCGGAGTCTGCTAAATCTTGAAGGCACGAAAAAACTGCGCGAGGAATATTCACAGAGAACACGTGGGTTTCTATTCATTTCTCTTGGTGCCGTGGTGGCTGCGAGTTCAGGTGGAACAGGTTTACAGGTCTTCGAGAATGGTGTAGGGGCTATCAATCTGCCTTACTCGCGCGCATCTATTGGGGCGGATCACACGCGCTCAATGCATCCACGCTTTATTTTCATGATGAGTGAGTTCTTGACAGAGCTCTTCGAAAATCCTTTCCAAATTGATAATCCCTTCTGGTTCGTGACTAAAGGCCAGATGGTGGCCCAAGCCGCCCAGTATCAGTTCGGCTCTATTCTGAAAGAGACCTTGTCTTGTGAACGGACGCCGAGTCGTGGGATTGGCCCTAAACCTCATACGGGTGTACAAGGCATTCACTGCGGTGAATGCACTTCCTGTGTGCTGAGACAGATCTCTTTTCAAGCCGCAGGGGTCGTGGATTCCAGCTATACCCAACCTATGGACACGTTGCCAAAAGAAAACCGTCAATGGTTGAACCTCATGGCCCATCAAGCAGAGGCGCTGCGCGTTGCGGTGCAGACCGATGAGCAGGCACTCGTTCGTTTGCTGCGGCTCAACCCTGACTTGCGGTACGCCTACGACGGCTTGCGTTTGCTGGGGCATACCCCAGCAAACGTTGAAACCGGCTTGGTGGGTCTATACCGGATGTACGCCTCGGAATGGCGACGTGTTCAGCAGGGCACGCCCACAGTGTGGGCATAGGTCAAAGGAAGTGTATGAAACCGAATCTTGAAGTCCTTCTCCAGCAGATCGATTCACAGGAACTTGCTCGGCGCTTGGTCCAGGCCCGAACAGCTCGCAAACTGGTGCAGCAACAGTCTGCTGAAGCGTTGGGAATGTCTCGTCCCACCTTTATCAACATTGAGAAGGGGCAGCGGCCAATCTCTGCTCACGAACTGTTGATCCTGTCGAAACTGTATGACACGGATCCATATAGTTTGGTAGCGCTGCCACCAGGAGACACAGATCTGATCGTTCAGTTCCGAAGAACATTGCAGGTCCAAGATCTGGGATTGGGGCAAGAACAGGATGAGCTTGATATGGCTATTAAGACTTTGCAAGACATGGCCATTGCTTATCTTGAACTTGAACAGATGGTCGGCAAGAAGCATATTTTTAAAGTTCACACACAATATCCTCTTGAGGGACATCGAGATTTAAAAAAATATGCAGCCCTGATTGCTCGGCAAGAACGTCAACGCTTGCACCTCGGGGATGAACCAATCCCTCAGCTTTTTTCTTTGTTGGAGGAAGAGTACGGTGTGCGGGTCTTTCGATTCTCATTGCCGCGAGGGGTCTCTGGATTTTATGGCTATGCCTCGGGTTTGGGTGGGTGTATCGCTATAAATGAAGATCATCCGATTGAGCGTCAATTGCAGACAGCGGCCCATGAAACTGGACATTTGTTGACATCTGCACATAATGTGCAGATTCAGGTCTTGACGAGCCGGCCACATGGCAACCCAGCCGAGCAATTTGCAGGAGCTTTCGGCATGAATTTCACACTTCCAGAGGCTGGCGTGCAGAAACTCGTGTACGATTTCTTGGAAAGCAACAACGACCAACCGCCCAGTGTGAGAGATCTCGTCGCTATGGCGCATCAGTACAGTGTGTCCTTCGAGGCTTTTCTCCGGCGATTGGTCGATCTGGAATATCTACCACATAGCGAAGTCAAACGGTTGACGTCTCAAAAAGTGGTAAAAAAGACGAAAGAAGCACTTGGTCTGACGACTTCTGGAGAACCGACCTATTTGGACAAAATTCTGGCCCGATACCCCGAGCGCTACAAACGTTATCTCGTCGAAGCTTATGAGCAGGATTTGCTAGAACCTGAGGAGATCACCACGCGTTATCTGAAGGGTATTAACCAGGGGGAGATTGCCAATGTCGTCGCTCGATACACTCAAGTGCCCCATATTAGAGAAGATGGTAGCTTGGTTAACTTGGATTTCGAAGGTTACCAAGAGCGTGTGAATTGGAGAATTCATTAGAGACTGACTATGCAGATGACGCCCGATACGCTTTCGTTGATGAATCTATTGGCTGTAGACTGCCTGCCGAGAATCATAGAGCGGGGACATCTGCAAATCACGGTGATACCAGAAGTTACACAAGAGGTTTTGCGCTATTCCGAAAGTCGGATGATTGCTGAGCTTCAAGCTGGCTTGGTCAAACTCTTAGATGAAGGACAGATTCGTCAAGTGCCTATTGAGCCTTGTCATCATGTTGATGTGTACTGCCGACTCTATCCAACACTCTCGACTGTATCTGTTTGTTGCGCCATTTTAGCGCAGCAACAGCAGAGTCGACTGATAAGTGATAGTCAGAAAATATTGTCAATTCTGGCAAAAGAAATGCCAAAGCTTATGACGACGACCAGCGTGGGCGTGCTTAAGGAATGGCATGACAATCAGGTCTTAACACAAGAAGAACTGGTTGCAACAGTTCATCACTCTGCCTCTTTTTTCAGTCCATCTGCCCGTCATCCTCTACGTCATTGGTGGCTAAATCAGCTCTAATTTCAGATTCCGCAGGTACTGTGTTTGGTTTTAGAAGACCAAGGTGGGCCGCCCTAAGAAGGGCGGCCCCGTATGTTTTCGAGCTTGTGTAAGCATGTCCAATCGCTGACATGGCAAATGTATCAAGCCGTGGACGATTCTTTTCACTTCGAGCCTGCCACCTACCTCTGATTCGAATACCTTCTTTCAATATGCTCTCTATTCCTTCTATATCAATTTCCTGGGCATTCGGTCGCCGAATAACCGCAACGGAAGTGCTGTCTTGATTCCGCTCGATGTCATAAATATAAAAGTGGAGTGTGCCTACAACGATATGAAAGAGCACACCAGATCTCGATGTTGTCTCGTTGATCTTCAGCCAGCTCGTAGTGTCATCACTATAATTAGTCAGAGCGAATGGATTTTCTGGTACCGCTGCTTCATAACGATCAATCTCTCCTTTGTCCTGGAGTTCCTGAAGGGCTTTTGTAAGATCGTCAAACCCCACTGGCGGTCTGATGGGCAATGGTGGAGAGAGGTCAGGCCCGAGCTGGATTTGACCGAGATCTCCCTCCTCATGCTGCTGTGGGGGTTGGACCGTTAATTCTTCAACAGGGATGGGTGTAGATTCTCCACCGCTTTGGCTAACCGGTTCTCCCTCAGTGACCTTTCCACCTTTAAGTTGTGCAAGGAGATTTGAAAGAGGAGATTCAAAGAAATGGCGCAAAGGTTGAATACCTTTGCGCGGTCGCCGAATCTGATTTGTAATGAGCCTTTTGGGCTTTCTAAGCCGCCCCTGAATTTGACGTTGTTGCCATCCGATAGGAAGGACTCGATCATTTGCTACATTTGACCGTCTTAAGCTGGTGTTATCACGGTCATACTCAAGACGCTCGAAGGGTAGGCGAAATTGAGAGTAGAGAATTCTCTCTACCCAGTGAATCTTGAAGTGATAATTGGATGCCTTATGAATGCTAGACGTTCCTTGAAAAGTTAGGTTTGTCCTTCTTGTGAAGGGAAATTTAACATATGGACAAACAAAAAAGTCGCCAGCGCTTTGACCATCTCTGAGGGACGCTGAAATATTGATGGCTTGCAAAAAATAGGAGTGCCTTTGACTTTTGTAAAAAAGACCTAAAATTAAGCGATCTGAATCCGTATACTCCTTCCGCAAAACTAAAAATGCCTCGTTATCTTTAGAAAAGGAACGTCGGGTATTTATAAAGCTATTTAGGGAATCTTCACTCTCTAATTTACCCGAGAAGATATCATTAATAAGTCGAGATGAGCAAAACAGAGCGTAGTGATATCTGATTATCTCCATAATGGGTATAATATAAATGTCAAAGCCATTTCTATAGTATGCATATTTTACATATTTGGCTAATGTATGATGTTTATCGGGTTGAACATATTTAGATATGATTTGAACGGTTTTGTTATCGACTGGATGAGCACTAAGTGTAATGTCCTTTCTGTACTGCTTAATACGTATCCGATCCCTGTAGTCAATAATGTTCTCGCTTCTCGGTAAGATGCGAGTCTTGTAAATTTCGGATGCGCCATCAGGACGTTGCAAAATGCCATTTTTGAAAGTGGCTCCCGCCCACAATAATGGCAGCATCTCGATTGGCAGGTAGATCAGCTTGGTCGGGTTTGTTTGACCGGCATCTAGATTTTTGAAAATGACCACGAGTTGTCGTTTTCCATTCGTAGTTTTGGAAACGCCCAACACCGCTACAACTTGCCACATGCCCTGTTCAAGAACGTCGATGGCGGGCAGCTGCTCAGATCCCATTCAGCTAACTTTAACAGTCAGTCGCAGAAATCTCTAGAGTCGCACTGAACATTGTTTGTTCGCAGCGAGCGAGAGGATTAACATTCGATATGGTCAGTGTCGGCGTGCGAAGCGACCAGCACGTCAATCTTGCGGACCCCCAGCGCCCGCAGGGCCGGCACGACGGTGCGGCCGCCCACATCGTAGTCGCTGCCCACCGAACCGCCCGCGTCAATCAGCATGGTCAGGCCCGGCAGGCGAATGAGGGTGCTGTCGCCCTGCCCGACATCCAGATACACCACCTCGCGCGCCGGAGCCAGCCAGCCCGGCAGGGCGGTCAGCAGCAGGCCGGCAAGGACAGTGCCCAGCGCCACCTCAAGCCGAACGCGGTTCATCAGCCACAGCCAACCGGCCCCCAGTGCGGTTGCGTAAGCCACCACCCCCGCCGCGCCGATAGTGCCCCAGGTCAGCACGGGCGCGCGGCCGAAGGTTTCGGCCACCGCCAGCAGCGCCGAGGCCAGGGGTCCCGTCAGCAGGTTGATGGGCGCAGCCAGCGGCCCCAGCAGCCCGGCCAGAAAGCCCAGCGGCACCAGCGCCGCCATGATGGCCCCGGCCACCAGATTGGCGGGCAGGCCCACCACCGGAATCTGCCCGAAGGTGCCGGCCACCACCGGCAGGGTGCCCAGCTCGGCCAGAACCGTGGCGACCAGCGCCAGTTTCAGCCAGCGGGGCCAGCGCGTGGGCAGGCGGGCGGCCACACGCTCGGTCTGGGTCAGGGCCAGCACCGCCAGAAACGACAGCTGAAAGCCCACGTCCAGCAGCCACAGCGGAAACAGCAGCAAGCAGGCCAGCGCCGCCAGCGAGATCAGGGCCAGGGGGTCGGGCCGTCCGCGCCCGGCGGCCAGGCCCAGCAGCACCGCCGCGCCCATGATGACCGCCCGCGTGATGCTGGGCGACGGCTGCACCAGCAGCAGCAGGTAGGGCGCCAGCAGCGCGGCGGGCAGACCGTAACGCCACGCAGGAGCGGCGCCCGCGCGAATCAGCAGCCAGACCAGGACCCCGGTAATCAGGGCGACGTTCTGTCCCGACAGCGCCATCAGGTGTGCCAGCCCCGCACGGTTAAAGGCGTTCCTGACTTCTGTGCCGTCTCCAAAGCTCTCGCGGCCGATGTCGCCCCGGTCGCCCAGTTCCACTGCCTGCATCAGGGCGGCCTGCTGCCCCGAGAGGCCCGCTGTCAGCCCCCGGCGAAACCAGCCGCGCAGGCCGCCTTCCGGGACGTGCCGCTGCACCCTGGCTGCCACCAGCACCGCGCCGGGGGCGGGCACAAACAGGCCGCCCTGAGAGCGCAGCCACGCTGCCTGGTCAAAGCCGCCGGGCGTGTGGCGGCCCTCGGGGAGCACCAGTCGGCCGGCCACCTCCAGTTGCCCCGGCCCCTGGGTGGGTTTGGGCGCCAGCGCCACGCGGGCGCGCGGCGCCTGCAAGGTCAGAAACTGGCCGTCCCACTCGCCGCGCAGCGTGACCTGCGCCCCCAGCCAGGGGGTCAGGGGCTCGGGGCGGTTCAGGGACGTGGTGGCGGCCCACCATCCGGCCGCGCCGCCCACCAGCGCCAGCCCCGCCAGTAGCGGGCGGGCGTCCCAGACCGCCAGCCCAGCGCCCAGGCCCAGCACCGCCGCGCCCCAGCCGTGGCCCAGGGCCAGCAGAATGCCGCCCACGGCGCCCAGCAGGGCCGGCAGCGGCCAGGCCAGTCGGCCCGTGTGGGACGGCGCGCTGGCGCTGGGCCGCGCTGCGGCCGGCAGGGTGGCCCCGCTCAGAACGTCACCAGGGGCGTCAGGGCTTTCAGGGCCGCTGGCCCGATGCCCTTCACGGCGTCCAGGTCGGCCAGCGAACGGTAGGGCCGCCCCGCCAGAATGCGCCCGGCCAGTGCTGGCCCCACTTTGGGCAGGGCTTCTAACTGCTCTGGCGAGGCCGTGTTCAGATTGACCCGGCCCGAAATCAGCGGCTGAACGCTGGTGGTGGTGGGGTAGGTGGGCGGTTCGGTGCTCTGCGGCGCGGTCACGGGTGGCAAAGCCGTGCGCGTGACCATTGGCGCCTGTGGACGCGGCAGCAGCACGGGCCCCAGGCTCAGGGCCGCCGTGAGCAGCACCCCGGCCGCCAGAGGCAGCGACCAGGGCAGGGAAAGACTGGACATGCGGTCAGCTTAGAGAAGAGGGATTCCGGCTGTTGCCGCAGATGTGGAGGAGGGGCGCGTGTTGACCTCTCTGGCCTGAGGAAGCCGAAGTGATCTGCGCTCAGGCGCTGCCTAGCCTCACAGGGGAGAGCAGCGTCCATCTGGGCCTGACGGGCTGAGTGTCGGCCTTGAGCTGACAGGAAGCAGCAACCGTTGAGGACAGTCTGACCTCTTGGCCGCCTCTGCTGCGGCATGCTACACTTCCGGAGTTTGCCTCCCCAGGGGGGCGCTCTCGCGTGACGCCGCCGACTCTGTTCTGAGAAGAGCCGTGCACCCGCTCCGCGAGTGGTCAAGGAGAAGCACCATGAAGCGTACCTACCAGCCCAACGTCCGCAAGCGGGCCAAGACCCACGGCTTCCGCGCCCGCATGAAAACCAAGGCCGGCCGCAACATCCTGGCGCGCCGCCGCGCCAAGGGCCGCCACCAGCTCACCGTCGCGGACGAGTAAGCCCCCTTTACCGGGAGCGGCCACCATTTCGCAGTCCCCCACCTCCAGCGCCACGCAGGCACGGCCCCGCCGTCCGGTGGCGCTGGATTCATTGCGGGGGGACCGCGAATTTCGCAAGGTGCGTGCCCACGGCGCTGTGGTGCGCGACCCGCTGTTTACCCTGCGCGTCACCGAATACCGGCCCCGCCACGGGCAGCCCTGGCGCCCAGGCGCCGTGATCGGCATCGTGGTGCCCAAAAAGACCCTGAAGCGCGCCGTGGACCGCAACCGTGCCCGGCGCCGCGTGCGGGAAGCCCTGCGCACCCTGCCGGGCGGCCTGCCGGCCTGCCGCGCCATCCTGATGCCCGGTCCGGCGGTCCTGAAGGTGCCGTTTGGCGAGTTGCAACAGGCACTGGCCCGCGCGCTGGCCCGTGCGCCCAGCCGCCGGAGCAAGGGCGGCGGGAACCCAGGGAGCGCCGGCGGCGTATCTGCCCCTGTGCCTTCCCCTCCTGTGACGCCCGGCGGCCCCGCATGAAGCGCGGGCTGGTGCGGGCGGTGCGCGCTTACCAGCGGCACCTGTCGCCGCGCAAGCCGGCGCCCACCTGCCGCTTTACGCCCACCTGCTCGGAATACGCCGCGCAGGCCCTGGAACGGCACGGCGCCGTCAAGGGCAGCTGGCTGGCCGCGTGGCGCATCGCGCGCTGTAATCCCTTCGTGCCGGGCGGCGCCGACCCGGTGCCCGACCATTTTCCCAAGAGGCCACCCCAGACCCCATGAAGACCCGACATCTGCTGTCTCTTGCCGCCCTGGGCGGCGCGCTGCTCCTGACCGGATGCAGCACCACCGGCCCCCTGCCGACCTTCGGCAAGGCCATCACCCCCGAATGGATCACCACCAATTTCGACGGTCTGCCGGGTGACGAGTACATCGCCACCAGCAACCTGCAGGACGTGGTGTTTAACGGCCGGGGCGAGGTGATTGGCTGGTACGTCAAGAACTACGCCGGCACGCCGTACATCAAGCGCAGCGCCGACGGCACCTACGACTTTTCCGCGCTGCGTGACCAGAAGGGCATCGTCAATCTGGTGGCGGGCCGCAAGGCGCTGGCCGTGCAGGCAGCTGGTGGCCTGAATCCGGTCGCCGCCGCCGAGGTCACCGCCCCCACGGGCCTGACCACCGACCTCAAGGCCAACCGTCAGGACGCGGTGTTCCGCTACACCCAGGGCGGCGCGACCGTGACCAAGACGGTCACGCTGCACCCCCGGAACTTCAAGGTGGATGTCCGCACTGAGGTCGCGGGCGGCCCCGAGCGTGTGAACCTGCTGTTCCCCGGTCTGGGCAAGGCAGGGGACCCCCGGGTGCAGGCCCTGACCGTGGGCAGCGCGCAGCCAGCCGCCGTGCAGGGCAGTGGGAAGCTGTCGGTCGAGAATATTCAGTATGCGGCCCTTCAGGAAAACCCCAGTCAGGTGGCCCACGCGCTGATTCTGCGGCCCCAGGCCGGCGACGCCAGCAGCACCGCCACCCCGGCTTCTGCGCCAGCTGACGCTTCTCAGGCGGTCAATGTGACGCTGGCAGGCGGCGCCCAGAGCCTGATTACCGCCAGCGTTCCGGCCACCAGCACCCTGGAAATTTACGGTGGCCGCAACGAACTGATTCACCTGTACCAGAGCGGCTATACCAGCCTGCCGGGCCTCTTTAAGCCCAACTTCTTCGGGCAGATCAGCCTCTACATCGTCAAATTCATGGAGTGGTTGTACGGCATGATCGGGAACTGGGGTCTGGTGCTGGTCATCCTGACGGTGCTGCTGCGCGCCGTGATGTGGCCGCTGATGCAGGCGCAGGGCCGCACGACCGCCCGGATGCAGGTCATGCAGCCCAAGATCAAGGAGATTCAGGAGAAGTACAAAGAGCGCAAGGACCTGGACTCGCAGCGCGCCATGCAGACCGAGATGCAGCAGCTGTACCGCGACTACAACTTCAACCCCGCCGGCTGCCTCTCCACGTTCATTCCCTTTCCGGTGCTGATTGCGCTGTGGTCGACCATCCGTAACTTCGAGTTCGACAGCGGCTTCCTGTGGCTCCCCGACCTGGCGATTCCCGACCCCTTCTATCTGCTGGCCCTGGTGTATCTGGTGGTCAACATCGGGCAGCTGTACGTGATGACGCGCAAGACGCCCGACATGTTCCGGCAGCAGGCGTTTATCTACCTGATTTTCCTGTACTTCGCCCTGACCTTCCCGGCGGGCGTGACGATCTACATCATTCTGTCCACCCTGATTGGCATCGTCCAGCAGGTGCTGATTAACAAGCAGGTGGAGCGGGAAACCGCCACCATCGGCCAGAGGGTCGAGAAGGCGGGCTCCCGGCCCACGAACACGCCAAAGACCACTAAGGTGATTGACGCACCGAAAAAATAAAGTGGTCAGTGAAGAGGCCCCCGCCTGTGTTGGTCAGGCGGGGGCTTTCTTGTATCTGGCTCTGGCGGCTCTGGTCTACAGCCGGGCCAGTTCCTGCTGGGCGGCGGCGTAGCCAGGGCGCAGGCGCAGCGCTTCGCGGTAGGCGGCCTGGGCCTGGGCGGTGCGGCCCAAGCCTGCCAGGGCCCGCGCCCGCCAGTAGTGCGCTTCCTCATGGGTAGGCACCGAGCGGAGCACCGCCCCCGTCAGCGCCATCACCTTGTCGTATTGGCCGGTACGGGTGTAGGCCTCAAATGGCCCGAAGGTGTACCACAGCGCCCGCCAGGCCAGGCCCCCCTGCACCCAACCGGGGCGCGTGGGGTCCAGGGCCGGGTCGGGGCGGGCCGCCAGCGCCTGATCAAAGGCGCGCGCCGCGCCCTGCGAATCGCCCAGCGCCAGCTTGGCCTCGCCCAGATTCAGGTACGCCACCGCGTCGCCCAGGCGGGTGGCCTCGGCCTGGGCGACGCGCAGGGTCTCGGCTCTGGCGGCGGCCGGGTCGGCGCGCTGGCCCAGCAGGGCCCGCACCTGCTCTGCTTTGGCCGGGGCCGACACCACCAGAAAGGTGCGGCCAAACGAACGCCACAGGGCGTCAAATTTGGCGTAGTCCATCTTCAGCGGTCCCAGGTAGGAATCCAGGGCGCTGTAGGTCTGCGCTGCGTCATCGTAGCCGGTCAGCAGGCGGTAGTGCCCCATCCCACCCGAGTCGTGGGTTATAAACCACGTCTCCACGATGACTGGAAATCCCGCTGCCAGGAGGGTACGCAGCATCGTGCGGTCGCCCCCACGAGCGAGGTGCACGTCCATGCCCTGCGAGCGAGCGTAAGCGGCCAGTTCGTCCGGCGAGGTATTCACGTCACCCTTGCTGGGCTTGAGCTTGGGGGCAATGTCGTACTGGGTCAGGGTGCTGTCCCAACGGCTCAGGGCCATCCCGATGGTCACGGGCCCGCAGTTGTTCAGCCGCTGATATTCGTGGCGGATACCGCTGACACTGGCGTGGGCCGGCAGAAGGGCAGCTGGCGGTGGTGCCGGCTTGGGCACAGGCACCGGGTCAGGCTTGGGGGCCGGGGCGGGTTCAGCGGCCGGCTCTGGATCGACCGTGACCTCGGGCTGAGCTTCAATGGTTGGGGGAACCGGCGCCGGGGTGACTGGTGGAACTACCGTCTGCGCCGCTGGCATGGGCCGGGTCTTGTCAGCTTGCCAGCGGCTCACGCCAAAAGCGCCGGCTCCCACCAGAAGGCCAGCGGTCAGCAGCACGACAGGAAGACGCATCCCCTTATGGTCCGTGCCCTTCATGATGCCGCGCTGAGGTGTAAACGTGGCCAAGGTCGCCGTTTGGGACGGAAAAGGGCGAGCCACATTGAGTTGGTTCGCCCCCTGGATTTCTGGCTTTGAAGGAGATGGTGAATCCTGAAGACCTCGAGCGTGGAGCGGTGGTGGGGCGAGAGTAAATGGCCAGGGCCTCACCCGTGCCCTGAAGGCTGTTCCCACCCCCTACTTCCCACAACCCACTCCCCGCTTTTTAGTACGCCATGACCTGCTTGATGGCCTTCGCCACACGCACCGGGTTGGGGCGGTAGACGTCCTCTACAGCGGTGAATGGCGGATACGGGGCGTCAAAGCCGGTCACGCGTACAATCGGCGCGCGCAGGTATTCAATGGCCTCTTCGGCAATCACGGCGCTGATTTCGCTGTGAAAGCCGGCGGTGCGGGGCGCCTCGGTGACGACCACGGCGCGGCCAGTCTTGGCCACGCTGGCCAGGACAGTGTCGGTGTCCATTGGGACCAGGGTGCGCAAGTCAATGACTTCAACCCCAATGCCCGCGTTCTTGGCGGCGGCGGCGGCCTTCTGCGCTACTTCAACCATGCCACCGTAACAGATGACCGTCACGTCGTCGCCTTCGGTCGCCACGCGCGCCTTGCCCAGCGGCACGCGGTAATCGCCCACCGGCACTTCCTCTTTCACGCTGCGGTAGAGCTTGATGGCCTCAAAGAAGAACACCGGGTCGGGGTCGTTGATGGCGCTCAGCAGCAGGCCCTTGGCGTCGGCGGGGGTGCTGGGAATGACCACCTTGACGCCCGGCGTGTGGGCCAGGATGGCCTCGGGGCTGTCGGCGTGCTGCTCGGGGGTATGCACGCCGCCCCCGTAGGGCGCGCGGATGACCATCGGCAGGTGGTAGCGGCTGCGGGTGCGGTGCCGGAAGCGGCCCAGGTGCGACAGAATCTGGTCCAGCGCCGGGTAGAGGAAGCCCGCAAACTGAATCTCGGCAATGGGCTTCAGGCCCGCCAGGCCCATGCCAATGCCCATCCCCACAATGGCGGCTTCGGCCAAGGGGGTATCAAAAACGCGCTCCACGCCGTACTTGGCCTGCAGGCCGTCGGTGGCGCGGAAGACGCCGCCCATCACGCCCACGTCCTCGCCAAAAATATGCACGGCCTCGTCGGCACTGAGGGCAAGGTCCAGCGCGTCGTTGATGGCGGCCACCATCGTCATGGTCTTGGTGTTCGTGGCAGTGGCCGTCATTGGGCGTCCTCCGCGAGAATCTGCTCGCGCTGTTTCTGGAGTTGCGGGGTGGGTTCGGCAAACACATGGTCCAGAATCTCGGCCGGGGTCGGTTCGGGATAGCTGTCGGCTTCCTGCAGCGCCGCCTCGAACTCAGCGGCCACCTCGGCCAGCAGTGCGGCCTCGGTCTCCTCGGTCAGCAGCCCTTCGTTCAGCAGGTGGGTGCGCAGGCGCAGCACGGGGTCTTTAGCGTCCCAGCCTTCCAGCTCGGCTTCGGTGCGGTAGCGGCTGGGGTCGTCGGCCACGGTGTGCGGCTTGACGCGGTAGGTCACGGTTTCAATCAGGGTGGGGCCTTCGCCGTTCCGGGCGCGCGCCACAGCCTCGGCGGTGACGTGGTAGGTCGCCAGGGCGTCGTTGCCGTCCACCCGCACGCCGGGAATGCCGTAGCCGTCGGCGCGGCGCGAGAGGTCGGTGGCCTTGGTCTGGGTGCGCGTGGGCACCGAGATGGCCCAGCCGTTGTTCTGGAGGATAAAGACGCACGGCGCGTTCAGGGCGCCGGCAAAATTCAGGGCCTCGTGAAAGTCACCCTCGCTGCTGCCGCCGTCGCCAATAAAGGCCATCGCCACATTGCGGGTGCCCTTGCGGCGCTCAGCCAGGGCGGCGCCCACCGCCTGCGGGTACTGGGTGGCAATCGGGATGTAAAAGGGCAGCACCTTCAGGTCGGCGGGCATGTGCCAGCCGTGCGGTGAGGTGCGCCAGTAGGCCAGCGTGCGCGCAATCGGCAGGCCCAGGGTCAGGGCCGCGCCGGTGTCGCGGTAGGTGGGAAACAGCCAGTCATTTTTGGTCAGCGCGGCGGCGGTGCCCACCTGGCTGGCTTCCATGCCGCCAAACGGCGGAAAGACGCCCAGGCGGCCCTGGCGGTAGAGCACCCAGCCGCGCTCATCAAAGTGGCGGGCGCGGCGCATCTGGCGGTACAGCTCAAGACGAATCTCGGGGGCGGGCAGCAGGTCGGGGCGAAGCACGCTGCCGTCGGGCGCCACAATTTGCACCATACGGTCATCCTGCTGGGCGGCGTCGTAGGCGGCCTGTGCGGCCTGGAAGGCGCGGTCGGTCTCGCCCGATTCCGGTGCGGTGGGAACAGATTTGGGTGAAGTCATGCGGAAGGCTCCTTGGGGGGAATGAACCGGAAGCAGGCCAGAAGCAGGCGGCTGAGGCGCAGTGACCCCGCGCTCTGCTTGCTCAAAAAGCGCCGTCAGGGCGCGCGGCGCTGGTTTAACAGTCGGCGCGCACCGGGCAGGGGGCAGGGCAGAGGCTCAGGCATGACAGGGCACTGGGTTGCGGGCTTCCGCTCCGCAAGATGGATGCCTCCCAGCGTAGCAGCCGGGAGGCAGAGGGACCAAACGCTCGTTTGTTGAATGGAGACGGGGGAGGGGCAGTGGCGCCGGTTATGCACTTTTTCCATCAAGAGGGGAGCGTGACGACAGCCTCCCTCCCCTCAAACTCTTTTAAGTCCCTGATGACCCCTTATGGCCTCCAACTGCCCCCGTTTACTGTTCCTGTGCTCGAGGCCGGCACGGTGTACGTGCGGTTGCTGCCGCTCTCCCAGGTGACGCTGGTACCGCTGTCGCCGGGCTTCTTGACGAACTTGAATTGTAAGGCGGCACTGGGCGGCAGGCTGACCGTGGTTTTCCAGGTGCAGGTGCTGCCGCTGCAGTTGCTGGGGGTCAGGGCCAGGGCGCTGGCGGTGTTCCAGGCGCCCAGTTCGCTCCGGTCGCCCAGCAGGTACACGTCCTGGCCGAAGTAGGTGCTGGCCGTGACCTGAAAAGTGACGGGCACGGCCGTGCCGCCGCCGCCGGTGCCAGCTGCCCCAGCGCGGTAAATGCCCATCTTGCCTGCGCCGAGCGTGACCGGCAGCTTGCCCGCCGTCACCGTGGCGCTGGCCGGCGCCCCTTCGGCCAACAGGTCGTTAAAGACGGTGCCGTTCGTCAGCGCGCTCTTGTCGGCGGCGCTGATGCCGCTGTTGCCGGCCAGGTCCAGATTGACCGCCGCGCTGCTGCCCGAGGTATTGACCACCACCACAAAGCGGTTGGCGCCGCTGCCCCGGTAGAAGGCGTAGACGTTCTGGCCGCCGTTGGGCCGCCACAGTTCGGCGTAATTGCCTTTCCAGAGCGCCGCGTTGGCCGTGCGAATCCCAATCAGTTTTTTGGTCAGGTCATAGGTGGTTTTGGGCGTGCCGCCGCCCGCCACAAAGTTGGCCTGCGCGGCGTTCCGGCCGCTGTCGGTCCAGGCCCAGGTCGGCATGTCGCGGCGGTTGTCGGGGTCGGAGCCGCCGTACATGCCCAGTTCGTTGCCGTAGTACAGCTGCGGAATACCCGGCAATGTCATCAGCAGGCCTAGAGCGTTCTGGTAGCGGGCCCGAATCTCGCCCTCGGCCACGCCTGAGCCGGGCTCGTTCACGAAGCGCGGCACATCGTGGTTGTCCAGCAGGTTCACTTGCAGCAGCGTGCGGTCCAGGCCCAGGGTGCCCAAGGTGTCGCTCATGCTGGCGGCCACCCGGTCCAGGCTGCCGGCCTTCCCGACGCCGTCCACCAGGGCCTGACGCAGCGGGAAGTTAAAGGTGGAATCGAATCCAGCGTCCAGAAAAGGCTTGAGCTGCGACGCACTCCCCGACAGGAACGCCTCGCCCAGCAGGAAGGTATTGGGGCGAGTGGCCAGCACCCCCGGCACCCATGAGTTCTGCCAGTAGCTGTTGGGCACGTGCTTGACAGTGTCCATCCGAATCCCGTCCACGGCGTAGGTGGCCGCCCAGCTCTTGGAGAGGTTGGTCAGGTAAGTGGCCACCGCGCTGTCCTCTTGCCGGAAGTCGGGCAGGCCCGCCAACGGGCAGACAATCTCGTCCCCACTGCAGTTCCCGTGAAACCAGCCGGGCTGCTGCGAGGCAATGCGCGCGCCGTAGCCGGCGTGGTTGACGACCATGTCCATGATGTACTTTTGCCCGCCGGCCTTGAGGTCGTTAATTAGGCCGGTCAACTCGGCGCCAGTGCCAAATTTGGGGTCCAGGGCGGTGTCGTTGGGGTTGGCATAGTCGGGCCAGTAGCCGTGATAACCGCACGAATTGCCATTGACCAGCCCGACTTGCTTGTAGACCGGGGTGGTCCAGACGGCGCTGGCCCCCAGGTAGCGGATGTAGGGCAGCTTGGCGCGCAGTCCGGCCAGGTCGCCCCCGTGAAACTTGGTAGCGCTGGTGCGGTCTAAGCAGTTAGCCGCGCCCAGGGTGTCATTGGAAGAGTTTCCATTAAAGAAACGGTCCGGCAACACGAGATAGATCACCTGCTGCCGCCAGGCGTCTATATTCGCGCCGCTGATGGCCTGGCCGGTGAGCGCAGCATCTTTGGAAACGGTTCCAGATGGGGCAGGGCTAGGCGCTGGGGTTTGAGTACAGGCAGACAGCAGCAGGGCCGACGAGACGACCCCCCAAAAGGCAGAACGTTTCACAGTTGAAACCTCCAGCACACAGAACACCCCGCACGGCTGCGGAGTGGGTGCGTGAATTTGTGGTGCCCCGAAATCATAAGCGATAACGCGGCTTCAGACCTCAAGGGGGAGGGGGGTCACCCTGCCGGATGACCCCCCTCTGAGCTGCGCCGTGTTTTACGAACTGCGCTCGACCTTGATTTCCAGGCGATTGCCCTTGCGCTTGACCGTCAGCTCGGCCTTGCTGCTGCCCTTACGGAACTCACTCTTGATTTCACTGGGTTTGCTGCTGGTCTTGACCAGGGTGTAGCCCTCGGCCTTGAGCTTGGCGGCGTACTGGTCATGCTGGGCTTTGAGGTCAGCGCGGCCGTCTACCGTCGTGGACCACTCGCGGGCATTTCCCCAGGGCCCGACGGTGACCGACAGGGCCTGCGCGGTGCGAGGCGCCGAGGTCGTGGGTGCGGGGGCCGCCGCCACAGGTGAGGTGGGCGTGGTCTTCAGCTGCGCGGCGCTGGCGCGGGCGGCCACGTTATAAGAGGCGGTATCGGTGATCCAGCTGTTCTGAGGCGCGGGATTGACCACGATGCTCAGCGCCTGGGCCAGGCCCTGCTGGCCCTTGACATTCACGTCCGCAAAGCTGTTCTGCTGGCTCTTGAAGGTCGCAATCTGGTCCAGGTTCAGAGGCTTCAGACTGGCGAGCGCCAGCACCTTGTTCACGCCGTACGGCGCCGCGATGTCAAAGGTAAAGGGGTCGCCCGCCGCCGGAAACACCTTGACAGCATTGGCTTTCAGAAAGTTGGCGCCGCCCTGAAAGCGGTTGGGCAGAATCAGGTCCACCTGGCCGCTGGGGTCCACATTAAAGAGGTAGACGTAGGCGTCCTGGTTGACCTGGGTAAACAGCCGAATCTTCTCGCCGGGCGCGTAGTTGGGTGTGGCCGCGCCGCTGGTGTCACGGTCGGTCCAAACCTTGACGCTCAGGCTGGTGGGCGCCGGATTGACGATGATGCTCTGGGCACTGAGGGTCGGCGCCGCCAGGGCGCTGCAGCCCAGGGCCGCCGTGAGGAGGGTCAGGGGAAGGATGACTTTCATGGCTCTACCCTGCGCCCGCTAAGTGACCTGGGCCTGACGCCACACTCCAGTCAGCCGGAGCGCCCGCTTATATCCTGTTCATGTGTGAGGGCGGGGCCTCATGTGGTAGCTGGACTGGGACCGGAGCAGCCGGGCGACGACTGGCCTCAGCCGTGTGGCCTCAGGCCTTTTTGCGCCCGGCCCGGTTGGTAGACTGCGCGCGTGTTGCCGGTCAAGCTGCGTCTTTCTCAGGCAGTCCTTCTGAGCGCCGCTCTGCTGGGGCTGGCCGGTGCGGTGACCGTTCAGCTGCGCGCGGCCCCGTTTCCTTACGTGCGGCTCGTCCAGGCGGCGCCCAAGCCCCGCCCAGGCGAGGCCACCGCGCTGACCATTGAGACGGCGCGCGGTCCCCTCAGGCTCACGGTGCGGCAGCTTCAGGCCATGCCCACCGTGCGCTACGCCACCCTGCACCCGCAGCTGGGGCGCCGCTTTGTCTATGAGGGCGTACCGCTGCGTGACCTGGCGGCGCGGGGCGGCTTTGCCGGACAGGACGTGCGGGTGTCGGCCACCAACGGCTTTGCGGCGACCATTCGCGCCAGTGACTACCTGCAGTTTCCGGTGATGCTGGCCTACCGCGCCGACGGTCACGCCATCTCGACTCTTGAGAAAGGGCCGCTGACGGTGGTGCTGCCGCCAGAGCCAGCGCGCTTTCACAGCACGGGGTATTCGGCCGCGTGGGTGTGGTACGCCGAACGCCTGGCCCCGGCGCCGTGAGTGCGCTGCGCCGGGCAGTGCCGCCGGGGGTGACGCGCCGCCGCCTGGCCCGTGAACTGGGGCTGGCGCTGCTGCCCGCGCTGCTGAGTTTGGGCCTCTTGGTGGTGGTCACGCGCCCCGCCTACGACGCCCTGATTCAGACCGGCGGCGGCTGGAAACCGCACGCCTATCAGGGGCTGGCGCAGGACGTGTTGCAGTATCAGGTGGCGCGCCTGAACCCGCAGGAACGTCCGGCCCGCCGCACCCTGCTGCGCGACATCGCCCTGTCCAGCGCGCAAAATCCCCAGCAGTTCGTGCTGCTGGCCGAGATCGAGCGGCAGGGCGAGGCGCGGCTGGGTGTGGTCGAGCGCGCCCTACGGCTGGACACCGACGCCAGTGTGGCGCAGGCGGTGGCCGAAAGTCTGGCCCTGAACAGCGCCGCCGCCGAATACAGCCGGGAACTGGGGCTGCGCTCGGCCCAGGCCCTCAGTGACCTGCGCCGCACGCTGGGTGTGGCCGCGCTGCTGTCGGGGCTGGTCAGCGTGCTGCTGATTCTGCGCGCGCTGCTGCTGTGGCGGGGCGAACGCCTGCGCGTCGAGCGCCGTGAGGCCCGGCAGCGCGAGGCCCTGAGCCTGGCCAGCCATGAACTGCGCCGCCCGCTCCAGTCGCTGATGCTGGCCAGCGACCTGCTGCGCCAGGCCCAGACCCCCGAGGAGCGCCAGCACCTGCTGGCCATGATTGAGGACAGCGCCGGGCAGCTGGCCAGCCGCGCTGACCTGACGCGCCTGAACGATTTGTATCTGGATGTGACTCTGAGGCCCCAGCGCCGCGACCTGCGCGAGTTGACTGACCGCTTTGCATCGGCGCGGGTGCAGGTGCTCAATCCGCCGGAGCCCGTGGTGTGGGCTGTGGACCCTGGGCGCGTGCGGCAGATGCTGGAAAACCTGATTGAAAACGCCCTGAAATACACCGACAGCCATGTGGAGGTCACGCTGGATGTCCACGCCGGGGCGCCCCGCATTCGGGTGCGCGACTTTGGCGCCGGCATGGGTCCAGATGAACGCGCCCGCGTGTTTTTGCCCTACGAGCGCGGTCCACGTGGCCTGACTGCGGGGCAGGGACTCGGGCTGCCCCTAGTGCGCCGCTACGCCCGTGCCCACGGCGGCGACATCAGCATGACCCAAGCGGCCGGCGGCGGGCTACTGCTGACCCTGACGTTCGGACAACCTGCGCCAGCCAGTGAGGTCTCGGCGCCGTCCTCCTGATTGAGAGCGGTCTGCGGGAATATTCTCAGGTGCGGCTCTTTGCGAGCGGAAAGCCCAGTGTGGTTGTGTGCTGCTCTTGCTAGGAACGCGGTGGGGACGGTGTTCCTCCATCGCACACGGCACCCCTGCCCGCCGCCTGCTGATCTACACCTGACAATCCCGAGTCGCTTACAGCGTGGCGTATGGCGCTGTCCTACCCTGCGGGTGTGACCTCTGCCCGCCGCCTGCTGTCTACTCTGGCTCTGCTGGGCGGCTCGGCTGCCCTGGACTCTGGCCACGCCCAGGATGGGTTCTTCCGCATTGGTTACAGCGCCAGCGCCGAGCGTCAGGCGCCGCTGCGGGTGACCTTTCAGGCGTCAGCGCCTGCCGGCTACACCGTGCAGTGGACCTTCGGGGACGGTGCGGTGGCCAGTGGCCCGGCCGCCGACCACATCTATTACCGGCCCGGTACCTATCGCCTTCAGGCCGCGCTGCTGGACGCCCAGGGCCGCGTAGTCAGCCGCGCCGAGGCCAGCCTGCCGGTGCTCAGCGCTGGTCCCGAGCGCGCCGCCCTGACCGTGCTGCAACCCACCCCCGGCGAGGTGCGCCTCAGTGCCGAGGGCAGCGTGCTGTATACGCCGGCCCGGCCGACCCTGCTGCTGGGTGGCCGCGAGGTAGGCACGGTGGCGAACCGGCTGCCCAACGGCATCTACGCCGCCACGGTGCGCGCCGCCACCAGCGACGGCCGCACCGCCGAGCAGCGCCTGAACATCACTGTGGCCCCCTGGACCACCAGCGCCCCTTACGACGCCGAGGTGCTGCGCCTGACCAATCAAGCGCGCGCCCAGGGCTGGAACTGCGCCTCGCAGCGCCCCGGCGGCCCTGCTCTGCCGCCCCTGAAACTGGACCCCACCCTGACGGTGGCGGCCCAGGCCCAGTCGGCGGGCATGTCGCTGTACAGCTACTTTGACCACACCAGCGGCTTTGACGGCAGTACGCCCCTGCGCCGGGTCCAGGCGGCTGGCCTGACCCCCACCACGGTGGCCGAGAACATCGCCGCCGGTCAGCAGACCCCAGCCGAGGTGGTGCAGGGCTGGCTAAAAAGTCCAGGCCACTGCCGCAACATCATGGGCGACTTCACTCTGATTGGCCTGAGTTATGTCAACCGGCCCGGCACCACCTACACCCGCTACTGGACCCAGGTGTTTGCCCGGCTGTAGAGCGCAGAGGAGGCCCCAGTGCCTTGAAGGCCAGTAGAGTTTGGCAGCGCTGAGACAGGTCGGCTTATATCTGGTGGCGGGTGAAGTGGTGTTGCTGAAGGTGCCTATCCGCCGTCAACGCTGTGAAGGACCGATACCACAGCGGCGGTCACTTGCACCCTGGGGAGTACGGCCCATCCCTGAATTTCACTTCCCCCCACTGTCTCCGGCCGCCACTCGTCAGCAGAGCGGTGGAAGATTTCTCCCCTCAACCGCGCTGAGGCCTGCTCTCAATGCACGTCGGCGACGCCCGCCAGTAGGTCGGCCAGCTGCTCTTTGGCACGGAAGACGCGGCTCTTGGCGGTGCCCACGGCCACCCCCTGAATCTGGGCAATCTCGTCGTAACTCAGGTCCTCCACAAAGCGCAGCACGACAGCCTCGCGGTATTCGGCCGGCAGCTTTTGCAGGGCGCGCTGCACCCGGTCCTGGGCATCGGCGCTTTCGGCGGCCTGCACCGGCGAGCGCTTTTCGCTGGTCACCTCAAAGCCCACGTCCTCGCGGGCCTGCTCCAGCGAGAAGCGCTGCAACTGCTTGCGGCGGTGCGACTCGATTTGCGTGTTGCGCGCCACCTGATACAGCCACGGCAACACCCGTTCGCCCACGCGGAAGGTGCGAATGGAGCGCCAGGCCCGGTAAAAAACCTCCTGGGTCAGGTCCAGGGCGTCCTCGCTGTTGCCCTCCAGGCGGTACAGGTAGCCGTACATACGGCCCTCGTACTCCTGCACGAAATCAAACCACGCCCCTTCATCCCCAGCCGTCAGCCGCGCGAGCAGCTCAGGGGAAATCACGTCGGGAGGGGAGACTTCGGTTGGCACGTCCACGCTGCCTTCTACCATAGCGCCCCTCTGCCATCCCCGCACGCCAACCCGGCGGCCCATGCTCTACCATGCGCCCACTTTGAGCTTGACCCGGACTGTCCAGACGTTGGTTGCCGCCCCCCCGCCAGAGGCGACCCTGGCCGACGCCCTGCGCCCCCTGCTGCCCGACCTGAGCGTGGGGGCGCTGCTGGGCTTTGCCACCGGCGTGGCGCTGCGCCACATTGGCCGCGCCGCGCTGATTGTGCTGGGAACGCTGGTTCTGGTGCTGCAACTGCTGGCCTACTTTGACCTGATCAGCGTGAACTGGCTGCGCGTTCAGGCCCTGACCGAGCCGTGGCTGCGGCAGGGGCAGGAACAGGGAGGCGCGTGGCTGATGCGTGTACTGACTGCCAACCTGCCGTTCGCGGGCGCCTTTACGGGCGGGCTGCTGCTGGGGCTCCGGGCGCGGGTGTAGGTGGGCCAGGGCCGTTCAGGGCTGACTGCTCGGAGGGTCAGGGAGCGGGAGAGCCGGCGCTCCCCGCATTTCCCAGCCCAGCAGGTCGCCTTCAGGCACGCTGGGCAGCCCCAGCGCCCTGAGCATCTGAATCAGTTGCGCGCGGTGATGCATGGAGTGGGTCAGGACGTGGGCAATGGCGCCGCCGTAGGTCTTTGGCCGGGGCGGGCGGTCCAGCACGTCCAGCCAGGTGTCGTCCAGCCGCCCCTCTGCCTCGATCTGCCGCGCCAGTGCGGCCAGGCGCGGGGCGACCGCACGCAGGCGACGGTCCAGATCGTCGAGCGAGTCGCCTTCAGCCGGGGGCCACGCGGCTGGAGGCACGCCGGTCATCAGATTCGTCCAGGTCTCCATATTCTCGGTGATGTGCCGCAGCGTCGCGCGCACCGTGCGCCAGCCCAGGTCATGCGGCTGGTCCAGCTGCTCCTCAGTCAGGTCTCGGCTCCGGCTGAGCAGCGTCCAGGTGGTCCAGGCGTCGTGCCCCAGCAGGCGGTCCAGCAGATTCACGCGCTGCCGCGCACGACCAGGCGCGGCTCGAAGCGGCGAGCGCGGGCCGGCCCCTTGTAGCCGTTCAGGCGCGTCAGCAGCAGCTGGGCGGCCTCGTAGCCCATGCTCTCGACGGGTTGGTGCAGGGTGGTCAGGCCCCGGCTCTCGGCCCAGGGCTGGTCGTCAAAGCCGATCACGCGCACGTCTGTGCCTATCTGAAGGCCGCGCAGCCGCACCTCGTCCAGCAGGGCGCCCGCCAGCATGTCGGCCGAGGCGAACACGGTGCAGGGCAGGCCCGCTGCCTGTGCTTGGTCCAGCACCGTGCAGGCGGTGTTACGCGCCGTCAGCGAATCGAAACTGGAGGTGTATTCGGCGGCCACCGCGCGTCCAGCGGCTTGCAGCGCGCCCAGAAAGCCGTTGCGGCGGTCCTCGAAGACGCGGGTGGTAAACAGCTGGTCCAGTTCGGTCTCCACCCACACGGCGTACAGCGCGCCGGGCAGCGTCACGGCGTACTCGCCCGCCATGCGACCGCCCGCCACATTGTCCATAAATGAGGAATCCACGCTGTCGGCGTAGGCGTCCACCAGCACCGTGGGCTGCTGGGTGCGCAGGCGGCGCTCATGAAACATCTTGGTGAGGTTGTAGGTCGCCATCACCAGCCCGTCGGCCTGATAGGCCAGGGTGTGCGACCCCAGGTAGCGTTCCAGCCGCGAGCGGTCCAGCAGCGGAAAGATGGCCACGTCATAACGCGCTTCCTGAAAGGCGGTTTCCAGGCCGTCCAGCAGCCGCACATAGAATTCGGTGGTCAGCACCGGCAGCAGCACGCTGATGGTGTAGCTTTTGCCCCCTGCGATGCGGCGGGCGTGGGGGTTGGGCGTGTAATCAAGGTCGGCAATGGCCTTGAGAACGGTTTCTCGCGTGGCCCCCTTGACGGCCACGTGGTTGTTCAGCACCCGTGACACGGTGCCGACGCCAACCCCGGCCTGCCGGGCAACATCCTGAATGGTGGGTTTGCGCATGATTTGCCCCCCAGCATACCCGCTGCGTGGAAAGGGTTCCATAGGATTCGGGTGAGCAGTGGACCAGCAGAACGCATGGAAAGCACCTCTGGCGCGGCTTTTCGGCCTGTCCGCTCCTTTGGCATGGACGGCAACGTAGCCCAGGCCGTCACCCGCTGCTGCTGGGGACAAAGCGGCCGGGCCGGCCGGACTAGACTGCCTCTGCCCTGGTGGGTGAAGAAGACCCCAGAAGGAGGTCCGCCTATATGACCCGTTCGATGTTGCTTGGCGCGGCGCTGCTGGCGCTGGTGGCCTGCCGGCCGGCCCCCCAGACGGCAGGCCACCCGGCGGGTCACACCGGCCACCGTCAGAGTGAGGCGGGCACGCCCAGCAGCGTTCTGAGTGTTCACGACGCCCGCGTGGTGGCGGTGCCTCCCAGCGTGGGGGACACGAGTGTGTTTGGCACGCTGCACAACGCCGGCCCCGCGCCCCTGCGCCTGGTCGGCGTGCAGACCGACGTGGCCAGCCACGGCATGCTGATGGTGACCCAGACCAGCGCCGCTGGCCTGACCGGCATGCAGGACACCCCGGCCCTGACGGTGCCTGCAGGCGGCGACCTGACCCTGAGCGACACCGGCGATCACTTGATGCTGATGGGCCTGCGCGCGCCCCTGCAAGAAGGCCAGACCCTGACCCTAACCCTCACCGATGACGCGGGCGGCACCCACACGTTTGACGCCCCTGTGGTCAAGCCCTGATGACCGCGCCCCTGCCGGCCCCCCCGGCTGCGCGGCCCTGGTACGTGTCGGCGCTACTGGCGGTGGTGGCGGTCACGCTGCTGCTGCTGGGGGCGTGGGTGGCGGCGCGCCTGAGAAGTCCGCACCCGTTTTACGGCACGGCCTATCCGGCGGCCACGGCCGCGACTGGGTTTCAGGGCGAGGTGGCCGGCGGCCAGCGGTACACCTTTACGCCGGGGCAGGGGCGCGTCACCGCGCTGTTTTTCGGGTTCACCCACTGCCCCAACATCTGCCCACTGACCCTGTCCTATCTCAGTAAGGTGCGCGCCGCTCTGCCACCTGAAGACCAGAAGCGCTTTGACATCGTGCTGGTCAGCGTGGACCCGGCACGCGACACCCCCGAAGACCTGAACGACTACGTCCGCTATTTCGGGGCCGGACGCGGCGTGCGGGTGCCCGAGCCGGCGCTGGGCCAGCTGGCGCGCGCCTACAGCGTGGCCTACCAGCGAGCCGAGGTGAAGGGCGCGGCCTATCAGATCAACCACACGACCGCCACCTACCTGATAGACGCCCAGGGCCACCTGCGCGTGCTGTGGGACTACACCCAGCTGCCGCAACTGGACCGGGTGCGCGCCGATGTCCAGCACGTCCTGGAGACCCGGTGAGTCTGCCCAGCAGCCTCAGTCCCACGCTGGCCGACCTGCTCACGCCGCACCTTGACCCCGCGCTGCTGGTACCGGCGCTGCTGGCGGCGGGGGCTTACGCCTGGGGCTACCTGCGCTCGCGGCAGGCCGGGGCCCCCTGGCCCGCCTGGCGGGTGCCCCTGTTTGCCCTGGGCATGCTGGCGCTGCTGCTGACCACCCAGAGCCGAGCGGCTACCCTGACCCAGGGCAGCATGGCGCTGTACATGGGCCGCCTGATGGTGCTGGCCGAAGTGGTGCCGCCGCTGCTGGTGCTGGGCCTGCCGCCGCTGCCCCTGGGTCCCCGCAGTGGGCTGGGGCGCGGACTGGGCGTGCTGCTGGACCCCTGGGTGGCCCTGGCGCTGTGGACGGCCGTCATCGTGTTCTGGAACGTGCCGGCGGGGTTCAATGCCAGTGTGGTGTCCAACACCGCCGGGGCGCTGCTGCCAGCGCTGTATCTGCTGAGCAGCCTGCTGGTGTGGGGGGTGGTGCTGCGGCCCCTGCCGGGCGTGCAGCCCGCCGGTATCGGGTCGCGCGGGTGGTTTGGGCTGCTGGCGGCCCTGCCCATGATGGCGGTGGCCAGCGTGTGGCTGTACGCGCCCCGCGTTCTGTACACGCCGTATGTCAATGCGCTGTGCCTGTGGAACCTGACGCCGCTGCAAAACCAGCAGATTTCTGGGTGGATCATGATGCTGGCGGGTCTGCCCGCGCTGGCGCTGGCCTTTATGCAGCTGTTTGCCTGGCTGATCAACCTCAGCGAGTCGCAGGGGCTGCCGCCCGAGTCGCGGCCCTGAGGGCGCGGCACTCGCGCCCGGCCCCCGCCGCCCTGTAGCCTGCGCCCATGCACGACGTTCTTGTCATTGGCGCGGGGCTGGCCGGATTGACCGCCGCGCGCGCGCTTACGCACGCCGGTCAGCGCGTGCGGGTTCTGGAGGCCGCGCCGCAGGTGGGGGGGCGCGTTCACTCGCGCGTGGTGGACGGCTTTACGCTGGACGCCGGGTATCAGGTGCTGTTTCCGGCCTACCCGGCGGCGCAGCGCTGGCTGAAGCTGGACACCCTGGGGCTCGTGCCTCTGCCGTCGGCCGCCGTGATTCGCCGGGGCGAGCGGGCCGATGTGGTGGGGTCGCCCTTCAGTGATCCCGGCGCCCTGGGCGGCACCCTGACCACGCGCGCCCTGGGCCTGGGCGATAAAGCGCGCGTGGCGGCCCTGGCCCTGCGCCTGCGCAGTCCGGCCCCCTGGACACTGCTGCGCGGCCCCGACGAGACCACCGAGGCCTACCTGCGCCGCTTCGGCTTCAGTGAGGCGGCGCTGGACCACTTCTTCCGGCCCTTTTTTGGCGGCATCTTCCTGCGCAGAGAGCTGGACACCAGCGCGCGGCTCTTTCGCTACTACTTCCGCATGCTGCTTGACGGCGGCGCGGCCCTGCCTGCCGCTGGCATGGGTGAGGTCAGCCGGCAACTGGCCCAGGGCCTGGACCTGAGCCTGGGGGTTCAGGCCCGGCGCCTGACGCCGCACGCGGCCTCGGTCACGGTGGAAACCAGTGCCGGCGACCTGGAGGCCCGCCACGTCATCGTGGCCACGGACCCCAGCAGCGCCGCGCAGCTGACGGGTGAAGCGGCGGCGGCGCGTGGCCACCTGAGCAGCACCTACCTGCACTACGCCGCCCCCGCGCCTCTGGACCGCGAGCGCCGCCTGCTGCTGAACGCTGGGCCGGGGCTTATTCAGAACGCGCACTGGCTTTCCAATGTCATTCCGGAGCGTGCCCCGGCCGGGGGTCACCTCCTGACCGTGACGGTGCTGGACCTACCCGACCTGGACGACGAGGCCCTGGACGCCCGCGTGCGCGGTGAACTGGCCCGCTGGTACGGCGCCGCTGGCGTGGCCACGCTGCGCCTGCTGCTCACCGAGCGCATCCGGCACGCGCAGTATCCCCAGCCGCCCGAATACGCCTCGACCCTTAGCGGGCACGCCACCCGCCTGCCCGGCGTGCTGCTGGCCGGTGAGGCCACCTCCATGAGCGGGATTCAGGGGGCGATGGAAAGCGGTGAAAAGGCCGCCGCTATCATCCTGGGTGACCCAGCCGGCATGAGCCGCCCGCGCGGAGCTTAAGGCGGTCAAATCTGTCCCACAGGCTTCTCATGTCGCGCTAGGGTGGGGCTATGCGCCGCTTGCTTCCCGCCCTGGCTGGTCTGACCCTGCTGCTGACCGCCTGCCCCAGACCCTTGACCCCCGAAGTGCCGATGACCGACCCGAAGATGCTCAGTGGCCGCTGGGCCGGGGAATTTGTGGTGCCCAGCCGGGTGTCGTCCGTGCGGGCTGGGGCGGGCGTGCTGTATGTCCTGCGGGCGTCGGCGGGTCAGGTGGTGGCGCTGGACGCCCGCACCGGCGGGGTGCTGGCGCGCGCCGCGCGGCCCCAGGCCCAGGCCATCGCCTACAGCCCCAGCGGCGCGCTGTATGTGCTGGGCGGCGGCAAGCTGACCGTGCATGACCCCCGCACGCTGGTCCAGACTGCGGCGCGCGACGTGCCGGGCTCTCACCTCAGCGTGGACGGCGAGGTGGCCTCAACGGACGCTTTCACCGCCAACGCCCGCGTGGGCACCGCCGACGGCAAGCCCCTGCCCACGTCCAACGAGCGCAAAATCCTGACCGACCGCAGCAGCGACGACGTGTGGTGGCTGAGTGAAGGCCGCGCCCTGCGGGCCAAAGACGGCCTGAGCAGTGGCGGCGCCAGTGGACACGGCAACCCCTGCGCCCTGACCAGCAATCTGGCGCCCACCAGCATTGAGAGTGCGGCGTTTGGCCCTCAAAGTGGCTCGGCGTACCTGCAGGGCTGGTCGGACGGCACCATCGAACTGCGCGCGGCCGACGGCGCGGTGCAGCGCACCTTCAAGGCGTCGGCCACCTGCTCGCCGGTGGTGGACCTGTACTCGGACGGGCGCACGGTGGTTTACGTCACGCGCGCCGGCGAAGCTGGGCAAATCAACGTGCAAACCGGCGAAGCCAGTGCGCCCCAGGCGCTGGGCAGCGCCATGAACCTGACCGTGACCCCTGAGGGCGTGAGCGCTGGCAGCGACCAGCAGCTCTACAGCTTCCGCCCCTGGGGAAGCGCGGCCTATGACTTGCCGGCCGAGCCGTCGGTGCCCGTCACGCTGAATGTCGTGGCCACCCGTGTCAGCAATGAAACCGCGGCCCTGACCGGCAGCGCATCGGTGGGCGGCCGGACCCTGACGGTCCAGGGCACCCTACGCGGCTCGGGAGTCCTGCTGGCCCAGACTTCGCCGGTGCCGTCTGGCCTATTCTTCTCCATCACCCTGCTGGACGGCGCCGCCGAAGCGGGCAGCCTGACTGGGACAAGCTTCTTGTACAGTTCGTCGCAGGGCCCGGCCTACCAGAGTACCCTCACCATGAAGGGCGGCGCCACTTTGCAGGGCGAACTGCGCCGCCCCTGAGGCGAGCCTGTCCTGGCCTGCCTGGGGTCAGGTTCCCTCTATCCTGGCGCTATGACGGCAACGCTGGATCATCTGGTGGTGGCGGCCCGCACGCTGGCCGAGGGCCGCGCGTGGCTGGAAGGTCGGCTGCATGTCCCCCTGGCGCCGGGCGGTGAGCATGACCTCTTTGGTACCCACAACGCCCTGCTGTCGCTGGGGCCGCAGGCGTACCTGGAGGTGATCGCCGTCAATCCGGCCGCGCCGTCACCTGGTCGTCCCCGCTGGTTTGGGCTGGACACGCCGGACATGCGCGCTCGCCTCGTGCATGGCCCGGCCCTGATTCATTGGGTGGCGGCAGTGGCCACGTTGCCGCCGAGGCCGGAGGTGCTGGCCCTGTCGCGCGGCGAGCACCGCTGGACGCTGACCGTGCCGGAAGACGGGGCCTTGCCCAGCGGCGGCGTGCAGCCGTCTCTGATCGCCTGGCAGACCCCGCCGCCCCCCACCCGCCTGCCCGACGCCGGGGTGCGTCTTCTGAGCCTGCATCTGGGCACCCCGACCCCCGACGCCCTGAGAGACACCCTGACGCGCCTGACGTTCAGCGGCGAGGTCGAAGTCTATGAGGCGCCTCAGCCCGAACTGCGGGCCGTGCTGGAGACACCACACGGTCTGGTCGAACTGTGACCCCTCGCCTGCCGCCGCCCGATGCGGGCCACTACCGCCGGCCACCTGGCGTCCCCGAGCGCCCCAGTGTGGGGGCGGTGGTGCTGCGCCCAGACGCGGCGGGCTGGCAGGTGGCGGTGGTCGTCGAGCCGGGGCCGTACCAGCAACTGCCCAAGGGTGGCCTGGAGGCCGGCGAAACGCCCGAAGCCGCCCTGCACCGCGAACTGCGTGAGGAGGCAGGGCTTCAGGCGGTGCGGCTGGTGAAGCACCTGGGCACCCTGGAGCGGCTGAACTATGTCAAAACCAAGTGGCAGGTCACGCGCTACTTTCTGGGCGTGACCCTGGAATCAGAGCCGGCGGCGCCGCTGGAACCGGGGTTTCGGTTGGAATGGCACCCGCTCGTCGCCTGTCCCCCTCTGTTCTGGCCGGAACAGGCCGCGCTGGTGGCGCAGGTGGCCACGGACCTTCAGCGCGGCGGTATCCAGGACCTTTGATCGGCGCGGGGTGGCCGGCGCCCGTGCAACAGCGCCGCCGCCAGCAGGCCCGCGACAAAGCCAAACAGGTGCGCTTCCCAGGACACCGCCGGATTCGAGGGCAACACGCCCCACAGCAGGCCGCCGTACAGCACGAAGGCAGAGGCGGCCACCAGCACGGCGCCCAGCGTGCGCTCCCACCAGCCCACCCCCAGCAGGTAGGCCAGCAGACCGAACACCAGCTCGCTGGCGCCCAGGTGAATGCTGTTCCCGCGCCCCAGCAGCCACACCAGCGCGCCGCCCACCACCACGATCAGCGCCAGCGCCGCCAGAAAACGGGCCGTGCCGCGCAGGGCGCTCATAAAGGCCAGCACCGCCAGCGGCACAGTGTTGCCCAGCAGGTGAGCAAAGCCTGCATGCAGAAAGGGCGCACTGAGGATGTGCCCCAGGGTCTCAGGCTCGCGCGGCACGATGCCGTACTGATCAAGGTCGCCGCCAAACACCACCAGATCGGTGACCTCCTGCACCCACAGGCCCGCAATCAGGGTGCCCGTCAGCGCGGCGGCGCGCAGCGGTGAGGGGCGGCGCGCCGGCGCCGTGGGAGCAGAGGAATGCACGCCCCCAGTCTAAAGAGGCCGCAGGGAAAACAGGAAGGAGGCCAGCACGGGAGCGGCCTCCCTTCCTGCGTGATGGACTGCGTTATACGCGCACTTTGGCCTTCAGTGCCCCCTTGGCGTGCAGGTATTCGGCAATCTGCACGGCATTCAGGGCCGCCCCCTTGAGCAGCTGGTCCCCCGCCACAAACAGGTCAATGCCGCCGTCAAACACCAGCGACTCGCGGATGCGGCCCACCTCCACGTCATATTTGCCGCTGGCGGTCAGGGGCATGGGATACAGCTTGTCCTCCGGCGCGTCCCGCACCTCGACACCGGCCGATCCCGCCAGCAGCTCGCGCACGGCCGCCGGTGTGGCAGGCCGCTCCAGGTCCAGGGTAATGGCCTCGCTGTGGGTGCGCTGGGTCGGAATCCGCACGGCGGTGCAGGAAATCTGGAGCGTATCGTCGCCCAGAATCTTGCGAGTCTCCCAGACCACCTTCATTTCCTCTTTGGTGTAGCCGTTGTCCTGAAAGGCGTCAATGTGCGGAATGACGTTAAAGGGAATGGGATGGGCGAAGACCTCGGCGCCCGCCTCTTTGCCGTGCAGCACTTTGTGGGTTTCGTTCAGCAGCTCATCCATGCCCTTGGCCCCGGCGCCGCTGGTGGCCTGGTAGGTGCTGACAATCATGCGCCGCACGCCGTAGGCGCGGTGAATGGGGGCGACCGCCACCACGGCAATCGCGGTGGTGCAGTTGGGGTTGGCGATAATGCCCTGGTGGGCCAGCGCGGCGTCCCCGTTGACTTCGGGCACCACCAGCGGCACGCCAGCGTCGTAGCGGAAGGCGCTGGAGTTATCAATCACCAGGGCGCCGCCCGCCACCCAGGCGGGCGCCAGGGCCTTGCTGACGCTGCCGCCCGCCGAGGCCAGCACGACATCGGCGTCAATGGGACCTTCGGGGGTGACCTGCACCGTCAGGGCCTGGTCCCGGAACGTCAGGGTGCTGCCCGCCGAACGGGGCGAGGCGAACAGCAGCAGCTCGTCGATAGGCAGGCTGCTGTGCTCCAGTACCTTCAGAAGTTCGTGGCCGACCGCTCCGGTTGCTCCAACAATCGCTACGCGCATACGCACCCCTCCTGGCAACTCTTTACAAAAAACCGCCCCGCGTGTCTCGCAGGGCGGCCGTCCTCACAGACACCGCCCTTACGTGGTCGTGGTCACCGTGGGGGCGTTCATGCGCCTCAGGGTAGGGGGTTGGGGGGGTGGGGTCAAGCGGGGGGGCAGGGGAGGCCACTAGCAGGAGGCGGGACGCAGGCCAGCAGATTCACGGGGCAGGCGTGCTGCAATCCTCCGCTCTCTGTCAGAGGGTCAGGCCTCAGGTGAGGCTGATGGGGCCACTGTTGATGGCCGCTCAGCAGGCGAAGGGCGCCGCGTCCCGCTGCCTTGCGGTCACCGCTTTTTCTTCAGAAATCCCAGCCAGCCGGCGCGTTCAGGTTTCCGGGCCGGCGCAAAATCTTCCATGCGAATCTCGGCCTCGGGGTGCGGAGCGGCTTCCCAGCCGTAGGCGGTGGCGATCAGGCCGCCCAGGCGTCCGGCGGCGTACAGGGCGTGTTCGCGCTCCTGCTCGTCCGTAACGGCGCGCGGGTCGGCCAGGGCCTGCAGCATCGCCTGTAAGCTCTCGTCCTCGCAGTCCCACTGGCCCTGCGTAAATACCGCTTCTTTGCCGTATACCCGAATCCTGGCCGACATGTTCCCCCTGCATCTGCGCCGCCCTGCCCGGCGCCCCTGTTGTTTTGACCCAGCCAGCATAGCGCAGGCCAGGACGGGACGGCCAGGCGGTCAACAGCTCAGGGTGCCACGCTGTTTCTAGGGTGGTCTGGGGCTTCAGTTAGGTGGCGCAACCAGAAGGCAGGGCAACCTCGGCATGTGGCCGCAGTGGGCGGCAGCCACAAGCCGTGCAACCCATCGGGACCCCTGCTCCGAAGAGTCGTTGCTAACTTCTGCTTTCAGACCTTCTCGCCGAAGCGCCGCTCGGTGCCGGCCTGCAACTTGCGGATGTTCTCGCGGTGCTGCCAGGCCATCAGCAGGGCCAGGGCGGCGAAGACCAGCGCCAGCCAGGGCGGCCCCACCAGCGCGGCGCTCAGGGCAGCGGCGGCGGCGGCCAGCAGACTGCCGGCCGAGACTAGCCGCGTGAGCCCGACTGTCAGGAAAAAGATGGGCGCCGCGAAGGCCAGACCTGCCACTGGCAGCAGGGCGGTCATGGTGCCAAAAGTGGTGGCCACGCCCTTGCCACCCCGGAACCCCAGAAAGGGGCTGAAGTTGTGGCCGATCACAGCGGCCATCCCGCACGCCGCCATGACAGGCAGCCCCAGCCCCAGCCAGGCCGCGCCCCAGACCGCCAGCGCGCCTTTCAGGATGTCGAACAGGGCGACCAAGAGGGCCGGGCCATTGCCCAGCGACCGCTGCACATTGGTGGCGCCGCTGTTGCCGCTGCCCACCTTGCGAATATCCACGCCGCGCGTGCGGGCCACCCAGGCCGCCGCCGGCACCGAGCCGACGAGGTAGGACGCGAGTACCGTCAGCACGGCCAGCAAAGTCACGCCCGCATCATAGGTGAACCGGGCAGGCAGGCGTCCAGGGCCGGGCAGGTCTGGGAGAGGTGGCCCCTGCCGTCGGGGGAGAGGAGCGGACCCGCCCCTCTGGTCAGAAACCACGTCTGAGATAAGGTTGACCCAGTTTTCCCGTCGCTGGCACGGCTTTCGGGTTGCATTCCGCCCCGGCACCCGCTAGATTGTCTGCCGCTGGAACGGTGTCCGAGTGGTTGAAGGAGCACGCCTGGAAAGCGTGTATAGGTGCAAGCTTATCGAGGGTTCGAATCCCTCCCGTTCCGCCAGGCCCGGCCGGAACCTCTGCCCAGAGGTTCCGGCTTTTTTGGGTCGGCCGCTTGGGCTGCTGATTGAACTTCAGGGGCTGGTATTCGGGGCGCGGGTGGAGTACGGTGCGGCCCGCACACACAACCGAACCCCTGTGCCGGAAGACCGCTTCCGGCGGCTGCCTTGCTCTTTCGGAGGTCCTCATGCCTGCCTAACTGTCCCGCTCCGCGTCGGCGCTGCTGCTCGGCAGTCTGCTGGCGGCCTGCACTTCTGCGCCTTCGCCTGCTCTGACCCCGGATCCCGCCATTCCGGCGGGCTTCAGTGAGGCGCAACTGGCCCTGACGGCCCTGGGGTCAGGCAGCAGCCCCCTGAGCGCCCAGGCGGCGGCCTGTCCCACCCGGCTGGCGCTCCCGTTCGGGGCTTCTGGGCTGGATATAGGGGTGTACTGGTACTCGAAGGCCGAGAGCGGGGCTCCGGGCGGCGTGGGCTGCAAGGCCCGGACAGACGGCGGCGCCATCGCGGGGTATTACGACCCGTCCCGGCCCGTCATGATCTTTGTTCACGGCTGGCAGGACGGCAACACCAAGGCTGGCAAGCGCGACAGCTTTTACTTCAGCGAGGCGGGTCAGAGCGTGGCCGACGCCTGGATTCAGGCGGGCTGGAACGTGGCGCTGTACCACTGGACCCAGCTGGCCGACGATGAAGGCACAGTCGCCGTGCCCTATCACGCCCAGGCCAAAATCTGGACGCCGACCTACAGCTACCGCGACGCGCTGGGCCGCACCCAGACCATCAACATGCGTTACCGCCAGCCGGACGGCAGTTACACCCAGGCCGGGATGCCCACGGTCAGCGCTGGGGGACTTTTCTACTCGGCTTACAAGAGCGCCCTATCAGCCTGGACGTACAGCGGCCCCGAGCGCGTGCGGGTGATGGGGCACTCGCTGGGGGCGCAGATGGCGCTGGTCCTGGCCGACCAGGCGTACGGCGACCCCACCCTGCCTGCCGTCAGGCGGCCGGGCCGCGTCATTCTGGCCGACCCGTTCTGGTCGCCTGCCAGCCCAGGTGGTGGCCACAGCTACGCTTACCTGAGTCCTGATGCCACTCCAGCGGCCCGCAGCGCCCGCATTGCCCAGACCCTAAAGGCCAGCGGCGTGGCCGTGGAATGGATCAAGAGCAGTCGCCTGCTGGACCTGGGCGGCGACAACAACCTGCAGATGGCCCGGTTTGTCAGCCGCACCGAGATCTTCCCCGAATACATCTTCGACCTGAACCCTGCCAGCGGCCTGGCCCGCAAGCATGGCGTGGCCCCGCGCTGGTACATGTGGACCCGTTCTTTTGCGCCCGGCGGCGCCGTGAGCGCGGCCAACACCCAGGCGGCAGCCGCCGCCCGCATGAATAGCGGCGTCCGTTACGACCAGCAGAGCGGCAAGGGCACGGTGACGCCGGGAGACGACACCTTCGCCAGTGCGCCCAATCCGTAAAAGCTGTAGGTGGTGAGTGGGCACAGCAGGGAAAGCGAGTTGGGGCGCGAGGGTGTTCCAGAGGGGTTGACGCCAGACCTCGTCAAGGCGTCACCAGGGGAGAGGGTGGGCAGCAGAGGTGAGGAATCCCAAAGTGGTGAGAGGCGTGCCGTTTTTTGCACGCCTCCCACTGCTCACAGAGATTCTCTCTCTCACGCCTGTGAACTGGTAGACCAGTGTTCTTCCAGTTCACGGCGCCACCTTATCGGCCTCGCTCCTTTCTGCCCGGATTAGGCCGTCTATGCGGCTGGTGGGGTCAGCGCCTGTCTCACTGACCTTTGACCCGCCACGCGCTGACCAGCAGCAGGCCGGGCAGGAACGCGCAGGTCAGGGCCAGAGCAGGAAAGCCGAAGCGGGCAATCACGGCGCCGCCCAGCAGGGTGCCCGCGCCGGCCGCCACATAGCTCAGGCCGTCTGTCACGCCCTGAGCGGCGGGAAAACGGGTCAGGGCTTTGCTGCCCGCCACGAAAGCCAGGTTCCAGCCCAGGCCCAGCACAAACATGCTGACCGCCAGCCAGGCCGTGCCGTGCAGGGGCGCGGTCAGGGCCGCCGCCGCCAGCAGCGCCGCGCCGCCCAGGTAGCCAAAGCGCAGGCCGTAGCGGTCCAGGGCCGGTCCCGTCAGCCAGCCAAAACCGAACATGCCCAGAATGTGCCCGCTGATCAGCGCGGCCACCCCGGCATGTTCCAGGCCCATGTGGTGCGCGCGCAGCGGCGTCAGGCTCATCAGGGTAACCATCAGCCCCTGGGCGGTGGCCAGCGCCAGGGCAGTGGATTTCACGCCCGGAATGGCAAACGCCGCGCGCAGACTCAGGCGGGCTTGCGACGCGCTGACAGGCGCCCGCAGCGGCTGCCAGGTCTGAATGAGCAGCGCGGCCAGCCCCAGCAGGGCGGCGCCCACCAGCCAGCCGGCCAGTTCGGGGGTGCTGCCCAGGGCGCTCCCCAGCGCTTCAATGGGCCGCGCCAGGCCGGTCATCAGAAAAGAGCCGGCCACGCTCATGAGCATCAGGGTTCCCAGGGCGGTGCCCCGGTGGGCGTCGGGAACGCTCTCGGCCACGGCGTAGCGCGCCTGCTGGTAGCCCCCCTGCGCCGCGCCCACCAGCGCCGCCCCCAGCAAAAAGATGGGCAGCAGGCCCGCACGCGCTCCCACAAACCCAACCACAGCGCCCACGGCGCCCAGCACGAACGCCGCACTCAAGCCTGTGCGGCGGCCTGCGCGCAGCATCCACGCGCCGAAGAAACCCGCCGAGAGGGCGGCGGCCGCGCTAATCAGGGTGGCGGGCAGCCCCGCCAGACCCTCATGCCCCAGCCCACTCATGATGAGGCTGGACAGCACCGTGCTGACGGTCGTGGCCCCGGTGGCCAGGGCCTGCGCTGTATACAGCGGGGCCAGGCGACTGAAGGTCAGAGGCTCGGTGCGCCCGGCCGCGTCACTCACGGGCGCGGGCGGGGGTCACGCCTCGCCCTGGGCCTGCCAGCGGGCCTGCACCGCGCCGCGCAGGTAGGCCGCCGCGTCCTCGGTGCTGGCGCCGGGCGTAAAGACGCGCCCTACCCCCAGTTCCTGCAGCGTGGGCAGGTCCTGGTCAGGGATAATGCCGCCCCCAAACACGATGATGTCCTCGGCCTGCCGCTCTCTAAGCAGGCCCATGACCTCGCGGAAATAGTGCATGTGCGCCCCTGACAGCACGCTCAGGCCAATGGCGTCCACGTCTTCTTGTACGGCGGCATTCACAATCATTTCGGCGGTCTGGCGCAGGCCGGTGTAAATCACTTCCATCCCAGCGTCACGCAGGGCGCGCGCCACCACCTTGGCACCTCTGTCGTGGCCGTCCATGCCCGGCTTGGCAATCAGCACCCGAATGCGGCGGTCTTCCATACGTTCCTCCTGCAGTCCCCGCTCCTAACGAGCGTTTGCCTGCATTGTACGCGGTGGGCGGCCCAGAAGGCAGGCTGCCCCTGGACGCCACTTACAGCAGAACCTAGAGGGGCCAAGGGGTGTCGCCCCTGGCCGCCCTGGAGCGAACGAAGTAAGGCCCTGCCATGTGCAGCCGCGTGGGCAGAATTGAGGGTTACGCTGTGACTTCCAAGGTGGAGCAGGCCGCCGCTGTCAGCTCATCACGCCGCCATCAGGCCAGGGGTGTACAACCAGGCCATGCGCGCGCTGCTGACTGTCCTTCCTCTGGCTGCTTCTCTGACCCTGGCGGTGCTGGGTACCGCCGCCGCTTCTCCGGTGGGCACCACCTGGACGCTGCAAAGCATCCAGGTGCCAGGGGGGGTGCCCATCACGCCCGGCCCGGCCCTGGCGCGGCCCACCCTGCGCCTGGAGACCAGCGGCGCGGCGCTGCGGGTGTCGGGCAGCACCGGTTGCAGTCCCCTGACCGGCGCCGGCACCCTCAAAGGTCAGGCGCTGCTGCTGCGTGGGCTTCAGGGCGGCAGCAGCGCGACCTGTCCCGACGCCGCCCTGAGCCTGCGCGAGGATTACCTGAGCCTGCTGGCCCGCACCACCCGCTTTGAGCAGAGCGGCAGTACCCTGACCCTGGTGGCCGGTGGTGGCCTCCTGACTTTCACCGGAGGCGCCGTGACCTCATCTTCCGCCGCTGCCGCCCTGGACGGCAGCTATGTGGCCCGCCGCCTGATCCTGGGCGGTCAGGACGTGCCCCTGCTCGGCCTGCTGGGGCTGACCGTGAGCGGCCCCCAGCTGGCGGTCACGGGCGTGGTGGGCTGCAACACCCTGCGCGCAGCGGGCACCCGCCTGGGCAGTGGACAGTTTCAGTTCGTGGCGCTGGCGGGCACCCGCATGCTGTGTTCGGCCCCACAGGCCCAGGCTGAGCAGGCGCTGACCACCTTGCTGCGTGGCCCCCTGACGCCCGCGCTGAGCGGCACTACCCTGACCCTAACCGGCGCCGCTGGCACCCTGACCCTGACCCGCAGCGCGACCGGCGCGGGGCCTGTCAGCCCTGCCCCGGTTAGCCCGGCGCCCGTGACGCCGCCCGCCGCCCCAGCCGTCAGCGGCACCTACCGCCTGAAGCTGCTGGATGGTCAGGCGGCGCCCCCCACCTTTCGCCCCGTGACCCTGACCCTGGACGGGGGCCGGGTAGGCGGCACCGACGGCTGCAATTCATTAGGCGGCGCCTACAGCTTAAAAGGCGGGCGCCTGCTGGTAGACGGCCCGCTGATCAGCACCCGCATGATGTGCCCCGAGGACCAGACGCTGCCGCTGCTGAGCGCTCTGGAGGGGGGACCGACCCTTCGTGTCAGCGGCCGAACCCTAACCCTGAGCGCCGAGGAGCAGACCTGGGTGTTCGAGAAGGAGTAAACAGAACTCTCAGTAGGTGCTGTTGTAACCCAGCGGTAACAGTGGCCTTCAGTTTCACAGAAGCATCTGTTCGTGAGGTTCACTCGCTTCAGTAAGAGTTGCCCTCGACCGCACTGAGAACCACTCCCAGAGAGTCTGCGATTCAAGCCGAGTGGAAAGGGAGACACCCAGCGGCAGAAGGCGGTGTGTACCCGCTGTTCGGGTCTGGGCAGAAGTGGCGGTAAGTCGCTACTGAGCCTGCTGGTACAAAAAACGGGCGGCACCAGAGAGCAGAAAGGCGGGTCGGTAGAGGCGCTGACTCGCCCCGATATCAGCAGGAGTCACCTCTTGCCGTACATGTTGAAGGGCGGGCCACATCAGCGCCCGCCCCTCTGCTGTGCCCGTGCGCCTTACCGCGCGGCCCGTTCCACGCGCGCCACCACCCGCGCCTGGCCCAATGTGGCCAGCAGCTCGGGCAGATCGGGGCTTTCCAGGGTGCCGGCCACCGCCGCGCGCACCGGGGGCATCACCTTGCCCAGCTTCAGGCCGCGCTCTTCAGCGAAGCCCTGGAAGGCGGCCTTGATACTGGCCGCATCGAAGCTGGGGAGGTTCTTCAGGCGCGCGGCCAGATCGGGCAGGAGTTCCTTTGCGCCGTCCACGGCCGCCTGCGCCTTCTCGGTGACGGGGTACTCCTCGCTCCAGAAGTACGGCGTCTTGTCCAGAAATTCGCTGAAGACCTCAATGCGCGGGGTCATCAGGCGGGTCACGGCGCGCAAATAGTCGTCCAGGGGCAATTCGGCTTTCTGTCCGGCCAGAAAAGCGTGCAGGCGGCGGGCCACCTCGTCCTCCCCCAGCACCTCGCGCAGGTATTTGCCGTTGTACCAGCGCAGCTTGTCCAGGCTGAAGACGGGGCCGCCCAGCGTCACGTCTTCTAGCTTGAACACCCGCTGAAATTCGGCCAGGTCAAAGACTTCCAGGCCGTCCGGGTGGGTCCAGCCCATCGTGGCCAGAAAGTTCAGCATGGCCTCCGGCAAAAAGCCCTGGTCCATGTACCACTCCACGCTGGTGGGGTTCTTGCGCTTGCTGATTTTGGATTTGTCGGCGTTGCGCAGCAGGGGCATGTGGGCCCAGACGGGCTCGGGCCAGCCGAAGGCGCGGTACAGCAGCACGTGAATGGGGGTAGAGGTAATCCATTCTTCGGCGCGCACCACCTGGGTCACGCCCATCAGCCGGTCATCGACCACGTTGGCCAGGTGGTAGGTGGGAAAGCCGTCGGCCTTGAGTAGCACCTTGTCGTCAATCTCGCGGTTCTGAAAGTGAATGGGGTCGCGCAGCTGGTCGTTGACGACGGTTTCGCCCTCGCGCGGCACTTTCAGGCGAATTACGGCCGCCTCCCCGGCCTCTACGCGGCGCTCCGCTTCGGCGGGATCCAGGTCGCGGCTGGGCACGGCGATCACGCGGCCCTCCTGCTGGGCGGCTTCTCGCAGGGTGCCCAGTTCCTCGGGGGTTTCAAAGGCGTAGTAGGCGTGGCCCGAGGCGACGAGCTGCCGGGCATAGTCGCCGTACAGGTCAAACCTCTCCGACTGGCGGTAAGGCCCATGCTCGCCGCCTTGCAGGGGCGACTCATCGGGGGTCAGGCCCAGCCACTGCATCATCTGAAAGATGCGTTTTTCACTGTCCGGCACGTAGCGGCCCCGGTCGGTGTCCTCAATGCGCAGGATGAACTTGCCGCCGCCCTGACGCGCCAGGGTGTAATTGAAAAGGCCAATGTACGCGGTGCCCACATGGGGGTCGCCGGTGGGGCTGGGGGCAATACGGGTCACGACAGACATGGGGCACAGCATACGGGGCGGCGTGCAGCGCGGAGGGCCGCTATCCTCATGGGCGATGCTGCGCGAACGCACAGACCGCTTTTTCGGCTACTACCCCGGCACCGTGGCCCTGGTGACCGCCGTGCATGACGGCGTGCGCAACGTGATGGCGGCGGGCTGGCACACCGCCCTGAGCGCTGAACCGCCGCTGTACGGGGTCGCGGTGGGCCGGGCGCGGGCCACCCACCCCCTGATTGAGGCCAGCGGCCGGTTTGGGGTGAACTTCCTGCCGTACAGCCGGGCGGGCGCGGTGCAGGGCAGCGGCGTGTACAGCCTGCACGGGGGCCACGACAAGCACGCACTGCTGAGTCTGCCCACCCTGCCCGGTGAGCCGCTGGCGCTGGCGGGCGCCTACCTGCACTACACCTGCACCCTGAGCGCGGTGCTGCCCACCGGCGACCACGACCTGATGGTGGGTCAGGTGCAGGCCGTCCACTACGACCCTGACGCCTACGACGACCAGGGCCTGCTGGTGGCACAGCCCGCCATTTATCTGGGGCGCAGCCTGTACACGACCACGGCCGAGGCCCGCACACAGCACGGTGGCTGAGGCGCCGCTGCGGCGTGAAGTGGCCCTCTGGCACCCCGACGGGCGGCGGGTCTGGCGCACGGCGGCGGGGGACTGGCCAGCGGTGAGCCTGGATGCTGGGCAACCGTTGGAGGCGGCGCTACGAGCAACGTTCGGTGAGATCTGGCCCCTCCACGACGGCGGGCATCTGTTCGGACAAGCGGGTCTCATCCATGCCCAGGCGCTCAATGATGGCCTGTGGTCTGGTGAAGGCGCCTGGAGCGAGGTCCAGCCGGGCCCCATCCCTCATGCCCGCCCCTGGCAGCGCCCCGGCTGGCCGGCGCAGGTGAATGCTCTGGCTGATGGGCTCCTGAAGACCGTCGGCCTGACGCGGCAGGGCGAGGTCGAGTGGCACAGCGCCCATGACCTGACCGCCACCAACACGGTTCCAACCGAGGCGGGCCGGGCCTGGTTGAAGGTCTGTGAAACTGGGCAGGAGGCGGCCCTGAGTGCCCACCTGGGCGCGTGTCACCCTGGCCTCCTGCCGCCAGTCCTGGCCGCCGACCCGGCCCGGTGTGCCCTGCTGACCCTGGACGGCGGTGAGTTACTCGACAGCGCAGCTGACCCACAGGCCTGGACACAGGCCCTGGAACGCCTGGCCGGGTTTCAGCGCAGCGCCGACGCGGCGGCCCTGGCTGGGCTGGGCGCGCCGGGCTTCCCCCTGACTGAAATGGCTGAGTGTGTGGACGCCCTGCTGGGCGAGACCGCCGCACTCCACACCTGGGGCCTGGCGGCCGAGACCCTGACCACCCTGCAAGATGCGCGCCCCCGCATCCGCGCCGCGTTCAGCGACCTGCACGGTCACGGCCTGCCCAACCTGCCCGCCCACGGCGACGCCCACCCGCGCAATGCTCTGTACAGCCCGGCGCGCGGCGCGGTCTGGTTTGACTGGAGCGAGGCGGCCAGCGCCGCCCACCCCTTTATGGACGCCGGGTGGTTTCTGGCCTTCGCGCTGCATCCCAGCCGCGAGGGGCTGCCGGTTCGTCAGGCGGGGCCCGACCTGCCCCAGCGGCTGGTCACGGCCTATCTGCGTGCCCTGGGGGCACCCGACGCCGCGCCGCTGCTCTGGCAGGCACTGCCCCTGGCCCTGCTGCACCGGGCCGCGGTCTATGACCGCACCTTCCGCACCTGGACAGGTACGGTGCCGGGCGTGCGGCCCAATTACACGCCCTACTATTTGCGGCTGGCCGCGCGCGAAGTGGCCCGGCTCACCTAGAGCAGTCTTCAGTGCGCTTGAGGGTCACCCTCAAACACACTGAGAGCGGGGGCCTGTCAAGGACGGCAGGCTTATGAAATGGACTGGTGTCTCGTTGCCCTGGGGGTGCAGGGGAACTCTGTTGGAGGCGCCGGGGTCCTCGTTGCGGGCAGCCGGTTGAGCTGATTCAGGGTGGCGACAGAGGTCCGGGCGATCTCTGCTCTCTGTAGGTGTGACAGGTAGCCTATGTCTTATCCCGACAGAGTCCAGTCGTCGGGGAAGGCGGTGGCTGCAAAGGCTTCCTGCGCCACCGTCAGAAACTCGGGCCAGCGCTCGGGGGCGTAGCGGCGCGAGAGGTGCAGCAGCCGCAGCGCCCCCACGCCACTGTCGGCGGCCAGTCGCGCCACCCTGTCGGCGGTGGTGTGGTGGTGGCGGGCGGCCAGGTCGGCGTCTTCCGGCAGGTACTGGGCCTCGGCGTACAGGATCTCTACCCCGGCCAGCCAGGAGGTCAGGCGGGTGTGGGCCGCGTCGTCCAGCAGAAAATCAGTCAGGTAGGCCACGCTCTGGCCCGGTTCGCGGCGCAGCAGGGTGCGGCGAAGTTGCTCGGCGTCGCGGGGGCCGGCGGGGGTGTCGAGCAGCTCCGGCTGGCCGCTTTTCAGGGCGCTCAGCCACGGCCCGCCCGGCAGGCCCAGCGCCCGTAGCGCCGCCGGGTCAATGTTCACCCGCTCGGGTTCCTGCACCCGGTAGCCCAGGCTGGCCCCGTGATGGGCCAGTGTCACCGCCGAGACGCTCAGGTGCGGGGTGCTCAGCAGTGGGCCGTCCTGGGCCCGCTGACCCGCGCTGTGCATCACGGCAAAGGCCTCCTCGGCCCGGAACAGAAAGGTCTGTATCTCGCCCGGCCCCACGTCGTGGACGTGCCACACGCCGCGCAGGTCAGGCGCGTGGTTCCACCAGAAGCCCTGAAAGCGGTGGTGCAGGATGCGCGCCGTTCCTGGCGGTCCCCAGATGTGGTTCTCGCGCGTCTGGCGGTCAAAGTTGACGCGGAAAAAGGCGTCAAAGCCGCTGATGTGGTCCATATGAAGGTGCGAGAGCAGCAGGTGGTCAACCTCCTGCACGGTGGCCAGGGGCAGGCTTTCGGCGGTGCCGGCGCCGCAGTCGAGCAGCAGGCGCGTGCGGCCCTGGCCCGATTCGGCGCTGACCAGCAGCGCGTTGTCGGCCGCTGGGCGGCCCAGAACAGTGACATGAAGCATGGGGGGAGCCTCCACCTGACTTGGAGTCAACGGGTCAGGTTCAGTGAAAAGAGTGGGTGACAGATAGAGCGCTGACCAGCTGGCGCTCTTGCGGCCGATGGGTGGAAGAAATTCCGAGGCCTTCCAGTGGTTCGCCGGAGCGGAGGGAGGCACCCGCATGGTGGCATCCTGCGCCGTCAGGCAGCATCCGCCCAGTGACGTAAGCCTGACACAGACCGCTGTAACGAACTTCACGCTGGCCGACATGAGATTGACGCGCCCGGCCCATGCTGCCGCCCGATGACTCTTCTGGCCCGGATGTTCCTTGTGCTGAGCCTCTTTTCCCCGCTGGCCTCGGCCGCCACCCTGGAAATCGGCGGTGAGATTCGCAATCCGCAGGCGCTGAGCCAGGTGGGGCCGGGTGCCGTGAGCATCCTGCTGACCAACCTCAGTGAAGGCTGGCTGCTGGGGGCAGGCCGGGTCAGTGGGGCGCGCTTTCACATCGCTCTTCCGCAGACGTTCAAGCCGCCCGTCCAGCCCCTGAGTGTCTGCGCGGGGGTCAAGGTGGCCCCGGCGGGCGCCCGCACCTACACCGCCGAAACCCTGCTGGCCTTTCATGCGGGCAGCAATTCGCTGGCCACCGTCGTGCAGGCCGATCACCCCACCAGCCCCACCCGGCGCGGGCAGTGGATGTATAGCGACCGCACCGTGACGCTGAAGGGGCGCTGCGCCGGCCTGAACACCTATTACAACCTCACGCTGCGCCAGGGCTGGACCGGCGTGATGACGGTGTCGCGCGACGGCCGCTTTGAGGTCACGAACGCGGCGGCCCGGCTGCCCTACTGGGTGCAGCCCGTCATGACCCGCGCGGCCCGCACCACCTTTCCGGTGCTGTTCAGCGGCCAGCGCAGCGCCCTTACCGCCCGCTGACGCCGGGCGCGGCGTCGCGGCCCCGTGGCACGTCGCGCACACCCCGGCGCCCGAAGGCGTGGGCCAGGTCGCGTTCGCTCAGGCGCAGGGTGGTGGGGCGGCCGTGGGGACAGGCCCAGGGCTGCTCGCAGCCTGACAGCGCCGCCAGCACCGCCTCGCCCCGTGCGTGGTCCAGCATGCCGGCTTTCAGGGCCGGGGCGCAGGCCAGACGCGCCAGCACGTCCCGCGCCGGGTCGCTGCCGGTGCCCAGCGCGGCTTCGACAATCTGTTCGTGTAAGCGGGGCACCGGCAGCGCGGCCAGGGCGGCGGGCAGCGCGCGCAGCCGCGCCAGGCCGGCCCCAAAATCCTCGATGGCCAGGCCCCAGGCGTGCAGGGCCGGGGCGCGTTCGTGCAGGCAGGCCAGTTGCTCGGGCGTCAGGTGCAGCAGCTCGGGCTCGGGGAGTTCCAGGGGGGGCGCGGCCTGCACCTCGCGGCGCAGCTGCTCGTAGAGGGCACGCTCGTGCGCGGCGTGGGCGTCCACCACCCACAGGTCGCCCTCGCCCTGGGCCAACAGGTACAGCTCCTGATACACGCCCACCAGGCTCAGTGCTGGAAAGTGGCCGTGGGGAGTGGGCGGCGCAGCATCTGGCGTCAGCAGGGCGGGCGCGGCGCGCACCAGCGGGTGCCCGGCCAGCGCCGCCTCCACGGCCGCGCGCACCCCAGCTGCCACCGCCCCCAGATCGGCCAGGGCCACGATCTGCTTGGCGGGGTGAACGTTGGGGTTGTGTTCCTCCGGGGCCACCGTCAGGTCCAGCACGCACAGCGGCGCCGTCCCGGCCGGCAGAAGCTCGGCGTAAGCGTCAATCACGGCGCGTTCCAGTTCAGGTGGGGCCAGCACCGGGCGGCCATTGACGCTGAAATGCATGCGGTCGCGCCGGGGCCGCGTGAGTTCGGGGCGCGAGACCACCCCGCGCACGGCGCCGCTGCTCACGGGCAGCACGCGGTTGGCGTTCAGGGCACCGTACACGCTGGCGACGGCGCCCCGGTGGTCGGCAGGGGCGTGCGTCAGCCGCACCTCGCCGTCCACGGTGAGGCGCCAGTGCAAGCCCGGCCAGTGCAGCACGTAACGGCCCAGCAGCGCCGTGACCTCGCGCGCCTCGGTGGCGGAGGGTGCCTGGGTGCGCAGGCGACCAGGCAGCCGCGCAAACAGCCGCCGCACGGTGACAGTGGTGCCGGCCGGGGCCGAGGTGCGGCTGACCCCCACCTCGTCGCCGCAGGCCTGCACCTCGGCGGCGCCCACCTGGGCGGCCGGGCGCGTGACCAGGTGCAGCTCGCCGGCCTGCGCCGCCGCCCACAGCGCCTCGCCCCGGAAGCCCAGGGTGGTCACCCGCAGCGCCGCCCCGCTGTCGGGGGCCAGCTTGCTGGTGGCGTGCCGGAGCGGCGCCAGCCCCACCGACCCGGCCGGAATGCCCGCGCCGTTGTCCCGCACCCGCACCAGGGTCAGGCCGCCGCCCTCCAGTTCAACCTCGATGCGGCTGGCGCCCGCGTCCAGCGCGTTGTCCACCAGCTCACGGACCACGTCCAGTGGGCGGGACACGACCTCACCCGCCGCAATCAGGCGCGCGACGTGATCCGGCAGAACGTGAATAGGGTGGCCCATGTGCCCGGTCAGGGTAGCGCCCTCTTTGCCGGGCATTGCTGAGCTGGATTCCAGTCGTGGGCGGCCTCGGGGCGGCGGGGAAAGTGTGGCACAGGCCATGAAGCAGGGGCGGACCAGTCCCGGCCGCGCCGTGTTTGGCATCATCTGCTCTCAGGACTGAAAGTGGCGCATCCGGCACAGCTCACCTCAACGCCCCTCTCACCCAGAACGTAACCCCCCTGTCAGACGCGGCCCCCTACGCTGGCCGCATGATCGAAGTCCAGAACTACACCAAGCGCTATGGGCGGCACGAGGCGGTCAGCAACCTGAGCTTCACGGTGCAGCCCGGCGCGGTGTTTGGGCTCCTGGGCAGCAACGGCGCGGGCAAGACGACCACCATTCGTGCCCTGGTGGGGCTGACCCGCCCCACGGCCGGCACCGTGCGTGTGCAGGGCCACGATGTCTGGACCGAGCCGCTGCGTGCCAAGGCGGCCTTTGGTTACATCCCTGACCGGCCCTATCTGTACGGCAAACTGACGGCCCGCGAACTGCTGCGCTTCGTGGGCCAGCTGTACGGGGTGCAGGGCCCCGACGCCGAGATTGACCGCTGGCTGGCTTTCTTTCGCCTGACTGAGTTTGGGAACGAGCCCATCGAAACCTATTCCCACGGCATGCGGCAAAAGGTCGCCATCATCGCCGCGCTGCTGCCCGACCCCCCGGTCCTGATTGTGGACGAGCCGATGGTGGGCCTGGACCCCCACGCCGCGCGGCAGGTGCGCGAACTCTTCCGGGCACACGCCGACCGGGGCCGCACGGTGCTGCTGACCACCCATTCCCTGCCACTGGCCGAGGCTGTGTGTGACCGTCTGGTGGTGCTGGACCGGGGCAAGGTGCTGGGCGAGGGCACGATGGATGAGCTGCGGGCGCAGACCGGAACGGCCGCTGGCGGCGTACACGGCGACAGCCTGGAGCGCATTTTCTTCCGGCTGCTTGAAGAGGAGCAGGCCGCGCAGGCACAGGTGGCCGGGGCATGACGGTGCGCCCTGCGCCTGGGACCCGGCCCGGGCCGCCCCCCAGCCTGTGGGCCTTGAAGCTGCGGGCGCTGCGGCGCACGGTCCAGCGTGGCCCCAGGTGGGGCTATGGGCTGGTGGGCCTGCTGGCCGCCCTGCTGCTGACCGGGGAGGTGTACGGCACCTGGCGGGCACTGAGCTTTCTGGGCCGCTTCGGGGACATCGGCCTGAATGTGTTTGCGCGGGTGCTTGAAATTGGTTTGATCACCCTGTCCAGCGGCGTGACGTTCAGTGCGACGACGGCGGCCATCTCGACGCTGTACCTCAGCGACGACCTGAATTTTCTGTTGACGCAGCCCATTGCCACGGTGCGCGTCTTTGCCTTGAAGGTGAGCGAGACCTTCCTGAATGCCGCCCTGGTGCCCCTGTTCCTGAGTGTGCCGCTGCTGATGACGGTGGCCGTGTACTTTGGGGCGCCGCTCTGGGCCTACGGCGTCATGCTGCTGGCGGCTGTGCTGGTCTTTGCGGCCCCGGTGGGGCTGGGCGCCCTGCTGGCCGTGGGGCTGATGCGCGTCGCCCCAGTGGGCCGCGTACGAGAAGTCAGCACGGCCCTGGGCGTCCTGATCAGCGCCGGGCTGGTCTATGCCATTCGCGCCCTGCGCCCCGAGGTGCTGGTGCAGAGGCTCCAGGACCCGGCCCAGGTCGAAACCGTGCTGCGTAACTTTGCTGGGCCGGGCAGTCCTTTGCTGCCGCCTTCGTGGGCCGCGCAGGGGGTGTGGCAGGCTGCACAGGGCCGACTGGCGCCGGCGCTGCTGCCCCTGTTGCTGCTGACTGCCGGGCTGCTGGTGGCCGCCACCCTGCTGGCGGCCCGCGCCTACCAGGAGGGCTGGGCGCGGGCGCTGGATTCCAGCACGCCGAGGCTGGACCCCCGGCCGCGCCGCGCCGGCTGGGCCGAGCGGTCGCTGGCTAGGCTGGGACGCGGCGGCAGCCTGGCCAGTAAAGACCTGCGCGTGACCCTGCGTGACCCCACCCAGTGGAGTCAGCTCCTAGTCGTGGCTGCGTTGGCGGGCGTGTATCTGGTCAGTGTGCGGGCTGTGCCTATTCCCGTGCCGCAGTTCCGGGGCATCCTGGGCTATATCCAGCTGGCGTTTCAGGGCTTCATCGTGGCGGGGGTGGCGGTGCGGCTGGCGTTTCCCGCCGTTTCGACCGAAGGCCGCGCCTACTGGCTGCTGCGCACAGCTCCTATCGCTCCGCGCCAGATTGTCCTGAGCAAGTTTCTGGGCGTGTTGCCTGTCACGCTGACGCTGGGGCTGGGCATGGGCCTGGCGGGCGCCCTGAGCCTGAATCTGGGGCCGACGCTGCTGCTGCTGAGCGGCTTGGTGAGTGTCAGCAACGCCTTTGTCATTACCGCGCTGGGTGTGGGTTTGGGGGCGGCGGCGCCCCGGTTTGACGCCGATAACCCTGCCGAAATTGGGGTCAGCCCTGGCGGCCTGGCCTTTATGGGCCTGAGCCTGGCGTACTCGGTGCTGTGCTTGCTCCTGCTCGCGCGGCCGGCAGCGGGGAGCGTGCTGCGCCCTGACCTCTATCCGGGGTATTCCGCGCTGGGGACAGTCGAGGGGGTACTGGGATTGATAGGTCTGGCGCTGATGACGGGACTGGGGACGTGGCTGAGCTTGCGGGTGGGGTGGAGGCGGCTGGATCTTAAGAGTGAGTAGGCTTATTAGGAGATCAGGCTGCTTGCCGGTAGCTACCCAACATTTGTACCAGAACAATGGTAAACCTTAAATCTGGCAAAAACTGGCCAGCAAACACTAAGTCATCTTCAAATTTGACGAGGAAAGAGCACTCCAAACGCGTTAAAGAGGCCGGAGGAAAATCCTGATACGCCTTCTGCAACAAAGCCCTACCTTCGGACAGCTGGCCATCGCGAATGGCCTGGCCGGCAGCTATGTATCTGGCAATCCGCTCAAGAGTGTGTAACTCAGGCACTGTCATGGCCTTAGGCTAAATGTCGGTTGCAGAGGTAATTTCTCTGGGGCACGCTAAATAGATTGGATCAAAAAATCTAAGTGTATATCGCTCAGAATTCTGTCGATTCCTATCCTTGTCTTATAGATGCGACCTCTACCTGCTCTCATCAGAAACGCAATGGTATCTACATATACTAAAAGTCAGATGAAGATTATCTCTTTGGCTGCTGTTTTGCTCCTCTTGTGTACAGAAGTTAATGCCTCATCTTGGTGGGTCGTTCCTCCCCAACCTCCTGGGTTTTCTTGCCCTCCTGGCAAACATCCTCAATACTCCTATGGTGCTTGGCGATGTGATGACCCCCAATTTCCCGAGCCCGGCAGTGGGGGCGGGATATGGCCTGAAGCCGTACAATAGCTTGATGCTTTATCTGCTTAGTGGAGTCAATTAAATCGTCAATGCTAGATCCCTTACCTGATTTATTGGACTATGCAGCTTTAACTGATTGGTCGGATCAGCATGAAGCTAAAGGATATACATATAATGATTTCATTGAGGTTTTTTTAAGCCAGAAGACTGCTATTGGTTACTACCGTGCATGTATATTCGCGCTAAGAATACAGCCTCGTCCACTAGAAGATACTGTTGAGTGGTTACAGCAGGCTTATTTAAAAGGCGACGAGATGTTAAGGCTTATGGTGTTGGCATTAAGAATCAATGCCAACATTAGGATACCCTTTCTGAAAGGTGTTGCGGAAGCTAACGGCCCTCGCGAAGGCATCGTTGTTTTGCGAGGGCTTTGGAGTGAGATTAATAAGCTTAATGGTCATCCGCTCAGGCTAGAAGCTGAGCTGCGTATTACATATGGTTTAATGCAAGCACACATTGTTTTGGGTGATACAGATCAAGTCGACTATCTCTCGCTCCGTCTGATTACTCTAGCATCTTTATTTGAGGGTAGTTCATTAAAATCATACTATGTGACTATGCGTAGCGGCGCTCTTGCTGTAAATGGCCACTGGAGTCAAAGTGTTGAGGTTTTATCGCAAGAGGGTATGTTTGATGAGACTGTTGGTCCTCAGAAGATCAGGATGGCTGCCATCAACTTATCCAACGGTTTAATTAATCTCGGAGCTCTTGACGCCGCTCTGAGCGCCATACATCGAGCACTTGAGGTGCAATCTGCTGACGTCATGCTACGCTCTCAGGAACAATGGGGGCGAGCACTTTACGGTCAATCGTCTCCAGAAGAGTCTTCCCTCTGCCCCGATCTCCCTCTTCAAGCTTGGCAGATAGAAGTGATGCATTTACTCGCTCGGGCAGAGGCAATGGCTCCGATCGGAAAAGCTCTAAATCAGCGAGAGCACTTGCTTCGGTCTATTCTGATTGAAACAGAGCGCTCGATTTCACACGATATTTTTGACGGTGACCTGTTATTCGGGCAATGGTTGAGGGGTCGCACACGGCTTCTTCTCAGCGAATATGGAATGGTCATGCAAGAGCTGACAGGTTTATCAGAGCCCTTGCGGGAGGAGCTGTATAACCGTGCGCTCCTTGCTGCCTTGAACTTAGAACTAGCCATGACCCCTTTGGAAACATTGCACGTCCCTTTGAAAGAAGCGGAGCAGCAATTCCGTAATGTATTTGAAGATGCAAATGTCATCAATTATGCAGCCCCTGAAGGTTTGGCTGCGTTGGTCGGACGCTGGCACCCGCAAGCAGCGGCTTATGCAGCGCTCATGCCTCAACCCATAAGAGAATTTCTTCCGGCGCTAGACTCAATTCTTCGGGTGCAAACCCGGGTAATGTGGCGAAATCAGGCTGTTCCGACACCCCTGGTGGCACACCTGACCCGGCTGGGGCTGCGTGTGCCCACTATTGGACTCTCTGTTGGCGGCAACGTGGCTTATCAAATTGCGCGGTTAGGCCGCAAGGAGAATGGGGTGTCCATATGGGGTCCCCTCGTCCCTGCTCTGCCACTGGTCGTAGCTTTGCTGAGGGGTGGCGAAGAGCACCGCTTGATTGCGCGCCGGGCTATCCAGGACTTTGGCCTTCTTCCTGTCAACCAACAGACTGACCCAGAAATGGCTAAGGTTGCAACTCTGTGGAAGAGTATTGCTGATAGTCAGAGCCCACTCTCTGAAGGCTTCCGAGCCCTACAGCAATTGAACTGATACTGGGCAAGCGTGAAAGGTTAGGGCTGTGTGGCTGCTTCTCGCCCCACCACCGTCATCCAGCGCCGGACTTCCCAGTGCCCCACCAGCCCGTTTAGAACGTAGGGGTCCGCCTGGGCGAAGGTTTCAGCTACTTCTGGACCTGCTCCCTGAAAGACCAGAACGGCGCCGTCGGCTGGATCGGCCAGGGCGCCGGCCAGTACCAGCTCGCCCCTAGCCTCAGCCGCTTTGGCATGGGCCAGGTGGAGGGTGCGGAGGGGCTCACGGCGGGTCAGATAGTCGGGCACGAGGTCGCGGTAAAACAGCAGATAGTGCATATGTGGCTCCTTTCAGCCCTGGGCCTGCGCGTCAATCAGGAGCGTCTGGGGGACCTGGGCCATCAGGCCCGTGCCTCCCGTCAGTTCGTGTAGACCGCGCAGGAGAAACTTGGCGGCCAAGAGATCATTGATCAGGGTCGAGAGGGTCCGGTGATACGCTCCCAGTCGCCCGCGCACGCCACTGCCGCCGGACTGCCAGTGCCCTTCTTGCTGGTACATCTGCACCCGGTAGGCCAGGCGCTCCCCAGCCTCATCCAGCACGAAGCGGGGCGCCGTCTCTTCGTGAAACGGCGCCTCAAAGCAGGGGTGCAGCAGCGAGAAGACGAAGCGGCCCCCTGGCACTAGCACCCGCGCGGCGGCCCCGAACAGCGCGCGGTGGTCGGGAATGTCCATCAGGGCCAGCTTGGACACGGCTGTGTCCACCGAGGCAGTCGGCACCGTGGACAGGGTGTGCGCGTCGTCTACCCGGAATGTCAGGCGAGGGTCAGCGGCGCGCTGATTGGCCACCTCAACCAGTGCTGGGGCCAGGTCAATGCCCAGCACCGACGCTGGCCCAAAGGCACACAGCCGCCGGGCCAGGTGCCCCTCACCGCAGGCGATATCCAGCACCCGTTTGCCGGGCAGGTCTGGTCCCAGCAATTCGTCGTAGCGGGTCAGGAGGGGATGCCAGAAACTCTCTGGGTCGGCCAGCAGCCGGTCCACGAAGGCGACGTAAAAGTCAGCCGCCGCCTCGTAGACTGGCCGCGGCATGGCCCTCAGTCCTTGACCAGCTCAATGCCTGCCAGCTCGTCAATCGGCAGGCCCCACTTGTTCATGGCGTCGAAGAAGGGATCGGGGTCCAACTGCTCCACATTCCAGACGCCGGGCTGCAGCCAGTCGCCACTGAGCATCAGCATGGCGCCGATCATGGCCGGCACGCCGGTCGTGTAGGACACGCCCTGCGCCTGCACCTCGCGGTAGCAGTCGGCGTGGTCCTTGACGTTGTAGACGAAATGCACCTTGGGCTGGCCGTCCTTGCCAATCCCCTTGGCCTGCACGCCGATGCAGGTCTGGCCAGTGTAGTTTTCGGCCAGACTTTCGGGCGCGGGCAGCACCGCCTTCAGGAACTCGATGGGCGCAATCTGCTGCCCATTAAAGTCAATGGGCTCAATGGAGGTCATGCCGATGCCTTCGAGCACGTTCAGGTGCTTGATGTACGCCTCGCCGAAGGTCATCCAGAAGCGGGCGCGCTTGATGGTCGGGAAGTGCTTGACCAGCGATTCCAGCTCCTCGTGGTACAGCACGAAGCTCTTGCGGGTGGCGACTTTGGGGTAGTAGATGTCCTGGGCAATTTCCAGCGGCTGGGTCTCGACCCACTCGCCGTTGTCCCAGTAGCGCCCGTTGGCCGTGATCTCGCGGATGTTGATTTCTGGGTTGAAGTTGGTCGCAAAGGCCTTGCCGTGGTTGCCGTTGTTGCAGTCCACGATATCCAGGTAGTGAATTTCAGAGAAGTGGTGCTTGGCGTGGTGCGCGGTAAAGGCCTGGGTGGCGCCGGGGTCAAAGCCGCAGCCGAGCAGCGCCGTCAGGCCGGCCTCCTTGAAGCGGTCCTGGTAGGCCCACTGCCACGAATACTCGAACTTGGCCACGTCCTTGGGCTCGTAGTTGGCGGTGTCCAGGTAGTGCACGCCGGTTTCCAGGCAGGCGTCCATGATCGTCAGGTCCTGGTAGGGCAGGGCCACGTTGATGACCATCTTCGGGCCAAAGCGGCGAATCAGCTCCACCAGTTCGGGGACGTTGTCAGCGTCCACGGTGGCGGTCGTGAACACCGCTTTGCTCTCCGGCATGTGCTGCTTGATCTCCGCGACGATCTTGTCGGCTTTGCTGACCGTCCGGGTGGCGATCAGGACTTCCGAGAACACGCTGTCGTTCTGGGCGCACTTCTTGGCGACCACGTTGGCGACGCCGCCAGCTCCGATGATGATGACCTTGCTCATGGGGTGCAGTGTACCGTGAGGCTTCTGGCCTGGGCCGGCGCGCTACGCTGGACCGCGTGAGCAAGCGCCGCCCGGTTCCCACCCCACCGCCCCCCCCAGCCCCGGCGGGCCTGCGCGGCAGCGGCGACCTGCGCGAGGTCACGCCGGAGGTGCGCGCCCGTACCCAGCGCACTTTCTTGACCATCATTGTGGGCTTTTTTGCCCTGATTGGCGTGGTGGTCGCCACCCTGGCGGTGCAGGGCCGAGCGGTGCGCAACTACGCCGTGCGGGTGGCCGATGCGGTGCAGGCCACGTCGCCGTCTGCTAGCGTTGGTTACACCCAGACTTGCGCCCAGGTGCTACCCCGCGCATTGCCACGCGGCGCCCAGGCGTGCGAGGTAGCCGTGGACGGCGGCCAGGTCACCGTGACGGTGACGGTGCAGGGCGAGCGGCAATACCGCGTGACGAGGCCCGAATGAACACTCTTGCGCTGCGCCGCGCGCTGGTGCTGGGGGCGTTTGTGGCGATGCCGCTGCTGCTGGGGTGGCAGGCGCAGCAGGACCGCGCCGCCCGGACCCGCACCGCCCACACCTATACCCAGGCCGTCACGGACGCCGCGCGCCGTGCCTGGCAGGACGACCCTGGCAAGCCGTTTCTGGAGGTGGGCAGCGTGGAAAGCTGTCTAGGCCCCGCCTACCGGGGCGTGGCGGCGCCGGCGCGGCTCACGGCCTGCGAGGTCTCGCGGCTCCCGAACGGGTTTGAAGTCACGCTGACCCTGGGGACCCTGACCCTCTCTACCACCGCCCCCTGAGGGCCAGCACCATATTGGTGACCCCTTTGTTGAGCACTGCTGGCGGGGTCGAAACGGCCCTCAGGGGGTCCTGAATCTCAGCAACCGTCAGGGTAAAGACCCTGGCCTCACCCCTGTCAGCCGTCAGAGTTGATATCCGCCCTCATCGGCGGGCAGGGCGGATGCGCAGAGAGGGAGGTGGCCCAGTTCGGTTTGCCCACAGCCCAGGGTGAGGCCACTGCAAGCCGTACACGCGGATGTGCAGGGTTGGTTGGGCCCTCTGGGCCATCGTCGCGGCGCAGAAGTCAGCCGGGTGCTGGTGAGTTCCTGCGAGCGGGTGCGGGAAGCGGCGAAGGGAAGGGTCGTCATGGTGCCTGGCGTAAAGTGCGCGGCAGCTTCCTGGCCTGGGCCGCCCGGCGCAGCCCCCAGTCCGGCATCTGCCTCGCGGGCTCCTTTTAACCGCGTTCCAAGGTCGCGCTTCACGGGCCCTGAGGTCTCATACTCAGAGACCGATGAACGTCCTGGTTACGGGCGCAACAGGTTTTCTGGGCGGCGCGGTCGCCCGCCGCTTGGTGGCTGCTGGACATGAGGTGCGCGGCCTGGGGCGGGACGCGGCGCGCGGGGCCGAGTTGCAGGCGGCCGGGGTGACCTTTGTGCCCGCCGACCTGCGCGGGGCCGACTGGCGAACGCTGCTGCGCGGCACCGAGGCCGTGGTTCATGCGGCGGCCCGCTCGACCCTGTGGGGGCGCTGGGCAGACTTCCAGGCGGACAACATTTGGCCAAGCGGTGAACTGGCCCGCGCCTGCGCGGCGGCTGGCGCGCGCCTCGTTCACGTCAGCACGCCCAGCGTGTACAACGCCACGGGCCTGACCCGGCAGGTGCGCGAGGACACGCCGCTGGGCCCCCACTTTGACAGCCTCTATGCCCGCAGCAAGTGGCTGGCCGAAGAAGCGGTGCGCGCCGCCCTGCCGGACGCCACCGTGCTGCGCCCGCGCGGGATCTACGGCGTGGGAGACACCAGTCTGGTGCCCCGGCTGGCCCGTGCGCTGAAAACTGGGCGGCTGCCCCGCCTGACGCGGGCTGAGGTCTGGACCGAACTGACCCATGTGCGCAACGTGGTTCAGGCCGCCGAACTGGCCCTGATCCGCCCCGCGCCGGGGGTCTTCAACGTGACTGACGGGCAACCGGTCCCCCTCTGGGCCACGGTTGACCGCCTGGCCGACGCGCTGGCGTTGCCCCGCCCGGCCCGCTACGTTCCCGCGCGGCTGATAGAGGGCGCGGCCCACCTCCTCGAATTGGGCGCGCGCCTTCACCCGGCCCGGCCCGAGCCGCCGCTGACGGCCAGCGGCGTGCGCCTGCTGACCCGTCCCATGACGCTGGACCTGACCCGAGCCCGCGAGCGCCTGGGCTACGTGCCCGCCGTGACCCCAGAGGTGGGCCTGGCCGACGTTTTCGCCCACCTGAGGAGCCAACCATGAATTCAGTGCGGGTTCTTTCCCTCCAGGCCGGCGACTGCCTCAACCTGGCCGCCATCACCGAGCGCGGCGCCGCGTGGCGGGTGCAGGCGTACCCGGCGGGGTTTTCGCTGCTGCTACATCCCACCCGCGGCCCGGTGCTGTTCGACACCGGCTACGGGGCGCCCGTGCTGGGGGCCATGCGCCGCTGGCCGGGGGTGCTCTACGGCCTCGTGACCCCGGTGCGCCTGCGTCCCCAGGACACCGCGCGCGCCCAGCTGGCCGTGATGGGCTTTGCGCCTCAGGACGTGCGCCACATCATCGTTTCGCACCTGCACGCCGACCATGTGGGAGGCCTGCGCGACTTTCCACAGGCGACCTTTCACCTCAGCCGAGCGGCTTACGGACCCTTGCAGGGCCTCAGGGGCCTGCGGGCGGTGCGCCGGGCCTTTTTGCCCGAAGCGCTGCCGGACGACTTTGAAGCCCGCACCGAGTGGCTGAATTTCGCGCCGGCGCCGCCTGAGCTGGCCCCCTTTCCCGAGGTGGCGGACGTATTTGGTGATGGCACGGTGCAGGCTGTGCCGCTGCCCGGTCACGCGCCCGGCATGGTGGGGCTGCTGGTGCCCGAGGCCGAGGGCCTGACCGTCCTGGCCGCCGACGCCGCGTGGAGTGTGCGGGCCGGGCGCGAGGCCCGTCCGGTTCATCCCGTGGCCCGCGCCGCCTTTTTCGATCCAGCGCAGGAAGAGGCCAGCGGCGCGCGGCTGCGGGCCTTCTTGCAGGCCAATCCCCGCGCCCGCCTGCACGTCAGCCACGACACCCCGGAAGGCTGGCGATGAAGGCCTTGCCGACCCTGCTGGCCGCGCTGGACGACACGCGGCTGACCTTCCGCTGCCGCGCCGCCCTGGAGGCCCACCAGGCGCGGCTGGCGCATGGCCACCTGCGCTGGGTGGCCGCGCACAGTCCGGCAGTGGCCGCGCGGTTTCGGGCGGCTGGGCTGCCCCTGTCGCGCTGGCGCGAGTTACCCCCGACGGACAAGGCGCAGATGCTCGCCACCTTTGACACCCTGAACACGGTGGGGGTCACGCTGGAGCAGGCCCTGGCCACGGCCCGCCGGGCGGAACAGACCCGCGAATTCACCCCGCCACTCCTGACTCCACGCGGCCCGGTCACGGTGGGGCTGTCCACCGGCACCAGCGGCACCCAGGGCGTCTTTCTGGTCAGCCCTGAGGAGCAGGCGCGCTGGGCCGGCACCGTGCTGCGCGCGCTGCTGCCCGGCGGGCTGCGCGGCCTGACGCGGCGGCACCGCGTCGCCTTCTTTCTGCGCGCGGACAGCCCCCTGTACCGCAGCGTGGGCAGCCAGCGGCTGACCTTCCGATTCTTCGACCTGCTACGGCCCTTGCCCGACCTGGTGCAGGAGGTGACGGCCTATCGGCCCACCCTGGTGGTGGGGCCACCTGCGGTGCTGCGGGCCGTACAGGATGCGGGGGCCGCCCTGCGCCCCGACCGTGTAGTCAGCGTGGCCGAAGTGCTGGAGGACGACGATGCCCGGCGGCTGCACGCCTGGGGCCCGGTGGTGCAGGTGTACCAGGCCACCGAGGGGCTGCTGGCCCTGCCGTGTGAACACGGCGAGCTGCACCTGACCGAGGCGCACGTTCACTTTGACCTGGAGGCCGTGGGCGGCGGTCTGGTGAGGCCGGTCATCACCGACCTGCGGCGGCGGGCCCAGCCCTTTGTGCGGCACCGGCTGGACGATCTGCTGCGTCTGAAGGACGCTCCGTGCCCCTGTGGCCGGGCGGCGCGGCGTGTGGCGGCGGTTGTGGGGCGGCAGGACGACGCCCTGCGGCTGCCAGGTCCGGGCGGCCCGGTGACCGTGTGGCCTGACTTCCTGCGGGGGGCGCTGGCGGGTGTGCCGGACCTGCGCGACTACCGCGCCGAACAGACCAGCGAGGGGGCGCTGCGCCTCTTGCTTGAGCCGTGCACCCCAGAAACGGCGGCCGCCGCCACAGCTGCGGTCCGGGCGGCCCTGGCCCGCAGCGGGGCCGACCCGGCGCAGGTGACGCTGCGCGCTTCCACACTGCCGCCCCCTGTGCCCGGCACCAAGCGCCGCCGCGTGACCCGGAGCTGGCGGCCCGCAGCAGAGGAAATTCTATGACCCACCATCTGGGCGTTCGTGTTCTGGCCACCGCGCAGGCGTTGCCGTCGCGTGTGGTCCCAACCGCCGAGGTCGCCGCGCTGTGCGGCGTACCCGCCGAACTGGCCCTGAAACGCAGCGGTGTGCGGGAGCGCCGCTGGATTTCGGGTGCAGAAACGGCCCTGACCCTGGGGGCCCAGGCGGCCCGCGACGCCCTGGCCGCAGCGGGCCTGACGGTGGGCGATGTAGACGTGCTGCTGAACGCCAGCGGCAGTCAGCTGCAACCTATTCCCGACGGCGCCGCCCTGTTTGCCCGCGAACTGGGCCTGCGCGGGGCTGCCACCTACAGCCTGCACGGCACCTGCCTGAGCTTTCTGCTGGCCTTACAGCACGCCGCCCTGCTGATTCACACCGGACAAGCACGCCATGTCCTGATCATTTCCAGCGAGGCGGGCAGCCTGGGCCTGAACCCCGCGCAGCCTGAAAGCACGCTGCTGATTGGTGACGGGGCCGCCGCCGTACTGCTGGGGCCGCCCGAGCGGCCTGGGCAGGGCGTGCAGGCCGCGCGCATTGAAACCTACCCGGAAGGCGCCGATCACACCCGCATTCGGGGCGGCGGCACGCTGAAAATGCCGCAGCAGCCGGGGGTGCAGCTGGCCGACCTCACCTTTGACATGCAGGGCCTACAGGTACTGAAACTGGCCTCGCGGGTGGTGCCCGCCTTTCTGGAACGGCTGCGGCCGGGGCTGAGTACGGGTCTGCCCGGCATTGACCGGGTCGTGCCGCACCAGGCCAGTCAGGCGGGGCTAGACCTGATGGGGCGCTATGGGTGGCCGGCGGCCCAGATCGAAGTGACCCTGCCCACGCTGGGAAATGTGATTGCCGCTAGCCTGCCGCTGACCTTGCATCAGGCGCTGTCGCGGGGCACGGTGGGGGCAGGGGAGACGGTACTGCTGGTGGGGACCGGGGCGGGGCTGATTGCGGGCGGGGTGATTTTGAGGTTGTAGAGGGGTTGGCCGTGCTGGCCCCCTCCCCAGCCGAGAGAGGTCTTCGCCTGGCTGGGGAGGTCGTCGGTACGCCTGAGACCCAGTGAAGTTTCAAGGATGGTCTTCCTCACGAAAGCGGTGACTCGAAGCTCTGCTTGCAGACGATGAAGGGCTGAGACGACTGCTGCGTTCTGGAGGCGCCGACGGTGGCTTTCCGTCTGTTCTCCTTCTGCACAGCTCTTTGAGTCTGCTCGGAGTTCATCCAGCATGCGGCTGGATTCAACCGGAATCCGTATGACAAGCTGACACGAAGGATGCGCCCATCACTCACCCTTTACCTGCGGGACCGGAACGAAGAGGTCGTCTCCGGCTGGCAGCAGCAGTTCGCCTTGCTGCCGGATGTTCACGTCTCGCAGGGCGATATCTTCGATCTCCGGGCAGACGCGGTTCTCAGCCCTGCCAACAGCTTTGGTTTCATGGATGGGGGCATTGATCTCGTGTATACCCAGCGCTTCGGCTGGCAGCTGCAAGAACGCCTGCAAGACGAATTGCGCCGTCACTTCTTCGGAGAACTGCCAGTTGGTCAGGCCCTGGTGATCGAGACTTACGACGCCGAGATTCCGTACCTGATCTGCGCCCCCACCATGCGCGTACCGAGCCAGGTGCCCGAAAGCGTGAATGCTTACCTGGCGTTCCGGGCTGCCTTACTTGCGGTACGGGAGTTTCAGCAGGAGCACCCAGGAGCAATCACCTCGGTGATGAGCCCTGGGCTGTGTACGGCGATTGGCGGGATGCCAGGGAACCGCAGCGCCCAGCAGATGGCGGCGGCGTACGGCGTCTGTGTGCTTGGCCAGGAGAACCGTCCGATGACGCTGGGCCAGGCCGTTCAGGAGCACCACCGCCTGCTGAGCTGAGTGCTGAAGCGGGTTTCCTGCGCTGCGGCTCTGCTTCTACGGACAGACCAGTCGTGACACTACCGCTAGTGCGGGGGAGAGCAGAAGGGGGCACTGGCAAACTGCCACTGCTTCGACTGCGTATGGCGTCCCTATATCCAGCCTCGACGCCATCCTGTCGCTTCTTGCCTGCGCGTCCCAACCCCTCACCTGAATCTGGGTGAGAACAGGGCAAGGTGGCGTGGTGCGTATTTAAGGCTCCTCTTTTGAAGTGCTCGGTCGTTCCTCAAGCTGGAGAGGCCTCCAGATATGTGCTCCACCCTTCAGGTCCCTTTTGGCCTTCACCCCTGTCCATTTCCCTGTGCTTCCCCGCCTACTGAGCCCGCTACTCTGACCCGCATGGACGGCCTGCCGGAAAAGTTCGATGTCATCGTGTACCCCGCCGCAGAACTGCGTGGTGAACTGCGGGCGCAGCCCAGCAAGAACTACACCACGCGCTACCTGCTGGCCGCCGCGCTGGCTCAGGGCGAAACGCGCGTGGTGGGGGCCGCGACCAGCGAGGACGCGGGGGCCATGTTGCGCTGCCTGCGCGACTGGGGCGCGGGCGTGGCCCTGGTGGGCGAAGACGTGGTCATTCGCGGCTTCGGCGCGCGGCCCAGTGCGGGCGTCACCCTGAATCCGGGCAATGCGGGGGCCGTGGCGCGCTTTCTGATGGGCGTGGCGGCCCTGACCACGGGCACCACCTTCGTCACCGATTACCCCGATTCCCTCGGCAAGCGGCCCCAGGGGGACCTGCTGGAGGCATTGGAGCGGCTGGGCGCGCGCATACAGAGCCAGGAGGGGCGGCTGCCCGCCACCATCAGCGGGCCAGTGCGCGGCGGGGTGGTGGAGGTCAGCGCTGAGCGGTCCAGCCAGTACGCCAGTGCACTGATGTTCCTGGCGCCGCTGCTGTCAGGCGGCCTGGACCTGCGCCTGACGGGCGACATCAAGAGTCACGCCCCGCTGCGGCAGACGCTGGACACGCTGGCAGCCTTTGGGGTGCAGGCCAGCGCGGCGGGTGACCTGAGCCGCATCACCATTCCGGGCGGGCAGGCCTACCGCGCCGGGCGCGTGACGGTGCCCGGCGACTATCCCGGCAGCGCGGCGATTCTGGCGGCGGCCGCCACCCGCCCGGGTGTGGTTCGCCTGACCAACCTGCGCGAACACGACCTTCAGGGCGAGCGCGAGGCCCTGGCCGTCCTGCAAGAAATGGGCGCCGATCTGACCCGCGAGGGCGACACTGTGACGGTGCGAGGTGGTCAGCCGCTGCACGCGGTCACGCGCGACGGCGACGGCTTTACCGATGCCGTGCAGGCCCTGACGGCGGCGGCCGCGCTGGCCAGTGGCACGACCACCTGGGAGAATGTCGCCACCCTGCGCCTGAAGGAATGCGACCGCATCTCGGACACCCGGCGCGAGTTGGAGCGGCTGGGCCTGACGGTGGAGGAGACGGCAGACAGCCTCACCGTGACGGGGACTCCGGCCCTGGCCGGAGGCGTGACCGCTGACGGACACGGCGACCACCGCATGATCATGCTGCTAACTGTGCTGGGCCTGAATGCTCAGGCGCCTCTGCGGATTACTGGCGCGCACCACATCCGCAAGAGTTACCCGCAGTTTTTCCGGCATCTGGAGGCGCTGGGCGCCCGCTTCGAGTACCCCGAGGCCACCCGCGCCTGAAGGAGAAGAGGTTTGCGCCGCTCGCATCTCCCTTTGCAAGGAACTGGGTGAGTGCAACCCGCATGGCGTTGATTCGGGGGCCGACCGCCGCAGGCTCTGAGCAGGCTTGTGACAGAGCAGCCGCAGCGGCGGGCTAACAGCGATAGCGGAGCAGGCTGACGCCCTTCTGGCGTGCCCTGGAAGTCAGCGCACTTCTGTGAGGAGCTGGGGGCACTGAGCTGCGTGTTTTGGCCGCTTCGCCCTTGTCTCAGCCCCCGCTTCTCAACGCTGTCACTCTCCCGATGCCCCAACTTGGACGCTGTGCAGATGCGGCAACGGGCCGGTCCAGGCCTCTCTACACTGAGGGTCAGTTCCCTTACCCGGAGGCCCAGCCCATGACCCAGTACACAAACCCCGACCTTCACGGTGACTCGCCCGCGTGGCTCAGTTTTATCTGGATTGCGTTTCTCGTCAGCCTCAGCCTGATGGTGCTGGGCATCTACTTCATTCCGGTGGACTGGTGGATTAAGGGCTACCTGTATATGGGCACCCTGTTCCTGACTGCCAGCACCCTGACCCTCAGCAAGAGCCTGCGCGACAAGCATGAACACGAGCGCCTGGTTAACCGCGTCAAGAGTGCACGCACCGAGCAGGTCCTCAGCAAGTACGAAGGCTAAGCGGCCGCTGAGCGCCCCGCCATCTGCGCCTCACCCCGCCCTGCTGTGATGGGGCATGACCCCACGTGCCTGCGCCGCCCTGCTTACGCTCGCCCTGATGGGCACCGCCTGCACCCAGTCGGGCACCAGGCCTGAGCCCACCCCGCCGGAGACGAGTGGGTTCACCGTTCCGGCGGGCTTTGCGGTCACCCTGTACGCCGAAGGCTTTAAAAAGCCGCGCCTGATGACAGTGGCCAGCAACGGTGACGTGCTGCTCAGCGACACGGAAGCAGGGACGGTCTACGTCCTGCCCGACCGCAACCGCGACGGCAAGGCCGACAGCAAAGAGGTGTATGCCAGCGGCCTGAATCAGCCGCACGGCCTGGCGATTCAGGGCGGTTTTCTGTACGTGGCCAACACCGACGGCGTGGTGCGCTTTCCCTACGCGGCGGGCGACACGAAGGCCAGCGGAACGGCGCAGGCGGTGGTGGCGCTGCCGGCGGGCGGCGGCCACTCCACCCGCACGGTGGTGTTCGGGCCTGACGGCCGCATGTATGTCTCGGCCGGCAGCACCTGCAATGTCTGCGAGGAAACAGATCCCCGCCGCGCGGCGGTCTGGGTCTACGACGCCGACGGCAAGAACGGCCGGTTGTTTGCCAGCGGCCTGCGCAACGCCGTGGGCCTGGAGTGGTCAGGGGGGCAGCTGTACGCCACCAACAACGGACGCGACCAACTGGGCAACGACATTCCCCCCGAAGCCTTCTGGGGCGTGACAGACGGCGGCTTTTACGGCTGGCCGTACTGCTACCCCACCCAGGCCGGTCAGCCGCAGGTCTGGGACAGTAATTTTGGCAAACGCACGGCGGCCACTTGTACGGGCGCCGCCCCGGCCCTGGGGCTCACCACCGCGCACTCGGCGCCGCTGGGCCTGGCGTTTTACACGGGCACCACCTTCCCGGCCGCCTACAAGGGGCAGATGTTCGTGGCGCTGCACGGCAGCTGGAACCGCACTGAAAAAAGCGGCTACAAGGTGATTACAGTCAATCCCCAGACCGGCCAGACCGCCGATTTCCTGACCGGCTTTCTGAAAGGCGATGCCGTCGCTGGCCGCCCGGTAGACCTCGCCGTGGCGAGAGACGGCGCCCTCCTCCTTACCGACGACGGGGCTGGCAAGGTCTGGCGGATTCAGGCCCGCTGACAGCGGCTGCCCGTTCCACTGAGGGGCTCACCATACCCCTCCACTGTCGCCGCTGCGTCTGACGGAGACTCACTGTGTTCGCCTCGGTGTGGTTGAGGATCTTAACCCTTAACCACGCTGAGTTCTGTTGTGAGGACTCGCCTCCGGGTCACGTCCAACAACCTCCACCGCTTTTTTCCTGGGCGCGCTAGACTCGGGGGCGTGTTTGTTCCCGCCGCATTGCCGCTCCTCGCCCTTGTGTCGGGACGGGCTGCCCGCTCCGCACCCCGCGCGCCGTGAAGCTCAGCCGCCTGCCGCCTGGGTTCGCCCTGGACACTGCCGCGCAGGGACTGGCGCTGCGCGCCGAAGCCGTGCAGGATATCCAGAGCGCCTGGACCGACCTGGGCTGGCACGCCGAGGCCAATGTGACCGACGGCGGCATGGTGTACCACGCCACGGCCGACCTGCTGCCGCCGCCCGACCCGCAGCTGCGGGGCTCCAGCTGCACCTGTGGCCGTTACCGCTGCCGGCATGTGGCCGCTCTGGTGCTGTCCACCGACCCGCCGCCCGGCCCGCGCCCGGTCCCCAAAGACGCTGCGCCCGAGGACGCGCCGGCTGAAGAACCGCTGGACGCCCGCACCCAGCAGTGGCTGGCTTCCTTTACCGAGAGCCGCAGCCCCGGCCGGGGGAGGCAGTTTGAACTGCGCTACGTGCTCCGTCTGCTGCCCCCCAGCAGCACGGTGGGCGGCGCGCGGCGGGTGGCGCTGCGGCTGGTGCGCCTGCCGGTGCGCAGCGAGGGCGGCGCCGACCTGCGCGGAGCCGAAACCTACGCGCTGCCCCGGACGCTTTCGACGGCCCCTGCCTTCGCGCGGCGCGACGCAGGCCTCCTGCGGCTGCTGGAGGTGGCGGCCACCCCCACCCACGAACCTGGGCGCTGGCAGGAAGAACTGCACGCCCTGAACGACCACCCGGCGGCCGACCTGCTGCTGGAGCAGTTGCTGGAAACGGGCCGCCTGTGCTGGGAGCGCCCTGAACTGCCTCTCTTGCGGGGACCGGACCTGCGCGGCACCCTGGCCTGGCTGGCCGACGGGCGCGGCGCCCAGACGCCGACCCTTCACCTGGAAGATGCGCCCAACGCTGTGGTGCTGCCCACCCCGCGCCCCTGGGGGGTGCAGCCTCAGGCGCAGCAGCTCTGCCGCGTGCAGGTGGGCGCGCCCGCCGACACAGTGGCGCGCTTTCTGGCGGGGCCGGCCCTGCCCCCCGCGCAGGCGGTGGCGCTGGCCCACGCCATCACGGCGTCTGGACTGAACCTGCCCATTCCCCAGACGGTGCAGGTGCGCGAGGAGCGGCTGCCCTATACCCCGCAGCTGCACCTGAGCGCGCGCCCGGCCCTCCACCACGCTTATAGCGGCGCCCGCACCCCGGTGACGCTGCCCGTCGCCGAACTGCGCCACGCCTACGCGGGCCTGACGGTACCCGACGCCCACAGCCCCGGTGGGCCGGCCGTGTTCCGGGGCGGCGTCCTGACCCGCGTGACCCGTGACCCGGAGGCTGAGCGCGAGGCCGCGCACACCGTCGCCCTGGCCGGCTTTCTGACCCTGGATGACGCTTACGGCCACGAGTACACTCTGAGCGCCCCTGGCGACACCGAGACCCTGCTGACGGCCGGCGACGACGACGCCTGGATGGACTTCATGCGCCGGGGCCGGGCTGACCTGGAACTGCAAGGGGTCAGTGTCCACGTTCACCCCGATTTTCCCCTGAATTACGCCGAGATTACCGACTGGTACGGCGAGGCCGACGACAGCCACGGCGGCTGGTTCACCCTGGACCTGGGCATTGTGGTGGACGGTCAGCGCCTCTCGCTAATCCCTATCCTGGCCGACCTGATCGCCCGCCAGCCGCACCTCTTTACCCCTGAAGCCCTGGCGGACCTGCCCGACGATGAGGTGCTGCACGCGTCCCTGGACGATGGCCGCCGCGTGGCGCTGCCTGCTGGCCGGGTGCGGGCGATTCTGGGCGTGCTGGTGGAGTTGAATCTGCGTGACCTGCCGCCAGGGCCCCTGAGGCTCCCGCTGCTGGACGCCGCCCGCCTGGCCCAACTGGAAGAGGCGGTGCAGGCCCGCTGGCTGGGCGCCGAGCGTCTGCTGGAACTGGGGCGCCGCCTGCGCGACTTTACCGGTGTGCGTGACATCGAGCCGCCGCCGGGGCTAAGGGCGGACCTGCGCCCCTATCAGCGGCAGGGCGTGGCCTGGCTGCAATTCCTGCGGGAATACGAGATGGGCGGCATTCTGGCCGACGACATGGGGCTTGGTAAGGCGCAGCCACTGGACGCCCGCCTCCTGACGCCGCTGGGCTGGCGCCGAATGGGCGAGGTGCAGGTGGGGGACCACGTTATCGGCCGTGACGGCCGCCCTACTCGGGTGATTGGCGTCTATCCACAGGGGAAGCGGCCTATCTACCGCGTGACCCTGACCGACGGCGCCAGTGTGGAGGTGGACGAGGAGCATCTCTGGGCTGTGAACACTCCAGTTCGCAAGCGGCGCGGCCTGCCGGAACGGGTGCTGACCACCGCGCAGATTCGGGCCTCGCTGACCGACGCGGCAGGCAACCTTAGGCATTACCTCCCGGTGGTGGAGGCGGTGCAGTTTGCGCCGCAGGCCTTATCCGTTGACCCCTATACCCTGGGTGCTCTGCTGGGTGACGGCCACCTGACGCACGGGTTGGGCATTACATCAGAAGACGAGTTGGTTGGGGCCCTGGCGTTGCCTGCGGGCGTGGAAGCCCGGCACGCCGAGCGCCTGACGGAACGGGTCAGCACCTACCGACTGGTGAGTGGCGGGCGCTGGACCCCCAACCCGCTGAAAGATGACTTGAAAGCCCTGGGTCTGCACGGCTGCAACGGCCGGGCCAAGTTCATTCCGGAGGTGTACCTGCGCGGCAGTCCCGAACAGCGACTGGCGGTGCTGCAAGGCCTCCTGGATACCGACGGTTACGCAGGCGTGGTGATTGAGTACACCAGCGTGTCCGAAGCCCTGGCGCGCGGCGTGGTGGAACTGGTGCAGTCGCTGGGGGGCACTGCCCGTCTCCGGCAGAAAGTGACCACGCACGTCTATCAGGGCGAGAGGCGCACCGGCCACGCCTGGCGCGTGACACTCAAGCTGCCTGCGCACCTTGACCCTTTCCGGCTGACCGCCAAACTGGCTGCATATCGCCGCCCCACCAAGTACCCACCCAGCCGGGGCATCAAGAGCATCGAGTACGTGGGCGAAAAGGAAGCCCAGTGCATTGCCGTGGCTGCCGCCGACCGGCTCTATGTCACTGAGGCTTATATCGTCACGCATAACACGGTACAGGCCCTCGCGCACCTGCTTCTGGAGAAAGACTCTGGCCGAGCCGACCGCCCCAGCCTCGTCGTGGCGCCCACCAGCGTCATCGGCAACTGGCAGGCCGAAGCCGCCAAGTTTGCCCCAGAGCTGCGGGTGCTGACCCTACACGGCAAGGACCGCCGCGCCCAGTTTGCCCAGATTCCGGCCCATGACCTCGTGCTGACCACCTACCCGCTGCTGCCACGTGACATCACCGAGCTGGGCGGGTTTTCCTACCACCTGGTCATTCTGGATGAGGCCCAGAACATCAAAAACACGCGCACGGCGGCGGCCAAGGCGGCGGGCAGCTTGTCAGCCCGGCACCGGCTGGCGCTGACCGGCACGCCGCTGGAAAACCACCTGGGCGAGCTGTGGTCGCAGTTCAACTTTCTGGCCCCAGGTCTGCTGCACGACGAAAAGACCTTCCGTGACCTCTACCGCACGCCCATCGAAAAGCGCGGTGAGGCCAGTCGCCGCGCCGCCCTGTCGGCCCGCGTGCGCCCCTTTATCCTGCGGCGCGAGAAGCGGGACGTGGCGCGCGAACTGCCGCCCAAGACCGAGATTCCGGTGCGCGTGACCCTGGACGGCGATCAACGCGACCTTTACGAAACGGTGCGGGTCACCACCGAAACGCGGGTGCGCGAGGAATTGCGTGCGCGGGGCCTGGCGCGCAGCACGATTGCCATTCTGGACGCGCTCCTGAAGCTCCGGCAGGCGGTCACCGACCCCAGGCTGGTCAAACTGGAGGCCGCGCGCGGCGTGCAGGGCAATGCCAAGTTCGACTGGCTGCAAACCCACCTGCCGCAAATGGTGGAAGAGGGCCGCCGCGTACTGATTTTCAGCGGCTTTGCCACCTTGCTGCGTCACCTAGAAGACTGGCTGCGCGAAGAAGGCATGCCGTATTCCATGATTACTGGCAGCACGCAGGACCGCCAGGGTCAGATTGACGCCTTTCAGAGCGGCAAAACCCACGTCTTCCTGATTACCCTTAAAGCGGGCGGCGTGGGCCTGAACCTGACGGCCGCCGACACCGTGATTCACTACGACCCCTGGTGGAACCCGGCGGCCGAGGAGCAGGCGACGGACCGCGCCTACCGGATTGGTCAGGACAAACCGGTCTTCGTTTACAAACTGATTGCGGCGGGCAGCGTTGAGGAGCGCATTCTCGACCTCCAAGCCCGCAAAGCCAGCCTGGCGCGCGGCATTCTGGACGGTGGGCTGAGCGACGCCACCCAACTGACGACGGCTGACCTGGACCGGTTGTTTGCACCACTGGAAGACGAGGAAGATGTGGTGGCTGGCTAAAACGGGTGTGTCTTGCCGTGTGTGCCTGCCGCTTAAGGGCAATCTCGGAACGTCAGGCCTGTCTTTCCACTCTGCCTTTCGGAAAAGTTCAAAGTATGCCCAAAAGTCCAGGGGAACGAGCCAGCACCCTGGTAGCTGAAAGAGTACGTTCCAGGCTGCGCGTACCTATATGAAATGGGAAGGTCGAACGTATGCGTCCTCATGACCTCTCCGTCTCCCCACGTCAGCACGAGGTCTTCATCTCTCTGCGGTTCGCGGTAGTCAAAAAGGGAAACTGTGACCAGAACGTCGTCCTGCTCCTTGATTTCCAGATGCGCGACTCTTCTCGGCCAGCGCAGCGAGTTGCTCAGGTATGGAGTCCAGACTGTCTCAATAGTTTCGTAAGTGCCGCCGTGGTCCTGGCCCAGAAGCCATTCAAGCTCGCGCGCTTCTCTTAACCCCATGCCGAAGGCGTCCATCGCCAGGGCGTAAGCTTCAAATCTGCTGACCTCTGGGCGGGTCAGAAGGTCCCGCGCGAGCGCTGTGCCTGAAGTGCCTTGCCGAGCCTGCCGCCGCAGGTCCAGAACGAGGCGAACGCGGCCACTGACGTTCATGTGTTCTCCTGTGAGGCGGCGACCTGTGGATTAGTGGATGAAAAGGACACCTGCCGCCCCACAATGTCCTGCGCCAGTGACCCTTTAAGTTTTGCGATGACCACTGCGGCGGCGGCCTGGGGAGAGCCCGTGCTTAGTTCCCTGTCAACACACTCAACCCCCAGCACCTGCAAAGAGCGGTGGTCATGGGGGGCGGGAAAGCCACTGACCCAATCGCCTTTCCTGACCGTGCCTTCAAGGTCGGCCAGTTCCAGCGCCCAGCCTCTTCCATGAACTTGAAAGGCGGCACTCACGACAGCGGAGGCGTTTGGCATGGGTTCAAACTTATAGGCAGGAGGCCCTTTCAGTTGCCAAGTGTTGGTCCGCTGGGCTGCACTGTGTAGACAGCCCCTGGTCTCTGGCCCCTGCTCAGCTTTCTCCTGCGCGCTATGCTGCGGCGGTATGACCGTTGCCCGCGCGTGGTGGTGGCCCAGTTTCGCCTGGGTCTAAGCTTCGCTGTTCCCTTAACCGGACGCGCCCAGGTGGAAAACTTCCATCCGGGCGTTTTTTTGTGTGCCTCAGAGGAGACCCATGACGCTGCCCCCCACCGACCGCGCCCCGCTGGCTGTTGCCATGCAGGAGCTGAACGCTGACCTCGATACGCCGGTCACTGCCTACCTGAAAGCCGCGCAGGGCGAGGAGGTCGCCTTCTTGCTGGAAAGCGTAGAGGCGGGCGAGAAACTAGGCCGCTACTCCTTTATCGGGGTGGGCGAGCAGGGCCGGTTTGAGGCGCGGGGCGGGCAGGTGGTCAGCAGCGGGCTCTTCGGCGAGTTTGCGGGGCCAGAAGCTGACCCCCTGGCGCGGCTCTATCACGGAGTCACGCGCGGAGAGGTCGCGGGCACTGTGCCGCTGCCCGCTGGCTTGCCCGCGCTGATTGGCGGCGCGGTGGGCTACGCCGCCTACGACCTCATTCGCAGCTACGAGCGCCTGCCGGACGAGAACCCCGACGAGCTGGGGGTGCCGGACGCCTGTTTCGTGGCGCCGCGCGGGATGGTCATTTACGACCACCTCAAGCACCGCCTGATCGCTGTGGCGGTGGCCGCAGACCAGGCCGGGGCCGACGCCGAGGTGGCGGGATTGGTGGGCCGGTTGCGCGGCCCCTTGCCCCCGGTGCCGGGTCAGGCAGGAGCCGCTGCCCCCACCTTTAGCAGCAACTTCACGCCTGAGGGCTTTGAGGCGGCTGTCAACCGCGCCCTGGAGTACATCCGGGCCGGGGACATCTTTCAGGTGGTGCCCAGCCAGCGCTTCAGTGCCGACCTGGGCGAGCTGCACCCGTTTGCGCTGTACCGCGCCCTGCGCCGGGTCAACCCCAGCCCCTACCTGGGCTACTTGCAACTCGGCCCTGTCACGCTGGTCGCCAGCAGCCCCGAGAGCCTGCTGGCCAGTGACGGCGTGCGTGTGACCACCCGGCCCATCGCAGGCACCCGCCCCCGTGGTCAGACCCCAGAGGCCGACGCCGCCCTGGCCGAAGAACTGCTGGCCGACGAGAAGGAGCGCGCCGAACACCTGATGCTGGTGGACCTGGGCCGCAACGACCTGGGCCGGGTCAGCCGCTACGGCAGCGTGCGCGTGCAGGACGCCTTTGCCATTGAGCGCTATAGCCACGTCATGCATATCGTCTCTAGCGTGACCGGCGAACTGCGCCCCGGTCAGACGCCCCTGCACGCCCTGGCCAGCGTGCAGCCGATGGGCACGGTGTCCGGCGCCCCCAAAATTCGCGCCATGCAGATTATTGACGAGCTGGAGCCGGTGCGGCGCGGTCCCTACGGCGGCTCGTTTGGATACATCGCCTTTGACGGCAGCATGGATATGGCCCTGACCCTGCGCACCATGGTCATTACGGGTGGCCGCGTGCACATCCAGGCCGGCGCTGGCGTGGTCGCCGACAGCGACCCTGCCGCCGAAGAGCAGGAAACGCGCAGCAAGGCGGCGGCCCTGATGCGAGCGGTGGAGATGGCTTCTCATGGGTTGTAGGCCGTGGGGTGTGGGTTGGAGAGGGAAAAGATGATGGGGCCGGGGAAGATTCAGACGCTTGAGGTGTGGCAGGAAGGGTTGAGGTTGACCGAGGAGGTGTACCGCTGCTCAGCCCATTGGCCGGCAGACGAGCGGTATGGCCTGACCTCGCAGGCCCGGCGCGCAGCGGCGTCTATTCCGACCAATCTTTCAGAAGGTGTCGGGCGCGGGTCGCCAGCCGAGGCTGCCCGCTTTGCCCGAATTGCACTGGGCTCGGCCTACGAACTTCACACCCTGCTCCACCTGGCCCACCGACTGCACATGGTTGAACCAGCGCCGGAGCATTCTCTGTTTGCGCAACTCGGCACTCTGACGCGCCGACTTTCAAGCTACGTCGCGTCTCAAGACGGGAAAAATCCACGAACCCAGCGGGGACACACTCAATGACCCACAACCCACACCCCACAACCCGCCTTCTCCTTATCGACAACTACGACTCGTTTACCTACAACCTCGTCCAGTATTTCGGTGAACTGGGCTGCGACCTGACCGTCTGGCGCAACGACGCCTTCACGCTGGACGAGGTGCGGGCGCTCAATCCCGACGCCATCGTGGTCTCGCCGGGGCCGTGTACGCCCGCCGAGGCGGGACAAAGTGTGGCCGTGATCCGCGAACTGGGCTCCACCTATCCGCTGCTGGGCGTATGTCTGGGGCACCAGAGCATCGGGGCGGCGTTTGGGGCCCAGGTAGGGCGGGCGCGGCAGCCGGTCCACGGCAAGACCAGCCCGGTGCGGCATGACGGGGCCGACCTGTTTGCTGGCTTGCCCGACGGCGTCACGGTTACCCGTTACCACTCGCTCGTGGTGCGTGACCTCCCGCCCGAACTGGTGGCGACTGCGTGGACGACGGACCCCGAAGAAGAGATTGTGATGGCGCTGCGGCACCGTGAGTACCCCGTTTACGGCGTGCAGTTTCACCCCGAGAGCGTCGCCACCCAGAGCGGGATGGACATGCTGCGCAATTTCCTGACGGCGGTGCGCGAGCATCAGGCCATGAGGGGACAGCAGGCAGAAGGGCGCGGCGCGTGACGGCCATGCACGCGCGGCTGATGAACGGCGAGCGGCTCTCGCAGGTCGAGGCGGCGGCTTTCATGCGCGAGGTGATGGCGGGTGACATGAGCAGCGTGCGGCTGGCGGCGGCGCTGGCGGCCCTGCGCGTGCGCGGCGAGACCGCCGAGGAAATCGCGGGGTTTGCCCAGGCCATGCGGGAAAACGCCGTGCGCGTCCAGGTGCAGCCGCGCGAGGTCCTGCTGGACGTGGTGGGCACGGGGGGCGACGGCGCACACACCTTCAACATCTCGACCACCACCGCCTTCGTGGTGGCTGGAGCGGGGGTGCCCGTCGCCAAGCACGGCAACCGCGCTGCCAGCAGCCGCGCGGGCAGCGCCGATGTCCTTGAAGCCCTGGGCGTCAACCTGGACGCCGCGCCCGAAGTTGTCGAGGACGCCATCAACACCCTGGGCGTGGGGTTTATGTTTGCGCGCAACTACCACCCCGCGCTGCGCCACGCCGCGCCCATCCGCTCGGAATTGGCGGCCCGCACCGTCTTTAACATCCTGGGGCCGCTGTCTAACCCGGCGGGTGCCACGCATCTGGTGGTGGGGGTGTTCAAGCCCGAACTCACGCGCACCCTGGCCGAGGTGCTGCGGCTGCTCGGTGCCAGCGGCGCCACGGTCGTTCACGGTGCGGGCCTAGACGAATTTACGGTCTGCGGCGTCAACACGGTGTCGGGCCTGCGCGGCGGCGAGGTCGTGGACCGCGAACTGCACCCCGAGGAGGCGGGGGTGGCGGTCCACCCGCGCGCGGCCATTGTGGGCGGCACGCCCGCCGAGAACGCCGAGATTACCCGCGCGCTGCTGACCGGGGGCGGCACGCCCGCCCAGCGCGACATCGTGGCCCTGAATGCCGGCGCGGCGCTGCGCACCGCTGGCCGCGCCGACAGCATCCGCGAGGGGGTCGAGCAGGCCCGCGAGGTGATGCGCGGCGGCGAGGGCTGGGCCATGCTGGAGCGCTACGCGGCCCACACGCAGCGCGGCGGGGTCAGGCTGTAGCCTGCCGGACATGCTCCTGTTTCCCGCCGAGCCGTTTTCCGCCCGCGTGCCCGACGAGGCCTACCGCGCCGAACTGGACGCGGCTCAGGCGCTGGGTCTGAACACCGCGCTGCTGGACTTTGAGGCGCTGCAAGGCGGCGACCTAACCCGTGCCCTGCGCTGGGTGCCGGCCGGAGAGGGACAGGCGATCTTCCGGGGCTGGATGATGGCCCCGGACACCTATGCGGCCCTCTTTGACGCCCTTCAGGGGCGAGGCTGGACGCTGCTCAACACGCCCGCGCAGTACCGGCACACCCACTGGCTGCCCGACTCGTTTCATCACATCGCGCCCCACTCGCCCGACACGCGCTGGATTCCAGCGGCCAACCCAGGTGCCCTGAACTGGGCCGAGGTGGACGCGGCGCTGGCCGCCCTTGGTCCAGGGCCAGTGGTGGTCAAGGATTACGTCAAGTCCCGCAAGCACGAATGGACTGAGGCGTGTTTTATTCCTGACGCGGCTGATCTCGGCCACGCCCGCACAGTAATTCGCACCTTTGCCGAGCGGCAGGGAAGTGGCTGGCAGGGCGGCTTGGTGCTGCGCCGCTTTGAACCCTTTCAGGCGCTGATCACGCACTCCCGCAGCGGCATGCCGCTGACCTGGGAATACCGCCTCTTCGTGGTCGACGGTCAGCTGGCGGTCCAGGCCGAATACTGGGAGGAGGGCGAGTATCCCTCTCAGGCGCTGCCGACTGGTTGGCTGGCTGAGGTGCTGGGGGCGGTGGACAGCCGCTTCTTCACCATCGATGTGGCCCAGCGCGAGGACGGCGCATGGCGCGTGGTGGAACTGGGCGACGGTCAGGTGGCGGGCTTGCCAGAGCGCCTTTCCCCAGAAGCCCTGATGCAGGCGCTGTCAGCCGTTGGATGCTGAAGACAGATCACGAGCTGAATCACTTCACGCTGGCCCCACACGTGACATGCACCGCGCCAGCGAGGTAGAAGGATTCGTCAAAGGGGCGCACGCCTAAGGCACCGGCGTAGTGGCGCAGACAGGTCAGGTCAAAGCGGCGTTGGCGTCTCCGAAATCGGTAGCGCACAGTGTCCTCGAAGGGAAGGGGCGTTCCCAACTGCCAGAAGCGCCAGAAGCCATTCTGGTTGCGCAGGCCGACGGAACGCCGCCAGTCAGAGGGGTGCGGCTCCAGAACGGTGAACCCCAACGCTTCTGTCGGCTCGGTGTTCGTCTGCCAGGGAAGGGCCTCAATCCAGAGGGCCCGGCAAGCGAGGCGACGGGCCAGATCAGGAATAGTGGCCTGAATGTTGGTGCCCAGAGGATAATCATTGAAGTACGCCGTCCACCTGCTGTCGGTTGGCACGAAGAGGTGTTGACGCCCCAGAAACGACAGAGGCCGCAGCCGCATCAGACTGTTGCCTGTCTGTTCCTGAAGAGGCGGAGAAGTCCTGCAGACGCGCCCCAGCGCCCGCTGCTGCGTTCCGAACCCCTGCACCACCTGCGGCAGCGGCGCCTCCAAAAAACTCAGTTGCGTTGTGGTGGGGAGGGCCGCGCCCCCGAAAGGCAGCTCTTCAGCCAGGATGAGGCGCACCTGTGTTACTTCGGTGGCAGCAGCAGTTTGCCTTCCAGCGGCGTGCTCAGCACAATGCTCGTGTCACAGGTAAAGCCCATATTGATCAGCTCGGTCAGCATGGATTCCAGGGCGCCGACATCGGGCACGGCCACCTTCAGGATGCAGGAGTTGTCCCCGGTGACCGAGTGGCACTCCAGCACGCCGTCGTGTTTGCCGGCCCAGCGCACCAGCGTGGGGTCGTTGCGGCCGCTGTCTTGCACCCCGATAAACGCCGTGATGGTGCGGCCCAGGGGCTTACTGGCAACCCTGACGCCGTAGCCCAGAATTACCCCTGCATCTTCCAGGCGCCGCACCCGCTCGGTCACGGCCGGGGCCGATAGCCCGACGCGGCGGCCCAACTCGCGCATGCTCAGGCGCGAATCGGTTTGCAACTCCTGCAGGATGCGGTGGTCGAGAGGGTCAAGGGTGCCGCCGGACTGTCTCATGGCGCCTACCTTAGCATTTGGAAGGTTAGGGGTGGCGTTTGAGAGTTTTCTGTCTGCTTGAGGTGTGCATTGTGGGGGCGGCAAGCATTCCAAAGGCACGTGTAGAACGCGGAAAATAAAGGAGAACTCAATTTCTGTTTCATTCTTTTGCCCCGGAGGCCCCTATGCCCATTCACCCCCAGGCCACAGTCCGCAGCCAGCAGATGCTCCCCCGCAACCACCGCGCGCCCAAGTGGGCCGACGTGCCTGACGCCCAGTGGTACGACTGGAAGTGGCAGCTGAAAAACCGCATCAACTCGGTGGCCGAACTGGAAGAGGTTATTCGCCTGACTCCCAGCGAGCACGCGGGCGCCAGCGCCGACGGCATTTTCCGCCTGGACATCACCCCATACTTTGCGTCCCTGATGGACCCGGAAGACCCCACCTGCCCGGTGCGCCGTCAGGTGATCCCCACGCACCACGAACTTGAGCCTTTCACGGCGATGATGGAAGACAGCCTGGCCGAGGACAAGCACAGCCCCGTGCCCGGCCTGGTGCACCGCTACCCCGACCGCGTGCTGATGCTGGTTACGACCCAGTGCGCCTCTTACTGCCGCTACTGCACCCGCAGCCGCATTGTGGGCGACCCCACCGAGACCTTTAACCCCGCCGAATACGAGCAGCAGCTGAACTACCTGCGCAACACGCCCCAGGTGCGCGACGTGTTGCTGTCGGGCGGCGACCCCCTGACCCTGGCGCCCAAAGTGCTGGGCCGCCTGCTGGCCGAACTGCGCAAGATTGAGCACATTGAGATCATCCGCATCGGTACGCGCGTGCCCGTGTTCATGCCTATGCGCGTCACGCAGGAACTGTGCGATGTCCTTAGCGAGAACCATCCAGTCTGGATGAACATCCATGTCAACCACCCCCGCGAAATTACGCCGGAAGTCGCCGAAGCCTGCGACCGCCTGACCCGCGCCGGCGTGCCGCTGGGCAACCAGAGCGTGCTGCTGCGCGGCGTGAACGACCACCCCGTCATCATGCAGAAGCTGGTGCGCGAACTGGTCAAGATTCGCGTGCGGCCCTACTACATCTACCAGTGTGACCTCGTGCACGGCGCCGGCCACCTGCGCACCACCGTCAGCAAGGGCCTGGAAATTATGGAAAGCCTGCGCGGCCACACGTCGGGCTACAGCGTGCCTACTTACGTTGTGGACGCTCCTGGCGGCGGCGGCAAGATTCCGGTGGCGCCCAATTACGTGCTGTCGCACAGCCCCGAGAAGCTGATTCTGCGCAACTTTGAGGGTTATATCGCTGCGTATTCCGAGCCCACTGATTACACCGGCCCCGACATGGTGGTGCCCGAGGACTGGCAGCGCAAGGAGCCCGGCCAGAGCGGCATCTTCGGCCTGATGGAAGGCGAGCGCATTTCCATTGAGCCTAAGGAATTCAGCGAAAGTCGTAACCGGCCCGGCGCCACCAAGCACCGCCTGAACAGCCGCGAAGACAAGTGGGTCGCGCACGGCGTGGGTGGGAGTCCTGTAACCGATACCGCCCCCGACGGCATGGTGCAGGCGCCGCAGCCGGTCGAAGGTGAAGCGCAGTCGGTGAGCGGCGATTAATAGGGTCTGAGTGTGGATAAGTACAGTTGGGCGGCCTTTCATTTTGCTGAAGCAGCGTCTGACGCTGAGTGGATGTGCCTTGCCTGGCTGTACCTGGATAACTTTCATGTTGACCTCGCCCTGTGGATGGCGAATCAGCGGCGGTGTCCAGAAGCGGTTGCCCTGGCCCTTTACTGGTACTCGCATCCGTATGTCTGCGCTGATTACCGGAAACGTGGCCAGATTTCCCGTTGCCATTCCGTGAGATATGCCGTCTTTGAGACAGTTGAGCGGTACTTTGACACGGGTTTTTACAGCGTGTCAGAGCTGGGTTTTAACCCTGCTAGAGACATTAGTGAGTCGGTCGGGCCACTCAGCTTTCCATTGAACTGGCTGGATTCTCTTCCTGAAGGTGACTCGAAAGGTTCTCCGCGCTTGAGGCAAGCAATTCCAGGTGTAACCGTGAACGCCCGTCGTCTTATAGATGAATGGCGCGAAGGCTTACCTCCTCGGATTGCTGAGCAAGTCTTTGATTTGAAGGAGTAGAAAAAATGACCACCCTGCCAAAGCCCCGCCAACCCGAACTCAAAACCGCCCTCCCTGGCCCGAACACCGCCGCCATCATGGAGCGCGACCGCGCGCACCTTTCGACCTCCTACATGCGCCCTTATCCCTTCGTGCCGGACCACGGCGAAGGCGTGTGGCTGACTGATGTAGACGGCAACACCATGCTGGACTTCTTTGCCGGCATTGCGGTGAGCACCACCGGCCACGCCCACCCGCACGTCGTAAAAGGCGTGCAGGAGCAGGTGGCGAAGTTTACGCACGTCTGCCTGACCGACTACCCGCAGGAAATCACCACCAGCCTGGCCGAGCGGCTGGTCAAGCATGTCGAAAAGCCCGGTGAAAAGTGGCGCGTGTTCTTCTCTAACTCGGGCGCTGAGGCCGTCGAGGCCGCTGTCAAATTGGCCCGCAACCACACCGGCCGCCAGCACATCATCTCCACGATGGGCAGCTTCCACGGGCGTACCTACGGCGCCATTACCCTGACCGGCAGCAAAACCAAGTACAAGCGCGGCTTTGGCCCGCTGCTGCCCGCCGTATCACACGTGCCCTACCCCAACCCGTTTCGTCCGCCGCTGGGCAGCACCCCCGAAACCTGCGGGCAGGCGGTGCTGGCACACATTGAAGAACTGTTCGTGGGCATCCTGCCTGCCGATGAGGTCGCGGCCATCATCGTTGAGCCCATGCAGGGCGAGGGTGGCTACATCGTGCCGCCGGCCGACTTCCTGCCGGGCCTGCGGGCCCTGTGCGACAAGCACGGCATCATGCTGATTTTCGATGAGGTGCAGGCCGGCATGGGCCGCACCGGCAAGATGTTCAGCTTCCAGCACTTTGACGTGCAGCCTGACATCATCACTTCAGCCAAGGGCATTGCCTCGGGCATGCCGCTGGGCGCGCTGCTGGCCAAGGACAGCGTCATGACGTGGCCGGTGGGCTCGCACGGCTCGACCTACGGCGGCAATCCGGTGGCGGCGGCAGCGTCTCACGCCACGCTGGACCTGCTCGAAGGTGTCATCAAGCATCCTGGCTGCGGCGACAGCCTGATGACTAACGCCTCAGTGGTGGGCGACTACATCATGGCCGAGCTAAAGGGCATGCAGGCAGAATTCCCCTTCCTGGGCGATGTGCGTGGCCGGGGCCTCTTTATCGGGCTGGAATTCGTGAAGCCTGACGGCAGCCCGGACGGCGCCCTGCGCGACCGCGCCAGCATGGCGATGTTTGAAAAGGGTCTCCTGAACCTCGACTGCGGTGAGGCGGTCATCCGTATCAGCCCGCCTCTGATCCTGACCAAAGAAGAAGCCGCAACCGGTCTGGAGATCATGCGGGCAACGCTGAGAGAGCTGAAGTAAGGAACGGGGTTTGAACAGCGGGGAGCGTGGTCTGAGGTTTTCCTCACCACGCTCCTCGCGTTTGATTCCCCCTCTTCACCGCTCTTCCGTCTGCGCGTCCGGTAACAGGGTCCAGTCATTTGTGGGCAGCGCGCCGCTGGTCAGGCGGAACGTGGTGTCTACCTCGGCGCCCTTGGTGATGGCGGTCACATCCAGCGTCATGCGGTTCCAGCCCTGGGTCAGCTGACCCGCAACCACGATGGTCATTTTGTTCAAGTAGTCCTGGTCCCGCCACTGACAGGACTGGGTGCCCCGCATCTGGACAGGCCGCTCGGCGTAATAGATCAGTCCGGTCTGGGTGCGGCCAAGACTGGCGGCCTGGGCCTCATCGTACTGGCCGCTGCTGATCACCGAGAAAATCTCACCCCCCGTGTTGACCGCCTTGACACTCAGCGCCAGTTGCACCACGCGGGCTGTGGGGTCGCTGGCCTGGATGGCCCCGGTGCAGGTGGCCCCTGGAGACGGCGCAAACAGCGTGCCGGGCAGAGGGCTGCGGGTCGCTGGCGGCAACAGACTGCTGTCCAGGGCGGCTGGCAACTTGAGGCTGAATTGCCCGCTGGCGCTCATGGGGGCGCTCACGATGACCTTGCTCACGCCCAGGCTGCTCGCCACACGCCCCTCCACCTGGCCTGCGCCACCCCGCCACGGCACCGCGATCAGGGCCTCATCCGTGTGCTCTGACTGGGCTTTCACGGTGCCGGTGAGGGTGGTCTGGGCGGCGGCACTGGTCCCGGGCGCCAGGCCAGTGAGAACCATCAGCGCAGCGCGGAGGACAGGCCGCTTCACCCGCTGAGTGGAGGCCAGAGGTGAGCCGTCCAGACACGACCTTTTAACCACGCGCTGCCTGTCCTGCGCGCGCCGCTTGCTGCCGTTCCAGTTCCGCCAGGGTGCCGGTCACATGGCTCATGGGGTTGGCGCTGCGGTGAACCCAGGCGACGGCCCCCTGCGGATCAATCAGGAAGGTGGCGCGGGCGGCCATGTTCAGCAGCCCGCCCAGGCCGCCGATCACCCCATACGTGCGGCACAGGCTGCGGTCGCTGTCGGGAATCAGGGGGTAGCTCAGCGAGCAGCTGTCGCGGAAGGCCGCCTGCCGGGCTTCGGTATCGGTGCTGACGCCGACGACCTGAGCGCCCAGCCGCTCAAATTCTGGCAGGGCCGCTTCAAAGCGCTGCGCCTCAATGGAGCAGCCGGCCGAACTGGCACGCGGGTAAAAGTACAGCACCACCCACCCGCCCCGCAGGGCCGACAGCTGGACCTCGCGGCCATCATCACTGCGGCGGGTAAAGTCGGGGGCCGGCTGGCCGACTTGAACACTCATGCGCCCGATTCTAGGCGCCGGCCCCCGCCTCCGTAGAATGCAGGGGTGAAGGTGTTGCTAACGCCGCTGCGGCCCTACAGCGGTCAGGTCGTCGTGGTGGGTGTGTCGGGCGGGGCCGACAGCGTGGCGCTGCTGCGGGCGCTGGTGCTGATGGGTGTGCGGCCTGTGGCGGCGCACTTAGACCATGCCCTGCGGCCAGCCTCAGCAGCAGATGCGGCGTGGGTGGGCGAACTGGCCGCCGCGCTGAGTGTGCCGTTTGAAACGGTGCGGGTGGACGCGGCGGCGGTGGCGCAAAAGCGCGGCTGGAATCTGGAAGACGCCGCCCGGCGCCTGCGCGCCGACTTTCTGGGCCGCACCGCCCGGAAGCACGGCGCCCAGGCCATCCTGACCGCCCACACCCGCCGCGACCAGGCCGAAACGGTGCTGCTGGCGCTGCTGCGCGGCGAGGGCGTGTTGCACGGCATTCCCCCGGTGCGCGGCTGGGTGCACCGCCCCTGGCTGGCGGTGGTCCGCGCCGACTTGGAAACCTTTTTGCATGGGCTGGGCCAGGGCTGGCGCGAGGATGAAACCAACGCCGACCCCACCTATACCCGCGCCTGGCTGCGCGGGGCGGTCATGCCGGTCCTGGCTGCCCGCTTTCCCAGCGTCGAGGCCGCGCTGGCCCGTGTCGCGCAGTACCAGGCCCAGGATGACGCGGCGCTGCGGGTTCAGGCCAGCGGCCTCACGGCACACGGACCGCTGGAGCGACAGCCGCCTGCTGTGCTGCGCCGCTGGGTGCACGCGCAACTGTCGGGCGCGGGCCTGCGGTTTCATGCCGGGCATCTGGACCGGCTGGTCGGGGCACTGACGGCAGGGGAGACCGCGCACCTCACGCTGCCGGACGCGCACGCCGTAACCGTGACGGACTCGAAGCTCTGGCTGGCCCCCGTTCCCTTGCCCGAGCCCGCGTTTGTACTGCCGGCCGGCTGGCAGCGGCGCACCCGGCAGCCCGGCGACCGCATCACCCTGTCTGGCGGCACGCGTAAGCTCAGCGACGTGCTGACCGACCTGAAGGTGCCGCGTGAGGCCCGGGGCCAGATGCCACTGCTGGTGTCGGGGGAGGGGGTGCAGTGGGTAGGGGTACAGCCCCCCGTGTGGGCGGTAGGCGCGCGTGAACAGGTGGGCGCCCCACCCGACCCCTGGCACGCCGCGATGGGTGAGGCGCTGGCGCTGGCGCACCAGGCCGCTGCGGCCGACGAGGTGCCTGTGGGCGCGGTGGTGCTTGGCCCAGACGGCGCCGTGGCGGGCCGGGGCCGCAACACCAGCCGCGAACACGGCGACATGACCCGGCACGCCGAGCTGGCCGCTCTGCGGGAAGCCGCCCGCACTCTGGGTACCCCCTACCTGACGGGCTGCACCCTGGTCGTGACCCTGGAACCCTGCCCCATGTGCCTAGGCGCCGCGCTGGAAGCCCGCGTGGGGCAGATTGTCTACGGCGCCCCCAACCCCAGGGCCGGGGCGCTGGGGGGCCAGCACGACCTGCTGACCGCCCACTGGGGCCACGTGCCAGAGGTGACCGGCGGCGTGCGCGCCCGAGAAGCGGCCCGGCTGCTGCGCCAGACGTTTCAGGCAGTGCGGGCTGCCAAACAGCCGGACGGCACCCCATGAAGCTCGCCGCCGATACCCTGACGTGGCACGACGCCTCTGTAGACGCCCTGCACCCTGACCCGCCGCATCTGGTCTGGACGGTTCAGGTGTTCCGCTGGGACATTCACCAGGACGGGGATGCGCAGCCCGGCCAGCTGGTCTTTGAGGATGTCCAGGGTGTTGAGGCCCAGCACGACCTGCAGGGGGTGCCCCTGACTGGCGAGGTGGCCTGGGAGGTTTTGGAAGCCCAGTTCGGGCGCCTGGGCGATGAGCTGCGCTGCCGCTTTCTGCTGGCCCTGCCGCTCGTGACCACGGTGCAGGGCGGCAGCGGCTACGCCGAAGTGGTGGTGTCGTGCCGCGACGCCTGGTTCGTGGCTGCGGTTGAAGGAGAAATGTAAAAGGGCCTCTGGCTGTGCCGTTCACCACTTGGGACAGAACTGACGTTATCGGGTGGGACCATCGCCGTTCTCCCCCCAACGCAGGCGGCGGCTGGTGGCGGGTCGCTTCAGTCAGCTTGAGAGCCATCCTCAGGCCCTCTCTGTGTTATTCCTGCACCCGTCCTGTTCCCGTGCAGGTGTCTCGGTGCGTCCCAATAGCCTCGCTGACAAAATGGCTGGGGTCAGTGCTCATCTGTCACCCCTCTACAAAAGCAGACGCTCACCTCTGCCTGGCGCCCCTCATGCGTTAGCCTCCGGGGCGTGAAAGCAGGCAAGAAAGGACTGGGGTGCTGAGCGCCCTGACGCTGGCGGTGATCGGCATTGGGCTGCTGGCCGGAGTGCTGGGGGCCATCCTGGGTCTGGGCGGCGGTGTGGTGGTGGTGCCCGCCCTGGAATTCGTGCTGCCCCTGTTTGGCCGTGACATCACGATCGCACAGGCCGTGGCGGTCAGTCAGATTGGCGTGCTGGCGGTGGGCCTCAGTGGCGCCGCCAGCTACCTGCAGCAAGGGCTGGTGCGGGCGCGCACCGGTTACCTGCTCTCGCCGTACACGATTGTGGGCGGCGCGCTGGGGTCGTTTCTGGGGCTGGTGCTGCCGGGCCGTGCGGTGGCCACCGTTTTTGCGGCGCTGCTGCTGTATTCGGCGTACAACCTCCTGCGCGGTCTGAAACGGGTGGAGCAGGAGCGTCCCCCCAGCCGGCTGGTGCCGCCCGCCATGACCTTTGCCGGCGTCATGAGCGGTCTACTGGGCATAGGTGGCGGCACGGTGCAGGTGCCGGTTCTGAACCTGATGGCTGGGGTGCCTATCCGGCAAGCGATTGCCACGAGCACCTTCATCATGGGCCTCACGGCGGTGGGCAACGCCCTGGTGTATCAGGCCGGTGGGCTGCTGGACGTACGCCTGGCGGCTGGGATTGCGCTGGGGGTGCTGCTGGGCGCGCGGGCCGGGGCCACCCTACAAAGCCGCATTCCCGCCGCGCAGCTCAAACTGTTGTTCAGCCTCCTGCTCATCTTCACTGCTGGGCAACTGCTCTGGAAATACTGGGGGCACGCATGAGTGCGGAGCCGCGCCCAGATACGGAGCTGGCTGGACTTCCTGCCTGGCTGTACCCGCTGGGCTTCTGGGTGGGGGTGGTGCTGCTGGCGCTGGGTTTGCTGGTGCCTTCTGCGGTGTGGGTGGGTGTGGTCTGGGTGGCGGCCGTACCCGTGCTGGCCGCGCTGTGGGTGGCGCTGAGCGGCTGGCGCACAGACCGCCGCCTGAGCGTGGCAGCGCTGCTGGCCCTGGCAGGGCTGGGGCTGGTGGTTATGGTCCGGCAGTTGCTTTGATGGTTCAGGACAAGTATGTGGTTCCGCCTGACGTGCAACGGCAGCAGGCAGTGAGCAGAGACTTTTGGGCAGCACAGGGCTCTAAGTTCGCCTTCCGCTGGCCATTCGCTCTATCTGACGCCTGAATCTTCTGGATTTAGTTGGTCTGTTCGGACTGACCCTGCGCCAGCTTCGTCGCGCCCTGTCGTCGCTGAGGCCTCTACACTGCTTCTATGCTTCCCGCATGGCGTTTTCGCAGTGAAGGTGGGCAACTGACGGCCTTTTGCACGGCGACGGGTGCCCGGCTGAGTACCGGCCTCACCCCAGCCCGTTTGCGTGCGCCAGAGCTGCTGGACGTGAAACTGACGGATGTGTGCAGCGTGGGCTGCGCGTTCTGTTATCAGGACTCGCGTCCAGGGCGCAGACATGCCCGACTGGAGGATGTGGCCCAGATTGCCGCCGAGGCGGGCCGCGCTGGCGTGTTTGAGGTCGCGCTGGGCGGCGGCGAAGTCAGCGAATACCCGGATTTTCTGGCGGCGCTGCACCTGTTCCGGGCGGCGGGCGTCGTGCCCAACTTCACCACGCGGCGCCTACGGTGGCTGGCGCAGCTGTGGCCGCAGGTGCGGGACCTTGTGGGCGGCGTGGCAGTCAGCGTGGCCCGCGCCGCCGAGGTGCGCCTGCTGGGCAGCCTGATTCTAACGTCCGAGCGCCGCAGCGGGCAGTTGGTCGCGCAGGTGGTCATGGGCACTGTGCAGCCGGAAGAACTACGCTCGCTGGTTCGGGAAGCAGGCGCGGCGGGCATTCGTGTGACCCTGCTGGGCTTCAAGGATGTGGGACGCGGGCAGACGTTCCAGCCTCTGAGTTATGACTGGTGGCTGGCCGACTTAGCTGACTATGTGCGGCACACGCCTGTCAGCATTGACACCGCGCTGGCGGCCGAATGTCCGGCCGACCTGGCCGCGCTGCTGCTCCCTGGCTCGTACCACACTGAGGAAGGCCGCTTCAGCGCCTATGTGGACGCCGTGGCCATGACGCTGGCGCCCAGCAGTTATCACAGCGGGCCGGTGGTGCCGTTTGACGCGGACTGGCTCCAGCACTTTGCCGCGCCAGGTTTTGTTCAGGGCCCAGTCACGCCGCCCGCACGGGGCCGGGTCCGCCTGGGCTTTGCCACCAATTCCAGCAGCAGTCATTCTCTGGTGCTTCTGCGGGAACCCGTCGCGGATGACCCAGCTGATCCTGTTGAGTGGGAAGAAGCGTTTGCGACCAAGTACGGCGAGTTCACAGCCGCCAGCCTGGAGGCCAGAAGGTATTACCTGGCCGCCGCGCTGATGATGGCCAGAGAGCAGCTCTTCTCTCGGCAGACGGAAGCCGAAGCGCAGGCCCTGATTCGCCACCTCTGTGATCTCCCGGAAGGGGCGCCCCTCAGCGCCGAAGGCATAGACCATCAGAGCGCCCTGTGGTTTAAGCCGAATCCGGCGGGGGCTGGCCCACACCCTCACCAGTTTGAGCGCGTCAGGACAGTGCTGTTGGCGCCGTCAGTCAGTATTTTTGGCCGCAGTGACATGGGGGGCGACGAGGATGAGCCGCGCTGGGCAGCAGTAGATGTGGAGTTGGACGCCGCCGACTTCATGTACATGCTCTCGCTGGACGAAGCCGAACACCCCCTCCCGCCGCGCCCCCCACAGCTGAGTGAGCCGCTCTATCTGTTGGGTCTGGTCCGGGGGCAGCACTTTCTGGCTGTGGTGCAGCGCGCACTGGCAGCGGGCCTTTCCTGGGCGGAGGTCAGGGCGGCCCTGCTGCAAGGCAGCGAGGAAGACGAAGAACAGGGGCCGGACCACGCGGCCCTGTTTCTGAAGGTGCTGGCCGCCGCCGGGCTGCATCCACCCGATTTTTTGCTGACTCAGTCCGACCGTGACCGGGTCACTGGGTGCAGGCAGTGGTTCTCGCTCGTTCTGAAAGCCCCGCCGGAAGACCTGGATCAGTTCATAGCGCGGCTTGAACGCCTCTGGGCCGAAGCTCCAGCGTTCTCGCGCACAGTCCTTGACTACGCCACGTCTAACCTGGGGTTCAGCCGCTTTGATCGCACCCAGTTCGGCAAACTGATCAGGGCGCTACAGCAGGGGGGGCGCTTTGTCACGGCCGTTGGTCCTGAACAATTTGGCATCTATCTGCGCATCGCGGACTATCTGAAGCGTCTGTGAACGGGGATGCGCTGCCTACTCTCAGCCCAGCCGAAGTGGCGGCCCTGCTGCCCCCGGACCTGGCAGAGGAGCCAGTCACCTGGCTGGGCGAAGGCACCGACCACCGGGTCTACCGACTGGGTCAGGCGCGGGTCCTACGCTTCCCCAAGTGGTCCGGTAGGGGAGAGGCGCTGCGGAGAGAAGCAGCCCTGCTGGCGGCGCTGGCCCCAGCACTGCCGTTGTCGGTGCCCGAGGTGCTGGGCTGGGGCCAGCCGACGCCGTCATGCCCAGAAGGTTTCGCTGTGGCGCGCTCGCTGGACGGCCGCTCTGGTCTGGGTGTGGCGCTGCCCGCGCCTGACCAGGTGGGCCGAAGCCTGGGCCACTTCCTGAACGCCCTGCACCGCGTTCCCCGGTCGTCCATAGACCTTCCAACCGACCACGACCCTACTGGCGCAGATTGGCGGGAGGCCGCGCACGCGGACCTGGCGGCTGGAGGCGACCTTGTTAACTCAGCCTTTTGGGCGCGTGTCGTGGATTCGCCCCCGCCTCTGGATGTGTCCCTGGTGCCCATCCACGGCGACTTTGCCGCCGAACACGTCCTGCTGAATGTGGCTGGTCTGCCCTGCGGCGTGCTGGACTGGGCCGACGCCGCCCTGGGTGATCCGGCACGCGACTGGGCCGGGCTGCTGCACTGGGCCGAGCCAGACCTGTTGGCTGCTGCGTTGGCGGTTGCGCCGCAACCGGCTGCCCTGCTGCGCCGCGCGACGTGGTACGCCACCTGTCGCGCGCTGGGCGACCTAGCGTATGGCGTGGCGGAAGGGAAAGAAGCGTATCTCCGAGCTGGACGCCGGGCCCTCGACCGCCTGGCGCGAGGCAGTGTGCAGGCGATGGGGAAGCCCATCCTCTAGTCCTTGCCCGCTGTCTTTCCCACCTGCTGCTTCCTTGCTCCCGCCTTCCGTTCAGTGGACAAACGCCCCTGCCCCGCCTTAAACTTGAACCGAGTCTAATTTTTCACCATCTCGCAGGAGGTCGCATGAAGATTCAGCCCCACCGTATTCAAAAGGCTGCCGTGCTCGGCGCGGGCGTCATGGGCGCTGCTATTGCCGCGCAACTCGCCAACGCCGGGATTCCCGTTTTGCTGCTCGACATCGTGCTGCCGGACAACCCCGACCGCAATTTCCTGGCCAAGCAGGGCGTCCAGCGCGCCCTGAAAGCCCGCCCCGCCGCCTTCATGGACGCGGGTCGCGCCGCCCTGATTACGCCTGGCAACCTCGAAGACGACCTGAAGAAACTGAAAGACGCCGACTGGATTCTGGAAGCGGTCATCGAGAAGCTGGACGCCAAGCGCGACCTGTGGGAGCGCGTCGAAAAGGTCGCCAAGAAGACGGCCATCATTTCCAGTAACTCGTCGGGCATTCCCATGCACCTCCAGATCGAGGGGCGGAGTGAGGATTTCCAGCGCCGCTTCGTGGGCGCGCACTTCTTCAACCCGCCGCGCTACCTGCATCTGCTGGAAGTCATTCCCACCCCCAAGACCGACCCGGAAGTCGTGAAGACCTTCAGCGAGTTTGCTGAAACGACGCTGGGCAAAGGTGTAGTCGTGGCCAACGACGTGCCCGGCTTCGTGGCGAACCGCATTGGGGTGTACGGCATCGTGCGCGCCATGCAGCACATGCAAAAGGCGAGCCTGACGCCGGCCCAGGTGGACCAACTGACGGGCCCCGCACTGGGCCGCGCCAACAGTGCCACTTTCCGCACGGCGGACCTGTCGGGCCTGGACATCATCTACCACGTGGCCAACGACCTGGGCAAAGCCACGCCCGAGGACGAGGATTTCACCCTGACGCCTGCCTTCCGCGCGCTGGTGGAAGACAAGAAGTTTCTGGGGGACAAGACCGGCAGCGGCTTCTATAAAAAGACCAAGGACGAGAAGGGCAAAACCAAGATTCTGAACTTGAACCTGGACACCTTTGAGTACGAGGACCAGGGCAAGGTGAAAGTGCCCGCCGTGGACGCCGTGAAGGGGCGGCCCCTGGCCGACCGCGTGAAGGCGCTGTATGCCGCTGAAGGCCCCGAAGGCGAATTCGTGCGCGGCGTGATGAACGACGGCTTCTGGTACGCCGCCAAGATGGCGGGCAACGTATCGAATCGTCTGCAAGACATTGACAACGCCCTGAAATGGGGCTTCGGCTGGGAGCAGGGGCCGTTCGAAACCATGGACACCCTGGGCGTGCAGACGGTCATCGCCAATCTGGAAGCCGAAGGGCGGCCTCTGCCCCCCCTGCTGGCCGCCATGAAGGCCAGTGGCCGCCAGGCCTTCTACCAGGGCGAGGAAACCGTGACGCCCACTGGCGAGGCCACAAAGTACGAGGCGCCGTACTTCATCCTGACGGACCTGAAGAAAGACGCCACCAGGGTCGTCAAGAAGCGCGCCGGAGCCAGCGTTATTGACCTGGGCGACGGGGTGCTGCTGGCCGAGTGGCACGCCAAGATGAACGCGCTGGGCGAAGATCAGCTGCGGACCGTGCAGGACGCCCACAAGCTGGTGCAGGACATGGGTTATGCAGGCCTGGTGATTGGCAACCAGGGCGAGAACTTCAGTGCGGGGGCCAACCTCCCCCTGATTCTCTCGCAGGCCCAAGCCGACGAGTGGGACGAGCTGGATGATGCCATCAAGCAGTTCCAACAGGTGACGACCAGCCTGCGCTTCAGCCCCCACCCCACGGTTGCAGCCCCCTTCGGCCTGACGCTGGGCGGCGGCGCCGAGTTCACGCTGCACGCCGACCATGTGGTCGCCAGCGCCGAGCTGTACATGGGTCTGGTGGAAGTGGGCGTGGGCCTGATTCCCGGCGGCGGCGGCACCAAGGAAATGCTGCTGCGCTTTACGGATATGCAGCAGCCTAACCAGCGCGTGGGGGCGACCCTATTGCCTGCCGTGCAGCGCGCCTTTGAATTGATCGGCACCGCCAAAGTCAGCACCAGCGCCCTGGAAGCGCGCAACCTGGGCTTCCTGCGCAGCAGCGACACCGTCGCCATGAACAAAAACCACATCCTGGAGGATGCCAAGCGGCAGGTGCTCGCGCTGGCCCCCGGCTACGTGCAGCCCACGCCTCGCCAGGACATCCCCGTAATGGGCGACGCCGCCATTGCCGCCATCAAGAGCGCCCTGCACGGTATGCACCAGGGCGGCTACATCACCGATTACGACCTTGTGGTGTCAGAGCAACTGGCGCGCGTGCTGTCGGGCGGCACTGGCAACAACCGCACCGCCAAGGTCAGCGAGGGGCACCTGCTGGACCTGGAACGCGAGGCCTTCCTGACCCTGCTGGGCAAGAAGGGCACGCAGCAGCGCATTGACCACATGCTCAAAACCGGCAAGCCGCTGCGCAACTAACGCGCACACCTGACAGGATGACTCCATGACCCGCCTGACTGACCGACTCCGCTCCGTTCGCAAACGCCGCGCCCTGGCCTGGGCCGCGCTGGGCTACGCCGCTCTGGTGTTCGCTGGCGCGCTGTTCGGGGCCGACATTACCCTGCGGTCTAAAACCCGATGGGTGAAGGGTGTGTTTGTGCCGGTGGGGCGGCGCGGCAACGACATCTACCTGCCGGCGGGCTCGGAAACGCTGTCGCGCGGGGTGGTGGGTGTGGTGCCGCTGCTGCCCAACCGGGGCCACGCGGTGCTGGGCGGCGGCAAGTTGACGGGTACGCTGGTCAAGCGCCCAGTGCTTCAGGAGCGCGGGGTGCTGCCGAACGGCGCGCTGGCGTGGGTGTCCACCTTCGTCTACAACGGCACGCCGGCCCAGCTGGGTGTGGCCTTTGAAGACACCGCCGTCTCTACGCCGCTGGGCGAGATGCCCGCCTGGCATATTCCGCCCACAGGTGAGGTGCCGGAGCATTCGGACGCCCTGGTCATCGTGGTGCACGGGCACGGTGGGCAGCGGGCCCAGGCGCTGCGGATGCTGCCGGCACTGCAGCGGACGGGGGTGGGCTCCCTGTTCGTCACCTTCCGCAATGCCCATGGGGCGCCCCGTTCAGCCAATGGTTACCTGACCCTGGGCGACCAGGAAGCCGAGGACATCTGCGCCGCCCTGACCTGGGCTAAAGAACACGGCTACCAGCGTGCTGTTCTATATGGCTTCAGCATGGGTGGAAATGTGGTGCTGAGTGTTCTGCGAGAGAAGCACCAGCCCTTCCCCCTGCCTGTGCTGGGTGTGGCGCTGGACTGCCCGGTGCTGGACTGGCGGGCCACGATTCTGTCGCAAGGCACGCGCTTCGGCCTGCCGAAGTTTCTGGCGCGGCATGTGGCGGCCTTTACGCAGTATGTGGTGACGCGCCGCAGTGGGCAGGACTTTGACACGGTGGACCAGTTACGCGCTGCGCCGAAGTTCACCCTGCCCATGATTCTGTGGCACGGCACCCGCGACCGCACCATTCCGGTGTCGCAGGCAGATGCCCTGGCTGCTGCGCGCCCCGACCTGATCGAGTACCACCGCGTCGAAGGCGCCAAGCACATCCGCTGCTGGAACATTGACCCGGCAAAGTACGACGCGCAGTTAGAGGGGTTTGTGGGAAGGGTGCTGGAGAAGGTGGACGTGTGACTGAGCCCTTAGTCATTATTCAGCACCTTGGTCTGTTCGAAAATAAGCAGGCACGTCAGGAAGCAAAGTTGGCGATGAGACTGCCCGTCATCAAAATTGCGCACTCAACAGTGGCTGTTGCTCATTTTGTGTCGTCAATCCGAGAAGACAGAGTGCTTGAATACGACAATCTTGTCTTTGCCCAACCCCAAGAGATAGGCCTAAAGCTCCAAGAGGGTCTATTGAGAGCGACTCCCTTTTCTGCCCATCCGTTTGGATCGCCCAAAAACATTGAATTAGTTCTTGGCGAAACGGCTAGATTCGAATGGAGACGTTTGTTGAAGGTCAATATCATGACTCACAAGGTCATCAATATTGCTCTAGTTCAGAGGCCCGTCAAACAGGAGCTCTTCTTTCATGCTCCAGACCACCTAATCCACCTTGAGCTTTCATGAATTCTCGAATAAGAGGAGAGAATTTGTATGCGTGATGCTGTTATTGTTTCGGCTGTTCGGACTCCTGTTGGTCGTGGCGTCAAAGGCACGCTGGCCAACACCCGCCCCGACGACCTCGCTGCTCTTGTGCTAAATGAGGCTGTGAAGCGCGCTGGTGTAGACGCCGCCGTCGTGGAAGACGTGTACCTCGGCTGCGCCATCCCCGAAGCCGAGCAGGGCCTGAACGTGGCCCGTCTGGCCGCCCTGCGCGCGGGCATGCCCGACAGCGTAGGCGGCGTGACCGTCAACCGCTTCTGCTCCAGCGGCCTGCAAACCATTGCGATGGCGGCGGCGGCCATTCAGGCGGGTCAGGCCGACGTGATGCTGGCGGGCGGTGTGGAATCCATGAGCTTCGTGCCCATGAGCGGCCACAACCCCAGCCCCAACCCCGATCTGGTGGACAGCCGCCCCGGCGCGTATATCGGCATGGGCCTGACTGCCGAGAACGTGGCGACCAAGTACGGCATTTCCCGCGAAGATCAGGACGCCTTCGCCCTGCGCAGCCACCAGCGTGCCGCCGCCGCGCAGGACGCCGGCAAGTTTGACGCGGAGATTGTGCCGGTGCCAGTGCGCGTGGACAAGGCCAAGGGCACCAAGATGAAGTCTGACACCATGCAGTTTGACAAGGACGAGCTGATTCGCCGCGATGCCAACCTGGCTGACATGGCCAAGGTGCGTCCGGCGTTCAAAGCGACCGGCTCGGTCAGTGCCGCTAATAGCAGCCCTTTCAGTGACGGCGCCGCTGCCGTCCTGCTGATGAGCGGCGAGAAGGCGCAGGAACTGGGTGTCAAACCTCTGGCCAAGTTCTTGGGCTTTGCGGTAGCGGGCGTAGAGCCCGAATTGATGGGTATTGGCCCCGTTAAGGCCGTACCCAAGGTGCTGGCCCAGACGGGTCTGACCCTGGCGGATATTGATTTGATTGAGCTGAACGAGGCCTTTGCCGCACAGTCGCTGGCGGTTGCCCGCGAACTGGGGCTGGACGAGGCAATTCTGAACGTGAATGGCGGCGCCATCGCTCTGGGCCACCCACTGGGCTGCTCGGGCGCCAAGCTGACCACCAGCGCCATCTACGAGCTTGGGCGCCGGGGCGGCGGTAAGGCCCTGATTACCATGTGCATCGGCGGCGGCATGGGCGCAGCGGGGATTATTGAGGTTTACCCGGCGGAAGAAGGGCAAGCGGCCGACTGAGCAGGATAAGAAAGGGGGACGGGAGCTTAGTGCCTCCGTCCCCCTCTGCTTTGGCGTTTATTTCAGGAAAGTGCGTGCGGCGTTGCGTACCGCATCAGGGTTGGTCTTCAGCTGGGTCAGGCGGCCCTGGCGCTGAGCCAGCGCTCCAGTCACCAGTGCGCGGGCCTGTGCTTTGGCGGCGCTCTGGGCGCCCAGCCCGCTGGGCACAGAGGTGGATGACTGAACGAGCAACACAAACACGTCTTGCGTGGGTTCACCGGCTGCATTGAAGATGGCGCCGCTGCCTTCAAAGGCGGCTTTGCCCTGGAAGGTGCCCATCTGCTGGTCGTCGTCTATCCCAATGAAATAAAAGCGCAGGTCATTGAGGTTCTCGTCAAAGGAGAAGGCTGTTTCCAGTCTTGCTCGGGCGGTAATCTCGCCCAGCAGACTGTATCCGGCGCGGGTCTCGGCCTGGTTCCAGTAGATGCCCAGCGCCGCCGTCTGGCCGTTCTGGCGGCCTTCATCGTCAAAAATGACGGCGCCCTGGTCAACAAAGGTGCCGGCCGCGTTGACCAGACCCCAGCCCCAGACGCCCTGGTACAGCGTGGGGGCAACATTCACCGTCACCTGCGTGCCCGCCGCGCTCATGTTGCCAGCGGCGTCATAGGCTTTAGCCGTGAAGTTCTGAATGCCGTTGTCTGCATTGCTCACGGTGCGGCGGGCTTCGTAGGGCGCGGTGGTGTCACTGCCCAGCAGGGTCGTACCCGCAAAAAAGTCCACCCGTGCCACACCAACAGCGTCCTGAGCGCTGGCCGTCAGCGTCAGGGTTCGGCCGCTCTGAACGCCCTGAAGCGTCACAGTGGGCGCGGTGGTGTCGGCCGGAGGGGGCGGCGGGGTGGTGCCACCGTCGCCGCCGCCGGGGCAGGCGGTCAGCAGGGCGGTGCAGGTCAGCAGAGGCAGGGCCAGTCGGGCGGAACGCTTCACGTCAAGCAGCTTAGAGTGTTCTCACGCCCCGCGCTGCCTCATTTGCCGCAGCGGGCTTGCCTCATCTGGCCTTAGGGTCGGAGCCGGGTAGGCGCTGGGTGCAGTAGAGTGAACGCAGAACAGCGCCGCCACCGTGCGGCGGGGTGCGGCCCCTATAGTCCGCTTGGGTGGAGACAGGTCAAATTGGCCTGTCTCTATTCTTTTGTGCCGCCGCTGAGGCCCGTCCCTATGTTCGATCCGCTTCCACCGGAGGTTTCCCTATGTTCAAGTTCCTTTTGACCTTTCTGCCCCTGCTGTCTGGTTCGGCGCTGGCGGCCAGTTCGGGAGAGACGGCCGGGTTGCTGCTGGGCTTGTTCTGGGTGGTGCTCGCGGCCACCCTTTGCGGGGCGCTGGCCAGCCGCCTTGGGATGCCAGCCGTGGTGGGGCAAGTGCTGGCCGGGCTGCTGATTGGCCCCGGCGCCCTGGGGCTGGTGCAGGCCGACGACTTTCTACTGAGCCTGGCCGAACTGGGCGCCGTGTTCCTGCTGTTCATGGTGGGACTGGAAACCCGCTTCCGCGACCTGCTGGCGGTGGGCAAGGAAGCCGTGCTGGTGGCCCTGCTGGGCATCATCCTGCCGCTGGGGCTGGGCCTGGGGTTCGGGTTGTGGCAGAACCTGGGCACCGTCAGTGCCCTGTTCGTGGGCACGGCGCTGGTGGCGACCTCGGTGGGGATCACAGCCAAGGTGTTGCAGGAACTGGGCGTGATGGACGCCCGCTTCGCCCAGGTCATCCTGGGTGCAGCGGTCATCGACGACATTCTGGGCCTGACCTTGCTGGCGGTGGTCAGCGGCCTGGGCACCGGGCAGAGCATGGGCGCGGCGCAGGTGGGGCTGATTCTGGGCCTCAGCCTGGGATTTGTGGCGCTGGTACTGACTGTGGGCCTGCCGCTCATTCGCCGTTTCGAGTCGCGCCTGCGTAGCCTCAGCGTGTCGCGCATGTTTAATGTGGCCGTGGTGACGGGCCTGGGGGTGGCGGCGCTCAGCACGGTGGCAGGCCTGGCGCCCATCATCGGGGCGTTTCTGGCTGGGATGGTGCTGGCGGAAGTGAAGGACGAGCTGGAATTCGAGTCGAAGGTGCAGGCCCTGGAAGCCTTTCTGGCCCCCATCTTCTTCGTGGTGGTGGGCTTGCAGGTGGACCTGAGCGTGCTGACCAGCGCCGCAGTGGTGCTGGCCGGGGGCGCCCTGACGCTGCTGGCGGTGGCGGGTAAGGTGCTGGGCGGCCTGCTGGGGGCGCGCAGCCTGGGCCAAGAGGCCCTGCTCGTGGGCACCGGCATGGTGCCGCGCGGCGAGGTGGGCCTGATTGTCGCCAGTCTGGGCCTGGCCGCCGGGATCATTGAGGGGCCCGTGTATGCCCAGGTGCTGCTGATGGTGCTGCTGACCACGGTGCTGGCGCCGCTGGCCCTGCGGGTGCTGGTCCGGCGAACAGCAGTCGGTTCGGTGTCCTGAGGGTGGGGAGGAGGTGGACTTGTGCGGTAGCGCAGGGCAGAGAAAGAACGGGATACAGTTCTGCAAAAGTAGATCGGCGCTCCTTTCCCGTCAGGTCTGGCCTCGGGAAAGCCGCGTATACAGGTGAATTACTACCCCCTGGGCAGCCTGACTGCTGGAGGTGAGGTCGCCACGCCGAGGCCGACTCTGCGCCCCATGCGCTACCCTGCGGGGATGCCGGACGCCGCCTCTGCCCCCCGTGCCCGCCTGCGCCTGCGGGTGTCGCCCGCTGCCGAGACCCATATCCGCGCCGGTCACCCCTGGGTGTACGAATCGAGCCTGCGTGACCAGAACCGCGAAGGCGAGGCCGGTGAACTGGCCGTTATCTATGACCGCCGCGACCGCTTTCTGGCCATCGGCCTGTACGACCCGGCCAGCCCGCTGCGGGTGCGGGTGCTGCATCAGGGCGCGCCCGTGACCCTGGACGATGCGTGGTGGACCGCCCGCCTGGACGCCGCCTTGCTGCGCCGCGCGCCGCTGTTTGGGCCCGACACCGACGGCTACCGGGTGGTGAACGGCGAATCTGACGGCTTTCCAGGCCTGGTGGTGGACCGCTACTCGCAGACGCTGGTGCTCAAGCTCTACACGGCGGCGTGGTTCCCACACCTGGAACGGGTGCTTGGGCTGCTCGCCGCCCGCTTTCCTGGGTTCGCGGTGGTGCTGCGCCTCAGCCGCAATATTCAGGCCCAGGCGGGGGCACTGGGGCTGCATGACGGTCAGGTGGTGGCGGGAGAGGTAGAGGACGGTACTGTCGTTTTCCATGAAACAGGCCTGGCTTTCGAGGCCGATGTCCTGCGCGGGCAGAAGACCGGCTTTTTTCTGGACCAGCGCGACAACCGTCGCCGCGTCGAAAAACACGCGCGGGGCCGGCGGGTCCTGAATGCCTTTTCCTTCAGCGGGGGCTTTTCGCTGTACGCGGCGCGGGGCGGCGCAGCCGAGGTGGTCAGTCTGGACATCAGCGCGCACGCTCTGGCGGGTGCAGCGCGCAACTTTGCCCTGAATCCGAAGCTCACCGCGCCTCACGAAACCGTGCAGGCCGATGTGTTCGAGTGGCTGGCCCAGCCGGGGCGCCCCTTTGACCTGGTGATTCTCGACCCGCCTTCGCTGGCCCGGCGTGAGACGGAGCGGGCCGGAGCCATTCGGGCATACGGCAAGCTGGCGGCCGACGGGATTCGGCGGTTGGAGCGCGGCGGCATTCTGGTCAGCGCGTCGTGCTCGGCGCATGTCAGCGCGCCTGAGTTCTGGGAAGCGGTGCGCGGAGCGGCGGGGCGCAGTGGCCGCACGTGGCGCGAACTGGCGACCAGCGGCCACGCTCCGGACCACTATGCGACTTTTCCAGAAGCGCAGTACCTCAAAGCGATTTTCCTGCAACTGGATTAGATGCGGGCCGTCAGATGTGGGCGCGGGTTAGCGCTGGTCTTCATGCTGGGAACGGCGGTGGCCGGGGCATGCTCACCCGCCCAGGACGACCGGCGGGCGCGTTTAGAGGAGCGCTTTGCTCAGGCGCAGGTCCGCTGGGCACAGGCCGCTCTGACGACCTAACAGCTGTTTGAACTGATTGGAGAACTGTTGGAGGTCTCGCGGCTGACCTGTTTCGATGTGCTTGCCGTGTTTCATGGGCACTCTGGCTACCCCATGTGGGTGACCTTGCAAGTGCCTGTTTCGGGAGGGCTCCACCGGGTCGCGGTCCAGGTCACCCGCTTCGGGCCCGACCCCTGACGCCGTTCCTGCGCCGAGGCGCCGCCTGTTACAGAAGACCCGCTCTACACTCCGTTCATGACGCCGCTGCGGGCTGTGATTCTGGACCTGGACGACACTCTGTTTGACGATACGGCCTGCACCCACGCGGGGCTGCGGGCGCTGGCGACGGGTCACCGCCTGACCCTGGACCCCCACGACTTGTTTGCTCAGCACGCGGCGCATATTCGGGCGATTGACCCGATGCTGTTTCGGGGCGAGCTGACGGCCCACGGCGCGCGGGTGCTGCGTTTTACGCGGCTGCTGACGGACCTGGGGGTGGCGGCGCCCGACGGTGAAGCCGCCACCCACACCTACCGCAGCGCTTACCGCCAGGCGTGGACGCTTCTGGACGGTGCCGGCGCCCTGCTGAGCACCCTGCGGGCGGCGGGCCTGAAGCTGGCGGTGCTGACGAACTACGTGCGCGAGGTGCAGGCTGAAAAACTGGCGCACTTTGGGCTGGAGGGCCAACTGGACGCGCTGCTGTGCATAGACGATCTGGGCTGCGCCAAGCCTGACCCCCGCGCCTACCACGCCGCCTGCGCCGCGCTGGGCGTCCAGCCCGAAGCGGCCGTGATGGTGGGCGATTCCTGGGCCAACGATGTCGAGGGAGCGCGTCACGCGGGGCTGCGGGCGGTGTGGGTCAACCGGGTCGGCCACCCCGCCCCCGACCACCAGGTGCCCTCTGTACAGCGGCTGGTGGACTTGCCGGCGGTGCTGGGGCTCCCGCGTTCCGGGGCAGAGGGTGTCTGGCGAGAGGGGAAGACCTGATCTGGACGCCAGAGTCAGAAGACTCATACGCACTCCGATTGAATTGAGCAGAATGCTCGGTGAAATCCGAGCGGACTTGGAAAGCTGCGCAGCAGAGCGAGAAGGAAAAAATGCGGATTTCGCGATATGGAAGCGCAGGCGGTGCCTTTCCGGCTGTGCTGCAATTCAGCGGAATCCGTATCAGACAGCGGCGGAGCAGGGTGCACGGAGTTCGCGGTTCGGAGGCGCAGACCGTGCGCTTTCAATGGCGCTGTCAGGCAGTGGGTTCCGTTCGGGAGGGCCTCAGCTGCCACAGCCCCCGCCACCGCAACTGCTGCCGCCTCCATCGCTACATCCGCCGCCGCTGTCTCCACTGGAACTGCTGTCACAGCTGTTGTCGGCTTGGCCTGAACTGGTGTCCAGACCGATGAAGGCCAGCGCCCCGGTGTCGCTGTCGCGGTAGCGCCGCGGTGCGTGGCGTGGCGTCCGGGGATTGCTACGCCCACCCAGCACCAGGAGCGTCAGCAGCCCGAACACGGGCAGGGTCAACCAGAGCGGCAGGCCCAGCAAGGTGAGGAGCAAGGTTAGCCCGGCGCCGCTGGCCAGCCACAGGGCCGCGCCGCGTGTGCTGCCCTGCACTTGCGGGGCCGGCTTGGGTGCGCGGCGCGCGTCTGGCCACAGGTCTGCTGGGGGCAGCTCTCCAAAGGTCTGGGCATAGGCGTCCAGCGTCTGCTCGTACTGCGTGCGGAAGTGGGCGGCGTCGCTCGGCTGGCCGTCGCCGGGTTCATGGTGCAGGGGCCGGGGCAGCAGCGGCGTCAGGCGCTCCCAGTAATCGCGGGTGAACAGCAGGTGGGTGTGCCACAGCTCGTCCACCGCTTTCGACGGCGTGACGGGGTGGGAGCAGATAGCCGCCAGATACAGAAAGCGGCGGTATTCCTGGGCGGCGCGGGCCGTGAAGGCCGGGGTCCAGCGGGCGTCCTGGGCCGCGCGGCGAAGCAGAGCCGGCGGGAACTCGTAGGCGTTCAGCGCGGCCCACAGGAGCGGGGTAGACAGGGAAGCGGCGTTGACCAGTGGCTGACGAACCGTTTCTTCAGAACGCATAGCCTTTCTCCCTTGACGGCGGGCGCGGCGGGCTGACCAGGACGGTCGGCACTGGCCCTGTTCCGTCGCCTTCAGCGTGCGCCGCCTGTGTCAGTCGCTCGTCAGGCGACGCTCAAGCCCTGGGGGGGCGGGGGTCTCATCTTCAGCCCCCGCTGACACGGCAGGCTGAAGAGGTTGCGGCGTGGCCTCTGGCCCACGGCTCGCCACCGCACACTCGTAGGCGTTCTGAACCGCCTGCACCAGGTGCTCACTGCTCAGAACGCCGCGCAGGTCCAGCAGGTTGACAATCTCGTGAGGGTTCAGGGCCGGATTGACGCAGGCGCGCAGCAGGCCGTAATGCACCACGCTGGTGCCGGGTCGCGCGCCGCCGGCCGGCGTCCAGGTCTCGCGGAGGGTCGGCAGCAGCGTGGAGGCAAAACACACCACCTCGGCGTGGTGGCGGCGCAGTTCCTTGTGCAGCGCCCCCACCGAATGCACCCCCACATAATGCAGCAGCTGGGCCAGGCGCTGCGGGCGCTCGGGGTCGGGCCAGCCGGTCAGCAGCGGCACCTGCAGGGCCTGCGCCACCGCTTCGTCCAAGTCGCGCACCGGGGGCAAACCCAGCAGGTGCGTCATGCTGGCGGCGTCGATAAACACGCTGTCCGGGGCCTCGGCCACCCGCTGCGGCAGCGTGGCGGCGTAGTCGCGCGACAGGCGGTGCAGGGCCATGAATTCCTCATCGGCCATCTCCAGCAGGCCCGCCAGGCGGTAAAAGCGCCGCTGCACCTCGCGCGGAATAGCCTCACGGTTTTTGTAGCCCAGGTCATGCTCAATCTCGGCCCAAGCGTGCTGGAGGATCGAGCGAATCTGCACTTCAAACTTCAGACCGGCAAAGGCCGCCAGCCCCGGCGTCTGCGGCGTCACCTCCACGACGTAATGCACGCCCAGATACCCAAAACGGTCCGGATCGTGCATCTTGCTCTTGTCCATCGAGTTGTCCCAGTCGATGGTGTGGTGCTCCTCTAACAGTCGCGCGACCAGGCCCACATCCGACTCGAAATAGGTAATCACGCGCGCGGCCACCAGGTCGGTCACGTCGGCCAGCGCGCCGTAGCGGCCGGGTTTGCGGCGCAGTTTATCCCCCAGGCTGGCACGCTTTTTCACGCGCCCGGTGACGTGGTGAATGTTCAGGCCCGCCTCCGTAATCAAGCTGGCGGTGTGCGCGACCGCCGCGTCCCGCAGCGCTTCATAGGTCGGCAACTGGGCGTCAAAAGCCGTCAGCAGCGGGTCGCTCATGGAGTTGCAGCATACGCCGTGCTATCTCGGGGAGCATGCGCGTTTGCAAGCCCTCTCTTTCGCTGGTCTTGGGTCTCGCCTTGCTGACGGGCGCCGCGCAGGCCGCGCCGGATATTTATGTGGCCTATCCACCGGACGGGCACCGCGTGGCCGCCGACCACGTCATTCTGGAAGGCAGCGTGACGCCGGGCGCCACTCTGACGGTCAGCGGCACCCTGGTGCCCACCGGCCCCGATGGCCTGTTCATGACGTGGTGGCCGCTGAAAGCCGGCGGCAATGCCCTGCGGCTGGTGACGCGCCTGGGCGGTCAGAGTGCGGCGCGGGTGCTGACCGTCACGCGCACCGTGGCCCGCGCGCTGCCGGCGGTGCCCACCGCCATTGACCGCGCCAGCGTGCAGCCCGCGCAGCCGCTGGACTTCTGGGACGCAGCCAACGACAGCCCGGCCGAGCGGCGGGTGCCGGTGCGCTTCCTGGGGTCGCCGGGTGGCCGGGCCACCTTCCGGGTGGCGGGCGGCCCGGCGCAGCCGCTGACCGAGGGGCCGGCTGGGGTTTACAGCGGGGCCTATACGCTGCCCACCGGGCTGACCCTGACCGGCGCGGCATTGACAGTCAGCCTGACGGGCCGCGACGGCCGCACCGTCAGCGCGGCGGCGCCGGGCCGCCTCAGCAGTGCGCCGGCCCTGGCCCGCAGCGTCACGCAGCTGCCGGGCAGTGTGCCGGGCCTGGGCATCAACGCCGCCGGCACGGTCCTGACCACCCTGAACGGCGAGGCGCTGCTGTACCCACGCGAGGGCATGACCTTCCGGGCTGTGGGCCGGGTCGGGCCTGACCTGCGGCTGCGCCTGGCCCCTGGGCTGGGTGCTCTGGTGGCGGCTGACCAGGTCTCGCCGCTGGGCTTTGCCCCGCCTCCCGCCCTGAGCGGCGGCGGGGTGACGGCCGAAGGGGAAGGGGAGGGGACCGTTCTGTCCGCCCTCCCCACGGCCACCAGCAGCGCGCCGCCCAAATCGGTGCCCACCGCTGTCCCCACCCCGGCGCTCTCGGTGCGGGTGCCACTGGGCCCTGCGCGCCCACCGTTCACTCTGGAACAGCCGGACGCCCGGACTCTGGCGTTAACGCTCTATGGCTCATTGGCTGCGCCGCTCACGGTCCCCGCAGAGCGGCCCCCAGCCCTGGCCGGGGCCGAGGTGCAGGCGGTGGCCCCCGGTGTCACCCGGTTGACCCTGCGCCTGGCCCAGGCGGCCTGGGGCTTCAGGGCCGCTTACGACGGCCCCGACCTGCGCCTGAGGGTGCGGCTGCCGCCCAGCCTCAACCCGGCGCAGCCGCTGCTGGGGCGCGTGGTGACGCTGGACCCCGGCCACGGGGGCACTCAGAACGGGGGCGCCGGCAGCTTGCGGGTGCCGGAAAAGGGACTGGTGCTGCCGATTGCCCGGCGGGCGGCCGAATTGCTGCGCGCCCAGGGCGCCACCGTTTACCTGACCCGCACCGCCGACGTCACCCTGGGCCTGACCGAGCGCGGGCTGCTGGCCGAGGAGACAGCCAGCGACCTGCTGATCTCGGTGCATGCCAACGCCCTGCCCGACGGCCGCGACCCACGCGGGATTCGGGGCCCCGAGGTGTATTTTTCCCATCCGCAGGCGCAGCCGGTGGCAGCGGCCATCCTCGCGGCGCTGCGGGCGCGTCTGCCCGATCTGGGGCCGGGCGCGGGCCTCAAACCAGGGGCCGACCTGGCCCTGACCCGCCCCACCACCCAGCCCAGCGTGCTGGTGGAACTGGCCTACCTGACCGATGCGGGCAACCTGCGCCTGTTGCACAGCCCGGCCGGCCAGGAGCGGCTGGCGCAGGCGCTGGCCCAGGGCGTCGCTGACTTTTACGCTGGAGCGGCGCGGTGAGGCCCGACCTGCTGGCGCCGCCGCCCAACCCCCAGGTGGCCGAGGCCTGGCAGCGCGCCTGGGCCGGGCTGGTGGTCGCCGAGGACGACCTGGGCCCTGTGGCCACAGTGGCGGGCGTGGACGTGGCCTATCACGACCAGAGCGGCGAACTGGTGGCCGCCGCGGCCCTTCTGGACGCGCGCACCCTGACCGTGCTGGAGGAGGTGACGGTGCGTGACCAGGCGCAGTTTCCCTACATCCCAGGGCTGTTTTCCTTCCGCGAATGCTCGCCCGTGGCGCGGGCGGTGGAAGCCCTGAGCCGCCGCCCCGACCTAATCGTCTGTGACGGGCATGGGCGGGCCCATCCGCGCCGCTTTGGCTTGGCCTGCCATCTGGGCGTGGCGCTGGACCTGCCCACCATCGGCTGCGGCAAGACCCGCCTGACGGGTGCAGAGACGCCGCCGGGACCGGACCGAGGCGCGCATACGCCGCTGCTGGACGGTGCCGAAGTCCTGGGGGCCACCCTGCGAACCCAGAGTGGCGTGCGGCCGGTGTATGTCTCGGTGGGGCACCGGGTCTCACTGCCCACGGCCCTCACCTGGGTGCTGCACCTGGCCCCGCGCTACCGCCTCCCCGAAACCACGCGCGCCGCCGATGGGTTGGTGCGCCGCACGCCGGCCAGTCCAGGGACTCAGCCGGAGGCGCAGCCATGAGTGCTCTGCTTTCCTACTTGGGTCAGCAGGTGCAGGTGGTTGTGGACCGGCCCCTGGGGTCAGTGCATCCCCGGCATCCCGACCTCGTGTATCCCGTCAATTACGGCGAGGTGCCGGGCACCCTGGCGGGCGATGGTCACCCCATTGACGCCTACCTGCTGGGCTGGGACGAACCTGTGCAGGCGGCCCAAGGCGAGGTGATTGCCATTATCGAGCGCCTGGACGACGCCGAAGACAAGCTGGTGGTGGCCAGGGGCGGCACCGCCTGGACGCCCGAATCGGTGGGCACCATCATCCGGTTTCAGGAACAGTATTTTCGCACGCGCCTGCTGTGGGCCGAAGGGCGTTAACGTTGGGGCCATGACCCAGCGGCCCCTCACCCTGATTACCGGCGCGGCGGGCGGCATTGGCTCGGCGCTGGCCCGCACCCTGGCCCCGACCCACGACCTGCTGCTGGCTGGGCGCGGCGGCCCAGCCCTAGATGCCCTATGCGCCGAACTCCAGGCCCAGCCACTGCTCCTGGACTTGACCCGTCCCGAAACGTTTGCGGCGCCTCTCTCCGGCATTCCGCGCGTGACCAATCTCATCCACAGCGCGGCCGTGGTTGAACTGGGCACGGTGGCCGACCAGCCCCACGACGTCTGGACCCATACCCTGGCGGTCAACACAGTGGCGCCCGCCGAACTGACCCGGCTGCTGCTGCCCCAGTTGCGGGCCGAGCGGGGCACCGTGGTCTTTGTGAACAGCACGGCGGGCCTGCGGGCGAACGCGGGCTGGGCCAGTTACGCGGCCAGCAAGTTTGCCCTAAAAGCCCTGGCCGACGCCCTGCGCGACGAAGAAGCTGAGCACGGCGTGCGCGTCACGAGCATCTACCCTGGCCGCACCGCCACCCCCATGCAGGCCAAAGTGCGCGCTCAGGAAGGCGCTGACTACACCCCCGAGGCCTTTGTTGATCCGCAGACGGTGGCGGCCACCATCGCTTTCGCCCTTCAGGCGCCGCGCGACGCCACGCTGCCGGACCTCAGCGTGCGGCCGGGGCCACGCCCATGACAGATGCTTACGACGCCGTGGTGGTGGGCGCGGGGCCGGCGGGCCTGAATGCCGCGCTCGTGCTGGGCGGCGCCGACCGCCGGGTCCTGCTGCTGGACGGCGGCCCTCCCCGCAACGTGCGGGCGCAGGCGGCGCACGGGGTGTTCACCCGCGACGGGGTGACGCCCACGCACCTGAAAACCATCGGCCTGGCGGACCTGGCGCCCTACCCAGTGACGGTGGTGCCTCAACTGGCACGGGAAGCGGCTTTTACCTCTGACGGGTTCGCCTTGCGCCTAGAAGGCATGTGGGTGCGGTCACAGCGCCTGCTGCTGGCCACGGGCGTGCGCGACGTACTGCCCACCCTGCCTGGCCTGCGCGAGCGCTGGGGCAAGACCGTTCACCACTGCCCCTACTGCGACGGCTGGCCCAACCGGGACGCCCGGCTGGGCGTACTGGGTTCGGGCCAGGAGGGGCACCATCTGGCGCTGAGTGTGCGGTCCTGGTCGGACGAGGTCACGCTGCTCACTGACGGCCCCGACGAATTAACGGCCGAGCAGCGGCTGGACCTTCAGCGGGTGGGCATTACCGTGCAGACGGGGCGTCTACTGCGGCTGGCGGGCCGGGAAGATGTGCGTGTGAGGTTCCGGGGCGGCGGCGACCTGTGCCTGGACGCTTTGTTTCTCAATCCGACCCAGCAGCAGTGCAGCACCCTCCCGGCCGCGCTGGGCTGCGACCTGAACGACAAGAGCCGCGTGGTGGTCAACGAGAACGGCATGACCAGTGTGCGGGGCGTGTGGGCCGCCGGCGACATGACCGGCGCGCCCCAGTACGTCATGAGTGCGGCGTCGGGCGGCATGACGGCCGCCGTGTCGCTGAACACCACCCTGATTCACGAGGAAGTGCGCCGCATGGGCGCGGCTTTCCACAAGTCCCCAGACGAGGGGCCAGAGGGTAAGGCGTCCTAAGGCGACTCGGCTGGCTATCCTGCGTGTGATGCCTGCGGCCGTTCCCCACGCGATTCTTTTCGATCTAGATGGCACCTTGCATGACCGCGCGGCCACTGTGCGCGCCTGGTTGGCGGAGCATGTGGCGCGGTTTGAGCTGCCGGAACGGTACGCCGGGCGGTTTGTCGAGCTGGACGACCACGGCTACCGTTCCAAGACGCTGGTGATGCCGCAGCTGGTCAAAGAACTGGCTTTGGCGCATGATCCGCAGGCACTCTTCGAAGATTTCTGGACGCATATGAATCACGCTGTGCCTATGTCACACGCCCACGACGTGTTGCGGGCCCTGCGTTCGCGTGGCGTTCGGCTGGGTATCGTCACCAACGGCTGGGAGGCGGTGCAACAGGCCTGCCTGGCCCGCTGTGGCCTGAGCGACTTGGTGGACGATGTGGTCATCAGCAAAGTGGTTGGCTTCAGCAAGCCGGACCCGCGCATTTACCAGTTGGCGCTGGAGCGGCTTAGGGTTGGGGCTGCTGACGCCTGGTTTGTGGGGGACTCGCCGCGCAACGACATTTGGGGGCCGCAGGCGGTGGGGCTGCGGGCGGCATATTTGCCGACGGGGCATGGGTTGGGGGGGGAGGTGCCGGAAGTGGTGCTAGGGGATTTGCGGGGGGTGTTGGGGCTTGGGTAGGTTTTTAGGCGGCTTTACCCCACCCCCCAGCCCCCATCCCCAGGGGGGACGGGGGAGCAGACGTTGGCACTGGGCAAGAGTTTTGACTGGCGTCGGCCAGCTTGCTCTGTTCGTCCACGTGTCTGGCTTCGACGCCATCCGCTGCCCCCGCGAAAGGGCCTGCGCGCTGCGCGCACAATGGCCTCGCCTGGACCTGGGCGGCACTGGGGCAAGGGGTCTTGGTGCGCTCGGTGGGTTCTACTTTCAAAGGCAAAAGCGCGCAAGTAACAGCGCCTTTTTCTGTCTTTTCAAAAGTAAAACCTCGTGTTTAAGTGTCCCTATACTCCAACTTTACGGGGCCAGCAACGGAAGCCGTCGTGCGCGCAGCGCGCGGGCGTGGGGCGATGGGCGGCAGGTGTGCCATGGCGTCTACCGCGCAGAAAGAATTGGCTTCTTCGCCGCATCAGTCAACCCCTGCCCAGTGCTAACGTTGCTCCCCCTGCCCCTTTGGGGGAGGGGGCTGGGGGGTGGGGTAAAGCATTTCAAACCCCATCCAACCCAAAATCATAAAGCCACTCACCCCTTACCATTCACCCCGTGACCCTCCCCATCCAAGACGTCATTCCCGCCGTGCAAGCGGCCCTGGCCACCCAACCGCTGGTGGTGGTCCAGGCGCCGCCCGGCGCAGGCAAAAGCACGGCCCTGCCGCTGACGCTGCTGGATCAGCCCTGGCTGGCCGGGCAAAAGATCATCATGCTTCAGCCCCGGCGGGTGGCGGCGCGGGCGGTGGCGGCGCGGCTGGCGCAAGGTCTGGGGGAAGAGGTCGGCGCCACCGTGGGCTACCGCGTGCGCTTTGAAGCGCGGGTGTCGGCCGCCACGCGGCTGGAGGTGGTCACTGAAGGCATTCTGACCCGGCGGCTGCAACACGATCCGGAACTGGCCGGCGTGGGCCTGGTCATTCTGGACGAGTTTCACGAGCGCTCGCTGAATGCCGACCTGGCGCTGGCCCTGCTGCGCGAAGTGCAGGGTGCTCTGCGGGGCGACCTGCGCGTGCTGGTCATGAGTGCCACCCTCGACCCAGCCCTACCCGGCCGCCTGGGGGCGCCGCTGATTGAAAGTCAGGGCCGTGCTTACCCCGTTGAGGTGCGGTATCTGGCCACTGACCCGACCGGGCGCGTGGAAGACCTCGTGGCGCGGCAGGTGCGCGCGGCGCTGGCGGCCCAGCCGGGGGACGTGTTGGCCTTTCTGCCCGGCGTGCGGGAGATTCGGGGCGCGGCGGCGCAGCTGGCCGACACGGACGCCGCCGTGCTGCCTCTTTACGGCGACCTCCCAGTGGCCGAGCAGCAAAGGGCGCTGCGCCCTGACCCCCAGGGGCGGCGCAAGGTGGTGCTGGCGACCAGCATCGCGGAAACCTCGCTCACCATTGACGGCGTTCGGGTGGTCGTGGACGGCGGCCAAAGCCGTTTTGCCCAGTTTGACCCGGCTTCGGGTCTATCGCGCATGGTCACGGGCCGGGTCACACAGGACGCGGCGGCGCAGCGGGCGGGCCGGGCCGGGCGCACGGCGCCGGGGGTGGCCTACCGGCTCTGGAGCGAGCGCACCCAGCCCCTCTTGCCGGCGGCCCGGCCCCCCGAGGTCTTGGAGGCCGACCTGGCCCCCCTCACCCTAGAACTGGCGCAGTGGGGCGTGCAGGAGCCGGGCACGCTCTGGTGGTTGGACGAGCCGCCCGCGCGCCGGGTCCAGGCGGCCCGCGAGGTGCTGCGCGGTCTGGACGCCCTGGACGACGCGGGCCGCGTCACGCCGGAGGGCGCGCGCCTACTGGACTTTCCCACCCATCCACGGCTGGCCCATCTGCTGAGCGCGGCTGAGGACGCTCCCCTGGCCGCCGATGTGGCCGCGCTGCTGGAAGAACGCGACCCGCTGCCGCCAGGGTCCGGCGCAGACCTGACCGACCGGGTGGCCGCGCTGCGCGCCTGGCGACGCGGCGAGCGGGGAAGGGGGGACGCAGGCGTGCTGGACCGTACCGAGCGCTTGTCCCGGCAGTGGCGCGGCCTGCTGAGAGTGCGCCCAGACGATACCCCGCCCGATCCGTTCGCGGTGGGCGCCCTGGTGGCGTGGGCCTACCCGGAGCGGGCGGCACTGGCGCGCGAGTCGGTGTCTGGGCTCAGGAGCGGGCGCTTTCTGCTGGCGGGCGGCCAGGGCGCCGCGCTGCCCGAGGGGGACGCCCTGGCCGGGGCGCGGGCGCTGGCCGTGGCCCACCTAGACGCTGGGCAGGCGGAAGGGCGCATCTTTCTGGCCGCGCCGCTGGACCCCGCCGCGTTGGAGGCCGGCGCCGAGTGGACCGACGCCGTGCGCTGGGACCCCCGCAGCGGCACCCTGCTGGCCCAGCGAGAGCGGCGCTTTGGGGCGCTGGTGCTGGAGACGCGCCCCCTGCGCGACCTGCCCCCGGAATCGCGGGCAGCGGCCCTGACGGGAGCCATTCGCGCGGAAGGGCTGCACCTCCTCACTTTTGCCCCCGAGGCGCAGGCGCTGCGGGACCGCGTGGAATCGCTGCGCGCCTGGCGCCCCGAGGACAGCTGGCCGGACCTCAGTGACGCCGGCCTGCTGGCTACCCTGGACGACTGGCTGGGGCCCGTTCTGGGTAGCGCGCGCTCGCGTGAGGACCTGGCCCGCCTGAACCTTCTGCCGGCCCTGCAAGCCCAGCTCCCCTGGCGGCTGCTCGCTCAGCTGGACGACCTGGCTCCCACCCACCTGACTGTGCCGACCGGCAGCCGCATCCGCCTGACCTACCGCCCCGGCCAAGCGCCCATTCTGGCGGTCAAGTTGCAGGAACTGTTCGGGCTGGCCGACACGCCGGCTGTCAACGGCGGGCGCACCCCAGTGCTGCTGCACCTGCTGTCGCCGGCTGGGCGCCCGGTGCAGGTCACGCAGGATCTGCGCTCGTTCTGGAACTCGTCGTATTTCGAGGTCCGCAAGGATCTGCGCGGCCGCTATCCCAAGCATCCCTGGCCGGATGACCCCTGGACCCACGCCCCCATGCGCGGCACCAAAAAGCGGGGCCAGTAGCGTGTGGGGCGCCCTGATGGCGGCCCTGTACGGTCCGGTGGGCTGGGCGCGGGCGGCAGACCTGCGGCGGCGGCTGTTGCCCTACATGGTTCCCGGCCCAGTGCTGGACCTGGGAGCCGGCACCGGGCACACGGGGGCGCTGCTGGCCCGCGCGGGCTGGTCCGTCACCCTGGCGGATGTCCGGCCGCACCGGGGGGCCGCCGGGCAATGGCTGGTGGCTCAGCCGCTGGCCCGGCATTTGGCGCGGCGGCTGGGCCTGCGCCGAGTACTCTACGACGGCCGGACCCTGCCTTTTCAGGACCAGGCGTTTGGGACGGTGCTGCTGGCCTTCGTGCTGCATCACTGCCCCGATCCGGCGGCGGTCGTGCGTGAGGCGGCGCGCGTCTCGGACGGGCGGCTGCTGGTGCTGGAGGACGTGGAAGTGGGTGGTGCGCGCGCGTCCCGCCGGGCCCAGGCGCTGGACGCCCTGATGAATCTAGAGGTGGGCCACCCCCAGACCCAGCGCTCTGGTGTGGAGTGGAGAGCTCTCTTTGCCAGCTGCGGGCTGCGTGTGCTGGCCGAGGAAGGATGGACGTCTACAGTGCTGGGCGTTCACCTGGGCCACCACCTGTTTGTGCTGGAGGCCGAGGGCGCAGTGGTGGCTTAACGCTCAGTGTGGACTGGGCTGACATCCAGCGTCACGCCAGCAGGGACAAAAAAGACCTCCAGGCCGCTGCTCAGAGCAGAATTCTCGGGTGACCGGACTGAGGCTCTGTCCATAAACAGCGGTTGCAATGAAGTTGGTGGTGCCTCCCTGCCATCAACGCAACGGAAGACCGTTCTTCAGGACGACATTCGTGCCCAGCTCTCGCGTCAGCAGGGGCGCGATGACGCCCCGACAATC
>NZ_WQLB01000069.1 GCF_009755355.1 Deinococcus arboris | reverse complement strand
CGAAATCGCGAGCGAGTGAACTCTACTGTATGAAGTGAATATGAAGTTTCCGACAATGGGTGTACCACCATCGACCGGCACTGTGAGCGAAAAAATGCGCGTCGGTGTCGGCGAATCTGGTCAAAGTAAGAGAAAAATGACCCGCTGATGTGACTAAGTTAAAGTTAAATTTGTTTCAATAACAAAACTCTTACTGATTCCTGTCAGCCGCCGCTACGCGTGTCAGATGAAGAAAATTCTGTCAGTGGTTTGTGACACTTGCGGTCTCAGGGACGTGAATATTGCTGCTCGCTCGGTAGCAGAGCAGCATGTAGACCTTCCCAGATCTTCAGCAGGGGCCGCCCATCTCTGGCCGCTGCCCACTGCGTCCACACCGGCCCTTGCAGCAGACCTAGTTGCATCGCTTCAGCAAGCCCAGCCGCCACGCCAGCAGGCACGGGATACGGCAGCGCTGCTGGACTGGCGGGCCGGGTCCGGTCGGTGAAATCGGGCAGGATGCGTTGATGCAAGTCTTTCGGCGCTTCTGCACCCCAGGCCAGTGCACCGGCCCACACTTGCCGCTGCCACTGGCGCTGTTCGCCTTCCGCGTGTGCCCTTAAGGCGGACTGGACTTGATCGAGGGGCGCGTCGTACCACCGGACAGCAGGACTGACCAGGGCGAGGGTGCCGAGCGCCCCCGCCCAGTCGAAGGGGGGCGGCTATCACCACTCTCCGCGTCTCGGGGCGGGCGGTTGGCCTGCCACCAGTCGGTGAAACCGTCCGGTCCGGTCAGCTCGCAGAACTGCTCAAAGCTCAGCGTCGGCAGCCGGCGCTGCACCAGCGAGTAAATGACGGCGGCCTGGTCGCCCAGGTCCAGCTCATGTAGGGCGCGGACCAGGGACATCTCGCGCCAACTCGGGGCCAAGTAGGGCACTAGGACGGCGCCGTACAGTTCGGAAAATTCTGCATTCGGTTCGCCTAACGCCGCTTCGGGTGCGGCCGTGCGCTGTTCATGACGCTGTGCTCTGTCCATAGAACCTCTGGGAAATGGAAAACCGCCCACTAGGGACAGCTGCAAGCTGTGGTTATGGTCGGGCAGAAGCGCCTAATAAGGGGACTTTACACACACATGCACTTTAGATCTTGGACCGATCATCTCTGATCAAACTACTCATTGGTCAGGCGTATCAAAATAAAATGCCAGTGTTACACCAATGACATAGACTAAGAAAAGTATCCAGCCGCCCCAAGGGACATTTTTAATTCCGGGATCAAGAGTGGATTGTCTTGGATCGAGCGGATCAAAATATACTTTTACACTTTGGCCTACAGCATATTTCTTGAAGTGATTCTCAGCTTCGAGATGACTATAGGTGATAGTATGACTAAATACCGAATTATCGCTTCTATATTCAAATCCACCCACTATATAGTTCCATGTCATTACAACCTCATAAGACTTAGTCGGCTTATCGTTCACATCTTCATATTTTTCCAATATATGAGCATCAACCAAAGTACCAACTACGAATGCCAATTACGAGAGGAGAGCGCTCTTTTTGTGATCCTTAAGAGGATCAGAAGCATGGCAATACAAGCTGCACCCAAAATAATTACGAAAAATACTTTCATTCCGTAGCCATACTATCTTCTATATTCAGCTGCATCTATACAATGCGTACTTCTCCGCACTGCCGAAACGTTTTTGACCACCCACACCTGCCGAAGCAATCCCTCCCCAGGTCTTGAGCCAGCCTCTAGGTACCGCAAAGTATGTTTCTCGTGTTGGTCCATCAGATGCCGCCTCGTGTAATGGGCAAGGTCAGCCCAGCATGAATGCTCACAGCCCCTGCCTGCCCTTCCGGCGGCATCAGGCGGGGCGCGCGGGCTTGCAGGGCACCACGCGGCACCCCCACCCGTGCGCCGCCTTCTGCATGCGGGCCAGCGTCTTCCCGCGCTTCAGGGGCGCATGGAGGATGTAGCCCTGCGCTTCAATCCGGTCGGGATGCAACGTACAACCCAGCAGGCTCAGCTGTGGGAGGCGGCCACGCTCTCCCAGGACGATCAGTGGTATTTGCATGACTCACCTCCCAAGGTCAGGTTTAGGTGTTGACGACGTTCCAGGTGGGCGACGCGGCGGTCGTATCGCTCCAGGCCAGGGTGCCGGCCAGGTTCGCGGTGAACTGGTAGCGCTGGCTGCCCATCGGCGCCGCCTGGGGCTTGGGGGCCCCAATGTTCACCGTGGCGAGCAGGGCAAAGCCGTCATCATACAGCCAGATGATCTTCTCCCGGTTGTTCGGGCTCAGGGCCCAGCCTTTAGCGACCAGGCGCTTGACCACGGGGTCGTCAATGCCGGCCAGCGTGCGAATGTTGGCTGTCAGGTCCTTGCCGTTCATCACGCGAATCGGCGTGGTGCGGCCATGAACGTTGATGCTCTCCTCCATGTCGTTTGGCGTGGGCGTGATTTCCTCGGCAGCCGGAATTTCCAGCAGGTTGCTGTACGTCGCCGTGATGCCCTGAGCAATGGCCGCCGGTGCAGCGCCGATGCTCACCGACACCCCGGCATTGGTCACCGTGGCCGCAGCCGAGGTTGTCACCTGCGTAGTGCCAAAGGTCAGGAGCGTGCCACTGGGAATCAGGGTGTTGGTGGGGGTACTCAGCGTCATGGTGGTGGCACCACTCGACACAGCGAGGGTGTTGGTCACGGTCACGTTGGGCACGATGACGTCCGTGCCCAGGAAAATAAACGCCTTGGCCTTCGTGCCGCTGTAGACGTTAGGGGTCTTATCGGCTGGGACGGCAGTGGGCAGATTGGCGGTGCTGGCCATGATGGCCTCCTTTACGTCGCGTGGACGTAGGTGAGGGCGAAGCGCTGCCCGGCGTAGTGGGTGCGCGTATCTCTATCGAATCGAGTGGGCATGGTGTCGGCCGGTGAGGCGCCGCCTTGCCGCAGGCGAAGAGTCGGATGCCGGTCCACCTCGCCCGCACGGGCTTTCAGATGGGCCAGCAGGAGGTCGAGTTGCCGCTTCCCAGCCGCCGTGGGCGGGGCGCCGTAGAGCATCACGAGCACCAGGCGTTGCCGCTGCTGGAACCCGTGGCCCTGCACTGGGACGCCTTCGGTCTCACTGGTCACCGCGTAGATGGTGCCCGGTTCAGGCAGAGGGTTGGGCACCAGGTGACTGGCCACCGCGCCGGTATCGTCACGGGCCAGGCGCACCCCCAAGCTGTCCAAGAGTTGGTCGATGGTCAGAGAAAGCACCTCCAGAGCGTGGATTTTTACTGCAAGGCGGCCAAAGCAGAGCGGATGCGCTGCACCAGTTCCGTGTCACTGGCCGCTTTGGAGAGCCAGGGCCGGGCACCGTACCCGGTCGCGCGACTGATCGAGCTGTTCGGCGGCTCTGGAAACTCCAGCGCCCAGGTTTCGGGTGGGACCGGCGCCACACTGTTCAGAGCACCAACGACCCAGCCACCAGCGGCCTGCTCTTTCCCTAAGCAGGCCAGCAACGCGCCGCCCTGCTTAGCCGGGTACTCGCCAGGGTTGCTGCTGGGGTTGGGCAGGCCAGGGTGATGGACGCCGCTCCCCACTTGGTTCAACTTCTCGCGGAGAAAAACCAGCGTGGTGTCGGCGATGACTTCCAGGGCGGGCTGAAGATGCCGCCTTAGTCGCTCTTCCACGTCAGGGTGAAACCGCAGCTGAGCGTTCATGCTGACCGCCCTTCTAGTGCGCGCGCGGTGAACGTCCAGCACAGCCGCTGCGTGCCTTCATCCACGATGTCGCCCAGTGGAGACAGCAGCAGCGGTTTGGGCAGCTCACCGCCGAACACCTCGAACAGCAGGCCAGGGTCATGCAGCGGCGCGGACCAGTGGGCCACGACTTCCCAGAGCGGCACCGCCATGTCAGCGCCCAGATCGGCCTTGTCCTTGGCATCGAGCTGGTAGGCGATGCACGGGTACTCGCCGATAGGTAAGCCGGCGCCGGGCGTGCTGGGGGTGGGGTCAGGGGCCGGCAGCGTGATGGGTTCGCCGCGCTCGTCAAGGTCAGGTGGGGGCTGCTGACCAGGGGTGGGTGTGGCGGCCTGGGTCTTGAACACGCGCAGGGTCTGGCCCAGGGCAGGAAACACCTGATCTAGGATGGGCCGCGTGTACCCCTGTAACTGAGTAGTGGTGATCAAAAGCTCACCTCCACATCCAGGCTCATGCTGCCCTGCTGCTGTTGAGCCTCGCGCCGGTCAGCCTGAACCTGGGCCCGCAGGTCAGCGGCCAGCGCGCACCAGGCGTCCGCATCACCGGACTGCGCCCCCCCGCTCTGGGTGGCCGCCAGTTGCACCTCGACCTTGCCAATCTTCACCCCCTTCACAGCCGCCGCGACTGTCGCGCCCGCCCGCTGCGCGGCTGTGCACGCCGCTTCCAGCACCGCAGCAGCCACGAGCGCAATGCTCTGCCGGACACGAAAGGCACGCTCCACATTCACCCGCTGGTCTGCCGGCAGCGCCTGGTGGTAAGCCCAGGCCGCAGGGCCAACCAACTCTTCAAGTTCGTCCTGCTGGTCCTGGGTCAGCGCCACGGCTGATCACCTCCTGTCTATGAATTGGGGCGCTTACTTCGCCTGTAAGGCCGTGAGGATGCTGTCGGCCAGTGCCTCTCCGATCTTGGGGAGAGCCA
>NZ_WQLB01000068.1 GCF_009755355.1 Deinococcus arboris | reverse complement strand
GGGCCTGTACACCGCCACGGTTGATTACTACATCGGCTGGTAAGCCACTCTCCTACTCCGAGGTTCTACCCATGAAACGATTTGCACTGCTGCTTCCCTTGCTGCTCGCCGCCTGCGGGACGACTTCTGCGCCCCAGCTGAACGCCCAACCTTCTATCGCTGGTGTGGACTACGTGGCGTCGTTTGAAGCGACTGTTCTGCGTGACCTCCAAAACCTGGGACTGACGAGTGATCTCAGCGCCCAGGCGGTTGCCTCCAAGTCGTATCTCAATGTCCTGAAGCTCACTGACAGCTCTGCACGCGCCTACGTCAAGACCACCTACCCGGCGGCCACCGCCTGCACCGTCAACTGGGGCGACGGCAAGACGGAAAGCGTCTTGACGCCCACACCAGCTGATGTCAGCACGGAGAAGAAGGACCACAGCTATACATCGAGCGGAACCTTTACCATCACGTTAACGTGTGGAACAGACGTTAAAACTGCTGCGTTCACGGCTGTCATCCCTGTGCCCGCATCCAGAAACCTATTTGACAGCCTTACCTTCCAGTACCGTAGTGGGTACAGCAATACTTTTTATCAGTATCTAGGCAGAACTGTGACCACTGACTTGGGACTTCGTCTTGAGACGAGCGATAATAACCACTATCTTGTTGAAAATAACGCAAGTGGTTTCAAAGTGTTTCCAGATGGTCATAAGGCTATCGCGGGCTATTTGACCGCCGGACCTATGCGAATTCGCACAGAGAACGGAAATACATTTAACGTCGCCAGCATCAGCGCGGGAAATTGGGAGTCAGCAGAACCAACAACGTTGACTGCTTACGGTGTGAGTGGAAACGTTATTGGAACAACAACGTTTTCCAACTCAGCTGCCAATCAGCAGCCAGTGGCGACCAATACAGTGACTTGGAACAACGTGAGCTACATTTCTATCGCTGGTACCAATCAATACAAGCACTTCTTTGTAGACGACCTGGGATTCACGATCAACTGAGCTGAGAAGTCAAATCTCCTGCTCTCAACCAAGCCGCCCCCCGTGGGCGGTTTTTCATTCCCCTTTGGAGGCACCCCCTATGACCCAGACCTCTCTTGGTGATCTGGTCCTCACGCCTGTTCTCGATATGGGTGACGTGCACACGCAGCTGGCCAAGTACCGGCAGTTCGTGGAACGCGAAACCGGCGTCAAGATCACTGTGGACGCCCGCGAGTCCCTGAACTCCATAGAGCGTGTCAAGCGTGACCTGGCCCAGATGGGCGACCTGAACCGCCAGCAGACGGCGCAGCAGACCCAGAACGCCCGGCTGCTGGGCGCGCAGTACCAGGCCAGCATGCGTGCCCTTCAGGAACAGAACGCGGCGGTCATCGCGGCTCACCGTGCCCAGACGGCAGCAGGCCGGGCAGAGGCCGCCGCTGCGGCTGAGCGCACCGCCCGCATCCGGGAACAGCAGGCCCAGTTGCGGTTGACGGCCCAGCTGGCCACCCAGGCCGCGCGTGACGAGAAGCAGCGCTCGATGGCCAGCGTGAACGCCCTCTCAAACGAGATGGTCTCGTACCGGAATATGTATAAAGCGCGCCAAATCGGGGAGGCCGAACTTCTCGAAGCCCAGCGGCGCATCCACAGCCAGGCCCTGCTTCAGGCGCAGGCGGTGGACAAGACAACGGACGCCTACCGCCGGCTGACTCAGGTGGCGGCCGGCGCCCAGCGCTCCATTGACCGGGCCGAGGGCATCAACCCTAGAGGCGGCCTGGCTGAAGGCGTCTCGATGGGCCTGCAATCCGCTCTGGGGCAGTTCGGCGTGGCCGGCGACCTGCTGGGCGGCTTCGTGCAGTACATCGCCGCCAAGCGCGCGGCAGCGGTGAACACCGCCGAAACGTTGGGCTCTGACACGATGGAGGGCCTGATCCGGGGCATGAAATCCGACCAGGCGCAGGTCAAGGACACCGCTGGGAAAGCCGCTGACGGCATTGAAGCGGCGGTGCGCGAGCGGCTGGACATTCACTCGCCTTCCCGCGTGATGGAGTACCTGGGCCGCATGGTGGGGGATGGTTTTGTCAGCGGTATCCGGTCCCGCTGGGACGATGCCAAGCGCGCGGCGAATGGGCTCAGTGATGCGGCCCGGAGCGGGATTGCCACGAATCTGGGTAGCGGGGCCGTGACGGGCAACCTGGGCGGCATGCTGCTGGGTGGGGCAGCTGGCGGCATCCTCGAATCCGGGAAGATCAGCACCACCTCACAAGCGTTGGACGGCCTGAACAAGCAGCTTGAGCAGAACGCAGCGGCGAGCGCTGCGGCGGCCACCGCCGGCGCGGCGACCGAGGTGGCTACCGAAGCCCTGGGCGGTGCGGTGGAAGGCGCGGCGGAGCACGTTCAATCGTTCACTGACGCCCGCCGGGAACAGGACGCGGTGCAGTGTGAGGCCGCCATCAATGACGCCAAGACCGCGCTGGCCTTTACAGCAATTGCCGCCACTGCAACTGCTGCGGCCGTCGCCCTGGCCGTCAACTTCAACGCGGCGGCTGACTATGAAGCGGCCATGCTCAAGGCCCAGGCCACTACCGAAGCCACCACGGCTCAGATGCAGCAGCTGAACGACGTGGCCCGCAGCACCCAACTGGTCAACCTGGGCATAGATGGTATCGAGGCTGCAAAGGGGATTGAGGAACTGGGCAGCCAGGGCCTAAACACGGCCCAGATCATTGATGGTGGCCTCGTCAACAGCTTGATTCTGGCCAAGGCGGTCAATACCGATGTGGCCACTGCCGCTGCGGTGGCCGCCGGCAGTACGAAGGCTTTCGGTTTGGAGGCAAAAGATCTGGCCCAAGTGACTGACATCGTGACCAACGCCGTCAACGGCACCTCCGTGAAGATTGAGAACTTCAGCGATGCTATTGCTGCTGGGGGCTCCCAAGCGGACAGCACAGGCGTCAGTTTCGCCAAGTTCACGGCGGCGATCAGTTTCATGACCGACAAGACGATTGGGGCAAGTGATGCGGGCACCAGCTTCAAGACCTTTCTACAAGCTCTGACCCCGAACAGCGATGCCGCTAAGGAGGCAATGCAGCAGCTGGGCTTCAGCGCCTTCACAGCGGACGGGCGCTTCAAAGATCTGGGCCAGATCGTTGAGGAACTGCGCACCGCCTTCCTGAAGCTGACCCCCGAGCAGCGCGCCGTCACGGCGGAAACCATCTTCGGCTCAGACGGGATTCGTGCCTTCAACATCCTCGTGGAACAGGGCAGTGCTGGTCTGGAACGGCGTACCGAGCTTCTAGATCGCACTGGAAAGGCCACCGAAGCGGCCAACAAGAAACTGGAAGGTGTGCGTGGAGAGCAGGAAAAGTTCAACGCCGCCTTGAAAAACTTTCAGATTCAGGCCGGCGAAGCGTTCCTACCAACTGGAGCCAAGATGCTGGAATGGTCAGGGAATTTCCTCAAAGACCTGGTGGCCATCAACCGCGAGTACGGCAACCTGTTCAAGGGCAAGGCGTCGTTCGGCGCTGAGACGCTGGATCTCCCAACCTGGCTGAAACAGACTGGACTGCGCAAGTCCGACCTTACCGAAGCCGAGTTGGAGAAAGTCACCCTGAACCTGCAACTGATGCAGAACACGGTCAGCCTGGCGGCCAAGAATGCCACGCAGTACCGCACCCTCGGGCTGGAAGGTATGGCGCAGGGCGTGGAGCAGCAGGCGCTGAAGGTTCTGGGGACGCTGGGCGCCACGCTGGGCAAGATTCAGGCCGCAGCCAGCCAGCGTCCCCGCGCCCTCGGACCAGAGAAGGGCGGGACTGGGTCCACGACTGGCATCCCAGACGGCACGGCACTGGTCGGCGGGAAAACCCTCGTCACGCTGTTGGGCATGGGCGGGCGCACGGTGCTGAACGACTACGGTGTCAGTGGCAAGGATTACCACCACGACGGCGCCGTGTCGGCCAATGCGACCCACAATGGCATTGACTATGGTGCACCTCGTGGCGCACCCATTCTGGCCCCGTTTAGCGGCACCCTAACCGTTCGGGAAGACGCCAAAAACGGCAAGGTCTTTGAGCTGGTGGACGCCCTTGGGCAGAAGCTGGTGGGTATCCACCTTGACTCCTTCGACAAAGGCGTGCTGGAAGCGCTGGATGCAGGCGGTGGGAAAGCCATTATCCAAGCTGGTCAGAAGATTGGCGGCGTGGGGAATAGTGGCACCACGGCGGGCAGCTACCCCCACTTGCACCTGATGGGCTACAACCGCGCCGGCAACGTGGTCAGCCCTACCTCGTTGCAGTACCAGGGAGAAGACAAAGAGGGGTACTACCAAGGCAGTGGCTACGGTGCTCGCCCCCCTGAATTGGCCATCGCAGAAAAGGGCTTTGACGCCTATATCAAGGAAGCGCAGCGGCTGACTGCTGCCGTAGAGAAATACGCGCCCCGTGGCGCCGCGCCTGACGCTGAGAAGTGGAAAGCGGCCACCGAAACGCTCAAGAAGTTCCGCGAATCCAACGATCTGGCCGCCCAGGCGCTGGAATGGGTGGGTCTTGAGACGGGCAAAAGCGACAAGGCCGTCTCTCAGTACGGCCAGACCTTCGACCGCTTGAAAGGCCAGCTCGACATTGCCCAGGCCCTGAAGGATCAGGGCGGCAGCACCGCTGATTACCTGAAGAATCTGGACGCGATCAGCAAGGCCGCTGACGTGGCAGCCAAGGCCGAACAGGCCCGCAATGGCGCCACCAGCGAGAAGTACAAGCAGCTGCTCAGCCTGAGTGGCGACGCGGCGAAGAAGGCCCAGAGCGAGCGGGACCGCATCAGCCGCGAACAAGACGCCGCTGACCGTGAAGCCGAGCAGAAGCAGAATGAAGCCGAGCAGCGCAAGGCCAAAATCAATGAGGCGCTGCGCCAGGGGCAGATTGAAGCGGCCCGGCTGGAACTGGGGCGCCTGGAAGAAGACCGTGCCCGTGACCTGCGCGAGGCCGGCGAGAATGCCAGCAAAGTGGCGGCCGTCGAGCTGCGGTATGCCCAGCTGACCTATGACGCTCGGAAGGCCATCGCCGAGAAAGAGCGCCAGGACCGCGACGCCGGTATCACGAACGATAAGAGCCTGAACGATGCCGCACGCACCCTGAAGCTGGAGAACAGCGAAAAGATTTATAAGAACGCCGAGAAAGCCGCCGATAACGCCCTGAAGGCTGCTCAGGACAAGATCGCGGCTGACCTTGAGAAGCTCACGGAAGAGAGCATTACGGCGGGAGGCACCCGCGCCGTCGAGTTCAGCAAAGGAGTAGGCGAGGCGCTGGTCAAGGCACAGCAGGCCGTGCGGTCCCTGCGCCAGGACTACGCCACGTTGGCTGATGGCGTCCGGGAGAAGGTGGCGGCCGGCGAGTTTGACGAGGCCGCACGCCTGGAAGCCTTGAAGTCGTTCAACCAACTCAGCCAGGCGGCGAAGGAAGCGGGCGTGTACGAGAACGCCCACGCGGTGGCCGCGCGCAAGAGTGCCTATGCCCTCATTGAACAGGGCATAGCGGCGGCCGGCATGATCCGGGCCAGTGGTGAACGCATCGCCCTGATCAAGGAAGCGGCTGACC
>NZ_WQLB01000067.1 GCF_009755355.1 Deinococcus arboris | reverse complement strand
GAGCACCCTCGCCTCTGAACCTGACTTTTTTATGCAGTCATGGCAGGTTCAGCAGCCAGGGAGAGCTATTGATGCGGTGTGATGACGTAGCCCTTTTGGTCAGTGCCTTAGCCGAGGATGGTTTTCAAGAGCGTACCGAGCCTGTCCCAGTGCTCAGCACGGTCAGCGCTCTTTTGATTGCCATGCACTTGAACGTATCGACTTGCAAGTCGCTGGGCAACCTGGAAACTGACTTGCACAGGGGCCGGGAGGAGACTCTGGCAAACCTATACCTGGCGCGCAAGGTGGACAGCTTTGGCGGTGGCCTGCACGGTTATCGCGCGCCGGAAAGCGTCTTTTCAAATGACTGCTTCAAAGCCGGAACGGCCAAGACCTCGTGACGTAGGGCCCTTCTCACACTGCCCTCCCCCTTATAGCCGCCGGGGTCAGCGCAGAGCCGTTAGCACCGAGCGGGCCAGAGCAGTACTCAGCAGTTTCTGATAAGACGCGTTCTGCAGTTGACGGCCCTCCTGAGGGTTCGTGGCAAACCCAACGCTGAAGAGAACGGCAGGCACTGAGGCCTTGGTAAGAACGGAATAGTCCATCGGCTGTACACCCAGATTCTTGGCACCAGTGGCAAGGGTCACTGCGTCCAACAGCTGACCCGCCACTGCTCTGGAAGTCTGCTCGTGTGGCTGAGCCACCGAAGAGACGTAAGCTCTGACGCCGCTCGACTGAGCATCTGGAGAAGCGTCAGTGTGCAAAGAGAGGAAGAGTCTGGCTGGTTGGCGGGCCAGCCGTAGGCGCTCCTCAAAGGCGGGCCGCTCATCTCCCCGGCGCGTCAGAATGACCTGAACGCCGCCTTTTTCCAGCTGGGCCTGAAGCTGAAGAGCCAGTGCCAGCGTCACGTCCTTTTCCCTGACGAAGCCCACTACGCCAGGGTCATCGCCTCCGTGACCGGCATCAAGCACCACCACGCCGTGCGGCGCGGCTGGGGTGACAGCCAGGGCCAGCGGTGATATGAATGCCCAGAGAAGCAGTGGAAAGCCGGCCAGGACAGCAACGTGTAAACGGTTCATAGGAGCCTCCAGAGGGCGCATCAGTGCGGTCATCCGCTGCATCAAATGGGTAGAGCCTATGGCTGCCGAAGTCAGCAGCGGCCAAGAGTGCGAATGTGCGTGGCCAGGCTCTGTCAGCCTGAGCAGGGCCTGGGCCAGGGCACGCGGCTCGGTGGACCGAGCGGCCCAGTGATCGCAGCATTCCTCACTGGCCCGGCGCCAGGCGGTCAGTGCCCAGCGGTTCAGCGGCTGCAGCCACAGCACCTGGGCCAGCACGCTTAGACCCAGGGTCCACAGCGGGTCATGGCGGCGCAGATGCGCGTATTCATGGGCCAACACTGCCGTGAGTTCTCTGGGTGAAAGCCGTTCTATGATGTTCGGCGGCAGCAAAATGGTGCGCCGGCCCAGAGCGCACGGCACTGCTATATCTGCCCAGCGCAGGTGTGCGGCCGGCCCCCTTGCAACAGCGGCCAACTGCTCAACCTGGAGTGTCAGCGCGCGGTCCTCTACCACACGGCCAAGCCGCGAACGAACAAGCCACCAGGCCACCCCAACGCGCACGCCCGCGCAACCCAGACTGACCCAGACCACCAACGCCAGCCAGAGAGGAGCTGTGTCAGAAACCTGCACCCGCCAGAGTCCAGGCTGACCTTCGGACGGCGCAGAGTGAGCCGCCATCTCTGACTGCTCTGGAAAAACTGTCTGGGGCCGAACAGAAGTTGTCGGCTTTGCGGCAGTGGTGGGTCCAGCCTGACCCGAGAAAACAGGACCAACACCAGCTGTCAGCAGTGGCAGGCACAGCGCCCCCCGGAGCAGCAAGTCGCGCACGGCCGCAGGCCGAAAGGGCGAAAACCGCACGAGGATCAGAGCACTCCCCAGGATCAGCGTGCTGTGCAGCAGGTAGGTCACCAGCAGGCTAATCACGGCGGTCATTGAGCAGCGCCTGAAGCTGGCTCAGCTCCTCTGCACTGGCCTGTTCATCTGTCAGGGCGGTGGTGAACAGCCGCAGGGCTGAACCATCGAAAACCCGGCGAATCAGGTCGTGAACTGCTCCTCGCTCAACCTCAGCCTGACTGAGTGCTGGGGCATAGATGTGGGCCTGCTGGTCGGCCTGCCGGGTGACGTACCTCTTCTCCAACATCCCCTGAAGATTGGTCTGAAGTGAGGTGTAGGCCGGCTTCGGACGCAGCGGAAAGACACTGTGCAGATGCTTGACAGTGCTAGGACCGTCGCGCCAGAGCAGTTTTAGCAGCGTGAGCTCGCGGTCGGTGGGTCCATTGTGCGGTGGTCTGGCCATAGCTCCTCCTGAGCCAGCAGTTTATCCGAGTTAACTCGGATTATCTACGGGTTAACTCGGAGATGCCAGGAGGCTGTGTTGTCGTGCCGTCCTTTTCTACTCCAGCGCACTCTGGCCGGTCAGGTGACGGCCAATAATCAGGGTGTGGATATCGTGCGTACCCTCATAGGTGTCTACGGTTTCGAGGTTCAGCATGTGCCGAATCACCGGGTATTCGGTGGTGATGCCGTTGCCGCCGTGTAGCTCGCGCGCCAGGCGGGCGCCCTGCAAGGCCACGCGCACATTGTTGCGTTTGGCATAGCTGACCTGGGCGTGATTCATCTGGCCACTGTCTTTCAGAGTTCCCAGGCGCCAGGCCAGCAGCAGGCCCAGCGAGTGATCGGTGGCCATCCGCGCCAACTTGTCCTGCACCAGCTGACGCGCGGCCAGGGGTCTTCCAAAGGTCGTGCGGGTGCTGGCGTAGTCCAGGGTGGCCTGAAGAACCGCTTCCAGCGCACCCATTGCCCCCCAGGCAATGCCAAAGCGTGCCGAGGACAGGCACGACAGCGGCGCCCCAAGCCCCTTGGCGCCGGGCAGACGATTGGCCGCCGGGATGCGGCAATCTTGCAACACCAGTTCGCCGGTTACGCTGGCGCGCAGGCTGTATTTGCGCTCAATCCTGGGGGCGCTCAGGCCGGGGGCGTCCGTGGGCACCAGAAACCCACCCACCGTGCCAGCCTCATCCCTAGCCCAGACCACTGCCACGTCCGCCATAGGGCTATTGGTGATCCACATCTTGCTGCCGTTCAGGACATAGCTGTCCCCGTCCCGCTGGGCACGGGTGCGCATGGCGCCGGGGTCACTGCCGCCGTCGGGTTCGGTCAGGCCAAAGCAGCCAATCAGGTCGCCGCTGGCTAGGCCAGGCAGCCAGCGCTGGCGCTGGTCTTCGGAACCGTAGGCGAAGATGGGCAGCATCACCAGGCTGCCCTGCACGCTAGCCGCCGAACGCAGCCCACTGTCCACCCGCTCCAGTTCGTACATCATGGCGCCGTAAGCGCTATAGGACACGCCCGCGCCGCCGTAGGTCTCCGGCGTGGTGGGCCCCAGCAGCCCCAACGCTCCGAACCGGCGCATCACGTCCCGCACGGGCAGGTCGCCGGCGTCCCACCAGGCCGCGACCTCGGGTAGCAGTTCGGCGTCACAGAAGGCACGCACACTCTGGCGCACCAGGCGCTCTTCCGGAGTCAGGAGGGCATGCACCGCAAATTCATCAAGCATGTCTCCTCATATCAGATTGACGGTGGCGCTAGCGCAGACCACGCCCGCCGCCTGCCATCTTTCGACTCAACCACAGCTGTCTAGACTGATAATAATTTTCACATCCGATGCGAGATCGGGTTGTGATTTTCTAATGGAGTTCCACAACTCCGTCCGTTTTTTGTTGAGTGATTGAATGCCGCTCCTGACCTTTGCCGTGGGAAGGGAGCACTGCGGCTTATCGACGTCACCCTGCGCCGCCGCTCCTTACTCCGCTTGTGTTCTCGCCTTCTCGTCTGAATGGAGGTCCTATGTCTGTTATCCATTGCCGCGCCGCACTGGCCCTTGTGTCTGTTACGTTGCTGCTAGGGTCGTGTGGGACGCAGGCGCCGGTGGCGCACCAGGCCACCTTGCAGGCCCAGGCCACGGGGCCCACCGCAACATTTGACAGCACGGGGACCTGGGACACGGGCTTCACCGGCCGCATCACCCTCACCAACCCGGGCCCCAGCGCCATCACCAGTTGGACCCTCAAGTTCAAGTTCAACGGTAACGCCGCTGCCGGCAGCAGCGCCTGGGGTGCGGGCGGCAGCATCACCAAAGACAGCAGTGGCCTGTACACCATCACCCCCAACGCCTGGGGCGGCGCCACCATCCCCGCCGGCGGCAGTGTCACCGTGGGCTATGACGGCTCTGGGCAGCTTACGGGCGTCAACACCTGCACCCTCAATGGCGCCAGCTGTGCCGGCACGACCACCCCACCCCCGGGCGGTGACACCACCGCCCCCACCGTGAGTCTCAGCGCGAGTCCAGGGACGGTGACGAGTGCGGGGACTGTGACACTGACGGCCACAGCGTCGGACAACGTGGGGGTGACGAAGGTGGAGTTCTATCAGGGCACGCGGCTGCTGAGCACCGACACGACGGCGCCGTTCACGGCGTCGGAGGCCGTGACGAGTGCCAACAACGGGAGCCGTAGCTACAGCGCCAAAGCCTTCGATGCCGCTGGCAACACCAACACCGCCACCGCCACTGTCACTGTCAATATCTCGACCACCCCGCCACCACCTCCCCCACCCACTGGCACTCTGCCGAAACACGCGCTGTTTGGCTACTGGCACAACTTCGACAATGGCAGCGGCTACATCCGCATGAAGGATGTCAATCCCGCCTGGGACGTAATTAACCTGTCGTTCGCTGAAAACAAGCCGGGAGGCGCGGAAGGTGAGGTGGCCTTCGTGCTGTGCCCGCCCCAAAGCTGCGGCGCCAGCGCTGAGAGTGAGGCCGATTTTATCGCCGGGATTCGCGCGCAGCAGAGCAAGGGCAAGAAAGTCCTGATCAGTCTGGGCGGCGCCAACGCGCACATTCAGCTGAACACAGCAGCGGCGCGCGACAACTTCGTGCGGACGATGGGCGACATTATCGCGCGCTACGGCCTGAACGGGCTGGACATTGACCTTGAAGGCGGCTCGCTGGCCCTGAACCCTGGCGACACCGACCTGAATAACCCCACCACGCCGGCGGTCCTCAACCTGATTGGCGCTGTGCAGAGCCTCAAAGCGCGCTTTGGGTCAGGCTTTCTTCTGACCATGGCGCCCGAAACGGCGTATGTGCAGGGCGGCCTGTCCAGTTACGGCGGCATCTGGGGGGCTTACCTGCCTCTGATTCACAAGTTGCGCGGCGACCTGACCACGCTACATGTGCAGCACTACAACACCGGCTCGCTGGTCGGCACCGACGGCCGCACCTACACGCCCGGCACGCCCGACTTCCACGTCGCCATGACCGATATGCTGCTGACCGGCTTTAACCTGGGCGGCAACCCCAATAAGCGCTTTCCCGGCCTGCGGGCCGACCAGGTGGCGATTGGCTTGCCGTCGGGCACACGCTCGGCGGGCAGTGGCTACACGACCCCAGCGGATGTGCAGCGCGCCGTCACCTGCCTGACCAGCGGCGGCAACTGCGGCTCCTACCGCCCAGGCACGACCTATCCGGCGCTGCGCGGCCTGATGACCTGGTCCATCAACTGGGACCGCGCCGACGGCCTGAACTTTTCGGGCGCCCACCGGCCTTTCCTGAATACCCTGCCCTGAACCAAGAGGGGCCCGCCGCGGAGAACATTTTCCGCGGCGGGCTTTTGCTGTGCGGGCAGCGGGTTAGGCGCCTCC
>NZ_WQLB01000066.1 GCF_009755355.1 Deinococcus arboris | reverse complement strand
TTTAAGGAAGGAATCTATGTCTGAAGTAAAGATGACGGATGAGGATCTGGGGGATTTGGCTGCATACTTTGATGACAGGTCTAAATTCTTGCTTTCGAGCATTTCAGAAAACTTGGTGGCATCACAGCTTTTAGAGAATCTGCATTCAGATGTATTGCGCCATGATAGTTTATACATTTCAAGAATAGAGCACAGTCTTTGGCTATCCTTTCGGAATAAGATGCCAAGATTAACGGCTTTTACGAGCGATCGGGCAAGTGTAGAGGGTGCGAGATGGCTTATGCGAAATTTCAATTTGCATAATCTTGAGATTGTTAGCTACCAGACTCAGCAGGAGAGTGGTGGATTGGAGTTAGAATTTCGCATCCTGTTTGAGGATCAAGATGAAACGTACTCGATACCAATTAGAAAACGACACAATGGTGCAGGAAATACTTGGCATAAGTCGGCTAAGTTGGCAACTATACCCAGAGAGAAGGTTGTCACTTATCTCATAGAGCAATTTTATTTTAAGGAGTGTGTCGGTCTTGAGACCTATGATATTGTTAATTATGATCTTCTTATAGAGTATCGAGGAAAATTATCTGTTATAGAGGTTAAAAGTCGTAATAATTTTTTACCTGAGCTTAATCTCGAAATATCTAAAAATCAAATGCGCTCTCTAGACTACATGCTTGAGCAAAATATAAACACGATTATTCTTATTGTTGATAGAAACAACTTAGTCTACATCAACGAGGTGCGAGGTAAGAGATTCGAGTGCTTGGATTCCAATAAAAAATCTAGATATGAAATTAGGGGTTTCAGATCATTTGGCAATTTGGATGACTTAACTCTCCAGCGAATTGTTAAAACTTCAATCATTGACAATTTTGATAATGAGCGCCTTAATTTAATCGCTCGGGCACGAGAAAATGAAAGGAAGGATATCAAATTTATTTTTGAAGAAGCGAATGATCCTTTCTGTGAAAGAAATGAAGCTAGAGCGTATCTTCAATCGGTTGCCAGACGAGAAGTAGGCCTCACGGATTTTGGTCAGATATCCTTTGACGAAGATTGAGTGCAAAAACGAGAAGGTGATGGAAGCCAAGCGATTTGAATCAAGGCGGTTTGCCTCTGACCTGATACCGCCTGACAGAATGAGCTGCACCTCTTATGCTGGTGCTCCATGACCCTGGGCACCGATGGCGCCATTGATCTCCACGCCTTGCTCGCTGAGGCGCTAGCTTCCGACCGGGAAGCCTCACACTACGACTTCAAAGAACAAGCCCCCGATCATGTCAAGCTCCTGCGCCACCTGGTGGCCCTCAGCAATCTGCCTCGTGAAACCCCTGGTGGCCGCGCTTATCTCTTTATCGGCATCAGTAACACCCGTGAAGTCATTGGGCTCCGTGCAGACGATCCGAAAAAGATCCCGAGTGCAGACAAACGCGAAGTGCAGTTGAATAACCTGCTGCGCGATAATGTCGACTTTCGGCTGTCTATCCGGGTGCACGAACTGAAGCAGGACGACAAGACCCTGCATTTTGTTGAAATGCCTTGTCTGGGCTGGCCTTGGCGGCAACTCCACCGTGAGAATGAACACGAGTATGGCTTCTGGATTCGGCATGGAACCTCGTCGGTCCGGCCGACCACTGAGGAACTGGCTGCGCAGTGGAGCCAGACGGAACGGACCCTACAAGACCATGTCGTGGCTCTGGAATCGGCGTTGGTGGAGCAGCGCCAGGCGGCGCAAACAGCGGCTCAATCGCCTGGCAGCGCTGTCCTTCAGCCACAGACCTCTATCCAGGCCGTTCACTTCGGTTTCGCCACCCCAGAACGCACACTGCTTCGGATGGTTCGCCGCGACATCGGCCACTATCTCCAGGCCCATTCTGCTGCCGTGGATCGCTGGCAGGGCTTGCCACACTTTCAGCTGGACCGGCTGACCACCCAACAGGCGTATGAAGTGCATCCTGATGTCCAGGCGCAGGTTCAGGCGGCCATGGAGGGGCAAGAGGCCGTGGTGCGTCCCCTGGTGGAATTGGTGGCGGTCATCATGCACGACGCCGACCCGACAGACCGTGTACAGGTGGCGGTTCAGGAGATTGCGCAGGCGGTGGCGTTTACGTCGCACACGGTTGTTGGGCTCTCGGGTTTGACGTATGGGGCCTTGCGCGCCTATCCAGGCTATCTGCTGTGTTTTGGTGCCTGTGCTGCGGCTTTGCCTGTGCCAGACCTGACGGTCCTGGGCTTGCTGCTCACGCACCGTCAGCGAATTACGTATCCGACGGGTCGGCCAGGTCACTGGGATCTCATTGAGAGTATTGGGCTGCGTCCGCACTTGGACGCGTTGACTTTGACCTTTGACCGACGCCACCCTGTCGTGGCCACAGCGGAGCGCGCTCGCGAACTGTTTCACCAGGCGGATTGGCTGGGGGCCTATCTGCCCGCGACCATCAAGTCGAGGTTGACGCGGCAGGCGGAGGTGCTGCTGCTGCTGGCTTATGTGATGCAGGCGCGCACGCGGGTATCACAGGTGCCGTATGTGGATGGCGCGTGGACTCACTCGCCGGTCGCGCAGGAAACCTTGCAAGCGGCACTGTTTATTATTCAGGAGAGCTGGTCAACGATGCGGGCGGAACCCTTGCAGGGGGTGCTTGCCGCATTTGACGAGTTTGTCGCAGATGCGCACTGGCCCTATCAAGTCTCGGGACTTAAGGCTTATCAAGGCTTGCCGTCGCCTGCTTCTGGCTGAATGGCATGAGCCGCCCCAGTGCGCGTGCATTGGGACGGCTGTTGGTATGGATGTGGCCTTTAAAGCGAGTCACTGGTGAAGAGAAGTGTCTTCTTCGCTTTCAACAATTCGCGAAATGCCGTTGACGTACTCGAGAGTGAGAATCAGAAATGTAGTTGCCCAGAATGCATCGGCTTGAGTTCGGTAGTTCAGTGAGCCATGCTGAATTTCATTCCGTTTCGGAATCACCTTTTCTCTTGTTTTTGAAAAAATCTTGTAGTGTCGGCGAGTAAACTCTTCACCGTAAAAGTCTTCACTGTCAATGAGTTTTTCGTGCCACTTCTTCAGAACTTGCTTTCTTTCCTCTTGCTTTTGAGTTTCCCGAGTGTAAAAATATCCGGTTCCCAGGCCTAAGCGTGCTGTAAAGTCGGTATAAATTCCTTCGGCCTCGGCGACCATGAATGAGGCCACATTATCAACATTCTCTCCTTCACAGGCAAGGTTGAACTGTCTTTGAATTGAACCGAGTCGTTGAGCAGCAATGTTATCCTCTAAGCCAATACCCGTCAACTTATCTTTTACATAATCGAGGAGATCATTTTGTGCCGCCTTCATATATTTAATAGCGGTCTGCTCTGCAACTTCCCAACCTTCTTTGAGGTCGTCTAAGAGTATGATAGGGAGTAGAAAATCTGAGAAGTAAAGGACTGGGAGGATGTGCCATCCTCTTTCTTTAAAAATGTCAACGACAAACTTCGTTACTTTGTTGAGTTCTCTATCTCGCTCTTTTTCTTGTTGCCGTTGCCTTTCTCTAGCAATTTCCAGCTGTAGTATCGTGTGATCGATGAAATGGCTTGCGTACGGTGTGAATGTGCTGAGCCACTGGATGCGGGCGGTAAGATAATTTTCGGTTCGCAGAAATCCATTAAGTGTAGTGAAATCTATTTGGAGTGGTTTATGTTTGGGCGGTATCCAATAAGGAGGGTGCGTCGATAAGAGTCCAGATATACTTTTCTTATGGAAAGTGCTGAGTGGTGTTTGCATGCCCAGCATGCGTGAAAGAGTGTCTTGAGTTGATGGGAAGACTGAGTGGACGGGCAGGAATGGGGGCTCAAAGAATCGTCTTCTTTGTTCAAGCTGGCGGATGAAATCGTGAATGAAGAAGCGCTGACGCATGTTGTGTACTCCTTAGTGCCATTATCTGCCGATTGGTGCCGGCTGAATATCGGCACATCAGGCAGGGGGCTAAAAAACGGAATAGGCGTATTTGCTTAGACTAGAATAACGAGTGTTAATAGACAGACTAGACCATTTCCCCTTGCGCCACATGCCTCTTTCTACTGCGCGCAGTGACGCTATCTGTCATCAAAATTGAGTCAGATTACGCGCACCGAGCTTATTTGCCTTCATACACCAGTCAGAATGCAACAGGTCGGCCCATGGATGTGCATGCCTAGGTCAAGCAAAGCTTTGGTTGATTCAGGCCACGCTTTTGAGCTGTCTGACGCACTTCGCCTCCACTGCGTTCTTCATCTTTTAGTCCCTCAGTCAGTTGGAAAACTGTGGCAGTCTGATCAGTTTATAAACACAGCTAGGCTTAGTACGCGCACCAGCATACGCGTTCGCCGGGCAACCCTCCGGAGGCCCTGACCTTCTGCCCCGCGCTCCGGTTGACAGTCCTGATGACGCCTGGTCACCCCTGCTGACCTGGGCTTCACGTAGGCACGCGTTGCCTGATACAGTGCAGGTGGAACCTCATCCTCCGCCTCACGCCGGGGCCGAACAGGATTGCAGCGCAGACCGCACACCCATCGTCAACACGTCTCACCTCACATGAGCGTGCAACCAATGCCGGCGTGGCACGCTCGACAGGGGAGACCCATGTTGACGCTCAAAATGCACGCCACCCTCGCCACGGCGGTTCAGGTTTATGCGCCCCGCTTTCTCAAGACCAGCACTCAGCGCACGACGGCCCTGAACGCTGCCGCTCAGCTGCTCGGCTACCGGGACCACCGGACAGCCCATCACGAACTGGAGGCTGGCGACGAGCCCACGCTGACGGAGACGATTCGCGGCCAGGCCTTTCTCACGCGTGCTGAGCAAGCCCTTGCCCATGTCTGCCGGCAGAGTGGCGTGTCAGGCCACCTGATGCCAGCGGATGCAGCCGCCTTTGCCCAGGAGATGTTGGTGGCTTACAACCTGGGGCTCTGGCAGCACCTCGGTACCGGTGAAGAAGCGCTGTGGGCCCTGGTAGAACAGGGTCAAAGCACTGTGATTGCTGATCCCAGGCCATGGGTCAGTGCCGCGTTGCAGCGAGGCCTGGCCCAGGTCATGGGAGAAAGGCATAATTTAGAATTTGGCACGATGGACCATCACAACTTTTACACGGTGGTCAATCGCCGGCAACTTACAGGATTTCCCCAGGAGCAGGAGATCCGGACATTTGAAGGTGCGGAATTTTGGTTCCGGCAGGAGATTCCCAATTCATTTTTCCGGGCTCGGGTTGACGGTTCCACGCCCCGTCTGGCCTTGCCTTTCCTAATGCCGGAGTTTGAGGCTGAGTACGACGCGTACATGATGAGGATGTGCGACAGCGTGCATGCGGTCTATGCCATGGCTCCCCAGCCAGCGGTGGCCGCGTGGGCAGCGCTCTGCGGTGCCTCACCTGTCAAAGATGGGTTTACGCTCATTGGCGTGGTTGAAGACCAGCTGACCTTCGATTGGGTACCGACCCGGTAAGCTAGAGGGCATACGGTTCACGGCGGCAGCCTGCTGGTGTCTGCACCGCAACGTCCGTCTGCTCCATGCTTATGCACTGGCCTGAGCTTAGAGCGGAAACCCTCCGCTGGTCTCAAGGTGTCCCTTGAAGGCCATGCTGGATGTGCCCCTGAGGCACAGGAGGGGTGCAACGGGTACGGACTGCCGTTTCTGGCGTGTGCAACCCGGTTGGGTTGCACATACGCCGTGGTTCTTCTCCTGGATCGAATTGAATCGTTCCTGTGAACGATTCAATTCGAGTCTGTAGGGGTCTGAAGACCAATGCCACGGACCAAGACAAGGATTCAGATATCGCATTCTGACTGGTGTATGAAGGCAAATAAGCTCGGTGCGCGCACTGGGCATTGACCAGAGCATTCGGGAATGGCAGGTCAGACATCCTAACGCTGAACCAGTCCGTGAAGCGCCAGGGCACGGACCAGACCCCCAGACCCTGACCTTCAACAGCTGGGCCACAAGCACCAGGTCCTGCAGGCTTA
>NZ_WQLB01000065.1 GCF_009755355.1 Deinococcus arboris | reverse complement strand
GATCTGAGTGTGGAGGCGACAGGAACAGACGACTTATCGGCCGCGCAGCCGGTGCATTGAGGTCTGGGCCAAGCTGGTGTGAGGACAGGCGGGCACGCCGGCCATCAAGCGGCGTGCCCGGAACAAGAGCGCGGCAAGAGCCTCACACCTTCAGGTAGAGGACACCTGGGGAGGAGAGTCGGCCTGAAGCTGGAGCACAGGGGCCATGCGCTGGCTCTCGGGAGGATGGCCTGTGCCTTGACGTGCCGCTTGCCCACTGCCCACACTGCCGATCAGGAGCAGCAGGATGAGTGGTGGAGCGAGCAGGGCACCGAGGGGCCAAGAGGACCCCACCGGGCACCTTTGCACCTGCCGCACGGTCCACACGGCCAGTGCAACAGCCAGACCACCCAGCAGGCCACTCCAGAGCATCAACACACCGCACAGCGTACGGGTGAGGACAGGCGCTGCATAGACTTCAACCCAGTGGGGGAAGCGCCTCTCACGCCCTGAACTGGATGGTAGAAAGGGCTGTCTTCCTCGCACAGATACGTCACTGATCCTCGGCCCGTGATGATCAGCCACGCTGGGCTGGGTCAAGCGCTGTTTGTTACTCAGGCAACGTCACAGGTGCACTGCGCGTGAGCCCAGCCCACCCGTTGAGTCGCTCCTCAACGCTGCTGAGCAACCCTATTTCCGGCTCTCAGAGCTGGCGCGAACAGTGACACAGCGCGGCGTCCTCACCGAGTCACAGAGAGCCTGAACTGTTCGCTGGAACCGCAATCCGACCTCCCCTCTATCATGGAGAGCTCTGCAAACGTGTATCGCACCTTGACCTGGAGGGAATCGTCACGAACTGTGCGCAAGATGAAGGTGATCAGCGGCGTGCCCACTTGATCGACATCAAGGACGCTGTTCTTCGGAAAGCGGCGCTCCACCGGCCACTGCACTTGGCAACTTTGAAACGTGACATGGCGGTTATCCTGCAGCCCGAGTTGCTTACAGGTAAGGTTGGCAGCAGGATTGATGGCTGTGGACCGCTTGATCGCCGCTTGGAGTTGGTCGGACAGCACCTCATAGGCCCTCAACTGATCGGACAGGTGGACCAGACTGCCTTGGCCATGTGGACGCACGCTATAGATCCGGTCTGGGAAAGACCGCACAATCCATTGTTGACCCTGCCAGGTCTGCGGGCCTCCCCACGCTGTGGAGACCAGGGATGCGATCACCGCTGGCGCTTTATTGGGATACACCGTGCAGGTGTACTTCACGAAGGCTGTACTCGGCTGAGCACAGGGCACCCGCCTGTGTGACATGACCTGAAGCGTGTTATCAGCTTCTATCCCTTCAAAATCGAACTGGCAGGCGCCTGCCGCGCTCCACAGGCTGAGCCCAGCCAATCCAGTCCGCGTAAGAGGTCTCAAGTTCATCGTAAATCCACTTTACGCGGGAGAACGGCAGAGGTCCGCCGAACGTAGAGCAAGACTAGAGAGCCCCATGCCATGTCAAAGCGTAAACAAGGGGATGAAGCCCAGAACCCAGTATCGAATGACATGAAGTCTATTGAGCCTCACACCCATAACGTACTGGTCGAGCCCCATCGCCGTCCTGCTTCCAGCAGACAAATCTGACTTGCCGCAAGCAATGGATCAGCCAGGTCAGCGGCAGCGCAACGAGGCGCAAATGGAGCGTCAGGCGTTCACAGCATGTCCACCAACCTTACGGCCAATTCCTACGCGAGTGTTCCCGTCAGGTCTAATACCGCAACCGACTCGCCCAAAATGTAGGCGGCGTGGCTGGGAGATTCGTCATGCTCACAGTAAAGACGGAAGGGGTACCCCAATCGTCGGAGAAGCGAACGGCAATCACGTTCCAGCCGCTTCGTAGGGCCACGTCATACTGGTACGTCAACGTACTGTCGGGGGTCATTTGACACACCATCTTATTTTTAAGGCGTACGGTATCGCGTACATATACCAGGTATAAGCGCTCATAGGTTGAGCGTTCTTTCCCAGAGGTAATGCCGCGCTCCAAGAGAATTTGGTTGTCGTCCGCCGGGTTTGTTGCCCGAACATAGAGCTGAGCAACGCTGCCCTTAAAAGTATCGTCCAGTTGTTTGAATACCGGACAATCCTGTTTGCGGACAATGAGGTCATGGAGCGTCATCGAAGTGGCCTTCACAGGGGCTGTGGGGAAAGTCAAGGTAAACCCAGTCTTCAGATTCCCTGACAGTCTGTGCTGAGCGACCTTTGAGGCCGGAGTCGTGTACTGCAGGTCAAGAGCCGCACCTTGATCTCTCGCGTCGCTTGGACGGGCGGGATCAACCTTGAAATTGAGAGGGGCAGCGAATGCCACAGATGTGAGGAGACAGCCCAGGCTCAGGAAACGGCGCATGGGGTCATGCTAAGGGACGTGACGCTAGCGAAGATCATCTCCATTCCTTCGCCCTGCTGGGCACGAACCCGTATCTCCTGCACTGTTGCGTCGTCCAACTGGTCACACAGCTCACCCTGGCAGATGGCAAGCACGATCTGCAACCAGCAAAATGACGATGTTCCTCCGCCAAAAGCCTTTACAGTGACCAGTACTGTGAGTCCTCTGCCAAGCCGCCTGCTGATCCACGACACCCCAGCCGCCTGGACCGGCGCGCAGTTCAATGGAGTAACCCAGACGCCCCAGGGCCTGACCGTGGATGGCCCGGAGGGCACCATTCTCAGTCCCACCCTCACCGCACTCCCCTTCGACCAACTGCTGCCTTCCTGGAATGCCACCCTCACCGCACACGGCACCTGCACAGTGGACGTGCGCGTCCGCCGCACTTCAGGCGACTGGACCCGCTGGTGGACTTTCGGCACCTGGACCCCCAGCGCTGAGCGGACCAGCCTCAATCACCAGCAAGACGAGGATGGCCGCGTCCTGACAGACACGCTCAGTCTACAGTTTCACGCGGAGCACTTTCAGTATCGTGTTCACCTCACGGGCCAGGACAGTACCTTGCGCCTCCTGGCCTTCTGTACGACGGACCATGCGCAGCAGCAGGCCACCGTTCCCCGCCTGGGGCGGCCCGAACACTGGGGCACTGAACTGGCGTTGCCGCAGCGCTCTCAGATGGTGCATGAGGGTGGCAGCGGCTGGTGCAGTCCCACCTGCTTGAGCATGGTGCTGCACAGCCTCGGCACCGATCACTCTGTCCCGGAGACGGCCGCCGCCGTCTTCGACCAAGCGTACGGCGGTGCCGGCAACTGGGCCTTCAACGTAGCCCACGCCGGCCAACTCGGGTATCGCGCGTACCTGACGCGCCTCTTGGACCTCCAAGCAGCGGAAGACGAGTTGGCCCGCGGCGTTGCCCCGATCCTGAGTGTGGCCTGGCAGGCGGGCGAGTTGCCCGGCGCCCCCGTCACCAGCAGTGACGGGCATCTGGTCGTCCTTCGGGGCTTTGATTCTCAGGGTGACCCCGTGATCCATGACCCGGCGGCATCCACCGACGCGGAAGTCCGCCGGGTCTACCCGCGTCAGGCCTTTGAGCAAGCGTGGCTGGGGCATTCTGGTGGTCTGGCTTACCTTATCAGTCCAGCCTGATACGGCGCCCCCCATTGGTGTCGCGCGCGACCCTGCTCAACCTAGAAAAGGCCTGACGGTTTCTGGGGGTGTTCACCGGCCGTGAGGCCGGGCCATGGCGCCTCGCGCCGACTTGCGTAAGCTGGAGCAATGGCTACCCTCACCCTGACGCTCACCGATGACACGCAACACCGCTTTGAAGGCACAGCCACGTGGGTCACGCAAGCGGCCGAACGGGCTCGGGCCGTCCAGGGTGAGCACAACCGGATGTTCTGGTTCACGAACCCCGCTGTCCAGCCCTGTGTCTACAGTGTCGCTGGCGTCCTCATCCGACGCGTGCAGGACAGTCCAGCCTGATAGCAGACAAAGCGCATAGGGCCTCTCGCCACACTCAGGGCGAGCCACATTGCGGCGTGTCTCCAGCCGTTCAATGCACGGTGACGTGGTCTCTGATCCACGCGTGGGCAGCGGCCTCATCGTCAAACAACTTGTATTTGGCCTCAAGTGAGAGTAGGAGTAGAAACTTACCCTAAGAAGAAAAACGGCGTTGTAGACGAATAATTTCTAGTATGGTTCCACACAGTTGAAGTCCAGTTGAACCGTATTGAACTTGAAGCAGCGAGAGGCCCACTGAGTCGCGTCGCCCGCCTTGACCGACCGTTGCCATTGGGACGCGGCCTTCGCACGGTGCTCGGTCATGAGTGGGAAGGATGAGGCTTTTCTTAGGGCGTGCTCTGGAAGCACTTCATATGCTGCTGGAGCACGACCACGACCCCAAGCACTCTTTCCCGTCTCGGAGGACCACCATGACTGACTCTACCTTCAACCGCCGCAAGTTCCTTGGCGTGGCCGGCGCGACCGCCGCCACCGGCCTGCTGGCGGGCTGCGCTCCCGCGATGGGCATGGGCGCCCGGCCCAATCTGGACGCCACCATTTTCAACTTCGCCCTCAACCTGGAATACCTGGAAGCAGCGTTTTACCTGGCGGCCGTGGGCCGCTTGCAGGAACTGGACGCGGCCGGCGGCAACAGCAGCAAGGTCATTCTACCCGCCGGCTTTACCGGCAAGAACGGCAACGGCGTGAAGTTCGCTTCGGCCGATGTGGCTGCCTACGCCAACGAAGTCGCCACTGACGAACTGAACCACGTCAAGATTATTCGTAAGGTGCTGGGCCTGGGCGCCGTAGCGCAGCCCACCCTGGATCTGGGACCAGCCTTCGCGGCGGCGGGCGCGGCGGCGTCGGGCGGGGCCATCACCGGCTTTAACCCCTTTGCCAACGACCTGTTCTTCCTGCACGGCGCCTTTATCTTTGAGGACGTGGGCGTCAGCGCCTACAAGGGCGCCGCGCGCCTGCTGACCGACACCAGCGCGGGCGGCAACCTGGAAAATGCAGCCGGCATTCTGGCGGTCGAGGCTTACCACGCCGGCATGATCCGTACCCTGCTGTACCAGCAGCGCAACACGGACGTGACCTCGGCCCTCAAGGTGTCGGACGTAGTGCAGGCCATCAGCAACCTGCGCGACAGCGTGGACGGCGCCCTGGACACTGATCAGGGCATCGTGGAAGCGGGCGCGGCGAACATCGTGCTGGCCGACAGCAACAGCATCGCCTACAGCCGCACACCCCGTCAGGTGGGGAACATCGTGTTTCTGGCCCCGGGCGCCGTCAAAGGTGGCTTCTTCCCCGACGGCCTCAGCGGCGACTTCAGCAAGATTCTCGCGCTGTAACCCGGCGCCATTCAGCCGCACTGGCCCTGGGGCCAGTGCGGCTCTTTCTGGTCAAGTGGCGCTGGTGCTCAGGGCTCACGGTGGAACCGGCGGCGAAAGCGGGCATGCAGTCGTTGCGTCTGCTCAGCGGCACGTGCGGCCTTGGGATCGGCAATAAGGGCGCCACCGCGTGATAACGCGCCAACGACCAAGGCGCCAGAAATGAGGACCAGGTTCTTGATGATGTATTGGCCCTCCAGATTCGGAACCAGCGGCACGAACTTGAACGTTTCGTGCGGGAAGAAGACGAGCGGCAGGAAGGTGCCGGCCATCTGACCGAACAGGAGCAGCAGGGTCAGACGGAGATATCGGCCGGTCAGGAGCCCTAAGCCGATCAAGCATTCCCAGGTCGCGAGGACGGGCAGACTGATCGCTGCGGGCAACTGCCCGAAGGTCAGCACGGAGATCGTGCGTGTGGCCAGGTCTTCGGCGCTGCTGAGACCGGGGATGAACTTTTGGGCGCCAAACCAGAAGAACACGAGCCCGAGCGAGAGGCGGAGCAGGGTGATGCCATGCAGGGCCCACCAGCCCACCAACCGGGCTTCGTGGAGGTCGAGGCGATGAGCGAGCGGAAGACGAGGACGGAGCGAGGATGAAACACCGACAGGTGGTGCTTGTGGGGGTGACGTTGGACGCATAAGGACCTCCACCGGACCTGTTGTGTTGGCCTGGATACAGAGTCTTATGCGGCCCAGCGCCGCTTAGATGGAGGACAGGGTCTGTCATGCCCTAGACCAAGCCTTCATGTGTGCCCAGTGGCTGAGGGGAACTGCACACTGCGCACTCGCGCGGGACAGCACGAGCACCCCGAACAGGTGCGCCCAAGTGACTGCGGTTCTGCCTGAAAGCAGCAAGCGAAAGCCCCGCTCAAAGCGGGGCTCCGTGGTCTGTCATCACACCCGTCTGATCAGGAGATTAGTTGCCCGTCTGGGTCGAGCTGCCACTGGCATTCAAATCCAGGTTCAGCACACTCGTCAGACCACCCAGGAGGCTGCCGCTGCTCTGGCTGCCATTCTCACCATTGGAGCTGTGGCCACTGGCGCTCAGAATCGCGCCCAGCGCGCTGTCCAGGCCCAGGTTCAGTTCACCCTGGCTGTTCGAGCTGTTGCCCTCGTCATCGGTGCTGCTGCTCTGCCCACTGGCGTTCACATCGGCGTTGAGCACTGCGCCCGCCACGCCGAGCACACTGCCACTGCTCTGATTGTTGTTCTGTCCCTCAGTGCTCTGGGCGTTGCCGCTCAGCAGTCCGGTCACGCTGCTGCCCAAATTGAGGTTCAGACTGCCGCTGCTACTCCTCGTTTCTGCGGACGCTGCACCAGCGGTCAGGGCGAGGGCGGTCAGGGCGGTCAAAATCTTCGTC
>NZ_WQLB01000064.1 GCF_009755355.1 Deinococcus arboris | reverse complement strand
AACTTCTCTTGCCCGCCCAGTCTTTGATGCAGGACGACCCCGGTTAAAACACATCAATGATTAAGACCGGCGCTCAATTGAATCAGTTGCAATTCTCCAAAATTCACTGTGATGCGCCTATCTACCATTTCCAACATCAGTGTTTCAGCAGACACATCGGCTTCGTGGATTGACCCGCTCCCAGGAGATAATTCCCCGAGGAAATCAATTTTTAGCAACGAGCAATTGCTCAGCTTGAGCCTGTATTCGCCGTAATGTCCCACAATGTCCAGATATAGAGTGCTGGTTTCCACTTCGTATTGGAGAAGATGCGTGTCTGAAAGGCACAGGATAGTTTTAATATCTGGCTTCATCAGACATCTCACGTTCTGACACCCTTGCTTGGCAGGAAATGAGTCTCATTTTCTGAAGTCGTGTGGATGCCTCTTATGCCACTCCCAGGCGGTCTGCACAATCTCTTGCAGGTCGGTGAACTGGGGCGCAAAGCCCAACTCCTGACGAATGCGCGCCGCGTCGGCGACTAAGCGGGGCGGGTCCCCGGCGCGGCGCGGGGCCACCTCGCGGGGGACCGGCGTGCCCACCACCGCGTCCACCGCGTCCAGCACCTCTTTCACGCTGAAGCCGTGGCCCAGCCCCACGTTGTAGGTGGCGGCCTGCTGCGTGCCTTTCACCAGCGCTTCCACCGCCAGCACATGCGCGTCCGCCAGGTCCTGCACATGCACGTAGTCGCGCAGACAGGTGCCGTCGGGGGTGGGGTAATCGTCCCCGAAAATCAGCATCTTCTCGCGCTGGCCCAGGGCCGTCAGGGCCGCCAGTTCGATCAGGTGCGACTTGCTGGCGTGGGCCTCGCCAATGTCGCCCTCAGGCGCCGCGCCGCAGACGTTGAAGTAACGCAGCACCACATACGGCAGCCCCTGGGCTGTATGGAAGGCGTGAATCATACATTCGGTCATCAGCTTGGTCTCGCCGTACACGCTCTCGGGCTGCATGGGTGCATCTTCAGGAATGGGCACGGCGTCAGTGGTGCCGTACACGGCAGCGGTGGAAGAAAACACCAGCGGAATCTTGCGCGTCTCCACAATCGCTTGCAGCAGATTCAGGCTGCCCACCACGTTGTTGCGGTAGTAGCGGGCGGGCGCGCGCATGCTCTCGCCGACCTCAATCAGGGCGGCAAAATGAATCACGGCGTCAGGCTGGTGGGCGACCAGGGCGGCCTTGACCGCCCCCTCATCCAGCAGATCGCCGCGCACCAGGGCTGCCTCGGGCGGCAGCGCCGCCGCGTGACCGCTGCTGAGGTTGTCAAAGACCACCACGTCATGCCCCGCCCGGCGCAGTTGCCGCACCGTATGGGACCCGATATAGCCTGCGCCGCCCACCACCAGAATCTTCATTGAGGTTCAGGGTAATGCAGCCGCCGCCTCGGCAGGCACCGCCGTGGTGCCGCGCACCACTAGGCGGGTGGGCAGGGTCAGTCCCTGAGCGGCCTCGCCGCGCAGCAGCGCCAGCATGGCCTCGCCCGCCGCCCGGCCCTTGTCGGCGGTGGGCTGCCACACGGTGGTCAGGTTCAGGGCCGGACTGCTGGGCAGGTCGTCGTAGCCAATCACGCTCAAGTCTTCGGGCACGCGGCGGCCCAGGGTCTGTGCGGCGCGCAGGGCGCCCTGGGCCAGCACGTCGCTCATGCACAGCAGCGCCGTCACCTCCGGGTGGGCGCGCAGCAGGTCCAGGGCGCGGGCCTCGCCTTCTTCTGGCGTGTTCTGCAAGGTCTCGGTGGGCCAGAGGCTTGCACCCGGCACCGCCGACACGGCGGCGCGGTAGCCCGACAGCCGCGCGGCGGTGGGGTGGTAGCTGATGCGGGCCTCCCGCTCAGGGGCCACTGGGCCAGCGGCGCGGGCCGGCGCCAGTTCCAGGCAGATGACCCCCAGGGTGCGGTGGCCCAGGGCCAGCAGATGCGCGGCGGCCTGGTGCGCCCCCCCAGCGTCGTCAATTCCCACACCCAGGGCCGCCGGGTGGGGGGCGTGGTCTACCAACACGGTGGGCAGTTGCCGCCCCAGCACGGCGCGCAGCAGCGGGCTCCCCTCGGCGGCGCAGTACACGATAAAGCCGTCCACGCTGGCGCTGCAGACCGGCCCGGTCGGGTCGGCGTCCGGCTCGTGGGGACTGGCCAGCAGCAGGGCATTCAGGGCCTCACCCTGAACGGCCCGCGCCACGCTGCCCAGAAACAGCGCGGCCGCCGGGTCGGCAAAGGCGTAATCCAGTGGGGCGTCATACACCACGCCCAGGACACCGGTGCGGCCCCGGCGCAGGCTGCGGGCCAGCGGGTCGGGGCCGCGGTAGCCCAGCGTCTGCGCCTCATTCAGGATGCGGCTGCGCAGCTCGGCGCTGAGCTGGTCGGGGCGGTTGTAGGCGTTACTGACGGTCGCCACGCTGACCCCAAGAGCCCGCGCCACGTCCCGCAGGGTCATGCGGCCGGCAGAGGGCCGGGGAACAGAGGCCGCAGGCTTGGCGGGTGACATGACGGCATGGTAGCGTATAGGCTACGTATCTGAATCGTTTCAGATACCTTCTTGCTTCTGCCTGTTCCCGAGGTTCCTCTATGACCCAGCCCAGCTCCACGCCGCCCGCCGCCGAGGCCGCCCGCCGCGCGGTCAGTGCCATCTTCATGGTGAACGGCGCTCTGTTTGCCACCTGGGGCGTGAATATTCCCGGCGTGCGCGACGCCCTGAATCTCAGTGCCGCGCAGATCGGTACGGCGCTGCTGGCGGTGGGCCTTGGCAGCATCTGCACCATGCCCTTTACAGGCGGCTGGACAGCCCGGTACGGCAGTCACCGTGTCACCTGGGTGGTCACGGTGGCGTGCATGCTCTCGCTGCTGCTGCCTTTTGTAGCGCCCAACCTCTTTGCCTTGGTGGCGGCGCTGGCCCTGCTGGGCGCGCTCAACGGCTGCATGGACGTGGCCATGAACGCGCAGGGCGTCACAGTGGAGCAGCGCCTGGCCCGGCCCATCATGAGCCGGCTGCACGCCTATTTCAGCCTGGGGGGTCTGCTGGGCGCGGGCCTGGGCACCTTGCTGGTGGGCCGCGTGCCGCTCACCACGCACGCTGGGCTGGTGGTGGGCGTGACGGCGCTGGTGGGCCTGGTGGCGGGCCGTTTTCTGCTGCCAGACCAGACCCAGGCGCCTGCCCCGCAAAGTGCCCAGGCCCCCCGGCGGGTCCCCCTCAGCGCGGCGGCCGCGCTGCTGGGCGTCCTGTGCTTTCTGGGCATGCTGGCTGAGGGCGCCAATTACGACTGGGCGGCGCTGTACTTCCGCGACGTGCTGAGCGTGCCGGGTGGACAATCGGGCGTCGGGTACGCCGCGTTCGTGGCGGCCATGACGCTGGGCCGCTGGTTCGGGGACCGCGCGCGCACCCGGTTGGGCGATGAGCGCACGGTGCGCGGCGGCGCCCTCCTGACCGCCGCCGGGCTGGCCCTGGCGCTGCTGGCCAGGGAGCCGCTGCTCGCCACGGTGGGCTTTGCACTCTCGGGTCTGGGCCTGAGCAACGTGGTGCCGGTGATGTACGGCGTGGCCGGGCACGCCCTGGCCGGGCGCGGGATTGCCCAGGTGGCGACCCTGGGCTACGGCGGCTTTCTGCTGGGCCCACCCGCCATCGGTTTCATTGCCGAGGAAGTCGGCCTGGGCGCAGCCCTGGGCCTGGCCCTGGCGGGCGCGGCCCTGATTGCGGTGCTGGGTGGCGCGGCCTTTCAACTCATCCGGGCCAGCACACCAGAGAGACAGACGGCGGCCTAACACACTGGTCATGCTGATGACCAAGGGGAAGTGCGAAGGACGCACTTGTAGAGTTGCGGCACTCAGAAGGCTTTGTTCTGGGCGTGTCATTTAGCGACGGGGGCAAGAAGCTAGTCCCCTTGGCCACTCTCTGAACTTTGAGATCAGCACACTGATTGACCCAGCCTGGATTCAGAAGGGTGAAGCTCTAGGAATCGCCTTCGCCGTCCCCTCAAACCAGTGTCGGCAGGGTGGAGGAGTACGGGTCGGAGGAAACCCCAGGCCAGAAGGCCCTCAACAAAGGGTGACTTTGGACTACACCCGGACCGGTCCCACATATCGGGCGCGGGGCCGTAGCAGCCCACCATTCTGACCTGCTTCCAGTGCGTGGGCCAGCCAGCCCACCGCCCTTGCCAGGGCGAACAGGGTCACGGCATCCTCGGCCGGGCGCCCCAGCAGGTGCGCCAGGGCGGCCAGCGCCAGGTCCACGTTGGGGCGTTCGCCCGTTTCAGCCAGAGCCGCTGCTTGCAGGGCGTGTGCCGCCTGGACGACGGGCGCCTCCGGAGCCGCTGCCGTCAGCGCCCCCAGCAGAGCGGCGGCGCGGGGGTCTCCCTCTGGGTAGAGGCGGTGACCAAAGCCGGGCAGGTGTCCCGTGCGCCGCCCCGCCTGACGCAGCGCGGCGCCGGCCCCTCCTGCCAGCGTGTCCTGCAGCAAGTCGTGGGCATGCAAACTGGCCAGGCCATGCCGTGGCCCCTGTAAGGCGCACAGCGCCGCCAGCGTGCAGTGCGGCAGGCTGGCCCCACTGCTGGCCGTCACCCGCGCCGCAAACGCACTGACATTCAGTTCATGGTCAGCCAGCAGCACCAGGGCGCGGCGCAGCAGGTCGGCGTGGCCCGGCACCCTCCAGGCACGCGCCAGGCGCTCATGCAGCGGCAGATCAGGCGCCGGGGGCACGCCCGCCTGCCGCTCGGCCGTGGCGTATAGCAGGTTCAGGGTGCGGGCCGCGTGGCGCACCCTGGCCTCGGGCCGGGCGTCCAGGGCCGCTGGGTCGTGTGCGCCTGCGGCTGTCAGGGCGTGCCCCAGCGCTTCCAGGGCGCTGGCGCCCCGCTGAGGCCGGCTGAGGTTCAGGCGGGCGCGCAGCGGTAAGGGGGCAGGCTGACCCTGCTCGCCAGTCCAGAGCAGGGCCGCCACCTCCTCCACGGTTGCCCGCTCGGCCAGGACCAGGGCGTCGTGGCCCCGGTACAGCAAGTGGCCGTCTGTCAACGCGGTCAGGGCGCTGTCCAGCACAGGGGCGCCCCAGTTCAGGCTGCCCTGGAGGGCGTCCTGCACCGCTGTCTGGGGGTCGCGGCGCGTGGCCTGCCGGGCGGCCAGGGCCTGCACATCACCGGCGTGATAGCGGCGCTCGCGGGTGCCCGCCGGTCCCGGCTCGCTGCGAATCAGGCCACGCGAGACATAGGCGTACAGGGTGGCAGGTTTTACGCCCAGGGCGGCGCAGGCCTGCGAGGTGGTCAGAGACGACACCTCTTCAGGCTAACATTGATTCCTCAATCAAGATTGACGACACATCGGCCCCGGCCTACCGTGCAGCTATGACCCACACGCCTGTTCAGGATGTGACGGCCCCCGACCTCTTTCCTGCCGCCTTTCCCGAAGACGCTTTTCCGCAGGTGGTGTGGGCACCGAATGAGCGGCCGGCCTCGCTGCCTGCGCAGGCCTGGACCACCGAAACCACCCACCGGGACGGGCAACAGGGCGGCTTGCCCCTGACCGTCGAGACTGGCCTGGCCATCTACGACCTGATGGGCCGCTTCTCCGGTCAAAGCGGTGCCCTGCGGCAGGCCGAGTTTTTTGTGTATCGCCCTGCTGACCGCGCCATGCTGGAAGGCGCCCTAGAGCGCTGGCACGGCGGTCACCCGGTCGAGCCCACCACCTGGATTCGGGCCACCCGCAGCGACGCGGCGCTGGTGGCCGGCCTGGGGGTCCGGGAAACCGGCATGCTGGCCAGCGCCAGCGACTATCACACCTTTTACAAGTTCACGCCGGGTGGGCGGGCGCAGGCGGCGCGCACCTATCTGGACGCCGTGCAGGCCGTGCTGGACGTTGGCTTACGGCCCCGGCTTCACCTGGAAGACGCCACCCGCGCTCCGCGTGAATTTATTCTGCCCTTTGTCGAGGCGGTGCAGACCCTGGCGGCCGCCTATCCTGCTGCGCAGGCGCCCCGCATCCGGGTCTGCGACACGATGGGGGTGGGCCTGCCCCTTGACGGCGTCGCCTGGCCGCGCAGCGTGCCCCGCCTCATGCGCGACCTGCAAGCGGCCGGCGTGCCCGGCGAGTTACTGGAGTTTCATCCCCACAACGACACACATCTGGTCGTGGCGAACAGCCTCTCAGCTGTCATGGCCGGGTGCGCCGCCATCAACGGCACCTTACTGGGCAAAGGCGAGCGCACTGGCAATGCGCCGCTCGAAGGCGTGCTGCTGCACCTGATGGGCCTGGGCCTGAGCAGCGGCGCCGACTTCACGGTTCTGAACGAGCTGAACAGTCTCTATGAAGAGCTGGGGCAGGGCGTCCCCGCCAAATACCCTCTGTATGGCCGCGACGCCCACCGCACCCGCGCCGGGATTCATGCCGACGGCCTTAATAAGTTCTGGCCGATGTACGCGCCGTTTAACGTCCCGGCGCTGCTGGGCCGACCGCTGGAGCTCAGCCTGACCAAAGACAGTGGCCTGGCTGGCCTGATTTTCCTGATTAAGGCGCACACGGGCACCGAGTTACCCAAAGAGCATGCCGGCCTGCGCGCACTGCACGCCCAGCTGTCTGCCGAATTCGATGCAGGCCGGCAAACCGCCGCCGAATGGGAGGAAATCGCTGAACGTGCCCTCAAGCTGACCGCACCGGACGGGGTGCTACCCTCCGGGGCATGAACCCTGAGGACTACCGCGTGCGGCCCGGCAAAGTGGTGAAGTTGCGGCACTGGGCCACCGATGACGACGGCGGGCTGTCCAAGGACGAGGGGCGCCGGTTAACGGAGACTCTGCTGCCCCAGCTGGCCGATTGGCAAGAGCGCCTGTTTGCTGAAGGGCAGCAGGCGCTTTTGGTGGTCCTGCAAGCCCGCGACGCTGGCGGAAAAGACGGCACGGTCAAGCACGTGTTTGGAGCCATGAATCCCAACGGCGTGCGGGTCGCCAATTTTAAGGTGCCCACTGAGGTCGAGCGCGGCCATGACTTCCTCTGGCGGGTCCATGCCCAGGTGCCCCAGCATGGTCTGGTCTGTATTTTTAACCGCAGCCACTATGAGGATGTGCTGGTGCCGCGCGTCGGTGGCCTGATAGATCAGCAGACCGCCGAGCGCCGTCTCAAGCAGATTCGCCACTTCGAGGCTCTGCTGACTGACAGCGGCACCCGCATTCTGAAGTTCTACCTGCACATTAGCCCAGAGGAACAGAAAGAGCGGCTGCAAGCGCGTCTGGATGATCCAACCAAGCACTGGAAGTTCAACCCAGACGACCTGTCAGCCCGGAGCCAGTGGGCGGGATACACCGAGGCGTACGAGGACGCCCTGACGACCAGCAT
>NZ_WQLB01000063.1 GCF_009755355.1 Deinococcus arboris | reverse complement strand
TAGGCGCACCTTGCCGCCGGGCAGGGACCGCTGCTCTAGGCTGAGGCCACCTATGACCAGCCAGCCATCCAGCGCCGCCGTTCAGGTGCAAGGCCTGAGTAAAAGTTACGCTGTCCACGACAAGGAGCCGGGGTTTGTGGGCAGTGTCAAAGCGTTCGTGAACCGCAAAACCCGGCAGGTGGAGGCGGTGCGCGGCGTCTCCTTTGAGCTGGCCCCCGGCGAGATTGTGGGTTTTTTAGGGCCCAACGGCGCCGGCAAGACGACCACCCTCAAGATACTCTCGGGGCTGCTGCATCCATCGGGCGGGTCGGCGCGGGTGGCAGGGTTCGAGCCCCGGCGCCGCGAACGCGCCTTCCTGAAAACCATCACCCTCGTCATGGGGCAAAAACAGCAGCTGATGTGGGACCTGCCCGCCCTGGACTCCTTTCTGATCAACCAGGCCGTTTACGAGATTCCCGACCAGCAGTACCGCGCCACGATGGCTGAATTTACCGAGGTGCTGGGGCTGGAGGGCATCCTGAAAAAGCAGGTGCGCAAGCTGTCTCTGGGCGAGCGCATGAAGTGCGAACTGGCCGCCGCCCTGCTGCACCGCCCGAAGGTGCTGTTTCTGGACGAGCCCACCATCGGCCTGGACGTGAATATGCAGGAAGCCGTGCGGGCCTTTGTGCGCGAGTACAACGAGCGCCACGGCGCTACCGTGATGCTCACCAGCCACTACATGGCCGACGTGACCGCCCTGGCCCAGCGCGTGCTGGTGATTGACGCCGGGCAACTGGTGTTTGACGGTGACCTGCACGCCCTGACCGAACGTGGCAGCGGCGGCAAGACCATCCGGCTGCAACTGCGCCGCCCCGCGACCAGTGACGAACTGGCGGCGTTCGGCCAGGTGGTGTCCAGCGACGGCCTGAGCGCCGAACTGACAGTGCCGCGCGGCGAGGTCAGCGAACGCGCCGCGCGGCTACTCTCGGGGCTGGATGTGGCCGACCTGACGGTCGAGGACCCGCCCATCGAAACCGTGATGGCCGAGCTGTTTGGTGCCCGCTCGGCGCCGGCCTCTGCCCACCCGGCCCCCGAGGCCGCGCTGTGACCTGGGCGTGGCGCCGGCTGCGCGTGCTGTTTTCCACGCAGTTTGCCCTGATGGCCGAGTACCGCGCTGAGGTGATTATCTGGATGCTCTCGGGCACCCTGTCACTTGTCATGATGCTGGTGTGGATGGCGCAGGCGGCGGCCGCGCCGGGCGGGCAGGTGCGCGGCTACTCGCCGGCCGAGTTCGCCACCTACTTTCTGGCGACCTGGCTGGTCTCGCAGCTGATGGTGGTCTGGGTGGCGCATGAACTGGACCCGGCCATTCGCCAGGGGCAGCTCTCGCCCTGGCTGCTGCGGCCTCTGGACCCGTTCTGGTCGTACTTTATTGGACACGTCGCCGAGCGCTTTGTGCGCCTGCCCGCGCTGCTGGCGCTGGTCGCCCTGTTTGCGTGGCTGGCCGGGGCGCAGTTTACCCGCGAGTGGTGGGTGTACCCGGCGGTGGTGGGGCTGGCGGCGCTGGGCTTTACTGTGCGCTTCCTGTGGGAATACCTGATTGGCCTGCTGGCCTTCTGGACTGACAGTTCCACCAGTTTTCAGGAACTCGTGTGGCTGCTGTACGCCGCGCTGGGCGGCATGTTTGCGCCGCTGGCCTTTTACCCCGAATGGGTGCAGCGCGTGGCGGTCTGGACCCCTTTCCCGTACATGCTGGGCTTGCCCGCGCAGCTGCTGTCCGGCAAGGCCACGGCCGAGCAGGCCGGGCAGGGCGCGGCGGTGCTGCTGGGCTGGGGGGTCATTTTTGTGCTGCTGCGCCTGTGGGTGTGGCGCGCGGGGCTACGCCGCTACGGGGCGGTGGGCGCATGAGCGCGTCCGGTCTGACGGTTCCGGGTCTGTCCGGGGTGGCCCGGTGACCCGCTACCTGCGCCTGGTGCGTGTGTTTACCGGGGCCAGCGTGTCGGCGCAGCTGGAATACCGCGCCAACTTTTTCGGGGCGGTGCTGGCCAGCCTGGGTGAGGCGGGGGTGGCCCTGTTGGGTATTTCCATCCTGTTTGGTCAGCCCGGCGCCACGTCGGTCGGCGGCTGGACCTTCCGTGAGGCGCTGCTGGTGACTGGCTTTTTTATGCTCACCGAGGGCTTTATCTCCGTGGTGGTGCAGCCCAACATGAGCCGCATCAGCGAGGCCATTCGCACGGGCAATATGGATTTCACGCTGCTCAAGCCCATTGACGCCCAGTTCAACGTGAGCGTGCGGTATCTCAACCTCCTGCGGTTTCCCGACGTGCTGCTGGGGCTGGGGCTGCTGCTGTACGCCTCGGCTGGCCTGCCCGTCACGCTGGCTGGCGTCCTGAGTGCCGCCACGCTGTACCTGTCGTCACTGGTCATCGTGTACTGCATCTGGCTGGGTCTGAGCACCACCGCCTTCTGGCTGGTCAAGACGCAGAACGTCTCCGAGCTGTTTAACGGTGTCTTCGGGGCGGCGCGCTTTCCGGTCACGGCCTTTCCGGTGCCGGTGCGCGTGGTGTTGACCTTTGTGGTGCCAGTGGCCTTTATTACCACGGTTCCGGCGCAGGCCCTGGTGGGCAGCCTGACGCCTGCGCTGGCGCTGGCTTCTCCCGTGGTGGCCGCCGCACTGTTTTGGGTCACGCGCCGCTTCTGGCTCTACGCGGTGGCCAGCTACACCAGCGCCAGCAGTTGAGAAGGTCGCCGTTCATTCCCCGATGAACTGAGCAGAGTGAGGCGCCAAGAAATGTTGTTGTGGCAGCAATGGAGGGGTTCCGGCCCTTTTCTGGACATGCGCCCTGCGGCAGCATTGAGATGGATGCCAGTTCAGTCCAGAAGAAAAGAGGACGGCCATTCGTATGATGGCTCTCGTATGACGAACGTGGCCGCCTGGACCGCGCTGGGTCAGCCGCGCCCGCGTGCGCTGCCTTTGATGGCAGCCGCCCGCGCTCAGCTGGCCCATCTGGCCGAGTGGCGCGACCTGGCCTCACCTGCCGCCGCCGAGCGGGCAGGAGCCGAGTTCTCGGGCGAGCGCGCCCTGGCCGCCGACCTGCTGGGCGTGCGCCCCTGGCTGCCCCCGGACCTAAGCCCCCGTCAGGCTGTTGCGGCGGTTTTTGCTCACGAGTGGGCGGGTTTTCTGGCGCTGCTGGGCGAACATGGCCCCTGGGTGTACATCGCCGATGTGCGCGCCCTGCAACGCCTGTCGGGGGCGTATGGCGCGCTGGTGGGGGCTGCCCAGGACGTGACCGAGGAGGTCGCCCTGAGCGCCGCGCAGATGTCGGTGGCCCTGGGGCCTGGCCGCACGCTGCTGCCGCGCCTGGAGGCAGTGCCCTACCGCCAGCCCCGGCGCGCGGCGCTGGCCGCTGGAGCCCTGGTGGCGCTGGAATCGGCCTTCTGGACGCAAGCCGCCGAGCTGGCCCAGGAGCGGCACCGAGTCTGGGCGGCGCGGCGGCTGTAGCAGGCGAATAGCGGCTGTGGGTTATAAGCGGGCTAGCTCTTGCGCCTGCTTCGTTCTCTTGATAGTAGCTGCCCGTTCCACCCTGAAGGCAGACAACGCCCCCTGACAGCGGAACTCAGCGTGGTTGAGGGTGATGATCCGCAACCACGCTGAGGCGAACATAGTGAGTGTCGGTCAGAGACAGCGGCGCCAATGGAACGGGCAGCCGCTGTCAGTTCCGTTTGCGCTGCCGTCTCCTGCGGTCATTCCCTCGGTTCGTTCCTGCATGGTGGAGGGCTCCTCCAGCGGTCCTGCCCACTCTTGGTCACGTCCAGAGCCTCAGGACTGGCTCAACGCCGCGCCTCTGGCGGTCAGGCGCCGCGCCGCACTAGGCTCTCGCCATGACCGCCGAGCCCCTGCTGCTTCGTCCGCTGAAAATGCGTGATCTGACGCTGCCCAACCGCGTCGTGGTGTCGCCCATGTGCATGTATTCGGCCCAGAACGGGCTGGCCAACGACTTTCATCTGGTGCATCTGGGGCAGTACGCCCTGGGCGGGGTGGGGCTGATTTTCACCGAGGCTGCCGCCGTCAGTCCCGAAGGCCGCATCAGCCCTGAAGACCTGGGCCTGTGGGATGACCGCCACATCACGCCGCTGGGCCGCGTCACCGACTTCGTTCACGCGCAGGGCGGGCTCATCGGGGTGCAACTGGCCCACGCCGGGCGCAAGGCCAGCACCTACGCCCCCTGGCGCGGGCGCGGCGCCGTGCCCGACGAGCGCGGCGGCTGGGAGGTGATGGGCCCCAGCGACCAGCCCTACAGTGAGGCCCTGCGTTCACCGCGCGCCATGACCGCCGAGGACATTGAAGCCGTGACTGCCGCCTTTGCCCGTGCCGCCCGCCGCGCCGAGATTGCCGGGTTTGACGCCGTGGAAATTCACGCCGCGCACGGCTACCTGCTTCACCAGTTCCTGTCGCCCCTGGCCAACACCCGCACCGACGACTACGGGGGGGCCTTTGACAACCGCGTGCGCCTGCTGCTGGAAGTGACCCGCGCGGTGCGGGGTGCCTGGCCTTACCACAAGCCGCTGTTCGTGCGCCTGTCGGCCACCGACTGGGCCCCGGGCGGCTGGGACGAGGAGCAGACGGTCGCGGTGTGCGCCCTGCTGGCCCGCGAAGGGGTGGACGCCGTGGACATCAGCAGCGACGGCCTGACCAGTGAGCAGCAGATCACGCCCGGCCCGGCTTACCAGGCGCCTTTCGCCGCCGCCGTTAAGGCCGCTGTACCTGACCTGCACGTCATGACGGTGGGCATGATTGACACCCCCGAGCGCGCCGAGGGCCTGCTGCAAAACGGCGACGCCGACCTGATTGCCCTGGCCCGCCCCCTGCTGGGCGATCCCCACTGGACCCAGGCGGCTGCACAGGCGCTGGGCGTGCCGCTGGACTTGCCTGCGCCGTATGGCCGCGCGACCCGCACCACCTGAAGACCAGGCAGGGCCTACTAGACCGCCCCTTAGGCCAGATGGCAGGGGCGGCGTAAGGGCGCCCCCGTTCTATACTGTCCCCAGAACGCCCCGTGGGACTCTGGCGTGACTTCCGAGACACCCCTCTGTAGGTTGCACCTTGCCGTCACGCCGCCCTTTCCCGGCGGCGTTCTGCTGTGTTGCGTGCTGACGAGCCTCAGCAGGAACTGGGCCGGCCCCTCACTGCTCCTCCGCCACAAGCCGTATGACTGTGCGGAGGCTTCCCGCCAGAATGGACAGGCGCCTGGACTCTCTGGAGTCAGGCAGCCACCTTCTGGAGGAAACCCTATGCCCAGCGCCGACACCGTGGCGCGCGAGGACCTGACGCTGTTTCTGAATGCCGCCTACGCATGCACCGGACAGCGCGAGTTCTACCACACCGCCGAAGACCAGCGCGTCAGCGTGCAGTTTTTACACGCCTACATTCTGGGCAACTACCGGCGGCTGTATGCACGGACCCTGGCTGCAGGGGTGAACGACTTCAACGCCGCCGAAATCATCCTCAACCTGCTGCGCACCGGGCGGCAGACCCCGCCCGACTTCCGGGCCGAGGAGAACGCGCTGCTGACGGCGGCCCTGCGCCGCTTGCCCCCGCAGCGCGGCTGGAAACTCTTGACCCGGCTGCGGCAGGAGCGGGTCAACAACCGCCGGACGCGGGCGCTACTGCGCGCCTATATAGCGGGTCAACGCGACCTGACTTTTCAGGCGGTCAAATACCGGCGGCATGTGCGGGCGGCGGCGCTGCATGCCCACCTGAGCCTGCCCGGCGAATTGCCTGCTTTCCTGTTTGGGCAGCATGGCCGCGCCTTCCTGACGCCGCTGCTGGAAACCTTCCGGCAGGCGCGTTACAGCGGGCAGGCGGTCTACGACCTGCCGTTCACCGTGGCGCAGGGTCTGGCGGCCAAGCACAGGATTCCCCAGGCGGTCTTTCTGAGCCGCATCGAGCCGCGCCTGACCGAGGGCGAACGCCTGCGCCTCCAGGGTCAGAGTGAGGGCCGGGTCGAGCTGCGCCCCGAGCGCCTGTCATTAAGTGCCCTGTGCCTGTACGTGCTGTCGTTGCCGCTGCACGAGCGTCAGGCCCGGCAGGAAGAACTGAACGGCTGGCTGTCGCGCGCGGCCGGCGCCCTGCTGGCCCGCGCGCCACTGCCGCTGCCGCCTGGCCCCGTGGCGGCGCTGCTGGACAATTCAGCCTCTGCGGCTGGGTCGCGGGAGAAACGCCGCCGCCCCCTGGCGCTGGCCCTGGCGGCCGACGCCCTGCTGCGGGCCGCCCGCCCAGAAGGCAGCTATCAGGCTTTCTGGACCCGGCCGCCCCCAGAGGCGCTGCTGGTCCAGGCGCGCGGGCAGACCAACCTCAGCGAGCGGCTGCTGGACGCGCTGGACTGGGGCGCCCGCACGGTGCTGGTGGTCTCGGACGGCGTGGAGAATGACCCGCCCGGCGCCTTTCATCCGGCGCTGGTGGCCGCCCGCCGCCTGGTGCCAGGCCTGGAGGTGGTGCATGTCAACCCTGTGTTTGACGCCGAGATGCTGACGGTGCGCGCCCTGAGCCCCCTGCTACCGGCGGTCGGCCTGAGGAGCGCCGAAGACCTGCCCACCGCCCTGGGCTTTGCCCGGTTTGCGGCGGGGCAGGCCAGCTTGACTGAGCTGGAAAACTACCTGGCCGGGCGCGTGCAGACGTTCTTGCCGGCTGGAGGGCGCCGTGCTGAGGCTTGAGGGCCTGACCCCGGCCCCAGCCCAGGTGCGCGGCGCGTTCCGGCTGGTGCCGCTGCTGCGCACGCGCCCCTGCGACGATGTGCGCCTGTCGCCTGGCGCGATGGCCGCCGGGGTGAAGGTGGTGGCACTGCCCGACCAAGCGCACTACGTCGCCTTTGTGCCCCACGCCCTGCGGCTGGATTGGTCGTCTTCAGGCGCGCCGTTGATGGCGCTGGGCACCCAGCTGGCGGGGCCGCAGCGTTCCTCCTCGCCGCAGCCGTGGCGCGGGCTGGAGTTGGTGGACCGGATGCGCAAACGCGAGGGTGCGGGCCTGCGCTTTTTGCCGCTGCATCTGGCGCTGGAGGGCCTGCTGGCGCTGCACTTTGCGCCGCCGCGTGTGGCCTGGAAGGAGCTGTCGCGTGACTTTCTGCGCGCCGGGCTGGGGTTCCGGGCAGAATCGGGCGTGCCCGGCAGCCTCCTCCCTGGCTTCGAGGACGCCCTGAACACCTTTGAAGTGCATGAGGGCCAGGTGGGCCTGCTGGTGTTCACAGGTGATCAGCTCGCCTCGGCCTTTGTGGTGCCCTCGGCGCAGGATTACCGCCGCCTCCACCGCACAGTGCTGGAGGACCTGTACGGCGAACTGGTGCTGCGCTACGCCGTGCTGTACCCCGAGCCGCCGCCCCTGGAGGCCGCGCCCCGCTTTGAGAGCGCCCGCACGCTGCCCGAGCTGCGCGCTGCCCTCATGGAGGTGCGCCGTGAGTGGGCCAGCTTGGTGGAGGGCGCAATGCTGACCGACCTGCTGCGCCGCCCACTGCTGACCGAGCCGGTCTATCAGGCCGGGCCGCTGCGCCTGGAGCGCTTCGTGACAGACCTCGATCCCCGCCAGATCAACCACATCGGCGAGCGCCTGACCCGCCCGGACGGTGAACTGCTGTACCTCAAAACCTTTCAGCTGTCGGCGGCGCAGACCCGGCGCGCGTACCTGCTGCATCAGCTGGCTGGTTACGGGTGGCACCTGGCCGACGCCGCAGAGGGGCTGGGCACCACCGTGCCGGACCTCGTGGCGCGCATCGAGAAGGCCGGCTTTGGTTACCTGCTGACCCAGGCGGTGCGCGAAACGGCCGCCAAAGCTCGGCGCCTCC
>NZ_WQLB01000062.1 GCF_009755355.1 Deinococcus arboris | reverse complement strand
TCACCAAACTGTCAACCCCTCCCGTGCCTTGATTTCTTGACCTTCAGGCAAGCACTGCAGACTGCCGTCACAGACAGGATCCTTACTGCTACCGCCCCTTACTTCTACCGCCCTGACTTTGCGCCACAGACCTGACTGACCCTGACCTCTATACTTTTCAGTTGGCACACAACCCGCGCCCCGCTCAACGGGCCGCCGCGGAAGGGAGGCACGCCCTATGCAGGAACTACTCGAAAAATTGGCGTCGCTCCGGGAGTACCTTTGACATTCCCGGCAAAGCGCGCAGGCTGAACGAACTGGACCGGGAACTGAGTGACCCCGAACTCTGGAGCAACGCCGGCCGCGCCCGGCAGGTCACCCAGGAGGCGGGCACGCTGCGCCGCATCGTCGAGGGCTACCAGACCCTGCATTCCGACGCACAGGGCCTCTCGGAAATGCTGGAGATGGCCGACGCCGAAGAGCGGGAGCTGCTGCAAGAGGAACAGCAGAGTATCGAAGCGCGCGTGGACGAGCTGTACAAAGAAACCCTGTTCACCATGAAGTACGCCGATACGGCCGCCATCGTGCGCGTCAAAAGCGGCGCAGGTGGTACTGAATCGCAGGACTGGGCCGGAATGCTCTCTCGGATGTTCATGCGCTGGGCCGAGCGCCGGGGCTTTAAAACCGAACTCATTGATCAGGTGGACGGCGAGCAGGCCGGCGTCATCAGCAGCGAATTTATTATTCGCGGCGACAAGGCCTACGGCATGATGGCCCCCGAACACGGCGTTCACCGGCTGGTACGGGTTTCTCCCTTCGACTCGAACAACCGCCGTCACACCTCGTTCGCGTCGGTGGATGTGGTGGCCGAAGTCCCCGAAGAGCAGATTGACATTCATATTCCCGACAGCGACCTGCGCCGCGACGTGTTCCGCTCACAGGGGGCCGGCGGGCAGGGCGTGAACACCACCGACTCGGCGGTGCGCCTGACCCACTTGCCTACTGGCATCGCTGTGGCCTCGCAGCAGACGCGCTCTCAGATTAAAAACCACGAGATTGCCCTGCAAATCCTCAAGCAGCGCCTCTATGACATAGAGGTCAAGAAGCGCGAGGCCGAGGAAGCCAAGGCGCGCGGCGAACAGAAAAAGATCGAGTGGGGCAGCCAGATTCGCTCGTATGTGCTGGACAAGCAGTACATCAAAGACCACCGCACAGGCGTCATGAAACACAACCCCGACGACGTGCTGGACGGTGACCTGGATGAACTGCAGTGGGCGGGCCTGGAATGGATGGCCGGCAAACGGGTATCTGAGGAAGGCAGCGACGACGAGTAACCAGGAAAAGGCTCTTTGAGCGAGTTGGTCTCTTTCTGTTTGAAGAAGCCTGGCCCCAGTGGCCGGGCTTTTTTGGCTGGACGGTGTTGGCACCGCCTTTACAGACTCGGCAAGGCGGCGCCCTATGCAGTAAGGTGCGGAAGAAGGCCACAACTCTTTATGTCTGAAGACCGAGCCATTCCTGGATACACCCTGCACCGCGTCATTGGGCGTGGCAATACCTCTCTGGTCTGGCTGGCCACCGACGCCCGCAAGCAGCAGGTGGCCCTGAAGGTGCCGCACAGCGAGACCCTGCGCGTGCACGAGGCGGCCGAGCGTTTTGGCAATGAGGTGCGCCTGACCCTGAAATTCAAGCACCCACACGTGGTGCGGGGCCACGCGGGCATGGCTTTTGGCCCCAAGGCCTTCCTGGCCGCCACCTATTACCCCAGAGGCGCCCTCAGCGATTTTCTCCCACAATTGCCCGAGCGCCGGCTGCCCTTCCTTGAAGCCCTGCGGGTCCTGGCCGATGTAACTTCGGCACTGACATACCTGCACCACCAGGGCGCAGTCCATCAGGATGTGAAGACGCAGAACGTATATGTCACCGAGGACGGCCGCGCAGCGCTGGGCGACCTGGGCAGCACCTATTTCACGGCGCAGGGGGGACAGACGAGCGGCAGTCCCTACTACATGTCACCCGAGGTGTACCACGGCGAGAGCAGCAGCTCGGCCAGCGATGTCTACAGCCTGGGCATCCTGATCTACGAACTCCTGAGCGGCGAGCGGCCCTATCACGGGAACACCTATGAAGAACTGATGGTCGCGCACCTGACGCGCTTTCCAGCGCCACTGGTCAGCCTCAATCCGCAGGTGCCGCGCCGGGTGGCCCGCCTGGCCGAGCTGGCCCTGGCCAAGCGCGCCCACGACCGCCCCAGTGCCGACGCTCTGCGCCGGGCCCTGCTCAGTGCCCTGGGCGAGACCCCTGAAGATGAGGTCTACGAGGACCCGGAGAAGGACGAAAAGGCAGCGGCCATGCCGGCGCGCCAGATGGGACGCCACGGCCCTCTCGAAGCGGCGCGGCCCCCCGAAGCGGCCGCTGTTCCAGCCGAAAAGGCTGAAAAAGAAAGCCGCTGGAACCCGTTTCGCCGCAAGAAATAGCAGCGTCTCCCTCTCATCTTTCCAGGAGCTGACTCCACCGCCCCCCGACCGTCAGGCTTATAGCCGCCGCTGCACCTCGTAGCGGCCAGGGCGGGGCTCAAACCCCAGACGGCGGTTCACGGCCAGCATCGGCGCGTTACTCGCATGATTGTTGGTGCGCATGACACTCAGCCCTGCGGCCTGGGCCCGTGCAATGCCCTCCAGCTTGAGAGGCAACGCCAGGCGGCGCCCCCGGGCCTCTGAATGAATGGCCGTCAGGGCGTTGTAGGCAAAGGGCGGGTCTCTAAACAGAAGCGTGGCCGAGGTCCCCCACCACTGCCCCTGCGGCCCCAGGGCCACCACCAGCCAGTCGGGCCGGGGGTCACGGTCCAGCCGCAGTTCTGCTCGCACCTGGGCCAGCGACCAGCGCGGATAGCCCATTAGGTCGGGCGTCTCGGTCAGGCGGTCGGCCACAGAATTCAGGTAACGCTGCAGGGTGGTCTCGTCGGTGCTGCTCAGGTCAGTGAAGGTCACCCCCTGGGCAACAGCCCGCTGGACGTCCGCCTGAAAGGGCGTGGGGTCAAAGGCAGTCAGATCCAGTTCTGAAGCGAAGCGGTGGGTGTAAATGGCGAAGCCGCGCCGCTGCGCCCAGGCCAGGGAAGCCGCGTCGGTGTCCGAGACATCGGCGCTCAGACCACCAGCTCCCTCAGCCTCGGCAGCCTGTTTAGCGTCAACCCAGAGCCGCTGGCCTACACCCTGACCGCGCCACTGGGGCAAGACCAGGACACCCACTTGCCGAAAGGTCGGTGGCAGGAAGGCGAAGGGGCGGAGTTGAGAGCCGCTCAGGACTTCACCGCGTTCATCCACTAACAGCCAGCGCCTTGGCACCTCTGCTGGCCGCGCCGCGTCAGCCGCCAGCAGCGCCTCTGGCGTGGTGACGCGACCAGTCAGCCCCAGCAGCGCCGCCAACGCGGGCGCGTCTGCTGGCGTGAAGGGCCGCAGGGTCCATCCGGCGGTCACACGCCTTTAACGAGTTGCCGAATGGCTCCCAGGTGGTAGGCCACATGCGCCACCCCGCCGGTCAGCCCACCAGCAGAGTCGCCGGTCACCGGCTCCCCCAGTTGAGTGCCTGTAAACGCCAGCAGAGCTTCGTAAGCCGCGCGCAGCCGGGCGCGCTGGGCGTCCCACTCGGCGGCGTCCACCTGCGCCGGCTGAAAGCTGCCCTGCCAGTCAAAGGGGCCGCGGTCACCGTCGCGCTCCCAGCGCACAATGACTTCCATGTGATACGCGGTGTGGGCGGTGTGGGCGGCCACCGTGGTCCCCAGTACCTCGCGGCTGGCCTGCTCGGCGTTCAGGGCGTCCAGGGTCGCCAGCAGCCCGTGGTTGCCACTGCCGTCTGCCTTGGTGCCGTCCAGAAAGGCAGTGGGCTTCCCGGCCTGGCCGCCCTCCACCGCCTCTTTCAGGATGTCGAGGATGCCGTCGAGGGGATGCTGCGTGTCCTGCTGGGTTGCCTGTGTCATGCCCCAGCGTAAAGGCAAACCCAGCCGCCTGGCATCCGCTGCGCGGCTCTGGTCAGCGCCCCCAGGCTCTGGTATCCTTGTCAATTGCGCCGCCCGGTCAAGGCCGCAGGCCGCGACACCCACGACCCAACAAGGAGGTGAATTATGAACCAGTACGACCTGAACCTGATTCTGAACCCCAACCTCAGCGCCGAGCAGGTGGGCATCGAGAAGGAATACATCGAAGCCACTGTGAAAAACGCCGGCGGGGAAATCAGCAACCTGGACGAGCTCGGCAACCGCCGACTCGCCTACGCCGTGAACAAGGACCGCGAGGGCTACTACCTGATGTACACCATCAAGAGCAGTGGCAACCCTGAGCAGAACATCGCCAGCACCCTGCGCCTGCGTGACCACGTGCGCCGCGTCCTGGTGGTCAAAGACCGCCCGGAATGGAAGACCAAGAAGGCCTGAAGCCCGTTACGCCATTGACGTAATGAGCCAGGTTTGTTATCTTACGGTCAACCTGCAAAGGCCGCACCGCCAGCAACTTCGAAGCTCAAGTACTTTCGCCAGCAACCCAAGGAGACCCTGTTATGGCCCGAGGCATGAACCACGTTTACCTGATTGGCGCACTCGCCCGCGACCCTGAACTGCGCTACACCCCCAGCGGGACCGCCGTATTCGAAGCCACTGTGGCTGGTGAAGACCACCTCATGGGCAACGACGGCCGTGAACGCAAACTGCCGTGGTATCACCGCGTCTCTATTCTGGGCAAACCTGCTGAGTGGCAGGCCGAACGAAACCTGAAAGGCGGCGACGCCGTGCTGGTTGAAGGCAGCCTGGAATACAGCCAGTGGGAAGCCCCGGAAGGCGGCAAACGCAGCATGGTGCGCGTCAAGGCCCTGCGCATGGAACAGCTGGGCACCCAGCCCGAGCTGGTGCAGGACGCCGGAGGCGGCGTTCGCATGGGCAGCGGCATGAACGAAGTGGTGCTGATTGGGAACGTTACCCGTGACCCCGACCTGCGCTACACCCCCGCCGGCGACGCGGTACTTGGACTCGGCCTGGCCGTGAACGAGACCTGGACCGACCGGCAAGGGCAGAAACAGGAAAAGACCCACTGGATTGACGTGACGCTGTGGCGCGACCTCGCTGAAAGCATGAAGGACCTCCGCAAAGGGGACCCGGTGCTCGTGCGTGGCCGCCTGGTGAACGAGGCGTGGACCGACCGTGACGGCAACAAGCGCAATTCCACCAAAGTAGAGGCGACGCGAGTCGAAGCCCTGTCCCGAGGCGCGGCCAGCCCCAATTCCGGGTATGCCGCAGCCACCCCCGCCGGACCTCGCCCCCAGACCGCGAGCAGTGCGGCGCGTCCCCAGAGCGGCGGCTCCAGCCAGCCGAGCCGGGCAGCGACCACGGGGAACCGTTCGGGCGGCTTAGATATTGATCAAGGTCTCGACGACTTCCCGCCAGACGAGGAAGACCTGCCGTTTTAAGCCGCGCCAACCGGCGCAGGTCTAAGGGTCGCAGTGGCACAGGGGCCAGGGAAGCACACCAGCTGCATTTCTCAGTCTCCTGTTCCCTTCAACCCTTAGACCGCCTCTGAAGCGGCACCTTCCTCTCCAGCGGTTTTAGAGGAATCCCCACATGACCCAAGGAAACAGCGCCGAGCGCAAGCCGCGCGGCAAGGGGCCCAAGCGCCCCCGCAAGCCCAAGGTTGACCCGTTCTCCATCGGAGAGCTGGAAATCACCGACTACAAAGACGTGAAGATGCTGCGCCGTTTTGTCAGCGACACCGGCAAGATTCTTCCCCGCCGCCGCACGGGCCTCTCGGCCAAGCACCAGCGCCGCATCGCGCAGACGATTAAAATCGCCCGCCAGCTGGCCCTGCTGCCCTACACCGAGAAGCTCGTCCGGAAATAAGGAGAATAGAGATGCAGATTATTCTTCTTGAACCCGGCAAGCTGGGCAAAACCGGCGATATCGTGAACGTCAAAGATGGCTACGCGCGCAACTGGCTGATTCCTCAGGGCATCGCTGCGCCGGCCACCAAGACCAACATGAAGAGCCTGGAAGCCCGCGTCCGTTCCCGCCAGAAGACCCAGGCCGCCGAGAAGGCCAGCGCCGAGGACCTCGCCAGCCGCCTGAATGGCGTGGCCGTGGAACTGAGCGTGCGCGCCGGCGAAGGCAAGATCTACGGCGCTGTAACCCACGCCGACGTGGCTGGGGCCCTGGACAAGCTGGGCTTTGATGTCGACAAGCGCCGCATCGATATGCCCAAGACGGTCAAGGAAATCGGCGAGTACGACATTGCGTACCGCGCCCACCCCGAAGTGACCATCCCCATGAAGCTCGTGGTGCACGCCACGAAGTAAAGGTCACTGACCTAGCCCCGCCGTTCTGGCGGGGTTTTTTTGGCTTTATCCCCGTTGGAGGAACTTCTCTATCTTCTCTGGCCTGTTTGTTGGCAGCCTACCTCCTGCGGTTGAGGACCCAGTTGTGAGCGCCCTCTCCTGAACCGGGCCGGGCGCCTGAGAACCAAAACGTTTAAGGTCTGTTCGGCAACCCCTGTTGTCCCCGAAGCTCAGGTCTAAGCCGCCTCCGCCTGCCGCAGTGCGGCGCGCCGCTTTGGAGCTACACTGCGGGGCGAACGTTCATCCACACTTCAGTCAGGGCGGAGGCGTTCGCTTTTCTTACCCCAATTGGGGCGCGCGGGCCTGAGGGCCCCTCGCCTCATTCAACACACCCAAAGGAGCGCACCATGACAATGATTTGGCTCATTGTGGCGCTGCTGCTTGGATTGGTCGGGGGCTTTATGTGGGGGCAGTCACGCGGCGCGCGCCAGCGGGCCGAGGTGGACAGCCGCCTTCAGCAGGAAGCCCAGCAAGAAGCGCAGCGCATTCGCACGCAGGCCGAGGACGCCGCGCGGGCCATGCGGGCAGAGGCCGACCAGGCCAGGCAGGACGCCACCCGAAAAATGCAGGACGCCGCAGAACGGGAAACGCAGATGGCCCGTCAGAGCGCGGGTCTGGACGCTCAGCGCGAGCAGGTCAGCGCCCAGCGGGCCCAGCTGGACACCGAGCGCAGTCAGGCGAAGCAGGACGCCGCCCAGGAGCGTGAAGCCCTGGCCACAGACCGCCAGGACACCCGCCGCGAACGCGACGAGTTGAAGCGTGAAATCGAGCGCCTCAACCGCCGCGCCGAGCAGCTCGACGCCAGGGGCGAGAAACTCGATACCTTGGAAGAACGCCTGGAAGACCGCGCCCGCAGCCTCACCGTGCAGGAACACGACCTGACCGAGCGGGCCCGGCAGGCCGACCTGCGGCTGTATGAGGTTGCGGGCCTCTCCCCCGAAGCCGCCCGCGCCGAGATTCTGGGCCGCCTGGACGCCGAACTGGAAGAGGAAAAGGCCATCCGGGTCAAGGCCATGCAGGAGCGGGCCACGGCGGAGGCGCGGCGCACGGCGCGCCACGTGGTCGCGCAGGCCATCCAGCGCAGCGCCTCGGAGACGAGCGCTGCGCTGAGCGTTTCGGTGGTGCCGATTCCCAACGACGCCATGAAAGGCCGCCTGATTGGCCGCGAGGGCCGCAACATCCGCGCCTTTGAGGCCCTGACCGGTGTGGACCTGATTATTGACGACACCCCTGAAGCGGTCATTCTGTCCAGCTTCAATCCCGTGCGGCGCGAGGTCGCCAAGCATGTGCTGGACGCGCTGGTGGCCGACGGCCGCATTCACCCGACCCGCATTGAGGAAATGGTCCACAAGGCTCAGGATGAGATGAAGGTCTTCATGCATGCCCAGGGGGAGGAAGCCGCCATCGAGTCTGGTGTGGTGGGCATCAAACCGGGATTGGTGCAGTTGCTGGGCCGCATGTACTTCCGCACGAGCTACGGCCAGAACGTCCTGAAACACTCCATTCAGGTGGCGCACCTGACGGGCATCATGGCGGGCGAACTGGGCCTGGACGCGGGGCTGGCCCGCCGCGCTGGCCTGATGCACGACGTGGGCAAGAGCATTGACCGCGAGATTGACGGCACCCACGTCGAGATTGGCATCAACCTCGCCAAGCGCTTCGGTGAACCGGCCGAGGTCATTGACGCCATTGCCCACCACCACGACCCCGAGAACGGCGAGACGCTGTACTCGGTGCTGGTGGCCGCCGCCGATGCCATCAGCGCGGCCAGGCCCGGTGCCCGCCGCGAAGAACTCGAATCGTATGTGCGCCGCCTGGAACAGCTGGAGCAGATTGCAGTCTCGTTTCCTGGCGTGCAGCAGGCCTACGCCATTCAGGCTGGGCGCGAGGTCCGCGTGATTGTGCAGCCTGAAAAGGTCACCGACGCCCAGGCCACCCTGCTGGCCCGCGAGATTGCGGGGCGCGTGGAACAGGACATGGAATACCCCGGCCAGGTGCAGGTGACCGTGGTGCGCGAGAGCCGCGCGGTGGAAGTGGCGAGATAGAGACAGGGGCACGGGAGGCGGTCAGTAGGAGAAGCCGCCTCCCGTGCATAAAGCCTGAACTCGTCCGGAACATTTAGGTCACAGACAATGATTTTCCTGTCCCTGGATTGAGATTGACCGCCGCTGTATACCGCGCTAGAGTGTTGGACATCACCGCCCAAGAGGCGGGTTTTTTATTTGGTCTAGGGCTTCACGCTGCCTCGTACTGCTCTGACCCTGCATAACATCAACCCAGACGCAGAGGCCAGCGCCCGCCCAGACGTCATTTTCGGTCCCATGTC
>NZ_WQLB01000061.1 GCF_009755355.1 Deinococcus arboris | reverse complement strand
AGAGAGAGGCGCCTAGGGCAGCAACAGCCCAGATGCAGGGTCATTCCGTGGTCGCTGGGGTGTCCTCGTGACGACAGAAGCAGGTGCGCGTGGGGGGCACGCCCCCGGGTTTGCCCTGGTCAAGCCACGGCGTTTAGCACATCAGGCTGGACTGACGTCGCTGTCAGTAAGGGGTGAGCAGCGTATCGTGCAGGCAGTGCTGGGCGTCCATGGCCAGCGTCGTTTCCCGTAGGGGCTTCAGGAATTCCAGGGGTTTGAGCATGCAGATGTGAGCGAGATCCGTTCCAGCAGTGGTGCCGGCCAGGACGCCTTTCCAGTAATTCCAGCGCAGCATGTATTTCTTGAGGGCGACGGTGTGTAAGTCCACGGCTATGCCCTGCATATGGTGGGCCGTCAACGGCAGCTGCTGTTGGTGGCCTGCCGCGAGCCGTTCAAGCAGGTCGAACGTGCCGCCTTTCCGGTCTTCTATGAACCACCCTGAGTCGATATAGGTGGAACTCACGTTCCGGATGAGGCAGCACCAGCTGGCCATGGTGTAGTCGTACGACCCGACGATGGACGGCTGGGGCTGTGACTGAATAAACACGTTGCCTGGTTTCAGATCGTTGTGGACCACGGCGTCGGGCACGCAGCGTTGAGGATGGCGTGCGAGCCACCGACATTCTTCGAGGGCCCTCAGTGGACCTGCGTCTTCCAGTTCTTCGGTCAGTTCGGGGGGGGCCAGGGGGTGGTGTTTCAGCCGTTCGGCCAGCTGAAAAAGCTTGTGGCGCTGGCGTGACGCGCTGCTGCCCTCTTCGAGTTGAAAAATGTGCAGGAGTTGCGTGTGGATGGAGTCCACCGACCATGGGTCTCGGCTGAGTGGGGCGGGGAGGTCCTGGCGCCTGAACCAGGCGGTGCCGGCGCGGGAAATGTGAGCCGCGTGGCCGCCCAGCAAATGAGCCAGCTCTCTGGGTGGGAGGCTGGGACCGTCTGGCGGTGCGCTGAGCCGGGTCATCACCTGCACGGAGCCCCAGTTGGGGACGACGGTGACGTACTGTCTGTGCAGGTTCGGATGGACTTCCGGCACGGGCAGGCCCGCGCCGTGGAGGGCGTTCATGAGCAGGGACGAGAACAGCACGTTCCCTTCTGGTTGCCACGCGCCTCCGCCGAGGCGGGGCCGCTTGACGATCAGGGTGTGGTTCAGCGTCCAGACGTCCCCGAGCAGGCCCTGTTCGGGGAGGGGTTGGAGGTCCTGAACCGTCAGCCCGTACTCGCGTTCGAGTACCTCCGTCAGGACGCGTTCACGGTGGTGGGGGCGGGTGATGTCGTTCATGGGGAGGCGCCGGTGGGGTCCTTCCAGTACCGGTCAAATTTTTCGTACTGCGTGTCCTGGAACTGGGGATCATAGGGGTTGACGAGGAAGCTGGCCAGGGCGACGCTGGCCCAGCGGTGGGCAGGTTCGGGCACCTGGTGGTGCAGTAGGTCGTCGGTGAACGCCAGCGCCGGGAAGTGGGCCGGGAGGGTGAGGTGGCGGCGGCTGAGGGCCGCTTCGAACCCTAGCGTGCCGAGGGGCGCGCACCGCTCCTGCTGGGCCAGCAGCTGCGCTTCGGTGCTGCGCTGCGCGCCCGTGCCGTCCCAGTGCTGCTGGGCATCATGCAGGAAGGCCAGGCGGTCTTGCCAGTTGAACAGCACACCCAGTTCACGGACGACGTCAATGGGTTCGTCGGAGACGTGAAACAGGGACAGGAAGCGGTTCGGTGACCCCACAGTCCGGCGGATGGCGTTGCCACCTTGTTTTTCGTGTTTCGCCGAGCCTTTGTTCAGGCTCAGGCGCACGGTGGCCGGCTGGGGGTGGCTCACGCCCCTGAACAGCACCACCACGGCCTCGGTGAGGTCAAAGATGCGTTCGTGCAGCGTGATGCGGTCGGCGCTGGCCACGTAGTAGGAGTAGCGCCAGATCTCGCGGATGCAGTTGCGGTTCAGGTGGACGGTGCGGGCTGCCAGGGGCACGTACCCGCGCTGCAGGATCTGCTGGTAGATGTCGTGGGCTTTCCCGAGCAGCAGGGCGTCGGGACGGAAAACCACCAGAGTGAGTTCCTGCAGGTGGTCCAGGGGGGCGTCCGCGAATGCCTGCTGGACTGTCAGGAGTCCTTCGCGGAAGTAGGGGTCTTTGAAGAACTCACTTTTTTTCCACGGTACGCGGGTCAGCAGGTGCTGTTCGGATGGGCTGAGCGAGGTCACGCTTGGACGTCCAGGGTGGCGAGGGTGAGCGTCCACCGGTCGTCGGGTCCGGCGCCGAGGGCGCCGAGCGGGGCGGACATGCCCAGGGCGCGGAGCGTGGTGCCGCTGGCGGTTGCGCCAGCGACCCCGAGCAGACAGTGCTGGCCCTCGGTCAGGGGGGCGCTGAAGGTGATGGTGCGCTGGGCCACGTCAATGCGGGCCAGCCGGCACGGGCTGTGGACGCGCTGCGACAACTGGTAGTCGAAGCGGCCGTCCACCGCCAGGTAGTGGTAGATGTCGCCTTCACCGGTGAGGGAGAGTGAGGGGTACGCGTCCGGGTTGCCGTGCGGGTCCACGGTGCCCAGGCAGGTGGTGGCCCCGCCGGGCAGGTGGATCAGGTATGCGGCGTTGTCGGCCGCGTCGATGGCGAGCAGGGCCTGATGGTCGGGCAGGTGGGTGACGCACCGCCAGATGCGGCGTCCAACGTGGTTCGCTCCGGTTTTGTTGTCCGCGCTCCATTCCGGGAGGGCCTGCGTGTGCTGTCCGAAGTCGGTGTGCAGGGGCGTGAGGTGCGGGTCACCTGGACGGTACGTGTACACCTGGTGGGGTTCCGCGCACAGGTACACGGTGCCTTCCGGGTCGACGCACATGTCCCGGCAGATGCTGCCCTCCGCGGCCACCTGCTGCTGGAACAGCACCCGTTGCTCGTGCAGGTCGAACGCGATGAAGTGGAAACCGGGAGAGGTCAGGGCGTAGACGCGGTGCCTGTGGGCATCGAATGCCATAGTGACAATGCCTTCGCCGGCCAACAGCACCCCGTGGTCCGTGACGTGGCCAGTCTGGGGGTCAACCGTGAACACCCGCCCGCCTTCGTACTGCACGGCCTGCGGCACCGCGCCGGGGTAAGCGAAGTGGCTGGCGAACACCAGGCGGTCCTGGGCGTCCCAGAAGAGCTTCGTGTGAATCTTGCCGTGGCCCACCGCCTGCGGGTGCGTGAGGGGCGCCCCGACGCCCTGTAAGGAGCACACGGCCGTGATCCCGCCTTCAGGGTGGTGTTTGAAGAGCGTGGCGGCCCCGCCTGGGTGGTGGGAGCACAACGCGAAGTAGGTGGTGTGGTTTCTGGTGGGCGCCAGGCCCCAGTACGCACTGTCGAAGTCACCCAGGCTGGACAGGTCGTCGAGGCGCAGGGGCGCGGTGAAGCGGCGGGCTTGCGGTTGGGGGTTCAGGGTCATGTGCGGTACCTTCACGCCTTTCAGTTCCCGAGGGTGTACCCGCCGTCGACCACCAGGGTCTGGCCTGTCACGGCCCGGCAGGTGAAGAGGAATTCGGCCGCCTGAGCGATTTCTTCGCAGGTGACCAGCCGCTTGATCAGCGCGCCCTGCTTGAAGTGCTCGAGGCGGTCTGGTGTGCTGGCGCGCAACATGCGGGTGTCCACGAATCCGGGCGCGATGGCATTCACCCGCACGTGGGGCGCCAGTTCCTTGGCCAGGGTGGCGGTGAAGTTCAGGAGCGCGGCTTTGGCCGCGGAGTAGGCCATCACGCCCGCACGACCGTGGTCGGTGAGGCCGCGGATGGAGGACATGTTGATGATGGAGCCCTGCGCGCGCCGCAGGGGGGCTTCAAGGTGGTGACTGAGTTCCACCGCGCCGAAGAAGTTGCTGTTCAGGCTGTCCTGCCAGTGGTTCCGGTCATAGGCTGAAAACGGCGTGTTGTCGGACACGCCCGCGTTGTTGATCAGGGCGTCGAGCGCCGCGTGGCGGTCCGACAACGCAGTTGCGAACTGCTGCACCTGCGCGGAGGAGGTGACGTTGAGCGCCTCGCAGGTGACGGCGTGCCCTTCCCGGGTAAGGGTACCCTGCACGTGCCGGGCGGACGCCTCGTCCGTGTGGTACGTGAAGGTGACCTGGGCGCCCTTGCGGGCGAAGTGTTCCACGAGGGCTCTGCCGATGCCGTTGGAGCCTCCCGTGATGACGACGCGTGTGGGTTCAGTCATGGTGGACCTCGGTCAGCCAGTCTTGGGCGTGTTGGTGGGCGTGGGGGCTCTCGGGGTGGTGGTAGACCACGTACCCCTGGCGGTCACGGGACGAGCGGTAGGGCGCGGCCGGGTGTGCAGGGCCCGCGGGCAGCTTCCAGGCGGCGACGTGGGGGTGGGCCTCGAACGCGGCGTGCGCCGCCTGGGGGAGTCTGGCGGCCACGGACGGATCGAAAAACACGGTGGCCGCTGATCCGCGCGCGCTGGGATTCACCGCGAGTGTCGTGCGGTCCATCGCCCACGTGACGGCCTGCTCGGCCAGGTCGATGCCGTACACCAGTTCCACCAGCGTGGTGATTTTGTCGCCGCCCAGTCGGGGATGGGCTTCCACGACGAAACAACCGTGGTCGTTGAGGATCACCTCGGTGTGCCCCGGGCCGTCGTGGTGGTCCAGCGCCGTCAGCACTGTCCGCGCCGCCTCCTGGATGGTGACCGTCTGAGCGGGTGTCAACCGGGCGGGCACCTGATGGCCCATCTCGACGAAATGCTGGTTTTTGTATTTGTCGGTGATGGCGATGATCTGGTGGTCGCCGGCGTAGGAGAACGTTTCGACGCTGTATTCCTGGCCGCGCATAAACTGCTCCACGAGGGGCTGCAGGCGGGCCGCGCGGATGGCGTCCAGGGCCGCACAGGCCTGGTCCTGCGTTGAGACGTGATGGATCAGCTGGCTGCCGGTGGCGCTCCCGGGCTTGATGATCACCTCGCGGTACCTTGCCAGGAAGGCCTCCACGTCCTGAGCGGACGGATCCACCAGGTGAGGCACGTTGTGCTGCGGGGCGTGCGCGGCCAGGCGGCGGCGCATCTGATCTTTGTGTTTCATCCACCTGGCCCCCTGCGCCCGGTGGGAGGTGGTGCGGTAATGCCAGGCCAGGTCGGCCGCGAGTACCGTGGCTTCATCGGTCAGAGCGACCACCGCATCTGCGGCGCCGGGCAGCAGCGCCAGTGCGTCCTGAAGGTGCAGATCCTGGAAGGCCGGCACGTGGATGCAGGTGCAGTTCGGGTGGTCCACACGCCAGGGGTGCTCGGTGAGGACCGTCACCTGGTACGGGTGTTTCAACGCGGCGTCCAGGTGCCTGCGGGTGTTGGTGAGCAGCAGCAGGCGCTTCATGCGGTGACCTCCGGCACCCGCGCCGCGGCCGGTGACTGGAGGGCCTCGAGAATCGCGCCTGCGCGCAGCGCCACCACGCTGAGCAGACCGTCAGAAATGCCGTGGGAGGCTTCTGCGTCACCGTTCACGTAGAGGTTGAACGGGTGAGCGGCCGGCAGCAGCCGGTAGTCCCGGCTGATGCCCGGGCCCTGCGCGACGCGCGCCTGCAGGTCGGGCGCCAGGACGTTCGGGTAGCGTGACGCGTAGCCGGTGGCGAAAATCACCACGTCGGCCGTGAGGTCGTGCCGCTGGCCGGTGGGCAGGTGGGTGGTGTGCAGCGTCACCTGCTGGCCCTGGCCGGACAGCCGCGCCGCTTCGGTCTGATTCACGAGCCGGATGCGCGGCGCGCCCTGCACCTGGTCGAAGTACATCTGCTCGAACAGTTGGTGAAGGGTTCGGCGACTGACCGCGGCGTAGTTGCGGTTCCGGACCGCCTGAAGCAGGCTCGGCCGGAGCGCCGCCGGGGTCTGATAGAAGGCGTTTGTCGCAGCGGGGTCAAAGACTTGGTTGCTGAACGGGGAGTCGTCCGCCGCTTCGAAATTCAGCCGGCGCTGCACGGACGTGACGGTGCAGTGCGGCAGGTGCTCATGGAGATGAAGGATGACTTCCGCGGCGCTCTGCCCGCCACCGACCACCACCACCTGCAGCGGCGTGGCGCGGGGGAAGCGCGGGAGGTGCTGCAGGAACTGGTGGGAGTGAATGGCCCGGTCCTGCAGGTGGTCGGGGATGGAGACGGGCAGGGACGGGACTTTCCCCATGCCCAGGATGACGCTCCGCGCCTGCACCTGGCCTTCCTCACCCGTGTGCTGCTGGCGGTAGTGCACGCACAAGCCCTCCCCCCAGGCGTCCTCCTCAATGCGCAGGACTTCACGGTGAAAGCGCACCATCTGCTGCGGCAGTTTCCGCCGGGCCCACGTGAGGTACTCGGAGAACTCGAGGCGGTACGCCGAGGAACGACCGAGGTTGATGAAGTCCTGCAGTCGTCCCACCTCCCACAGGTAGCGGACGAAAGTGAAGTGACTGCTGGGGTCGCGCAGGGTCGCCAGGTCCTTCAGGAACGAAATCTGCAGCTCACTGTGCGCCATCAGCATGCCCGGATGCCAGAGGAAGTCCGGTCCCTGCCGCTCCCAGAATTCGAGGTCGGCGGCGTGCCCGCCTTCGAGTGCGGCGACGGCCAGGGCCAGGTTGGCTGGCCCCAGCCCAATACCGAGGTGTTGGACGGTTCGGGTCATGCGTGCTCCAGCGTCGACGCTTGGTAATGCTCGCGGCGGGCCCGGGCGATCATGCGCTGCTGCTCCTCAGCCCGCCGGTGCGAGATGGCCCGCGGGTGAACCCGGTACTGGTAGTAGGGCTGTTCGAGGTTGGCCACGTCGTACCGGCCCGCCAGACGGATCCAGAGTTCGTAATCCTGCATCACCGGGTAGCGTGGATCGTACCCGCCCACCTCGTGCACGCAACTGGTGCGCAGGAGCACGGAGCCGTGCACGAAGGGGTTCTGGGTGGGGAGCAGCCGCTTCAGGTCCTGGGAGGTGGTGGCAAAAGCCGTGCGGCGCACGGGGGTGCCCGCCCCGTCGATGATGGTCGCGTTCGTGCCGAGCAGGGCGCATGACGGGTGCTGCTCCATGTACTCGACTTGCCGGCGCAGCCGCTCCGGGTGGGACACGTCATCGGCGTCGTGCCGCGCGATGTACCGTCCACGCGCCAGGGGGGTGTATTCAATGAGCGTGCGGGTCAGCCCCTGGTTCGGTTGAGTGAACAGCCGGATGCGGGGGTCCACGGCCAGCTGCCGCAGGCGGGTGACGTACTCGGGTGAACTGCCGTCATCAATCAGCAGCACCTCGAAATCGGTGAACGTCTGCTGCGCGATGCTGCGCAGGGCCAGGTCGATGTAGGGGTCGTCGTTGTACGTGGACATCAACACGCTGACCAGGGGGGCCGGGTCACGCATGGGCGGCCTCTGCCCGGGCGTTCAGGACCATGTCCCCTTTGGTGAGGGTGGTGTCGGCCGCGGGCACGCCCTGCTGCTGGCACCAACTCCGGCTGAAGTCCACCAGCCTCGACAGGGCGCGGTCCAGCGTGTGCGCCTGCGCCGCCGCGGTGTTCCGCGTGCGGACGTACTCTACTTCCACTTGGTGGTGGGCGCCGTGACCGGTGTTCGTCTGGTCGAACCCCAGCGAGAAGATGTGCCCGGTGGCGAGGTCCTCAACGTTCAGGTCCACTTTCACCCGCACGAACGGCCCGGCGTACTCGGCGCGCAGCGCCGGAAGGGTGCGTCCGAGAAAGGCCAGCGGCGTCTCCACGTGCGGCTCGTACCAGCCCAGGACGGCCTCCATTTTCTTGTGGGGGTCAGGCGTGAACAGCTTGCTGCGCACCCGGACGCGGCCCTGCGGGTGCCGGGTGAACGTCACGAACCCCGCCTGCTCCTGCCCACGGAACACCTGGTAGATGTCCACGTGCCGCTCGTAGAACTGAATCTCATCGTTGAACTCCGGTCGGAACGGGCCGGCGTGGGTGGACACGTGCCGGTGGAACTGCTGGGCAAGCGCCACGATGTCCACCTGGCCGGGCAGGTTGAGCTTGCGCTCGATGTCCACTCCGGGATGGTGGACCACGAAACGCCCCGTGTGGGCCTTCACCTCATGGGCCAGAGCGCCGCCCCGCAGCACCTGACGGCAGACGTCCACCACCGTGAGGTCCGCCTGCAGGGGCAGCAGGGCCACCAGGGCGTACAGAACGCCGTGAGCGTTCTCGGCGGACTTGGCGTACACCGCTGCGTCTCCCGTCTCCGGGTCAACGTGGAGGAGCAGCGCAGCGATGGCGGACTCCCCGGGCGCCGGATCCAGCAGGCGGTGCAGCCGCGGGTTCACGCTCAGCCCGTCAAAGACCTCCACCTGGGGCGCCGGGCGGCCACGACTGGCGTTCAGCAGCTGCAGCACCGAACCCTGAAGGTCCTCGCCGGTCATGAGCCGCTCCGCACGCTGCGTCTTGGGCAGCACCACGGACGTTACTCTGTCCCGGACGGGAAGGTGGACCTGCACGCCGCCCAGCACGCGCACCTCCGGCGGCACGGGGCCGAAGTAGCTGCGGCGGTCGAGGACCAGCAGCACGGACAACGCGTCTGCGTTCATCACTCACCACCCCCCCTGAAGGGTCCCTTCGGCCAGGGTATCCGCGAGGGCTAGTGGGGTGAGGAAATCTTTCACCTTGGGGCCGCTCACGGCCACAGCCAGGGCCCGGTAGACCGCCAGGCGAACCTGCGCAGTGTGAAGCATCAACGGCAGCACCTGCACGTCGTTCCGTGTGAGTTGAGCATGCGTCATGTATCCCTCTAGAAAGTGCTGAATGCCGCCCGAGTCCACGGAGTGACGGTTCGAGAAGGCCTGCGCGCCCATGGCCACGTCCAGCACCAGCGGCGCGTAGCCGGCCTTGCACATGTCAATGAACACCACCCGGCCCCGGTGAATGAGGGTGTTCGACGGTTTGATCTCCCCATGGATGCACCCCCACGTGACCTGATGATCCCGGTGCACGTGCGCCCACTGCCCGTGCAGGACCTGCAGGTGAGCCCGCAGGGACCGCATCACTGCGCCGCTGCCCTGATGGCCCAGCGCACTCAGGTGGTCATCCAAGTGAGGGAGGCGCCGGCTGGCCTCTTCCAGCCGAGCGAACGTGGCCTGCACCGTCTCGAGGTTGCGTTCAAATGGAATGTCGCAGGCCGTGGGATGCTGATTCAGGAGCAGATGCAGTTCCGCGAGGGCTTCCCCGTAGTCCTGCAGGCTGAACCCCGTCACGCCAGGCGCGTCCGGATGAACGGGCGTGACGTACGGCCACAGCGAGGCGGTCTTGGTGGCCTGCCCCGTATTCACGTGAGCGTACGGCACGCGCCCGGCCGTGAGATGCGGCGTGAGCATCCAGAGTCTCTTGCAGCGTTCACTGCGCTCCCCCACGAAACGGTTGAGGTCCAGGATCCGCTCGAAAGGAGCGTCGCTGCCATGCGGACTGGTGCTTTTATCCTCGTGGATTTTCAGGAAGTACGTGTCCGCGGGGGTGCGCAGGTAATGGCAGGAGTCAGAACTGCCGTCCTCCACCTCCTCCACCAGGTCCAGCACGAACGGCAACTGGTACAGCTGACGCAGCTGAGCTAGGAGGTGCTCGGTGACGGGCGTGTAGACCGTCACTGCTCACGCCCCCCAGGTTGCGGCAATGCGCGCCTGAAGCTCTTGCAGGTCCGAGCGCAGCGCCTGGTGGGATTCGCCCTGCACGAGGCACAGCGTTGAGTAATCGGTGCAGTGCCGGGGCGAGGTCGCCTGTGAAGGCGCCACGTGCTGCACCTCCAGCACCTGCCCACGGTGCCGACCCTCAGCAAGGATCTGGACGATACCCCCGTTCTGGGGACCGAGAATGCCGAGGTGTCCCGCCGCCTGCGCGCGACCGCTCCCCTCGAAGACGAGCGCCTCGCGCCGGCCGCAATCCAGATACACCTGCGCCCGCAAGAGGTTGACGCCGTACTTGAACTCGACGGTCTCCGCAATGCCGCCTCCACCTGGGCGGGCGGCAATCTCGCAGAACACCAGTTCAGGGGTCAAGAATACCTCCAGATGCGTCACGCCATCCTCAAGGCCAAGCACACGATTGATGTGCTCCTGGACGCCCCGCAACCTCTGGAGCAGGGCCGCATCCTCAATCTGAACGGAGCTGTTGAAGAGCGCCTGACGGTAGGCACCGGGAGGCTGCAGGTACTGACCTGCTGAAAAAAACTGCACGTCACCGGCGACGGTAATGGCGTCACAGTGCGCCATGGGCGCGTCAATGAAGGCTTCGACTTCCATCTCCTGACTGCACTCGGTGACGTCCGGAAGCTCCCTTGCGCTGCCGATGACGGTCAGGTCTTTGGCGCCCACGCCCTGGATGGGTTTCAGCACACAGCGTCCATGCCGCTCATGAAAGGCCAGCACCTCATCCTGGGTGTGCACCACCGCGAACGCTGGGGTGCACACCCCCTCGGCGGCCAGCAGGGTCTTCATCAGGACCTTGTCTCGGAAGCGCTGCGCTGTCGCAAAGGTCATCCCGGGCAACCCATACGTGTTCCGCAACCGGGCTGCGAGCAGCACGAAATACTCGGTGACGGTCGACACGTACTGAATGGCATTCTCCTCGATCAGGCGGCCGCAGAACACCTCGAGTTCGTGGAGGTCGCTGATGTTCGTGACCGTGACCTGACACAGCTCCTGCAGTCTGGGATCGGTGTACTTCGCGCTGGTCACGAGGTGCACCTCGTACGCGCTCCAGGCTTCCTGATCTGAAAAAATACGCTCGGCACTGTCGTAACTGCGGTTGTGCAGGAACAAAATGGGGATTTTTGACACGTCATGTCCTCGCTGGAAGATGGGTTAAGTTGATCGAGGTTCGGCGTTCTCAAGGTCATGTCAGCCGGAGAGGACCGCTGGACCAAGCGGCGGTCCTGCCTGACTTGGGTCTCCGGAATGAACCGGGCGACTGCGAAATAACGCTGCGGGTAAGAATGAAGGACGCTGCTTTGAACTACTGGATGCCTTCAAGGCCGCCATTTGATGTACCGGACAGGCGAATTGGGGTAGGGGTGCTCAAGCGGAATGCAGCGCCGCAGGTACGGTTGACGCCATCGGCTCCAATCTCTCTTCGCCGTATGGACCCACTTCTCAGTGGTCTGTGAGGGCAGCAGGCAGCGTGGCCGCCTTGCCCGTCACCCTGCGCTTTACGTCAAGGTGAAGAAGGCGTCATCCTTGACCGCCGTATAGGTGTCATTGGCACGCTCAATGCCGTCCAGAAGTGCGGTAGGAACCCCCAAGCTCCGGGCATAGGCGTGGATCGCCGCGACGTCCTTGGGCAAGCACTTCCCGCTGTAACCGCGCCGACTGGCAAAAACGGCGGTATGCCATTTCGAGACCCTCGGGTCCAGTGCCCACAACTCCCTCAATTCCGCGTAGTCCGCGCCCGCAGACTCGGCAATGTCAAAAAACTGATTGGCAAAGATGACCTGCATCGCCAGCCACGTGTTCTCCATGTACTTGCAGATTTCCGCCTGAAGCGCCGTCGTCTGACGGTACGTTTTCGTCGGGCCGAGCTTCTCAATATGGAGGTTCATGACGGGTTTCGTGTCCGCGTTATCGCCCCCCACAATCACAAACGGCCAGCTGTCGGGCCGGAAGCCCTCAGGCAGGTAGTACGGACTTTCACCCACGTATTCAGGCGAAAAGACAATCCGCTTCCCGGTTCTGCGCTTGAGGGCGTCCGTGGTGCCTGGCGTCACGGTTGACTTGATGACGATGACGGCGCCGGGATCGATCCAGTCAACGACTTCCTCGACGATCGATACGTCCGCGCTGCCACTGCCCGTCATGGGCGTCGGCACGCACACGAAGACGATCTGACACGCATTGATATCTTCCTGCCGGGCTGAGGCCGCATATGCGGGGTCATAGATGACCGCGTCCGGGAACAGGGTTCGCATGGACTTGCCTACGTGCCCAAAGCCGACAATACCGATCATTGACATAAGTAGTTGCTCCTAGGTTGTTCAAAGAGAAGGGTGGCTGATCACTGAAGCTGCTGTATTCCTGACCCGGCTCGCTTCAGGAGCGAGGGCTTCGTCGGCAAGGTAAGGACACCACCGCTGTCGTCATGGCAGTAGTGCGCGTAAGACGCCTCTAACAGCGGCGCTGTATTACTGGAACTGACGGGTCAAAAAAATACGAAATTCCGACCAAATTCAATAAGAATCTGTACTGCCCGTTGCATGCCCGGTGAGTATGGCAGCATGCCACGTCTCATCTGTACGCACATCATGCGTCCACTGCGTCATTGATCTAGACACGCTGCCGGGGGCTCAAGGTACTGGCTTCGGTATTGCCGGATGGGCGCCGTGTTGGGCGGGACGTCCTCAGCCCCACTCACATCGCCGGGGTTGTGGCAAGTTGTTGAAGTAGGGTA
>NZ_WQLB01000060.1 GCF_009755355.1 Deinococcus arboris | reverse complement strand
ATTGATACAGACTGACAAGTCAAGCTGAACAAACCGCGGAGCCGTCCTTCAACTTAGTCAGTGTATTTCGCTGAGCATTCCGGGAGGTCTTCACTGAGACCTCACTCAATCGAAGAGCGACGCCTGGACAGGGGAAGTCGTCGTTACCTGCGCCACCTGCACCACCACAAACTCCAGATTCCGGTCCTCTAATTCCAGGCGCGCTGGGACTGTGATGTCCGGCGCCGCCAGAATGCCCCGCACCTCCACTGTCCGGTGCGTGCGCAGCAGCATCTCCTCCACCGACCGCACATAGCGTGCCAGTTGCGACACCGCATCCTGTGTCGCCTTCCCCCGCTTCAGCTCCACCACCACATACCGACCATGCGCGTCCTGCGCATACAGGTCGATACCACCCGAAGCCACGGGCAACTCCCGGTTCAGCACCCGCAAGCCTGGCTCAATCAACTCCGGCTGCCGCGCGAGGAGCTCCTGAAGCTGCTTCTCCGACCCCGACAGCACAAAGCCCGCCGGCTCTCGGATCTCCAACGCCTGCGCGACCTGCGGTTCGAGCCAGATGACCCGCACCAGCTCCTGCGGACTCCGCCGCGCGGCCGCCAGAATGCACCGCCCGTCCTCCACAAACGCCGTCAGCTCGTCCGTTTTCGGCTGCCAATTCATCGGCTTCACGCCCTTCGGGGCATGCACCTGTACACTCCCATCCGGCTTGATCAGCAGTAGATAGGCGCCCACGTCGGCGGTGCTGGCGGCGCGCCCGTGATACACCACTTCCGCCAGGCCGGCCACCTGAATCAAGCATTCCCGCGTCCGCAGGTGCCGAGTCAAGAACGTGGCCAACTCCGCTGGTTCCGGCGACAGCAGTTGCTCACGCAACATCCTCAGGCCACCACACCCGCTGGTCGGGGCAGCCGCACCATCTGCACGCCAGCTGCTGTAACCGTACACCCCACCCAGTCGCCTGGGCGCACCCCAGCGGGCAAGTGCACCAGCGGCCAGATCTCCTGACTTTCCTCTGGAAGCAACACAGTCGTCAAGCCGCCGTTGATCTCCAGCACCTCCATGACCTCTTCCGCCTCAAACACACTCAGCAGTCTGGCAGATGGCGCACGCCCGTCCACCGTCCAGGCACGATTCGGGCCTCGCGGCCTTCACTCCGCCTGGTGGCGCGCTCCTGCACTTCCCATCTGCGGCTTAAGGAGACCCTCAGGGCGCGACTGGAAATCAACTCGCGCCGCTTCCAGCAGCGGCGTCCAGTGCGCCCACGGATCACTGAGCGTCAGTCCCATACCGCGTCCAAAGACCATCGCAGGCGTGTGCCCTTTCAACCTGCGCTGACCGACCCGCATCCACTGACGACCCGCAGTCGTGGCCTTGGTTGAAAACAGGATGGTGGCCAGTTGTTCCAGACACGCCACCGGTGCCATCAGCCGCTCAAGGCGGTACCCGCGCTCACACAGGGCTTCCCACATCTCTGGAGTGAGCGTGAGCAGGCTCCGCATCAGGCCGGCGCCGTACTGGCGGCCCAACGCTTGATACCGGGGGGCCATGTCCAGGAGAGGCGCTGGCGGCACCGGCAGGAGACAGGCGACGACCTGACCGTCCCGAACGATCTCGAAGCCTTGCCCGGCCTGCACCTGGCGGAGCACCGCCTCCCAGTCCAGATGAGCCGTCGTCTGATCCAATCGTTGAAGCGGGCTGGTCTGTGTCACAAGGCGAAACTGGAGCAGGTCAAGCCAATACTACAGACGCGCAGGGAGAGCGGCACTGCATTGAGGCTTCCGGCACGCGCCACCCCTTGCACGCTTACCCTCCGGCCCTGCACACTGACGCGCATGACGAAAAAATCAACGAAGGCCCCCGCCAAGACACCTGCCGCCAAAGCCGCTGCCCCGAAAGCGGCCACGGCGGCCGCCAGTGAGTCCACGAAAGTCGGTAAGGCCCAACTCGTGAACCTGGTTGCCGAACGCACCGGCCTCACCCTGAAGCAAAGCGACGCCGCCGTCGTGGCCGCCCTGGACAGCATTGTGAATGCCGTCAGAGCGGGTCAAAGCGTGGGTCTCGCTGGCCTGGGCACCCTCAGCGTCAAAGCCACGGCGGCGCGCACAGGCGTGAAACCCGGCACGAGCGAGCGGATTCAGATTCCCGCCGGCAAGAAGGTGAGTTTCAAGGTCGCCAGCACCCTCAAGGGCACGCTCTAACCCACTGGCTGTGCGCGCCCCAGGGCATCGTCCCTGGGGCGCTTTCTGGTTACCGGCACAGGCCTAAGCCGGAACGATCCGAGCCTCGTCCCAATACCGCAAGAACGTCTCCACCTGCTTCAAGAAGCCCTGAAAAGCTTCCGCACACGATTGGTGCGGAGTCAGAGCAAAAATTGATGCCCTACACAGTATTTTCCGAGATTAAGGAATCGAAAGGGCCGCTGTGAGCGATTCTCTGGGCGCGTCCCAGTTCAGCTTTACACCTTCTAGGACAGAGTGCAGAGCCGATAGAATCGACGTTTTTCACCTCTCAATTTCAGAGGCCCCATTTGGGACAAGTGGGACGAGGGCTGAGCGTACAACAATTGGCAAATTGTGTCGTCAGGCCAATCAGCAACCAGAAGGACGCACCTCGCGTCAGAACGCCCAGCGGCCTCCCCGTATGAGCGGCTGACGCGAGCCGTCCTCTGCGATGCCGTCGACCTCTACATCCGCACTGCCGATCATGAAGTCCACATGTGTGAGACTGTCGTTGCCGCCCAGTGCAGCAATCTCCTCCAAGTTCAACTCAGGACCGCGCTCAAAGTTTTCGCTAAACGAAAATCCGAACGCCAGGTGACAGGCGGCGTTCTCGTCATACAAGCTGTCTAGGAAGAGCGTGCCCGTCCCTGCAACTGGTGACTGAGTTGACACAAGGGCGACTTCCCCCAAATACCGAGCCCCCTCATCCGTATCGAGCGCCCGCTGCAGCGCCGCTTCGCCCTCAGACGCCTGGGTAGAGACAATACGCCCATCTTTGAAGCGCACTTCAAGATCCCGCACTAGTGTGCCCGACAAGCTCAGTGGCTTGGTGGCACGGACCGTGCCGCTGACTTGCGTGCGGTGAGGCGCTGTAAACAGTTCCTCTGTCGGAAGGTTCCCAGCGAAGAAGATGCCCGCGGGGGTCGGCGACGCGCCGCCGACCCAAAGGTGCGTGTCAGCCAGACCAACGTTCAGGTCTGTGCCTGGGCCACGGAAGTGCACTGTGCGGTACCGGCGTTCGTTCAGAATCTCAGCACGCCGCGCTAGGGCCTGCAGGTGGTCCCGCCAGGCCTGGACTGGATCAGGCTCGTCCACCCGGTTCGCCGTAAAAACATGGTCCCAGAGGCGCGCCACCGCTTCGTCTGCCGGCAGCGCTGGAAACACCCGGCTGGCCCAGGCCGCACTTGGCGCTGCGGCGCGGCACCAGGCGAACGCGTTCCTACGCATCAGCTCAGTGAAGGGCCGCAGCGGCCCCTGACGGCCCAGACGTTCCCGGTCAATCAGGTCCGGATCGATGTCGGCCAGCAAGGTCGGATCGTCGGAAGTCACGTGCAAAAAGGCGTCGCCACGCTCAGCCGTTTCACGCCAGAGGTCCGCGCGCCACTGCGGGAAGGTGGACAAGGTTTCCAGGGCAGCGTGCTGGAAGCGGACGCGGGCAGTGAGGGCATCGTTCCAGATCACGTTGACAAGAGGCGCGCCCGCCTGATAAGCGTGCTTGGTGATCAGGCGCGCCAGCGGCGCACATTCGAGGTCAGTGCTGATGAGCAGACGTTGCCCAGCTTGAAGATTGACCCCGATGTAGACAAGCAGGGCCGCGTAGCGGTTGAGGCGTTCTTCAAAAGTCAGGGGCATAAGGCCACACCATAAGTGCTGGCTTGCCGAGCCTGCTCGTGGGTATGGCCTACCGTACCCTCCCTGAGATGGCCTACAGAACCTAGGGTCCACGCACCTGAACGCTCTTGGGCACAAGCACCAACGCCCACACAATATCGTTTGACCTCTCTGCGCTGTCGTGCGTGTCGATCCTTCACTTGGGCAGCCCACTGGCCGCTCGTATTGAATTCAATCGCACAGACGCTGGTCAAGCCGGAACGATGCGGGCCTCGCCCCAGTAGCGCAAGAAGGTCTCCACCTGCTTCAGGAAGCCCTGAAAGCTCGCCGCTTTGACCAGGTACGAACTCGCACACAGCGTGTACGCCGTGCGCACATCATCCCGGTCCCCAGAGGTCGAGAGCATTACCACCGGAATCGGCACCAAGCGGGGGTCCGCTTTCAGCGCCTGCAGCACTTCAAAGCCGTTCATGCCCGGCATGTTCACATCCAGCAGGATCACATCCGGCAGGGCCGCGGCAGTCCTGAGGTGAGCAAGGGCGGCCGCGCCCTGCCCGAAGACCTGGAGTTCACAGTCTGGACAGAGGTCACCGAAGGCCTCTATCGCGAGGAGCTGGTCATGCGGATTGTCGTCAACGAGAAGGAAGCGCCGGGGCGTGACCATACCCGGCCAGCATAAAGGCTTCCTTAAGATACAATGAGCACATATCACAGTGTGAAGAGCGCAGGAGTTACTCACGCTGATGTCCAGCACGGCCTGGCAACGCGCAGGGCTACACTGCCCCAGATGAAGTGGCATTGGCTGCCCGCCGGCGCACGTCACGCTCGGCTCGCTGACGGCGACACCGCCGACACGGCGTGGACCCTTGAAGAGATCATGGGTGAGGCCGATGCCTCAGCGCCCGAGCTGGACTTGGTCTGGTTGATCGGCGGCAACGGTGCGGTCGGCCTTGCGCAGGGGAATGTCTATTTCAGGCCTCACCGCCCCGGTGTCGCGCCCAATGGTGTGGACCGCGCGTTGGCTGATCGCCTGGCCAGGCGCGCGGAATGCCTGCACAAAGGCTGAACTCGGGCAAGCCTTGAAGTCGTGCGGTCCAGCAGGCGGTCGTTGCGCAGCACAAAGCTCGCAGGCAGCGCGGCCATGATGGGCAGGGCAGCCGGGCGAATTCACTCCGCTGAGAGGCCCGCTGGCTGAGCAGCAGATGCAGTGCCCAGGGCGAGCAGAGCGGCAGACGACAACAGCAGGTTCATGGCCTGATGATGTCCCAGGGGCAGAGGGCTCGGGCGTGCGGTGACGACTGACCATGAACCGTTTGCGGGGACATGGCGTACACTAGACTTGGCCGCCTAGACGCCTATGCCCCCCGCAGTTGCACGGTGAAGTCCAGGCTGATGATTCTGACCTCTGCGCCCTCCTGGGCGGTGGCGGCTGGCAACGCGGGGACCGGCCGCCCACACGCGCCCAGAAAGGGACACCGCGATGCACGACCACTCGGCCAAGACCGTTGCCCAGGCCCTCCGTACTTACCTCACTGCCCACGGCCTCAATCCCCTCGGCCAGCAACGCGCCCTGCAGGTGATTGCGGCCCTCCACGGCACCGACTGGAATACCCTCAGCGCCCAACCCAGCCGGCCCCGCCTCGCGCCACCCGCCGACGCGCAGGCCCTGCAGCGCGCCCTTCGGCATTACGACGTCGACGTGTCGTCCAGCTGGGCCCAGGCAGCCATTGCCCACTTGGATGGCCAGCGCCCTGACTCCGTCGCGCAGTTGCCGGTATCGGCGCCCGTCACTGACCCCGTGCCGCTGGCCATTCCCCTGCTGGACCGCGACACGGTGTACCGGGCCGTCCCCAAATACCAGTCCCACCCCATTTACATTGATCGCCGGTCTCGCCTCACCACCCCCTGGCCCCTCCTGCCGCTGCCCGCACAGGTCAGCCCCGCCCTCCGGCAGCAACTGTGGCGAGCACACCTCCTGGAATGGACCCCGGAAACGGGCCTCCTCATTGACGGTGCTGCCCCCGTCATGTCCCTCCCGACCCTGGGACCAGGCCCCCTGAACGAAACCATTAAAGCGTGGTTGAAGACCCTAGAGAATACCGCCCCGGACCGTACGACCACCTACGAAGGGAATGGCCCAGCGCGGCAACTGATCCGACTCACGGTCCCCCGCTTGCTGGAGGTGCCCGCGTGCTTGACCTACCAGGCCCAGTCCGCGTACGGCCGCAGCCTCATGGCCGACGCCCGGCGCAACCTGACCCTCAGTTACGACGGGGCCACCACTTATGCCGCCCAGGCTAAGCGGTATGACGCCTTCATCACCGAGTGTGCCCTCGACGGCCGGGGCTCCAGGGCCCTGCGGTCTCACGAGATCCACCGTCTGACGGACCAAGAAGACCAGGTGCTGAGGGCTTTCCCCGATCGGCGGCCGCGCATCCGCGACCACAGCAGATACTGGAAAGTCGCGGCCACTGGCCAGCTCGTCTTGACGTATGAGCCGTACATGGTGATGGGGGACCCAGAGATCCAAACGGAAGCAGACGCGTTCCGCCAGACCGGCTGGACCGTGACGGTGCGCCGCGCAGCGTATGCCCCTGGGATTGCCATGATCATGCTGGGTGCGCCGGCGTGAAACGGTCAGCAATATCCGTGCGTTCAGCACGGCGAGCGAGCATGCTCCAGAAGACGCGATGACCCCCGCGCCCATCTCGACTGCCGCCTCTACCGTGCTCAACTTCATGCGCCGCCGACCGCTGGATTGGTGGCGCAGTGCCGGTCAGGACCGCATCTGGTCGGACGCCGCTTATCCACCGGCGAAGGCGATGTAGCTGGTTCGAGCAGGCCTGTTGGCGTTGCGGAACTTTACGGAAGATCGCTAGCTCGGCTGATAGCGCCGAATTGACCTGAACAGCCCAGCATCCCACCAGCCGTCAGGCTGGGCCACGGCGCCCTGCGCCCAGCCCGCGTAGGCTGACCCTATGGCTCGGCTGATCTTAGAACTGACGAACGACACCCACCTCACCTTTGAAGCCTCGGACGACTGGGTCACGCAGGCCGCTCAGCGAGCTCGATCCGTCCAAGGGGAACACAACCGCATGTTCTGGTTCACGGACCCAGCTGTGCGCCCGAGTGCTGGCAGCGTATCCGGCATCCTCATCCACCAGGTCAAAGAAGACCTGGACACCTGACCGGACAGCCGGCCTGTAAATGAGCAGGCCGGCTGGCTCATGGCGTTGTGTATCGCCCTTGCTCCAGCACTTGTGCCGCCCGCTCCGCCCGGACCAGGGCGCGGTACTCGCGGCCGAAGAACCAGGACCCCAGCCCAAATACGGCCAACACGACTAACAAGGTCGACCAGCGGTACATCCACCGCCGCGCCACACCATGACCCACCCAGCCCAGCAGCAGCAGAATTAGGCACCCAACAGCCACCACGAAGGCCAAGTCGCCTGCCGCTGTCTCGGCTGGACTGTTCCACCACGCGTTGAAACCTGAAATCGCGGCCATGAGGAACGCGGCGCTGCCCACCAGGGTCACGACCATTGAAAAGGCGGCCAATGCGCCGCAGCCAGGATCCTGCGGCGCATCCGGCTTCTGGCCCTTTCTGTTGCTCGCCTGCTCCGGCATGCCCTCATCCTGCCTCGCCGGTCACCGTGATGCACGCTGATGTGCCTCAGGCATGCAAAGAGGATGGACGGGCTGCTCCGAGCCGTCCCTGTCTCCCCTGCCGGCAGCACACACTGAGGCAGGGAGAGGCGGCGCTGCACAGGGCTCTGCGTTCAGTCCTCTTCCCGCTCTGGCACATTGTCTAGTTCAGGTCGGTTGCTCATGCGAATCCACATCACTAAGACAATGGCGAGCAGCAGCGGCAGCGTCAACGTCAGCCAGGCCTGTGGTTCGCCCGCCGCCGCTCGCTCCACGAGCAGGAAGAGACTCGGCCCAGGGCTGTCGCCCAAGATCGACACGTCAGGGGGTGGTGCGGGGTGGGGAGCAGAGGGTGCCATCCGTCCACGATGCCCTGCGTAGGGGTGACGTGACGCCTCGGCACGCAGGACGCAGCTGGTCTAGCCAGGAAACGAGCGGACCGACCACGTGAGGAGGGTGCCCAGAATGAAGAGGGCAGCCAGGGCGGTGAGGATCCTACGCTGCTCCCCAGTCCGGGCTCGGTGCCACAGCAGGAGCACGGCAGCCATTCACCCCAAGCTGCACTGTGGTCAAGGCCTCAGGCGTCGCGGCACGCAGCAGGCTGGGGAGCGTGAACGAGGCCGGCAGACTGAAGCCCGCATTGAGCCCCGACGCGAACAGAAAAAGGCCCCCGTACACCTGCGCCGACCGCTGCTGTACCCGTGGCCGTGCGAGTGCCTGATGTGGCGCGGTCACCTCCGGCAGCGGCCTTAATGTGCCCCAGACGGCAGATGCGTGACACCGCTGTTGGCCGCTGATTGACAAGACTCAGGAGCATGTTTACCTTGTGAACGCTCACCACCACATCTCGTACAGCAGAAGGAGCTTACTCTGTGAGCCCTTGACCTGCATCTACGCCTGAAGCCGGTGTTCTCCAGCTCAGACCGTCCCCCTTGAGAGGCAACCATGAAACGCTGGCTTTCACCCATCCTGACTCTTCCACTGCTCCTAGCTGCCTGTGCCCAGCACGCCGCCGGGCCCACTTCTCAGCCGCCCGAGCCACTGCAAGGCCAGAGCACCCTCGGCCTGACAGGCCAGCTTGGGGCGCATGACCCGACACTGTTCAAAGCCGGATCAACCTACTGCGTCATGTCGACGGGTGTCGGGAATCCTACCCATCCGGGTGGCGTGTTGGTCCACCGCTCGGACGGCGGCCTGACAGGTGCCTGGAAGACACTGGGTGCTCTCCCCACGCCGGCTTGGGCTGTCACAACCTACCGCGCAGAAAACATCTGGGCTCCCGAAGTGGTCTATAACGGCAACGACGGGAAATACTACATGTATTACGCAGCGTCGCAATTCGGAACGAAAAACTCGGCCATTGGCGTGGCCACGAGCACCAGTCCTTGCTCAACCGGCGGCTGGACAGACCGAGGCCCTATCCTCAGGTCTGGAAGCACCACCGATCACAATGCCATTGACCCGTCTGTCCATTGGGACAGCGCCAGCGGATGGTGGATGGCCTGGGGGTCATTTTTTGGTGGCATCAAGCTGCAGCACATGAGCAGCATGACCACCTTCGACGGACCCGTGTATACCCTGGCCAATCGTCCTGGAGTGGCCAACAATCCGGTGGAGGCGCCTTCGATCGTCAAACGGGGGAACTATTACTACCTCTTCCTGTCCTGGGACAAATGCTGTGCGGGAGTGAACAGTACCTACAAGACGGTGGTGGGCCGCTCCACGAGGATCACGGGGCCGTATCTGGACAAAAATGGAGTTCGACTGGATCAAGGAGGAGGAACCGTCATGATGGGGCCCCGGGCGAACAAGCTTGGCCCGGGTGGCGGTGACGTCTACGTCGAGAATGGCAACATCTACTTCGCGCACCACTTCTATGATGCAGGAGAGAACGGCGCCCCCAAACTGGACATCAAGCTGTTGGAATGGAACGGCCACTGGCCCTACACCAGTGAATCGACCAACGGATACGCCCTCGCGAACGGCGGCATCTACCGGCTGGTGAACCAGGCTAGTGGCCTATGTCTTGACGTTCAGAATGGAGCAGCGAGTCCGAGTGCGCAGCTCCAGCAGTGGGGCTGTAATGGGCTCCCGGCTCAGAACTTCCGTGTGGAACAGATGGACGACGGCTTCTACCGCCTGCGGAGTGTCCTGGGCAATCAGGACCTGTGCCTGGACATCACTGGTGGCAGCAGCACGCCAGGGACGGATGTGCGGCTGTGGAACTGTAACGGTCAGTTTGCCCAGAACTGGCACCTGGAGGACATGGGCCAGGGCTATCACCGTGTGGTAGGCCAGCAGACCCGCCTGGCCTTGGACAGCGTCAATGCCAGCACCTCTGCAGGAACAGAAGTCCGAACCTGGGGCCTTAATGGTTTGGCAGCACAGAACTGGCGCCTCGAACGCAGATGAGGGGGGACTTGATCGCTCCTGGTGCGTGTTGAGCCAGGACGGTGTTCGCGGTCAGCAGCTCAAGCACCTTGGCGACCACCATATGGTCCTGTATCTGGTCGCCCTCCTGTTGCTGCAATGGCTGCGCCTGGCGCTGGAGAACAGAGGATGTCGTAGATTCAAACCATAACTATTGGCCGTGAAGATATAATCTCACGGAAAAGCTACGATCTACCAGCCTACTCGTAAGATGAGACCTTTGGGATCCTTCACCTCTTGGTAAGCAGCCTGCTGATTAAAATCGTCATAGGCGAATCCGTAGGCCAGCCCACCTATTGCCTGCTTATGCCAAAACTGCGCGTAAGCATTTGCGGGTGCCGTTGAATAATACTTCGCTGGAATCTTCCATGCACCTACGTCTTCATAGACTCCTCGGTTGAGCCCTGCACAACCGCTCGGATCCTCAGCCAAAGGCCCATTGCACAACAGAACATTTTGCGTGCTTGGTTTGGACTTCTTTTTCCAAACACGCTGTATATAGTTGTCAAAATATTTGGCCTGTGCTCCTCCCTCTCGGAACGCGCCGTGGATAGGAGCGACAATTCGGTAAGGCGCTTGCTGTCTTCCTAAAGCCTGGAAGGGCTCAGAAACTTGAGAGAGATACGCATCAAAAATCTGTGCTCGACTCACGTCCTCCCGTTCGCCAACAACCTGATCATATGTGCCATTTCGATTCACAAGTCGATGTTGAAGCGGAAAGCCAAATCCGTTCACACGAGTAGTGTTTCCATGGTAACCGCTATCGTCTATAGTAAATTCAATAAAATCGAAATAAACATTGATATTGGGATCAGAAGGATTGTCTATATTAGGCCCAGCAAAACCTGTATCAAACGTCTTGATATAGCAAGGACTACCAATACAGATATACAGTCGTCCAGATGTAATCTTTGGTATTTCTATCCAATCAATCTCACTCGTACGATGATAGATGTTCGCGAAGTTTGTACCGTTTTTACTCAGATGTCCGTTGGCATCATTGAGCGATCTTGAAAGAGAACGCAGTATCCCTCTCTTGTCCAATTAGCTCCAGCGCCCATTCGATGGATTGATGCCCAAAATGCCCCAGTAAATATCACCGTTAGAGTAGTGTCCATTCGTTCCATTCATGATCTTCATGCTGATACTACCCTTACCTGTTGCCAAGGGAATATTGGATGCAAGAATGCTCCTGATGCTTTCGCTTTTAAATGCCTTATGGGCATCAAATTCCTCGACCTCATTCGTCTGACCTTCTTGGCCTGAATTTGCACTGCTCGACTCATTGTCTGATGATGAGCTGTCCACGCCCCCATCAGGAAAAGCATCTTTGACGCCTTCAGGGCTAGGCGCTGAAATCTGACTTGAGCAGGCGTTCAGGAATAGGGTCACAGCAATGATTGATAGAGTTAAATTCTTCACTTGTAAAGTATGTAATTTGTAGTATGAAGTGTATGCAAAAATCGATTTACGACTTTGACTACGTGTTGGACAGTTAATCTCTCGCTACACACTTCATACATTATAGGCCAGTCACACAGATATTTCAGCTTTCTCATTGAGAGAAGACAATGAAGTTTGGAACTTTAAATCAGAGAGGTCACTCATTGATCTCTAACGGTGACAAACATGCGGATATCCATTACAACAGAACGATCTGTTCTTTTCAGATGTGCGTCTTGGCAGCCTCTAGCTGTTGGCGCTGAGACCGCCGAGCGGGAAGAGTGAGGAAATACGGAAGCACAGCGCCTAACCTCTGACCCAAGCGCTGAGCCTCATCCCAGTGCGTTTGCGCCCTGTGCTGATGGCCCAGCCGAAGATGGGTATCGGCCAGGCCATGTAAGGCCAGCCAGCACGCTGGCCGGTGCCCATCTGCCGCGTCCGCTTCTGCCACAATTGCCGCGAAGATGGTCTGCGCCGCCGACCAGTCACGTCGCCGGAGCGCCAAGTGACCTAACCCAAGCCGAGCCATGTGTTCTCCTTGACGGTTCCCAGAATTTCTGGCCGCCTGAACATCCCGCTCGAAACACTCCTGCGCTTCCGGTAAGCGATTGAGAGCACTGAGGACAAAGCCACGGGCATTCACGTTGTCACGCACGGCGAGTCGGCCTTCTGAGCTGAACGTTTCATCGGCCCGGTCACAGTAATCAAGGGCCACTTGCAACGCAGACGAACGGTAGCCTGGACTCACTTGAAGCAGTTGAAGCAGCGCGAGGGCATTGAAGCAGGTGCTGGCATGTGGACGATAGCCTAAAGTCGTGAACATATGGAGGGCAGCGTGAAAGCACTGCTCAGCCGCATCCAACTGCCCGCGAAGGGTATGCACTTGCCCCATCAGGAGGTGAAGATCAGCGCGATTAAACGTGGCTCCCATTTGCTTGGCGAGAAATAACCCGCTTTCAAGATCATTTTGAGCGGCTGCTCCGTCGCCCTTGGCCAACACAACGCTAGCGCGGCGTCTGAGCATAGTGGCCAGAGGTGCAGGACGGCCCGTCTTTACAACGGCAGCGTAGAGTTCATCCATGAGGGCAGCGTGCTCAGCGTCTCCGCGCTGCTGGACCGCGAATTCCCGAACGTACAAAGCACACATGATGTTGTATTCATCCCCGGCGGCCCGAGCAGCAGCCAGAGCGTCCCCAACCGGCTGGGTGCCGCTGTACATCGCGAATGCTTCTGCCGTGATCAGGCCCCACGCGTGTGCTGCAGGCTCTTCTTTCACATAGGGCAGGAGCGAAAGGATCGTCGGCAGTTTCACAGCAGCCAGTCCCCGGTTATTCCACTCACGGTGGAGATTACGCGCCAAATACATGGCAGAGAGGTAATCAGCTCGGGCGGTTGCGCTGTCCAGTGCCGCAGCGAGATTTGGATACTCTGAATGGAACCAGTCCTGCCACTCCATTTGACGCTGACCGTCCAGCTGCTCATAGAACCCCGTATTTGACTGCTTGAGGAAGAAAGCGGCATGCTTCTCCTCTAGTGTTCGCTGCGCCACAAGGTTTTCGCTTAAATATTGACGAGACAGTTGCGCGATCAACGGGTGCTGACTGAACCGACCAGTCACGTCAACGCGGATCATCGACGTATCAACAAGGCCCTGTAGATCTTGAAGCGTCGCGCCGACCACAGCGGCTGCTGCAGCAAATGTGAAACCACCATGGAACACAGCCAATGCAGCAAGGACTTCCTGTTCTCGGGGCGTGAGGCGCTCCCAGCTTTGTTCTAAGACCAACCGCATACTCTGATGTCGCTCAGGCAGATCGCTCATTGGCGCACTCGGGAGGCCCAAGATAGCCTGTACATTCCCCAAAATAGCTTCTGGGGTCAGCGTGCGAATCCAATTCGCAGTCAGCTCAACCGCCAGCGGTAGACCGTCCACAAACGTGCACACCGCCTGCGCGTGTTCTAGGTCAAGGTCCGTGAATCGGTACACTGGGCGCACCCGCCGAGCTTGACCAATGAACAGAACAAGTGCGTCACTCATGGTCTGGCCTGGACGCGCTTCAATAAGCAAACCGCTT
>NZ_WQLB01000006.1 GCF_009755355.1 Deinococcus arboris | reverse complement strand
TGTCACGCAAGTGAAAGTGAGTGGGCGCGTATAAGGCCCCGCCGTCGCCAGGCGTTTTATCTACAGGAGTAAGAGGGTAAATCTGCCTGAATGTACTGGAGCCAGACAGAGTTGCACACAAGAGCTGCAATAGGGAAAAGACTGGTCGGCCCGCCGCTGCGCGCCACCATTCCCCCATCATTTGCCGCCGCCTAAGGTTCAGCCATCACCAGCGGCCCATGCAGGCCGCCCCAGGAGGAACCTCATGCACACCACCCGACTACTTTTGATGGCGCTGGCCCTCATCACCCTTCCGGCCTGCGGCGGGCCAGGCACCGCCACCCCAGGACCGGCTGAACCTGTCCCCGGCCCCACCCAGCCCGCGCCCCAGGTGCAGCAGCCCTACGTCATGAGCGGTGTGGTGCGCGACGCAGCCGGGCAGCCTCTGGCCGGGGTTGAAGTCTGGGCTGACAACACCGTCTACTTCGACATGAACGTGGTGGGCACGACCGACGCGGGTGGCCGCTACGCCCTGGACCTGCCGCACAACGTGGGCACCTGGCGAGCCGGCGCGAAGATCAGCCGACCCTGGAATGGTCAGACCTTCACTTTCACTGTGTATCCCGACGACCGCTCGGCGTTTCAGGCGACGACAGGCGCCGTACGTGACTTCGTGTGGCGTATCCAGGGAGAGTATGACGGCGGCGTGCTAGGCCACCCGGTCAACGTGTATTTCGGTGGCGGCGAGCTGGACTGGGACAGCCTGGAACTGATCTTCACGCCTCAGGGACCCCTGATTGACGACAGCACAGCGGCCCTCTTCAATCGGACGCTGTGGGGCGGAAAGGTTACCGACGTGCCAGTGGACACGTACAGCGTCTCGGCCACACATGCGCCTGAAGGAACGCGGGCAGCCGTTGACGTGCGGGCCGAGAGGGACAGTCTGAATACACCGCCGCCTCAACAGGCACGTGCCGCGAAAACCCATTACGGCGCCCGGATGAACCTGTCCGTCCGTGGCCAGTGACCCGGCACCTTCGACCGCGTGCTGACCAGCGGCGCGGTCTCCTGTGAAGCCCCACGCTCCCGCACCATCAAGCCATCATCCATCCCTAACTACAGTCCAGGCATCACCAACGGCGCGCCAGGCGCCCACAGGAGGAACCCCATGCGCAGCACCCAACTGATTTTGACCGCCTTTGCCCTGCTCACCCTCTCGGCCTGTGGCGGCAGCGCCACCAGCCAGCCTGCACCCGCGTCGCCCGGTCCTCAGCAACCCGCACCCACGGCACCCGGCGCCGTGTCCGCCTGGACCATGACCGGCACCGTGAAAACAGAAGCCGGCGAGCCGCTGGCAGGCGTGCGGGTCTTTGCTGACCACACCGCGTTTTACAACATGAATGCAGAGGGCGTCACCGACGCGCAGGGCCGCTACACGGTGGCCCTGGCCCACCAGCCCGGCAGCTGGGCTGCCGGCGCCTATATGAACCTCAAGGTAGGCGAGCAGACTTTCGAGGCGCGCCTGAAACCCAACGATGACACGTCCTTTGATGGCTCGAAGGGCGCCGTCCGGGATTTCACCTTCAAGGCCAGCGACGCCCCGGCGGGCAAAGTTAACACGTATATCGCGCATTCCAACGTTGAACTGGATTACGACACCCTGGTCTTCACCTTTACGCCTGACGGGCCGAATGTTATGGGCAGCACGACACCATTTACGCGCCCTTTTGTTGACGGCTACGGGGTGCAGAATGTGCCACTGGGCCGCTACCGGGTCAGTGCGGTACACGTCCTGAATGGAACCCGGCAGCAGCTCCTTCTGAGTTCTGACGACCAGGAAGAATTTGCGACCAGTGTGCTGGCCCTGTTCCACGACAACCATGATCGCTACGGCATCACGATGGAACTGAGCCTCAAGAACCCGGAGTAAACGATCTTTCCCTTTCAGGCCGCCCGAGTTGGGCGGCTTTTGTGTTGCTCTGGCCTTTTGGCACCTGTTGGGCATATGGAGTCTGGTTCGCCCTGTACCGAGTTATAGGTTTGACCCGACGGGAAAGAGAAGGAAAAAGCACGGGTTTCCGGGAATGGGCGGAAGCCGTATCAGACCCCCACGCGGAGGTGTCCCAAGCTCTCCAATGCCGTCCTGGACAGGCAGCTCTGACCTGCGTTGAACGAATTGACAGAACGGGGGCGTGTGCCCCTGCTGGTTGGTGGACTGCACAAACGGTACTTCAGATGGACGAGCCATTGCCTGTGCGGAGGCTAAACACCTGGCGCCGACGCCTGCCCTAGCCCCCGTGAAGAGCTTTCGCAAACCGCCAGATCTGATCTGTTTGCGTCTTTCCCTCACCAGCACGTCTTCTACAGTCTTTCCCCAGACCGATCATTCGCCTATCATCCTCTCTTTTCTACCGTGGGGTCAGTTCAAGGCCGACGTGGCCACCCAGGAGACCCTTATGACCAAGACAACTGCCCTTTGCCTTCTTCCCTTCCTCGCCGCCCTGACGCTGGGCGGAGCCGGGCAGGCCCAGACCACCACCGCGCCGCCCCGGGTCGTCCTGGGCACCACGCAGCAAGACGGCGTGGCGGCAAAGCTGGGCGAAACCTTTACCCTCGGCAAGGCCAGCCCCCTGAATTTCACGCTCCTGAGCGCCGACTACAGCGTGGGGCGCGTGGTCATCGGCAACACCGTGTACTTTCCCAAGGTGGGCGAGAAACTGCTGGTCCTCCACTACACCGTTCACAACCCGCAGTCGCGCGACGTGCGCTACTACTGGCCCGACCTGACCTTTACAGCCGTGGACGCCCAGGACCGCAACTACCCCTTCGCCCAGGCCGTCGCCCGCGAGGGCACCAGCGAGCGGCTGGAACTGAACCTCAAGCCGGCCCAGAAGGTGCAGGTCATGACCGTCATCCGCGTGCCGGCCGCTGGCGTGGTCCCCAAGCTGATGGTGGCGCGGGAGGCCGCCCTGCTGCGCTACGACCTGCGGGGCCAGGTGCGTAAACTCGCTGCCGGCCTGGCCGACCCAGCCGACGCCAGTGGCGCGACCCCGCTGGCGCAATTGCCAGCCACCATGAACGCCTTCCGCTCACTAGAGCGCTTTGACGTGCGGCTGGACGATGTGCAGTTTACGAATGACGTGCTGGGCGGCAAAGCCCCGCCAGCCGGGCAACGCTATCTGAGCGCGACGTTTACCCTGCGGAGCATGGAGCCGCGCGGCAGCCGGTACGCCTGGTCGGACTTTAAGCCAATCCTGAAAGACGCCGATGGCGAGCGGGTCGAATACAACCAGATGCTGCTCAAGGCCAGCCGCGACGAAAAGGCCGTCGGCACACTGGAAGCGGGGGAAGAGGTCCGCGTGCGCTTCTACTTTGCTCTGCCAGCGAACGTGAATGGGCAGAGCCTGAGCTTGACGGACGGCGCTGGTCGGCCCCTGCTCTTTGACATCAGCAGTGCCCGCTGAGGCGCTTCAGACCGTTACCAGACTAATTCTTCGGAGTGAGCCGCTGACAAACGGCTCACTTCGTCTGGCCCTGGAAAGTTGCATAGCGGCGCCCAGACGTTACATCCACCGCTCTCCGTTGAAGGGCGGAACAGGCAGCGTCCGTGGCTGGCCAGCGTTCAGTGTTGACTTCTGGGAGCTATGCCGCTCTCGCCTCCTGAACCCGGAGAGCAGAAAAAGGCACTCTGCCTGGATCTACCCCGCCAACGAGGGCGTACAGGTCCAGGCAGGCTGGGTGGTGGATGGCCTGCTGCGTTGTCCCTGAGCCTGTACGGCGTTAAGCGCGCCGATCTCTCGCAGCCACCAGAGCCCGTGGGCCAACCCAACCAATCGGTAACACCGCCCGACAGCGCAGAGCATGGCAACAGAGTGCCGGTTCGGACATCCGTTCCCAGACTGCCCAACAGCCCACACCAGCGGCAGGGTTCAGGACTCAAGATCAGGTCGTTGAGAGAAACACCCCGCCTTTCCCATGAGTAACCGCAACGCAAAATCTCCGCGTCAGCCACAGCGACCGGCGACGTCGCCTGCGTCATGTCAAGACAGGAAAAATCTGCCAGGCGTGACGCTCAGCGCCGGACCAGTTCGCCGTACAGGTGGTCAATACATTCGTCAATACTGGCGAAATAGCGCCGCTCGCCCAGAGCACCTTCTCTGCAGGAGGCGCGCCATGTGGAGCCTGTCGGTTGGTTCCCAGACTCGTGCCAGATGCGCAGAACGTACACCCGGCCCTGGGGTGCTGGGTCAGTGGTGGAAGGCAGTGTGGGCAAATCCTTGGACATGGCGGCTCCTTGTTCCAGCAAGGTAGAGGCCCCAGGATGATGGGCCGATGACACGGCCAGCCAAGCTGCGCAGACCTGCGGCAGATAGGGCAGGGTGCCCCCTCTGGTTCAAACGCCTCGGCTTGAATCCGGCGCGATCTGGGGCCGATTGACCAAGTCGCCCGGCACAGATCACGGGCTGATCACGGGTGCCGTGGTGCACTGAGCGCGGCGCATTCGGATGAACCAGAGCCGGCCAGGCAGGGTCACAGGGACCAGGCCCGCCGCATCAGCCTGAGTCTCCGGGCGCAGCTGGGCGCCGGTCCAGCGCCTTGATTCCGTTCAGGAGGCGAACTTGTGCTGAGTATTCCTGTGCTGGCCGAGATTGAGGGTGTGACGGTCTTCCGTGACGACGAGAATCCTGCCAATTTCTACTACCTGCCCAGCAAGCCGGTGATCGCGCCCGGCGCGAACGGCAAACCGCAGTTCACGTTCATGCGCTACCAGTTCGCTATCGAGCGGCCCGGGGCCGAACCGGGCGGCGGCTATCTGGTCTTTACCACCGTCATGCGCGAGAGTCCGCAGACACTGGCAAAAATCCGGCAGGCGCTGCAATCGCGCCTGCGCTCGGAGATGCCCACGACCACCGTCCTGCCCGAAGTCACGCTGGCCCCCGTGGACTTTACCGAGGGCGAGGTCCGGCTGATCATCATGCAGAACGACAAATTCATCAAGGCGGTGAACCTGGGCAAGCCGTCGCTGTTTGGGGATAACATCGCTTCGCTGGCGGTGGAACTGACTGCCGACGGTGCCACCCTGTTTTACGAGGCGCTCCGCAAGCAGGGCAGCGTGGCCGCCATCGAATACGACCTGACCTTTCCGGTGCGCCTCCCGGCCATCACCATTCGCGGCCATGTGGATTCCAAAGAGGTCAAGGAAGCGGTGATCGGCTACACCAAAGAGCAGGTGAGTTCCAGCGACACCTGGGGCAACGACGAGTCGCACGAGGTCGCCCACCGGACATCCATTGCCGAAACGATGGAGTCGCAGGGCCTGATTCAGTTAGAAATCCTGAAAGGCACCGCCGAGTTGGGTCAGGACGACATGGAATCGCTGCGGGCCTTCGCTTTTCAGGCGATGGACGCCTTTATCAAGGAGCATTTCCTGAAAGGCGGCACCATCGAAACCGACAAGGACCGCGAAAGTCAGTGGATGTCTTACTTGCAACAGGACATTCAGGCCCGCTTTGACCTGAATGTGTCGTACCGCGACGTGATCAAGCGGCAGTACAACCCGTCCGCACAGATCAACCCCAGTTTCCTGGGCGTGCCAGTGGACGACGTGCTGATCGAGATTGACCTGGGCAACGCGCCGTGGTTCTTCAACACCCTGACGGTGGACGTGGACACCAATTTCGACTTCACCAGGTACGGCGACTTCGTGCACAGCGTGGTGGGGCATTTCAGCTACGACCAGGTGCGGCCGGACGGCACCCGAATCACCAAGCGCGACAGCCTGGCGTTCACGGCGACCGACAATAAACCGAAAAAATTCGAGTCACGCATTGCAGCGGTGGGCAAAGACACCTATCACGTTGAGGTCGATGTGAATTACAAGTCCGGCCCCGTCCTGAAAAGCACGCTGGAGGGGCGCGACACCACCCTGCGCCACTGCACGCTGAGCGTGCCCAATCCCGGCATTATCGAGATCAACCTGTCCACCGCGCCGGGAGCCTTCAACGACAAGCTGACTGGCATTGAGGTCGAGATCGAATATGCCGACTCGCACCAGAATGTGCCGCACGCCGTGGAAACCGTGCTGCTGGACGATAAAACGCCCGCGGCGACATACAAACGTGTGATTTACGCCCCCTGGACCCAGCCCTACCGCTCCCGCGTGACGTATGTACTGAAAGACGACGCCGGGAACATGCAGCGCACGGCGGGCGACTGGCTGGAACATGCGCCGGGCGCACAGAATCTGGCGATTCACACGCCTTTTGAAGACAGCTTCAACCTGAATGTGATTCCACTGGCGGACTGGGAAGAAGTGCGTCAGCTCCTCGTGGACCTGGACTACGAGGACCCCGCCAACGGCTACCGGATGCAGACCACGCTGAGTTTTTCCAGGGATCAGGCGGGCATGCTGCCGTGGCGCTTCATGCTGCGCGACAAGACCCGGCGCGGCTACCGCTTCCGCCAGACCACCCTGTTGCACAACGGCGCCTCTGAAGACAGCGGCTGGGTGACCCAGGAGTCGGACGGTTCCCTGAAAGTGGGCAACGCCCCGCACGGCCTGTGCCGGGTCGAGGTGGACCCCGGCGACCTGGACTGGGGGAGCAGCGTCAAGCGCGCCCTGGTGCGCCTGAGTTATCACGACCCGGCCCTGCCCGCTGCCGATGAGGCCGCCCTGATGTTCCGGGACGCCGCGCCGCAGACCTGGACGGTCACACTGGGTCCCGCTGTGCGCGAGTACAGCTACGACGTGACGTACTTTCTGAAAGACGGCACGCAGCGGCCACTGACCGGCCAGCACGCCCCCCTCGGCGCCACGCAGGAATTCCTGATCCTGCCTGAGCCGCCCAGCGCGTGAGGCCTGGATGCTGTCCCTGGCCCCTCCTTACCACCTGATCGGCGGCTACAGCCTGCTGCCTGATCACGCCGACCCCCGGCAGTGGTATGTGCTGCCCACCGCGCCCAGTCTGGCCCGCACGCCGGACGGTGCCCCGGCCTTCTCGCTCGTGCAATACCTGGGCGGCGGCGCAGGAGCGGCCAAGGTCGCGGGCGGCCTGCTCACCCTGACCACCGAACTGATGGTGCCCGACGAGGCCCTGGCCCTCCTGCGCGCCGAGCTGGGCAAGGCCCTGAACCGCCCACCCGCTGAACTGCACCTCTCCCCGGTGTTCTTCGACTCTGGCACGGTGGAACTGGTGGCGCTGGGCACGGCCTCTGCCCCTGGAGAACCTGCCGTCCCTGCTCCCTTTAACATCCAGATTCTGGGCAGCGGGCGGGCCTCGCTGGGAGGCCGCAATACGGCCACCTTTCAACTGGTGCTGGACGAACTGGCCGCCGAACTGGTGGAAAAGGCGCTGGACGCCCCCGACCTGCCAGTCATCGCCACCTACCGCCTGACCTTCGCGGGGCTGCGGCCCAGTTTCTCGGTCAAGGTGCAGGCCGACTGGACGCGGGTCTACCGCCACCTGGAGCAGAAGCTGAAGGCCAACCTGTATTACGTGACCGCTGACGTGCAGACGCAGATCAGCCGGGCCCTGGAAGACAGCGGCGTGCAGATTGACGTGACCGTGCTCGGAACCGGCGAGGGCGAGGCGGCCGCTGCTGAACGTGCCCGCCAGCAGCTGACCGACTGGGTGCTGGAACGGCTGTTTACCCCGGTGGCGAATCCGGCGGCAGCCACCGCGAATGCTGTAGGCGACGCCGTGAGTGGGCTGGTCTCGGGGTTGGTCCGCACGGTCATTCCCGGAGTCAGTTACAGCCTGAAGGTGATGGACGACCAGCAACTCCGTACGCTGTCCGCTCGCATGAACGAAGCGGTGGCCGAGCGCCGCGAAGTGCTGCCGCAGGGCACGCTGGGCGGCCTGCTGCGAGGCCTGCGTCTGGACGAGCAGGGCAAGGTCCGTCCGGACTGGCCTACTCTGCGCCGTCAGCTGATCACCCAGGTGAATCTCGACGGCTTTCCCCGCCTGGAAGTGCAGGTGAGCAGCGAAGACCGCTTTGCCCGCGACGGACTGGCCGAGGTGCGCGCCGAACTGGCCCGCGTGGACGGGGGCGGCGCCCCGGCTGAACCGCGCAGGACCTTTGCCCTGCGCAGCGCCGCAGAAAAAGAAACCTACCTCGTGAACCTGCTGGGCCAGGACGCTGGGCAATTCTCGCGCCTGTACCAGACCCGTCTGGAGGTGCAGTTTGACCCCACCGGCCCCTTCGGGCCGCACCCGCCCGTGCAGGGGGACTGGCAGCCGGGCCGCGCCGCAGAACTGGTGGCAGAGCCGCGCACGGTATACGGCGTGCAGGAGGTGCAGGTGAGCGCCGCCCCCAGTTTTCCCTTTGCGCAGTTTCCAACCGTGACCGCTGAACTCCGCTTCGGCGGGGAACCAGGAACAGCGCCACAGCTTGGCCGGGTCGAGCTGTCCGCCGCGCAGCCGAGTGGAGGCTGGCGTTTCCGGTATTTCGCGGCAGAGGGGCACCCTCTTTTCCCGCCGCCCTATCAAGTGACCCTGACCTACCACCGCGCCGACGCCGCCGGGGGCCCGATCACCCCTGCGCCGCAGCTCTGGACGGACGACTACGTGAGCGTTCCCGACCCTTTACCATTCAAGCGGCCACTGAACCTGTTTGTCAGTCTGCCCTGGGCCGACGTGCTGACCGCCTTTGTGCAGCTGCGCTACCGTGATGAGCCTGGCGGCATTCAGTTTGATGAGCAGATCCCGCTCAGCGCCGCCACACCCTATCTGCGCCGCGACTACCCGATTGCCGAGGGCGGCCCGCAAACGTTGGGCTACCGCCTGACCCTGCTGACGACTTCCGGTTCGCTGCTGGAAGGCTCGTGGCGAGAGACGCTGGACGACCGCCTCGTGATTGACCGCCGCTTGGTCGAGCGCCGCGCCGTACGGGTGCAGTGCGTGGGCGGCCCACTGGACACCGCCCGTTTGCGCGAGGTGCGGTTGCAGCTTCAGCGCCGTGACCCGCAGGGTGTGGTGAAGGAGAACACCGAACTGAACTTCACGCGCGGGCAGCCTCTGGCCCCGGCTGCCTGGGAAGTCCTGCTGGGCGACCCACCCGTCAAGACCGTCTTTTTCAGCGCCGTCTTCGTGGATGACTCCGGTTTCGTGACCCGCACTCCCTGGACCGCCAGCGACGCCGACCTGCTGGTGGTGCAGCTGAAGACCCGGAGTGTGAGCGGATGAGCCCTGACACGGACTGCCGTTTATTCCGCCCTCCAAGCAGCACCCCACTGCTTCACCAACTCCACGTCCGGAACCCGTTTTTTCCTGCTCGCTCTGCGAGTCCGCGCGGATTGAATCGGTATGACCCGTCCTTTTTTGGAGGTCCGCCGTGCTGAGTTTTGAACTCCCTGCCTTCGAAATTGCCGGTGTCACCGTCTTCCGCGATCACGCGGTGGCCTCGCAGTTTTACTACGCCGCGCCGCACCCGGCACTGGCCCGGTCTGGCGGGCGGGCCATGTTCGACCTGATGGCGTACAGCGTGGACCTCAGGCATTCGGTGCTGGCGGGCACCACCATTCCCGACGAACTGGGCGCAGGCTTCCTGACGATGGGCAGCGAGTGCTTGCTGAGCGCCGCGCAGCTCTCGGCCCTGCGCGGCGAACTGGCGGGCCGGGCTGGCCTGCCGCAGGAGCAGGTGAGTCTGGCGGGGATTCCGTACCACAAGGGCAGCGTGCGCGTCATCGCCCTGGACCAGATGACCACGCCGGCCGACAGCACCACCGACCCGGCGTCAGCCAGTCCTACAAAGGGACGCCCCACTTTTGTAGAACGCCTTCTGGGGAGCGGTCAGCCTGCGCTGCTGGGCGACCTGCGGAGCATCTTTTCCCTGAGCCTGTCGCAGGAAGGCGTGGCGTTCCTGAAAGGGCTCTACGAAGACCGCGCCGCGCCGGTGGGCGTGGTGTACGACCTGAAGTTTTATGGCCTGCGCCCGGCGGTGGAAGCGGTGGTCCACGCCAACCTCTCGCGGGTCTTTGAGCATTTTGGCGGCTCGCTGGGCGTGGGCTACGCCTGGGCGAAAGCCGAGGTGAAGGCCGGCATAGACCACCTCGTCGAAACAGGCGACATCCAGATTGAGCTGACCAGTCAGGCCGTGGGCGACGAGGCACAGAGAAGTAAGGAACTGGCGCTGTCTCTGTTCCGCGACCGGATTGTGCAGGAGATGTTCCGGCCGGTTCCCCAGACTACGCTGCCGCTGCCGACGGGGCTGCCGGGCGGGCTGGGCAGTGCGGGCACGACCACCGGCGTTAACCTGACCCTGGACCTCAAACGGAGTTACGAGGACAAGCAGGTGACCTACAGCTTCCGTGAGCGCGCCCCGGAAGAACGCACCCACGCTCCGCAGAGTTTCCTGAAGGTCCTGCTGAGCCCCGCCGAACTGGCGCAGCACATCCACCAGATCAGTCTGGACGACCCGTTTTTCGAGCTGCTGGACGTGCTGGTGACGGGCCCCACAAGGGAGGAGATGCAGACGCTGGGCCTGCGACAGATTGCGGTGCGGCTGCGCTATGGGGAGCCCGGTGCCCAGCCCCCACCCGACACCGCCGAACTGATCTTCCGGCCCGAGTCCACCGGGGACAAAACCTTCGCCGTCAAGCGCCGGGGCCGCCGCAGCCTGACCTACCACGCCGCCCTGACCTACGAGTTCATGCCGCAGAGCGGGACAGACGGCGACGCCCTACGCTATGACCTGCCCGAACGCGTGGGCACAGGCCGCTCGCTGCTCCTCAATCCCTACGCAGATTTTGGCGTGCTGAACGTGGAGGTCGAAGCCGGGCGACTGCCGCCCGACACACAGGAGGTGGACGTTCACCTGACCTATCCCGCCAGCGCCGACCGCGCCAGTGCCTTCCAGGCGGACCAGCATGTGCGCCTGACCCCTGGCCCCGACGCGGCGCCACGCCGCTGGCAGGTGCGGACCCAGGACACCGGGCTTCAGCCCTACGGCGTGCAGGCCACCTTTGCCTTCACGGACGGCGGCACCTACACCACGCCCCTCCAGGCCCGGCAGGACCCGCTCCTGCGGCTTGATTCGCCTTTTACAGCGCAGCGGCAACTGCTGATTAAACCTGTGCTGGCGTCCGACCAGATCACGCAGATCACCGTGGAACTGGATTACCACGATGAAGCCGGGAACTACCGCCGCACGCGCCTGGTGGAACTGCATCCCCCCTTTGCCAGCGTGACCCAGAGTTGGCCGGTGCTGAGCCCGGACCGCCAGACCGTGCGAACCCGCGTCACCGTGCATGAAAGCGGCCTGCTGACCGAGGGGGACTGGGAAGCGACAGACGAGCCGTCCCTGATCGTGGGGTCCGCCGCGCACCGGGTGGGGCGCGTGGACATTCGCCTGATCGGCCCGGCCCTGGCCGATGTGGGCCTGGACGCCCTGCAAATCAAGGTGCAGCTGCTGCCCGCCGCCGGGCCACCCACCGACGATCCCCAGAGCGTGCTGCTACAAGGCGCGGACACACAGGCCACCGTGAGCCTCAATCTGGCCCCCGGCCAACCTCTGCACTACCGCTTCCAGACCACAGCCTTTAAAAGCGACGGCAGCACCAGGGAAGCGGCCTGGAAAGACATGACGGCCTCGCCGCTGATTCTGTCCACCCGCACGCTGTAACCGCCCCCGCTTCCGTTCGCCCGCTTTGTCCTCTTGCTCTGGCCCGTGCCCGGAGGCGCGACCCCATGCTGAACCTGGAAACAAGAATGGAGGTGCTGGGTGTCACGGTGTTTCAGGACGCCGACCAGCCCAGCCGCTTTTACCATCTGCCTCTTCCCCCGCACATCACCCTGGAGCGCGGCCAGCCGCTGTTCGACCTGTTCAGCTACCGCAAGGGCGGCGAGGCGGGCCACGACGTGGCGGGCGGCTTTCTGAACATGGTGGTGGACGTGGGGCTGGGGGGCCTGAAACCCCGCCTGGAAGGCCGCCTGAAAGAACAGTACGGCGACGACGTGACCCTGGCCCCAGTGCCCTATACGCGGGGTACGGCGCGCGTGATTGGGCTGGGCGAGGACAGCGGCGCCGGAGCCACGGATGGAGGAACGGCGCCCAGCGCCCCCGCCGCGCCGCAGGGCCCACGTTTTGTCGAACATATTCTGGGCGCCGGGCAGCCCTCGCTGGACGGCGACAACCGCGCCATTTTCTCGTTCTCGCTCTCCGAGGACGGCGCGGCCTTCATGATGGGCGTGCTGAGCGGCGCCGTGAATGCCCGCCCGGTGGGAGTGATCTACACCCTGGAATACGTGGGGCTCCTGCCCGCCTATGACCTGGAAATCAGCATTGATTTCAAGTCCTCGTATGAGTATGCGCGCAGCCGCTTCACGCTGAGCACGCTGCTGTTCCGCGCGGATATCGACAACATCGTAGAACACCTGAAGCAGGAGCAGCACATCCGCATCCGCGAGACGGCGCGCACGCTGGCACTGTCGGACCCTGCCGCCATCCGCGAGCGCCAGAACCGCATAGACACGCTGGTCAAGGACCTCGCCACCGGCGCCCTGTTTCAGCCGTCCCTGACCCCCGGCGAACCCAAGGTGCGGGGCGAGACCATCACGGCGGCGGACCCCACGGTGGCCGTGCCCGCCACCACGGGCACTGTGCCAGGAACGGTGGGCGCCGCCCTGCAACATGGCCCCAGCGCAGCGGTGGCGGCAGGGATGGGGGCCATGCTGGCGGGGCGCGAACACACCGAACCTGAAGTGGGGGCCACCGGACCCGCCGGGCCAGGCGGAGCGGCCAGCACTGGAACAGGAGCGACTGGCGGCACCGGTCCAGCTGGAACAACCGGCAGCGCCCCCGAAAGTGCCGGAGACGTGTGGAACCGCCTGGGCCGTCCGCAAGCCGCTTACGTCCTGAAAAACATCCGGCAGGAGGAGCAGCGCACCGTCACCTACAACCTCTCGCAGGTCAGTGCACAGGCCCAGAGCATCGCTCCTCAGAACTTCATTCAATTTCTGAGTTCAGAACACGATCTGCGTGACCACCTGCATGTCGTGGACCTGAACCACCCATTTTTTGCCCGCATCAACCTGAATGTGAACGCGCAAGGCGTGGATTTTGCCGCCGAGGGGGTGGTGCAGCTGACCGTTCAACTGCGCTACGGCAGGCGCCCGGACGGCAGCGCCCCCAAAGACACCGCCGAGGTGATCTTGCGCAGCAGCGCCGACAGCAAGGAGTTCACGTTCTTTGCCGACAGCGCCCAGACCCAGTGGTACGAGTACAAGCTGATTGCGGACTACCGCAGTGGGTTTGGGATTGGCCTGAAAGACGCCCGCGTGGAATCCGGCTGGATTCGCACAGAGGCCCGCAGTCTGGCGGTGCATCCGGGCTGGCTGGGGCGCGTGCTGCCCGTGACCCTGCAATTGGCCCCCAGCCTGCCCGCCGATGTGGCCGAGGTTCACGCCGTGGTGCGCTACACCAATGCGGACCGGCAGATTGACGACAGCGCGCAGATCACGCTCAGTCCCCAGCACCGCTCTGAACTGCTGCATCTCCGCCTGGCGGGGGCTGACGAGCAGTTTCAGGTCACACCGACCGTCTTTTACACCGGTGGCAGCAGCGAGGCGCTGCCCACCCTGCACCTCCCCAACCCCGGCGCAGGCGAGCCCGGCGATGTGGTGGTCGTGGACGCCCCACGCGGCGGACAGCTGAACGGCGACGTGATCATGCTCGACCCTCTGGGCGAACTCCAGAGCGTGGTCGTGGACACCGAGTTCAGCCAGGACGGGCACGTGCTGGACAGCCGCAGCCTGGACCTGAGTACCCCCGGCAAGCGCGAACTGTTCAGCGTGCGCCTGGCGAGGCACGACCAACCCGCCCAGATGCGCTACCGCGAGCGCCGCGTCTTCAAAGACGGCGGCCTGGATACGGGCGACTGGCAGGAACCAGGCACGCCCAATCTGGTGGTCGGCATTCCTGCTCAGGGCGTGCTGACAGTGGCGGTGCGCTACCTGGGCCCGTCTCCCTCTCAGCTGGGCCTGAGCGCCCTCCTGCTGGACCTGGCCTACAGGGACCCTGCTGGTGACCCCAGATTCGACCAGAGTGACGCGCTGCTGGTCACCGATGACCCGCAGACCTTTACGCAGGACTGGAAGGTGCGCCTGCCCAGCCGCCAGGCCCGCACCTATACCTGGAAGCTCACGCTGCTGGCCCAGGACGGCACCGAAACCAGCACCGACGTTCGCACCGACACCCGCGACCAGCTGATCCTGCGCCCGCCGCCGCGCTAACCGCCCCCCTCCCTCAAGCATCAAAGGAGCGCCATGCCCTCTCTGGATTCTTCGTTCACCACGCACTCCGGCTGCACGATCACGCCGCACATCGGCGGGCCACCCTACTTTGCCGCCCTGAAAGCAAAAATCGACGCGCTGACGGGCGCCGCCGGGGACTTTATTTACATCGCCGGGTGGTGGCTTCAGGCGGGCACCAACCTGGGCGGCACCCCACTGGCCGACCTGCTGAAGGCCAAGGCCCGCGCTGGCGTGGACGTCCGCGTGCTGGGCTGGGTCATGGCGCCGTCCATCCTGCAAAACAGCCGGGCGCAGGCCGCGCCGCAGCTGCGCAGCATTCTGGGGCTGAACGGCAACACCATGAGTTTCGTCAATGCCCTGCGCGCCGAACCGAACCTGGCGGACAAGGCCGTGCTGAACATCCTGGCGCACCCGGCGGGCGCCGTCCACATGAAGATGGCGATTGTGGGCAGCAGCGCCAGCGCCACAGCGTTCACGGGCGGCATTGACCTGCTGAATTCCCGGCTGCTCCCCAGCTGGCACGATGTGGAAGCGCAGGTGGACGGCCCCGCCGTGCAGGGCCTCCACGACACCTTCCGGCTGATGTGGAACGAGGTGCGGGGCCGCTCGCCCGTGTCCCTGACGGCGGGCGGCGTGACCTGCACCAGCCACACGGCCCCATCCGGCGGCGGCAGTCTGAGCGGAGCGCCAGCCGGCATGCCCGACCTGCCCGCCCGCACCCTGACCACGGCCACCGGGGGCCAGTCACGCACCCAGAGCCTGCGGACCTTCCCCAAGATGCGCTTTGGCTCGGTGGGCGGTATTGCCAGCCTGGGCGGGGCCAGCATTCCCAGCAACGACCCGCTGAGTTTCGCGCCCGGCGGCCTCTTCGAGATTCGCAGCGCGTGGGAAAAGGGCATTCAGGGCGCGCAGACGTATATCTACATGGAGGACCAGGGCTTTACCTCCGGCGAGGTCTTCGACTGGGTCAATGCCGCTGTAAAGGCCAACGACACCGTGCGGGTGGTGATTCTGACCGGGCTGTTCGACCCCAACGACGACCCCAACAACGACACGGCCAAGTTCTTTCGCGTGGCGGTGAACACCCACCTTCTGGCCGGGCTCAGTGCCGCGCAGTCGGCCCGCGTGGGGGTCTTCAGCCACCTCACCAAGACCATCCACACCAAATCCACCATCGTGGACGACGCCTGGGCCATCATCGGGTCGGCCAACGCCATGCGCCGCAGCCTGTACACCGATCTGGAACATTCGGTGGCGTATATGGACGGCGCCGGGGCCATCGCCCGTTACCGCGAGGCCCTGTGGGGCGTGCATCTCCAGCAGTCCGCGCCCGACGTACAGGCGGGGCTGACCGCCTGGTTCAGCCTGCCGTTCCAGGCGCCAGGGCCGCCTCCGCCGCTGGGCATCGTGCGCCTGCGCCTGCCGCTGCCCGCCACGACCCTCAGCGCCCAGGAACAGATCATCTACGACGAGGTCATGGACGCCGATTCCCGCCAGGAATGGGGCACCCAGCTGCTGCGGCTGTTCATGCAGCAGGCCGGGGCTGGTTCCTTCGCGCCGTAAGAGGGAGGCCGTCATGCTGGATCAGAACAACCTTTTGCGCGTGCCAGATGTCCCCGGTGTGCAGGTCTATGCCGACCACGCCGACCCCACGCGCTTCTACGCCATTCCAGACGCGCCGCGTGTCGCCCGGAACGACAACGGCACCCCGGCCCTGAGCCTGCTGGCCTACGGGCGGGGCAGCGGCCCGGACCTCCAGTTGCTGGGCGGCCAGGTTCAGCTGACCCTCACCCTCGCCTTGACGGGCAGCGAACGCCAGACCCTCACCGCTGCGCTGGAAGAATCTCTCAACCGCCATCAGCCCAGAGAGGCTCCACCGGTGCGCGTAACCCTCCTCAGCCCCGAGTGGCTGACCGGGCAGGTTCATGCCGATCTGCTGCCAGGCCTGACTTTGACTGGACACCCCTCACTGATGGCCGCCAACGAATGCGTGCTGAGCGCCACCCTGACGCCGCAGCAGGCCACCGACTTGCAACGCGCGTGGGCAAAGGGCCTGCCGGACGCCCGTCTGCGCTACGAAGTGACCACTCCCGCCGCCCAGACCGAGGTGAGCCACAAGGCCAGCACGTCCGCAGAGCCGCTCCGTACCTTCTCTGTCTCCTTCACCGCCCGGACCACCCGCACGCTTTCCACTTCCCTCTGCCTGGAAGGGCCGCTGAGCGTATCCCCATCTGAACTTCAAGGCGCCCTTCAGGTCACGTCGTTTTAAGAGGTCACAGGCGGTTCGGAATCCGAATCAAAAGTGAGCCGCACCGTGCCGACTTCCAGAGCGATCTTCCTGAGCATTGCTATGAATGTCCCGTTCTGAAGGGACGCGACACCGCAGGAGTGAATAAAGCGGACCTCATCCGCCTCAGGCCAGCCGGGGCCGCCCCATAGGGCGTCTCGAAAGGCATCCAGATTTCGCCCGAACCCCGGTTGATCCACCTGGACACCGCGCGCGTAGGCCACCCAGAACTCCCGTTCATCCCTCACCCCGGCGCAATCAACCATTTTTATTCGGGCGTTCATCCCTTCCATTGTCCAGCCTTTCCCTGGCACTTACACCCTCTTTCACCCCAAGGAGCCCCACATGCTGACCCTGTTCAACTCCTTTACCGTCCCCGACGTGCCCAACGTGCAGATTTACCGTGACGACGAGAAGCGCCATAAGTTCTATATGGTGTCCGAGCGCGCCTCGATTGCCCGCGACGACGAGAATCGGCCCATTTTTACCTTCATCCTGTACGCCCGCGACCTGGACCGCGTGGCCTCCGGCGATCTGGAGGTGGAGCGCGGTTACCTGCAAGTCACCACCCGCGCCGGGGTCAGCCAAGAGCAGGAAGACAAGATTCGCGCCCACCTGAAAGACAAACTGGCCGACGAGCAGCGCCGGGGCTGGTGGTTCCTGAATCTGCCGTTCGCGCAGACTGAGCCAGAACTGGGCTACCCACCGATCTGGCTGTCCGGCACCGTGCAGTTCACGGCCGTCACGCCCAGCATGGTCATTTACACGGCAGGCTCGAAAGAGCCGTCGCTGATTGACAGCAACCTCGCCAGCTTCTCAGCCGATCTGAACCAGGACGGCGCCGAACTCTTCCGGCAGGCGCTGGAAAAAGGGAATGTGCTGGCGGGCGTGCAATACCAGTTGAAGTTCGCGGCGCGCATTCCAGCCATCAAGATCGTAATTGACGGTGACCGGGGCGAGTTCTACAAGGAGGTCAAGAATTACATCCACAAGCGCTACGAGAGCCACCACTCGCGGAGCATCTTCGGCATCACCTACTACTCGCGCTCGTATGTTCACGAGTGGGACGAGCTGAGCAGCATCACCAAATTCCGCGACACCTTTCACAACCTCACGATTACGGTGGATGATTCCAGCCTGCCGGGCGCCGAGCAGAACGCCCAGAAAGACGACCTCGAAAAGATGGCTTTCGAGATTTTCCAGACTAACGTGCTGCCCACCTTTTTTCAGCCCGCCCTGCAGGAGGTGGCCAAAGAGGTCGAGAACCCGGCGGCAGCCATTCCAGTCAACACCGAGAACACCGGGCGCATTCACATGGAAATCACGCGCTCGCAACTGGTGGAAAAGGCCGCCAACCCCAGCGTGCAGTTCTCGCAGGCCATCACGCCCGATGAGGTCAAGGCCCTGACCAGTTACCTGGACCTGAGCAACACCTTTTTTCAGGAACTGGACGTGACGGTCAGCGCCAACGTGAACTTTGCCGCCGACCCTGTGTACGCCCTGAAAGTCTTTATGGACTACGACCAGCAGGACGAGGTGCGCGGCATCCACGTCAAAAAGGCCAAGGAATTCCTGTTCAAGACTGCCGATCAGCCGGGACGTTTCCGGCAGGTGATGGCGAAAGCCGCTGACGGCGCGCCCAAAGACCGCTACCGCTACTGGAGCGAGATCAGTTACAAGGACACGGGCGAAACCATTCGCGTCCCGGCCACAGGCGCCACCGACACCAACGAGCGGCAACTGGTGATCTCGTACCGCCGCCTGGGCTTCGTGAAAGTCAACCTGCTGCTGGGCCGCATGCCCGACAACGTCAAGGCCGTACAGGTCGCCATGAAATACCCCGGCTACAGCGGCCCCAGCGCCCAGCAGACCTTTGAACTCAGCCCGGACAAGCCGGCGGCCACCTTCTTTACCTACACCGGCAAACCGGGTGGCGCGGCGGCCAGCGACCCCGGCCCGTACCGCTATCAGGCGAGTTTCATCCTGGCCGACGGCCAGCGCATGGACCTGCCGGAGCAGAGTGGACAGGCCGAGAACCTGAGCATCACCGACCCCTTTGAGCAGACCATGACCACCCGCTTCATGGCTCAGGCGGATTTCAGCGTGGTGGAAAAGATCGAGGTCAACGCCCGCTACCGCGACGCCGCGCACGACTTCTCCGCCGAGCACCACGCCGAATTTACGAAAAACGGCGAGCCGAGTGCCTGGGCGCTGGGCCTGCGCGACCCGAACAAACGCGACTTCGTGTACGACGTGCTCATTCTGTACAAGAACGGCGCGCGCAGCGACCAGAACGGCAAGAAGGGTGAACTGGGCACTTCGCTGGCCTGCGGCGAAGGTGCAGTGGACGCCCTGGAAGTGAGTGTGATCCCCAGCACCACCGACTGGACGAAATACAAGCTGGTGCTGGCCTACCTGCGCTATCAGGACGCCGCCAACCAGATTGACGAGCAGATCAACTACACCTTCCGGCCCGAAATGCAGGCCGACCAGACCTGGAAGGTGCTGCTGCGCAACGCCCAACTTCGCACCTACAGCTACCGCCTGCGCTACGTGGGCGTGAACCCTGCCGACAACCATGAAGTCACCTGGACGCCCACCGAAGACCCGATTCTCGTCGTGCCCTGAAGGAGGTGAGGCCCTATGCCCGACAAAAACACCATTGACGTCCGCAGCCTCCAGCCCCTCAGCCTGTCGGTGCGCCCGCAGATCGCCATAGGCCTGCCGATGGCCCGCATGCAGTACCTCATGCAGGTGGCCGGAGACGAGCAGGCCCCCCATTTTGTCCCGGCGCAGGCGCCTGTCAACGATGGCGTGGCCGCCCAGGCGACCGGCGGCCAGTGGCTCTACCGTCCAGAGTTGCGGGTGGCGCAGCGCAGCATGGAACCGATGGGGCCAGAGGTGCGCTTCCTGAAAGACCCGGCCGGGCACGTGCGGCTTCAGTTCGAACTGGAAGAAGCGCCGCGGCCTGGGCTCCCGGCAGGGGCGGAACCGCTGGCCGTGAAGGTGGAGAGCGTGGCCCTGACCTGGCAGGAAGGCGGGCAGGCGCGCACCCGACCGCTGGACGGTCCCACACTGGTCGGCACCGACGACCCGCAGAACCCGGCCACGCCCAATTTCCGCCTGCGCGTGGGCGTAGAACTGACCCCAGAGGAAGTGGACCCGATGTACCGCGCCCTGAGTCAGCTGGGTGCGGGTGCGGCGGTCACCGTGAACTTCTCGTATGGCTACTGGCTGGACGAAACCATCGTGGTGGACGACCCGCCCCGCCGCCCGCCGCCCATCATCCGCGACCACCGGATTGTGGCGGACGGGGTCGGGTCGCTGGGCGTGAGGGCGTCCCTGCTGCGGAGCGCCGCCCTGATTCGGCCCATGCAGGTGCGCCCTGAGGGGCCACCGACGCCGCCTTCCCCTGACCCTGTGGCCCTGACCGCCCCGCTGATCCACCTGACCACCGTGGCCCATGCTCCGCGCCTGAAACTGGACGGCTTGATCGCTGATGTCCGCTTCAATCCCGACCTGATCAGTGGCGTGCTGGACAGGCAGCGCCAGCGGCAGACGCAGAGCAACTTCCGGCAGGTGACCCTGACCCGCACAGTGCCCTTTTTCTTCGACCCGGCGCTGGAACACAACCGCCCGGTCTTCAGCGCGGTGGTGGGCGACGCCTCGTTGGGCGCGGCGTGGCAGAACATCGGCTTCGGGCTGGTGCGGGCCGCCAGTTTTCCCAACACGGTTTACCGCCTGCCCGACGAGATCCGGCTGGCCTACAACCCGGACCTGGCTGCCCCCCACGTCATTCCCGCACTGTACCGCGATGCCGAAGACGAAATTCGCGTGCGGGTGCTGCTGCGGGCCGCCCCCTGGTACGACCCGGCCAGTCTGGTCAAGCTGCGCGACACCCTCCGCAAAACCAGCGGCGGGGCCATCTCGTTCGCCACGGTGGTCATGGGCGGCTACGAGAAAGCCGTGCTGAAACTGGGCGGCGCCTTTCCCGATCAGGTGCGGGCGCTGGGTGGCGCGCAGGACATCGAGATCGGACTGGAAGGCAGCTTCGAGATCGTGGTGGACCTGTCGCTAGAGTTCTACCGCCTGCTGGCGCAGCTGCTGGTGGGGCCCATCGGCCTGACCGGGCAGGTGGACGTGACCCTGAACATGGCCGCGCCGGGCGACCCGACCCCGCAGCCGCAGGTCTTTCACGTGCCGCTGCGCCTGAATCTGGCCGACGTGGCGAGCCTCCCCCTGACCGTGACGCTGCCGGAAGGCAACACGACCGACCTGCTGTCGCCGGGACAGGTCGTAATCAGCAGCGGCGCGGGCGTGGACACCCGCGTGGGCGGTTGCGCCGCGCGGCTGCTGCAATACGACGAGAACTCGGTGACGCCCCTGGAAGTCTTTGCGGCCCAGGTGGACGGCACCACCTTTCCGCTGACCCTGCCCGCCACCGGCGGCGTGACGCTGAACGTGAAACCCACGGCCGACCTGGGGGGCGAACTCTGGAACGCCATTCAGGTCGAATTGACCGGGCACGAACTGCTGACCCCCGCCGCGCAGGTGCTGGAACACATTCACGAGGTCGCGCCCAGCGGCTCGATCAGCTGGCGGCTCCAGGTGGAATGCCCCCTGCTGACCCGCACGCCGCTGCCCGACGCCTACCAGACCCTCTACCGCGTGGAGGTGCAGATTCACAGCGCCGGGTTTGCCGACCAGCAGGTGGTGCTGAGCCCGGCGGCGGCACAGGCGACGCTAAACATGAACCAGACCCTGCGCGACATCGTGGGAAACGCAGGCGGAAGCGTCAACCGCTTTCAGTACCGGGTGCGCAACATCTACTTCGATCATCAGGGCCAGTGGAGCGAGCCCAAAGATGGCGAGGGCTCCAACCTCTTCGTATTTCCGAACGCGACCACCAATGATTAGCTTAGGGGTGAATCTGCGCGTTCAAGCGCTGGAACGGGGCCTAACCTCCCTACTGCGTGCCCAGCACCCGGCGGGCAGCTGGACGGATTTCTGGCTGCCCGTAGGCACCTCGGACGCCTGGGTCACGGCGTATGTGGGCCTGGCGCTTCACGCGGTGTCGGTCTGCCCCTGGCTGCCCAAAGAGCCGAGATACAGGGCCCGGACTGCGGCGCAGCACGCCGCCCAGTGGCTGCTGACCCACGAACACCCGCGCGGCGGTTGGGGTTACAACGCCGCTGTGAGTGCCGATGCAGACAGCACCGCGCACGCCCTATCGCTGCTGGCGCGGCTGGGTCAACCCATTCCAGCAGGAGCCCTGGCCATTCTGCGCGCCCATGAGGTGGACGGGGAGGGGTTCCGCACCTACCTCTGGCCAAACCCAGCGCACGCCTGGACGCGGCCGTCACCAGATGTCACCGCCGCCGCCCTGCGCGCGCTGCATGACCTGGGCGACCTGTCCACCGCCGGGCTGCACGGAGCCTGGACCGTTATGCTAGCGCCCCAGCAAACCTCAGAAGGGCTGTGGACCGGCTTCTGGTGGACAGGCCCCGCCTACCCCACTGGTCTAACGCTGGAGGTCTGGGCGGCCTCCGGGCGACCCACTCGGCCAGAGCCGCCCACCCTTTCCCAAACGGGGCACGCCTTCGACCTGGCCTGGCAGCTGCGTGCCCAGCAGGCGCTGGGCCAGCCGCAGGCCGCAGCCACCACTGCGCAGCTGCTGAGCCGGCAAGCCGATGACGGCGCCTGGCCGGGGGCCCCCATCCTGCGTGTGCCGCCCGCGCACCCGGCCAGCGTCGGCTTCACGCTGACAGCGCGCGACGACCGGCGCGTCTTTACCACCGCGAGCGTCTTGCGGGCGCTGGCGCTGGGTGACCCAGACAGCATGGAGAGCAGTCGCCCACGCCGCAGCCCCACAACGTCGGCGGCGCCACCCCATCCCCTGCACGACGTGGTGACCCGCGCGGCGCTGGCCGCCGGCCTGACGCAGCCGCAGGCCCAGGACGCCCAGACCCTCTTTGCCCACCTGACCCGGCTGAGCCTGCACCCTCCGGGCCTATGGCCCTCGCGGCAGCTCACGGCGCTGTCTGGAGGGTTGCCGCTGGAGTTCTCCTGCGTCACCGGCCCTCAGGTGCCAGCGGCGCTGCGGTACGCCGCAGAGGTCGGTGACCCCTTTCTGCCGCCGCCCGCCCGGACCCAGAGCGGGCTGCGCATTCTGGAAGACGTGGCTGCGCACCTCGGCTTTCAGGCAGGCTGGGCGCGCCTCTGGCCAGCCTTACGGGTCCTGACTGACCCTATGAATGCCGCGCCGGATGGAACGCGCTTCACCGTCTGGGGCGGCGTGAATCAGGTACTGTCGTCGGCCGAGACTGTGCAGGCGCCGGCCCTCAAAATCTACCTGAATACCCTGCACCGGACCCTGGGCGGGGGCCGAGCAAGAATTGACGCCGCGCTGGACGCTGCGGGCTTTGCAGTCTCTAACCGCCTACGGCGCATGCTGGACCTGCTCGACCAGGCTGGCTTTCCCCAGGAGGTAGGGTTTGCCCTGGGCGGGCAAGATCAGGTGGCTTGCAAGCTGTATTACGAACTGCACGGCTGGCGGCCCGCCCTGATCGAGACCATTTTGTCTCTGACGGACCTGCCCGCCAGACCAGAGGTCTTGAAACCAGAAATTCCGGGGCTGATCCGGGCGGGGCTGGCCCGGAAGAGCCGCTCTGGCATCGGGCTGCGCATAGACCCAGTCACCGGAGATGTGCGTGAACTGATGGTGGCCTGCGCGTTTCCCACTCCACTGCTGCCGCTTCATGAAACGGTCCGGCGGGTGGAAACATGGCTCAGGTCGCAGGGGGATGACCCCGCCGCGTACCTGGCGCTGGTCCGGGCGCTGCTCAGCACCTGGCCAGACCAGCACCTGCCGACGCCCGCCATGCACAGTCTCTTCACGCAGACCGTGACCCACAAAGGCCGCCGCACCGCCCTTTACTTGCGGCCCTTTCTTCAGGGCAGTGCAGAGCCGGCACCGGTCTGAGAGAGGGCAGTCCTCTGCACTCCTTCTGCCTTCGGCAGGTAGCGTTTAGGGCTGGGGGATCAGTCCTTCCCACCAGCAGCAGTCGTCTCAATCTGTGTGTTGGCAGAATATATGCGTACTGGACGCTACTATATGCCGCAACCGCAGGCATAGACAGCAGACTGGGCACCTCTGAGCCCACCCCGATGGCTACACTATGCAACGATCTATACGAATTCGGCTTGAACCGCTTCTGCAAGCAGTTCAAGCCGAGTGGAACGGATAAGAGAAAGTCGGGTTCTGGGATGGAATGAGCCAATCAGTCGCGTTCTGATCTGTGAGTGTGACAGCCAAAGCCCACCTTAGGACAGGTGCGCAGTTGGCATACTCATCTTAGGAACGAAATGTAATACTGCCGCTTTTCCATATGGTCAGCAGTCAGAAGAGCCACCCCACCGCTCTTGAGCGGGGCGGCGTCAAATACGCTGCCTACAGGTATGGACTGCACAACCTGTCCAGCCTCATCCCTCAAGGTCACTGTCTTCCCGTCAGACATCCAGGCGCCATTTGTCTCAGACTGGTTCAGAGCCAGGAACCTCTGATTTTCATAGGTAGTCACCGTGGCGTCTTGGTCTACACGAGCAACACCGCCCCCAAAGCCTTCAAACCAGATGGTACCTGTGTCGCTGATAGCAGCTTTCTCACTCAGTATCTGGTGTCCACTGAGGGGCCTCGGGGTAATCGTCCCCGTGTCCGTGTGAATGGTATAAAAATACACCCCGCTGGCTGACGCACTACTTCTCTTATACAAGATGGTTTTGTGGTCTGGGCTGGCATAAAACCAATCATATTCCCGGTTGTACGTCTGGTTCGTGTCCATAACTATGTCCTGACCAGATATAGGATCCCAGCGGCGCAGCTCGCCGCTCCGGGCAGCGTACCAAATGCGCCCCTTATCGTCGGCTGCCCCAGTCCCAGCGAAGCTATAGGGCGGCCGAAGCGTCGTGTATTGACCGGCTAACGTGAGCCGATACCGCGTACCATCGGCATTGCCTCCGCCAAAAATGACATCACCACCGGGCATCGGAATAGCCCTATACATATCTGGGCCAAGCACCGTGATGCCTTCGCCTGCAGGCGTGTGCCACTTGTAAATCTGATCGTGCACATTGGTCAGAGGGTTGGGCTGAGCTGAATGTCCAACATGAATCCATACGCCATCGCCGCCGACCACAAGTGCGGGGGTCATTCCAGACGTAGAAATCACCCTGATGGGCGTGCGGGCTGGACACGTGCTGAACGGCAGTTGCAGGTCCGTGTCAGTCGCCGCTAGATCGGGCGAGATGAGCTGTATCCGACTGGCGACCAGCGCTGCACCAGATTCAACAGTGAGATCAAGACTGGCTGTGGCGGCTCGGCCGGCTACGACTGTGACAGGCACAGCCGGCGCAGTTACCCCTGCAGGCAGACCTGTGAGCCCTACTGTCGTCTCGCCAGTAAAGCCGTTCAGACCCGTAACTTGTACCTTCAAATTCAGGGTTTCGCCCTGACAAACGTAAACGCCCATATGCGCCAGATGCGTCTGCTCCAGGGACAGATTGACAGCGGGCTGAACGGAGGTAAGTGTCCCTCGCCCGCCGCCGATAAACTCACCACGAACGTCGGTGGCATTCAGGAAAAAGGGGAGGTTCTGTGCACCTGGTCCCATGTATTTGAATGTCAGACGGGTCACCACTTGCTGCGGCTGAAGGCCCATAGCGGTGGCAATAGGCACGCCAGCTGGCGCGCGCAGTGAGGTCAGGGCCGGCAAAGTCAGCGTGGCTGGTGTCACCGTCAAATCGGCCCGACTGGTCCTGAGGCTGACTGGTCCGTGATATCCACCATGCTGCCGAATGGTCGCCAGGACCGTTGCGGTTCCGTCTGGCGATAGCTGAATGTGCTCTGGCGAGAGCATCATCCCCAGATATCCTGGCTCGGGCAACGCGATGAGTTCGGTGGCAGCCTGTGGGTCCAGCTTGACCAGAGTATTGGTGTCTCCTACCTTTGTATACTCCACGGCGTTCCAGCCGCGCTGCAGTGTCAAGTCATAGTTCAGGACAAAAGGCGAGTTCGTGCAGGCAATGGTGCCCTTGACCTCTACTGGCCCCGTGCTATAGACGCGGGCCACCAAACTGCCTTTCAAAGTACCGCCTTTGAGAACCTTCTGTTGGATGCTTCCCAAGCCCTCCCCATGGGGGGACATTACGTCCAGACGGCTATAAAACGCGATATCGGGGACGGCAGACGCAGAGCCTGTAAAAGCACATGCGTTTCCTGAAGGTGGAACTAGGGAAAACAAAGCCGCAGTTTCTGGCGCAAGGGCTAACTTCATCTCCAGCTGGGTCTGGTTGGTGAGCTTACCCGTATTCGTCTTGCTGGGTCTATCCGCATTGGACAGATAGGCAGATGCCAATGGGTAAGCAGCGCCGCTGACACGGCCTTCTATTAGGTCGCCCGTGAGGGGAGGCGCTGGCAACGGAGGAGTGGGCAAGGTCGGCTCAGATGGAGGCTGCGGAGTTGTAGTGGAATCGCAGCCCACAAGGAATGCCGCAGCCACACAACAGGAAGCGAGAAGATGAAATTTCATCACTTAAATTTAGCTCACTAGATTTTCCTTTTTTGCTCATTTAATTCTGTGGGCCATTACTGCTGCCGATTCCGGCCCTGCAAGTAAGACTTGCCACCTGTTCCCCAGACAGGAACGGGGCAGGATTTCCTCATCCTGAGTTTTCCGTACAATAGAAATCAAGTTCGTCAGTTGAAAATTCTAGTCCTTCTTCCAGCCCTTCAGGAGTGCCCGATGACCCAGACCCTGCCGCCCGGCCTGACCATGACCGCCCCTGTGACGGACGCCCAGCGTGACCTGTTGACCCCTGAAGCGCTGGCTTTTGTGGCCGAGTTGCACCGCCGCTTTGAGGGACGGCGGCGTGCCCTGATGGCCGAGCGCGAGGCGCGGCAGGCACGACTGGATGCCGGCGAACTGCCTGACTTTCTGCCCGAGACGGCATCCATCCGGGCAGGCGACTGGCGCATTGCGCCGCTGCCTGCTGACCTGCATGACCGCCGCGTGGAAATCACGGGGCCAGTGGACCGCAAGATGATTATCAATGCGCTGAACAGCGGCGCGCGCATGTTCATGGCCGATTTCGAGGACGCCAGCAGTCCCACCTGGGACAACGTGGTTAGCGGGCAGGTCAACCTGCGCGACGCCGTGCGGCGCACCATCAGCCTGGACACCGGCGGCAAAAGCTACCGCCTGAAGGACCGCACGGCCGTTCTGCTCGTGCGCCCGCGCGGCTGGCATCTACCGGAAAGGCATGTGCAGGTGGACGAAGAGACCGTATACGGGGCCTTCTTCGATTTCGGGCTGTATTTCTGGCACAACGCGCGGGAACTGCTGGCGCGCGGCAGTGGACCGTACTTCTACCTGCCCAAGCTGGAATCTCACCACGAGGCGCGGCTGTGGAACGACGTGTTCCTGTACGCGCAGGAGGCGCTGGGGCTACCGCGCGGCACCATCAAGGCCACTGTCCTGATTGAGACCATTCTGGCGGCCTTCGAGATGGACGAGATCCTGTATGAGCTGCGCGAGCATTCGGCCGGCCTGAACTGTGGGCGCTGGGATTACATCTTTAGCTACATCAAGAAGCTGCGCGCGCATGGGGGCCGCCTGCTGCCCGACCGCGCCAAGGTCACGATGGCAGTGCCGATGATGACGGCCTACTCCAAGCTGGCCATTCAGACCTGCCACAAACGCGGCGCCCCGGCTATTGGCGGGATGAGCGCCTTTATTCCGGTCAAGGGCGACGAGGAGAAAAACCGCGCGGCCTTCGAGCAGGTGCGCGTGGACAAGGAGCGCGAGGCCCTGAACGGCCACGACGGCACCTGGGTGGCCCACCCCGGCATGGTGGAACTGGCCACCGAGGTCTTTGACCGCCTGATGCCGGCGCCCAACCAGATTGACAGCGGCAAGCAGCAGGAGCTGACGGTCACGGCCGCCGACCTCCTGACACCGCCGGACGGCACCGTCACCGAGGCAGGTGTGCGTCTGAACGTGAATGTGGGCGTGCAGTACCTGGCCGCGTGGCTGCGCGGAGCGGGGGCGGTGCCGCTGCACAACCTGATGGAAGACGCCGCCACCGCCGAGATTTCGCGGGCGCAGCTGTGGCAGTGGCGCCACCACGGCGTAACGCTGGACGACGGCCGCCCCCTGACGCCCGAGCTGTTTGACGCCCTGTACGACGACGAGGTGGCGAAGCTGGGCGCCGCCTTTGAGGACGCCGCGCGGCTGTTCCGCACCACGGCCACCCAGTCGCCGCTGATGGACTTTCTGACCCTGCCCGGCTACGAGGCGCTGGCCTGAGCGGGGCAGGCGACGGGGCCGCGCGCCCCCGCAGTGGGCGGACACGCGGCGCCGAGGCGCCGGGCAGCGTCCGTACCCTGGAACGGGGCCTGGGCGTGTTGTGGGCGCTGGCTGGCCTGCGCCAGGCACCCCTCAGCGCAGTGGCGCGCGCCGCTGGCCTGTCGGTCAGCACGGCGTACCGCCTCCTTGAAACCTTACGGCAGCAGGGCTTTGTGGACTGGGATGAGGCTTCGGGACTGTTCCGCATTGGCCTGCGGGCCTTTCAGGTGGGGGCAGCCTTTGACGCCGCGCAGGCCCTGATTGCCGCCGCCGACCCCGAGATGCGCGCCCTGGTGGCCGAGCTGGGCGAGAGCGCCAATCTAGCGGTGCTGCGCCCTTCCGGGGGGGGCGGCTGGACGGCCGCTTACGTGCACCAAGTGGAGGGACCGCAACTGGTCCGGATGTTCACACAGCCCGGCGCGGGGGCGCCGCTCCATGCGTCCGGAGTCGGGAAGGTGCTCCTAGCCAGCCGCCCCGACGAGGAAGCGCGCCTGGCCCTGGCCGAGACCCAGCTGACCGCTTTTACACCCCATACACTCACCAGCCCGGACGCGGTGCTGGCGGCCCTGACGGCGGTGCGAGCCGACGGCTACGCCCTGGACGACCAAGAACGTGAACTGGGCGTGCGCTGCGTGGCGGTGCCGGTACGCAGCGCTGGGACCCAGGTGACGGCGGCCCTGAGTGTCTCGGCCCCGACCTCGCGCCTGACGCCGGGCGAGGTGCCGCGCTTTCTGGCAGCGGCGCAGGCGGCGGCCGGGCGCATCTCGGCGCAGCTGGGCGGCGCGGGGTAGGCGGAGCTGGGCGGCCACATATTCAGTTGAAGGATTTGCTGTCGCCCCACAGTGCGGCAGAAGGCCGCTGTATGCTGCGGCGCATGAACAGAAGGAGGCGGCCCTGAGCGGCCTGCTGCCGGGGGCGGCGCGAACGCTGGCCGCGCGGCTGCACGCTGAACTGGCGGGCCGCTGGGCGGGGCTGGACGAAGGAGAAGCCCTGGCACCCGCCCCGCCCGACTACCGCGCGGCCCCCGTACCACCCGACCTGCGCCCTGGCCGCGCCGAACTCATCGTGGAGGCCAGTGACCTCGGCGCGCTGCACGCGGCCCTAGTGGCCGGAGCCGACGCCGTGGTGCTGGACTTCGACGACACCTTCTCGCCTACCCGCGCGAACGTGGCGGCGGCGTATGGCGCCCTGCCAGCAGCACTGGCGGCTCCCGTGCCGCTGCTGGCGCGGCCCCGCCCCCTGTACGCCTGCGAACCGGCGCTCACCTGGAACGGCCAGCCAGCGCGGGCAGCGCTGTGTGACCTGGCCGCTCTGCTGACCGCACGGCCCGGCCGGGCGCCACACCTGTACCTGCCGAAGCTGGAAACAGTCGCCCAGGCCGAAGTCTGGGCCGACGCCCTGCGCCTCTGCGAAACGCACCTGGCCCTGAAGTCCGGCACCCTGCGGGTCTGCCTGCAAATTGAAACCTGGCCAGGGCTGCTGAATGCCGACGCCCTGCTGCACACCCTGCGCACCTGGGCCTATGGGCTAAACGCGGGGCGCTGGGACTATGTGTTCAGCCTGGTCAAGCATGTCGGGGCAGGCCGCGCGGGCCCTTTGCCCGCGCGCGCCCGGCTGGGCATGGACGCCGACGCCCTGGAGGCTTATGCGCAGGGGTTGGCCGAGGTCTGTCGGCGGCGCGGGGCGCAGGCGGTGGGCGGCACCGCTGCGCTGGCGCCTGACCCAGCCGACCCGGCACCGGCCCTGAGCTCGGTACGCGCGGACAAAGCACGTGAAGCCCGACAGGGGTTCGTGGCCGCCTGGGCGGGCCTGCCCGAACTTCTGAGCGCCGTGCGTGAGGGACTGGCTCAGCCCGCCGACCCGGCTTCTGCCGTGTCGGTGACCCCTGAGCGCCTGTTGGCTCTCCCCGACCCTGGCCCCCTGCCGCTGAGCGAGGTGCAGGACACCGCTGGCCTGGCGCTGGACGTGTTCCGGGCCTGGTTTGAGGGGCGCGGGGTGGTGCTCCGGCACGGGCGCCTGGAAGACACCGCCACCGCCGAACTGGCCCGCGCCCTGCTGTGGCAGTGGGTGGGGGCCCAGGCGCCGCTAGCAGACGGCTCTCGCCTCAGGCCCGAGACCTATCTGGCCCTACGCCGCCGCCTCTGCCCAGACACCGCGCCAGAAGCCCGGCTGCTGGACCACCTCGTTCTCTCCCCCACCGCGCCCGCGTACTTTCCGCAGGAGGCGCAGCGCCTGGGATTGACGCCCCACCCACCGGAGGAAGCCCTTGACCGCTGACCTGACTGCCCTGGCCCGCCGCGCCCTCCTGGCCTGCGCCGACCTGGCGCGCTTTACCGAGACGCCGGGTGAGATTACGCGCACCTTCCTGTGCCCCCCAAGCCGCGACGTGACCGCGTACCTGACCGCCTGGGCGCAGGCCTTGGGCCTGAATGTGCGCGGCGACGCCGCTGGCAACCTGCGCGCCCGGCGTGAGGGGCCAGGCCCTGACGCCCCCACCCTCTACCTGGGCTCGCATGTGGACACAGTGCCCAACGCAGGGGCTTACGACGGCGTGCTGGGCGTGACGCTGGCCTTCGCTGTCGCCGAGGCGCTGCGGGACGCGCCGCTGCCCTTTGCACTCGAACTGCTGGCCTTCAGCGAGGAAGAAGGGGTGCGCTACGGCGTGCCGTTCATTGGCAGCCGGGCGCTGGTGGGCACCCTGGACGAGTTGCTGCCCCTCGCGGACGCCCAGGGGATCAGCGTGGCCGAAGCCCTGAGCATCTACGGCCTGGACCCCACCGAGTTGCCTGAGGCCGCCGTCACGGGCCAGAGTCTGGGGTTTCTAGAATTCCATATCGAGCAGGGGCCGGTGCTGCAGGCAGCCGGGGCCAGCCTGGGCATTGTCACGGCCATTGCGGGGCAGAGTCGCCTGCTGCTGGAGTGGACCGGGCAGGCGGCCCATGCCGGCACCACCCCCATGCCGCACCGCCGCGACGCGCTGGCCGCCGCCGCGCGGTTTGTGGTCGCCGCCGAGGACCGGGCGCGCACCACGCCGGGATTGGTGGCCACGGTGGGGATGCTGAGCGCCCAGCCTGGAGCCATCAACGTGATTCCGGGGACGGCGCAGGCCACCCTCGACATCCGCCACGAACGCGACGAGGTGCGCCAAGCAGCCCTGGCGGCCCTGCTGACCGACGCCCACCGCTTGGCCAGGGAACGCGGCGTGAGTCTGACCGTCACCGAGAAGATGACCCAGCCGGCGGTGCCCATGGACGGGGGGCTTCAGACCCGGCTGCGCCGCGCGGCGGCCGAGGAAGGGCTGAGCGTTCCTGATCTGCCCAGCGGCGCGGGCCACGACGCCATGATCCTGGCAGGACGAATGCCGGCCGCCATGCTGTTTCTGCGCTCACCGAACGCCCTGAGCCACCACCCCGACGAAACCGTGATGCCAGAGGACATAGAAGCCGCCCTGCGGGTGGGCGTGCGCTTTGTGCAGGGGCTGGCCGCCCACACTGGGGGCCAGCCATGACGCTGGACCTGCTGCTGCGCGGCGGCACGCTGGTCACGCCCGCTGGCCCGCTGCGCGCCGACCTGGGCGTGGAGGGCGGCCAGATTGTCACCCTGGCGCTGGAGATTTACGCCCCCGCCCATCAGGAGATCGATGCGGCGGGGCTCCACATCTTTCCTGGCGTGGTGGACGCCCACGTTCATCTGAACGAGCCGGGCCGCACCCACTGGGAGGGCTTCGACACAGGCACCAGGGCGCTGGCCGCTGGCGGCGCGACCAGTCTGCTGGACATGCCCCTTAATTCCAGTCCGCCTGTTCTGAACCGCGCCGCCTTTGAGGCCAAGCGGGCGGCAGGACAGGCCCACTCGCGTCTGGATTTTGGGCTGTGGGGCGGCCTGACCCCGCTGAATCTGGACGACCTGGATGAGCTGGCGGCCTGCGGCGTGGTCGGGTTCAAGGCGTTTATGAGTCACAGCGGCCTGGACGAGTTCCCGGCGGCCGACGACGCCACCCTGTACGCCGGCATGCAGGCCGCGCGGCGGCTGGGCCGCGTGGTGGCCACCCACGCCGAGAGCGACGCCTTTACCCGTTCGCTGACCCAGGCCGCGCGGCAGGCTGGCGGGCAGGGGGTGCGCGACTACCTCGCCTCTCGCCCCCCCATCACGGAGGCCGAGGCCGTGTCGCGCGCGCTGCTGTACGCCGAGGACACGGGAGCGGCGCTGCACCTCGTTCATCTGTCGACCGCGCGGGCCGTGGTGCTGGCCGCCGAGGCGCGCGCGCGCGGCGTGGACGTGACCGCCGAGACCTGTCCCCACTACCTGCACTTCACAGCCGAGGACGCCGAGCGCGCGGGGCCGCTGCTCAAGTGTGCCCCGCCCCTGCGTGACGCGGCCACCCGCGAAGCGCTGTGGACGGCGCTCAAAGCCGGGCAGCTAGACACGGTGGGCTCAGACCACTCGCCCGCCCCACCCGAGCTGAAGACCGGGGATGATTTTTTTGCGCTGTGGGGCGGCATTAGCGGCGCGCAGTCCACGCTGAATGTGCTCCTGAACGGTCACTGGGCGCGTGGCGTGCCGCTGGAACTGATTGCGGCGGTGACGGCCCTGAATCCGGCGCGGCGTTTTGGCCTGCGGGGCAAGGGCGCGCTAACCGTGGGCGCCGACGCCGACTTTGCCCTGGTGCAGCTGGACGAGGCATTTGCACTGACCGAACTGCACGACCGCCACCAGGCCAACCCGTACCGGGGAGAGCCCTTCCGGGGGCGCGTTCACGCCACCTATCTGCGTGGGCAGCCGGTGTACCGCTGGACGGCAGGCGGCGCGCACTTTGATGGTGAGGTGCGCGGGCGCCTGCTCACCCCCACTGGAGACGTATGACACGGATTCCGTCTGTTTCGTTCACAAATCGGGAGAGAACCGATTGGCCAACTCCACGCCCGGAACCCGCTTTGCTCCTTCCTCCCCGTGGTCGGATTTCATCGTTTTTGCCAACGATTCAATCGGAGTCGGTATGACACGACATTTATCTGGTGCGTGGAGAGCCCAGACATCTAGGGGGCAATCCGCCTCACGCCCAACAGCTGTGGCCCTCTGGCGTCACGGCTGCTCTGAACTGATTCTCGTGGAGACCGTATGAAGCACCTGGGCGTCACCCGTTCCGCTTTGCAGCCCTCTCACGCGGTCCTGACCCCCGAGACCTTTGTGCGCACCGCCCTGGCCGAGTGGCCCGGCAGCGCGGTGGTGCTGCACATCGCGCCGGTCATAGGCCTGGGGGCGCGCTTCGTGCAGTTCACAGCCGAGATGCCGGCCGGGGCGACCGCACAGGCGTCGGCACACGGCCATCAGCGCTTCGCCTTTGTCCTGAGTGGGACGGTGGACGCGACGGTGGACGGCGAAACCCGGACCCTGCGCGAAGCTGACTACTTGTTTGTGCCAGCAGGTACGCCTCACACCCTGACAGCCCTGGAGGCGGCCCGCGTGGCCGTCTACGAAAAACCGTATGAGGCGGCGGCCAGTCCCCCTGGGCCTGGGGTCTGGTGGGGCAACGAGCGCGACACCCCCGGCACGCCCTTTGAAGGCGACGAGCGCCTGCTGGCCCGCAAACTGCTGCCGGACGACCCGCGCTTTGACTTCATGGTCAGCACCATGAGCTTTGCGCCCGGCGCCACGCTGCCCTATACCGAGATTCATTACATGGAACACGGCCTGCTGATGCTGGCTGGTGAAGGCCTGTACAAGTTGCAGGACACCTACTACCCGGTGGTCACAGGTGACGTGATCTGGATGGGCGCCCACTGCCCGCAGTGGTACGGGGCGCTGGGCCGCGACTGGACCAAATACCTGCTGTATAAGGACATGAACCGCCATCCGCTCAGCCCAGTGTCGAGATAGAGCGGCCAGCGATTCTGGTGCTTACGAGACGCCGCGCCCGAGTGCCGCCAGAGAACGCCTGGACGACACTGTGGCTGGAGTTAGGCAGAGCAACTCAAGCCCCCGAATCCAGGCGCCGACTCAGCGGCCTATGCTGGCGTGCAGGACAAACAGGACGGCCACCACAGAACAATCACGCTGCTGAGTGCCCATGTGCGTTGCCATCAAGGGACGCTTGCAGGCCGGCTGTAACATCACCCGTTGTGGACCCAGTCGAGAGGACAGCCCCTCTCTGCACGCTGGTTCCCACGCCACCACCTGCCAAACCGTGTAGACTCGCCGCAGTCACCAGGGGTGCCGTTCTCATCAGAACGGCTGAGAGGGCCACAGCGGCCTAACCCTAGGAACCTGATCTGGTTCACACCAGCGGAGGGAGCGTGACGGGTGCCAGGCCGCAGTTGTGGTTTTGCCCCCCTCCGAACGCGTGAGGGGGGCGTTGTCGTTTTGTAGACCTAAAGCACTTCATGTCACCCGCGTCAGCGGGTTAACGCAGGCGGCTTGATGCCAGCCTCATCCCTAACCGTTCGCCCACAGGCGCCCGGCGGCACTTTCTTATTGCCGCCTTCCCCGGAGTCCCCAATGACAACCACCCTGCGGCCCGACCTCACCCCACCTCCCCTGGCCCTGGACCCCGACCTGACCACGCCCTTTCCCAGCAGCGAAAAGGTATATCTGCGCGGCCGTTTGCACCCCGACGTGCGCGTGCCAGCGCGGCGAATTCACCAGTCACCTACCCTGGAACGGGTCGGCGCACTGACCCGCACGCGACCCAATCCGCCGCTGCTGGTGCCCGACACCAGCGGGCCCTACACTGACGCCGCTGCCACAGTGGACCTGCGCACTGGCCTGACCCACGCGCGCCCCTGGCTGGCCCGTGACCCGCGTCTGGCAGCACAACCTGGCCGCTCTCATCCCGACCTGGACCGCAGCGGTCCCCTCCCCTTCCCGGCAGTGCCGGCCCCCCGGCGGGCGCGGCCAGGCGCAGCCATCACCCAGCTTCAGGCGGCGCGCCGGGGCGAAATTACCCCGGAAATGGAATTTGTGGCCCTGCGCGAGAGCCTGCGGCAAGACGAAGGCTTTGACCTGACCCACCAGCACCCCGGAGAAGCGTTTGGAGCCGGGATTCCGCGCGAGATCACCCCGGAATTCGTGCGCTCGGAGGTGGCGCGGGGCCGGGCGGTGATTCCCGCCAACATCAACCACCCCGAACTGGAACCCACCATCATCGGCCGCAACTTCCGGGTCAAGGTGAACGCCAACCTGGGCACCAGCATCGTCACCAGCTCCATAGAGGAAGAGGTGGGCAAGATGATCTGGGCCACCCGCTGGGGCGCCGACACGGTGATGGACCTCTCGACTGGCCGCCACATCCACCCCACCCGCGAGTGGATTTTGCGCGGCAGCGCCGTACCAGTGGGCACCGTGCCCATCTATCAGGCGCTTGAAAAGGTGGGCGGCGTAGCCGAGGAACTGACCTGGGACCTTTACCGCGACACCCTAATAGAGCAGGCCGAGCAGGGCGTGGATTACATGACTGTTCATGCAGGCGTGCGGCTGGCACACCTGCCGCTAACTGCGCGCCGCCGCACCGGGATTGTCTCGCGCGGGGGCAGCATCCTGGCCAAGTGGTGTCTGGCCCATCATCAGGAAAACTTCCTGTACACCCATTTTGCCGAGATGTGCGAGCTGCTGGCCGCCTACGACATCACCTTCAGTCTGGGCGACGGCCTGCGCCCCGGCAGTGTGGAAGACGCCAACGACGCCGCGCAGTTTGCCGAACTGGACACGCTGGGCGAGCTGACACAGGTGGCCTGGAAACGTGGTGTGCAGACCATGATTGAGGGGCCGGGCCACGTCCCCATGCAGCTGATTCGGGAGAACATGACCCGCCAGTTGGAGGTCTGCCACGAGGCCCCCTTCTATACCCTGGGGCCGCTGACCACCGACATCGCGCCGGGCTACGACCACATCACCTCGGCCATCGGCGCGGCGCAGATCGCGTGGTACGGCACCGCCATGCTGTGTTACGTCACCCCGAAAGAACATCTGGGGCTGCCAGACCGCCAGGACGTGCGCGACGGGGTCATCGCCTACCGCATTGCCGCGCACGCCGCCGACCTTGCCAAAGGCCACCCTGGCGCCCAGGCCCGCGACAACGCCCTGAGCAAGGCGCGCTTCGAGTTCCGCTGGGAAGACCAGTTTGCCCTGGGCCTGGACCCGCAAAAAGCCCGCGCACTGCACGACGAAACGTTGCCCGCCGACGCGGCCAAAACGGCCCACTTCTGCTCCATGTGCGGGCCACAGTTCTGCTCTATGAAGCTCAGTCACGACCTGCGCGCCCCGGAGGTGCTGGCAGGCCTGGAAGCCAAAGCCCAGGAATTCCGGGCGCGCGGCAGCGAGTTGTACGTGGAGGTGGGCGCCGATGACTGAACCACAGAGGAGAGACCGGAACGCAGAGGCACTGGGGCAGCAGGAACCGGAAGAATTGGCGGCCGGCACGGGCTCAAACCTTCGGCCCCCCGAACCCTGGACCGGTCCTCTGGGCCGCCTCTATCTGGTGGCCACGCCGCGCCCCGACCAGCCCGAGGCCGAGTTTCTGGCGCGGGTGGCCGCCGCGCTGGACGGCGGGGTGGAGGTCTTGCAACTGCGCTGCAAGGACTGGGAGGCCCGGCCCTACATGGCCCTAGGCGCCCGGCTGGCCGACCAGGCGCAGGCACGCGGCGTGCCGCTGTTTATCAATGACCGGGTGGATGTGGCGGTGGCCTGCGGCGCCGACGGCGTGCATCTGGGCCAGGGCGACTTGCCCCCCGCCTGGGCACATGGGCTGGCGCCGGGGCTGCTGGTCGGCCTGAGCACCCACACGGCCGCGCAGGCCGGGCGCGCCCTGACCCAGGCGCCCGCTTACATCGCGGCCGGGCCGGTGTACGCCACACCCACCAAGCCAGGGCGCGCGGCGGCCGGCCTGGCGTACCTGCGGCAGGTGGCGGCGCTGCGGCCCCAGGTGCCCTGGTACGCCATCGGGGGCATTGACGCCTGTACTCTGCCCGGCGTGCTGACGGCTGGGGCCCGCCGGGTGGCGGTGGTGCGCGCGGTGCTGGACGCCCCCGACCCCGCCCAGGCGGCGGCTGACCTGCGTGCGGCCCTGCGGCGCCCGGCGGTGACCCCATGCGGGTAAACGGCGACCCCTATCCCCTGACCCTTGGCCTGAACCTGCCCGCGCTGCTGCGGGCCCTGAACATTGACCCGGCGCGCGTGGCGGTGGCCGTCAACGACGACTTTTACCCCGGTGCCCGGATTCCAGACCGCGCCCTGCACGAAGGGGATGTCGTCGAGATTGTCCGTATCCTGGGTGGCGGCTGATGCCACCGGACCTCTTAAGGCTGGGCGGCCGCACCTTCACCTCGCGCCTGATGCTGGGCACCGGAAAATTCACAGACTTTGAGGTGATGCGCGGCGCCCTGGAGGCCAGCGGCACCCAGATTGTCACGGTGGCCATCCGGCGGGTTGAATTGCGGGCCCCCGGCCACGACGGCCTGCTGGACGCGCTGGACTGGGACCACCTGCAACTGCTGCCCAACACGGCGGGCTGCCGCACCGCCGCCGAGGCCGTGCGGGTGGCCCGCCTGGCCCGCGCCGCCACCGGGACACCCTGGGTGAAGTTGGAGGTTATCCCTGATGCCCGCTGGCTGCTGCCGGACCCGGTGGGCACCCTGCGCGCCGCCGAGGAACTGGCGGCTGACGGGTTCGTGGTGCTGCCTTACGTGCAGCCTGACGCTGTCCTGGCGCGCGCCCTGGAAGCGGCGGGCTGCGCGGCGGTGATGCCTCTGGCCAGTCCGATTGGCACGGGACGGGGCCTGCGCACCCCGGACCTGCTGATGACTGTGTTGGACGGCGCCGGCGTGCCCGTGGTGGTGGACGCCGGCCTGGGCGTGCCCAGCGACGCCGCACAGGCGCTGGAACTGGGGGCCGATGCGGTGCTGGTCAATACCGCCATCGCCGAAGCCCGCGACCCGGTGGCCATGGCTCACGCCTTTGCGCTGGGGGTGCAGGCCGGGCGCGCGGCGTTTCTGGCCGGACGCATGGCGCCGCGTACCCACGCCAGCCCCAGCAGTCCGGTGCAGGGCGTGCCCCGCCTGCCTGACCCGGAGGTGCCGCTCTGATGCCCGCAGCTTCTTCTGCATCCGGCACGCGAACAGGGCCGCCTGAGGTCATCGTGGTGGGCGGCGGGCTGATAGGCGCGCTGGTCGCCTTTACGCTGCGTCAGGCCGGGGCCGACGTGCTGGTGCTGGATGCCGGGCGACCGGGGGCGGCGTGGCGCGCGGCGGCCGGGCTGCTGACGCCAGACGGTGAGGGTCTGCGGCAGAGTCCTCTCTGGGCCAGCGCCCAGGAAAGTCTGCGACGCTGGCCCCGCCTGGCGCAGCGCCTCGAAGCGGTCAGTGGCCAGCCGGTCTTTTTCCGTGAGGGGGTACGCCGCCTTCAGGCAGAAGGACCGGCCCAGGTCACCCCTGGCGAAGGCTCCCTGCACCCGCCGTCGGTGGTCGGCGCGGCCCGCCGCCACGTGCCGGTGCTTCCGGCGCGCGTGCTGGCGCTGACGCCAGGGCCACGTGGAGTGAGAGTCGTGACCGACCAGGGCGACTGGACCGCGCCGACCGTGGTGCTGGCCGCCGGAGTCTGGAGCGCCGCCTTCGGGGTGAGGGTGCGCGCGGTGCAGGGACAGGCGCTACGGCTGGCTTCTGCGCTGAACTGCGGGGCGGTGTACGGCCCGCCCGCACGCGGGTTTGCCCGCTACGCCCTGACCCGCCCGGATGGGGTTTACGTGGGCGCAACCTCGCGCGCCTCGTGGCGCGTCACCCCAGATGAGCGCGCCGCCCGCTGGCTGCGCGGGGTGGCCCGCCAGCTGGTGCCGGGCGCCGCGATGGGCCGCGCGGCGCCCCTGGTGGGCCTGCGGCCTGTCACTGCCAGCGGGCAACCCCTGGTCGGGCCGCATCCAACGTTGCCGGGCGTGGTGGTGGCCACAGGCCACGGGCGGCACGGCGCCCTGCTGGCCCCGGTCACCGCCCAGCAGGTGCTGACGTTGGTGCAGGCGGGGGCCTACGCATGACGGTGCCGGTGGCCCTGACCATCGCCGGGTCCGATTCGGGGGGCGGCGCCGGGATTCAGGCTGACCTGAAGACCTTCGAGGCCTACGGGGTGTACGGCACCAGCGTGCTGACCCTGATCACTGCCCAGAACACCTGCGGGGTGCGCGGCGCGTGGCCGCTGCCGCCCGAGCAGGTGGTGGCCCAGCTGGAAGCGGTGCTGGATGACTTTCCGGTGGCGGCGGTCAAGACAGGCGCACTGGGCAGCGCCGCCACCGTCAGCGCGGTTGCTGGTGTCCTGAGGGAGCGGGACTTGCCCCTGATCGTGGACCCGGTGATGCTGGCCAAAGGCGGCGACCCACTGCTGGCGCCGGGCGCACTGGAGGCCCTGCTGCGCGATCTGCTGCCTCTGGCGACCCTGGTGACACCCAACGCGCCGGAATGGACGGCGCTGCGGGAAGCGGGTGCCTCCGAGACCCTGCCCCTGCTGCTCAAGGGCGGGCACGCGCCGGGCGAGACCGTGGTGGACACCCTGCATGTGGACGGCCAGCACCTGACCTTCCGGACGCGGCGCCGGCACACCCGGCACACCCACGGCACCGGCTGCACCCTGTCGGCCGCCATCACGGCCGGGCTGGCACTGGGACTGCCTCTGCCGGACGCGGCAGCTCAGGCGCACGCCTACCTTCAGGCGGCGCTGCGGGACGCGCCGGGACTGGGCGCGGGCCACGGCCCGCTCGGGCACCGCCAGGCGTGGGTGATGGTCCTGCCACCAAAGTCAGACGAAGTCCACCACTGACAGAAAACATTCAACTCCTGCCGCCCCGCAGAGTGCAGGGCGGCAGGAGGGTCTTTTCAGGCGTGAGGGGAGGAAGCTGACAGCGGCTGCCAGTTGCGTCCTAAGGAGAACGCACAGCCCGCAGGTCCACTTCTGCTGCTGTCTGTGACGCTGCCTCGCTCTGCTCCGCGAGTCCGTTTGTTGCAGTTTGGGGACGACCTCAAAGCCACTGGAGATCGGTATGATGGCGGCTGCCAGTTCCATTGAGGGGCCAATCACGCCCTTCAGCTCTACTTCCGCTGCTGTTTCTGACAGACACTCACTTTGTTCGCCTCAGCTAGTGGAGGGGTATGCTCCTCCACCATGCTGAGTTTCGCTGTCAAGCCGCCGCAGTGAACCTACGTTGTAGGCCAGTGCCGGAGTAATCCTGCTCCTGGCCCTCCGAGAATATGTACAGGGCGACAGCCTCATTTCCCTGTTCATCCTCTGGAACAGCATCACAGGCGGCTGGGCTGGTCTTTGAAACAAGCGCCGTCTCCTTGACCCTATTGCAGCCCTCCTGCGACACGCCCACCATCAGCCCAATCACGCCCCACCCAGATAACTGGCGGTCAGAGCGGGGTTCTGGGCCAGGTCAGCGGCGGGGCCGCTCAGGGTCACCTGGCCAGTTTCCAGCACGTACCCGTGGTCACTGATGGCCAGGCTAGCGCGGGCGTTTTGCTCGACCAGCAGGATGGTAACGCCCTCAGCTCGCAGCTCGGTCACGATGGTCAGGATGTCGCGCACAATCAGCGGGGCCAGCCCCAGGCTCGGCTCGTCCAGCAGCAGGAGGCGGGGCCGGGCCATCAGGGCGCGGCCAATGGCCAGCATCTGCTGTTCGCCGCCCGACAGGGTGCCGGCCAGCTGGGCGCGGCGCTCGGCCAGTCGGGGAAAACGGGTATACACCCGGTCCAGATCAGGCCGCCAGGTCTGGCGCCGCCGGGTGTAGGCGCCCAATTGCAGATTGTCGGCCACGCTCATGCTGGCAAACAGGTCTCGCCGCTCAGGCACCAGGCTGATGCCGCGCGCCACCCGCGCCTCCAGCGGCATGTCGTTCAGGGCCGCGCCCGCGTAAGTCACCTGGCCGCTGCCCGGCAGGACGCCCATCAGGCGATTGAGCAGGGTCGTCTTGCCCGCCCCGTTGGCCCCAATGACGCTGACAATCTGGCCTGGCCGCACCTGCAGGCTGACCCCCGACAGCGCCTCGACCCGGCCGTAGCGCGCCCGCAGATCACGTACGTCCAGCAGCACCTCAGAAGCACTCACGCCGCGCCGCCGGTGGGGGCCACGGGGTCGGCGCCCAGGTAGGCTTCACGCACCTGGGGGTCGCGCCTGACCTCCTCTGGGGTGCCCTCCGCCAGTTTCTCGCCGCCGGCCATGACCACCAGGCGGTCCACGAGACCCATCACCAGTTCCATGTCGTGCTCCACGATCAGCACCGTCAGGCCCTCACCGCGCAGGCGGCGCAGCAGCGCGGCAAGGTCCGCCTTCTCGCCGTAGCGCAGCCCCGCTGCCGGCTCATCCAGCAGCAGCAAGGTGGGGTCGGCCACCAGGGCGCGCGCCACCTCCAGAATGCGCTGCTGGCCCAGCGGCAGGCTGCCGGCCAGAGTCAGGGCCTGGGCCCCCAGCCCCACCCGGTCCAGCTGCGCCTGGGCCTCGGCGCGCAGGGCGGCCTCCTCGTGGCGCTCCAGGTGCAGCAGACTGCGCAGGAGGCCGGCGCGCCCACGCGCGTAGCCGCCCATCATGGCGTTGTCCAGCAGACTCAGCTCGGGCAGCAGTTTGACATGCTGAAAGGTACGCCCCAGGCCCCGGCGGTGAACCTGGGCTGCACCCAGCCGCGTAATGTCATTCCCGGCATACTGCACCCGCCCGCTGCTGGCCGGATTCACCCCTGTGATGACGTTAAAGAGGGTGCTTTTGCCGGCGCCGTTGGGGCCAATCAGACCCAGAATCTCGCCGGCGTGCAGCTGAAAACTCACCTCCTGCACCGCCCGCAACCCACCGAAATGCTTGGAGACTGCCTGAACTTCCAGCAGCGGGGCGCCGGGGGTTGGCACCGCGCGCCGGGGCAGCGGCGTGGGGGACGGCAGACGGGCCGGCGCGGCCGGGGACAACAGCCGTTCCGCCAGCGGCCACAGGCCCCGGCGCGCGAATTGCAGGGTCAGAATCACCAGGGCCCCAAACACCACGATTTCAAAGCTGCCCTGCTGCCCCAGCAGCGCCGGTAACGTGCCGCGCAGCCACTCGCGCAGGGACGTAATCAGGCCGGCGCCCAGCACGCCGCCCCAGACGTGCCCCACGCCGCCCACCACCGCCATAAACAGGTATTCGATGCCGGCTTGCAGCCCGAACGGCGTGGGGTTCAGAAAACGCTGGTTGTGGGCATACAGCCAGCCGGCCAGCCCCGCCAGCCCCGCCGACAGCACGAACACCTGCACCCGCAGGGCAAAAGGACTCGCGCCAAACGCCTCGGCCACCAGCGGGCCGGTGCGCAGCGCCCGCAGCGCGCGCCCGGTGCGACTAGACAGCAAAAACTGCGCGCCCAGCGCACTCAGGCCTAGGCACAGCAGCGCCAGATAGGCAAAGGCGCGCGGCGAGGTCAGCCGGGTCCCCAGCACGCTCAGGGCGGGAATGTCGGTCAGGCCGGTGTTACCGCCCAGGGCCGGTGTATTCCCAAAGACGAAATACAGACTGATGCCCCAGGCAATCGTGGCCAGCGGCAGGTAGTGGCCCTGCATCCTCAGGGTCACCAGACCCAGTACCAGCGCCGTCAGGGCCGTCACCACCAGGGCGGCGGGCAGAGAGAGCCAGGGACTCCAGCCGGCCTGGGTGGTCAGCAGGGCAGTGGTGTAGGCGCCGACGCCCATAAAGGCCGCGTGCCCGAAACTGGTCAGGCCCACCACGCCCGTCAGCAGCACCAGCCCAGTGACCAGGGTGCCTGCAATCAGGATATTGACGAGCAGCGTGACCTGAAATTCAGGCAGCACCAGCGGCAGGACGAGCGCCACCAGCACCGCCAGGGCCGTCAGGAGGGTTCGCAGAGGCAGAGCGGTGCGGGCGGTCATTCCTCGTCCTCGGGAAGATGGCGAGTAGTCAGCGAGCGCCACAGCAGGACCGGCAGAATGAGCGTAAACACGATCACTTCCTTCCAGGCCGACAGGCTGAAGCTGGCAAAGCTCTCAATCAGGCCCACTAGAACTGCGCCCGCCGCCGCCAGCGGGTAGCTGACCAGCCCGCCGATGATGGCGCCCACAAACCCTTTCAGCCCGATGAGGAAGCCGCTGTCATAGGTCACGGCCACCGAAGGGCCGATGAGCATGCCGCCCAGCGCACCTATGGCGGCCGCCAGGGTAAAGGTCAGGCGGCCCGCCGCCGCCGGACTGATGCCCACCAGGCGCGCGCCCAGACGGTTGACGGCTGTGGCCCGCAGCGCCTTGCCCGGCATGGTGCCGAAAAAGGCCCTCAGGCCCAGCATCAGGCCGGCCGACACCAGAATGACCAGCAGGCTCTGACGTGACAGCGTGACCTGCCCCAACGCCGCCTGCCCCTCTATGAAAGCGGGGGTACGCGACCCTTCGGGACCAAAAAACAGCAGCGCCAGGCCGGTCAGCAGTAGGTGCAGCGCCACCGAGGCGATCAGCAGCACCAGCACGGCGGCATTCTGGAGGGGCTGGTACACCACCCGGTAAAGCAGCGGCCCCAGGGGCACCACCAGTGCCAGACTCAGCATCACTTGCGCCCACAGCGGCAATTTGAGGGGTGCAGCCCAGCCGGTGACCGCCCACACCAGGCCACCCAGGACCACCGCGCCCAGCAGGGTCAGGCCAGCGCGCCCGGTCTCGCGGCGGCGCAGCTGGCCGGCCGCTTCCAGCAGGGCCGCCAGCCCCAGCAGCACCAGCAAGAGCCAGAGGGTGCCCGGCACCTGCCCCAGTTGCAGGGCGGCCAGCGTCAGGGTGCCGAACACCACGAACTCGCCCTGCGGAATGAAGATGACCCGCGTGACCGCGAAAACCAGGACCAGCGCCAGCGCCAGCAGCGCGTACACCGCGCCGTTGGTCAGGCCGTCGGCCGCCAGCACGGGAAAGATGGCCGGATTAAAGATGTCCACGGCGGCCGCTGGAGCGGCTCTCCTGTTGGTTGTGCATAAGGCACCATACGGGCTGCGGCTGGGGCCCTCAAGCCGGGGTGGAAAGAGGAGTGCGATCTCCCGTCTTGCTGAGACTGGGCAAAGCTCAGCAGCCACGCCAGGAGCAGTCTCTGAACAGCGAAGTGTTTCGCTGCGCAGCCCTGCTCCTCCTCTGCACGCCGCCAGGGTGCCTCTGCCCTCAGGACTGGTCCAGCAGCGCCTGCATGGTCTGCGGCCAGGTGTGCAGCCGCGCCTGAAACGTCTGGGTGTCCAGCGGCCGACTCAGATAAAACCCCTGCACCTGATCGCAGCGCATGGTGCGCAGCAGCTGCAGTTGCCCGGCAGTTTCCACTCCTTCAGCCACCACGGTGATGTCCAGCTGCCCGGCCAGGTCAATCACGGCCTGGGTCAGCACACGCTGCCGGGGGTCGTCTTCCAGCCCCTGCACAAAGCTGCGGTCCAGCTTGAGCTTATTGACCGGCAGCTGCTGCAACACAGCCAGCGAGGAAAACCCGGTGCCAAAATCGTCCAGCGCCACGCTCAGGCCGCCAGCCTGAAGGGCGCGCAGCATGGCCCCCACACGCGGGAGGGCCTGAATCAGCGTCTGCTCGGTGACCTCAATTTCCAGCTGGGAGGCGGCAACGGGATAGGCCGCCAAAAAGCGCTCGGCGCGGACGGTAAACTCCGGGGCGTGCAGTTCACCAGCACTGATATTGACGGCCACCCGCAGCGGCCGCCCCAGCTGCTCGCTGGCCCAGCTGGCCAGGCGATTGGCACGCAGCAGCACCAGCCGCGTCAACGACGGCATTAAGCCCAGCGCCTCGGCCAGCGGAATGAACTCGGCGGGCGACACGGGGCCGCGCTCCTCGTCGGTCCAGCGCGCCAGGGCCTCGGCGCCCACCAGCAGGCCGCTCTTCAGGTCCAGCACCGGCTGGTAATGCACGGACAGCTGGCGGCGCTCCAGAGCGTCCCGCAGCCGCCGCCCCAGGCGCACCCTGGCCTGGTAGCGGTCAGCCTGACCCCGGTCCACGATGACGGCCGGCCCACCCACCTGCTGCGCCTGCTCTGCGGCCGCCTCGGCGTCGGCCAGGGCCAGGGCCACTGGCGCGTCGTCACTCCAGAGGCGCTGCCCAGCGGCCAGATGGGGGCGCAGCGCCACCTCGCCAGCCGGCAGCGTCTGCGTAAGCTGGCCCAGCAACTCAGTCAAGCCCGCACCCCGTTCTGTCACGAAGGCCAGCACATGCTCGCTGACCCGGCCCAGCACGCTGCCTTCCGGGAGGGCCGTGAGCAGGCGGCTGGCCAGGGCATACAGATACTGCCGCAGCCCCTGCTCGCCGTGGAGCGCCAGCACCGGCGCCATATCGAGCACCCGCAGCGCGCAGAGGGTGCGCCCCGGCGACTGCGCCCACTGGTCAGCCAGTTTCAGAAAATGGGCGCGATTGGGCAGCCCGGTGGCCGCGTCATGCAGCGAGAGGTGCTCCAGCTGGGCCTGAAGCTGATAGGTCCCAGTTACGTCGGTCAGGGTCATCAGCGTCCGTGCCGCGCCGCCCTCTCTGGGCAGGCCACGTAACCTGACCTGCAGCCAGCGCACCTGACCGTCAGGCGTGGTCAATCGGGCCAGACCCGACAGGGGCGTGGCCTCCGGCGTCTGCTGACTAAGCACCTGAAGCACCAGGGCCGGATGGATGGGCTGCCCGTGGGCGCCCTGCAGAGTCCCAGGCACCTCGGTCAACTTGAACCCAACGGCGTCTTCAGGCAGGCCCAGCAGCTGCGCGGCGCGGGCGTTCAGGGTGCTGATCTCGCCGCTGCTAGTCGTCAGCAGCACGCCGTCGTTCAGGCTCTCGAAAATCAGGCGGTGCTCGGCCTCACTGCGCCGCAGCCGCGCGTGCAGCTCGGCCTGCGTCAGCGCCGCCGCCAGCCGGGCAGCCACCTCGCGCCCCAGGGCCTGGTCAGCCGCTGTGAAGTTGCGCTCTGTGCGTGCCAGGGTGAGCGCACCGTACACCTCGTCGCCGTAGACCAGCGCAAACTGCAGGGCACTGCGGAAGTGGAGGCTGCGGACAAATTCGTATTCTTCGTCATCGCGGGCCGCCAGACGCAACTGCTCTGAGGTCAGGTCCGTCAGGCGGTGGTCCGAGCGGTCCTGAATCACGGCGCGCACCGAACCAGGCGCTGTGCTGACCAGCGGACGCCGCAGCAAATAGGCGTGCAGGCGGGCGGCCTGCTCTGGGTCAGGGTGCGCCACCGAGAGCGGCAGTGGCGCGCCGTTCTCGGCGCGGTAGATCACGCAGTAATCGGCAAATTGCTGCACCAGGGCGTCTGCCGCCTGCGCCAGCAGCTCGGCCGGGTCGCTGATGGATTCCAGAAGGCCCGCCACATCGGCGTACAGCTGAAGCTGTTCCAGCCAAAGTTGTGGTCCGGGTGCCTGCCAGAGGGTGAGGCGCAGCAGTGCATCAATGGTGTCTGGACTGGTGGCGGCAGTGGGGTCACTTAACATCAGCCACTTGCCCGGCAGATCAGGGATGGGGGCGCTGGCCTGGGCGCTGGAAGACGTTTCACTCACACTAACCTGATAGCCCAGGTCAGCGGCCGCCTGACAGAAGGCATTCAGGGCGCCCCGCCGCTCCTGTGGGGTGGCCGCCTGCCCCAGGGCACGCCGCAACGTCAGCAGGAGCATGACCAGAGAAGCCGTAGAGGGGGATGGCGGGGCGGTCATGCCTGAGGGCCATGATGACATTTGGGTGAGGGGGAAGGGGCTTACCCCTGGCGGGGGACTTCATCTCGTCTCAGCACCAACCCTTCACAGCGCAGACTCAAGAGAGAGGAACAGGTCGCCAGAGCGATTCACCGTTCTTTTTTGGCTATCCATAGGCGCTCCCATTCCGCTTTAGTAGAGCGTAGCCGAGCAGGCACTGGCTGCGTTTCCAGATCGCAACATCCGTCCCTTTCCCCTCTCGCTGCCCTGAGCTTCCACTAGAGGCTGTAGGACGAACGGTTGTGGCAACTTAAGCTCGGGAGGCTGGTGAGCTGTGACTGACCGAAAGCCCTCCCGCCACCGTTTTCCCCTGAGCGTCATCGGCTACGCCCTGCGGCTCGTGCACCACGGTGTGGAGCACGTTCAGGCTGTCTCCACCGCCCGCTGCAACAACCTGACCATGCACGCCCATCGACCGACTCGGCAGCAGGAACGTGCTCAGCTCGGCTGCAAACGACGAAAACCGACGCAAGAATTCCTCGCCCTACACACCCGAGTCTCGAACATCCACCGCCACACCCGGACTACCATCTCTGCCGCTCTCACACGAAGCAGTCAATCCGCAGCCCTGCTTCGCTGGCCTTACCGAGGTTAAGTTGCCAGAACCGTTCGTGGTCACTTGACTTCCAAAGTGGCTGTGTTCGAAACCAGGAGGGGCAACGCTCGCTGCTTGCTTCCTTGCTCCGTCGTCGCACGCATGTGAACGTGAATGATGTATCGACCCTGCTGGAGGTTCGCCTTGCTGATCTCCGCAAGAGGCAGGGGAAGTTCACTCCAGACGCCGCGCGCCGTATTGAACCCGATCTGTCGCTGCGCGCACAGAGTCTTCGCATTCGGGTACATCAGCAGTGCAGTTCCGGTTCGGTCAAAGACAGTGAAGCGCACCTGGCATGGCTCAACGTAAATGATTCGACTGGAGTTCTCCAGTCCTTTGACCTTGATCGTCAACACAGGGGCAGACGTTCCTTGAACGACGATTCGGCCAGGAATAAACAATTGCACCGGGCCCTGGGCTGTTGCTGCACCAGCACTCACCATCTGTACAGCCAGCATGCTGGAAAGAGCGAAGGCCACGCTAGGTCTATGGGTCATCTGAAACTCCTTCAAAGTAACAGGCGCTTCGGTCTTGCTCTGCTAGGGGAAGATGCTCTGGAGATGCTTGCCGCTGCCCCCGCCACCTGATCAATCTCCCTGAAGTCATGATGTCGTCATGACTGACCACGTACCGTTGAAATCTCTAAAGATTAGCTACAAGGTTGTCCCACGGTATTGCAGAAGGTGAGGCTTCCGAGACCGACGAAGTCTTGGCGAATATTTTCAATGGGCGAGAAAACGGCGCGAGACTGACCATCACCGGCGAAGTGAATCCCCGCCAGTTGCACATTGTAGTTGGACGGGTTCTGCCCATCCCGAACGAACCATGGAGAACCACTGTCGCCACCGGCAGAAATAACATACGCGCTGGTGCTGTTGACCTCTACACCATCCAACACGGTATACCGCTGGCCTCCCAAAGACGTGATGGTAACGTCAATGGACGTGTCGACCACTCTTCCTTTGGTCCAGCCCGTCGTTGCACCCACCTTGGTCAAGAACGACCCAACGGCCGGGATACCGGTCACGGCTGTGACCGTGTAGGCGTCTGGGGCTGTAAACGTTCCCCCGACGGTCTTTTGACCGTTGGACTCGAACGGCCGAACGATCCGGCCGATGTTGGAGGCCACTTCATAGGTGGCGAAAATGACGTCAGATCGCACGCAAGAGACGGTATCGCCCGTCTCATCGTCCGAGCACCCGGGCGTGTCGGCCTGAATGAGACGAGGATCGACGGCCTCTTTGCCAATCCGAACACCCCCCTGAGTAAACGCATAGTTGTCGTACTGACCTGGGAAGGGAGTGCAGTGCCTGTTCGTGAGGAAGCCCTGGGGATTGGTGATCCCGTTCGCCGTACCCGTGTAACGGACGTTCGTACCGAGGGTACAGCCGGACGACACCGTATTGTTGATATCTCTAATTCTCACTCCGCCCAGGGGAGGATCGAAGCGACTCTCGACATCCAGTTGCGGCTTCAGATCGCTGACCTGAAACTCAACCATATCGTTAGGATAGCCGAGTGAGGCCACCGTCTGCTTCAAGGCTTCGAGTTTCTCTGGCCCGCTTGCGGTAAATACCAAGACGCCATCGCTGTCGCGAATATAGGAGGAGACGGCGTATCCTTTGGCCAGCAACTGGCTCCTTGCCTTGATCTTCCCCTTGTAGAGTCCAAGGAAATTGTATTTCGCCTCAATGAATTCGGGTTTAACCCGCTTGACCTTCACCGCGCGTCCGTCTTCGGTGTAAAATGTCGGCGTAAGTTTGTGTGAGTCCAGCAGTTCTTTGAGGGCCTTGGCAATTTGCCCGACACGTTGGCCAGGCAGGTCGCCACTGTGTTTGACCAGACGCATGATGACGGCACCCTGTTCGTCCATCGTATATCCTGCAAAGTTTGGATACTGCTCTGCAAGTTTTGCAAGGGCACTATCGAAATCCTGGGCTTGACGCTCTGCAGCCGTCATTTGAGAAGAAAGCCAGCTGGTGTTTGATGGGCCTTTGTCGTTCTTCTGTGCAGTGAGATCTGAGCTCGACTCCGGCGAGACCTGTTGTCCACACGAGGAGACGAGAAGAGAAACGGCAAGAAAAACAGATGCGTGACTTTTTACATTCATAAGTGCACCTCAACAGAAATGAATCCACCTTTCAAAAGTGGCAGCCACCGACAGTCAAAACGTCGATGCATGTCTCAGGCAGACCTTGAGGAGCCTAACGACCAACAAAACAGTCTGATGCCGCAAGTCTGCGAGGTTGAGGCGAGGCTAAAGCTTCCCTTAAGTGGTGGTGATGGGCCGATGTTCGGGACACAAGCAGCAAAGGCCTCATGATCTATTCCAGGTCGTGCCTTACACCCTGCCGCGAACGAACCGTCATGTCCAAAAATGACTCACTTTGCGCTCCTTTGACTGCCGGGCCTCACAAGACCGATCAGTCCCGATAGTTCTGGCAAATTGAGTATTTAGGGTTCTGGCAACTTAAGCTCGGGAGGCTGGTGAGCTGTGACCGAAAGCCCTCCCACCACTGTTGTCCTCTGAGCGTCATCGGCTACGCCCTGCGGCTCTACCACCGTTTCCCCCTAAGCCAGCATGACGTGCAGGAACTGCTCCACGAGCGCGGTATCCAGGTCAGTCACGAAACCCTCCGGCAGTGGACCATCAAGTGCGCGCCGCTCCTCACCGAAGCACTGCGTCACCGGGAACCCCGCTGGCATCTCGACGAGGTCTAAGTCAAGGTCGGTGGGGTCAAGCAGTGGTTGTGGCGCGCGGTCGACGAAGACGGGGCCATACTCGACTCCCTCATTCAGGAACATCGAGATATCGAGGCAGCCAGGTTATTTCTCATGCGTCTGCTCGGTGAGTATCGCGTTCCAGAGGCCATTCACACCGACAAGCTGTGGAGCGACGGGGCGGCGCTGCGTCAGCTGCCCGTGCACCACGGTGTGGAGCACGTTCAGGTTGTCTCTACCACCCGCTGCAACAACCTGACCCTGCACGCCCATCGACCGACTCGGCAGCAGGAACGTGCTCAGCTCGGCTGCAAACGACGAAAACCGACGCAGAATTCCTCGCCCTACACGCCTGAGTCTCGAACATCCACCGCCACACCCGGACTACCATCCCGGCCGCTCTCAGACGAAGCCATCAATCCACCGCCCTGCTTCGCTGGCCTCACCGAGGTTAAGTTGCCAGAACCGATCAGGTTAGGCATCGGAACCAGCTTTATGACCCGACCTGCCGCGAAGCCCGGTGGATTGTCCCATCTCCTGGGTTGCTCGTCACGTGACGAGCAACTTAACACGGACCCGATTTTATGCGTACAGCACTCTATCCCGACCCCAACTCCAGCTCATCCCCTGACGTTTCCGTGCTGGCAAAAGCCAGGTATAAGCGGGCCAGCAGGGCCGGGTCATGCAGCGGTGCCCCCAGGGCTTCCTCGGCACGCTTGAGGCGAGCCCGGACGGTGTTTACGTGTAAGCCCGTTTCCTGGGCCAGGGTGGTCAGGGTACCGCCGCAGGCCAAATAACGCCGGAGGGTGCCCTCAACCCGGCCGCCGTCACCCAGGGCCGACAGCTGAAGCTGCACCTGCTCGCGCACCGTGCTCAGAGCGCCGCTGTCTAGCAGGTGCGAGAGGGGGTCCATCTGCTGAAACAGGGCGGCGCCGCCCCCAGTCGCCACCGAGCGCAGGGCCTGCCGAGCCTGCCTGAACGCGCGGCCCACAGCGGCGCTGCGCGCGTCCTCGGCGCTGCGGGCACTCACCCCCAGACGCACACTCCGGCCGGCAGAGGCCACCAGGGCCAGGCGCAATTCCTGGGTCTCGCGGTTCAGGTCCAGGCTGCGCCACAGCCACACGGCCAGGTCACCACGCACGGTCGAGTGCCCCAGCAAACGCCGCTCCTGAAAGTATCCCTCGCCGGCCCCCGCCAGCACGTCCAGCGCCTGTTCTCGTTTCTGGGCGCTCAGCGCCGCTGTCTCTGGCCCGGCAAAAACAGCGGCGGCCAGAGCAAAGGGACCATCACCGGGGAGGCGAGCGTCCTGGCCACTCAGCAGGGCGTCCAGCGCCCGTTCGCCCACCCGCCGACGCGCCGCCCCCGCGGCGGCCGCCTGTAAGCGGGCCAGCAGGGCGTAGCCCGCCAGCACCGTCTGTAGGCCCACCCAGTCGGTCGGAAAGCCAGTCACCAGGGTGCCCACATGACGCCCAGCGTGTTCGAGGCGCTGCGTGGTCAGGGGTCCAGCGGCCCGCCCAGCACTGGCCACCACATCGCCCCAGCTGGCACGAATCTCGGCGTAGCCGCCGGTCCAGTGGACGGCCTGGTCCACCAAGGCTGTCTCTGGAAGCGCAGAGACCGCCGCCGCCTGTAACGCCGTCAGGGCCGCACCCAAGGCCGGATGCGCCAGCAACCCTGGCAGGGCTGAGGCCGGGTCGTCTCGCTCCTGGGCCATTGTGCCAATCTACACCCCGGCGCCGAGCCGCTGTGGAAGCCGACACCTGCCGCCGTCCAGGCCGCGCCTATGCTGACGGAAGAATCCTCTCGCTTTTCCCCACAGGAGTTCCCCGTGAAATACGCCCGTTTTATCGCCGGAGGCCGCGCCCTGAACGGTCACCTGCACGAAGGCCAGCTCATTGATGCCGCTGGCGTGGCCCATGACCCCGCACAGGTGCAGTTTCGTCTGCCTGTGGACCCGCCCAAGGTCATTGCCCTGGCCCTGAACTACAACGACCACGCCGGAGAACTGGGACTGACCCAGCCCAAGGAACCCGCACTGTTCTGGAAGCCCAACACCACCTTGCTGCCCCACGGCGGCACCGTGATCTACCCGCGTGGCGCCCAGTTCATGCACTACGAGGTGGAATTGGGCGTGATCATCGGCCGCGACGTCCGCCGCGTCAAAGCCAAAGACGCGATGGACTACGTGGGCGGCTACACCATCGGCAACGACCTGGTGGTGCGCGACTACGTGACCAACACCTTCCGGCCGCCCATGCGCGGCAAGGGCTGGGACACCTTCGGGCCGCTGGGGCCGTATTACGTCACCGCCGACGAGATTGCCGACCCCCACAACCTGCGCCTGACCGCCCACGTGAACGGCGAGCTGCGGCAGGAAGGCAGCACCAGCGACATGATTTTCTCGATTCCCGAACTGATCGAGCACATCAGCCGCTTCATGACCCTGCAAAAAGACGATGTGATTCTGACAGGCACGCCCAAGGGCATTTCGCATGTGCGCCCCAGCGACGTGATGACACTGGAAGTTGAGGGTCTGGGCATCTTGCAGAACGACATTCAGGAAGAGGATGAGGGCGCCGACCCCATCACGGGCCAGGAGAGCAAGGAAGGCGAGTGGGACGGGCGCTGAACATGTGCGGGGCGTCAGCGCCTCCTGCACGCCTCCTCATGTGGGGGGCGCAGCCTCAGGGCATGAAGACTATTTTCTGCACTGCCCTCCTGAGCGTCTTTGCCCTGGCCTCGGCGGCCGGTTACGACATGAAGTCCACCCTGCAACTCGGGGACCAGGCTGCCCAGCCGCTGCTGGCGTGGTGTGAAGCCCCGAACGCGGTGATCACGCTGACCACCCTCCAGAGCGGACAGGCCACCCTGACCGTGCGTGACAAGCAGGCCAAAAGCCTGGGCCCTGTGCGCGCCTTCCCGGTGACGGTGGGCGACCCCGACCCCGGCGCTGGGCAGGTCTACACCCCTCTGTCCTGGAAAAGTGGTGGGACGACCGTTGAGGGCTTCCTCCATACCAGCAACGTCGAGAACGTGCGCGACCCTGCTTACCGCATGACCCACGTCAATGAATTCAAGCTGGGGGACGTGACTCACCGCTGCCGCTATGTGCCGCAGGCGGCGTTTCTGGGCGCCACCGACCGCCGCGCCGTCATCATCTGGCAGCAGGGCGACCGCGTGACCTACGCTACCCGCAATTTCGACGGCACACCGGGCGTCTACGTCACGGGGGGCCGCCCGGTGGATTTTGGCACCGAAACCGGCTGGGGCTACGAGTTCACGGCCGGCGGGTACACCTACACCGTGGCGCGCGGCGACTTCTCCCCCCGGCCCCTGATGCGCCTGACGGTGCGCCAGGGTGACAAGGTCGTGCAGACCGAGCTGTTCCACGCCTATTCCCTCAGCCTTCCCCAACCCTGAGACGGACGGACGCTGTCTGCTTCGTTTCCTCAAACGGCACAGAACCGACAGGTCAACTCCGCGCCCTGAACCCGCTTTCTCCCTCTCGCTCTGCTTGGATGAACCCGTTTGTTCAAACGATTTCAGCGCAGAGCCTCTAAGGAGTCCAGATGACCCTTTCCGAAGCCACCCATCCCAACCACGACTTGGCCCGACAGCTGCGGGACTCGCGCCTCTCGGGCGGGCTGCGGCACTTTATCGGTGGGCAGTGGGTGGAGGCCCAGAGCGGGCGCACCTTCGACGCTCACTCGCCGACCGACAACACGCGCCTGGTCACGGTGGCTGAAGGAGACGCCGCCGACATTGACCGCGCCGCCCGCGCCGCCCACGACGCCTTTCAGACCTGGAAGGAAGTGAGTGGGGCCGAGCGCCGCAAAATCCTGCACCGCATTGCAGACCTGATCGAGCAGCGTGCCCAGGAAATTGCTGTGCTGGAAAGCATGGACACTGGGCAGGCCATCCGCTTCATGAAGTCGGCGGCCACGCGCGGCGCCGAGAACTTCCGCTTCTACGCCGACCGCGCCCCGTCGGCGCAAGACGGCCAGAGCCTCCCTGCACCTGGCTTTATCAATTACACCCTGCGCCAGCCGATTGGCCCAGTGGGCGTGATTACCCCGTGGAACACCCCGTTCATGCTGTCCACCTGGAAAATCGCCCCGGCGCTGGCCGCCGGCTGCACCGTAGTCCACAAGCCAGCCGAGTGGAGCCCGGTGACGGCGACCCTGCTGGCCGAAATCATGGACGAGGCGGGGCTGCCTAAGGGCGTGCATAACCTTGTCCACGGCTTCGGGGAAGGGGCAGGCAAGGCCCTGACCGAACATCCACTGATTCAGGCGATTGCCTTTGTGGGGGAGACGACCACCGGCAGCCACATCATGCGGCAGGGCGCGGACACCCTGAAGCGCGTGCATTTTGAGCTGGGCGGCAAGAATCCGGTCGTGGTGTTCGACGATGCCGACCTCGACAAGGCCCTGGACGCTGTGGTGTTCATGATCTACAGCCTGAATGGCGAGCGCTGCACAAGCTCCAGCCGCGTCCTGATTCAGGAGGGGATTTACGACGAGTTCACCGCCCGCATTGCCGAGCGGGCGCGCAACATTCGCGTGGGCGACCCCCTGGACCCCGAAACCGAGATAGGCCCGCTGGTTCACCCGCGTCACTTTGACAAGGTGCTGTCGTACTTTGACACGGCTCAGCAGGAAGGCGCGACTATTGCGGCGGGCGGAAAGCGCCTGGGTGAGGCCGGAAACTACGTCTCCCCCACCCTCTTTACGGGTGCGCGCAACGAGATGAAAATCGCCCAGGAAGAGATTTTTGGGCCGGTCCTGACCGCCATTCCTTTTAGCGACGAGGCCGAAGCCCTGGCGCTGGCGAACGACGTACGCTATGGCCTGGCCGGTTACCTGTGGACCAATGACCTGACCCGCGCCCACCGCTTTGCTCAGGGCCTGCAGGCGGGCATGGTCTGGGTGAACAGTGAAAACGTGCGTCACCTGCCCACGCCGTTTGGCGGCGTCAAGAACAGCGGCATCGGTCGGGACGGCGGCGACTATTCCTTCGAGTTCTACATGGAAACGAAAAATATTGCCGTCTCGCTGGGCACGCACAAGACGGCGCGGCTGGGCGTCGGCAAGGCGCCGACCATCACCAAGGAGGAGGCGGACGCTTGACCACCATCCTGATCACTGGCGCGGCGGGAGAGGTCGGCACGGCCCTGCGTGAGCAGCTGCGCGACTTCCTGCCGGCGGGCGACTACACCCTGCGCCTCTCGGATCACCGCGACCTCGGTGAAGCTGGGGCAGGCGAGGAGCTGGCCCCCGCCGACCTGACTGACTTTGACGCGGTGCTGAAGGCCATGCAGGGCGTGGACGCCGTGATTCATCTGGGCGGCATTGCCAACGAACACTCTTACGAGCGTATCCGCGACGTGAACGTGGACGGCACCTACCATGTGCTGGAAGCGGCGCGGCAGGCCGGCGTGCGGCGGGTGGCCTTTGCCTCCAGCATTCATACGGTGGGCTTTTACCCCCGCGAGCCGATTGGGCCAGAGGTGCCCGTGCGGCCCGACACCTTCTACGGCGTCAGCAAAGTGTTTGGTGAAGCGCTGGGCCGCATGTATTTCGACCGTTACAACCTGGAATTTGTGAGTGTGCGCATCTGCTCGTTTCAGGCGCAGCCGAAAGATGCCCGGCACCTGTCCACCTGGCTCTCGCCGCGTGACGCCGCGCAGCTGTTTGCCCGCGCCGTGACCGCGCCGGACGTAGGTTTCCTGGTGGTGGCGGGCATCAGCGGCAATACGCGGCGCTGGATGACCCCCGAAGGCTGGGACGTGCTGGGCTACGCACCGCAGGACGACGCCGAAGCCTACGCGGCAGAAGTTGAACACCTTCACGACGACCACAGCGACATCACCGAGCAGCGCCAGGGCGGCATTTTCGTGGATTCACACTACACCGGCCTGGCCGGAAAGGAAGGCTAACACGTATGGGCGCCATCACTGGCCAGCAGTTTCTGGACCGTCTGCGCGACAATCCGCCGACCCTTTACATTGACGGGGAACGGGTTACCGACCCCACCACCCACCCCGCCACCCGCAACATGGCCCACAGCCTGGCTGGCCTGTACGACCTGCAACACCAGCCGCAGTGGCGCGACCTGCTCACCTTTGAGGAGAACGGCCAGCGCTATGCGACCTCCTTTATGGTGCCGCGCACCAAAGAGGACCTGGCCAGGATTGGTGAGGCGCACCGCGTCCGTGCCAATTACGCCCTGGGCTTCCTGGGCCGCGCGCCGGACTACATGAATGCCAACGTCATGGCCGCCGGCACGGGCGCTGAGTATTTCAGTGCGTGCAGCGCCAGCGTGGCAGGCGATGAGAAGCGGGACTTTGCCGCCAACATGCGCCGCTACTTTGAGTTTGTGCGTGACAACGACCTGTGCCTCACGCACGCGCTGACCAATCCGCAGGTCAACCGCGCCAAGCAGGCCAGCGAGATGCCCGACCCCTACATCGCGCTGGGCGTGGTGGAAGAAACCGAGGAAGGCGTTATCGTGCGCGGCGCCCGCATGATGGCCACCCTGCCGATTGCCGACGAGATTCTGGTGTTTCCCTCCACCGTGCTGAAGGAAAACGCCGACAAGAGCCGCTACGCGATGGGCTTCGCGCTGCCCTGCAACGCGCCGGGCCTGTCGTTCCAGTGCCGCGAGCCGTTCGATATCGGCCGTGACCCCGAAGACCACCCGCTGGGCAGCCGCTTTGACGAGCAGGACGCCTTCGTGATTTTCGACGATGTGCTGGTGCCCTGGGAGCGGGTGTTCCTGCTGTACGACGTGGAACTGGCCAACAAGGCCTACGCCGGCACCGAGGCCGTGCTGCACATGGCCTATCAGGTCGTGAATCTGAAAGTGGCCAAGACGGAAGCTTTCCTGGGGACCGCGCAGGCCATCGTGAACGCGATTGGCTCCGGGCAATTTCAGCACGTGCAGAGCAAGGTCGCAGAAATCATCGTGATGCTGGAAATTATGAAGGCCCTGGAGGTCGCCGCTGTGGCGGGTGCCCAGCCCAACGCCAACGGCGTAATGACCCCGGCCCGCGGTCCACTGGACGCCGCGCGCAACTACTACCCGGCCGTGTACGCCCGCCTACCCGAACTGCTGCAACTGCTGGGCGCCAGCGGCATCATCATGATGCCCAGCAAGGCCGACCGCGAGGGGCCACTGGGCCCGCAAATCCAGAAGTACCTGCAAGCCGGGGCTGCCAGCGCCGACGAGCGCCTGAAGCTCTTCCGCCTTGCCTGGGACATGTCCATGAGTTCCTTCGGCGGACGCCAGAGCCTGTACGAGAAGTTCTTCTTCGGTGACCCCGTGCGGATGCACTCGGCCCTGTACGAGGTGTACAACAAGCAGCCCTATGTCGAGCGGATTCAGGCGTTCCTGAATCAGGCCGCGCAGCCCGAGGGGGTGGCCGCTGATGACTGACCTCTCCCCTATCCGTCCAAACGTGATCCGGATTGCCCACGCCGTCCTGACCGTGAAAAACCTGGAGGCCAGCCGCGAATTCTACGTGGATCTTCTCGGCATGCACGTACTGCATGAGGAAGCCGGCGCCCTCTACCTGCGGGGGGTAGAGGACCGCGAGTGGACCCTGAAGCTGGTCCAGGAAGATCACGCCCGCGTGCGGCACCTGGCCTACCGTGTGGGCGGCGAGGCCGACCTGGACGCGCTGGTGGCCCTGGCCGAGCGAGAAGGCCTGCAGTGGCGCTGGGAAGAGGAGTTGGACCGCCCGCGCCTCCTGCGGATGCAAGACCCCTTTGGCATCCCGGTGGCCTTTTACCACCAGAGCACCAAGCACCCGTGGCGGCTACAGGACTACCACCTGCACCGGGGGCCGGGCCTGCAACGCGTGGACCACGTGAACGTGATGGTGCCCGATGTCGAGCGCACCATGCGCTGGTACATGGACACCCTGGGCTTCCGTCTCTCCGAATACACCGTGGACGAGCAGGAACGCTACTGGGCCGCCTGGATTCAGCGCCGGGGCGGGGTGCACGACCTGGCCCTGACCAACGGCGCCGGGCCGAGGCTACACCACTGGGCCTACTGGATGCCCGACATCACGGCCATCATCCGCACCTGCGACATTCTGGCCGGGGCGCGTCAGCCCGAGCGCATTGAACGGGGGCCCGGCCGGCACGGCGTCTCTAACGCCTTTTTCCTGTACATCCGCGACCCCGATGGCCACCGCATCGAGCTGTATACGAGTGACTACATCACCGTGGACCCAGACTTTGAACCCATCCGCTGGCTACGCGACGATCCCCGCCGCCAGACCCTGTGGGGCGCCAAGACCCCCCGCAGCTGGTTCGAGGAAGCGTCTGACCTGGAAGCCTTTGACGGCGGCGTGGTGCCCGCCAAAGACGGCGACCTGACAGGAATCCCGGTTCACGTTATCTGAGGATGTGGACTGGGCGCGGCGAGACGGACACCAGGGGCAAGCTTGCCCCTGGTGTCCGTCTCGCCCGCTGCCTGTTATTTCGGCTTCAGGAGGACGGTTCTGACGGCCTTCTGGCCTGTCTGGGTGGCCTGGGCCAGCACCCAGCCCTGCTCGTTCAGGGCCAGCACCACCTGAAGGGTCCAGCCGTCCACGCGAATGGGCCGGTAGGTGCGGGTGGCGTGGGTGTAAATGAACTGGTCGTTCAGGTAGCCCACGAGCGCTTGCCCCGTCTCGTTCAGGTCCTGCGGAAACACCGCGTCGGTGCCGGCCGGGCGCGCCACCTGGCTGGGCTGCTTATCGGCTTTGGGCCAGAGGTACAGGCTGGCGCCATCGCCGGCCACGTCTTCGCCCAGAATCAGGCCCGCGTCATTGATGAATTTGGGCTGCCACTGCTGCTGATTGACACTATAGGTGACTTCAGGTCGCTGAAGATGGGTGTCAGCCACAAATTGCCCGGCACGGTTGATGTCGTTCACGCCTTCAAAGTTGCCTTCCAGCACCTCGCCCGTTGCCGGCTGCCACAGGTAACTCTGGCCCGTGTTCAGGTCGCTGGCCACAGCGCTCAGGTCTGGCGCGCAGTTCTGAATGAAAATGTCAGTGTTAGGAAAGGTGATGGGCGTAAAGCGGCCACCGCTGTAGAGCAGCGCCGCCTGCTCCGAAAAGGTATTCATGACGATGCGCCCATCGTCGGCCAGGCAGGAGCGGCCCACCGAAGAAGCCAGTTCGCCCGTTTTGAAGCCTCTGGGCAGTGCCAGCGCTTTTGGCGTTCCGCCCGTCCACAGGTGCAGTACGTCGCTGTCATTGGCGCGGGCCTCGGTCCCCTTGTGCGCCACGAACAGCACGTGCCCTTTGTTGTTCAAAGCCAGGGCAAAAGCGTGCTGAAACCCGGCCGGCAGCGGCACCACCTGCACGCTAAAGGTCGCCCCCGTCCCTGGCGTGGTGGTCGCCTTGACACTCTGGGCGCGCGGGGTGGGCGCCGGGGCACTCTGGGCCTGCCCAACGCCTACTGCTCCACCCAGCAGGGCAGCACTGACCACGGCCAGCAGGAGACGGGCGGGCGACCCAGGACGGATTCGGCGCAGTTCAGAAGGCATACCACCAGCTTAGAAAGGGGCCAGGACACTTGGCAGGACAGTTCCTCGGCCCCTCTTCCCTTCTCACCACAAGGATATCCATGACCCAGGATCACCGTAGTATTCCCGACGATCAGTTGACGACCCTCGCCGCCCAGCTTGAAGAGGCGGAGGCCAGCGGCACGCCCCTCTCGCCTTTCAGTGAGCGTTTTCCCGGCATGACCATTGCCGACGCCTACGCCGTACAGCGGGCCTGGGTCGCGCAGAAGGTAGCGGGCGGGCGGTGCGTGACCGGCCATAAGATTGGCCTGACCTCACGCGCCATGCAGATGGCCTCGCAGATTACCGAGCCGGATTACGGCGCGCTGCTGGACGACATGTTTTTTGAACCCAATGGCGACATTCCCCTGTCGCGGTTTGTGGCCCCGAAGGTGGAGGTCGAACTGGCTTTCCTTCTCAAAGCCGACCTGCAAGGCCCGCAAGTCACCGTGTTTGATGTCCTGCGGGCCACCGAGTACGTGACCCCCGCCGCCGAGATTATTGACGCCCGCATTGAGCGGATCAGCCGGGCCACCGGTAAGCCGCGCCGGGTGACCGACACCATCAGTGACAACGCCGCCAACGCGGGGGTGATTGTGGGGGGCCGCGCCATAAAACCAGACGACCTGGACCTGCGCTGGGCGGCGGCGCTGTGTATCCGCAACGGGGTGATTGAAGAGACGGGGGTGGCCGCAGGCGTGCTGGGTCATCCAGCGGCGGGCATCGCCTGGCTGGCCAGCCGCCTGGCCCCCCACGGCGAGGGCCTGAAAGCCGGAGAACTGGTGCTGGCCGGTTCCTTTACCCGTCCGGTGGACATTGCCAGTGGGGACGTCTTCACCTTCGATTATGGGCCGCTGGGCACCTTCTCCTGCCGCTTTGCGGGCGAGGCGCGTGGAGTGGCCCGTGGCTGAGAATCTCTTCAAAGCGGCCCTGAAACGCGGCGAGCCCCTGATCGGCCTGTGGCTGGCGCTGGCTGATCCTTACAGCGCCGAGTTATGCGCGGGCGCAGGGTTCGACTGGCTGCTGATAGACGGCGAACACGCGCCCAATGACGTGCGGTCCACTCTGGCCGCGCTGCAGGCTATAGCCCCCTACCCTGTTCAGGCGCTGGTGCGCCCGCCCGTCGGCAGCGCTGTCCTGATGAAGCAGTTGCTGGACATCGGCGCGCATACCCTGCTGATTCCGATGGTCGAGACCGCCGAGCAGGCGCGTGATCTGGTGGCCGCCACCCGCTATGCCCCGCAGGGTGTGCGGGGGGTAGGTGCCGCACTGGCGCGCGCCAGTGGCTTTGGCCGTGACGCAGCGTATTTGCAGGCGGCAGACGAGCAGGTGTGCCTGCTGCTACAGGTGGAATCAGTCGCGGGATTGGCCGCTCTGGACGAGATCGCGGCGGTAGACGGCGTAGACGGGGTCTTTATCGGCCCCGCCGATCTGGCCGCCAGCATGGGGGTATTGGGCCAGCCAGGCCACCCAGAGGTTCAAGGGGCCATTCGTGATGCGGCAAGCCGGATTCGCGCTGCGGGCAAGGCAGCCGGCATCCTGTCCACTGATGAGGCGGTGGCCCGCACCTACCTGGAATGGGGCTATTCGTTCGTGGCTGTAGGCACCGATGTCACCCTGCTGTCCCGAGCCACAACTGCACTTGCAGCGCGTTTTAAGAGCTGAAAAAAAGTTGCTCGTCACGTGACGAGCAACTTCAAAAGGATGCCAAAAGAACGTGCAGGACTGCGTTGCCCCTAATTTAAATTTCCGTATAGCGACAGCTATATCACCTCTACGCCTCACAAAATACGCTCAATGAAAGGGCAGACCGATTTCCGCATCGGTCTCCCCTTCCACTGTCATGGGTTCGGAGGTGAAACGCATTCGACGTACCTGAGTGTTTCTATGAAAACGCTGATACTCTTCGCAGAGTCCCAGGAAATATCGGCTATGACACGCCCTGAAGCAATTTGGCTTCTGAACGCACTGCTCTGAACATCACCACCCACAAGCATGGACTTCCCTCGGGCTGTCTGGCCAAAATAGGCAAGGTCAAGGTGCATTCCAGCTTCACTTCACCTCATTGGCTTATTTGAGCACAATGTCGAGTTCCATCAGGATGCCGTATTTAGCAGAGTTCTGAAAAGTAGCGGTCACTGAGGGCGCGTAGTGCCCTTTGTTGCTGTCGTAGGTCGATTTCACAAGCATGGGCCGCTTCTGCCCGGTGGAGCTGATCTGCCGGGCCGTCAGGGTATATGTCCCCACCGGGACATCCTTACGCGTGTAATCGTCTCCCAGGCGCCAGGTTACTGCCTTACCGACACTGCCGTCCAGCAGCGGTCCAACTGGTGTCAGTGTCAGCTCGACATCGTTGGTGTCGTAGTCCACACCGGCCCAATCCGGATGAACCCAGACGGTGCCGCCCAGAGGTCCTTCTTCCGACGTACCCGTCAGACGCCAGGTGAAATTGCGAATAGCTCCCTGGTCCCCAGAAAAGGCGGCAGCGTTGTCGGCATACAGGCGGCTTTCCCAGATTCCGCCGCCGTAGGGGCGCTGGACATAGGCCCCTGCTCGCCAGGTGCCGACTTCGCGCGGCAGCTCAAGACGGTAGTGGCCCTGCGCGTCGGTCGTGGCCAGCGCATTCATGTTGTGGTATAGCGTGTTGTCGGCGAAAACCTTGACCCCGGCCAGTGGCTGCCCCGCACTGTTCTTTACGACACCTGTCAGGACATAAGGGGTAGGCCGAGCGCTGACCGCAGCGGCGACCCGCTGCAACTTCACAGGGTCAGACTGCCCACCCAGCACCGATGTGCCCACCAGTTGCCCATTCTTGAGCGTCAGGGCCACATTGGCTTTGCCCGCTGCTCGCTGCACACTAAACAGGAGGCTGCCCTTAACCGCGTCCCAGCGGCCCTGCACAGGATAAGTTTGCCCACCAATCACGAATGTTCCTGACACTTGCCCCCCCGTCACTTTGAACGTGGCCGCTATATCAATCCAGTCCAGCTTGCCCGTCCAGTCGCCACTTAGAGTGCTGGGTTGAGTGGCGAGCGACGGTGCTGAGGTGGTGCGAGGAGCGGAAGAGGTCTGGGCCGATATGAGGCCAGTGGTCAGCACGGCGAGAGACAGAACGAAGGGGCGCAGAGAGGACATAGGGGTCTCCTAAAGGTGAGGCTGTGACACGAAACGGATGGACGGACAGAAGGGAGCCCAACGTGCGGCAATTGCCTTCATCAACCCGGAGGAGACCGGGGCAGCAACACCGTCTGGAAGCAATGTAAGAAAGGCAGGATGATGGGCCGATGGTGACCAGACTGAGCCCGGCTCTTCAACCTGCTGGCCTCTCACTCCTTTACCTACCCACCGCAATGGGACGACTTTAGACCGGTTCCACCAGCAAAACGCGCAAGTCGTTGAGATTCTGCCCAGTCGGGCCAGGGACCAGCAGGTCGTCCAGGGCGGCAAAGAAACTGCCTGAGTCATTGGCCGCCAAGGCACCCGGCGCGTCCAGGCCCAGCGTGGCGGCACGGCGCAGGGTGTCCGGGCTCAGCAGGGCCCCCGCCCCACCGCTAGTGCCGTCCACCCCGTCCGAGCCCGCTGAGACGCCATATATGCCATGATCGTCGCCCAGCGCCAGGGCCAGCGCCAACGCAAATTCGGTGTTGCGGCCGCCGCGGCCAGCACCCCGGACGGTCACGGTGGCCTCGCCACCAGAGATGAGGGCCACTGGTACTCCTTCGGCTTGGGCGCGGCGCACTTCGGCGGCGTGCCAGACCGCCAGGTCACGCGCTTCACCCGTGAAGGTCTCACCCAGGATGATGGCCCGTATCCCTTTCGACTCCAGGGCAGCCTGCGCGGCCCGCAGGAGGGTCCCGTTCCTACCAATCACCGTGCTGTGGGCATTGGGCAAAACACTTGGCGTCTCTTCATGCAGCCCCTGCGCGCCCGCCCGCAGATAGGTTCTGACCTCTGGGGCGGGCACTGCAAACCGGTCCAGCACGGCCAGGGCGTCCGCATATGTCGTGGGGTCAGGGACTGCCGGCCCGCTGGCAATGATTGCGGGATCGTCGCCCACCACATCACTGAGCAGCAGCGCGCGCACGCGGGCGCGGGTGCCAGCTGCTAATCGGCCCCCCTTCACGTCGGATAGGTGCCGCCGCACCGTGTTCAGGGCCTGAATATCGGCGCCGGCCCGCATCAACTCGGTGCAGACTGCGGCCTTCTGGGCCAGGGTCACCCCTCGCGGCGCGCACAGCAGGGCGCTGGCACCCCCAGAGAAGAGGGCCAGCACTTCCTGGTCAGCAGTCAGCGCCCCCAGCCGGACCTGGGCCAGCCGCGCCGCCGCGACACTGCGTGCGTCTGGGAGGGGATGCGCGGCCCGGCGCACCTCTACCTGCGCTGGGAGTGGGGGCAAAGGCGCGCCATCTGGCAGTACGAGCAGCCCTGGAACGGCGGGAAAAGCCTCCTGCGCGGCGCGCATCATCGGGGCCGCCGCCTTGCCCACCGCGAGGATGAAGTCAGGTGACCGGCCAGACAGGTATGGGGCCAGTAGCAAGCCCGGCGCCGTGGCGGCCAGCGCGGCGTGATACGTCTCGCACAGCAGATCGGTCTGGGGCAGGGGAGAAGTGGACATGCCACGCACAGCATAAAAGGCCCGGTCGAAGCAGGACCAAGAAGCAGCTGGCCTCTCGCGGTGACACGCAGACCGTTCACGGTGGGAGAAAAGGAATCAGCCGACCTTGAGCTCAGGTCATCTGGACTGATACCTGGATGACAATCATGAGTCCGAATACAGGTCATGAAATATCTTTTGGGTCTTGCCCTTCTGGCCAGCACTGTGGCTTCGGCCGCTAGCCTCAGCATCTATCCGTATGACGGCGCCAAATTCGTTCCCGGCCAGCGCTTTGACCTGCGCATTGAAGCAGAGAATGTGCAGGAGCTTAAGGACGCGGCGGTCACCCTGGATGGCCGCCCCGTCGAGGGCCTGGTGCGCACCACCAGCAAGCCCACCAGCGCCGAATGGACGCTGCGCAGCCAGAGTCTGCCGACCGGCCTGCACGAACTGAAGGTGCGCTACACCGATGCCAACGGTGAGGTCACCAAAACCGCCCGTTGGTACGTAGTGCCGGTTGTGGCCCCCCGTGCCAAGAACGTCATCCTGTTCATCGGGGATGGCCTGGGCTGGAACACCGTGAACGCGGCGCGCCTGGTCGCCCATCCCTACAACCCGGCCAATGGCAACGCCACAGGCCAGCTCGCCATGATGAGTGACCTGAGCGGTATGGCCACCGTCACCACCAGTTCCTATGACAGCGCGATGGCCGACAGCGCCAACACGGCCAGCAGCATCGCCACCGGCCAGAAGATTCAGGTCAACGCCCTGAACGTCTACCCCGACAACACCGCTGATTCGCTGGACAACCCCCGCGTGGAGACCATTACCGCCATGGTCAAGCGCAGCATGGGCAAGAGCATCGGCATCGTGTCGAGCGCATTCGGGGTGGACGCCACGCCCGCCGCCTTCGCCTCTTACACCCGCCGCCGCGGGGACTACCAGGCCATTGCCGATCAGTATTTTAAGGGTGACGTGCAGCCCGACGTGCTGCTGATTGGCGGCAGCCGCGACTTCATTCCCAGCACAGCGCCCGGCAGCCGCCGCAAGGACGCCACCGACTGGATTACCGACAGCCAGAAACAGGGCTACACCTTTGTCAGCAGCCGCACCGAGCTGAACGCCGCTGGCGGCAACAAGCTGTTTGGCCTCTTTAACATCGACAATATTCCCAGCTATCTGGACCGCGCGCAGTACCAGACGCCTGAGGCGCTGGGTGACTTTAAAGACATGCCGTACCTGTGGGACAGCACAAAGAAAGCCGTCGAGACCCTGGAAAAGAACCCGAACGGCTTTTTCCTGATGGTCGAGGCCGGCATGGTGGACAAGTACGAGCATCCTCTGGACTGGCAGCGGGCCATCTGGGACGTGCTGGAGCTGGACAAGGCCGTCGAGTGGGCCAAGACGTACGCCAAGAGCCACCCCGATACCCTGGTGCTGGTCACGGCTGACCACGCCCATTCCCTCAGCGTCTACGGCACCTACGACGCCGCCAAGGGACCCGGCAAGCGCGAGGCCGTCGGGGTCTACGAGGCAGCTGGCTTTCCCACCTACGGCGACAAGCGGGATGCCAATGGACTGCCCCTGCCCGAAACCAGCCGCACCTACGCGGTGGGCTTTGCGGCGGTGCCCGACTACTGTGAAACCTACCTGGGCCGCCGGGTGTTTCTGGACCCCACGGTTAGCAACGGCCAGACCGGCGCGGCGGCCGGTTTCCTGCCCAACCCCAAACTGTGCCAGGAAGGCGCCGTCACCCGCACCGGCAACCTGCCACCCAGCGCCAACCAGGGCGTCCACACGGCCGACCCCCTGCCTCTCTTTGCCTTCGGCCCCGGCTCGGAGAACTTCTTTGGGATGATGGACCAGACGGACCTCTTTTTCTCCATGGCCCGCGCCCTGGGCCTGGACGCCACCCGCACCCGCTGACCCAGGTGGCGCAGCCTACACCTGGCCGCGCCCCACACGCATCTGACGTGCCCCTGATTCAGCCGTGCTGAATTGAGGGGCAACGTCCATTCCTTCTGATTCGAGGTGACCTTTGAACCGCCGTACTTTTGTCCGCCTGCTGGGGGCCGTGCCTGTGCTGCTGTGGGCCCCCGGCGCTGGGGCGCGCTCGGGTGTCCCGCTGCTGAAATTCAGTGAACTGTATGGCCGCGTGACCGTGCGAGGCGCGGAATACAGCGACAAACTCAAGGGCCTCCAGGGCCAGAAGGTGCAGATGAGCGGCTATATGGCGCCGCCCCTCAAGCCCAGACTCGATTTTTTCGTGCTGACCAAACAGCCCATGAGTACCTGCCCGTTTTGCACCACCGCCGCCGACTGGCCCGCCGATATCGTGCTGGTCATCATGCCCAGGGGGCGCGAACTGGAGCCGACGACCAGGGGACTCCAGATCACGGGCCGGCTGGACATCGGGGTCAAGAAAGACGAGGACACCGGTTTCGTCAGCCTCGTGCGCCTGTACGCCGATGGCGTCACCACCAGCGGATGACGGCGCCGTGATGGACCAGCCCCAGGCCCTGACAGTCAGTGAGCTCTGCGTTCAGCACGGCCGCGAGGTGACGCTGCGTTACCCCGACCTGCACCTGCCGGCTGGCACCCAGTTGGCCGTCACCGGCCCCAGTGGAACAGGGAAGACCACCCTCCTGCATGTGCTGGCCGGTCTGCTGACGCCCCTGTCGGGGCAGGTCCAGCACGGCGACTTTGACCTGACGCGCGCGTCTGCGCCGCGCCGCGACCAGTTTCGGCGGCGCGCCGTAGGCTACGTCTTTCAGGATTTTCACCTGATGCCTGGCCTGACCGCCCAGGAAAATGTGGAACTTGGGGTGCGAGTTACCGGCCTGAAGCGGCCAGGGGCACTGGCCGAACAGGCGCTGACTCAGCTGGGGCTGGGCCACAGGCGGCACCACCGCCCCCATCAGCTCTCGACGGGCGAGCGGCAACGGGTGGCCCTGGCGCGCGCCGTGGCGCACCGGCCGGGCCTACTGCTGGCCGATGAACCCACCGCCCACCTTGACCGGGACCGGGCCGCCAGCGCCGCCTCACTGCTCCTGGGCACAGCGGCAGAGCTGGGCGCCACTTTGATTCTGGTCACCCACGACCCCCAGGTGGCGGCGCTGCTGCCGGGGCGCCTTGACCTGACCCAGGTGGGCGGCGCATGAACCTGGCCCTGTGGACGGTGCTGCGCAGTGTGCGCGCCCGCTGGGGGGCGCTGGTCATCACCGTTCTGGCCGTGGCGCTGGCCACCGCCACCGCGCTGGTGGTGCCCTTAGTCACCCGCCAGGTCGAACGCGGGGCGCAGGACGCGGCCCAGGTCTTCGACCTCCTGGTGGCGGCGCCCGGCAGCAGCACCCAGGCGGTGATGAGCAGCCTCTTTTACCTGGATGCCCCGACCGGCAACATGCCAGAGCGGGTCTACACGGCCCTGCGCGACGCCCCTGGCACCCGGCGCGCGGTGCCGATTGCCCTGGGGGACACTTATCAGGGCTTTCCCATCGTGGGCACCTCCGCCGCCTTTTTTGACCAACGGAAGCGGCCGGCCGACCCACCCTATTTCAGGTTGACTCAGGGCACCCTGTTTGCGAAAGAACATGACGCCGTGCTGGGCGCCCGCGCCGCGCGCGAGGCGGGTCTGCGCGTCGGTGACACGTTCACCGGCACACACGGTCTGACCGGGCCCGAGGAGGAAGAAGCGCACGACGAGGCCCATGACGAACCGTATACAGTCACGGGCATCCTGGCTCCCACAGGTGGGCCCGTGGACCGAGCGGTGCTGACCCCCATAGAAACAGTCTGGGAAGTCCACAGCGCGGCCTCCAGCGAACGAGAGGTCACCGCCGTGCTGTATGCCGCAGAGCAGCTGTCTGGCATCTACGTAGCGGCGCAGCGCATCAATGCCGGGCAGGACGCGATGGCCGTTTTTCCGGGTCAGGTGTTTGCTCAAGCGCGCGACATGCTGGTTCAGGGGCAGGCGGCCTACGCGGCGCTGGCCCTGCTGGTGCTGGGCATTGCGGCCCTGACCGTCTGGCTCAGCGTGTACACGTCTGGCGTGGAACGTCAGCGCACGGTGGCGCTGCTGCGGGTGCTGGGCACGGGGCGGCGCGTGGTCTTCCTGCTGGTGCTGTTTGAAACTGGGTTAACGGTCCTGCTGGGGGTGGGATTAGGCATCGGGCTGGCCCTCATCCTCAGCCTGACGGGCGGGCAGGTGCTGGGCACCCACCTGGGCTTCACGCTGGCGCCGCCACAGCTGACCTGGCCCCTGGTGTCGCGGGTCTTGCTGCTGCTTCCTTTTGGCCTTGCCGCCGCACTGCCCCCGGCGGTGCTGGCCACACGGGTATCCCCACTGAAACTCCTTTAAGGGGGGAAGTTCAGCGCTGTCAAAAAGATATAACCACACCGCCTGCCAATCAGAGCAGACGGTGTGCGCTGTCACCTGACAGCCGAGCGTTGCACTTGAGCGGCAGGGCGACGTGAGCTGATTCCACAGGAAACCTGAGGCAGAGAGGGGAGAGGCCAGCCCGATAGGGCTCAGAGGTGTGCCTCACTAGCCAGCTCAATTTGCAGAGGCGTCTTGTGGCGTATCAGTGGCACAGGTGAATGTGATGTGGCCTGCTCCGCTGATTGAGCCGGTGCACCTTAACTGAAAAGAAGAAACTCTATTAGTAATTCAGAGTAACTAACTAGAAAGAGGGAGTCCGTCCGACACTCCACTCATTCCTCTGCAACAAACTCATTTCACAAGCCCTTTCCTGTGGCCTCAAGGCTTGACAGGGAAGAGGAGATTGAGCATGATGACCAACGTTAGAAACAATTACTAACTGGGCATGGGCTGGCCTGTGCCTCCGGTCTCTAGATGGGTCAGAGGCGGCGCGCCTGTGTGTCGCCAGCGGCCCTGAGCCTCTGTCTGCTGCACAGGAGGGTTATGTCCCGTCTGCCTACTGCTTTACGTCTGCTGAGCGCCACCCTGCTCCTCTCGGCCTGCTCGCAGGCGCCTCAGGGCCAGGTGCCCGAACCGTCCGCCTCCGCCGCACTCCGGGCGCAGGCTGTCACTGGCAAATTTACTGGCAACGGCATCATGGTGATGTCTGGCCAGACCACCGACGGCATCACCAATTACAGCCAGACCTATCCCGGCAAATACGCAGGGGTGACCCTGTATGTCAATCCGGCCCTCCAAACCTCTGGCTTCACGGGGGGCAACACGCCTGCGTGGTACGCCTCCGGGTACGGCAACCAGGACCTGACCGTCGCCAAAAACGACACGAACGCCCAGCAGGCGCTGGCCGTGGGCATCTGGATGGGGCAGGCCTACGACACGGACATTGCCAAGGCCATTGACCCCAGCAAGCCGTGGCAGGGCAACATTCAGAACAGTATCGACGGCGCCCCTGTGGGCACGCAGCTGCTGCAAAACATGCGCAGCATCATCACCGACCTGAAAAACAGTGGTCGCCCGGTCTTCGTGCGCCTGGGCTACGAGGCGGAAGGCCCCTGGAACGGGTACTGGCCCGACGCCTACAAGACCGTCTGGAGCTGGTTCAAGGCCGAGATCGGGCGGCAGGGCGCCAGCAACATCGCCCTGGTGTGGCAGCTGGCCGCGTGGTGCGACGGCGGCGTGCTGGCCGGCAGTCAGCCCATCAGCCCCACGGGCAGCAACAGCAACGGGCAGGGACCAGTGGGAGGCAACCTGGCCGCCTACTACGACCAGTGGTGGCCCGGCAGCAGCAACGTGGACTGGACGGGCATTTCTGTCTTTGACCAGAATCAGACGTGCAGCAACGGCCTGACCGCTGTACAGAACGTCGTGAATTACCTCAAGGGCAAAGGCAAGCCCATCATGATTGCCGAGTCCACTCCGCGCGGTTACACCCTGGCCGCCGATGGTCAGGTGAAGTTCGAGCAGGTGGGCCGCCCCACCCGCACTGGGCTGACCGGGCAGACCGTGTGGAACGAGTGGTACGCTCCCTTCTTCAACTTCATTGAGGCCAACAGCAACGATATCCGCGCGGTGGCCTATATCAACGACGACTGGGAGGCGTACAGCCACTGGCAGTGCAGCCTCAGTCCGTCAGGGGCTATTCAGGGCGGCTGCGCCGAGGGCGAGTGGGGCAACAGCCGTCTGGGGGTCAACGCCACTGTGCGCAACAACTGGCTGAGCCGCATCAACAACGGTCAGTACCAGTTTGTGGTGGGCAGCGGCACCGGGGGCGGAGGTGGTGGGGGAGACACGGCGGCGCCCACGACCCCCGGCACCCTCAGCAGCCCAGCCAAGACCAGTTCGTCGGTCAACCTGACCTGGGGCGCCTCCACCGACAACGTCGGCGTGGCCCGCTACGAAATTCACGTCAACAATGCCCTGGCCGGCACCAGCACGGGCACCAGCTTTACGGCCACGGGCCTGAGCGCCAGCACCGCGTACAGCTTCAAGGTGCGCGCAGTGGACGCCGCTGGCAACGCCTCGGCCTTCAACGCGCCCATCAGCGTGACGACCAGCGCGGCCAGCGGCTCGGTGGCCATTCCCGGCACTGTAACCACCTCGGCAGGCAGCATTGCCAGCGGCACCACCCGCAGTTTCGCCGTGAACGCCACCCAGAACGCCAAGTACAAGTTCCTGGTGACCTCGACCAGTTCGCAGAACAGCCAGCTCATAACGGTGTCCTTTAACGGCGAGACCGTGCAGCAGGCCATCGACGCCGGGCGCACCAACACGGTGTATTTCCAGGGTGTGACCAGCGGCAACAAGACGCTCAGCATCCGGGCCGACAGCGGCGCCGTCAGCATCGGTCGCGTGGACGCCCAGACGTGGTAAAGGCAGCCTAATACGGATTCCGTCTGTTCCGCCGACAAATCGGAAAAGAGCCGATATGCCAGCTCCACGCCCGGAACCCGTTTTTCTCCCCCTCGCTCCGCTCGGATTAAATCGCTTTTGCAAGCGATTCAATCGGAGTCCGTATAAAACCTCCGCATTCACCGGGCCTGCTCAGCGGCGGGGCAGGCCCCCACTCGCGTGGCCGCAAAGGGAACCCATGAAGCGACTTCACATATGGCTGGCCGCTGGGCTGCTGGGGGTGCTGGCGGCCTGCTCGGGTCCAGCCCCGACCCCGTCCACCTCACCCCAGGCCGCGCTCCGGGGGCAGGGTGTGGGCGCGCCAGCGTCTGGCCGCCTGCTGCTTATTGGGCAATCCAGCAAGAACACCTACACCGACTGGCAGAAGGTGGGACAGGAAGCGGCGGGCGGCAGCGTGTACTACGAACTGCGCTCGGCGGACTTTAACAAGGGCAACCTTGGCGGCTCGCTGGTGAACCTCCACCGCGAATTTGCCGATTTCCTGGCCACCAGAGGCGGCAAATACGTGCAGGTGGGCGTAAGCTGGAAAGACAACCCGCCTGGCTACAACGGTGGAGACGAGAACTTAAAGGCCAGCATCTCACGCGGAGTCACGCAGAGCCTGGCCAACCGCGACGCAGGGCTGCTGGCCAAATTTGACCCCTTGATTGCCTATATCAACGCGCGGCCCGGCACCAAATTTCTGCTGCGCCTGGACTACGAGGTCAGCCCCTTTTACCACTGCGAGGACTATCAAGCGACCGGTTCGGCCCTGAAATGCCTGGCTTACAAGGGCGCCTTTAACAGCATCGCCAGCTACGTGGCAGGCAAGGTCACAGGGGGCAACGTGGGCTTTATCTACCATCCGGTGCGCGGCGTGTTCCGCGAGATGTATCCCGGCGCCGCCTGGGTGGACTGGATTGGCCTGAGCGTCTTTAACCACGAACTCTGCCTGCCCATCTACAACCGCTACGTGGCCAACAACGGCACCAGCATCGTGAACAACACCATCTACAACGGCGAGGTGGGCCGCAGTTATGATACGGCCGCCAAGCAGTGCATCAACTACGTGCGGGCCAGCAACGGCAGCGCCGTGAAGGCCAACTTTGACCTCGACGCCAACGTGCTGGCCATGATGAAGTTTGCCAAGGACAACGGCAAACCCATGATTCTGAGCGAAACAGCCCCCATGAACTTTGCAGCCGGGCAACAGGCCAGCGGCGCCGAGTCGGAAAGCGACATGACCCTCTGGGTCAACCGCCTGTTCCGGCTGGTGTCGTACAACGGGCCACTGCCCGAATACCTGGGGGTGGCAGGCAACGTGGACCTGTCGGGTGTGGTGAAGGCCGTCGTGTATATGAACACGGACCTGCGCTACGGCTGGGACGGGTATTACGGCCAGACCTACAGCGTGACTGACACCGACAACAGCCAGGGCGGGTTCCGCTACGACGAGGACTGGTACAACAACGCCCAGCTGGATAAGTACACCCAGACCCGTACGGCGTTCTGCACAGGGCTGACCAACACGGGCTTCGGCACCCGGTGCGGCGGCGGTGGTGGAGGAGACACGGCGGCGCCCACGACCCCTGGCACCCTCAGCAGCCCGGCCAAGACCAGTTCGTCGGTCAGCCTGACCTGGGGCGCCTCCACCGACAACGTCGGCGTGGCCCGCTATGAGGTCCTGCGCAGTGGCACCGTGGTGGGCACCCCCACAGGCACCAGTTTCACGGTGACGGGCCTGGCCCCCAGCACGGCCTACAGTTTTCAGGTGCGGGCGGTCGATGCGGCGGGCAACGGGTCAGGCCTGACCACGCCGCTGAGTGTGACCACCAGCGCAGGCAGCAGCACGGTCAACATTCCCGGCACCGTAACGACCTCAGCGGGCAGCATAGCCAGCGGCACCACCCGCAGCTTCGAGGTGAACGCCACCCAGAACGCGAAATACAAGTTCCTGGTGACCTCTAACAGCTCTCAGAACAGCCAACTGGTCACGGTGGCCTTTAACGGCGAGAGCGTACAGCAGGCCATCAGCGCCGGGCAAACGATCACCGTGTATTTCCAGGCCGTCACGAGCGGCCCCAAAACCCTGAGTCTCCGGGCAGACAGCAGCGCGGTCAGTCTAGGGCGGGTGGAGGGACAGACGTGGTGAAGCACTCTCCTCTGACCTGACGACACCTTGAAGGCCAGCTTTACCTCAGCTCAAGCTCGGCTCTACGCTGACTGAAGGTCAGGTCATCTGGGCGGCGCGACCGGCAGGCACACTAACCGTATGGAAATTCTGTTCGCGCTGGCTGCCATCGCCATTCCACTGATTTCTCTGCCGGTGCTGTTTCCGGGCCGCACCACTCCGGACCGCGCGCAGCAGTGAACCCCCACCACACCAAGATACGGGCGCCCCTCACCGGGCGCCCAGCTTTTTGTAGACGGAGAGGCCGCACTCTGACCGCCCTACTACCCAGCTGCACAAGACCACACAGACTAGGTCTCGGTCACCGCGTGGCGCTCGGCCAGGGCCAGCACCTCCTTGGGGTTCAGCACACCCTTAAACCACACCAGGCGCTCGCCAAAATCAGCGGGGTTGACACCCGCACGCTCCAGGTTCAGGCGTTCAGACACACACACAATCACGTCCGTGCGTCCAGCCTTACGCAGCAGCTCGAATTTCTTGCGCAGGTACTCGGGGCGCCAGTAGCCCACGATTTCCACCAGCACGGACCGGTCGCCGTTCACTAAGCGGAAATCCGGCAGAATCACGCCGCCCGGCACTGGCACCAGGTCCACCTCACGTTCAAGCTGCCAGGGCGTCTCCAGTTTGGCAAAGCGCTCGGCAAAGCCCGATTCCAGGGCGCTGTCGTGTTCCTGGGGGGGGGCGTAATGGCTGACATAACCGTCCTCGCTGGTCAGCTGAAACGACCATTCGGTGTCGGCAGGGTCCACCCAGGCCAGGTCGCGCCGGGGCTTGAGGCTCGCGCTCAGGTCCCATTTCGTCACATGCAGCAGCGCCGGCAAAAACTTGGCCATGCCCAGGCCGTAGCGCGTAGTGCCGCCGAACAGGCTGGCAGGTCCGTCCAGCGTCAGGGTAAAGCCCAGATTGGCGTCCCCCTCGACGGTGGCCATCAGGCCAAAGAACTTCAGGTACTTCAGCAGCTGCTTGTAGCGCGCCGGTTCGTTGCGCCGGGCGGTGATCACCAGCTCATAGGCGCGGTAGAGGGTGCCCTGCGCCTGGGCCAAATCGTAGCGGTGAATGAGTTCCAGGGGCGCAGGCGGCTCGAACGCCACCAGCGTCTGCTGGTCCGGCAGGTCAGCGTAGAGGGCCCCCAGCAGTTCGTCGGCGTTCAGGGGACGCCCGCTGCCAGTGGCCTGGGCCGTCAGGGAGCGGGCCGCCTGCTCCAGCACCTGCGCCGTATGCCGGCGGCTGGGGACGCCGGTCTGCGCCAGCTCAAAGACGCGCGAACGCACAGTACCCGGCTCCAGCGGCCCACTGGCCTCAAAGGTGCCCAGGTTGCTCAGGAGGTGGGCCAGACCGCGCACCACCTTAAAATCCTGCCGTCCAGCTTCCAGGGCGCGCAGTTCCTCGTCCAGGTCACAGCGGCGCTTGCCCACATGGGCCTCAAAGGCGGCAATCAGGGTTTCAGCCAGGGCGAGGTTCTGCGGGGTGGGTTTCAGGCGCCGGGGTTCAACCAGGCCCGCCTTGACCCGGAACAGCAATAGCTCAGTCGGAAGCATTCAGGACCCCAAAGTCCTCTAAGCCAGGCGGCGACCACTGCCCGCGCCGCTGCTGGCTGACCCGTTCCTCGCTGGTGCCCTGGGTAATAACTTCATAGAGCACAGCCTGCTTGCCTTCAGCGCGGCGCAGGATACGGCCCAGCCGCTGAATATGCTCGCGCTCGGTGGCAGTCCCTGACAGCACGACGGCCACGCTGGCCTCGGGCACGTCCACCCCCTCATTCAGGACCCGGCTGGTGACGAGAATGCGGTAGTCGCCCGACCGGAACTTTTCCAGCAGCGTATGACGCTCTTTCACAGGCGTCTGGTGGGTAATGGCGGGAATCAAAAATTCGCGGCTAATGCGGTACACCGTGGCGTTGTCGTCCGTGAAGATCAGGGTCCGGGCCTGGGGATGGTTGGCCAGGACTTCCTCTAGCACCCGCAGTTTGCCGTCGGTGCCATAGGCCAGCGAGCGGGCCTCACGGTGGGCCAGCATGGCGCGGCGGCCGTGGGGGCTGCCGCTGGCCATCACGAACTGCTTCCAGCCTTCCAGCGACCCCAGTCGAATGCCACTGAGGCGCAGGAACTCGTTGCGCTGGGCCACCAGGTCGTCATAGCGCCGCTGCTCGAAGGGACTGAGGGTCACCCGGATCAGCACCTCACGGTAAGGGGCCAGGGTCTCGCCGGCCAGGTCTTCGGGGGCCGCCTGGTACACCACGGGGCCAATCAGTGACTCCAGGTCGCGCTCGCGGCCGTCGCTGCGCTTGGGGGTGGCGGTCAGGCCCAGGCGGTACGGCGCCACGCCCATCTCGGCAATCACCCGCGTGAAGTCGCTGGGAAGGTGATGCGCCTCATCAAAAATTTGAAGGGCGTAGCGCCCCGCCAGTGTCTCGGCATGAATGGCCGCCGAATCGTAGGTGCTGACCAGCAGCGGCGTTTCGTCGTGGCTGCCGCCGCCCAGCAGGCCCACTGCCAGGTCAGGAAAGGCCGCCACCAGCCCCGCATACCACTGGTGCAGGAGGTCCAGGGTGGGCACACAAATCAGGGCGCTGCGGGGGGTGTCGCGCAGCGCCAGTTGGGCCACCAGCGTCTTGCCCGCGCCAGTAGGGAGCACCACCACGCCCCGGCGCCCGGCCCGTTTCCAGGCAGTCAAGGCGCGCGTCTGGTGCGGGTAAGGGGTCACGTCGCGGGCAAACGACAACTCCAGTTTCTCGAAGGCCGAGGCGCTATCCCGGAAGGGTACCTCGCTGGCGCGCAGGGCCTCGACCACCTCACGGTAAGCCCGGCCCGGCGCGCGCCACGACTGACTGCGCGCGTCCCACAGGAAGTGGTCGCGAACACAGGCCGGCACCTCGGTCATGACGAGGGTGCCCCGGTCCAGGCGCAGGGTAGGAACCATTGCAGCGGCATCGTACCTGGGTGGCGAGGGCCCCGCCGTGCGCCGGGCAGCATTTGGGGCTGGTACGGGGTGGAGGACGAAGCAGGATGTCGCGGCCCAATCAGGGGAGCCACGTATCCTGGCAGACCACGTTACTCGGCGCAATGGTGGGAGGTGGACAAAGAAAGCCAACTTAAGGGCCGGTGGCGTGGTTAAGCCCCATGCCAGTGGCGCGCTTGGCAGAGAACGCCAGATCAAAAAGCCAAAAAGCGGCGCCCCAGAAGTCCGGGACGCCGCGCAGCAAGAGGCTTTAGTTCGTTTTGGTCAGTTTCAGGCGGAACTTGTTGAAGGGGCTGTCGTCAGTGCCACCCGAAGCAACATCGAAGCTGGTAACAACCAGGTAGTACGTACCTGCCGTGGCCAGAGTTGCCGTGACTTCCGAGTCGGTGCCGCTGGCACGGTCATCGTTCTGAGCCACAATCTTGCCCGTAGCATCAAGCAGGAACAGGTAGGAATCCAGCTGTCCGCCAATTTGCTCGCGGGCCAGGACTTCAGCTTTCACTTGGTCGCCAGCGGCAGCCGTGAACTTGAAGAAGTCGTAGTCCTGAGGCTGACCGAAGATGTAGCCCTGGTCTGTGGTCTGACCGTAAGCCACCGTCTTGGCGTCGGGGAAATCATCGTTGGGCTCGTAGGGGTCTACAGGATTGGTGTCGACGAAGGCCGCTGGTAGCAGGATGCGCTTCTCATTGGGGGCGTAGTAGGTCGAGCCGCTGGTGGCCGTCAGGGTGCCCACAAAGGTGCCGCGCTCCTCGGTCTTGCCACCGGTGGTGCTCAGGTCGGGGCCAGCCACGTACATGTCGTACGTGCCAGGAGCAATTTCACTGAAGCGCACGTCGCCGTTGTCATCGGTGGGGGACAGGTAGAGCGGAGTGGGGTCATCGGTGGCGCCAGCGCGCATGCCCTGGCCGCGCAGAATCACGTCGCCCAGAATGCCCTTCTGGGTGCCGTTGGTCCCACTGGTGTAGGTCAGATTGATCTTCACGTTGGCGCCCTTGGCAGGCAGCGCGGCGCAGTCAGTCAGGTTCTGGGCAATCTTGCCTGCATCCAGACGGCCCCAACCGGTTTCACGGTCAAAACCGTTCGGGTTGGTGCCGATAGTGCCGTCGGCATTCAGTTCCATGACGCGGCGCACTTGGTAGGGCGTGGCGGCTGGGCACTTCTGCAGAATCAGGGCGGCGATGGCGGTGGTATAGGGCGAGGAGAAAGAAGTGCCTGAAATCAGTGCGTAGCCGCCGTCGGGTTTATCAGCGGTCACCGGGGAAAGCCAGGTGGGGTTGGCCAGCATGGTGTCCTGACCAGGTGCACCACTGGAAATGTGGCGGCCGCTGGTTGAGAAGGTCACCTTGCGGTTGCTGGCGTCCAGTGCACCCGAGGCAATGATGCCGGGCAGCGCCGCTGGATACTGGAACTCATCGTGGTAGGAGTTGCCCATGGAGGCCACAACGGTCGTGCCGTTGGCCATCGCGTAGTCAAAGGCGTCCTTGACCGGCCCGAAGGAGACGCCGCCGCCCCACGAGTTATTGATGGCACGCGCGCCGTTGTTGGTCGCCCACACAGCACCCAGCGCGATTTCAAAGCTGGAGTAGCCACCAGGGTTAAACATCACGACAGGCATCCACTTGGCTTCATAGGCCAGACCCACGATGCCCTTGCCGTTCTTGGCGGCGATGATGCTGGACGCCACGAACGTGCCGTGAGAGTTCTCTGGCTTCTGGAAGTAGCCTTTCCAGGCAGCGCCATCGGTGTACACCTTGTTCTGGCGGGGGTCGAAAGCCTTGCCTGCCCAGTTGGGGGCCAGGTCGGGGTGGGTCACGTCGCCCGGATCGTCAATGACGGCCACAACCACACCCTTGCCGGTCAGGCCCTTGTCCCAGGCCGCTTTGGCATTCAGGTGGCGGGGGTCCAGGGCGTACTGAGGCAGCACGTCAAACACCTGATCGGCGTTGGCCGCCTGAGGCGCCAGGCTGGCCGGAGCCACTACGGGTTCGCCGCGGTCAGGGGTCACCACTGTATTTATGCGGGCGTAACGTACGCCGTCCACCTTGCCGCGGCCAGTCATTTTCAGGGCGTCGCCGTCCACCTGAATCAGTGCGGCGCGGATTTCAGGGATGGTCCGCAGCACGGTGCCGCCCATGGCCTTAGCCGCAGCAGCCAGACCGGCTTCGGAGTCGTAGCCCACGACCACCTGGTTTTTCACGTATTGCAGGTTGCCACTCTTGGCCACTTGGAGGTCGGCGGCGGGGGTGCTGGGCGCAGCGGCCACAGGAGCATTCTGGCTGGAGCAGGCGGCAAGCATGGCCGTCAGGCCAAGCACACCCAGGGTCAGCGGAAAGTTCTTACGCATGTTCAGAGCCTCACAGGGAAAGGGAAAGCAGATGGGACCGTGGCCTGGGAAGTGGGGAACCTCCCAGGGCCAGCCTTATTTCTCGCCGGTAATGAAGTCCCAGTTGATGTTGACGGGACGGGTCTGGTTGATGGGTGCCACTGGATTTCCGTTGGCATCAGCCGCCCAGGTGTAAGTCGAGTAGGCCGAGATGCGGTTGCCTTCAGTGGGCGCGTACTTGTAAGCGATACCCGAGTACATTTCCCACTTGTAGGGACGCAGCGGTTGCAAGGGCGCAGCCACCAAGACGTTCCAGGGCATGCTGACCGTGTGAGCGGTCGTGTCCACGGGATACAGGTTCTTGACTGTCCCGTATTTGGCGCTGGTGTCGGTCAGGACGTTGGCTGCAGCCGTCGGTGCACCCAGAACAGCACCGGTGCTCAGGAACACCAAGCTCTGACCAGCAGCAATGCCATTGCCGTTGGGGCCCGTACCTTCTTCCACACGGATCAGGGCGTTTCCTGCGGCACCCGGCAGGTTGTAGCCCGTCTGGGTCATCAGGTCGCGCAGGCGGATGTTATAAGCCGCGCCGTCTGCCCCAATAGCTGTCTGGTTCTGGCCAAGGACGAAGGTGGGGTTAATGCTCACACCAGTGGTTTCATCGCCAGGCGCGATAAAGGTCGGCTGGAACTGAGCCAGCGGCGTGGTCTGGGTGGTGTTGCTGGCCACCGTGTTGGCGCCGCGCGCCTTCACGCGGTAGGTGAAGGTCTTGCCAGCAGTCAATTCAGCACTGGTATCGCGGAAGTTAAAAGGACGGGTGGCCTGGTTGGTGGCTGAGCAACTGGCGCTAGAGCCGCCGCCCACTGTTCCAATCTTGCTAAAGGTGGTGCCGTCACTAGAACGCTCAATGTCGAAGGCAAAGGGACGCGCAGCGGCACTGGTGTCGGTGTAGCACCAACGCACTTCTACGAATACACCAGACCCGTTAGGAGCAGCGTCAACGCCAGGAACACTGTATGGCGTGGTCCAAGAGCCTTCCTGCTTAAGGGTAAAGGCTGTGGCAGCGGCAGCTGTCGGGGCCACGACAGTGTTAGCGGTGGCCGAATTGGTGTTGATCAGCTTAATCGGTACCACGTAGCGCGAGTAGTTGTAATTGAAATCTACAACCATGACTTGCAGGTAAACTGTCTCGCCTGCTGCGCTGCCAAAACCCGCGATGAAGTTAGGGGAGGCGGCATTAGGAACGGTGACAGCCCCAGAGTCAACGGCACCTTGCTTGTCCTGAGGCGGAGAGAAGTTCCAGTTGTTCGCCGTGGCCGCTGACGTAATCACGCCCGAACCCGGCGTGCGGCCCAGCTGAGCGTACATAATGCGGATGGGGCCAGTGTAATCAGCGTTGGTGACAATCTTGAAGTCCACGTTGTTCGTGAACGTCGCTCCAGCCAGGGCACTGCCGTCAGCACGGGTCAGGGTCAGCTTGGCGGGCTCAGGGCTCACCGCTGTGTCAAAGGCGGGGCGCTGCACCAGTTCCACGCTGGGGGTTTCAGTGCCGACTGTGACGCCGTACAGGTTGGAACCGGCCATACCTGTCTTGCGCGCTGCCAGGTCATAAGTGCCAGCAGTCAGGCCTGGCAGGGAGAACTGGCCATTGGCATCAGTGGTGACTGTGCCCAGGGTCGTATTACCCTGCATGACCGTGATGGTGCTGCCAGCCACAGGAGCGCCAATATGCTGGTCTACCACAGTGCCGCGTAGAGGCGCGCTGGTCGAAGTGATGTTCACCGTCACATCGGTGCTGGCACTGGTCTTGTTGCCAGCGGCATCGTAAGCGGTGGCAGTGTACGTCTTTTTGCCGTTCTGAACAGCATTCAGCACAACGGGCAAGGTGTAGGGGGCGGTGGTGTCCTCACCGAGCTTGGTGGCGCCCTCATAAAATTCCACCTTGGCCACACCAACGTCGTCAGTGGCCGTAGCAGTCAGCGTGGTGGTCCCTGCAGCAGTCACGGGGTTAGGCGCAGCACTCAAGGTGACCGTGGGAGCCGTTACGTCTGTGATGTTGACGGTGACTTCAAAGCTGGCACTAGCCTTGTTTCCAGCCGCGTCATAGGCAGTAGCGGTGTAGGTCTTCTTGCCGTTATTGGCAATAGTGACGTTAACCGGCAGTTCGTAAGGCGCAGTGGTGTCCTCACCTAGCTTGGTTGCTCCGTCGTAAAACTCCACCTTCGTCACCGCCACGTTGTCGCTGGCAGTGGCTTTCAAGGTAAACGTTCCATTGGCCGTCACTGGGCTAGGTGTAGCGCTCAGCGTGATGGTGGGGGCAGTGGTATCGGCCACTGGGGTCGGTGCAGGGTTACAGCCGATGAGAAGGGTGCCGAGCAAAAAGGCAGAACCGACAGACAGAGGTTTCAGGGCCATGGGGTGAAGTAACTCCTTCCTGAGAAATGGGCGGAGAACGGCGGTCAGCTAACCGGAAAGAGGAAGTGAACAGCAAGAAGCGGAACACGACTGAAAACCGTTCGTCGGTACAGACTCGGTGCAGATGAACTGCGGATGTAACTCGTGAAGCGAATCTTAGAGCGCCATCAGAAGAAGGTCAATGAATTCAGTGGGTTGAGGCTGGAACGATGAACGCTCCTTCTCTAGACAGCTTTAGACTGTGTTCAAATATACTATCTAGATTGGATGCCGTCTGAATAGTTTTTCCACTGTCAAGGCTGCATTTTAAATTTTTGTCTAAGAAAAATTATTCGCCGGTCGTGGTCATGCGGGCTTAACAACCCGTCCAGCAATGCAGGCCATAGAGGCTCACAGTCATGAGTGGTTAGGTTGACATTTGCCAGTAGGACTGCTTGCCGCGACTGGATAAGGGTTTGTGTAAAGACCTCAAAGACTGATGAGCGCTGCCCAAATAGGAATCGGGCAGCGCAAGAAAAGACCTCAGCTCTGCAGAGCAAACCAGGTATTCGGCCCCACCACGCCATCGGCGGTCAGACTACGGCTGGCTTGAAATGATTTCACCGCGTTCTCGGTGCCGGAGCCAAAGATGCCGTCCACCGTCACGCTGTAGCCTCGCGCGGTCAGTTGCCCTTGCGCGGCCTGCACCGCTGGCCCACTGTCGCCGCGACGCACCGTCCGAATCAGGCGCTCCCAGGTCACCGAGCCAATCACGCCGTCGGGGGTGAGCCCCACACCGCTTTGAAAGGCACGCACGGCGCTGGCCGTGCCACTGCCATAGGTGCCGTCCGTCGTCAGGGTCTGGCCCGCAGCCAGCAGCAAACGCTGGGCACTCCGAACGCGCTCGCCCGTCATGGGGGCGCGGGTGGTGGGCCAGAGGCGCAGACTCACCCCCAGCCGGGCCGCCACATCAGCCCGCAGCTGCGGCAATTTGGCATACAGCACGTCGCCTGGGCAGTCCGTGTTGTTGAAATCCCGGTGGCCGTAGAGTTCGCTTGCTGGAATCCCGTACTGCTGACACAGCCACGCACACAGACCCACCAAGGCGCTGTACTGCCCACCCGGAGGCGAAACGGTCATGTATGTACCCTCGTTCTCGATGCCCACTGACACGTCATTGAAGCCGTCGCAGTGGGCCCCCTGAACGTGCTGCTGACCCCCCTGCGCCGCCTCCAGACTGCGGTGACGGCCTTCGACGACATACCCGCCCCGGCTGATGGTGAACTGCTGGCCCGAGTCAATCCAGCCACGCGAGAAGTGACTTTGCTGAATGCTGCGCGCCAGGCTGTAGGCCTGGGCGCGCGAGAGGTCAGCCGTGTTGGCACTGGCCGTATGGTGAATCAGGATGCGGGTAGGCCGGGCACTGAGCAGCACCACCGGCGACTTGGGCGCCTGCGCCGACCAGGCCACTGTTCCGGCCACGGACGGCTGCGTCACGGCCAGCGCGTTGAGCGGCGAAGCGGGCAGATTGGCGGAGGGGACATTCAGGCCGCAACCCGCCAGAAAGGCGCTGCCGCCCAGCAGGGCACCGAGGCGCAGGACATCGCGCCGGTTGAGAACATTGAGAGGAGTCTGACTCACAGCTCAGTTCCAGGCGCAGTGAACGTGGTTGCTGTGGCCGCCGGGCGGGTCGTAGTACGCATTAAAAGTCTGGCTGGGGTCGCTGCCCGCCGCGAGACAGGCGTTGCGGGCCGCCGTGTGGGCGCTGTTGGGGCTCGCCAGGCTCACGCCATTCCAAGTACCGATGTCAAAAGCGAGACCCGCGTAATGGTCCGAGTTGGCCGAGTGAACGCCGCCAGCAATCGAGGTCACGTAATACGAATTGCCACCCGCGATGTTCAGCATGGCCTGCAGCAAGGGACGTTTGAGGGCCACCGTCAGTCCGCAGTTGGCGTTGCCGGCGCAGCCGCGTTTGGCCAGGCGCCCAGCGGCGGTGTCCGCAATGTTCTGGCGTGGATTGCCACCCGAGGTTGAGCTGCTAGTCCCCAGCGTGATCCGGCTGTTATTCAGAATCTGACTGGCCAGGCTGGCCGTCGTGCCGGTGCCGCCAGTGCTGCTGCCCGTGACCAACGCGTGCCAGGTGTTCAGGCCCACGATACCGTCGGCGCCCAGGCCACGCTTGGTCTGGAAATCGCGCACAGCCGTGTCGGTCCCAGGGCCGAACGCGCCGTCGACCGTCACGCTGCTGTAGCTGTACCCAGTGCGGAGCTGGTCCTGTACGGCCCGCACGGCGTTGTTGTTGTCCCCTTGACGCACGGTGGCAATCAGTTTTTCCCAGGTGTTCCCACCCACGATGCCGTCCACGGTCAGGCCGTTGGCGGTCTGAAAATTCCGCACGGCGGTGTTGGTCCCGGCGCCAAACGCGCCGTCGACCGTCACCGTCTGGCCCCGGTGGCGCAGCAGGTATTGCAGGGTGACCACGTCGCGGCCACTGTCGCCCTGACGCAGCGCCTGCCAGGTGAGGACCGACTGCGCGGAGAGCGTACCCGAAGCTGGGCTGGCGGCCACCTCGGGCGAGGTCGGGGCGCTGCACGCACCGAGCAGCAGGACGGCAAAGAGAGCAGAAAAACGCAGGGTTTTCGTCATGTCACCTCCGGGGCACACGCGGGGCGTGCCGGCACGTCAACAGAGCCCGCCGCCGGTTATGAAACCGGTGACAAAACTTAAACTGACGTGGAGCTTGAGCCTAACTCAGCCGCGCCAGCGGAGGTGCAGGGAGTGGTTGACACCAATCAGTTAAGTGAACTTAAGACAGGCTGTTCCTGCCTGCAGATGAAGTGTGCAAACGCGAGGAGTTGAGCACGGCTCTAGCTGTGCTTTGAGCGGAAGGCGGTGCAAGAAAGTCAGTCTCCGACCAGAAAGAGCGTCTTTCGGGGAATAGGTGATGCTTTCCCACTGTTGCTGTAACACCATACCGCTGTGAAGACGAAGTAGACCTATCGCAGCGCACCTCAGCAGCCCGGCCATGCAGGGCCACACCCGTGAACCATCTCAGCCTTGAGCACTCTCGTCAAAACCACCCTGGCTGCATTTCTAGAGTAGTCAGGTCGGCGCTGCGCAGGAGTTCGGCGTACGCCCGTACCTTCGGCAGTTCGTACACGGCGAAGAAGCGCGCGGCGTGGAGCTTGCCCTGGTAGAAATCAGCGTCGCTGCCACGGGCGTCAGGCAGGGCGCGCGCCGCAGCCACCCCCTGCCGCAGCCACATCCAGCCCACCACCGTATGCCCAAGTGCTTCCAGGGCACTGTTGGCGTTGGCCAGCACCACGTCAGGCCCCAGTTCGGCGGCGCGGCTGAGGAGCGACGTGATGGCCTCGCGGGTCTGGGTCAGTGCCTGCCGCAGGGCAGCGCGGATCTCCTCCAGCCTCTCGAAGCCGTCACTCGCCGCAAGGTCTGTCTCTATTTTTTCCAAGAGCACCACCAGGCCGCGCCCACCCTTCTGGGTCAATTTGCGGCCCAGCAGGTCGTTGCCCTGAATTCCCTCAGTGCCTTCGTGAATGGGGTTGAGGCGGTTGTCGCGGTAGTACATTTCCACAGGAAAGTCGCGGGTGTAGCCAGCGCCGCCCATCACCTGAATGGCGTCACTCAGGGCCTCCTGGCTGTAGCGGCTGGGCCAGCTTTTGACGATGGGCGTCAGCAGGTCCAGCAGCAAACCTGTGTCCCCGCGCGTTTCCTCTGGGCCAGTCTGAAGGTCGTCCACCAGTGAAGAGGCGTACAGCCCGAGCGCCAGCCCCCCCTCCACGAACACCTTTTGACGCAGCAGCAGACGGCGCACATCGGCGTGGTCAATGATGGCCACCGGGGGTGCATGGGGGTCCTTGCCCGACGGCAGGCGGCCCTGACGCCGCTCCTGGGCGTACGCCAGGCTGTGCAGGTAACCGGCGGTGCCCAGCATCACCGCGCCCAGACCGACCCCAATCCGCGCCTCATTCATCATGTGGAACATCTGCGCCAGCCCCTGCCCCGGTTCGCCTACCAGCTCGCCCACCGTCTCGCCACCCTCGCCAAAGTTCAGGAGGGTGTTCACGGTGCCCCGGTAGCCCATCTTGTGGTTCAGGCCAGCCAGGACGACATGGTTGGGCTCGCCGGGGCGGCCGTCGTCCTGGACCCGGTAGCGCGGCACCAGAAAGAGGCTGATGCCGCGCACGCCCCCCGGCCCACCCGCGATGCGGGCCAGCACCAGATGCACGATGTTCTCGGTCAGTTCGTGTTCGCCGCCTGAAATCCACATCTTGGTTCCAGAAATGTCGTAGGTGCCGTCACCGCGCGGCGTGGCGGTGGTCGTGATGTCGGCCAACCCGGACCCCGCCTGCGGTTCCGAGAGCGCCATCGTGCCGAACCAGCGGCCCTCCAGAAGCGGCAGCATGTAACGGCGCTGCTGCTCCGGCGAGGCGAACAGGCGCTGCAAATTGGCGTTCCCGATGGTCAGGAAGGGGTAGCCACTAGAGCCGATGTTTGCCGCCTGAAAATGCGCCTGCACCGCCTGCGTCACCACCCACGGCAGCTGCAAGCCGCCCAGAGCCTCGTCGTGGTGGGCACTGAAAAAGCCGGCCTCGCGGAAAGCGCGCATGGCGCCGGCCACTGCGGCAGGCAGCACAACCTTGCCGTCCACAACCTGCGGCTCATGGCTGTCCACCTCGCGCGTATGGTTGGCAAAATGCCGCTCGGCCACGGTGTGGGCCACGTTCAGAATGTCCTCGTAGACCTCACGGCTGTGGTCGGCAAAGCGGGGACGACGAGGCAGGGTGCCAGTGGCCAGCACCTCAAACAGTTGAAAACTCAGGTCGCGCCGGTTCAGAAAAGGGGTCATGGGGTCTCCTGCAGGAAAAGGGGAGGGGCCAGGGTGTCCGTTCACGTCTATTCTGGACGTTCACGTTAAGATGCCTCTATTCTGCCTCTTTCGCCCGTTCCTTTGGAGGTTTCCCCATGCGCGCCCTGACCTGCACCGCCTTTGACCAGCCTGAAACCCTGACGGTTCAAGACCTTCCCACGCCAGTTCCCAGCCCCGGCGAGGTGGTGCTGGAGATGCGCGCCGCCGGCGTGAACTATCCCGACGCCTTGATGGTGACCGGGCAGTATCAGGTGCGCCCGCCACTGCCGTTCACCCCAGGTGCTGAGGCAGCGGGCGTGGTGACCGCCGTCGGCGAGGGAGTCACGCACCTGCGCGTGGGCCAGCGCGTGACGGCTTTTACCGGCACCGGCGCCTTTGCCACGCACCTGAAAGCCCCGGCTAGGGCCGCATTTGCACTGCCCAGCGCCCTGAGTTTTGAGGTCGGCGCGACCCTGCCTCTGGCCTACGGCACCGCCCTGCACGCACTGACCGACCGGGGCCACCTGACAGCCGGGCAGACGCTGCTGGTTCTGGGCGCGGCGGGTGGGGTGGGGCTGGCCGCCGTGATGATTGGCAAAGCGCTGGGCGCGCGGGTCATTGCCGCAGCCAGCACGGAGGACAAGCTGGCTGTTGCCCGCGCCCACGGCGCCGACGAAACGGTGAATTACGAGCAGGGCGACCTCAAAGAGGCCCTGAAGACCCTGACCGGCAAGGCGGGCGTGGACGTGGTTCTGGACCCTGTTGGCGGCCACTGGGCTGAGAGCGCCTTCCGGGCGCTGGGCTGGAACGGGCGGTATCTGGTCGTGGGGTTTGCGGGCGGTGAGATTCCGCGCCTGCCGCTTAACCTGCCGCTGCTGAAAGGGGCCAGCCTGGTCGGCGTGTTCTGGGGGGAATACGCGCGGCGCGACCCCAGGGGCAACGCAGAGCACTTAGCGCAGTTGATGGCCTGGATAGAAGCAGGCCAGGTGCGACCCCTGGTCAGCGCGCGCTATGCCCTAGACGATGCGCCGCGCGCCTTACGGGACTTGCTGGAGCGCCGCGTGACTGGCAAAGTGGTGGTCGTACCGTGACAGGGACGCCGTACCACACCACCGCCGAACTGGCCCGCGCGGCGGGCGTAACCCGGCGCACCGTCATGCATTACGCCGACCTGGGCCTGCTGACCCCAGACAGCGTGACGGCCTCCGGACGGGCGCTCTACGGCCCCTACGCCTTGCGGCTGCTGCGCGACCTGATGGACCTGCGGGCGCTGGGCCTGACTCTGGAAGAGGCGCGCGACATGGTGACTCTGCGCCGCGCCACCCACACCCCAGACGGCACCTATCGCCACGACTGGACCCGCGCCGACGTGCCTATCAGCGATGAGCGGCTGCAAGCGCTGCAAGCCCGACTGCGCACCATTCAGAGCGCCTACGAGCGTCAGGCCGACAACCTGGCCCGCTTTGACCGCTGGCTGACCAAGCGGTTTACCGGGGGCGCGGCAGAGAGCCTGGAAGGCTGAAATAGCGTTCGACTTTGCCGTTCGGAGACCAGGACAGCTTTGGCAACGAACCCGGCGGAACCTGTGCGTCTCCTGCTTACCCTGCTGCGGGGCTCTTGAAGTCCACGCAGGTTGAACCGCTTTTACAAAGGATGGACGTGGAGGTCAATACGACAAGCGCCGCCTCGCCAGTGGTTTGAGAGGGAGCAGGTGCATTTCCATTTCCAGTTACTTGAGGTCGGCCTCAGTGGCTATCTCGCCTCTGCTCACGGCGCGGGCCAGCACTGCGTGGTCGCGCTCGGCCTGATCGGCGTAGGCGACCCCAAAAGCCGCTGTGGCTTCGTCAAAAGTTTCACGGCGGCCCAGGTAGGCCCCCAGGACCACCGCGTCCCCGGTGCGGGCGTGCGCACGGGCCAGCGCCCAGCCGCACAGCTCGGCAATTTCTTCGAGGGTGCGTGGGGTCACCGCCTGCAGCTCAAAGCGGCCCTTGAGGTCGCGCAGCTGGCGCACATACCCGCAGAAGCCCTCTCCGGACGCCCAGCCCAGGAAAGGGTCGGTGGCCGCCTGCATCAGCTGCTGGCCGCGCACGACCCGGTGCGCAGGGTTGCGGGCCACAGTCGGGCCAGCGTAAGGCTCCAGCACACTGGGCCGGGCCTCCTTGACCTGCAAGAACAGCACGTCGTCGCCGTCGGCGGCCAGCAGCAGCACCAGCACCCGGCGCCCGCAGCTGCCCACGCCCGTCACCTTCAGCGCCCAGTCGGCCAGGTGATACCGGGACAGCAAGGCGCGGCGGTCGGGCGCCACGCTGTCCAAGTAGCCGGCGCGAACGCCGTCAAGCATGGTTTCGGCCAGCGCGTCGTCGGTATGGACCAGCAGCGGCGGATCGTCGCGCAGGCGCCAGCCCGCCGGGGTCTGCACCGCCAGTTTTTTCAGCGTATGCAGGTGGGTGCGGGTACTGGCCTTGGCAAACATGGCCTGACCGTGCGCGCGGGCGTCGGCGGCCATGTCAGCCAGGGCCTCGGAGGCGTCAATGCGGTCGTACCACACGTCCAGGTGGTGCTGTCTGGCATAGGTGCGCAGGTGCAGGCGGTAGGCCCGCGCCGCGCTGCGCGCCGCAAAGCAGGCGTCGGCCTCGCTGTGCCCGGCTTCACGCGCGGCCAGCACCAGACTGGTGGCCAGGCGGCGCACGTCCCATTCCCAGGGTGCTCGCAGGGTCTCGTCAAAGTCGTTGAGGTCAAAAACCAGGTTGCGCTCGCCGGTGGCAAAGGCACCAAAATTGGCGCAGTGGGCGTCGCCGCTGGCCTGCACCCGTTCGCCCGTGACCGGTGTACCGGCCAGGTCAGCGGCCATCAGGCCGGCCGTTCCCCGAAAGAAAGCGAAGGGGCTGGCCACCATACGCCCAAAGCGCAGCGGCAGCAGGTGGGTCATGCAGCCGTTGGCCCCGGCGTGCAGGGCCGCCAGGATGTGGTCGGTGCGGTCGCCAGCAGCCTCGAACTGGGCATGGTCTCGCCGGGGCAGGGTGACGCGCAGCGCGCGGCCCAAGGCGCGCCGCTCCTGACGGCTGGGCAGAGGCAGCGGCGAAAACGGGTCATGCATAGGGGCATGGTGACACGCCGCGCGCCCAGAAGGAGGCGCCAGCCAGAAGACGCTGCGTGAAGAACCTGTCTATGGCCTGTCCGGCCCGCTATGCGCCACCATAGGCCATGACCCAAACCCCTGAAGTTCGCCGCAACGACGACACCCAGCGCTATGAACTGCTCCGGGGCGAGCAGGTGCTGGGCTACGCCGAGTTTCGCCCCGCCGGCGAGGGCGCCGTGATGCTGCCCCATACGGTGATTGAAGAGGGCCACGAGGGCGAAGGTCTGGGCAGCCAGCTGGCCCGCTTTGCCCTGGACGATGTTCGCGCCCAGGGCAAGCGGGTGGTGCCCATGTGCCCCTTTATTGCTGGCTACATTCGCAAGCACCCGGAGTACACGGACCTTGTGCACCCTCAGCAGCGCGGGGTCTTTGGGCTATAGGACCTAGCTGAGCCAGTCCGCCAGCACGGCGCGGGCGGTTTCCAGCTGCGCCCGCGAGAAGGGAAACGAGATACCCGCTTCCGCAAAGATGGCCGTTGGTCCGGCGGTCGCGCCCATCCGCATGGCACGTTTGAATCTGGCCATCGTCTCCTGCGGCGCCTCCTGGTAAGCCTTGAAGAACAGCAGCGCCGCGATGGTCGCAATGGCGTACTCAATGTTGTAAAAGCTGAACTGGAAGAGAAACGGGCTCTGCCAGCCTTTGGCCAGCGTGGCCTCGTGGCCAGTCCAGTCCACGCTGGCTTGCTGGCTCAGCGACAGGAAGGCTGCGTCCATCTCGGCGGGGGTGACCGCGCCGCGCTGCCGGTACACCCACAGCTCAAACCGCACCCGCTCATCCACCGAGCGCAGCCGCGTCAGGAAACTTTCTGCCAGAGACCGCCGGTATTTCTGGTGGTCGTCGGGCCTCAGGTCAAAGTGTCTGGCAGCCTGCTCGGTGCCCAGCATGGTGAACACGAAAGCGTAGAATTCGCAGACTTCCTGAAAATCGTAGGTATCCCAGAGGGTGGTTTCAGGCTGACTGGACAGGGTGACAAAGTGAATGGCGTGCCCCAGTTCGTGCAATAGGGCGCGAAATTCCTCCAGGCCGCCCGTGACATTGCACAGCACCCGCGCGGTGGCCTGGGCCGAGAGTAGCAGCGCAAAGTTGCCCTGGACCTTGCCGGGGCGGGGCACGAGGTCAACGCCTCCTTCTCTTTTCAACTTGTCCACGACGGCGGCAAAGGCTGGGTCAAGCGCGCCCAGGATCTCCCGTACGGCGGGCAGGTACTCCTCGACAGCCAGAGGCGTGTCAGTCAGCGCGTTGACCCGCACCGTCTGGTGCCACGGCCGCAGCCTGTCTGTGCCCAGCTGCCTGGCCCGGCGCTCGGCGACTAGCGTCTGCAACGGCGCAAAGAGCTGGGCCAGGTCATCCACGAACGTTTCGGTCTGGGCAATAGTGTATTCCCGCCCAGTTTGCTGCCAGACGTGGTCGGCGTAGGTGGCCGCGCCCGCTGCCGCTGCCATCTGCTGGCGCAGCCCCAGCAGGCGGCTGAACAGCTTATCCAGTTCCTGCGCGCCTTGCAGGGTGGACGTGTTCACGGCCTCCCAGAGCGCGCGGCGTTCGGGCGAGTCGCCCATATGGTTCAGGCGGGCCTGCGCCTCTTGCAGGCTGAGGGATTCGCCTGCCCACGAAACCACCTGATTGGCCGTGATGACGTCGTGCTCGCTGCCCAGAAGGCGCTCCTGAGAAAAGAGGTCCTGCAAAGTATCACTCTGCTGGCCCCCCAGGTCTGCCCGCAATTTTAGGGCAATACCGGGAAAGCGGTCAGCCACCCCCGCGTCCAGGGCCAGACGGGCCAGCGACTCGTCGTGCGCGCCGAGCTGCGGAATCCAGACGCTCATGAGGTGGCGGTAACAGGCCTGGGCCTCGGCGTCTCTGGTGTTCACATTGGTGGCCCAGATCTGCGTCCCCCACAGGGTTTGCACGTCGCATTTGATCCGGCTCCAGGCGCTCAGCCATTCGGGCAGGGTCTGGGGCGTCACGGGCTGGCGGCGCAGCGCCTCTAGACGGTCAAGCAGCGCCGAAGCCTGCCCGTCCAGGGTCGCCAGGGAATCAGTGGGAGGAGCAGTCACCCTTCCAATCTGTCACGCAAGAGCAGTCGGCGCCGCCGCAGTTGAGGCGGCCCCCTCAGGCCCACCGGGCAGCAGATAGCCCTCGGCCACCGCCCGGTAGGCCTGTACCTGCTCAGCCTGCCATGCCTCATCACGCCCCAGTTCTTCAGCCAGCAGCTGCGCCACGCGCGGCGCCGCCTCCAGACTGGCGCGGGCATCCAGCAGCAGGGCGCGCAGGCGGCGCGACAGCACGTCCTCCACGGTGCGGGCCTGTTCCTGGCGAGCGGCCCAGCGCACCTGCGCCTCAACGTAGGGCAGGGCGGGATGAAGCGGCGTGTCGGCGCCCGGCAGCGCCTGCACACGTTCGGCGTCGGTGCCGTACACCCGCCAGGGTTCAGGCAGGTCATCCGTGGTGGCGCCGTGCAGAGACAGGCCTTCTGTCAGGCTCAGGCGCGCAGGCAGGCCGGCCAGGACGGCGGCGCGGGTCACGGTGTCTTCACCCATGCGCCGGTAGGTGGTCCACTTGCCACCTGTGAGCGTCAGCAGGCCGCCCTCACTGACGCGAATGGTGTGGTCGCGCGACAGACTCTTGGTGTCGGTGCCAGGCGCCGCCTTGACGAGGGGGCGCAGGCCCGCGAACACGCTCTGCACGTCAGCGCGCGTGGGGGCCGGCGAGAGGTACTGCGCGGCAGTGTTCAGGATGAACTCGACCTCCTCGGGCAGCGCGCGCGGTTCCAGGCTGGTGCCGGGCACCGGGGTGTCGGTGGTGCCGATGACCACATGGTCATGCCAGGGCACTGCGAACAGCACCCGTCCGTCGTCGGTGCGCGGCACCATCAGCGCGCTGTCTCCAGGCAGGAAGTGGCGAGGCACCACCACATGCACCCCCTGGCTGGGCGAGAGCATGGCCGGCGCGTCCGGCTGCTCCAGCCGCCGCACCTCATCCACGAAAACCCCGGTGGCATTCACGACTGCGCGGGCGCGGACCTCGTGATCCTGACCGCCCTCGGCGTCGCGGAAGCGGGCGCCCACCACTCGGCCCCCTTCCTGGACCAGGCCGACCACAGGCGCGTGGTTGAGGCCCACGCCGCCAAAGTTCTCCAGGGTGCGTAGCAGGGTCACGGCCAGGCGGCTGTCGTCAAATTGCCCGTCGAAATAAAGCACGCCGCCCTTCAGGGCCTCGCGGGTCAGGGTCGGCGCGAGGTTCAGGGCTTCCTGCCGGCCCACCAGGCGACTGGCGCGCAAGTTCAGGCGGCCCGCCAGCAGGTCGTACAGTTTCAGGCCCACCCCATAAAAGGGAAGAGCCCAGGGCCGGTAAGCCGCAATCAGAAAGCCCAGATCGCGCACCAGATGAGGCGCGTTGCGGCGCAGCAACCCGCGTTCATGCAGCGCCTCGCGCACCAGCGAGACATTGCCCTGGGCCAGGTAGCGCACGCCGCCGTGAACCAGTTTGGTCGAGCGGCTGCTGGTGCCCTTGGCGTAATCATGGGCTTCGAGCAGCAGCACCCGGTAGCCGCGTGTGGCGGCGTCCAGCGCGGTGCCCAGCCCAGAGGCGCCGCCGCCAATCACCAGCAGGTCCCACAGGTGGCCGCCTGTGGCCTGGGCCAGCGCCAAGGCGCGGGGGTCAGTTAGCGTCTTCATACGTCCTCCTCGGCCCAGGCGCGGCTGCGCTCCACGGCGCGGCGCCAGCGGACCAGGCGCTGTTCCCGCTCGGCCGGGTCCAGCCCCGGCTCGAACTGACAGTCCACCTGCCACAGCGCTTCCAGTTCGGCCTCATCCTGCCAGTAGCCCACAGCCAGGCCAGCCAGAAAAGCCGCCCCCAGCGCCGTGGTCTCGGTGACCTTCGGGCGGGTGACCGTCACGCCCAGCAGGTCGGCCTGCACCTGCATCAGCAGGTTGTTGCGGCTGGCCCCACCGTCCACCCGCAGGTCGCTGAGCCTTACGCCGCTGTCCCGCTCCATGGCGTCCAGCAGGTCTGCGGCCTGAAAGGCCACGCTGTCCAGCGCGGCGCGTGCCAGGTGGGCCTTAGTACTGCCGCGTGTCAGGCCAACCACGGTGCCACGGGCGTAGGGGTCCCAGTACGGCGCCCCCAGGCCCACAAACGCCGGCACAAAAAAGACGCCGCCACTGTCGGGCACGCTCGTGGCCAGCGCCTCGACCTCGGCCGCGTCCCGGATCAGGCCCAGGCCGTCGCGCAGCCACTGCACCACCGCGCCCGCCACAAACACCGAGCCTTCCAGAGCGTAGGTCCGCGCCTCGCCGCGCTGCCAGGCCACAGTGGACAGCAGGCGGTTCTGACTGGTCACGACCTCGTCAGCCGTGTTCATCAGCATGAAACAGCCGGTGCCGTAGGTGTTTTTGGCCATCCCCCGGTGCAGGCACACCTGCCCGAAGGTCGCCGCCTGCTGGTCTCCGGCAATGCCCGCAATCTTGACGCGGGCACCCAGCAAGCCCGGCGCGGTTTCACCGTACACCTCGCTGCTGGGCCGCACCTGGGGCAGCAGCGCGCGCGGCACCCGCAGCAGCGCCAGCAGGTCATCGTCCCAGTCGCCGGTGTGAATGTTCAGCAGCAGGGTGCGGCTGGCATTGGAGGTATCGGTGACGTGCAGTTCACCGCCCGTCAGTTGCCACACCAGCCAGGTGTCCACCGTGCCGCAGGCCAGCTCGCCGCGTTCAGCACGGTCACGCGCACCGGGCACGGCGTCCAGCATCCAGGCGATTTTCGTACCGCTAAAATAGGCGTCCAGCAGCAGCCCCGTCTTCTCCCGAATCAGCCCCTCATGACCCTGGGTCCGCAGGGCGTCGCACAGGGACGCGGTGCGGCGGTCCTGCCACACGATGGCGCGGTGAATCGGTTCCCCTGTGGCGCGGTCCCACACGAGTACGGTTTCGCGCTGATTGGTAATCCCGATCGCCGCCAGGTCAGAGGCCCGCAGCCCTGCCCCGCTGATGGCTTCCTGAGCCACGCCAATCTGGGTGCTCCAGAGGTCACGCGGATCGTGCTCAACCCAGCCCGGCTGAGGAAAATGCTGCGGGAACTCCTTTTGGGCCGTGAACCGAATCTGGCCCTGCTGGTCAAACACGATGGCGCGGCTGCTGGTGGTGCCCTGATCAAGGGCCAGGATGTATCTGGTCATGTGGCTCCTGCGGGAAAGGGGAGAGGCGAGACGCAGGCACCAGCACACCACCCCTTGAACAAAAAGTCAAACCCTCTGAACATTTGTTCAGAATCAGCCTCTGGTCTTGCCGTATGCTGCGGGACGTGACAGAGGCGCTCCGGGACGACCAGGCCGCACAGGCGGCGCAGGTGGCCCGCCTGTATTACCACCAGGGCCTGACCACAGAGGCCATTGCCCAGGAACTGCGGCTGTCGCGGCCCAAAGTCAGCCGCCTGCTCACCTACGCCCGCCGCAGTGGTCTGGTTGAGATTCGCATTCACGATCCGCATTCCGCGCCGCAGAGCTTAGAGGCGCAGTTGCGCGCCCGCTATCCATTCCTGACGCCCCACGTGGTCCCGGTGCCGCCGCACAGCCCCGAAGCGGTCTGGCTGGAACGGGTGGCTGTGGCCGCTGCGCGGCTGCTGGACCAGACCCTGCGGCCTGGGCAGGTGCTGGGCCTGGCCTGGGGCACCACCCTGGACGCCGTGTCGCGTATGTTGACGCCGCGCCCGCTGGCCGGCTTGCAGGTGGTGCAGCTCAACGGCAGTGCCAGCGCGCTGGACTTTACAGACGGCTTTGTCACTGACACCATGACGCGCTTTGCTGGGGCTTACGGCGCGCGCGCCCACCTGTTCCCGGTGCCGACCTTTTTTGACGACCCCGCCACCCGCGCCGCCATGTGGCGCGAACGCAGCGTGGGGCAGGTGCTGGCCCTTCAGGCCCGCGCCGATGTGCGCCTGTATTCGGTGGGGTCGGCCCATGCACAGGTGCCCAGCCATGTCTACGCGGCCGGCTACCTCAGCGGGGCAGACCAGCAGGCGCTGTTGGCGCAGGGGGTGGCCGGCGACATTGCCACCGTGTTTTTCCGCACCGACGGCACCTGGACTGGGCTGCCGATCAACGCGCGCAGCAGCGGCCCAGACCTGGGCACCCTGCGCGCTGGGCACTCGGTCTGCGTGGTCAGTGGCCTGGGCAAAGTCAGGGCCCTGCGCGCCGCCCTGGCGGGTGGCCTGATGACGACCCTGGTGGTGGACGACCGCACCGCCCACGCCCTGCTTCAGGAGGGGTGAGGATGGGCCAGCGGCCTCGACCATTCAAGCAGGACCGTTGCCCGCCACACCCATCCTCACGGTCAAGCTCTGCACGAAAGCTGAAAGACCCGTTTTCCTAGACTCTTTGCCATGAGCGCCGACTTCCTCTCCTCGCCCCCTGCTCTGTCGCGCGAGGACACCGCCCGTGACCTCCTGCAACTGACCCAGCTGGCCCTGGCGGCGCCGTCCCTGGCGGCCGGCGTGACTCCAACGCTGGAGAAGCTGGTCAGCGAGACGGCGGCGGTGGGGTCGGCCTATTTTCAGCTGGAAGGCCGGGAGCTGGCTTACCGGGTGCGCGCGGCCACGGGCGAGATGCCTGCCACACCCGGCATGCAGGCCATTGCGGCCCACGGGCTGCCAGCAGGCACACCGCTGCTGCTGGCCCTGGAACAGACGGCGGGGCCTCTGTTCTACGATGACACCGCCGCCAGCTCTGACACAGCCGGCTTTCCCGAGTTGGGGGTGGCCAGCGTGGCCGCCGCGCCGGTGCGCACCCGCGACGGCCGACTGCTGGGCGCTTTCCTGATGCACACCCTGACGCCGCACACCTGGCGCAGCGAGGAAGCCGCGCTGTTCACCATGGTCTCGGGGACGATTGCCGCGCTGTCGGGCCGGCTGGTCGCCGAGGAACACGCGCGGCAGGCGCATGAAGCCGCCCTGCGCGCCCTGGGCCTCGCCCTGGAGGCCCGCGACGGGGAAACGCAGGGCCACACCGACCGCGTGACCAGTCTGGCGCTGCGCGTGGCGGCCCGGCTGGGCTGGGAGCCAGAACGCCTGGAAGCGCTGCGCTGGGGCGCCTACCTCCATGACATTGGCAAGATTGCGGTGCCCGACGCCATCTTGCTCAAGCCGGGCCGCTTGACCGAGGCCGAATGGGTGGTCATGCGCTCACATGTGGAGGCCGGAGGCCGCTTTGCCAGCGCCTTGACCTTTTTGCCCGGAGCGGCGCTGGACGTGATTCAGGACCATCATGAGCGATGGAACGGCGGCGGCTACCCGGCGGGCAAAGCGGGCGAGGCCATCAGTCTGGAAGGCCGCGTCTTCGCCCTGTGCGATGTCTACGACGCCTTGACCAGCCACCGCCCCTACAAGCGGGCCTGGACCCACGAGGAAGCGGTGGCCGAACTGCGCGCCCAGGCGGGCCAGCAGTTCGACCCAACCCTGGTAGAGCTGATGATCGCCGTCACCGAGACTTCAGAAGACTCTCTCCTCGCGTAGAAGGCCCTAAGCCAGCCGGCTCTCGGCGTAGCGCGCCGCCGCCTCTGCATGGTCGCGCTGCTGCACCGCCACGCCCGGCAGCGCCCGTCCCAGCGCCGCCATAAATCGACCAGACATCCGCAGCGCGCCACCGGTGGCGGTGACCGGCAATACACCCACGCGCGCCTGAACACGCCGGGCCAGGCCAGCCAGCGCCTGCGCGGCGTCTTCCAGCATGGTCTGGGCGGCTGGGTCACCTGCGTCGGCGGCGCGGCCTACAGCAGGAGCCAGGCTGGCCACAGCACCTGCACCTGGGGTGTCGTAGGCGAAAGCGCGCAGTATGTCCCAGTCCAGACCACCGGTCACGGCCGCCACCTCTTGGGCTAGAGGTGTGGCAGGCACCAGCCCTTCGTCCAGGGCGTCCGTCACCCAGCGCAGGGCGGCGCGGCCCAGACTGAAACCGGCCCCATCGTCGCCTATGCGGTAACCGCGGCCACCCGCCCGCCGCACCTCGCCGCCGCGCGTGACGTGATAGGCCACGCTGCCGGTGCCCGCATACAGCAGCACGCCCGTTCCAGGGGCCAGGTGTGCGCGGTAGGCCAGGTCCAGGTCGCTCTCGACACTCAGCTGTGTGCGGGGCAGGCCCAGGGCCTCGGCCAGTAGCCCGGCCACCAGTTCGGCCTGGGGCGACGCAGCGCTCAGACCTGGGACGCCAGCGTGCAGGCGTTCAGGCCGGGCCGGCAGGGCCTGCCGCAGCGCCTGCACGTTGGCCTGGCCCTGTGGCGCGGCCAGCAGGGCAGCCGTCAGGGGCGGTGTACGCCCCGAGGCCACCACGGCTCCACCGCGCAGCAGCGCCCATTTGGTCGCGCTGCCTCCGGCGTCCAGCCCTAAACTCAGACCAGCGGCAGTCACAGGCGACCGAGGCTCACGCCTCGTCCTGGGTCAGCAGGTCCTGCAACTGCCGCAGTAGTTTCTGCACCTTGGCACGGCGGCGGTCATCCAGACGACTGAGCACGCGGCGGTCCCGCAGCTGACGGGCAACCAGCTGACCCAGATCCGGCTCGGCATCCTGTCGGCCGGCCACCTGTTCACGCAGCTGGGCCACGGTGGCCCCCGCCAGCGCCCCTTCGATCAGGTGGGCCCGGTCAACGGCAGGCGCGCGGCCAATAATCAGCGCCTTGCGGTAGTCCAGCCCGGCCCGCACGGCAATCTGCACGTCTTCAGGCAGGTTCAGGAGCGCCGCGCGGTTGCGAATAAAACTGCGCCACGATTCGCGGCCCAGGGCGCCAAAGGCGGTGTCCAGCGCCGCCACCAGAGCCGGATCGGGATCGCGTTCCAGGGCAAACAGCCGGGCCACGGCCGCGTCTTCGGGAACATTTAGGGTGGCGGCCGCGACCTGCACCTTGGCGCGGACCTCTTCCATCACGTTCAGGTCCTCGCGCTGCAAATTCTCGACCGCTGCCGCCAGCCGGGCTTCCAGGTCGCTCAGGCGCCGAATCAGCACCGGGAGTTCGTCCAGACCCGCCTGCTGCGCGGCCCGCCAGCGGCGCTCACCTGCCACAATTTCATAGGCCCCTGACGGTAATGGACGCACCAGGAGAGGTTGCAGCACGCCCTGTTCCCGGATGCTGGCGCTCAGTTCGGCCAGGCTCTCGGTGCTGAAGTGAAGACGCGGCTGAAACGCCCCCGGCGTCAGCTGATCGGTGGGCAACGTCGTCGTGGCTGGCTGCGCCAGGGTGTCTATTCCAGGCACCAGGCCACTGAGCCGTGACCCAATAACGGGCCGCGCCTTTTTCATGCCGTGGCCCCTTCAATCTGCACATTGAGGCCCGCCGCATGGGCGATCTCCGCGCTGGCCCGCAGCACATCGCGGTGAACAGGACTGCCAGGCGCATAGACGCCGACTGGCTGGCCCGCACTGGCACTGTCATTCCACACGGCGCCCCGATCAGCAATAGGGCTGGCCAGTGGACTGAGCAGCTCTTTCAGGGCCGCGTACGCTTCCCGGTCATGAGAGCGCCGGGCGTCGTAGAGGGTCGGGACATACAGCGCCACGGTGAGATCGGGGCGCAATTTGCGGTACGTAGCCATTGCCTCCCCGAGCCCGGCCAGCGCATTCATGCCTTTTTGCCGAGTAGGCACCGGCACAATCAGATGGTCAGCCGCCAGTGCGCCAAGTATAGACAGCTGCCCCAGACTGGGCGGGCTGTCAATGAGGACGACGTCGTACCGGTCGGCCCATTTCGCCAGCGCCTGCCGCAGGTGCAGATGAGCCCCCACCACACCCAGCATCTGTCCCTCGGCCAGTGCTAACGACACGTCACTGGGCACCACATGCAGCCCGTGAACTTCAACGGGCGGCGGTAAATCATCTCCGCGTGTGGCGGTGTTGTAGACCGTCTGATCGCGGGTCACGCCACTAACGCCCAGCCAGTCCGTGAGATTGGCCTGCGGGTCAAGATCAATCAGAAGCACGCGTTGTCCGGCAGCCGCCAGCGTGTAGCCGACGTCGCGGGTCAAGCTGGATTTCATAACCCCGCCTGCGTGATTAAAAAGCGTGAGAGTCCGCATTGCTGCTCAGATTAGCGCGCCGGGAGGGAGTTTGCTCTCAAACGCTGAGTGTGCTCGTCACGTGACGAGCAAAAGGGTTATGGGTATCGGACATCTTGCGCCGTTTTTGAAACCTTGGCAGGAGGCAGAGGGGAGAAGAAAAGACGGAGGAGGAGAAAGTAGGCTGAGATTATTATGCCATTAAACTATAAATTATACTATTTTTAGCTATAAACATTAAAACTACCTATCGGACATCTTGCGCCATTTTGAAATAGGCTCATATCGGACATCTTGCGCCGTTTTTCGGGAAATACCGTACCAGACAGGATTAAGATGTTGGCTTTTCCTTGTCAGAGAGGGTATCGGACATCTTGCGCCGTTTGAGTCGCAACTATCGGACATCTTGCGCCGTTTGGCCGCGTGCATATCGGACATCTTGCGCCGTTTTCTTACTCTACCTATCGGACATCTTGCGCCGAAACTATCGGACATCTTGCGCCGTTTGGCCACGACTATCGGACATCTTGCGCCGAAAACACCCCAAAACTATCGGACATCTTGCGCCAAACTATCGGACATCTTGCGCCGTTTGGGCACTTTTTTCTGCTCCTGGCGCGGGTCGGGTTGGGCCGCTTGTGGTTGTCAACATATATCTTTTAAAAGAGATAAAAACATCTAAAAGAAAAACAACAACAGGGGGGGGCAGTGGCAGACAAGGGCATCAGACACTTTGACGAACTCAACATCGCTCGGTTGAGTCTCATCAGCGTGCAGGAACGCATTCCGGCTGACTACCGTGATTGGAGTGTGGAGCTCGAAGATGGCGACCGCCGTTACCGTGTGACCTGCCAGGCCCTCCCCGAGTACGGCGTACCCCACGGCATCGACACTGACATCAGCGCAGCTCTGGTCAACCTGTACATTGACCAGGGTTCACTCGGCGACGGCGTCGTCACCTGTACGCCCTATCAGCTGCTGCAAATGGCAGGCCTGGATACCAGCGGCCGGTACTATTCGGCTCTGGATGAAAGTCTAAAAAGACTGACCACCACCACATATTTTATTTCGGAAGGGTGGCGAGATCACCCTCGCGGCCGCTGGACCAATGTGAATTTTCGGTACATTGACCGCATCGAATTCACTTCGGGACAGGCCGACCGGCTGGACGCCACCAGTGTGCTGCGCATCACGCTGCCGCAGGAAATTGCCCGGAGTGTGCGGGCTGGGTTCCTCAAATCACTGGATCTGTCGTTCATGCAGACCCTTCGCCGTCCCCCAACCCGCGCGCTGTACCGCCTGCTGGATGCCCAGCGCCGCGACCCTGAAAATCCAGACGCTGTGGCGATGGCGTATCAGGTGGGCCTGATGGAATGGGCCGAGGCCTGCAAAATCGTGACTGACCGGCCCAGCATGGCTCAGCGTACGCTGGACGCTGCCCACGAGGAATTGCTGGAAAAAGGGTTCCTTAAGAGCGTGGAGTACGTGGGACGCGGCAAAAAGAAAGTGCTGCAATACACCTTCGGGGAGGCGTTTATTCCGCCGGACCCTGCGCTGCTCCAGGAACTCGCTGACCTCGGCGTGACTCAGACACGCGCTCTCCAGCTGGTGCGTGAGTACGGCGAGGTGGCGGTGGAAGACGCTGCAGGGCGCTGCAAAGCTATTCTGGCTACAGGCTACAAGCCCCGGTCCAGACCCGCCTTCTTTGTAGATGTTCTCAAGCATCCGAGTAAATACGTTGTGCCTGAAGGGGTCATGCCGCCTCAGAAACCGGCCCAGAAGGCTCAGCGAAGTAAAACAGCGATACAGCCCCAGCCTACCCTGTTCGAAGGGCCTTCTGGTGCCTCTGAAGAGGAAATTGACGAGGATGCCCGTTTGAGGGCGCAACCCAGAGCCAAACAGGTGGAAGAAGTGATGCGGACCCTGACTTTCCTGTTTCGCAACGATCTGAAATTGCAGGAACTGGATACTCTGCGTCTGGCACTGGATGAGCAGTTGGAAGACCCGCTGGAGATCAAGGCCTGGGTCATTAAGGGAATCAGTAGTGGGCAAAAGAGTGCCATTGTGCGCGACCTTCGCACGCGATTGAGTCTCAACTTCCCCCGGTCCAACTGAGCGACAAAAGCAGGAGGCGACGCACCGAATGTTCTGCGTCGCCTCCTGCCTTTGGGCTGGCTTTAGCCTGGAAAGGCGTGGGGAAAAGCGAACAGATGACCACTGCGCAGCTCACCAGAAGCCAGGGCTGCGGCGTGGGGTCGGTTCGTCATAGGCTGGGCCGCGCGGCCCGATGTGTGCAGGGCCAGCGGCGCGCTGAGGTGCCCGTCAGCCGTCACAGAGAGCGCGCCGCGCAGACCAGCAAACTGCTGGGCACTCAGGGCGGCTATCAAGGCCACTGGGCTGGGCTGGGGCAATTGCGCGGCGCTGTGGGTCACCCAGAGCCCGATATCGTGGCCTAGCGCCGCCGCTGGGTGCGAAGCGTGAGGCCCAACGGCCCTCTGAAAGCCACCCCACAGGGCGCTGCCTGTGTCAGTCACAGTGCTGATCCGCTCGGCTGGCGCCGGGGTGGCACTGAGAGCAGTGGTGCTGACGGTCAGGCCTGCCACCCGTACGGCGCGCAGGAGGGCCGACGCGTGACGCTGCGCCGTGTCCTGAATGTGGAGGTGCTGCGCGCCTGAACTTTGCGCCCTGTGAATCAGATCGCGCTGGTCTGCTGCCGTCTCGATCAGGCCGCTGCCACTCAGAGTGCCGCCCGCCGCCAGCAGACCCCGACTGAAGGCCAGGGGCAGGTCGTATCCGCTGTCCTGCTGGCTCATGAGCAGGAAAGTGGGCAGGCGGCGCTGGGCCAAGGTCTGTCCCAGCAGCCACTCGGCTTCCCAGGCGTGCAGGGTGGCGGTCAGCAGGCCGGGGCGCCCGGCCATGCGGGTGGGCGCCACGCCTGCACCGGCGGCCACGGTGGGAAGGCCAGCCAGAGGCAGAACGTCCGACAGCAGGTCGGGAAGGCCGTCGCCCAGGGTCAGCAGCAGGTCGGGGGTGCCTTGCAAGACCTCCTGTGCAGCCCGGCGCAGCTGGCTGGGGCGCGGGCCACTGGCCGCAACCTGCAGGACAATTCTGGTGGTGTCCAGAGACGAGCGCAGCCCTGCTAAAAATGCAGCGGTAAAGCCGGGTACGCTGTCATGCTCGGGCACCAGGGCCGCCAGATGCAGGGGGCGCACGGCCACAGCGCGCGCCTGGCCAGATCCGAACAGAGCGGGCACCAGGGCAGCGGCTTTCAGGACACTGCGGCGGGAAGGTGGGGTCATAGCGGCCAGCGGGGAAGGGCAAACATGAATTCTCCTCGGGGATGAGACTCAGACGAAAGGGTTCAGGGCCGCTGCGGAAAGATGCCCTGAAGCGCAATGATGAAAGTGATGGTCAGGTAGGGGGGCATGTTGTTGTGAGGCTGGGCCGCCCCGGTGACGCTGACGCTGCTGGGGTTCAGGACAGTGGCTGGTGTCTGAGGTGCATAGGCGTTGAACTGCACGCTTCGGGCCAGGGAGCGGTCGGCAGGCACTGGGCTGGTGGCCGGAATGTCAAAGGCATTGACGGTGTGGATGTGGGCTGGCATCTCCTGGCTCAGCAGGGTGACGGCTGCGCTGCCACCTTGCTCGCCCAGTTGATGGAACGAGAGCCCCGGTCCCTGGCCCGGCGCCATAGGACTGGCGGCCTGGAGGTTGGGAAGGGCAAAGGTGGTGCGCCCATCGCCCCCGTAGGTGGTGCCAAGCAGAGAAAACAGCGCTGTGTTCTGTGCAAGGGGCAGGAGCTGACCGTTACACAGGGCCCAGCCACGGGGAGCGAAGTTGCCTGCAAACATCTGAATTTCGCCTAGAAAAGGTTCCATGACTGCCTCAGCCCTGAGACGGGTAAATCCCGAAGAGCGAAATGATGAAGTTGACGCACAGATACGGCGACTGATTGGAATGCGGCTGACTGCCGCCGCTGACCCCAATGGTCTGGGGACTCAGGGTCTTTGGGCGCCGGCCAGTGCCGGCATACAGCTCGCCGGCCTCGGGCTGCGCCAGCAAGGCGCCGGCAGTGACGCCGCCTCCGGGTGGTGCAGTCTGAGAGCTGGCCTGCAGGGCGTGACCATGCACCGGCATCTGCGTGCTATTCAGCGTGACGGTTTCGCTGCCAGTGGTCTGGCCCAGCGCCAGGGTGTTGCCCTGCTGCGTGCCTACATGCACCGGCAGGCGGCCCCGCAGGTCCGGGACGGCAAAGTTTGTCTGCCCGTCGCCTCCATAGGTCGTGCCGATGAGGGTATAGAGCGTCTCGTACTCCGAGATAGTCAGGAGGCTACCGTCACAGAAGGCCCAACCGACAGGAGCGAAGTTGCCGCCAAAGAGCCTGATTTCTCCTATAAAAGGTTCCACAGCATCTCCGTATGTTAAGAGCGAGAAGGAAAGATGCCCTGCAGGGCAATGATGAAATTTAGGGCCAGCACAGGCGGCATGTTGTTGTGCGGCTGACTGCCTCCCGCCGGCGAGAGGGTGGTGTTGGCCAGGGCGCTCAGCGAGCCGCCACTGGTGACGTACAGAGGGGCACTGGCCAGGGCTGCGCCGTCGGGCAGGGTGGTGCTGGCCGCCTGAGACGACGCCTGCAGGCCATGGGTGTGCTGAGGTAATTCGTTCTGACTCAGCGTGTGGGTGGGGGCGCCGCCGGTTTGTCCGACAGTCACCGTCAGGTTGCCCTGAGTACCGAAGTGCAGCGGGACACGCCCGCGCAGGTCGGGGAGGGCGAAGGTGGTGCGGCCGTCGCCGCCGTAACTGGTGCCCAGGATAGCGAACAGAGCCTGGTTCTGGGCGATAGGCAACGTCTGCCCCTGGCAAAAGGCCCAGCCTTTAGGCGCAAAGGGGAAACTGCAAATCTGGATCGTACCGATGTAGGGTTCTTGCATGGCTGTCCTTTAGGGTGTTGGCACAGCGCAGGTGCCGGCGGCAGCGCCACCGTCCACAAAGACTGTAGTGCCTGGATTCTGGCCCTGAAGGTAGTTCCGGGCGTTTCCGGTGAGCCCCTGAATCTGCATGGGCGTCCCCGAGGGAATCCACAGATAAAGACCATCGAAGTCGAGACCAGGGGGGCCGGACAGCACATTCCCACTGGCATTGAGGCAGACCTCTGTGCTGATGGTCGCCTCGCCGTCCTGAACCAGCGCGCCTTCGAGGGCGTTGCCTGAAGACGTACTGGCGCGGTTGCCGGTCATGGTCACGTCGGCCCGCGCGCCGCTGGCCAGGGCGTACCAGGCCAGGCCGTGGGCACTGAAGCCCGTCACAGTATTGCCGCTGGCACTGGCGCGCAGCGTCCCCTGTCCCCTGACCAGGCCCCGGATACCGATGGTGCTGCCTCTGCCGGGGTCCAGCGTAATGGTGTTGTTCTGCGCGATGAACTCGTCGGTCTGGGCCGCCGCGTGGGCTGTCGAGACACTGAAGCCGCTCCCGTCTGAGGTGAGGTTGTTGACTGTGTTGTCGATCAGCACCGTGCGCGAAGCGCTGGCCGCCGCCTGCTCGACACTCAGGGCCGCCTGGGCATTGCTGGTGAAACTGCTGTTGCGGACCGTTAGCAGGGCGCGTCCAGTTTCATTGCTGGTCGTCCTGGCCAGAAGGCCGTTTCCCCTGTTGTTCTGAATATTCAGGCGGTCGAGGGTGACGGTGAGGGTCTGATTCTGTGGCGAGATGGAGACGCCGTGGTTTGCCGCTCCCTGAATGGTCCCGCCTGAGCCCGCCGTGCCGGTGCCCGTGACGCTCAGGGTGCCGCCTACGCCCGTCAGCAAGGCGCCTGAAGTCGCCGAGTTGTTAGAGTTCAGGGTGTCCAGGGTTGCCGTCAGGGTGCCAGTGGTCAGGTTAAGGGCTGGACCAGCGGAGGCGCTGACGCTGGGCACGGTCAGGGTCAGGGTGCCGAAGCCCGTGCCGCTGACGCCGCCCGACGTGCCGCTGATGCTCAGGCCCTGAACAGCATTGTTCTGGGCCACCGTGAGGCCCACGCCGCCGCTGTTGCCGATGCTTGCTGGTTGCCCAGCCGCGGCGTATGTGACGCCCCCAATGGTCAGGGCCGCGCCCGCACCGATCAGGGTCTGACCAGTTTTCAGGATGAGGCCGCTGTTCTGCCCACTGGTCGTGCCGTTCCCCTGCGCCACATACAGGTAGTCTCCCGCTGCAGAAGCGTTCTGTGCCGCCAGCAGGGTGTTAAACGGTGTGGTCTGCCGCCCGTCCCCAGCCGCCCCAGTATTGTTGACAAACCAGACGCGCCCGCTGACATTCACGTCGGCGGTGGTGTCAGTGCTGCTGCATCCCTGGTTATCGGCCACCCGGTAAACCAGTTGGTCGGTGACCGCTGGGGCGCCGTCCCCAGCTTTGGACACGAACGTGAAGTCCCCACCCGCGTCCAGGGTGACGCTGCCACCCCGGCGACTGCTGCCACTGCCGAAGCTCAGTGCGGCGCCGTTGTACGTGCTGTAGGCGCTGGCCAGGCCCGCTGCCGTGTTGACGCTCAGGCGGGTATTGCCCGGCACGCCGTAGGCCAGGGCCACCTTTTTCAGAGCGATATTGCCGCCCAACTTGGCCAGACGTGCCGTGTTGCCAGCGGTGGTGGCCGAGCCGATAAATTGCCCTGTGGCCGTGTTCAGGCTGCTGCCGCAGAGGGTCATGATGGGCGTATTTGCCCCCAGCACCCCAGCGCGAACGGCCGCGTCGCTGCTTGCGCCCTGTTCCTCCACGCTCTCGGTGACGCGGGTGCGGCTGTCGTCCATCACCGCGAAATTCATACTGAACCGGAAAGGGTCATCAGCGGCGTTGGCCTGGAGGGGCAGCTTGACCGCCACCGTGACCACGCCGTCAAATTGTCCGGTAGCCGGGCTGGCCGGCAGTTGCCGGGTATTGATGGCGCCTTTTTTCCGGACCACGAAACCGTAGGGAAAGAGCCTCACCGTCCCGGCCGGGGCCACACTCACCTCATCCTCGGCAAACACCTGCAGGTCCTCGCCGCCCAGCTTGGGCCGCACGAGGTCCGTGGTACGGTCCAGGGTCATGGTGTGGGTGGGCAGGATGCTCTGGGCGATGGCTGGGCTGGCCGCGCTGCCGTCAAAGCGCTGCAGGCCACTGATGGCTGTCTCGCCGATGGTGCTGGCGGTGCTGGCGGCCACCAGCGTCAGGTTCTGACGGGCCACAGCGTAGGCGGCGCCGCCCGCCGCTGCATTTCGCACCCGAAAAGAAGCCGAGAGGTAGCGCATTCCGCCCGCGCCCCGCGTGCCCACGGTAAAGGAACTGGTCGCCAGCGGTTCAAGTTGAATGCCGCCGATATCGGTCAGGGCCTGCGACACGAGTTCGGCCGTAAAGCCGTCTGGGTCATTGAGACCCGAAAAGGCCAGTTGTATGGTGCCCAGCGGTGTGAGCTCGTGCGCGGGGGCCGGCGCGGGTTCGGTGGGTGAAGGGGCCGGGGCCGGCGTGCCCACCACGGGGGCCGGCGCAGCTTGAGGTGGGGCCGTCTGAGGCGCGGCGCAACTGCCCAGCACAAGAGCGCCCAGCAAGAGATGAACGTGACGCATAGAACCTCCGCTTAGGGGCACGAGTTGACGAGGTAAGACGCGGTGCCGGCGCCTGCCAGGCCAGCGGTCCGCACCTGACAGACCCGCCGTGACGGCAGGGTGGCCCCCGAGGCGTAAGCGCTGCCTGGCAGGAGGTTGACTTCTGTGGCGCCTGTTTCCACACCGCGCGCCAGAATGTTGGTGTCACTGAAGCTCTGCTCTTCCAGGCTCTGGGTGATGCGGGTGGCCGGGTCCTCAACCACCAGAAAGGTCATCTTGAAGGCCCAGGGATCGCGCTGACTGCCCTGCGTGGGGGTCTGGGCGTTGTCATTGGCCTGCAGCGGCACGCGCACGCTCAGGGCGACGCGGCCGTCATATTGCCCGGCCGCTGGATTGGCGCCCAGGGTACGGCCCCCGGTTCGCGTATGTGTCACGTAGCCGTAAGGGAAGACCGTCGTGACGCCCAGCGCCGCATAGGACGCGGCCGGCACGCCACCCTGCGTCAGATTGCCCGGCACCACCTCGGCCTCGGTTAGAACCTGAAGGTGGGCGCCGCCCGCCACGGTCACCACGCGCTCGGTGGCGGGTGCATATTCCACTGCGTGCGTGGGCAGCACCGTGCGGGCCACACTGGTCGGTACAGGCGCGCCGCTGAAGGTGGTCATGGACCGCAGGGCGGTGCCGTCCACGTTATCTGCCACGCCGGCCGCCAGAAGGGTGATGTTGCTGCGCGCCTGGGCTGATGGTGTACCGTCGGCCGCCGCGTTGCGCACCCGGTAGGTGGCCGTGATGTAGCGGGTGCCGCCGCTGCCGCGCACGCCTACATCCGTCACGCTGACGCTGAGGGGGGAGAGGTCCAGGCCGCCACTGTTTTCTTTAAGGGCCAGCGGGCGCACCTGTGAGGACGCCTGTGTACTGCCCAGGCCGTCGAAGCTGATTTCTACGAGCCCCAGGGGCTTTAAGGCAGCGGGCGTGGGCGCTGCCGCAGGCGCGCAGCCTGTCAGCAGGGCCAGTCCGGCCCAGGCGGCCCAGCGTTTACCGGCCTTCATAGCCGTCTCCGACCATCCCCGGCAGAATGGGAACTGAAATGACCAGAGTTAGGCTGGTCCAGGCGCCTAGCTCAGTCAGCTTCGGTGCCGTATAGGAAGGACACGGTGGGTGCGACGGTGAAGAGGACGTTTCGGCTTCTTGTGACATTCTTCATTGTAATCACACCCATCTACCAGAATGAAAGGACAGACACCTGACTCAGGCCAGTGGCCCTGTGTCGAAGTGAGGTCTGCGTATTCATGACCTGGAAAATTGGAGCGACAGTTTGAAAGTCTAAAGTGTCTGCTGCCACTCAGCCTTACGAAGAGGGCTTCTCTCCCGCTGCGCAGCATGTCCCGCTGTCTATCCTCTTGAATCTCCATCTCCCATGTCCATAAAGACCGCAGAGGACAATGCCTGAGGACGTCTGTGCTCGCCTTTACAGGAGTTTGAGGTGAAGTGGCGATCAGCCTTTTAGGGATAAGTCCACCGTGGAGTCGCAGATGGGATGGGGAGCGCCAACAATCAAGCCTGAGTGTTCGCCAGACAGGATGACGGCCGTCGGCTAGCCCGACGCCAGCACTTGAGCCTGGTCGCCCTCGAAAGGGCGGTGGAGCGCAGATTCAAATTGGGGATGCCAGAGATGTTTAAGGCAGGTGTCGTACGTGACACCACCCTGGACATCTCGCGCGAGGTCCGCAGCAGTGGACCTCGCCAGCACCTGATGCGTCGCGGCGCGCAGCTGCTCATAGACCCCCTGACGGGCCTGACAGCACTGGGCTGCCGCACACTGCGACGGCGCGCTGAGGCTCACGCACGACAGGGGCGCCACGGGCCGCTCCAGGCTGCGGACCACGTCATAGAGGGTGACCACCTGCGGCGCGCGGGCCAGGCGGTACCCGCCGCTGCATCCCTTTTTCGAGAGCACGACATTCCCCCGCACCAGGCTGGCCAGCACACGGACCATGAACGCCCGGCGCAGGCCCGTCTGCGCGCACAGTTCGGCCGCAGTGATCCACCGCTCCGGATGGGCGCCCAGGTAGCCGACGGCCTGAAAGGCGTAGACATCAAGGCTCAGGAGACGCATGCCCCACTCTAACCTCTTCTCGCAAACAGTTGACAACTTTGGTCAACTAAGACATGGTGTGAGGCAGCAGCATCTTCTTTCATGAACCTCTTGCTTTAGCGCTTGGCACGACATCTAGGTCGCGCCTCTCTGCTGTCAGCTCTCGACCAGCCTTCACCTCGCAAGGAGAACCCATGAAACCCCTGTTCCTCACGGCTCTGCTTCTGACCTCTGCGGCCACGGCGGCCACCGTCACCATCCTCAACGTCTCGTATGACCCCACCCGCGAGCTGTATCAGGACATCAATGCGGCCTTCGCCAAGCAGTGGCAGACCCGAACGGGCGACACGCTGAAGATCAATAACTCGCATGGGGGCAGCGGTTCTCAGGCCCGCAGCGTCATTGACGGGCTGGAGGCCGACGTTGTCACCCTGGCGCTGGCCTACGACATTGACGCAATTGCCGACAAGGGCCTATTGCCCGAGGCCTGGCAAAAGCGCCTGGCCTACAACAGCAGCCCGTACACCAGCACCATCGTGTTTCTGGTACGCAAGGGTAACCCCAAAGGCATTAAGGACTGGGGCGACCTGGTGAAGCCCGGCGTGCAGGTCATCACGCCCAACCCCAAAACCAGTGGCGGCGCACGCTGGAATTTTCTGGCGGCCTGGGGCTGGGCCCAGAAGAAACTCGGCGGCGAAGCTGGCGCCAAGGACTACGTCACCAAGCTCTTTAAGAATGTGCCCGTGCTGGACTCTGGGGCGCGCGGCAGCACGACGACCTTTGTCGAGCGCGGCATTGGAGACGTGCTGATCGCCTGGGAGAACGAGGCGCTGCTGGCCACCCGTGAACTGGGCGAGGGCAAATTCCAGATTGTGGTGCCCAGCGTCAGCATCCTGGCCGAGCCGCCGGTCACCTGGGTGGACAAGAACGTCGCCAAGCACAAGACGGAAAAGGTCACCAAAGCCTACTTGCAGTTCCTGTTCAGCTCAGAAGCGCAGGAACTGATCGCCAAAAACTACTACCGCCCCCGCAGCCAGGAAGTGGCCGCCAAATACGCCGCCCAGTTTCCCAAGGTGAACCTGTTCAGCATCGCGCAGTTTGGGGGCTGGCGCGCGGCCCAGAAGAAATTCTTTGCCGACGGCGGCGTCTTCGATCAGGTGTACACCGGACGCTGAGGGCGTGACCACCGTTCCCGCCGTTCGGCAGGCCCGCAGGCATGTCCTGCCGGGCCTGAACCTCACCCTGGGGTACGCCACGCTGTACCTCAGCCTGATCGTGCTGATTCCCCTGGCCGCCCTGGTCTTTAAAGCCGCTTCCTTGGGCGTGGACGGCATGTTAGACGCGGTGAACACGCCGCGCGTGCTGGCCGCTTTGCGGGTGTCCTTCCTGACGGCGCTGGCGGCTTCGCTCATCAATCTGCCGATTGGGCTGATTCTGGCCTGGACCCTGACACGTTACCGTGTGCCCGGCCAGCGCTTTGTGGACGCCCTGATTGACCTGCCGTTTGCGCTGCCCACAGCGGTGGCGGGGATCACCCTGACCACCCTGCTGGCACCCAACGGCTGGCTGGGCGCACCGCTGGCCGAGGCCGGCCTTCGCCTCGCGTACACCCCGGCGGGCATCGTCATTGCCCTGATTTTCATTGGCCTGCCGTTTGTGGTGCGTAGCCTACAGCCGGTCCTGGAAGACCTGGGCCCGGAACCCGAAGAAGCGGCCCTGAGCCTGGGGGCCACCCCCAGCCAGACCTTCTGGCGCGTCACGTTGCCCGCCCTGTATCCGGCCCTGCTCAGCGGCTTTACGCTGGCGCTGGCCCGCACCATTGGCGAATACGGCTCGGTCGTGTTTATCAGTGGCAACCTGCCCTTTAAAACAGAAATTGCGCCGCTGCTGATCGTCGGCAAATTGGAACAGTTCGACTACGCGGGTGCCGCCGCTGTGGCCGTCGCGATGCTGGTCATCTCTGTGACGCTGCTGCTGCTGGCCAACACCGCGCAGGCCCGCCTGGGCCGCCGGGGCGAGCGGTGAAGCTCGCCCGCTGGTGGCCCACCTTTATGGTCGGCCTGACCCTCCTGCTGGTGGGACTGCTGCTGGTCCTGCCGCTGTCGGTGGTGTTCCTGACAGCTCTGCGCAGTGGCCTGGGGCCTTACTGGCAGGCGCTGCACACCCCAGACACCCTGGCCGCCGTGCGGCTGTCTTTGCTGACGGCCCTGATTGCCGTGCCGCTGAATACCCTGTTCGGGGTCAGCGCGGCCTGGGCCACCGCCAAGTTCGACTTTCCGGGGCGCAGCCTGCTGCTGACCCTCATTGACCTGCCGCTGGCTATTTCGCCCGTTATTTCCGGGCTGGTGTACGTGCTGCTGTTCGGCCGTCAGGGCTGGCTGGGCCCCTGGCTGGAGGCCCACGACCTCAAGATCATCTTTGCGCCGGCCGGGATCATTCTGGCCACCACGTTCGTGACCTTCGCCTACGTGGCGCGGGAGCTCATTCCGGTCATGCAGGCTCAGGGCCGCGACGATGAGGAAGCGGCCCTGACCCTGGGCGCCACCGGCTGGCAGACCTTTACCCGCGTGACCCTACCCAATATCCGCTGGGCGCTGCTGTACGGCGTCATCATGTGCAACGCCCGCGCCCTGGGCGAGTTTGGGGCGGTGTCGGTCGTGTCCGGCAAGATTCGCGGCCTGACCAACACCCTGCCCCTGCACGTCGAGATTCTTTACAACGAATACCAGACAGTCGCGGCCTTCGCTGTGGCGTCGCTGCTGGCCCTATTCGCCCTGATCACCCTGGCCGTCAAGGCCCTGATTGAAGCCCGCATCGGGAGAGCCCACACGTGAGTATTGACGTCACCCACATTGGCAAGCAGTTTGGCACCTTCACCGCCCTGGCCGACGTGACCCTGCATGTCCCCGACGGACAACTCGTGGCTTTGCTGGGCCCTAGCGGCAGCGGCAAAACCACGCTGCTGCGGGTGATCGCCGGCCTGGAGCACCCCGACACCGGCCGCGTGCACCTGACGGGCCAGGACGTAACAGACGCCGGCCCCGGCGACCGGGGCATCGGGTTCGTGTTTCAGCACTACGCCCTGTTCAAGCATATGACGGTGTTTGAGAACGTGGCGTTTGGCCTGAGGGTCAAGCGCGGCGCCGCTCGCCTGCCCGCCGCCGTGATCCGGGAGAAAGTCATGCGGCTGCTGGGGCTCGTGCAGCTGGACTGGGCGGCTGGCCGCTACCCGTCTCAGCTCAGCGGGGGTCAGCGGCAACGGGTGGCCTTGGCCCGCGCCCTGGCCGTCGAGCCCCGCGTGCTGCTGCTGGACGAACCGTTCGGGGCGCTGGACGCCGCCGTCCGTCAGGAACTCAGAGACTGGCTGCGCCAACTGCACGACGAGATTCACCTCACGAGTGTCTTCGTGACCCACGACCAGGCCGAAGCGATGGAAATTGCCGACCGCATCGTGGTGTTTAATGCCGGCCGCATAGAGCAGGAAGGCACCCCGGCTGAGGTCTACGACGCCCCGGCCACGCCGTTTACCTACCGCTTTCTGGGCCGCGCCAACCTCTGGACACAAGACCAGCAGACCGAGGTGCTGGTGCGGCCTCAGGACCTGACCCTGCACGCGCAGCCCGCCGCCGACAGCCAGGCGGGCACCATCTCGCGGGTGCATGTGGTGGGCCATGAGGCGCGCATTGAGGTGCAGCGGGCAGCCAGTCTGCCGCCGCTGGAACTGCACCTGCCGAAAGCGGCCGTAACCGTGCAGGTGGGCCAGCCGGTGCATGTCACGGCCCAGCACACTGCAGCGTTCGCTCGGCCAACCAAGTAGAGCTCGCCGGCAGGGCGGCTCTTTCGCTGCTCAGGGGCGCCTTTCGCCTCCTCCCAGCTGTGCGGTCATCCCCAAAGTAAATTTGATAACTTTTGTCAACCATCCTTGCAGGGCCTTTTCAGACAGGAGCTTCCATGTCGTCACGAACCTTCCGGCCAGACCCCACGTTCTACCCGTCGCCCAGCATGGCCCAGAGCGCGCCGCGCGAAACCCTGGCCTACGTGGTCGAGATTGACGCCACCGGCCGCACCCCAGACGCCCTAGTGGTCCTGGACCTTGACCCGACCTCCCCCACCTACGCACAGGAGGTGGGCCGCCTGGACATGCCCAATCTGGGCGATGAGCTGCACCATTTTGGCTGGAACGCGTGTAGCGCGGCGCTGTGCCCCACCATGCCCCACCCCCACGTAGAGCGGCGTTACCTGCTGGTGCCGGGCCTGCGCTCTTCGCGGCTGTACATCATCGACACCAAACCTGATCCCCGGCAGCCGACGATCCACAAGATCATCGAGCCGCAGGAGCTGGAGGCCAAAACGGGCTATAGCCGGCCCCATACGGTGCACTGCGGCCCCGACGCCGTGTACATGAACGCCCTGGGGTCGCCTTCGGGCGACGGACCCGGCGGCATTTTTGTGCTGGACCACACCACTTTTGACATCAAAGGCGCCTGGGAAAAGAACCGTGGGCCGCAGCACCTCTCCTACGATTTCTGGTGGCACCTAGGGCACGACACCATGCTGACTTCCGAGTGGGGCACACCGAACATGGTGGAACAGGGACTGAATCCCGAGATTCTGCTGGCGGGCGGCTACGGCCACAGCCTTCATATCTGGAACCTGCGCACGCGCGAGCATGTCAAAACCCTGGATCTGGGCGCCGAGCAGCAGATGGTGCTGGAACTGCGCCCCGCCCACGACCCCCGGCAGACCTACGGCTTTGTGGGCGTGGTGACCAGCCTGGCCGACCTTTCGGCGTCTGTATGGCTGTGGCATCTGGACGGCACCGAATGGAAGATTCAGAAGGTGATTGAGGTGCCCGCTGAACCGGCCGACCCCGCTGACCTGCCGCCGCTGCTGCAGGGGTTTGGGGCTGTGCCGCCCCTGATTACCGACATCAATCTCTCGCTGGATGACCAGTTCCTGTATGTCTCGTGCTGGGGCACTGGCGAACTGCGGCAGTACGACGTGAGCAATCCGTTCGAGCCGCGCCTGGTGGGCTCGGTACACCTGGGCGGCATTGTGCGGCGCACCGGCCACCCCCGCTCGGATGAGCCGCTGACCGGCGGGCCGCAGATGGTGGAAGTCAGCCGGGACGGGCAGCGCGTCTATGTCACCAATTCTCTGTACGCGTCTTGGGACGACCAGTTCTATCCAGCGGGAATTCGGGGCTGGGCGGCCAAACTGGACGTGCAGCCTGGCGGAGGCCTGACCCTTGATCCTGACTTTCTGGTGGACTTTGGGGAGAAACGGGCCCACCAGGTGCGCCTGCAAGGCGGAGACGCCTCGTCCGACTCATTCTGTTACCCCAACCCCTGAGTGCCGGCATGAACGATGCGGTCACCTGGCCCGCGCTGCTGCTCCTCGGCGGCCTGCACGGCCTCAACCCCGCGATGGGTTGGTTGTTCGCCGTCGCACTGGGCCTGCAGCAGCGGGCGCCAAAGGCAGTCTGGCGCGCGCTGCTGCCTATCGCGCTGGGCCACGCGCTTTCCATTCTCCTCGTGCTGGTGCTGGTGGGGCTGGCTGGCCTGGTACTGGACAGCTTGGTGCTGCGGTGGGTGGGTGCAGGCGCCATCCTGGCATTTGGGGCCTACAAACTGCTGCGGCCCGACGCCCATCCCCGCTGGGTGGGCATGAAAGTCGGCTTCCGCGACCTGACGCTCTGGTCGTTTCTGATGTCGACCGCCCACGGCGCCGGGCTGATGCTGCTGCCGCTGGTGCTGCCATCTTCCGGGCACGCAGGTGCCCTGCACCATGCCGCTCACAGCGGCCACCTGATGGCCAGCACGGCGCCCGTCTGGGCTGGGCTGGGCGCAGTGGCCGTACACACGCTGGGTATGTTCACCGTCATGGCCGCTGTGGCGCTGCTGGTCTACCACTACGTTGGCCTGACCATTTTGCGTCAGGCGTGGGTCAACCTGGACCGGGTCTGGGCCGCTGCCCTGCTGGCAGCTGGCACAGCGACTCTTCTGTGGCGCTGAGCCTGATGTCCTCTGTCATGAAGTCACACCAACGCCAACCACGCCATATGCAGGTCGTCAAGGGTTGGCCCAGATCCCCTGCCAAAGGCTGCTGAGTTTGAAGGGCCGTCCAGTCGCCGCGTTCCCCTGAACGTGCCCTCATCGCACCCAACAGTCCAAAAGAAGGCCACACACATCCTCTTCCGAGTGTCGTGTGGCCAATCTCTTCAGGAATACTGAGTCACTGCCGGCCAGGTGTCATTCAGCAATTGGTCGCCAATTTCTTTCAACTTGTAGTCTACAGGGTCGTGAAGGGTAAAGGTCCGCAGGTCCCGCCAGAAACGGTCAAAGCCCAGTTCTGTCGTCGTGGCGCGCGGCCCCAGGAGTTCGAAGAGGCGGCTGGTGATCTGTAGGCCCGCCTGGGTTGCGCTGACCTTGGCGGCGAAGACGTCAACCGCTGCAGCGCCGCGTTCGGCGGCGGTCAGAGCCCACTCCTGGCACCAGGCGGCCTGGACCGTGGTCGCCGCGTGACGGGCCAGCGCCAGTGCCCCCTGAAGCGCCACCCAGAGTTCGGCGTACTGTCGCAGCACGTAAGGGTCGTGGCTGGCCTGCGTGACGCCAGACGTCAACCAGGGCCGGGCCTGGGTGCGCAGGTAGTCGCGGGCTGAAACCAGCGCACTTTCGGCAATGCCCAGGTAGATAAACGTCTTGGTGGCCTGCGAGATAACGCCAGAAAATGTCGAAAACGCCTGCTCGGACGACGAGCCACTGAGGATTTCCTCTGGCCTAAGCTGAACCCCATCAAAGTTGACCGTGCCGCTAGCTGTCCGGCGCTGCCCAAACGAGTCCCAGTCCTCCTGAGCGTGCACCCCCTCGCGGTCCTGCGGCAGGACAAAGGTGACCGGGTCCCCGCCGTCTACTGGCACAGCACTGAAGAGTCGCTGGTCGCCCACCGCCACGCCTGTGCCGAAACCCTTAACGCCATTCAGGCGGAATTCGCCTGCACCGGTCTGCGTCAGCCGCAGCCTGGGGTCGCGGGTGTTCAGCGCATTGGCCCAGAACCACTGGTGCTCGGCGGTGCCCCGGTAATAAAAGGCCTGCTGCGCCGTGCTCCCCGAGAGGTGAGGCGCAATCAGCAGACCCAGGTGATTGCCATACAACTGGCCCAGAGAGCCGCTGTCATGAGACAGTGCCCGCACGACTTCCAGCGCCTCTGGCCAGGTGCCGCCCTGACCGCCGTAGTGCTGGGGCACCACCAGGTCAAGCAGGCCCGCCGCGCGCAGCAGACGCACTTCTAGGTCAGGCAGACCAGCATCGCGGTCGCGCTGGACTGCCGTGGCCGCCAGCGCACCAACGACCTGGCGAGCCCGTTCAAGCGGTGTGTGCCCCGAAAAGATGGAGGGTTGATAGTCCGTACTGGTCATGAGGCATCCTGAAAAAAGACACGCCGAGCCTGGAAAGGGTCAGCAGGTGAAGGGAGAATGGAAGCGGATTGGTGGCCTGGCAAGCGACCACATTCTAGTTGACTAATGCTGTCAATTAGATGCCGTTCTTGGTCTTGACCGTCGAGGGTTAATCAAGCCGAACTGGCCTTTCGGCGGGCGCCTGGAGTTGGCAGTGAGTCTGAGAGGTTGACGCCGTCTGGGCCATCGGGACCGCCCGTCCAGCGCACCAATGGCTTCTCCGCTGCGCTAGAGCAACTCTGTGACACGCGCAGCCTGTTCTTCCGAGCAGTCGTTCGGCCCTTGAATAAACGAACCACCTGAAAAATACGTCCAGGCCGTGACTGAGGCGCAAGGCTGCCACCGGAGCGCCATCCTATCGCTCCGACTTAATTAAGGGGGGCGTCCCCGAGTAACCGCATGGGCTATCCGGTGCGGCTCAGGCGCTGGGCCAGGACGCCGTGGGCCTTCTCCGCCGCCAGCCGTACCAGCGTGGTCATGGTGTGTGGGTCGGCTTCCAGGTCAATCCGGAGGCCCAGGTCGGTGGCCGCCTCACTGCACGCCGGGCCAATACTGACCGTGACCAGACGGTTCAGGCCGGCGCGGGCTTCTGCCTGAAGACCAAGCCTCTCCGCATATTTCAAGAAATGGAGCAGCTGCGTGCCTCTCGAAAGCAGCAGGACATCAGGCCCCCCCAGCACAACGTCACGGACCGCCTGAGCGAGGGGAACAGGATTGATCGGAAAAGCGCAGTGGTAAACGGGCAAGCTGGTGACCCGAATACCAGCGGCACCCAGTTTACGGACCAGGGCGGCTGGCATGGCCTCGCCGTATTCGAGGATGACCGCGTGCTGGCCCCGCGAGAGGGTGGCCAGCAGGTGTTCAGCCACCTGGGGCCACAGGTGAGGCTGGGTCACCTGAACGCGGCTGAGCCCGAAATCGCTCAGCACACGCGCTGATATGGGGCCGAGCGCAAGAAAAGGCACGTTCTGAAGGGCCTCAAGTTGAGTAGGAGCCAGCGCCTGAAGGAACGTCCGGGTGCCCACGCCAGCCTGACAAACGATAGCGTGTATATCTCCGGTCAGCAGGTGCCGCTGAAATAGGGCCAGGGCACTGCTCAGATCAAGCGGCCGTTCGCGCATGCTGGGCGCAACCTGAGGGCTTCCCCCGTAGGTGCGGATCAGGGCCTGCATGTCCTCGCTGCGGCGGGATTCCAGGCTCAGGACATGGAGACCAGCGAGCGCAGCTATAGGAAACCTCTGGGGCAGGTGCTCATGCTTCCAGACCCTACGAGAAGATTACAAGTTTTGTCAATTATTGATGGATTACGACTAGAGCTGCTCCGATCCGCTTGAGGGGACTCTGCCGGGGTTCAGCTGTGCTGTACCTCGGCAGTCGCTGAAGGTACTGGCACTCGGGCCAGCCGGCGGGCGGCCTCGTCCAGCACCTCACCGGACTTGCAGAAGGCGAAGCGTAGTCTTGGGACCAGAGGACGGGTCGCCGGGCTGTAAAACACGCCCATTGGCAGCGCGGCCACTCCTGCTTCGGTGAGAAGGAACCGGGCCACTTCAGCCTCATCCTGGCCCAGAGCAGAGACATCTGCGGTCAAAAAGTAGCCGCCCTGCGCGGGATAAGGCGGTAAACCGGCAGCCGTGAGCGCCGCCGCCAATTGGTCACGCCGCTGCCGGAAGGTCTGTGCCGTCACTGATAGGGTCTGCATGTGGGTCAAGGCCACAGTCAAGGCGACCTGAAGAGGCGTGGGCGCCGCAAACGTCACGAAAGTGTGACCCGCCCGGAGGGCCGTACTTACCTCAGGAGAGGCCACGGCCCAGCCCACCCGCCAGCCCGTCACGGAAAAGAGCTTGCCCGCCGAGCCGATGGTGATGGTCCGCTCACGCATGCCCGGCAACGACGCGACCGAGACGTGCTCGCCTTCGTAGACGAGGTGGCTGTAGACCTCATCGGCCAGCACATACAGGTCAAATTCCAGCGCCAGCTCGGCCAGGCCGGCCAGTTCGGCGTACGAGAACACCTTGCCGGTTGGATTATGGGGGGTATTTAGAATCAGCGCTTTGGTCTTGGGCGTCACGAGGGCCCGCACGGCCTCCAGATTCAGGCACCAGTGACCAGCGTCGTCAGGCACCAGGGCTACGCGGCGCACGATCCCCTGCGCAAATTCGACCTGTGGCGCGTACATGTCATAGCTCGGTTCCAGAATGACCACTTCGTCGCCTGGGTTGATCAGGGCCTGGACAGCGGCGTGCATCGACTCTGTGGCGCCCACGGTCACCGTCACTTCTGTCTCGGGGTCAGGGGCAAACCCGCAACTGGAGGTCAGGAAGGTGGACAGCGCCTGCCGCAGCTCAAGGAGACCGGCAGGCGGCGCATACTGCTGTGGGCCGCCTGCTGCACTCCGTAAGGCGTCCAGCACGAAGAGCTCAGGGGCAAAGTCAGGAAAGCCCTGCCCAAGATTTACGGCCCGATGAACCGCCGCAAGCCGGGTCAATTCACTGAACACAGAAGGGCCAAAGTTGGCCAGGCGGGTCGCCAGTGGCTTCATAGTGGAGTTCACTGTAGCGGGTGAAGGCCAGGGTGTCCTTGCCGCGATGACGAGAAGTTGAAGAGGGGTCGAACGACAGGAGAGATGCCCTGTCTGGTATCAAGACAGGCTGACGGTTGGGATCCCCTAAATTGTGGCTGACCCCTGTGGCGCCTGCTGATGAAGAAGACCCAGGGTGCGAAAAGCAGCCGCACCAACCAGCTCAAGACATAGGTGCGGCGTGTCCCCGCCGACTGAACGAGGACACGCCGGGTTCAAAGAAAGGCCATTAGCCGCCCAGATAAGCGTGCAGCACCCGTTCGTCGTTGACCAAGTCGGCACTGACGCCGCTGAAGGTCAGTTGCCCGGCCTCCAGCACATAGGTGCGGTGGCTGGCATTCATGGCCAGGCGGGCATTCTGCTCCACCAGCAAAATCGTGACGCCCTGTTCGTTCAGTTCGCGGATGATGCTAAAAATCTCGCGCACGATGATGGGGGCCAGGCCCAGGCTGGGTTCGTCCAGCAGCAGCAGTTTGGGCCGGCTCATCAGGGCGCGGGCGATGGCCAGCATCTGCTGCTCGCCGCCGGACAAGGTGCCCGCCAGCTGCGTGCGCCGCTCGCCCAGACGGGGAAAGCGCTCGTACATCTCGTAAAGGTCCGCCCGGAAGTTGCCCTTCCGGGTGTAGGCGCCCAGTTCCAGATTGTCTTGCACGCTCTGGCGGGCCAGCACCTGCCGGCCTTCCGGGCTCTGCGCAATGCCCAGGCGCACAGCTTGATCAGCAGGCGCGCGGGTGATATCGCGGCCTGCAAAGCGAATCTGGCCGGCCACCGGGCGCAGCAGCCGGGACACGGCGCGCAGGGTGGTCGTCTTCCCGGCTCCGTTGGCGCCAATCAGCGTCACCACCTCGCCCTCCTGCACAGTTAGCGACAGGCCCCGCACGGCCTGAATGGCGCCGTAGTTGACGCTCAGATTCTCGATTTCCAGCAGCGTCATTCTTCGCCTCCCAGATACGCTTCAATCACTTTCGGGTCGCGCTGTACGGTAGCGGGGTCGCCCACAGCGATCAGCTTGCCGAAATTCAGCACTGCCACCCGGTCACAGAGGTTCATAACCAGCGGCACATGGTGTTCAATAACCAGCACCGTTAGGTCAAACTGATCGCGCACCTGGCGGATAAAAGCCGTCAGCTGGCCCTTCTCGGCGGTGTTCATGCCAGCGGCCGGTTCGTCCAGCAGCAGCACGCGCGGCTCGGTGGCCAGAGCGCGGGCAATTTCCAGGCGGCGCTGGTCGCCGTAGCTGAAATTGCCCGCCAGTTCGCCCGCGCGGTCGCTCAGGCCGACCAGGTCCAGCAGGTCCCAGGCGCGGCGCTCGACGGCCACTTCCTCGGCCCGCGCCCCGCCAAAAACGCCGCGCCACAGCCCCGCGTGGGTGCGGGTGTGCTGGGCAATCTTGACATTCTCCAGCGCGGACAGGCCCCGGAACAGGCGGATGTTCTGAAAGGTGCGGCTCAGGCCAGTCTGCGCCACGCGGTGCGGCGGCAGGCCCGTAATCGGCTGGCCCTGGTAGCTCAGGGTGCCGCTGGAAGGAGGCGTCAGGCCGGTCATCAGGTTAAACAGGGTGGTCTTGCCCGCGCCGTTGGGCCCGATCAGACCGAAGATCTCACCCTCATGGACATCGAAAGAAACGTGGTCCACGGCGACCAGACCGCCGAAGCGCCGGGTCATCTCGCGGGCTTGGAGGAGAGGAGTGGAGGAGGCTGTCATGGCTGTTTCTCGTAGGCCGGCGCCAGGGGACGCTGCGGGGGGCGGGGCCGGGTCAGGCGGGCCAGGGCCCCGACAATGCCCTGCGGCAGATACAGGCTGGCCACCACCAGCACCAGGCCGTTGATCACCAGGCGCCAGTCGGCCAGGAACCGCAGCACCTCGGGCACGGCGGCCAGCAGCGCGCCGCCCACCACGGGGCCCCAGATGTTGCGGCTGCCGCCAATCAGCACCGCGGCCAGGATGGTGATGGACGAGTCGAACGTCCCCTGCTTGGCATTCCAGGTGTTCAGGAAGGGCGCGCTCATGGCCCCCACCAGTCCCGCCAGGGCCGCGCCAATCACGAAAGCCAGCACCTTGTACTGGGTGGGCGGCACACCCATGGCGTCGGCAGCCAGTTCGTCCTCGCGGAGGGCGCGCAGGGCCCGGCCGACCCGCGAGCGTTCCAGCTGCCGCGCAAACAGCAGGGTCAGCGCCAGTAGGGGCCCGAACAGAAAGATGTACTGCCAGCGGTCCTGAAACCCGAAGGTTTGCGGAATGCCGAAGATACCCACGGCGCCGCCCGTCACCGTCAGGTTCAGCGCCACCACCCGCAGGATTTCCACGAAGGCGATGGTGGCCAGCGCCAGGTAAATGCCGCGCAGCCGCAGCGCCGGCACACCCACCACTACGCCCAGCAGGCCGCCCAGCACGGCCCCCGCCAGCCACGTCAGCGGAAAGATGCCCTGCCCCAGCGTGTCCCGCAGGCCCGCGAACGAGGGGTTGGTGAGCAGAATGGCGGCCACGTACCCGCCCAGAGCATAGAAGCCGGGGCTGGCCAGGCTCAGTTGCCCTGCCTGGAGCGGGAAGTACAGACTGAGGCCCAGCAGACCCGCTTGCAACATGGTGGCGATCAGAAAACCATAGGTTTGGAGAAAATCGTTCACGTCACACCTTCTGAATGGCGCTGCGGCCCAGCAGCCCCTGCGGGCGCACCAGCAGAATGGCGAACAGCAGCGCAAAGGCCACCGCGTCCTTGTAGGCCGAGTAGTCGGCGGGCACAAAGGCTTCGGCCAGCCCGATAACCAGCCCGCCCAGCACTGCGCCCGGAATACTGCCCAGCCCGCCCAGCACGATGACCGCCAGCCCCTTGAGCCCGTAACTGACGCCGAAATACGGTCCAGCCACGCCGAACGCCGTGCCCACCAGGGTGCCGGCCAGCCCGCCCACGAAGCCCGACAGGAAAAAGGTAATGACGATAAAGCGGTCCACGCTGATGCCCAGCAGGCTGGCGGTGCCCGGATTTTCTGCCACGGCTCGCAGCGCCTTGCCAATCTTGGTGCGGCCGATGACAAAGCCCAGCACCGTTAGCATGACCAAGCTGACGGCAAAAATGATGACCTGGACGGTCCGGAGAATCACCACGTTGCCGCCCAGCGTGAACGAGAGGGCGGGCGGCGTTTCGCCGTAGGCGTCAGAAGGGAAGTTGTAGATTTCGGCGCCCACCAGCAGCTGAATCAGGTTCACGATCACCAGCGCCACGCCCAGCGAACTGACGAGGGCCAGCAGGGGGTCGGCGCCGCGCGAGCGCATGGGCCTAAAGGCCAACCGCTCAATCAGCACCGCCACCAGACCTGCCCCCACCGCGCCTAATAGGGTGGCCAGGGCGAAGGTCAGAGGCTGGCCCGAAAACGGCGATCCGTCTGGAAACAGATTCACGCCTTTCAGGAGCCCGTTGTTCTCAAATTGACCCACGACCAGCGTGTAGGTGAAGTAGGCGCCGAGGGTAAACACGGCAGCGTGGGCGAAATTGATGATGCCCAGAATCGAAAACACCAGGGTGTAGCCCAGCGCGAAGATGGCATACACGCTGCCAATCGCCAGGCCGTTCAGCAGGTTCTGCACCAGTTGACTGGCTTCCATGTGACTCCTTCAAAGGGGAGCCGCCAGCCTGGAGGGCAAGCTGGCGGCACGGGGAAAAAGGCGATTGGGGCGCCGTTACTTCAGATACACAAAGCTGCCGTTCTTGGCGTCCTTCATGCGAATCTGCGCCACATAGAACTCTTTCTGAATGACCTCGCCTTCCTTGTCAAAGGAGATCAGGCCCAGCGGCGTGTTGTATTTGCCCAGCAGAATCTGCTTGTTCAGCTCTATGCGCAGGTCGTCCACGTCCCAGGTGGTCAGCTTCTTCTTGCGGTCAATGGCCTTCAGGGCTTCGACCATCACCTGCACGCCGGCATAGGCCTGGGCGGCAAACTGCGGCGGCGCCTTCTTGTACTGCGCGGTGTATTCCTTCACGAACACCTGGTTGGCCGCGCTGCCCTGATTGGGGCTGTAGGCCTGGGCGATAATCACGCCGTCACACAGCTTCTGGCAGACCGGAAACATGTTGGAGGTGTTCAGGCCGTTGCCCCCGATAATCAGGCCCTTGTAGCCCAGCTGGCGCAGCTGTTTGACGAGGTTGCCGCCGTCGGCCGCCAGCCCCGAGATAATCACGAGGTCCACCTTGGCGTTCAGCACGGCCGTGACCTGCGTGGTGAAGTCTGTATCGGTCGTCTGGAACTTCTGCACGGTCGAGAGGGTCAGCCCCTGGGCCTTGACCGTCTCCTGAAAGGTGCCGGTTTCGCTGGTGGAAAAAGCGTCGTTCTGCGCGTACAGCACGGCCACGTCTTTGATCTTGGGGTCCAGCTTCAGAGCCTGTTTCACGGCGTTGGGGGCGACCACGGCCACTGGAGCCGACACCCGCGCCACGAAATTGCCGATCTGCGGAATGCCCTTGGCGGTGTTGCTGGGGCCCAGTACTGGCACCTTGGCGCGCTCGGCGATGGGGTCAGAGGCAAACGCCTGCTGCGACAGGGTAGGCCCCACGATGCCCAGCACCCGGTCTTTGGTAATTAGGTTCTGAAAGGCGTTGATGGCGCCGGCCTCGTCGCCGCCCGTGTCCTGAAACACCAGCTTGAAAGGCGTGCCGTTAATGCCGCCGCGCGCATTCAGGTACTTCTCGGCAAATTTGGCCCCGATCACCTGTTCCTGGCCCAGCAGCGCCGTGTTGCTGGTTTGTGCCACGGCGACGCCAATGCTGATGGTGTCAACCTTTTGGGCCTGAGCCAAGCCCAGGGTCAGCAGCAGAGCCGCAGAAAGCAAACGGGGAAGAGTGGTCCGGATCATGGCAACTCCTTAGGGGCTGTCCTGGTGTCTCCAGGCAGCGAAAAACGGTGTTCGGCACGCACTTTTAGGCTTCGGTGCCCTGCGGCGAACTTGTGTTGAAGGACACGGCGAGTGTAGGCTGCACTTACTTTCAAGTCAACTGTTTCAATGTTCAGATCAATGGACTGAGTTCAAAGATTCTGCCTGAATCACCTGGAGTCTTTATGACCGTCACCACCACCCGTGTGCCCCTCATCGTTCCCCGCTCAGAGCGCCGCCTGGGTCTGCGCACCAAAGCCCTGCTCATCACGGTGCTGCCAATTCTGCTGCTGGGCCTGCTGGTGGCCCTGACCCTGGTGGCTCAGCGCCGCGCCGAACTGAATGCTGTCTCGCGGTCCCTCAGTGCTTCGGTGGCAAGCGTGCTGGCCAGCAGTCTGGATGTCACAGACCTGACCCAGGTGAATATGCAGCTGCGCGCAGCGGTGGCGTCGCCCAGCGTGGCCTTTCTTGACATTCAGCCAGCGGGTGACGTCCCCAGATATTTCATCAGCGATGCGCCGCAGACCGACTGGCTGCTGCGGGCGCAACTGGACGCTTTCTTAAACGCCCAGCCGGCGGGCAGCCACCTGGCGCTGTCAGACACGCGCGCCGACGCCTACCGCGCGGCCCAGGCCACCCTGAGTGCGGCGGCGCCCGACAGCGTGCGCGAGCACCTCCAGGCAGCAGTGACGACGCTGGACGCCACCCGTGGGCAACGCCAGACTTACGAGGTGACGCAGCTGGCGGTGTACGACACCCAGGCGGGCCGGGCCCTGCGGCTGCCGGGACAGGCCGCGCCGCAGGGAACTTTGCTGTTTCACCTGACGATTGGGGTCACGCTGGGCGATCTGAACGCGGTCCTGTCGCGGCAACTGTGGCTGGTGCTGCTGGCCTGCGCGGTCACGGCGCTGACGGCGGCCGGGCTGGCCTACCGCGCGGTGCGGCGTCTGGTGGGGGTCATCCTGGCGATTACCGACGCGGCGCAGCAGGCCAGCCTGGGCCAGTTGGATGGCCCCATCCAGATTCGGTCAGGGGGCCGTCCCGACGAACTGGGAGATCTGGTGACGGCCATCGAGCGCCTGCGCGTAAGCCTACACCTGGCCCTGAGCCGCCTGCGCCCTGGGGGCCGGCCATGAGCGAGGGCACCTTTCCCACCGAAGCGCTGGACAAACGGTCGCTGGGCGAACACATCGCCGTGCACCTGCAAACGCTGCTGCTGGACGGCCAGTTGCGTCCTGGCGATACCCTGCCCAGTCAGCGGGAGCTGGCCCAGCGCTACGGTACCAGCGTGGCGGCGGTGCGCGAGGCCATCAGTATTCTCTCGGCCAGTGGCGTGGTGGACGCCCGGCCTGGGCGCGGCACCGTGGTGCTGCCCGTGACCCAGCAGGCCCCCAGCATCAACCTCTGGCTGGGGGCGGTGCACGACGAAGTCGAGGCCCGCGCCTTCCTCGACACCCGGCAGGTGCTGGAGCACTACACCATTGCGCAGGCCGCCCGTCACGCGGGCCCCGAGCAGCACGCGGAACTCCTAGAGCACCTGCACACCATGCGGGACGTGCAGGGCGACCCGGAAAGTTTTATCCAGGCCGACCTGGCGCTGCACCTGGCGGTGGCCCAGGCGGCGGGCAACCCGGTGGTGCTGCGCCTCTTACGGGCCATTCACATGCCCCTCGCCAATCTGCTGCGGGCGGTCAGCACTGAACTGCTGCAGGGTGGCCGCTTTCCAGCGCTCTACGCCACCCACGAGGACATCATTCACGGCATCGTTCGTGGGGACGCGGCCGAAGCCACCCGCGCCTTTGACCGGATGCTGGACCAGACCACCGAAGGCGGCACCCTGGAGCGCGCCCTGGGTGGGGGCGCCGCGCCTGAGCCACCTCTAGGCATTGGCTTTCTGGAAGACCTGCAGTGGAACCTCACCCGGCTGATTGGCCCGATGGCCGACGTGCTGATTCCGGAAGCGGCCAGTGAGCTGGGAGTGGACCCTGGCGGCCTGACCCGCACCCACCTGGACCGCTATCTGGCCGCCCTGGCGCGGCAACTGCCCGGCGCCAAACAGGCCGAGTGGCAGGCCCTGGCCGAATTGCTGGAAAAGCGGTACAGGTGAGGGGTTGTGGTCCTGCGTCTGCCTATTACGGTCTCGTCTGCCGCAAATGATACAGACTCCGGGACACGACCTTCATCGGGGAGGTGGACAAAAAAGCATTTGACTGCCTCGTTAGCTTGACGTTGCTGAAGGAGCATGACAAAGACAGCGCCGTCTTGATCCTCACCGCTCCAAAGCCACTGCTTGTTTTCACCACCCCAAGCGCTGACCTTGTCCAGAGACCATCGGGAACCACGTCAGGGTTCCCAGTGGCGGAGTTCCTCGGTCAGGAGCGGCGCAGACTTGATGTTCCACTGCTCCAAGGGTTCGTGCCTGACCACGGCGCCTCGGTGATGAAGCCGTTGCTGAACACCCAACTGGCTGAGGGAGAGCGGTGGGACTGCGGTGGGACGTCACCGATGACGATAAGGAGAGAACGGGGGCGATCAGGCTTCCGGCCACGCACAGCCCAGCCAGCCTCCTCGCCTTGAGTCGCTGGACCCTTCCCTCTAGAGGCATTGCACCCCTAGCAGATGGCGGGATAATCAGGCCCCTGAAAATGCCCTTGCTAGCTCTGCACTCTGGTCAGGTTTTCCTGACGAGCTAGCGCATAGGCCACTGTGCGGCTGGCCGCAGACAGCAGCGCCTGCTCACTTGGTCGCCAAGTCGCCAGCCCTGGTTCAGTCGGCCGCACAAGCACCAGCAGGCAAGTCTGCCCCTGTAGAGTGCCCAGTGGCAACCAGGCCAGGGCTGGGTCATTGCCCCTCTGGCCAGCATCCAAAAACGCTGGGGTGCGGGCGGTCTGATACGGACAGGCCAGGGCCCGCACGTGGGCCGTCAGAGACTCTGTCTGATGGCGCGGTGCGTCGCCCAGCCACTGCACGTCCATCCGGTCCTCTGTCCAGAGCAGCAGCGCGGTGGCGTCTGCTCCCACGGCTTCAGCCAACAGGGGCGCAGCGGCGGCGACCGCCTCGGTTGGGTCCAGGTCAAGGTCCATCACACTGCTGACGCCTTCGAGAATCCGGGCCTGTTCCAGGGTGCGGCGCAGCTCTGTGACCTGCAGACTCTGCGCCTGGGCCGCCCGGTCTAGTTCAAGGGTGAGGCGGCGGAACTCCAGCTCCTGCATGGCCATAGCCGCGAGGTCTTGCAGCGCCTCTACGTCACCAGCCTGCACCTGCCGGGGTTCGGCGTCGAGGATACACAGAGTGCCGATCCGGTGCCCAGCCGGGGTGGTGAGGGGCGCGCCCGCATACATGCGGATATGCGGTTCACCCACGACGATGGGACTGTGCTGAAACCGTCCGTCCCGTTGGGCGTCCTCCACCACGAGGGGCTGGTCATCCAGAATGGCCCAGGCACAGAAGACGTCCGGCCGGTTGGCGGTGACGCGGGGAAGGCCATGCGCGGCTTTGCCCCAGACGCGGTGCTGATCAACGAGGTTGAGCATAGCGACTGGCACGTTCAGAAGCCGGGCAGCGAGGCGGGTGATGCGGTCAAACGACTCTTCGGTGCCTGTATCGAGAATCTGATACCGCGCGAGGTCAAGGAGGCGGGTGAACTCGTTTTCAGGCAGCACAGACGCAGTCACAGCACTGAGCTTAAAGAATATGGATGACAGAACGCTGGGGCGCCGCATCTTCTGGCCACTCATCGCCGGAGCACCTTATGTCAACAACTTGCCACAGCTCCGAGCGCAGACGAGTCTGGATTTCATCTAAGGGCGGAGTGGCGATGGCGCTATCTGGCTTACCAAATGATGCTCGACGAACAACGGGAGCGGTGGAGTCTTTGGGCGCACATCAACACACTCCCTGGAGCAGTGGCAGGAGCCCGGTGTCACTTCCATGTCACCCGCTTCTCCATACGGTGACGACATCAGGCCAGCCTGCTGGTCCAAGGAGTTGGGTATGTCTCTCAAAACCACGATTTATTTAGCCCTTTTCACCGCCGTCCTTGCTGCATGCTCGCCTTCGGCGGCCCCACCAACACAGCCGCCAGCACCTGAGGCGCACGTTCTCGCTGTGTCTGGGCATCATCTCTATGCCGTCAATTTGTCGGGCGGCGCCGACGTCCAGGTTGCCACGCTGGTCCCCGCCATCCAGTTCTCTGATCTCGCCCGGCAGCCCCAATCAGGAAACCTGTACGCGGTCACAAGCAATATGCTGTTCCGCGTTGATCCGCAGACGGGCGCCGCCACTGCTGTGGGGGGCAAACATATGAACGCCCTCAATGCGCTTGCTTTTAATGCCCAGGGCGAACTGTTCGCTGGTGACGAGTATGGCCACTTTTACCGCATCGATCCTGTCCAGGGAGTCGCCACGCAGCTCAATGTAGAGGCACACAGCGAGATTCTGAGCGGTGACCTGGCGTTTGCGCCCGATGGCACGCTCTATGCAACCGTTGTCGCTGGTGCGTCTGACCGCCTCGTCACGGTGAATCCAGAGACTGGGGCAGTCAGCAACGTGGGCCTGACAGGCTTTGAGGGGATCTATGGCCTCAGTTTCGTCAATGGCGTGCTGTACGGCATGACGGCTGCTGGCGAAGTCCTCATCCTCGACCAGGCGACAGGCGCCGCGAGATTGCTGCGCCGCAGCACAGTCCGGCGGGTCTACGGGCTGGAGTGAGAGCTTCACCTGAATGCGACTTGGCGCAACCGGTTGGCTTTAGAACCCAGCTGTCAAACTGCTCCACCAGGATGCAAGATCAAAAGTAGACACTGGAAATGGCAAGACAACGAGAAGCAGTCTTCATAGCTGATTGCGACAAGCTCGAAGGAGCTGGCGAGCACCCTGAAAACTCAGGGCCGTGCGCAGAGAGGTCGCTAGGCTTGACGTACCCGACACAGCTAACGGTATACGTCACCCCCTCTTTCTGACAACAGGTCTTCGCCAACGCCGCCGCTCAGAGGCATTACCTCTACCTTTCAAACCAAAGCTCAGAGCTACCCTACGATGACCTGAGGGTGGCTCTGAGCTATTTAGGGTGGTGCATCAAAGGGAGTTTCTGTTCATCTCTGCTGTGGCAAAGAGGGTGTCGTCGGAGCGGAAACAAGAGTTGTCACTGTCAGTTTCGCTTTGCTTCCTGTGACTGGCGAACCTCAGTCGCCGGCGCCCAGCACAGGTGCAGTTGAAGGTGCAGGTGCCACCCGCCGCCGCTCGAACTGCCAGAACACGCTGGGGACCACATAGAAGGTCAGCAGGGTTGAGGTGATGACGCCGCCCAGAATCACGATGCCCAGGCCCCGGCGGAACTCGGCGCCGTCGCCCTGGCCCAGAATCAGGGGAATGCTGATGACCAGCACGGTCAGAGTGGTCATCAGGATGGGCCGGAACCGCAACTCGGCCGCCTCAATCAGCGCCTCGCGCAGGGGGAGGGTGCGGATGCGTTCGGTCACAAATTCCAGGTACAGGATGGAATTCTTGGTGGAGAGCCCCAGCAGAATCACCATTCCCAGTACCGTAATCACGTCCAGGTTGACCCCAAAGAAGTTCAGGGTCCACAGCGCCCCCACAATGGCAATCGGCACGGGCAGCAGCAGATACACCGGATACCGGAACGAGTTGAACTGGCTGCCCAGGACCAGATAGGTCAGCAGCACGGCCACGAGCATCAGAATGGGGCCGTAAAACACGAGGTCGCCGGTCAGGCCTGCGCTGCCAAAGGCGCTGGCGTTGCCCAGGGTCACGCCGCCTGCCAGCAGTCCCGCCTTCTCGACCCGGTCCACCAGTTCCTGCTGATAGGCGAAGGGGTTGGGCCCGCCGTCTTGCAGCGTGATGTCCAGCGTGGCGGTGTAAGCCTTGTTCAGTCGGCTGAGGGTGGCGGGCGCCTGGGCCAGCGAGAAGGCGCCCAGATCACCCAGATTCAGGTTGGCCTCCAGTGCGGGCGAGTAGACCGTCTGGGTCAGCAGGCTCTGTTCGCCGCTGATGAGGGCCGGGTCCAGGCGGACCACGATGTCCACGCTGCGGTCACCGTCGCGCACGCGCCCGGCCACGCTGCCGTCGTTGTAGGTGCGCAGCGCCTGGGCCACGTCGCTGGCGCTGAGGCCCGTGCCTGCCAGCGCGGTGCTGTCCGGTACAAAGGTGCGCTCCTGGCGGGTGGCGCTGAGGCTGCTGTCCACGCTGCGCAGGTTGGGGTCCCGGGCCAGCAGGCGCACCACCGCGCGGTTGCGCTCGATCAGCAGCGCCTGGTTGGGGGCGGTCAGGGCCAGGGTAATGTCGGCGCTGCCGCCTGGACCACCCTGATTGGAAGCCACCAGCAGCTCGGTGCCGGGCACGCTGGCAGTCACCGGGCGCAACTGCGCCAGATACCGGGCCACCAGCACCTCAATGCCGGGGCGCGCCTCCCGGTCCACCAGGGTTACGGTCAGGCTGGCCGAGTTGGGGGTGTTGCCGCCCGTCAGGGCGCCCGAGCCCACGCTGGTCTGCACCAGGCGCACCTCGGGCCGGGCCAGCAGGTTGTCTTCCAGCTGCCCGGTCAGGCGGTTGGTGGTGGTCAGGTCGGTGCCGGTGGGCAGTTCCAGATCCACGCTCAGCGAGCCGCTGTCGGTCTGAGGCACGAAGGCGAAGCCCAGCCCGCGCACGGCCAGGCCGGCACTCAGCAGAAACAGGCCCGCCACCAGCATGACCGCCCAGGGCCGCCGCAGCGCGCCGCCCAGGCTGCGGGCGTAGGCGCGCGCCGCCGCCTGCACGCCCCGGTTGGTCACGCCGTGCAGGGTGCCGGTCAGGGCCTCCAGGGTGGCGTACAGGACAGTCAAGAGGTAGCGCCCGGCCGCCAGTGCCAGCGGTGCCAGCACTGCCCCCAGGCCCAGGGCCAACGGCAGGGCCAGACCAGCGACGCGGTCCAGCACTGCCGTGAGCGCAGCCCCGGCCAGGGCCAGGCCCAGCAGGCCGGGCAGGGTGCGAACGCCGATCAGACTGGCACGCAGCAGGTGCGGAAAGCGCCCCAGCACACCGGGCACCTCGCGCCAGGTAAGTGGCTCGGGGTCACGGGTGTACGCCATCCGCACGGTCAGGAACAGCAGGCTTTCGAGCCACGACAGCGCAATGGCCGCCGCAATCCCCAGCCCAAACTGACTGAAAAACTGACCCAGGATGCCCGGCATAAAGCTGAGGGGCAGCAGCACGGCCAACAGAGAGAAGCTGGCGGCGGTCACGGCCGAGAAAACCTCCGAGCCGCCCAGCAGCACACTGCGAATGGGGCTGTAGCCCATGTCGCGGTAGCGCTGCACGTTCTCGCCCACCACAATCGAGTCGTCGACCACGATGCCGATGGCCACGATGATGGCCAGCAGCGAGATGATGTTGAAGGTGAAGCCCAGCAGGCTAAAGAGCAGCGGCGCCGCACTGATGGAAATAGGAATGGCCAGAATCACCGCGAAGACCGTGTTCAGGCGGCCCAGAAACAGCAGGCAGATCACGCCCACCGCCGCCACGGCCAACAGGAACTCCTTAAAGGTGTCTTCCACGGTGGCGCGGGTTTCGCGGGTGGTGTCGCTGGCCAGGCTCAGGCGGTAGCCGGCGGGCAGGGGCTGGGCTTCCATCGCTGCGCGCACGTTGTCGGCCACAGCCACCGAGTTGGTGCCGCTGCCCTTGCGCACGCTGAGCAGCACGGCGGGCTGCCCATTCACGCGCGCCAGCGAGGTCGGCGCGGCGGCCGTGTCGCGCACCGCCGCCACGTCGCCCACGGTCAGGCCCGTCTGGGTGTCTACCGGAATGCGCGCCACCTCAGCCGCGCTGCGCGGGGTATTCCGGGTGGAAAACTGCGTCTGCGTGCCGCCCTGTGTCACCGAGCCGGCTGGCAGGTCCAGCGCGCTGGCGCCGATGGCTTGGGTCACCCGCGCCGGGGTCAGGTTGTAACTCTGGAGGCGGGCAGGGTCCAGCAGCACCTGCACCTGCCGCTCGGGGCCGCCGGTCAGGCTGACATCGGCCACGCCGTCCACCCGTTCCAGGCGCGGCACCAGCACGTCCTCGGCCAGGGCCGTGACCTCGGCGGGGGGGGCGCTGCCGCCCAGCAGGGCCAGCGACAGAATGGGGGTGTCGTTGGGGTCAAATTTCTGGACCACCGGGGCTTCAGACCCGTCGGGCAGCGCGGCGCGGATGGCCGCCACCGCCTGCGACACCGAGTTGGCGGCGCTGTCCACATCGGTGGCGTCGGTGAACGTAATCACCACGGCCGACTGGTTGGTGACCGAGGTGGTGTTGATGTCCACCACGCCGGCCAGGGTGCTGACCGCGTCCTCAATGCGGCGGCTGACCTCGCGGTCCACCTGATCGGGGTTGGCGCCGGGATACGCCGTGCTGACGGCCAGCACCGGCACCTCGAAATTGGGCAGCAGCTCCACACCCAGCCGGAAGGTGGCGACCAGACCCGCCAGCACCAGCATCACGAACACGCCGATAGAAAAGACGTAGTTGCGCACGCTGAAGCGCACCAGCGGATGCACGGCGGGTTCGGGTGTGCCGTCAGGCAATGTGCCTGGCGGAGCGTGAAAATCGGCGGGGTCGTGGGTGCTCATGGGGTGGCCCCGCTGGCGGCAGGCGCGCGGGTCTCGGCGGTCACCCGCGCGCCACTCTGCAGGCTGGCCGGCACCGGGGCAATCACGCGCTGGCCTGCCGGGAGGCCCTGCACCGCCACCTGGGCGCCGCTTTCGGCCACCACCGTCACCGGCGTGCGCTCGGCCACGCCGCCGGCCACGGTGTACACGACATTCTTTCCGCCGTCAGCCTGCACGGCGGCGCTGGGAATCAGGACGCCCTGCCCCAGCGTCACGCGGTAACGGGCTTGGGCGGCGGCGCCCACGGGCAGCGCCTCACCGCCCTGCACGCGCGCCGTGATCCGCACCAGCCGGTTGCTGCCCGCAATCCCGGGGGTGTCCACCACGGTCGCCACGTAGTTCACGCCGCCGTAGCCCAGGTTCAGGGCTGTCCCGGCGCGCAGGCCGGGGGCGTCGGCGGCCGGCACATTGAACTGCGCGCGGATGCTGCCGGGGTCCACCAGCCGGAAGACCGGCGAGCCCTGCGCCACAAATTCCCCGATCTCGGCGCTCAGATCGGCTACGGTGCCGGCAAAGGGCGCACGCACGGCGGCGCGGGCCAGGTTTTCCTCGGCCTGGCGCACACCTGCCTGGGCCTGTTCCAGCCCCACGCGGCCCAGCGGCACGCTGTTCTGGGCGCTCTGGCCATTCTGGGCCAGGTTGGTGCGGGCCTGGGCCAGCCCACTCTGGGCCTGGGCCAGCTGCGCCCGCGCCGCCTGCAGGTCCGCCTGACTGATGCCGCCCAGGCCATACAGATTTTCGGCGCTCTGGGCACTGCTCTGGGCCTGCGACAGACTGGCCTGCGCCGCCGTCACCGCCGCGCGCAGCGCCGCTTCTGAGCCCTGGGTGGTGCGGCTGGTCTGGGCCAGGCTCAGCTGGGCCTGCTGCACCTGAAGTCGGGCGTTTTCCAGCGCCTGGCGCTGCGGGGCGTCGTCCAGCTGCGCCACGACCTGTCCCGCCGAGACCTGCTCGCCCTCCTGAACCAGCAGGCGCGCCACCACGCCGCTGGCCTGCGCGGCGACCTGGCTGTCGCGCTCGGCTCGGATGGTGGCGCTGGCGCTGCGCTGCGCGCTCAGGCGGCCCTGCTGGGCGGTCACGGTGGTCACGCGCAGGGTGGTCGTCTTGGCCGGGGCGGCGTCCAGGTCGTTGCCGTTCTGGCGGCCCTCGCCCCCGCCGGCACAGGCGCTGAGCAGCAGCACGCCAGTCAGCACCGCCAGAAGCCTTGGGCGGGTTCCGGCCATCAGTTCACCAGCCCAGTCACGTCCACGCCGGCCGCGCTCCCCAGCGCCGAGAGCGCGCGCCAGACGCCGCCCTGCGCCTGGGTCAGACTGAACGCGGCCTGCTGCACCTGCAGCTGCGCCTGCTGCACCTCCACGGCGGCGGCGGTGCCGGCTTTCAGGCGCGCCTGGGCCTGGGTCAGACTGCTCTGGGCGTTTTGCAGCGCCTCGCGGGCCAGAGTCACGCGCTCCTGGGCATCCTGGGCACTGCGGTAGGCGTCGCGCACGCCGGTCTGGGCGGCGCGCAGGCCGTCATCCAGGCCGCGCTGCGCGTTCTGGGCCGTCACGCGGGCGTCTTCCAGGGTGCGCGCCGGGGTGTAATCGTTGTCGGCCAGGCGAACTTGCAGGGCCGCAAAACTCGCGCCGTTCGCGGCCTGCACCAGGCTGGGCAGGCGCTTGTCCAGGCCAGTTTGCAGCGTGGCCAGGGTGGTGCTCAGCTTGGGCGCGGCGGGCACCGCCCCCAGTTTCAAGTCGGTGCCCGCTGGGAGGTTGAGGGTGCGGGTCAGCTGCGCTTCCAGCACGGGCAGGGCAGCCCGCGCGCTGGCGAGGTCCTGACGGTCACTGTTCAGGCTGTTCTGGGCGCGGCTGACGTCCAGAGCGGTGGCGACCCGCGCGGCCAGGCGGGCCTGGGCAATTTTCAGGTTGCGGTCGCTCAGCGCCACCTGCGCGGCGGCCAGGGACGCCCGCGCTTCGCCCTCGGCGGCGGCCAGGTAGCCCGAGACAGCGGCCTGCGCCGCGCCCAGCTTGGCGGCGTCCAGGGCGGCGGCCTGCGCGGCCACGTCCTGTTCGGCCTGGGTCAGCGTGGGCAACAGGCTGGTGGGGTCGGCCCGCACGGCCCGCAGGCCCGCCTGCGCCTTTTGCAGGTTGGCGCGGGCGGTCGTGACATCGGTGCCGCTGGTCAGCGCGCGGCTCACGGCGCCGGGCAGCGTCAGGGCGGTCTGGGCCGAGGCCGTTCCCAGGGTCAGCGACAGGAGAATGGGGGCCAGCAGGGGCAGGGCACGGGGGGACAGACGGGTCATGGGCGGCCTCCGGTGAGCAGGGGGGTGGGGGCAAGGGTCAGCAGCAGCGGGTCAAGGTCGGCGGTGGCCTGGGCCAGGGCCAGCCCGGCCAGGGTGACGCGGTCGCGCGCAGCCGTCAGCGCCTGGTCGGCTTGTAGCAGGTTCAGTTCGGCCTGGGCCACGTCCAGCGCTGTGCCCAGGCCCGCGTCCAGACGGGCGCGGGCATTCTGGACAGCCAGGGCGGCGGCGGCCTGCCGAGTCTGGGCAGCGGGAAGGCCGCTGCGTTCATCTTCGAGGGCCGCAAAGCGGGTGCGGACTTCCAGTTCGGCGCCCTGCTGCGCGGTCTCCAGGGCCAGCGCCGCCTGTGCCAGCCCCAGTTCGGCCTGTGCCAGTGCGGTGTCCTGCGGGCGGCCCAGCAGGGGCAAAGAGGCACTGAGGGACAGGGCCACGCCCGTCACCGCTGCACTGGTGTCGCGCAGCGGCACGCTGACCTGCGCGCCCAGCACACCCGCTTTCACGTTCAGGGTGGCGCTGACCGTACGGCCAGGATTGCCCTGGGCGTCGGCCAGCTGCCCGGCGCGCACCCCGGCACTCAGGTCGGGCAGCCGGACGTCCAGGGCCGCAGCGGCGCGGCCAGCCTGGGCGTCGCTCACAGCGGCGCGGGCGCGATTGACCTCCGGCCGCTGTGCCAGGGCGCGGGTCAGCAGCGCTGGCAGGTCGCCCGCAGGGGTCAGGTCGGGCAGGGAAGAGGTGGGGGCCAGCGTGACGGCGGTGCCCAGCAGCCGCGTGATGGCCTGCTGCGCCTGGGTTACGGCGCGCGCAGCCTGCGCCTCGGCGGCCTGTGCCCCCTCCAGTGCGGCTTGCCGCTCCAGCACCCCGGCGCCGGTCTGGAGGCCCTGCGTCTGCTGGGCCTGCGTGATCGTCAGCACCCGCGCCGCCAGGGTGGTCTGGGCCTGGGCCGCCGTCAGGGCGCTCTGGGCCTGCCGCACCCCGGCATACGCCTGAAACAGCTGTGCGGTCAGGCTCGCGCGTTCGGCGCGCAGGGTCAGGGCGGCGGCGGCCAGGGCGCGCTCGGCGCTGCGCACCCCTTCAAAAGCGGGTGACCAGGGCAGCACGGCCAGGCTGGCGGTCACGGTCAGCGTGCCGCTGCCTTTCCACTCGCCGCCGTCCCAGGGCACGCGGTTCAGGGCGCCGTCGGCCCCGGCGCTGACGCTCAGGCCCGCACGGGTGCGCGCGCTTTGCAGGGTCAGCTGCGCGGCGCGGTAAGTCAGGTCGGCCGCGCGCCAGCCCGGCGCGGCGCGCAGCGCCAGCAGCAGGTCATTCAGGGACAGCGGGCCGCTCTGGGGGGCGGTGGCTGGGGGAGGCGGGCTGGATGCCGGGCTGGGCGGCGCGCTGCCCTGGGCCCGCGCGGGTTCCAAGCTCAGGGCTGTACCCAGCAGCAGGGACAGAAGAAGCGGTCTTGAACGAAACATGGTGACCTCGAAAGGAGCCGCACAAGCGGCTAGGAAAAAGGTGAATCAGGCAGGGTGGCTGGGTCGTCCCTCTTCCGGTGGACCTGGCCCCCAGCTCTGGCCATTTATAAGTGAAGGCTCACTTACTTTCAGCGTGCGGGTCACGGCGCCAATCCTGGCCACAGCACGTCCAGCAGGCCGCGCACCAGGCGTCCAGCCTCAATAGGGGCACGCCCGGCCGGGGGCATCACCTGTTCCTGGTGGATGTAATGCGTCAGGGCGCCCACCATCGTCAGGGCCGCGATGTCGGCGTCCAGAGGCCGCAGACGGCCCAGGCGCACCTCGGCCTGCAGGTAGGCGGCCAGCACGCCCGCGTCTGCCCGCATGGGGTCATCCAGCCGGTCGAGCATGGGGTTGTGACTGGGATCATGCCCGCGCGAGAACACCACCATCAGCCGGGGCACCAGCTGCTCGGCCTCGTGCAGCATGCTCAGAGCCGCGCGCTCCAGATTGCGCCGGACCTCGCCCTGACCAGCCGCTTCCAGCAGGGCCGCCCGCCACTGGCCGTAGTTCGTTAGGCCGATGGCCGCTGCAAACAGGTCCTCTTTGCTGGTAAAGCGGTTGAACAGGGTGCCTTCAGACACCCCGGCCCGCCGGGCAATGGCCGCCGTGGTGGCCGAAAATCCCTGTTCCAGAAAAACTTCCTGGGCCGCTGCCACAATCTGTTCGTCGCTAATCTGTCGGGGCCGCGCCATTCCTGAGTTATGACTCAGAAACCGGGTGCCGGTCTGTTGGGAAATGCACAAAGCGTTTGGGTACACTGGGCCCATGCCTCCAGCCGCGCGCATTGGTGACAACCACACCTGCCCTATGGTCACAGGAAACACGCCGCATGTGGGTGGGCCCATCAGCAAGGGCAGCCCCACGGTCATGATTGGCCGGATGCCGGCTGCGCGCGTGGGCGACATGTGTGTCTGTGTTGGCCCGCCGGACACCATTGCGCGCGGCAGCGCCACGGTCTTTATCAACAAGATGCCAGCGGCCCGCCAGGGCGATATGACCGTGCACGGCGGCACCATCGTCATGGGTGCGCCTACCGTCAATATTGGCGGGTAGAACCCAGATGGCCCGAGTTCAAACCGCCAGTAGTCTCATGACTTGGCGGCTTGTTGCGTCTGTCCGGCTTACACGTTGGAACGGATCTGCAGAAGCCTTCTGGCTCTCCCGGTTGCGCGGCGGTCAGAGATGCGCTGTACCTGACATTGCTCCAGACGGTTCAAATAGTGTCAGCAGCGCATGTATCCGCTCTGAGTAAACCCAACACCATTGAGCGTGCGCTGGGGAGAGAGGCTCTCCACGGTATGACGACTGCTGGTAGCGACGCTCTTCCACGAGGCGAACAATCGCTCTCTGACTGCGGCACTGCGCTTCCAAGGAGCAGTGTCAATCAGCTGGCGTGCCGCGCGGCGCAAAGGCCAGCAGTGGTTCCAGGTCACTTCTGAGGGCGACAGGCACGGGCAGAGGCTGCTGAAGCACCGCCAGCAGCGCGCGCACCACCGCCGGGTCGAACTGGGTGCCCGACCCACGCTGAAGTTCACTGAGCGCCCGATCCTGCGACCAGGCCAGGCGGTAGGGGCGGTCACTCGTCAGGGCGTCATAGACGTCGGCCACGGCGGCAATGCGGCCGGCCAGGGGAATCTCCTCTGCGCGCAGGCCCTGGGGATAACCGGTGCCGTCCCAGCGTTCATGGTGGGTCAGGGCGACCTGCTCGGCCAGTTGCACGACCGGGGCCGGACTTTCGCGCAGGAGTTCGCCGCCAATCAGAGGATGGCGGCGCATCACGGCCCATTCGTCGGGGCTCAGGGGGCCCGCCTTGTGCAGGATGGCGTCCGGAATACCTATCTTGCCCAGGTCGTGCAGCAGCGCCGCCAGGCCGATGCGCTCGCAGGTGGCCGCGTCGGTGCCCAGCTGGCGGGCAATGGCCCCGCACAGGCTGGCCATGCGGAAGGTATGGTCGCCGGTGTGCCCGTCGCGCCAGTCTAAAGCGGCAGTCAGGCGGCCGATAATTTCGACGTGGGCAGCGTTCAGCGCCTGAAAGAGCGTTTCGCGCTGGGCCCGCATCTGCTGCTGGGCGCTCTGCTGCTGCCCCAGGATGAGCCCGGTCAGCGACAGCGCGGCCACCAGCACCTGAAGCTGCACCAGGCTCTCGACGCGGTCGCCGGTCAGCCAGACCGCCCCGGCAATCAGGGCGCTGTTGACCACCACGGCCAGCGTGGCGCCGGGCAGCCCGCAGCGCAGCGCGATCCACACCACCGGCAGAAAACACAGGTAAAACAGGTGCCAGTCGTGCAGCGGCGCTACAGCAAACACCAGCCACACCGTCAGCGGCAGACTCAGGGCCTGCGCCAGCAGCTCTGCTCCGCGCACCCTGAGGGGGCCGGCTAGGCGGGCAGGCAATTCCCGCAAGCTCAAGTCCTGGCGCTTCAGCGGGGCCAGCCACACGAGCACAAAAGGGGTCAGGACCAGCGCCCCAACCAGGTCGCCCACCCACCAGACGGGCAGGATGGCGCGCACCGCCTCTGGGGCGAGAATGCCGGCCAGCACCAGCGCGTAGACCGTGACCAGACCGTAAACGAAGGCCACCCCCAGCGCCAGCACCGCCAGGTTCAGCACGTCGGCCAGGCGCGGCAACCGGGGGTCCAGGCCCAGCAGGCGGGCCAGGGGGCCAATGGTCAGTGCAAAGCCCACCACGCTCAGCAGGTTGATAAGCAGGTTGACGGGATACCCACTCAGGGCGTCCACCAGCACGATGCCCAGCCACACGAAAGGCACACTTTTTAGCCCGTACAGCAGCCAGACCGCCAGCAACAGGCCGTAGGGCAGATACCACAGCGAGATACCGTCGTAGGCTTCAAAGGGTTTAGAAGCCCGGTCCAGCAGCAGATACGCGGCCACGTAGGCCGCCCCCAGTGCCAGTTCGCCCGGTTGGTAACGGGTCAGCCAGCTTTGACGGGCAAGCAGTCTGGGCATCACACGGTCCTCCTGGGGTCGGCGCGGCGCTGAACCGTGCCTCAACATTGGATCATGTGGGCGTCTGACAGTCACCACAGGGGGAGACCCGACAACCCGCTTGAACAGCGCGGACAGAGAGGGAACTTCCAGGCCAGAATAGCACTGGCCTGCCGCGCGCCAAGATGGGCAATCGAGTGTGTGGTGGGTTCAAAAGCGGGTTGCACGGAGGCTGACGAGGTGTACGGGCAATTTGGTTGTGCCGTCTAAAGCCTGGAAAGCAGCGCCGCACGACAGGCGAGCGTGCCAGTGGGCTGAGAGGGACGGCGTTGGCTCAGCAGTGCTCTTCCAGATGAAAGGGGTAACCGCCAGCCTCCATCCCATAGACCGCAGCGTACGAGAGTGGCTGTTCCGATATGGCCAGCCCCGTCCTGCTGCGGTTACGCCAGGTTGCGGAGGCAAAGCAGCGCTCGGTGCGGCATGCTGTCTGGGTTCTTCAATTCAACTCTGGCCTTCTGGCCTCTGGTTACAAGGAGTCCCCACAGATGACCACCTTTCAGACGACCTCACTGCTGGACCCCACCCTCTGCGCGGATGTGCTCACGCGGGCGCGGGCGGGCGGCGCCGACTTTGCCGAGCTGTTTGTCGAGGACACCCTCAGCACCCAGTTGCGGCTGCACCAGGGCGAGGTGCGCGACGCGGGCGGCGGCAACCTGTACGGCGCGGGCCTGCGCCTGCTGTACGGCACCCGCGTGGTCTACGCCTACACCAATGACGTCACGCCGGGCGGCCTGCGGCAATTAGCCGCCGATCTGGCCAGCGCGCAGGCCGGGCAGGGCGAGGTCAGCGCCGGCGGCAGCGGCGGGCTGGACTTCCGCAGGGCGTCCGCGCGCCCGCTGTATGTGGTGCGCGACCACCCGCTTCAGGCCAGCAGCCAGGCCAAGCTGGCTCTGATGCGCCGCGCCCACGGGGCCGCTGCGGGCGCAGCCGACGTCAAAACGGTGGACGTGAATTACCTGGACCGGGTGCAGCGCGTGCTGGTGGCCAACTCCGAAGGCCTGTGGGCCGAAGACGAGCGCGTGTGGACCCGCCTGTCGGTGTCTGCGATTGCCCAGGACGGCCTCCTGCGCGAGAGCGGGTTCTATGGCCCTGGCGCGGGGCGCGGCCTGGAGTATTTCGAGGACGTAACCCCAGAGAGCATCGGCGCCGAGGCCGCCCGCATCGCCGGGGCCATGCTGCGCGCCCGCCACGCCCCGGCCGGCAAGATTCCTGTGGTCATCGGCAATGAGTTCGGGGGGGTCATCTTTCACGAGGCCTGCGGGCACATTCTGGAAACGACCGCCGTGGCCAGGGACGCCAGCGTGTTCGGTGACCGGCTGGGGCAGGCCATTGCCCACCCCTGCGTAACGGCCATTGACGACGGCACCATTCCGGGCGCCTGGGGCATGGTCAACGTGGACGACGAGGGCATGCCCGCCGAACGCACGGTCCTGATTGAGGGCGGCATTCTGAAATCCTTCCTGGCTGACCGGGTGGGCGAGTTGCAGACCGGGCACCGCCGCACCGGCAGTGGCCGCCGTCAGAATTACACCTTCGCGCCCGCCAGCCGCATGCGCTCGACGTTTATTGACCGGGGCGACCAGACCCCTGAGGGCCTGATCGGGCAGGTGGACCTGGGGATGTACGCCCGGCGCATGGGCGGCGGCAGCGTGACGCCCGGCACCGGCGAATACAACTTTGCGGTCCACGAGGCGTACATGATTCGCGGCGGAGAACTGGCCGAACCGGTCAAGGGAGCGTCACTGGTGGGCAACGGCGCGCAGGATTTGCAGAACATCGTGGGGGTGGCGGGCGACCTCGCGCTGGGGCAGGGAATGTGCGGCAGCGTGTCGGGCAGCATTCCCACCGATGTGGGGCAACCCCACATTCTGCTCAGCGAAATCACCGTGGGAGGCCGCGCATGACCGGCGCCGATCTGAACGGAGCAGAGCAGCTGAGTCTGGACGCCGCGCGCACCTACTTGCTATCGGCCGCGCAGGCGCAGGGGGTGGCCCTGGAGGTGTACGCGCGCCGCACAGCCGCGACCAGCATTGAGGCGCACACCGGCGAGGTCAGTGAATTTAAGGTCTCGACGCAGCAGGGGGTGGGCTTGCGGGCGCTGGTGGGCGGCGCCTGGGGCTATTCGTTCACCGAGAACCTGTCGCGGCCTGCGCTGGAACGGGCGCTGCGCTCGGCGGTGCAGAACGCCGAACTGGTGGCCCCCGAAGCGGGCGCAGCCCTGCGCGCCTGGGGCACGCCGCCCAGCGTGGACACCTGGGGCGAAGGCCTCAGCGGCGTTACCGCCGCGCAAAAAGTGGCGGTGGCCCTGCAACTGGAAGAGGCGGCCCGCAGGCACGACCCCCGCGTGGCCAGTGTGCCCTATACCGGCTACGAGGACAGCCAGACCGAGACCCTGGTGGGCAACACCGAGGGCCTGCGCCGTGAAGGCCGCGCCCTGCACGCGCTGACCTACGCCTATCCGCTGGCGCGTGAGGGAAGCGAAAACCGCATGAGCGGCGACTGGCAGTTCACCCGCGACTTTGCGGGCCTGGACCCCACCCAGACCGCCCTGACCGCTGCTCAGAAGAGCCTGGCGCTGCTGGGGGCGCGCCCCGCGCCGACCGGCACCTTTCCGGCGGTGATTACCGGCGAATGTCTGGCCGACTTGCTGCGCCTGTTCGCCTCCATGTTCAGCGGGCGCATGGTCGAGGAAGGCAAGAGCCCACTGGCCGGCCGGCTGGGCGAGGTGGTCGCCAGTGACCTGGTGACCCTGGTGGACGACGCCACGCTGCCCCTGGGGCTGCGGTCACGCGCTTTTGACGCCGAAGGCTGTCCCAGCGCGCCCCTGACACTGCTGGAAGGCGGCCGCCTCAAGGCCTTCATGCACAACGCCCAGACGGCCGCCCGCGCGGGGCTGGACAGCACCGGCCACGCCGCGCGTCTGGGCTATCAGGGCGTGGTAGGGGTGGGGGCCAGCAACCTGGCCATTCAGCCGGGCACCACCCCCGATGAGGCGGTGACGGCTGGGGTGACCGGGCTGCTGCTCACGCAGGTTAAGGGCGGCCACGCTGGTGCCGACCCCTACACCGGGGACTTCAGTTTGCAGGCCGAGGGGTTCTGGCTGGAAGACGGCGAGCGGGCTCATCCCCTGGACGTGTTCACGGTGGCCGGCAACATCTTGGACCTGCTCAGTCAGATAGAGGCCCTGGGCAGCACTCTGGACTGGACCCTGGAGGCCACGGGCGCCCCGGCCGCGCGGGTGCCTGCCCTGGCGGTGGCGGGCGGGTAACGGTGCCGGAAACGGCAGGCTCTAGCATGGGCGTATGACTGCTGTTTTTCTCAATCCCCTGGGCACCCTGTACGACCCGGCCCAGACCGCTGACCTGAGTCACCTAGCAAGCGGCCTGGGCACGCTGCTGGGCCAGGCCGACCTGATTCCCGTGACCGGTCTGAACGAGGAAGAGCTGCTGGCTGTCCCGGCCGCCTTCACGTCCTGGCAGGTGCTGGAGTACGGCGCCCTTATCCTCACCCCCGACGGTCAGGAAGACGCGGCGTGGCGGAGGCTGACCCTGGAAGCCCAGGCCGACACCGAGGCGGCGCTGTCGCTGGCGGCCCAGGCGGCCGGTCACCTGAACGCCCTGGGCCAGCTGGGGCTAGAGGTGACGGTCACCGAACGGCAGGGCCGCCCGCTGCTGGTGCGGCTGCGCGACCCTTACGGCCTGGCGCTGGCGCTGGATCAGGCCCAGGCTGGCCTGACCGAGTGGCTTGAGGACGCTCCCTTTCGACAGGACCTGCGCCTGACGCGCGACCCGCTGGGCCTGACCCTGCTGCCAGGTGCCATCCGGCCGGAGCGGGCCGTGAATTACCTGCTGGGGGAGCTGCCCGCAGGCACCTGGACCCTGGGCGTCAGCGCTCAGCCTGACGACCGGGCGTTCCTGGCCCTGTGTGATATGGCGTTGGTGCCAGGAAGCAGCTCCTGGCTCAATGCTCCAGAGCCTGAAGAGGAGAGAGACTAGCGAAGGGCAACGCCAAAGATGCGGGAACACAGAGCAGGGACGCCAGCGGCGTCCCTGCTTTTGCATGTGTTTGTGGCTCTGGCAGAGCCGTCCCCGGCGGCGCTCTTGAGTCCAGCGACGCGCGACTTTGCCTGTGGCACGCCGCCGGCCCTTGTCACAAGAGCTTGCAAGGGCGCTGGTCTGTCCTCCAGCGTCATATCCTCACTGCGCTAGCCTTACAAACCGGCTGCCAGCGCGATCCTAAGGAGAACGGCGAACCTGGACGCCTCCGCCTCTTTGGGCCATTCCCTTTGTTTACCTCAGAGCGGTTGCCAGGGATCAGTCCTTAACCGCTCTGAGGTCCGCGCTTGAGACTGTAGCGGTCTACTGCCGAATCATCGCCAGGCCGTTCAGCTGTCTTTCAGGCCGTGGCGCAGCACCTCGGCCAGCTGGCGGGTGGCCTGACCCTGCAGGGCGTCCAGTTCCTCGGTGGCCAGACGCAGGGCAGTGCGGTATTCCTCGGCCTGGCGGGCCTGCGGACCACTCAGGGTCTGAATGGTCGCCTGCACCGTGAAGTGGGCATCCGGCAGAGCCGCCAGGTTGTTGCGCGCGCTGGCGTGGCGGGCGCCCAGCAGGGCCCCCAGCATGCCCATCTCCTCGCTGCGGCGCATCAGCTCACGCTGAAAGGTGCGGTCCTTGATGCTGGTAATCACGTCCCAGGCGGCGTCCGACAGGGCGGTTTGCGGCGAAGCGGGGCGCGCCACTTCGACAAACAGGGTGTCGCCGGTGCGCCAGGTGCGGTGAAAGGCGCCGCCGCGCGCCGGGGTCCACTCGGTTTCGAAGTCACGGGCGTCTTCAATCAGGACGCGCAGGCGGGCAAAAGGCGTGTCGCCAGGGACGCGGTGACCTTCGCCCAGCACGCCCCACAGGCTCAGGCCCCGCTCGTCGGCGGCGCCCATCGCTTCCAGGGCGCGGGCCAGGGCTGCGGGCCCCTCGCTGACCAGGGCTGTCTGCCGCCCGCCCGTCAGGATGGCGATGTCCTGGCCGCTGTCGGTGACCTGGGCCTCATGGCGCAGGTGGTGCAGGCCCAGGCCCCAGCGCCGCAGCGCGCTGTTTAGGGTCTCGCTCAGGGCGGCATTGACCGCGTCAGTATCGGCGCCGCCCTCGGCCAGGGCGCGGGTTTGCGGGTCCAGGGCCGCCGTCGCCATCAGCCCGTCAAAGGCGTCAAAGGGGGAAGTGGTCTGGCGCTCATCTTTTGTTTTCACTCGTGCCATAGCCCCTCTATTCTGCCCTGAACAGAGCGCCTTGTGTGTTGGGTTGACACCTTGTTTACGCACCGGGCCGCCGGGGGGCCGCGCTTCCCGTTAGGATGCAGGCCAATTCATGACCCACGACCCCGCTCATTCGCCCGCAGAACTCCGTGGTGTGTTGGTGTTGCCCGGTGGCCTTCAGCCGGGCCGCTTGATCCTGCGCGGCGGCCAGATTGAGGCGGTCGTGCCCGACGCGCAGGCGCCGCGCGACACGCTGATTCTGCCCGGCTTCGTGGACACCCATGTTCACGGAGGAGCGGGCGGCGACACGATGGACGGCCCCGAGGGGATTCGCACTCTGGCCCGCTTTCATGCCGCGTGCGGCACCACAACGCTGCTGCCGACCACCATTACCAATCCCTGGCCAGAGGTGCTGCGTGCCCTGACCGCCGTGGCCGAGGTCCGGCGCGCCGGCGGCGTTCCCGGCGGCGCCGATCTGCCCGGCGCACACCTGGAGGGGCCTTTCATCAGCCCAGACCGGCTGGGCGCGCAGCCGCCGTGCGCCCTGGCCCCCACGCCAGAACGGGTGGCGCAGGTGCTGGCGACGGGCGCGGTGCGGGCCGTCACCCTGGCGCCCGAACTGCCCGGCGCGCTGGCAGCGGCCCAGGCTTTTGCACAGGCCGGGGTCCGGGTGGGCATCGGCCACACCCGCGCCGACGCCGAGACCGTGCAGGCCGCGCTCCGGGTGGTGCGTGAGGCGGGTGGGCAGGCCTGCGCCACCCACCTGTTCAACGCGATGGGAGGCATTGAAGGCCGGGCGCCCGGTCCGGCCGGAGCGCTGCTGGCCGACCCCGACGCCACCCTGGAGGTCATTCTGGACGGGTTGCACGTCCATAACACCTCGTTCTTGCTGGCCCGTGCAGCGGCCCCTGGGCGCGTGGTGCTGATTACAGACGCCATGCGGGCCGCCGGGCTGGGCGACGGGGCCAGCGAACTGGGCGGCCAGCCCGTTCAGGTGCAGGGGGGCCGCGCCACCCTGGCCGACGGCACCCTGGCCGGGAGTGTGCTGACGATGGACGCGGCCCTGCGCAGCGCTGTGGCCCTTGGCGTGTCGCTGCATGAGGTGAGCCGCATGCTGAGCCTCACCCCAGCACGGTCGCTGGGCCTGACAGACCGGGGCGAACTGAGCGCTGGCCAGCGCGCCGACCTGACCCTGCTGACGCCCGATCTGAGGGTGAACACCGTCTATGTGGCGGGGCAAAGGGTGAAAGCAGAAGGCGCGAGGGTCGAAGCGTAGCCGCTGCTCAGGGCGACTGTAGGTGTTTGGAAGGTCACTTGGTTCAGTCGTCGCTGGCCGCCAGCGCCGCCTTGCCTTTAGCTGCCCCGGTAGGTGCTGTAGGACCACGGCGAGACCAGAAGCGGCACATGGTAGTGCGCGTCTGTGCCCGCCACGGTGAAGCGCAGCGTGACCACGTCCAGAAAGGGCGGCTCTGCCGTGAGGTCAGCAAAATAGGGCGCGACGTGAAAGGCCAGTTCGTAGGTGCCGGCCTGCAAGGTGCCGGGCGCCAGTAAAGGCCCGTCGGTGCGGCCATCGGCATTGGTCACGGTGTCGCGCAGGAGTTCGCGTTCGGCGGCGGCGCGGAACAGTTGCACACGTACGCCTGCCGCTGGGCGCCCCCGCGCAGTGTCAAGCACATGGGTGCTCAGGCCAGCGCCGCTCACGCCCGCTCCACCCAGCCTTCAATAACCCCGTACGGCTCGGCGTCGGCATGAAAGATGGTGCCGGGGTTGGTCATGCCGTAGCGCTCCAGTGGGTACAGGATGTGGTGCCGGTTGGGAAACGAAAAATGAACGCGCTCCATCTCGGGGCAGCGGTCCAGCACCGCCTCGCCCAGCCGGTACAGGGTGTGCTGCATGCTGGGCGAGTAGTGGTCGGGGAACACGTCCAGCAGCGCCGTATACGCCCGCTGCCACACGTCGTCGTGGTCACAGTCGGGGGTGCGGTAGGTCCAGCGGGCGCTCACGACAGTGGCCAGAATGCGGTCATGCGTTTCGGGCAGGGTCGTGAATTCGTCGCGGTGAAAGCCGGCCCAGCCGCTGTTGGTGGTTTTCAGCAGATACAGGTCGTCAATCCCGCTTTCCACCTGGGTGTCGCCGGCTGTCCGTTCAACAGTCGCGGTGTGCTTGGGCATCTGGCGCACGAACGAGTGGTCGTGCGGCTGGCCGCCGCTCATCAGGCGTGCCCAGGTGTGTTCGGTCAGGGTGACCCTGGCTCCTGTCACGCGCGGGCCACGCGCCATCAGCTCGGCAGCCAGGTGCTGCCCAAACGCCTCGATACTGCCGGTCAGGCCGTCGCGGGCCAGGGCGTAGACCAGGTTGCGCATGGTGTCGGTGGCCACCAGACCCGTGTTGTCACCCACCGAGTGGGCGGCCTCAAAATCTCCGGTGACCGCTACGCGCACCTGCACATCCTTGATGTCGTGCTGGGGCCGGTCCCGAAAAACCTTGAACAGCCGCACATCGGCCTTGCCATAATTGTTGTCGCCCAGTTTGACCTTGACCGTCATGGCTGCTCCTGGCTGTGAATGAGGTCGAGGACACGCAGGCGCGCAATGCGGCCAATCTCGTGCAAGGCCGCCCCACGTTCCTGCTCGGGGGTGTGGGTCAGGCGGCGCCGGGCACCCTCGAAAATGCTGGCTTTGGTCTGTTCGCGCACGCACACCACGTAGGGCATGGCAAAGCGCTCATGATACGCCGCGTTCAGCGCCTGAAACTCCGCGTATTCCTCGGGGGTCAGGCGGTCCAGGCCAGCGCTGGCTTGCTCGTGGGCGCTTTCCGGGGTCAGATCACCGGCCAGCGCGGCCTTGCCGGCCAGGTCGGGGTGGGCGCGAATCAGGGCCAGCGTCTCGGCCGGCGACCCGCTGCGGGCGGCCTGGGCAAAGGCCTGGGCTAGCGCTTCAGGCGTGTCAAAGGGACGCCCGGCCGCCACCTGGGCGGCGTAGTGCGGCGAATGTTCCAGCACCCCGGCAAAATGGGCGGCAAAAGCCGCCGGACTCAGGGCGTTCAGGACAGACAGGGAAAGGGCAGTGGGGGCCAAGAAAGTCTCCTGAAGGCAGGTGGGAAGCGGTGAACTGAGGGTCCCCGAGGATACCCAATTGTGGCGGCGCCTGCACGGCCCTAGTCCTGGGCGCCGCCGCGCGGCCCACAAGGCTGCCCAGCCCGGCACGTATAGTGCGGGGGTGAGCGCCTCTTTCCCCCTGTCTGGCGCGGGCCGCCTGAGGGCTGCGCCGTGACCCGGCCTTTCCATGTGCTCCTGGTGGACGATAACCCCGCCGACCTGCTGCTGGCGCAGGAGGTCTTTGAGGAGCATGCCGATCAGCTCATGGTCACGACCTGCCGCAGCGGCGCCGAGGCGCTGGAGCAGCTGCGAGGCGGCGACCCCCTGCCTGACGCCGTGATTCTGGATGTCAACATGCCGGGGATGTCAGGCTTTGAGGTGCTGCACACCATCAAGGAGGACCGCCGCCTGCGCACCCTGCCGGTCGTGATGCTCTCGACCTCGTCGCAGCCGGACGACATCGAGCGGGCGTATACGCTGCACGCCAGCTCTTACCTGGTGAAGTCGCACAGTTTTCAGGCCTTTTTAGAGCAGGTAGACGCCTTCGTGGGCTTCTGGCGCGAAAGCCGCACGACCAACTGGCCCCGCCGCCTGGACTCCTAAAACTGCGGTCTCTGCGCGTAGACCATCTTCGTGACCTAATTGCGCTTAGTGAATTGAAAGTAGTTTCGGGAGGTGTGCGGCGCGTCGTCCCGGCCTGAGAGGACGGCGAGACCAATAGACCTAAGCCGAAGGTCAAAACGGGGCAGAGTCAACCGCTCCGTTTCTATGTCCCTTCTCCCGTTCTCCCGACCATCTGTAGGCCGGCCTCTGTTCCTTAGCCAGCTTCTCCAGCGGCGAGCGGCAGGGTGAAGTGAAAGGTCGTGCCTTCCCCAGGGGTACTGTCAACCCAGATCTGACCGCCGTGGCGCTCCACAATCCGCCGCGCGATAGATAGCCCCATCCCGGTGCCCTCGTAGTCCTCGCGGCGGTTCAGGCGCTGAAAGATCGTAAAAATGCGCTCGAAATACTTCGCCTCAATGCCGATGCCATTGTCACGCACAGAAAACTGGGCCACTGGGCCGTCTACCTGCGCAGTTACGCTCACCCGGGGAAGGCGGCCCGGCGCCGCGAACTTCAAGGCATTGCTGATCAGATTTTGCAGCAACTGCCGCAGCTGCGTTTCATCCGCCCTCACCACCGGCAGTTCGTCCACGGTGACCTGGGCCTGGGTCCGTTCCACCTGCGCCCCCAGGTCATGCAGCACCTGCGTGGCCACCTTCCAGGCACTGACCGGCTGCGGCTCTGTGCCCTGGGTCATGATGCGCGAGAACACCAGCAGTTCTTCCAGCAGGCGGCGCATCCGCTCTGTGCCTTCCTGAACGTACTGCATGTACCGCGCTGCCTTGGCGTTCTCGCTCGGCACCTGTTTCATCAGCAGTTCCGCGAAACTGCTCACCGTGCGCAGCGGTTCTTGCAGGTCGTGGCTGGCAATGTACGCAAAGCGTTCCAGCTCCTCGTTGCTCCGCTCCAGTTCGCGTGTCCGGGCCGCCAGTTCGGCGTTTTGCTTCAGCACCTGCTGGGTCGCCTGCGTTCTTTCCAGGGCGACCGAGAGGCTCCGCACCGTGGTTTCCAGAATGGTCCGCTCGTCTGCGGTCCAGTTGGCCGTTTCATGTCGGCCAGCCACCAGCACGCCCTGCACCTGGCCCTGACAGAAGACGGGAAAGGCGGCGCTCGCCCGGATGACCGTGACCGCCGGGCCAGCAGCCGCCGTGGTCGCGGGGTCGTAAACGTCCTGATAAAACGCCGTCTGGGTGTCAAAGGGCCGGTCCAGGTTAACAGTCTGCCCCCGTGGGAGGCCACGGCCCAGGGCCACGAGCATGTCCGGGTTCCGGAAGATGCCCCGGTGGCTCAGCAGGCGCCAGGTGTCGCCGTCAAGTTCGTAGTAGGTCGAAATGGTATCCGGAAGCAGCGAGACCACCAGGTCCTGCACCCGGCCAATCAGGCGCAGGACATCAAATTCCAGAGCCAGGTCCCGCGTCAGGTCGGCAAAGCCCTCCAGCGCCTTGTTGCGGGCTTCTAACTCGCGCTGCTGTTCGGTGCGGCTCAGGGTCAGCGTCAGGCCACGCGCAACGGCGCGCACAATCGCCTGTTCCCGGACCGACCAGGTGCGGGCGGCGCGGGTGCCTAGCGTCAGCAGGCCCTGAATGCGCCCCTGAACGACTAAAGGCAGGAAAGCCACAGCGCCATAGGCCGACGCCGCCGATACACTATTCGCTTCGGCGTCCCAGCCATGTATGAACACGGCGGCCTGGGTGGTCACCGCCTCGGCAAAGCTCGGGGCGTCATCTGGCACCCCCGCCCGAATCTGTGCCAGGACGTCGGCAGGCACATCCTCAGACCAGCTCCGGGCCTTCCAGAGGTGGTCCTCACGCTCGTAGTACACGACGCTGACCTGACCCAGGGTCGCCTGAATGACCTGGGCTGCCTGCTGGGCCAGTGCGGGCACACTGGTTTCACTGCCAATAGCCTCCTTGTAGGCGACAAAGGCGTCCAGGGCGGCGCGCTCGGTGTCCAGGGCCTGGGTGCGCGCCTGCACCTGCGCTTCAAGCTGCTGGATGGCCTGAATGCGGCCCAGGGCCAGCGCGCACTGGGCCGCCATGGTCTGAAGAAAACGCTGCTCATCGTCGGTGAAGTGATGCGGTTCCTTGAAATCCAGCACCAGCACGCCCAGAGGCAGGTGATCCAGAAACATAGGGAAGACGGCGGTGCCGACAGCCGCCTGGCCTCCTGTGGTGGTTTCAATATCGGGATAGGCCCGCAGCAAATCGCCACCATGCTCGAACAGCAGGGGCTGACGGCGCCGCAGGGCGTCGGTGGCGGGCGTGACGCTGCTCAGAGGCCCGTCTTGCCAGATGGCAGGACTGTCTGTTTGCCCCTGAGCGGCGGCACACACCAGAGAAGTTCCCGCACGGTCCACCAGCAGGACCGTGCCGGCAAGGCCTTCAAGCGCCTGGAGGGCCGGCTGAAGGACAATGTGAAAGACGTCCGCCTGTGTGGTGGTGGCCGCGAGGGCTTCGGTGACCGCTTGAAGCCGTTCGCTGAGCAAGGGGGCGGGGGACATGGGCTTCAAGATAGCTGGGGAAAGGCCCACAGGCGGCGGAAAGAGAGAGTTTCATCCGGTCGTTTCAGCAGCCCTGCTGATGCAGGCGCGTTGCTTAGGGGTGACCTGACTTCTGCGGCGGCGCCCAGACCAGGCGTCAACCAAAAACGCGCCCACTGGGGGCGCGTTCCGGGACAGAACAGCGGTGCTTACAGGTTGCCCTTGAGGGTGCTGGCGACCTTGAAGGCGACTTTCTTGCCGGCGGGAATCTGGATCTTCTCGCTGGTGCCGGGGCGCACGCCGGTGCGGGCGGCGGTGGCCTTGACGCTCAGGGTGCCCAGGCCGGGCAGGCCCACGCTCTGGCCGCCCTTGATGGCGCCCACCACAACGTCCAGCATGGCGCTGACGGCTTCTTCGCTCTGCTTCTTGGTCAGGCCGGTCTTGTCGGCGACCATTTCCACGAGCTGGGTCTTGGCAACCTTGTTGCTCTCGCCGGCGACCTTTTTGGGGGCGGCTTTGGCGGCAGGAGCAGCTTTGGCAGCGGGCTTCTTGGCGGCGGGCTTAGCAGACTTTTTCGTCATGGTGAGCAGCATGACATATGCGTCTCCGCTTGGGAAGAGGGGAGAAGGGCTGGCAATGCCCGCCAGCACGTTCTTTCAAGATTTAAGCAAGGAAAAATAACGTCCTGGTGGGCATTTTGAGCAAGTGCTAAGGAATGCCGTGCAGCACGGAAGAAGCCGCCTCTGTGGACTGGATTCCGGGCGCTGGGGTTGCGTGCACCCCGCCTCTATGCTGAACCCTATGTCAACAGCTTTGCGGGCGCAGGCCCTGACGGCCGAGATGGTCCGGGCGGCCAGCATCACGAACACAGAGGGCGAAACCCTCTTTCCAGACACGCTGCTGGCCATCTTGCGGCGCCTGCCCTATTTTCAGGCGCACCCAGCTCACCTCTGGACAGAGGTGATCGAGAATGACCCGCTGGGCCGGCGCAACGTGTATGCGCTGGTGCAGGGCGCGGGGCGGGCGACGGTGGTGCTGACCGGTCACTACGACGTGGTGTCGACAGCCAACTACGGCCCGCACGCCGAGTGGGCCTGTGACCCCGACGCGCTGCTGCCACGCTTAATTGACGACCTGCGGGTGAACGCCCGCAGTGACGCCGAACACCGCGCCCTGGCCGACCTGGAAAGTGGCGACTTTCTGCCGGGCCGGGGCGCGCTGGACATGAAGTCGGGGCTGGCGGCGGGCCTCGTGGCCCTGGAGCGCTTTGCCGAGCAGCCAGAGCGTGAAGGCAACCTGCTGTTTGTAGCAGTGGCCGACGAGGAGGTCAGTTCGCACGGTGCCCGGCACGCCGCGCCGCGCCTGCTGGCCCTGGCGCGGGAGCGGCACCTGACCCTGCCGCTGGTCATTAACCTCGACGCCACCGGCGACAATGGCGATGGCCGCGCCGGTCAGGCCGTGTACCTGGGCACGGCAGGCAAGCTGCTGGTGTCGGCCTTCGTGGTGGGGGTGGACACCCACGCCGGCTACGCGCTGGACGGCATCAATGCCAACTTTCTGGCCAGTGAACTGGCGCGGGCCTTCGAGCTGAACCCGGAGCTGACGGACCAGACCGGGGGCCTCATAGGGACGCCTCCCACCCTCCTCAAACAGACCGACCTGAAAACCTATTACGACGTGACCACGCCTGCCCGCGCCTGGCTGTGTGCGAACAGCCTGACGCACGGTCTGGACGCCTCAGCGGTGCTGGGCAACTTTCGAAGGGTGGCCCAGACTACGCTGGAAGATGCCCTGGCCACCTTGCGCCGCCGCGCCGAGGCCCTGGGTGAACAGGCCAGCGCCGCCCACGGGGCTACGCCCCTGGTCCTGACGGTGGCCGACCTGATGGCGCAGGCGGCCAACCAGCACCCCGACTTCGCTCGTGCTTTCGCGGCTTATGCCGACACCCTGGGGGACCTGGATTACCCGACCCGGAGTGCCGCGCTGACCGGCTGGCTCTGGGACGCGGCGGGCCTGCTGGGGCCAGCGGCAGTGCTGGGCTTCGCCTCTCTGCACTACCCGCACACCCACCTGGCCCCACACGGAGACGACGCCCACGCCCTGGAGGTCCTGCGCGCGGCGCTGGCGCAGGCGTGCGCGGCATGCGGCGCCGAGGTCGTGGAACGGGCAGTCTTTACCGGCATCAGCGACATGAGCTGGTTCGGGCACGGCGACGCGGCCGACGTGGCGTTCGTGAATGCCAATACGCCTGTCAAGGAGGCGCAGATTCAGGCGCTGCTCGCCGGCCTGCCGTGCATCAACCTGGGGCCGTGGGGCCGCGACTACCATCAGTGGCTGGAGCGGGTGTATAAGCCGTATTCCTTTGGGGTGCTGCCTGATCTGGTGGCGGCTGTGGCCCGCGCCGTCCTGGCCGCCCATGCGCCGCAGCGGGCCACCACCTGAAACGCCGTCACAGGAAGGCTCAGGGAAGCCTTAAAGGGGGCCTCTGGAACGTGACGCGGCGCTGACAATCGCCGGGCACACTGCCAGCCATGAAGAAGATGTTTGCTCTGGCTGCTGCCCTCACCGTGACCATGGCCGCCGCCCAGTCCACCGTGACTGGTGCGGGCGCCAGCTTTCCCTTCCCCCTGTACAGCAAGATGTTTGCCGAGTACAAGAACGACAAGGGCGTGGCCGTGAACTACCAGTCGGTGGGCAGCGGCGCAGGCCAGAAACAGATTCTGGAGCGCACCGTGGACTTCGCCGGCAGCGATAACCCCATGAGTGACGAGGCCATGAAAGACGCCCCCGGTCAGCTGCTGCACATCCCCACGGCCATCGGCGCCGTGGTGCCCGCCTACAATCTGCCGGGCGTGACCGCGCCCCTCAAGTTCACCGGCAAGGTGCTGGCCGACATCTACCTGGGCAAAATCAAGACCTGGAACGACAAGGCCATCACGGCCCTGAACCCCGGCGTCACCATCGCGCCCCTGCCCATCACGGTGGCCCGCCGCAGCGACGGCTCGGGCACGACCTACGTGTTTTCCGACTACCTGGCCAAGGTCAGCAGTGAGTGGAAGAGCAAGGTCGGCGTGGGCAACAGCCTGCAGTGGCCCGTGGGCACCGGCGCGCGCGGCAACGACGGCGTGGCGGGCGTGGTGAAAAGCACCCCCGGCGCCATCGGCTACGTAGAACTGGTGTACGCCAAGCAGAACAAACTGCCTTTCGGCAGCGTGCAAAACCGCGCTGGCAAGTTCGTGCTGGCCGATAACGGCCCCGCCGCGCTGGCCGCCAACGGCGTGGTCATTCCGGCCGACACCCGCGTCAGCCTGACCAACAGCGCCAACGCCGACGCCTACCCGATTGCCAGCTTTACCTACGTCATCTTCTACCAGGAGCAGAAGTACGGCAGCCGCACCCAGGCCCAGGCCAAGGCCCTGAAAGACCTGCTGGGCTGGATGGTCACGACCGGCCAGGGCTACAACGAGCCGCTGGATTACGCCAAGCTGCCCGCTGCTGCCGCCAACAAGGCCAAGAGTATCCTGAACAAGATGACCTTCGACGGCAAGAAGCTGTAAAGAAGACCTTCCACGTTGGCGGCGCTTTCCCCCAGGGGCGGGCGCCGCCTTTTTGTGCGCCTGAGCGCGCTGACCTCCACCCCGTCCCGACCAATCCCCCGCCGCCGCCCGCACCTGACGCGGCGCTGACGAAGCCCGTGTGAACTGAAGACGAAGGCCCCGGAGGGGTCATGAACTCATGAGCGAACCCACCCACACCCGCCCGCCGCGCCCTGCTGGCCTCAGCAGCGCCTCTGACCGTGTGTTTCAGGGCCTGATTCTGCTGCTGGCCGGCATTATCGTGCTTGTCTTCGTCCTCAGTGTCTACCAGCTGGGCCGTGAATCCTGGCCTGCTCTGTCCGAGTTTGGCTTGAGCTTTTTCACGCAGCGCACCTGGAATCCCGTTGAAGGCACCTTTGGGGCTGTGGCCATGATTGTGGGCACTCTCGTCACCAGTCTGGTGGCGCTGGCCATCAGCGTGCCGCTGGCGGTGGCCAGCGCCCTCTTTGTGGCAGAGTATGCCCCCAAGTGGCTGGCCAACCCGGTTGGCTACCTCATTGAACTGCTGGCGGCGGTGCCCAGCGTGGTGTACGGCCTGTGGGCACTGTTCGTGATCGCGCCGGTGCTGGCCAAATGGCAGCTGACCTTTTTCAACCTGGAAACGAATCCCGAGCGGGTGGCGCTGTACAGCAGTTGCAAGACCCTCTGGGACAGCGGGCAGACTACCTTGCAATGCTTCTTTGTGCCGGACGGGGTTGGCGGGCGCGGTCTCGCCCTGGCCGTCATCATCCTGACGGTCATGATTCTGCCCTACACGGCGTCGGTGGCGCGCGATGTCATCCGCTTGGTGCCGCAGGATCAGCGTGAAGCCATGTACGCGCTGGGCGCGACCAAATGGGAAGTCATTTCGCGCGCCATCTTGCCCTACGCCCGCGCCGGCATTCTGGGCGGCGTAATTCTGGCCCTGGGCCGCGCGCTGGGCGAAACGCTGGCGGTGGCCATGGTCATCGGGGACAGCCAGGACCTTCTGAAAAGCATCTGGGGCGGCGCCAGCACCATGGCCTCAGTGATTGCCAATCAGTTCGGGGACGCGCAGGAGGCCCTGCACCGCTCCAGCGTGGTGACCCTGGGCCTGAGCCTGTTTGTCCTGAGTGTGGCTGTTAACTTCGTGGCCCGCCTGATCATCGCGCGCCTGACGCCCAAGGGGATTCAATGATGAGTGCCGCCACCCAGGCGCCCGCCCGCCGCCACGGCCTCAGTCCTGCCCGGCGCGCACAGAACCTGCTGATGGGCGGCCTGATTCTCCTGGCCACCCTGCTGGTGGTCGCGCCCCTGATCCTGATTTTCCTGTACCTGCTCCGCGAGGGTCTGGGGGCCATGAACCTGGACTTCTTTACCAAGGTGCCGGCCCCCGAGGGCGAGACCGGCGGCGGCCTGGCCAATGCCATTCTGGGCAGCGTCGAGATGCTGGCCATGGCCAGTCTTCTGGGCGTGACGGTGGGGGTCGCCGGTGGCATCTTTCTGGCCGAGTACCCCCGCCACCCCCTGATGCCCACCATTCGCATGGTCAGCGACGTGCTGGCCGGGATTCCCGCCATCGTGATGGGCCTGGTGGCCTACGGGCTGATCGTGCTGCAATTTGGCTTCTCGGGGCTGGCAGGCGCGGTGGCGCTGGGCTTCCTGATGATTCCTATCGTGGTGCGCACCACCGAGGAAGTGCTCAAGCTGGTGCCCCAGACGGTGCGCGAAGCTGGCCTGGCCCTGGGGCTGCCCAAGTGGCTGGTGACGCTGCGCATCGTGCTGCCGGCCGCCGCCGGGGGCATCGTGACCGGCGTGATGCTGGCGCTGGCCCGCGTGGCCGGCGAGGCGGCGCCGCTGCTGTTCACGGCCTTCGGCAACAACCAGATCAACGTGGATCCCACCAAACCCATGAGCGCCCTGCCCCTAGAAATTTACCGGGGCGCCACCAGCGCCTACGACGAGAACCAGCGTCTGGCCAAAGCGGGCGCCCTGCTGCTCATCACCCTGATTTTCCTCACCAGTCTGCTGGCCCGCCGCGCCAGCCGCCGCAAGTAAAGGAGCCGTACCTCTGTGACCCCCATCCTCAGTGCCCAGAACGTCAATATTTTTTACGGCGACAAGCAGGCCGTGCGCGGCGTGGACCTGACCGTGCAGCGCGGCAGTGTCAACGCCCTGATCGGCCCCTCGGGCTGCGGCAAGACCACCTTCCTGCGGGCTATTAACCGCATGCACGACCTGACCCCTGGCGCCCGCGTGGAGGGCACCATCCTGCTAGACGGCGAGAACGTCTACGGCGCGGGCGTGGACCCGGTGGCCATGCGCCGCCGCGTGGGCATGGTGTTCCAGAAGCCCAACCCCTTTCCCACCATGAGTGTCTTTGACAACGTGGTCTCGGGTCTCAAGCTGGCGGGCATCCGTGACAGCAAGCGCCTGATGGAGATGGCCGAGCGCTCGCTGCGCGGCGCCGCGCTGTGGGAAGAGGTCAAAGACCGCCTCAAAACGCCGGCCACTGGCCTGTCAGGCGGGCAGCAGCAGCGCCTGTGTATCGCGCGTGCCCTGGCCGTGGAGCCCGAAATCCTGCTGATGGACGAACCCACCAGCGCCCTGGACCCCGCCAGCACGGCCAAGATTGAGGAACTGATGACCGGCCTCAAGCAGGTGACGACCATCATCATCGTGACCCACAACATGCACCAGGCGGCGCGGGTTTCGGACACCACCTCGTTCTTCCTGAACGGCGACCTCGTGGAACACGGCGTCACCGACCAGATTTTTACCTCGCCGCGCGACGAGCGCACCGAGGCGTATGTGACGGGTCGCTTCGGCTAAAGCCTGCCGGGGACAGGGACCGGGGACGGCCGCAGGACACCTGCACCGTCCCCCCGCTCTATGCTGGCCCGCGTGAGACAGCAGGGGAAAGCAGGGAGGGGGCAGCGCTGGCTGCTGGCCCTGCTGTGCCTGCTCGCCTCGTTTGCTTTCCTGGGCCGCGTGACGGGGTCAGGGGGGTCTGCCCTGGCGCCGCTGCTCCGGGTGACGGCGGCGCCCCTGGCTGGGCTGGTCGAGAGGACTGAGGCCCACGCCCACAGCGCAGCTCACGCGGGCCATAGCCACCAGCCACCGGAAGAGGCAGATCGGAGTCACCCCGCGCCCCAGGCTCCGGTGACGGCCCTGAGCGACGCGGCGCCCAATGCCCCGCCCCACCGCGCTGACCACGGCGCACACTGCCCTTTCTGCTTCACGGCGGCCTTTGCCCTGGAAGCCGGAAGGGCCTTGCTCTTTGTTGCTCTCCCGGCGTCTCAAGCGGCCCGCGTTCCCACCGCCCAGCGGCCTGTGCTGGCGCCCCAGCGCGGCCCCCAGCCCCGCGCGCCCCCTGTCCTCGGTTGACGGTCTGCCCTCAAAGGCCTGTCTCAGCCCCCATGCCGGGTGGCTGGCCACGCCTGCCGCGCCCCCATACCCACCGAGGTTCCCCATGAAATTTCCTGCATTCCTGCTGGCCCTGTCGGCCGCCCTCCTGCTGCCTCTCGCCGCTGCCCACGCCACTGTCCGCACTGAAGGCGGCCTGACCGAAAGCAAGGTCGGTGCCAGTGAAACCTACCGCCTGAACGTGCCCACCGAAAAAGACATCAGCACCACCGAGATTCGGCTGGTGGTGCCGGCGGGCGTTAGCATCAGCCGGTTTCAGGTCACGCCTGGCTTTACCCGTACGGTCAGAAAAAACGCGGATGGCCTGGTCACAGAGGTAATCTGGAAAGGCCGCGTGGCGCCCATGGAGTACGCCCGCTTCTTCTTCCAGGCGCGCAATCCGGCGGCGCCCGGCGAGCTAGCCTGGAAGGTCTACCAAACTTACAGTGACGGCAGTGTGGTCGCCTGGGATGACACCGACCCGGCCAGCGGCCCTGCCAGCAAGACGACCCTGAAGTAACAGGCCAAGACCTCCGCAGCTCATAGGCCGCGCCACCAGACGGGCGCCGGAGCCGCTTCATTCCCACCACGACGTTCTTTATTCGCTTCTCGCTTCGCCTGCTCATCCAGAGATGACCAGCGATCCACTGAGGGCAGGCCAGGCGTCCGTCTGGTCTGCCCACCGGAGGTGAAGTTCCATGAAACACCTGTTTCTGAGCCTGATGTTTGCCCTGGGGGGCGTGTCATTGGCCCATACGGCTGTCACGGCTGTCAGCCCTGCCCAGGGGGCCACAGTGGCCGCGCCTCAGGCCGTGCGCCTGACCTTTAGTGAACCCATTGAGCTGCGCTTTAGCACCCTGCGGGTGATGGCGCTGCCAGCCGGACAGACCGCACAGGTGGCCGCACAGAAGGCCCTGAGCCAGAGCGCCGAGTCGGCCGCGCTGGCCAGCCGGGCACACAAAACCACGGGGCTGGCCGCGCAGGTCAGCGTGCCCCTGAAGCCTGGTCTGAAGCCCGGACTCTACGTGGTGGCCTGGAAACTGCTGTCTGAGGATGGGCATCCAGTGACAGGCCTGAGCACCTTCCGCGTGAAATAAGCATGCTGTCTGTCGCCACGGGGGCGGTGTATGCCGGATTGGTGCTGCTGCTGGGCGGTGTCCTGGCCCGGCGGCTCTGGACACCGAGCTTTCCGCGTCTGCGCTGGCCCCTGGCGGGCGGCGCGCTGCTGCTGCTGGGCTGGGGCCTTCAGGTGGCCCTGACCCTGGGGGCGCTGGGGTTCACTGCCCCGGCGGACGTTCAGGCGTACCTGACCGGCACCGGTACCGGCCGCGCCATGCTCACTGGCCTGATGGGCGCCGCCCTGCTGCTGGCCGCCGAATCGGGGGGCTGGCCCTGGCCGGGGCTGCTGCTGGGCGCGGCGGTGACCTTGTGGGGCGCGGCCGGGGTGGGCCACGGCTCGGGCCACGGCGCCTGGACCCGCGCCGAACACGCGCTGCACGCCGGCGCCATGAGTGTCTGGCTGGGCGGGGTGCTGACCCTGCTGGGTCGCCCGTCCTGGGCTCTGGCGCGGCGTTTTACCCCGGTGGCGCTGACCTGTGTGGTCGTGCTGGCCGCTACCGGCTTCCTGATGGCCCGGACCCACCTGCCGCTGGCCGCGCAGTGGCCCGGCACGGGGTATGGGCAAGCCCTGCTCGTCAAGCTGGCGCTGGTGGCTCTGGCCCTGGGGGCTGCCGTGCTGGTGCGCCGAGCTTTCGTGCGGCGTGCAGACGGAGTGCGTCCGCACCTGGCGCGCGAAGGCCTGCTGCTGCTGGCGGCCCTGGGGGTCACGGTCTGGCTGGTGACTCAGGCGCCGCCGGGCGGGCATGACCCCAGCCATGGCCAGCAAGAAACGGGTGGTCGGTCGCCTGCTGGCTGATGGCTGGGGAGAGCAGATGCAGCATTTCGTTTGATGAGCAGGACAGTTTGCCCTGAGCCCAGGGCTGAGACAACGCCCGATGGAATCTTTTGCCCAAATCAGCTTGATGGTCCCTGGTAAGCAGTAAAGCGGGTGCCGGGCGTGAACAAAGCGGCTCGATTTCGGAGTGTATGAGCGTTGTGGAAGGCATCTCTCGACGGGAGACATCCATCACACCTCCAGCCCCGAAAGGTCATCAGGCCGTTCATTCCATGCCGCTGCTCTTTCAGAGGTGTTCAACCATACTGCCTGAGGAAAGGGGCGCTATCTCTGGTCAGTCCTGCGGCCCCTCCTGTGCGACCAGCACCCGCCCACGGCCCGTCACCTGCACGTCACCTGTGGCGGCCGGAATCAGCGCTGTGTCGTAGGAGGTCAGGGTGAGTGTTTCTGTACCAGCAGTCAGGGTTACCTCACCCTCTACCGCCGTCACCAGGGCACACCGGCCGCCCAAAGTCAGCGTGCTGTCACCCGTTACCCCGCGCAGGGTAAAGAACTCGCAGGCTGTGAGTTCACCCACGCCAGCCGACGTTGAGGCTGGCGTCCACTGTGCTTGCGCTTCTGGTTTTGTGACCCGCACCGACTCTTCTAAGTGCAGGGTGCGCCCCGCGCTGGCTGGGCGGTCCCAGTCGTAGACGCGGTAGGTGGTATCTGACGCCTGCTGCACCTCGTAGATCAGGAGCCCTGGGCCCAGCGCGTGCAGCGTCCCGGCTGGAATGAGCAGCGTGTCGCCGGGCGCTGGGTGGTGCCGCTCGCAATAGGTCAGCACATGGCCTTCCTGGATGGCTTCTGCCAGCGCCTCCGGGGTGGTTCCAGCCGTGACACCTGCCAGCAGAGCGCCTTCCTTCTCCACCTCCAGCACATGCCAGGCCTCAGTCTTGCCGCGTTCGCCTGGGCTCACCAGGGCGTGGGCTTCGTCGTCGTTAGGGTGAACCTGCACACTCAGCCAGTCCTGGCAGTCCAGCAGTTTGATCAGCAGAGGAAAGGTTCCACGCGCATTGGGTTGGCCCAGGAGGGCGTGAGGCTCAGCGGTCATCAGCGCCTGCACGGTCTGCCCGGCCTGGGGACCACTGGCCACCACACTTTGCCCATCGGCCAGCCAGGCCTCGCCTATAGGGGTGCCGTCTGGGCTGACGGGGGCCAAGCGCGTGCCGCCCCAGACCCGTGGGTGAAACCGGGGTGTGAGCGGCAGAAAAGCAGGGAGGGCGGCCATCAGTGGGCGGCTTTCTTGCCGGGACGCAGGTGCAAAAGGGCCACGATAACCCCACCAATCAGCAGGCCCACCAGACCCGACCCAATGGTTTCGACCAGCCACTCGACGACGCCTTCGGCGAAGGGTACGGCGTGCCCGGCCGACACTGCCAGGTCATGAATAAAGTGTGCAGGCGCGCCAAAACCAAATTTGTCCAGGCCGTCCACCACGATATGGCCGCCCACCCACAGCATGGCCGCCGTGCCGATCACCGACAGCGCGCCCAGCACCACCGGCATGCCCCGCACCAGCCCGCGTCCTAGCGCCTGCGCCGCACCCGAGCCGCTCTGGGCCAGCCGCAGGCCAAAGTCATCCATCTTGACGATCAGGCCCACCACGCCGTACACCAGCGCGGTAATCAGCAGGGCCACCACCACCAGAATGACGGCGCGCAGGGCAAACGGCTCGCTCGCCACCTCGGCCAGCGAAATGGCCATGATTTCGGCCGACAGAATAAAGTCTGTGCGGATGGCGCCGGCCACCATCTGCTGCTCGTGGGCCTCGCTGCTGAGCTTGGCTTCGGTCTGGGCCTCGGTTTCGTGGTGCCCGCCAAAGGCTTCAACCAATTTCTCAGCGCCTTCAAAACACAGGTACGCGCCGCCGAGCATCAGGAGCGGCGTGATGGCCCCCGGCAGAAACTGGCTGAGCAGCAGCGCCACCGGCAGGATAAACAGCACCTTGTTGCGCAGAGAGCCGCGCGCGATGCGCCAGATAATGGGCAGCTCGCGCTCGGGCCGGAAGCCGGTGACGTAGCGGGGGGTCACGGCGGTGTCGTCCACCACGACGCCCACGGCCTTGACCCCGGCTTTGGCGGCGGCGGCGCCGATGTCGTCAATGGAGGCGGCCGCCAGGCGCGCAACGGCGGCTACATCGTCCAGCAGCGCCACCAGGCCGCCGCTCATGGCCGGCCCCCAGCGCGCAGCGGCGGACACGGAGCGGGGGGCCAGGTCAAACAGGCGTCAGTCATCATCAGGAGCTTAGCCTAGAGCAGTTCTGTGACCTGAGAACGGGATTGTCGGCAGGTTCATTCTGCGTGCTGCTCGGTCAAATCTGGCCAAAGAGGTGGTGGATGGATCTGGTCTCACTGCTGACGGACGCGGGCGCATGGACAGGGTCAGTTCAAGCATTAGTGGCTGACCGCAGCCCCAACATCGGCCCTTAGCCGGCGCGGCCCAGCCGCTGCGCCAGCAGCGCCGGTCCATGCTGAGCCGCCAGACGCACCAGCATGGCCATCTTGTGGGGGTCAGCCTCCAGATCAATGTGCAGGCCCAGGTCGGCGGCGGCCTCGCTGCACGCAGGGCCAATACTGACCGTGACTAGCCGGCGCAGGCCTGCGCGGGTTTCTTCCAGCAGATTCATCTTCTCGGCATACTTGAGAAAATGCAGCAGTTGCGTGCCGCTGGACAGCAGCAGCAGGTCGGGGCCGCCCAGCACCACGTCGCGCACCGCGCGGGCCAGCGGGCCAGTGTCCTGCGGAAAGGCGCAGCGGTAGACCGGCACCGAGGTGACCCGGAGGCCGGCGTGCCCCAGTTCGCGCCGCAGGGCAGGTGGCAGGCTCTCGCCGTATTCCAGCACAGCGGCGTGCTGCCCACGGGTCAAGGTGCTCAGCAGGTGCTCCGTGACCTCGTGCCAGCTGCCGGGCCGGGCCACAGGCACGCTGGAGAGCCCAAACGAAAGCAGGCTCTGGGCGGCCCGGCCTGTGCTGGCCACCAGCGGCACCTCCCTCAGCGCGTCTAGGTGCTCAGGGACCTGGGCGGTGAGTTCTTTCAGGAACACGCGGGTGCCCACGCCGGTCAGGCAGACCACGGCGTGAATGTCGCCAGCGGCCAGGTCGCGTCCAAACTGTGCTAGAGCGGCACTCAGGTCCAGCTTCGCCTCGCGCATGCTGGGGGCGACCTGCGGCGCGCCGCCGTACTGACGAATCAGGGCGTCGATTTCTTCACTGCGGCGCGATTCCAAACTCAGCACATTCAGGCCAGCAAACCATTCCATGGGGGCACCTCTCGTTGAGCGCAGGGGGTGAGCAGCATGGCGCACCGCCTGAAAGAACTGCTTTGAAAAATTAGGTACGAAGGTCGGCCAATGTCGTGCCCTGGACCAGCCGTCACGAATCTGAATGACGTCTTGCAGCGGGGCCCGCCTTCTGCTGCTCAGTTAACTGGAAGATCTGCATATTGTCAAGAAAAAATTGAACAAAACGCTAAAATAACTCAGAAGAAATGTACCGCTCTCTCTACTGTGATGCATAGCGTCACTCATTCGCCGAACATTCTGTACAGCTCAGGGCAAACCTTGACCTGCGCGAGGTCTGGCGCCTTGACGAAGGGGTCCGTTCTGCACTCGGTGGCAGACACTCCCAGACAGCTCAACTTTGGTTGGAGCCCCCTGGGGGGGATGCTTGGAAAGGCGTCTCCAATGAACGTACATTCGCCTTGTCAAAGAAGTTAAAAGGAGGTAGTCTCCTCTTATCCCCCTGGGGGGGATTGCCCTCTGGGCAGGGGAGGCAAAGTGAACGCCACGTTGGAATTTGGGCTGAGCGGGATGACCTGCGCCAACTGCGTGGGCCGGGTGGAGCGCACTCTGACGAGGACGCCCGGCGTGCAGAGTGCCGCTGTCAACCTGGCTACCGAGCGGGCCACGGTGACCTATGACCCTGGCCAGGTGGATGCGGCCGCCCTGCTGGCACGGGTGCAGGCCGCCGGGTACGAACCGCAGGTCGAGACTATTGACTTTGCTGTGGGCGGGATGACGTGTGCCAACTGCGTGGGGAGGGTGGAGCGTGCCTTGACCCGGACTCCCGGTGTTCTGGGCGCCAGCGTGAATCTGGCGACCGAACGCGCCCAGGTGCGCTACCTGCCCGCTGTGGTCGGGGCCGCCGAACTGCGCGCCGCCGTTCAGGCTGCTGGGTACGAGACCCCGCAGCCCGCGCCCACCCAGACCGCCGCCGACCCGCGCGCGCAGGAGCTGGCGCGTCTGCGCCGAGATGTGATTCTCAGTGCCGCCTTCGCCGTGCCTCTGTTCCTACTGGCGATGGTGCCCATGCTGTTCATGCCGGTGCATATGTGGCTGACGGGGCTGGTCAGTGAGCGTCTCCTGAACTGGGTCATGCTGGCACTGGCGGCCCCGGTGCAGTTTGGCCCTGGTCGCCGTTTCCTGCGGTTGGGCGTGCAGGCGCTGCGTCACCGCTCACCGGATATGAACACGCTGGTCATGTTGGGCACTGGGGCGGCCTTCCTGTACTCCGCCCTGGTGACGGTGGCTCCTGGCCTCTTTCCTGCCGGCACGGCGCACGTTTACTTTGAAGCGTCGGCGGTCGTCATCACCCTGATTCTGCTGGGCAAACTGTTTGAGGCCATTGCCAAGGGCCGCAGCAGCGCCGCTATGCGGGCCCTGTTGCAGCTTCAGCCCAAAACGGCGCATGTGCTGCGCGCCGGGCAGGGCGCGGATGTACCGGTAGAAGAGGTGCGCGCCGGTGACCTCCTGCTGGTGCGCCCCGGCGATAAGATTCCGGTGGACGGCGAGGTCGTCTCGGGCCAGTCATTTGTGGACGAGTCCATGCTGACCGGCGAGAGCGTGCCCGTCGAGAAAACGTCGGGAGCAGTCCTGACTGGGGGAACTCTGAACGGGCACGGCGCGCTGCATATGCGCGCGACCAAGGTGGGGGGAGACACCGCACTGGCCCAGATCATGGCGCTGGTCGAGCGGGCGCAGGCCACCAAGCCCCCCGTGCAGGCGCTCGCCGACCGCATTGTGGCGGTGTTCGTGCCCGTGGTGCTGGTGATTGCCGCGCTGACCTTCGCGGCCTGGCTGGCCTTGGGCGGGCCCGGAGCCCTGGGGCAGGCGCTGGTGAACACGGTGGCGGTGCTGATTATCGCCTGCCCCTGCGCGATGGGGCTGGCCACGCCCACCAGTGTCATGGTGGGCACTGGCCGCGCCGCCGAGTTGGGGGTGCTGTTTCGCAGTGGCGCCGCGCTGGAAGGCTTGCAAGCCGCCCAGGTGGTCGCGCTGGACAAGACCGGCACCATTACCTTGGGGCGCCCTCACCTGACCGACCTCTTGACGGTGGATGGCGTGGGCGAGCAGGACCTGCTGGCCCTAGTGGCCGCTGCCGAAACGGCCAGTGAGCACCCGCTGGCCCGCGCCATCGTGGCGGCGGCTCAGGACCGTGGCCTGACGCTGCCCCTGGCCGAGGGAGTCCAGGCCCGCCCTGGTTTTGGCCTGGACGCGCGCGTGGCTGGGCAGCAGGTTCAGGTGGGCAACGCGCGGCTGATGGCGCAGGCTGGCGTGGACGCGGGGCCGCTGGCCGAGGCGGCTCTGCGCCTGGCCGAGCTGGGCCGCACTCCGGTGTACGCCGCTGTGGACGGTCAGCTGCGCGGGCTGCTGGGTGTGGCAGACCCCCTCAAGCCCGGCAGTGCCGAGGCCGTGCGCGCGCTACAGGCTCAGGGGCTGGAGGTCGTGATGGTCACGGGCGACCACGAACGCGCCGCGCAGGCAGTAGCTCGGCAACTGGGAATTGCCCAGGTGCGCGCCGAGGTCCTGCCGGGTGAAAAGCAAGCGGTGGTGCAGGCCTTGCAGGCGGGCGGGCGCCGCGTGGCCTTTGTGGGCGACGGCATCAATGATGCCCCCGCGCTGGCCCAGGCCGATGTGGGCGTGGCCATCGGCACCGGCACCGATGTGGCCGTCGAGACCGCCGACGTAATTTTGATGGGCGGCGACCTGCGCGGCGTGCCGGCGGCCGTCACCCTCAGCCGCGCGACCCTGCGCAATATCCGCCTGGGGCTGTTCTGGGCCTTCGCCTACAACGTCTTGCTCATTCCGGTGGCGGCCGGGGCGCTGTCTCCCGTCTTCGGCTGGCAGCTTAGCCCAGTGCTGGCCGCCGCTGCGATGGGCCTAAGCAGCGTCTTCGTGCTCAGCAACGCTCTGCGCCTGCGCCGTGTACAGCCGGCCCTGCGGCCCCAGCCAGCTGCGGCCGTCCCTGTCCTCGCCCAACCTCGTCCCCAGGAGACCCTATGACTGTCCCTATTCGCCCGGTGCTGGCCCTGCTGCTGTGTGGCAGTGCCTTGGCCCAGACCGACCACAGTGCCCACGGCGCCGCGCCTACCCCGTCCTCCGACCGCACCTTCCTGAGCGGCATGGTGGCTCACCACATCGCGGCCGTCCAGATGAGCAAGCTAGTGCTGGCGACCACCAAGAACCCCCAGGTCAAAGGCTGGGCCCAGACCATTCTCAAAGCCCAGGAGCAGGAGATTCGTCAGATGAATACGCTGCTGGCTGGGGGCCGCGACACGGCTGCCGCTGCCCGCATGACCGCCGAGATGGCGCCCATGCTGGGCCGCCTGAAAGCTGCTGCGGGTGTCAGCCGCGACCGCGTGTTCGTGCAGGGCATGGTGGGCCACCACGCCAGCGCCGTGACGATGGCCACCGGCGCCCTGACCACCTCGCGCTCGCCCGCCGTGCTGAAACTGGCCCGCGACATCGTGCGCGCCCAGGCCCAGGAAATCTACGACTTTCAGCTGTATCTGAACCGCTAGAGAAGTAGGGGTCAGCAAGGGGCGAGGCTTACTGGTCTCGCCCTCTATCAACTGGGGTCAGGTCCAGAGGCAGCCTCATCAGCAGACGTATAAGCTACGGGGCATGGCCTCCTCGTATGGCAACCTCGAAAGCTTTGCCGGCTACGACATCGTGCAGTGGCAGCCAGGGGACGCTCTGGGCGACCCACAGCGCGTGATCCACCGCATCAGCACCGACTTTGACGGCGAGCACGCCTGGTCAGAGTTGCTGGCCGCCTTTCTGGCGCAACCTGGCGTAGAGCAGATTCAGGGCCTGGTGGTCGGGTACTGGGGCGTGGACACCCTGATAGACGAGGACCCGAATGAGGTCTGGGTCGGGGCGCTGCGGGCCGCCGCGCCCCGTTTTCCAGAGCTGCGGGTGCTGTACCTCAACGACATCTCGGCCGAGGAACACGAGGTGTCGTGGATTAACAATACGGACCTCTCGCCGCTGGTCATGGCGTTTCCGGGCCTGACTCACCTGGGCATCCGGGGCGGCAATAATCTGGAATTGCCCGCCCTCTCTCTGCCGGCGCTGGACACCCTGACCATCGAGGCTGGGGGCCTCAGCGCCGAGGTCGTACGACAGGTGCTGACGGCCGATCTGCCAGCGCTGCGCCACCTGGAGCTGTACCTGGGCACCGAGGACTACGGCGCGACGAACAGCGCCGACGACTTGACCCCCATTCTGGACGGCACCCAATTTCCCCGCCTGACGTATCTGGGGCTGAAAAACAGCGACCATCAGGACCAGATCGCTCAGTTGCTGGTGGCGGCGCCGGTCACGCAGCGTCTGGAGGTGTTGGACCTCTCGATGGGGGTGCTGACCGACGAGGGCGGCCGCGCCCTGTTGGACAACCCTGCGCTGGGCCACCTGAAAAAGCTGGACCTGGCTTTCAACTGGCTGTCCGATGAGGTGCGGGACCAGCTGATCGCTTGGGCCAAACAGCAGGGCGTGGAACTGGATGTCTCGGACCCGCAGGACGCAGAGGATGATTGGCGCTACGTGGCGCTGGGGGAGTAACCGTGGCGATTTACGATCACCTGACCCGCTTCGGTGACTTTGACGTGGTGTCCTGGGTGCCGGGCGACCCGCTGCCCGACCCGGCGACCTCGGTGGCCCGCATCGCTCTGGACTGGGACGATGAGGACTCCTGGCCCGAACGCTTCCGTACCTTCCTGACCTTGCCGGGCGTGGAGGCGACGCCAGGGTTGGTGGTCGGTTGGTGGGACGGTCAGGGCAACAACGAGCCGCCCACCGCAGTCGTGGAGGCCCTGGTCACGGCGCGCGACCGTCTGCCTGCGCTGCGCGTGCTGTTCTTCGGTGACATCACCGCCGAGGAGAACGAGATTTCGTGGATTGAGCAGGGCGACCTCTCGCCGCTGCTGGCGGCCTATCAGGGCTTGACGCACCTGGGGGTGCGCGGCGGCAACAACCTCAGCCTCGGCCAGCTGGACTTGCCCGAGTTGCAACTGCTCATTCTGCAGTCTGGGGGCCTACCGGGCGAGGTCATCCGTGAGGTAATGGGCGCGCGGCTGCCCGCGCTGCACCATCTGGAACTGTATTTCGGGGCCGTCAATTATGGCGCCACCGGCAGCGCCGATGACCTGAGCCCGCTACTGGACGGCACTCTGTTTCCGCGCCTGCGCTATCTGGGGCTAAAAAACAGCGAATTTCAGGACCAACTCGCGCAGGTGCTGGCCGGCGCCCCAGTGCTGGACGGCCTGGATACCCTGGACCTCTCGCTGGGCACCCTGTCGGATGAGGGCGCCGCTGCTCTCCTGGGCAGCGAACGGGTCGCGCGGTTGCCGCACCTTGTCATTCGGCATCATTTCTGTACGCCGGACACCGTGGCGCGCCTGGAAGCGCTGGGTCCCCAGGTGGACGCCGACGAGGCCGGAGATCCCGACGACGACTGGCGGTTTGTGGCCCTGGGCGAATGACGGCCGACCTGCTGCTGCTTGCGCCGCCGGAGAGCCGCCGCGTGCGGGCGTTTCAGGCGTCGCTGGCCGAACAGGGCCGCCCACCCGCGCGGGTGGTGACGCCGCTGGACGTGCTGCGCGGCGGCGTAGACCTGGCCTCGCTGGTGCGGCCCGGCAGCGTGGTGCGGCTGGACTCCCCCGGCGAAGACATCGCCACCGAGGAAGCGCTGATTCGGCTGGGGGGCGGCGTCCCCGGCGACCTGGCCGGCGGCGAGCTGGCGCCTATGCGCGCCTGGTACGCCGGATTCAGCCGTTACCTGGCGGAGGTGGACGCCGCCCTGGCCCAGGCCCCGCCACACCGCCGGATGCAGCGAAGGGATCACATCCTGACCATGTTCGACAAGGCGGCGACCCACGCCCGCCTGCACGCGGCCGGGGTCCCGGTGCCCGAGGCCCTTCCGGAAGTCCATTCGGCCGAAGAACTGATAGAAGCAGCCACCGCGCGCGGCTGGTCGCGGGTGTTCGTCAAACTGGCCTACGGGTCCAGCGCGTCCGGGGCAGTGGCGTTGCAGTGGCAGGGGCCGCGGGTCTCGGCCATGACCACCGTGCGGCTGGTGGACGGGCGGCCCTACAATTCCCGCCGCCTGGTGCGGTACGAGGGGTGGCCGGAGGTCCACGCCCTGCTGGATGCCCTGGCCCCCCACCGCCTGCACGTAGAACGCTGGCTGCCCAAGGCCAGTTTCCAGGGTCGCACGGTGGACCTGCGGGTGGTGGTGATCGGCGGGCGGGCGCAGCACACTCTGGTGCGTTCGGCCGCCGGGCCCATCACCAACCTCCATCTGGGCAACGAGCGGGGCGATCTGGACGCCCTGAAGGCTGCCGTGGGGCCGGCGCGCTGGGCACAGATTGGCCAGGTGGCCGAACATGCACTGGCCGCCTTTCCCGGTGCCCTGTACGGCGGGGTGGATGTGCTGCTGACCCCTGGGTTTCGCCGCGTGGCGGTGCTGGAGGTCAACGCCTTCGGCGACTATCACCGGGGCGTGCGGGTGAATGGTCTGGACACCTACGGCGCCCAATTGCGCGCGCTAGAGGAAATGCCTGAGCCGGCGCAGGTGGTGGCCCCATGCTGAACGCCCGCGCCCTGATTCCTGCCTGCGACGTGGTCCTGCTGACCCTGGACAGCCTGCGCTACGACGTGGCCCAGGCGGCATTGGCGGCCGGCGAACTGCCCACGCTGGCGCCGCTGCTGCCCGGTGGTCAGTGGGAGCAGCGGCACACGCCCGGCAGCTTTACCTACGCCGCGCATCAGGCATTTTTAGCTGGATTTCTGCCCACCCCCGCGCGGCCTGGGCGGCATCCCCGCCTGTTCGCCGCGCAGTTTGAGGGCAGCGCCAGTACCTCGGGGCGCACCTTCACCTTTGAAGAAGCCACGCTGCCAGCCGCGCTGGCGGCGCGGGGCTACCACACGGTCTGTGTTGCTGGCGTGGGTTTTTTCAACAGCCGCACAGCCCTGGGGGGCGCCCTGCCCGCCCTCTTTCAGGAAGCCCACTGGTCGCCTGCCAGTGGGGTCAAGAATCCCGATTCGGCTTGGGTGCAAATTGACCTGGCCGCTCAGCGGCTGGCCGCGCTGCCTGGGCGCGTTTTCCTGCTGCTGAACATGGCAGCCACCCACACGCCCACCCACTTCTATCTGCCCGGCGAGCGGCGCGATAGCCCCGCCACCCAGCGCGCCGCCCTGCGCAGTGTGGACGCGGCGCTGCCCCCCCTGCTGGCGGCCCTGCGCGCCCGAGGAGACACCCTGATGATCGTGTGTGCCGACCACGGCACCTGTTTTGGCGAGGACGGCTATCACGGTCATCGCCTGGCCCACCCGCTAGTCTGGACTGTGCCCTACGCTGAATTTGTCTTGCCAGGCGCCGCATGACCCGGCCCGCCCCCCTGCCGGAAGCGCTGCGCGGCGGCCCTTACCAGGCCTATACCTATGGCTACCCACACAAGACGGCTTACCGGCCCCTGGACCCGCCAGTGGAGCTGCGCGAGGCCTGGGCGGCAGAGGACCGCCGCAGCCTCTACCTCTATCTGCATGTGCCGTTCTGCGAGATGCGCTGTGGCTTTTGCAACCTGTTCACGACGGTCGGGGCGCCGCCGGCCCTGGAAGACGCTTACCTGGACGCCGTGACCCGACAGGCCCGCGTGGTCCGCGAAGCGCTGGGTGACGATGCGCAGTTCTCGCGGATCGCGCTGGGTGGGGGCACGCCCACCTACCTGTCGGCGTCCGAGCTGGAACGGGTGTTCGATCTGCTCGCGGGGACCTTCGGCGCCCAGCCGTCGGCGCTGCCCACCAGCGTGGAGACCTCGCCCGCTACGGCCACCCCCGAGCGCCTGGCGGTACTGGCCGAGCGGGGCGTGAGCCGGGTCAGTATCGGCATTCAAAGTTTTATTGAGGCCGAGGTGCGCAGCGTGGGTCGTGCCCAGCGGACGGCGCAGGTGCAGGAGGCGCTGGACAACATCCGCGTGGCGGGCCTGCCCGTACTCAATCTGGACCTGATTTACGGTCTGGCCCACCAGACGCCGCAGACCTGGCTGCACTCATTGCAAGAAGCGCTGCGCTGGTCGCCCGAAGAACTGTTTCTCTATCCGCTGTATGTGCGCCCGCTCACCGGCATCGGCCGCCTGGGCCGCACCTGGGACGACGAGCGGCTGGAACTGTACCGCCTGGGCCGCGACTACCTGCGCGCCCACGGGTATCAGCAAACCTCCATGCGCCGCTTTCAGAAGGCTGGGCTGCCGCTGTCCCCAGAGCCGGAATACACCTGCCAGCTGGACGGCATGGTGGGCCTGGGCTGCGGCGCCCGCTCGTACACGCGCGGACTGCATTATTCCAGCGAATACGCCGTCGGCGCGCGCGGCGTGCGCGAGATTCTGCACGACTACGTGGGGCGCCAGGACACCGACTTTGCCCACGCCACCCACGGCATCCGCTTGTCCCCGGACGAGCAGCAGCGGCGCTATCTGCTGCAATCGCTCCTGCACCGTCAGGGTCTGTCGTTTGCGGCGTACCAGGCCGCTTTTGGCACCGACGCTGGGCGGGACTTTCCGGGATTGGCCGAGTTGGTCGAGGGGGGCTATGCCGGGCGCACCGATGAGGGCCTGACCCTGACCGATCACGGGTTTGAGCGGTCCGACGCGATTGGCCCCTGGCTCTATTCGCCTGCCGTGCAGGGGCTCAGCGAGGCCTACGAGTGGAGCTGAGAGGCAGAAGGGGGACCAGGCGATGCGCCTTGCTTCCACTCCAGCCGCTGTTGATGCCGGTCTCACGCACGGCTCGCTTCGGGAGGCTGGCGTGATGTCCTCTAGCCTCCCGAAGACCGCTTCGGCCCCACCCTCCCACCTCAGCGTGCTGTACCGGGGGCCGCTCAGCAGCTGCAATTACGCCTGCCCCTACTGCCCCTTTGCCAAGCACACCGAGACCGCCGAGGAACACCGCGCCGATGCAGCGGCCCTGAGCCGGTTTACGGACTGGGTGGCGGCGCAGACCTCGCCGCTGTCAGTGCTGTTTACCCCCTGGGGCGAGGCGCTGGTGCGGCGGCGCTATCAGGCGGCCATCACGGCCCTGAGTCACCTGCCCCACTTGCGCCAGGTGGCCATTCAAACGAACCTCAGTGGGCGGCTGGACTGGCTTGCGGACGCGGCGCGGGACAAGGTCGGTCTGTGGGCCACCTATCACCCCGGCGAGGTTTCCCGTGAGCGCTTTCTGGCCCGCTGCGCGGAACTGGACGCGCTGGGTGTGCGCTACAGCGTGGGCGTCGTGGGGCGCCGCAGCCAGCTAGCCGAGATCGAGGTGCTGCGGGCGGCCTTGCGGCCCGAGGTGTATCTGTGGGTGAACGCCTTCAAGGTGGGACCGGGCTACTACACACCCAGCGACCTCGCCCGCCTGAACGCCGCCGACCCCCTGTTCGAGGTCAACACCCGCCGTTATCCCACGCGCGGGCAACCGTGCGGCGCCGGCGAAACGGCCATCAGCGTGGACGGCGCCGGCACGGTGCGCCGCTGCCACTTCATCGCGCGGCCCCTGGGCAACCTCTATGCCCAGCCGGTGGCAGAACTGCTGCGCCCTCGTCCTTGCAGCCGGCCCAGTTGCGAGTGCCACATCGGCTACGTGCATCTGCCCGCGCTGGGCGCCGAAGACCTGTATGGCCCTGGGCTGCTGGCCCGCATTCCAGAAGGGCCGGGTTGGGCGGACCCGAGTACGTATCTGGCGCGGGCGAGGCAGTTGGTGGGCAGGAGTGAGCGCGCCGCTGGCTGAATGCAAGGGCTCAGCGTCTTCGATGCGCAGTATGCTCAGGGCCGGTGCTGCGTCCCGGCGTCCGGCTGCTTGAGACCTCGGGCTACCACACCAGGAGTTGCTCGCATGAGCATTCGCTTCAATCACGCGATTATTGCCGCCATAGACCGGCAGGCCTCGGCGTCCTTCTTTGCCTTCGTGTTCGGTTTACCCGAGCCAGTGTCCTGGGGCCCCTTTACCAGTGTCACTCTGGAAGAGGGCGTTCACCTTCAGTTTGCAGAACCCGCTGTCGCTGAGATTCAGATGCAGCACTACGCCTTTCTGGTTGATGACGATACCTTTGACCAGATCTACGGGCGCCTTCAGGCAGGTGAGTTTGACCACTGGGCCGACCCGCAGCGCGCGCTGCCGAGCCAGATCAACACCCATCACGGGGGCCGGGGCGTATATTTCACCGACCCCGCCGGACATGGGCTGGAAATTATTACGCGGCCCTACGGTGGGGTCAGCTGACGGAGGGGGGTCTTGCCCGGCCGTAGAGTGTCCCGTCATGCCGTGTAGGCCGCTCTATGTGTGGTGGTCAATGGCGCTGCTGCACAGCTTTGCCAGGTAGAGACTTGAGAGGGTCTTGCGAGCTGGCGGCGAGCCGACTCGTAAAAGACTGACTCTCTACTCCTTACGCTTCAATCGCAGGCTGGTACTGACTAGGATCATCAAAGCCGGCCAGCCACGCCGAGGCCGCGTGCGCCGTGCGAATGGTGGGCGGCACGCGCAGCACGTACTGGCGCGCGGTGGACGGGCAGGCCACGCTGACGGCCACGAACGGTTCGTCGTCCGGCAGAGGCACGCGCACCAGCGTGCGCTCGCCGCCCGCGTCGCGGTCGCGGTCCAGTACCTCGGCGCCGACCTCGGTCAGAAAGCGCTCGTAGCCCATGCGCTCCATCATCACCCGGCGCACTTCGGTGTTCGGCTCGGCCAGGACCTCGGCGCCGGTCAGGGTGCCCGGCTGAAAGGCCACGCGCGCGTCCACCCGCACGCCGCGCCAGCGCAGCGGGATGGGCTGACCGGCGGGCAGGGCGGTCAGGCCACTGCCGGCCACATCCAGCCAGCCGTTGACCCGCAGTCCGGCGGGCAGCGCCGTAATCCCCCGGCAACCGGACACGTCCAGCTGGGCAATTTGGGTCAGCCAGGCAGGCAACTCCCGTAGGCTCAGGCAATCGCGCACGCTCAGGTGGCCGTAACGCACGCGGCCCTGCTGAGGCCAGCCGCGCAGGGCGTCGCAGCGGCTGAGATTCAGAAAGCAGACGTCCAGGCCCTCGGGTAGAGCTTCAAGCGACAGCGCGTCTTGCAGGCTCAGCGACCCCACAGTCAGGCCGGTTGGCAACTCGGTCAGGCGGGTGCAGCCGTCCAGCGTGAGGCGAAACTGTACCCGAACGCCAGCTGGCAGGCGGGTGATGGGGAGGTTACGTGCCACGAGTTCACCCACCTGGAGGGTCTCGGGTAGGGTATGAACGCCGGTGTCACTGATGTCCAGCACGTCGCCGCACAGGCCCTCGGGCAGCGAGGTCAGGGTTTTTTCGCCGCTCAGGTCCAGTTTGCCGCGAAAGTGCAGACCGCCCGTCACCTCGCCCCGCAACAACCGGGTGCGCGCCTCGGCCGCCGAGACTGTGACCGTCATCAGTCGATCACCCGGCGAATGGCCTGGGGGCTGTATTCGCGCTGCATCCAGACGCGGTAGTCGCCGCGCGGCAGGGTAATGGTGGCGTGCTCCTCGTGAATCAGCTCGGCCGAGTCGCTCAGCACCCGCACGTAAGTGGCTAGGCCCGCCTGGAACAATTGAACGCTGCTGGGGTCCTGAAAGCGGTGGCTGTGGCCAGTTACTTCTCCGCGCGCCAGGGTCGTGCCTGCGCGAGGCAGGACCGGGGGCAGGGTTTCAACGCGTTGCACCAATACATCACCATGACGGTAAAGCATGTTCTCCTCCTAAGGGCATATCCCTGTTATGTTCACAGCATAACACATAGCCGCTTGGAGAACAATTGCGACCTCTTGAAAGCGGGTTAATGTCTGCGTTCTGGCAGCGAATGCCCGGTTCACCCCGAGGCCGAAGATGCCTTTCCGTGCCGTTGGTGTTGCCAGCTCTTTCGATCACCTTTTCCGTTTTGGAAAGCAGTAGGGGTGATGACTCTTAGCCGCTTTGGCTGTCACTCTGACGAGTCGGACAGGATCGCCAGTTCCTGTCTCTGCAATGACGGAAGGCCGGCATTTCCCTACAGCCGGCCCCACCTTGATTTTTAGTTTAGAGCCTCTTACCGGCTGACCGTTTCTGGCTGGGCCGGTACCTGGTCCAGCGCCCTTAGTACATCGTCAATCAGGTCGGCCGCGTCTTCAATGCCGACGCTCAGGCGCACCAGGCCCGGCGTAACGCCCTGACGCAGTAGCGCCTCGTCGCCCAGCAGGGCATGGGTGGTACTGGCGGGGTGGCAGGTCAGGCTTTCCACGTCGCCTAGGCTCACGGCCTGCGTGAACAGCTTCAGGCCATCCACAAACGTCATGGCGGCGGCGCGGGTGCCCAGTTCCAGACTGACCAGTCCGCCAAACCCGCTCATTTGCCGGGTAGCTACTTCATGGCCGGGGTGGTCGCTGAGGCCAGGGTAAAGGGTGGCGGCCAGAGCCGGGTGGCCACGCACCGCCTGGGCCAGTGCCAGCGCGCCTTCGCAGTGGGCGGCCATCCGCAGCGGCAGCGTTTTCATGCCGCGCAGGAACAAGTAGGCCTCAAACGGGCCAAGGGAAGCCCCCACATGCCGCAAGCCTACCAAGCGCAGTTCGGTCAGCAGGTCCTCGCGGCCCGCCACGACGCCTCCGATGGCGTCGCCGTGCCCGCCCAGGTACTTGGTGGCGCTGTGCATCACGAGGTCAATGCCGTGCTCGGCGGGCCGGGTCAGCGCCGGGGTGCTGAAGGTGTTGTCCACCACGCTCAGGGCGCCCACTCCCTGCGCGGCGCGCGCCACACGGGCCAGGTCCACGATGTTGAGGCGCGGGTTGGTGGGGGTTTCGACCCAGATCAGGCGTGTCTTGGGGCTCACCAGGGCGTCCAGGGCGTCTTCGTCGGCTGCCTCATGAACGGTCACGCCGAATTTGGCAGCCACCTCGTGCAGGAAGCCGGTGGTGCCGCCGTACAGTGGGGCCACGAAAATGACCTCGTCGCCGGGTTGCAGCAGCGTCAGGCAGATGGCCGACACCGCGCCCATCCCGCTGGCAAAGGCCACCGCTTCAGGGAGTCCTTCCAGGTCGGCCAATTTGCGCTCAAAGGCGCGCACCGTGGGGTTGCTCAGGCGCGAGTAAAAGTAGCCGTCTTCCTGACCGGCAAACAGGCGCTCGCCGCGTTCGGCGCTGCCGTAGCCGAAGGTGCTGGTGGCGTAAATAGGGGTGGCGTGGGCGCCTGTGGATGGGTCAAGGCCGTGACCGGCATGAACGGCGCGCGTTCGGAAAGAGAAGATTGGGTTGTCGCTCATGCCCTCTACTGTACGCGACCTGCCCAACGAACGTTTGTTCTAGACAGCGCGTCCAGCCTCGCTGGCCAGGCGGTTTCCGTTGTGCCGAAGCCTGGGTGGGCACTGTGTCAGTGCTTGGCTGTTCCACTGATATTCAGCACCACGACCCCCAGAATGATCAGGGCGATGCCAGCCACAGCCATGCCGTTGAACGCGTCCCGGAAATACAGCCAGCCCACGATTGCCGTCAGCGCTGTGCCCACGCCGGACCACACGGCGTAGGTGAGGCCCAGAGGAAAGCTTTTGAGAATTTGGGCCATGAGTGCAAATGCGGCCGCATACCCCAGCACCACAACCACCGAGGGAATCAGGCGGGAAAATCCATCAGACGCGCGTAGCGCCGCTGTGGCCAGCACCTCCGCCACGATGGCGAGGGCCAGCAGGAGGGCTGGTTTCATGGGTGAACCACGGGCAGCGGTGACCATGTGCTGTGCACAAGAGGAAGGAAAGAAATCGCACGCATGAGGCCAGAATATGCTGCCCGCCGTTGCCTGAGAGTTGTGCTGCGACGTTGACCATTTAGCCCCTTGGCAATATGCGATGCTGCTCCTATGCCCAACCGCATGCGTGTTCTGGTGGTCGACGACAGTCCCGCCGACCTCATGCTGGCTCAGGTCGCCCTTGAAACTCATGCTGACCGGGTGCGCCTGACCACAGCCTCCGACGGCGAAGCGGCACTGGCTCACCTGCGAGACCCTGAGCAGCCCCTGCCGGACCTGATCCTGCTTGACATCAACATGCCGGGGCTGACGGGTCTTCAGGTGCTGTCGTCCATCCGCCACGACCCTGCACTCTGTCATCTGCCCGTTGGCATTCTCTCGACCTCGGAAAGTCAGACGAACATTCTGGATGCCTATGACCGGCAGGCGAGTTTCTACATTGTCAAGGCGCCGCATCTGAGTGAGCTGATGCAAATGTTTGAACGGCTGATCGCGTTCTGGTCGTTGACACCACGCCTGCCCAATTGGTAAGCGAAAGTTGCGTTAGCCGCCTTGATATGGGTGCGTGAGGCGTAAGCACACATCAGGGCGCCGTCAAGGAAGGGGAGACGGGCCACCACAGCTTGATATTTCAGGGATGCCTCTAGCCTTCCTGTGGCTTGAGGACTCACCGGTAGAGGAGACGTTAGTGCACTTTGAACTGACTGTGCTGGCGGTGTCCTTGATCGTGGGGGCTGGTAGGGACGCTGGCCTGGCCTACATCAGGCAGGGTGTTGTCATACCGCTAGAGCTTCGCCTCAAAACCGGGCGGGTATGAACGGCGCTAGAGCTGCTTTGAACGAGGCCGGCGTGGGCTCTTTTCCCTGTCATGGTGCTAGCTGTGAGGAAGACGTAGGGCATGCGTATAGCTTGCAAGTTAATGCTCGCCGTCAGAAATCGTTTGCAGTGTCGGCGTCGGAGGCCCTGATGGGTAATGGGGCAAATGGTGGCCTTCTGGCCACATGTACAGTACGGCTCCGGCAACAGGCAGTAGAGTCAGCGATCTTTATATCCGATCTAGCGTCGCCGCAAGTTCAGCCTGTGGTGTTACGGCCAGAGGTGCATGACCTGCCGAAGACTCACAATCTTGCCCAGGTGGTAGGCCGTGTGCACAGCCAAGAACTCTAGCCCGTCACGCCACTGGGTGTGGGGATAGCCGGGTTCTGGCGCCGTCAGCCAGCGTTCATCCTTTGCCTGAGTGACGGCCCGCCTGGAGGACAGCATGAACAGCGCGACCAGATCGTCCCACTCGGCCTGGCTGGCGGGTGCTGGGTCGGGCGGGAAGTGGTGGGCATAGGGCCAGTGTTCCAGGGCAGATCGGCCCTCATCCAGGCTGATTTTCAGCACCATCGCCGCGTGCCAGAGTTCCTGATAGATGCTGTGCGGCACCTCCTGTGGCCGCGCCGTCACCTGTTCAAGCGTCAATCCAGCAAAGATGGACTCACGTACGGCAAAACCACCTGTCAGCAGCAGATCGTCCCAGTCATTCATAGTGTGGCCTCCAGCATAGCGAGCAGGCCACAGCTCCTCCACCTCAAGACAAGAAGGCGACCCAGAGGCCGCCTTGATTTCTCTAAGGGGCGCCATATTTGGGGCGCGTCAACGTTGGCCAGCGCATCTACTGCTCTGCTGTGTGGGCCGGAGGGCTCTGCCCTGACAGGCCGCTGACACGGCAGGCCAATGCTGGCCTCAGCCGGGCCAACAGACCGCGCGACAGCTGACACCGAAGAGATCTCTGGAGGCAACGATGACCGTCCACCGCGCACCCACCCCCAATCCTGCTCTGAACACCTGGTCCCTACCCGCTGGCCTTCACGACCGCTTGCAGCGCGAACATGGTTGGACGGCTCCCTTTCTGGCTGGCGCTGAGCGTGAATATCGCCGCTTTGTTTACCTTGCCACCCAGGGCCAGGGTGTCACTCCCTCGCAGAGCGTGGATGAGGTCTGGCACGCGCACATCCTCTTCACGCGGGATTACGCCGCGTTTCAGGCGGTGCTGCCAGCCCCTCTGCACCATGAGCCGGGCACCGGCGCCCCTGGAGATGACGACCACTTCCGGGAACAGTACGCGCGCACCCTCGCTGAATACGCCTTGACCTTCGGCGAAGCGGCGCCGGACACCTATTGGCCCAGGCCGGCGGCGGTCATGACCCCAGCCACGTCGGTGCGTCGCCAGCCCCAGACCTGGATGGGGCTGCTGGGCGCGTTCATCTTTCTGACATTCTTGATGGGGTGGCCGCTGCTGAGCGGCCTGGGGGTCATTGCGCTGCTGGCGCTGGGTGCCCGTGGAGGGGGCAGCATGACGCTGGCTGGCGATGGGGTTGACGGGGACAGCAGTGATGGTGGGTCCAGTTGCGGGAGTGGCTGCGGTGGAGGCTGCGGCTCCTGACGAGAAGACACTCGCCTGATCGGGTGGCCTGGGAAGAGGTCTGTTCTTCGAGCTGAGGAGGTGCCCTAACCCATTCGCCACATCCAATTGGTGGCCAGGTCAGGTTTATTTCCTCCTCAACAGGAGCGCTCCATCCCACAGATATATAGCGGTGAATTGCCCTGTCACCGAGGACCTGCGGGCATGTTGGAGGCGCCTCAGACTCACTGAGGCCAGCCTCTAAGTGGCCGGCAGGGAGCGTGTCAGGGCGTACCACATCAGACTGGACTGCTGGTCAGGCTGACGCGGCAATTACTATCTGCAAGCGTTTTCTTAAACTATCTCCGACGGAATCTTGAGCCCTTCCTGTCATCATGCACACCAACGCCCCAGATTGGCGTTACCGATCTGGAGCGCTGATGTAGGTCTTGTCGTGAACGCCTGGCGAAGGGTCCTCTCTCGCTGGCTGTGAGCTCACCGTGCCAGCAGAGGTCCCTTACTGTTTGAAGAACTCCACATCATCGAAGTACAGATACTGGTACGCTCCGGCCGCCGTGTGGAAGCCAATCTCCGCCTGCCCGTTGGTCACGTTCACATTCGGAATGCTCACCTGCGTCCAGTTCGTGTAACCGCGGATGTCGAGACTGCGCTGCGCGCCACCGAAGTTCTTGACCAGCATCTCGCCGACGCTTTGCCCGCCGGTCGAGCGCACCCACGCCCGCATGGTGTAGTTGCCGCTGGCCAGCCCGGTCTTGATCTGGTAGGTGTGCACTTCGTAGGGCGAGGTGCTGTACTCCGTGCCGTGCATGCCGTTGCGGCCGTTATACGTCTCCGCGAACGCCGTGCCCTGGTACGCATTGTTTGGTGACCACACGCCCCAGCCGCTGAGGCCCCCATCAAAGGAACTGTTCGTAACAAGGTTCGGCCCCGCCGTGTTGCCGCCAGTGTTCCGGTAGACGCGCACGTAGTCCACGTACTGATACTGCGGAAAGGTGGTGCTGCCATCCGGATTCCCATCAAACATGCCGCCCACGGCGGTGTTCATCACAAGTTGCATGGTGCCGCTCGTGATGTTCGCGGTATGACGGGCGCGCTGCACCCCATCCACGTAGAAGGTGATGCTGTCGGCCAGCCACTCCACGCGGTAGGTGTGAAACGCCTGGCTCAGGTCGGGGCCAGTGTAGGTGCTCGTCTGGTAAGCCTGGTTTGGATAGCTGCCCCACCAGTGCGTCATGACGTTGACGGCGGGTTGCGAGCCCCGCACCTCCATCACGTCGATCTCGGGCGGCCAGGCCGAGCCGCAGCCGTCAATGCCGTTGCAGGCTGTACTGACCAGCCAGTTCGCCGGCCAGATGCCCTTGCCCTTGGGGATCTTCGTCCGCCATTCGACGGCGCTGCCGCGCGTGACCGTCACGTTGTTTCCGCTGCGCACCTCACCGGAAGAGTACCCGCGCCCTCCAAAGGCACGTCTCTGCGTGCGGAGCACCAGGCTGCCGCCCTGCACCGACACGTCTTCCGGGGTGTAGTACTGCAATTCGCTGTTCACGTTGGCCGGTCCGTTGACAGCGATCCACTTGCTGGTGTCCAGACCAGTCCCGTTAAACTCGTCGGCGTACACGAGGCTCCAGGTGGCCTGGGCGTGCAGAGAAGGTTCGCCTGCGGCAAGCGGCGTGGGGGCCGGACTGCACGCGGCGAGGCTGAGGGCGAGGGTGGCGGCGACAGGTAGGGACCGGTGCATGACAAACCTCCGATTGGGCAGCTCACGCAGGCCCACCAGCGCAGCAGGACGCGCCGTGAGGACGAGTGCGGGTCACCCGATGAACTGTGGAACTCCATCACCCTAACAAGTGGTGAAAGCGTTTTCAATCTTCGGGCTCATGCAGGTCACGCAGCTCACTAGACCGGTTCAGGTAGAACGTAAACGTGGACCCCTGTGAACGCCAGAGGGTAGCTGCTGGTGCCTCAGGAGGACGAAGACCTTAGAACCGCTGCAATACAGGCTGCCGCCCGCCCTCGTCCTGCAAATGCCTACAGCTCTCCTTCAGGGGCCTGTCCAACAGCGTGGCTTCAGGGGCCCTGCGGCCGCGCGAAAATGAGCTATGGCCCAGCCGTTCATTCAGCCCACCCCCATCGCGCCCCTGGCACCCGACGGCTTCAGCGTCATTCTGCTGGGCACCGGCACGCCACGTGCCTACCCGGGCGCCGCCAAACCTGCGGTGGCCGTTGCCGTCGGCGGCCAGGTGCTGCTTTTTGACTGCGGCTGCGACACGACCCGGCAGCTGATCGCCTCTGGCCTCATGCCGCAGCGGGTACGGGACGTGTTTTTTACCCACCACCACTACGACCACAACGCTGGTTTTCCAGATCTCTTCATCAGCAGCTGGCGCACACATGTGGGCGTTATCGAGGGGCGTGCCCAGGCCATGCGGGTCTACGGACCCAGCCGGACCCGTGAGATCATCGGAGCCTTCCACACCGCCCTGGCCTACGATATTGACCTCCGCGTCGCGTACAACAAGTCCGAGGCCGCTGGCGCCCACGTGGAGTACACCGAATGCAATACCGGCGTGGTGTTTGATGAGGGTGGGGTTCGCGTGACTGCCTTTGAAGTTGACCACCGGCCGGTTGAACCTGCGCTGGGGTATCTCATCGAGTTTGGCGGTCGCCGGGTCGTGATCAGTGGGGACACCCGTCCGGTGCCAAGCACCGTGCGCCACGCGCAGCAGGCAGACCTGCTGATCCACGACGCCTATCAGGCCCAGTGGCTGGCCGAGATCGCCCAGGCCCATCCGGCGCAGGCGGTGCAGGTCACCAATCCAGCGAAGTACCACACGACCACGCTGGAAGCGGCGCAGGTGGCCCAAGACGCTCAGGTCAAGCATCTCGTGCTGACGCACCACATTCCGGTGCCGCTGGCGACGCCGGAAGCGGAGGCCGCCTACACGGCGGGAATGGCTGACATCTATGCTGGGCCGATCACGGTGGGCCGTGACCTGATGCGCTTTGATCTGCCCCTCTAGGCTACAAAGAACGTGGAGGAAGAAGTTTCCCTGGACTGCTTGAGGCCTGATGGCCTCAGTCAGAGGCTCGCCTTATTGGCGGGTGATCGCCATGAGGTCGCATGTGGTGTTCAGGCTCTCCTCAATAGGGGCCGGTGCTCCGCTGGAGGCGTGGTTCGCTTTCGCTGAAATCTCTAGCCTGCTGGCTCCAGCAGCGCTGACTAGGACGGGGAACACTTCGTGGCATGCGCCATGCTCAGCGCGGCAGCCCAGTCTCACCGTTTATAAATACGGATTGAACGTGCCGCGGGTGCAGCGGCTGGCCCCATGTTGACCCTTCGGAATCCCTCACGCCTGGAAGCTGGCAATTTGCGCTCGCTAGACACTTTGATGGACTGGCATTGACCCAGGCAGAAGCGAATGGACCCAGGCACAAACCCTGACTTGAGCCATCCGTGCTTGAGAACGCAGGCTTTCCTCTATTCCGTAGGAGCGTGAAGTGTGACCGGCAGGCTACTGAAAGTCTCTCCAGTCATGTCCCGGACATGCGCGCTGACCTGAAGAGGCAGGAAGAAGAGAGGCTCCAACTGAGTGAGTGCCTGGAACGGTAAGGACACAAGGAGGCGGTCGCTGGGATAGAGCAGCGCGGGCAGCGGCCGGGTCGTGGTGATCCCCAGGGTGGAATCGAGAGGAAGGTCAATGAAGTGGGCGGCATTGCCCTGAAGAGTGATGGTGCGAACCACAGGAACGGTGTCATCACCTGAGTTCGTGACGGAGATCAGGAGATACAGCCGTGCGGAGATATAGCCGGTGGTGAGTTTGACTCGGAGAGAGTCCATGCGGGCAGTGTTGACCTTTTAACGTTAATGGACCGTTATTGCACAGATCGCCTGGCATGACAGAGAGCAATGCACTCGTCATAGCAAGTGCTTGGTTTTGAGAAGAAGCGCCGAGGTCGCAGGTTCAGGCGACCTGTTGTCTGGTCCTCAACGGTCAGAGGTGCCAGACCTATGAGGTTGCTCGTGGAGCACACGCTTCGTCCATCCCGAAGGTGGAAAGCAGCCTGTGCCGAACCTGGTCACGCCCTCCTCGTCTAAGTACAATGGCGTATGAAATCACTTCGTTGGCGCGCGGTGAAGCAGCCTCTGACCAAAGAGGCGAACAGTCTGGCGTCGTTGGTTCAGGCGTTAGAGCAGCACCCGGAAGCCACTCGCGCGGCAACTGACCGCATCACAGCCGCAGCCCGAGGGTGAGTCCGGCGTAACTCCTGGCCTCCCTTCGGTGAGCCGCCAGAGGCCTTTTTTAGCCTGATGGTATACAGGCCACAGGCTCGTCGGCTGGTCAAAATGTGCCCGCACCTGGACTGCGGCTCTGCCAATTTGCTGCACAGGTGAGGCCCTCGCCCAGCTGAGTCGTTCTGCCTTTCATCTGTGTGGAGAGGCATTCGGCGGATAGCTGCTGAGATGAATTTCCCCCTCCACTCTTCAGAGATGAGCCCGGCCACCCCCGGTGAGACTTTCGCAAGTCGCCCCGTCCTAAGCTGCGCTCACCCTCCCGGCTGACCTATGACGACCTACATCCTGACCTCTGCCACGCTGCTGCCGCTGCTGGCGTTGTCAGGCACTCTCCTGATGGCCGGGAGCATTCTGCACCGGCTGGGACAGCCTCTTCAGCGGGCGTTCCTGGCAGTTCTTCTGGGGATTTGTGTGTGGCTTATTGGCGACGTTCTGTCCCTCACAGCCAGTGACGCGCAGGACCGGTGGCGGTGGGGCCTGGTGCAGTTCCTGGGCATTCTGACCATTCCTGTCGCGTGGCTGGCCCTGGTCCTGCGCTACTTGCAGCCACTTCCTGAACCTCTGCCCCTCTCGCGGCTCCTGCCCCTGCTGGTGGTGCCCTGCCTGGCCCTCGTGCTGCTCTGGACCAATGAGCAGCACAGTCTAATCTGGCGCTTCCCGCCAGGCACGGTCCCCACCTGGGGCCAGGTCGAGCGCACGCCGCTGTATTGGCTCCTGATCGTGGCTTATCCCAATGCGCTGCTGGTATGGGGCGCCTGGCGACTGCTGTCCACCTGGCGCTCTGGGCAACGCTCTGACCGCGCCCAGAGCCTCGTGATGCTGTTGACCGTATTGGTGCCTAACGCGGTCAATACCGCTTTTCTCCTGGGCATTCCGGTTTTACCTGGAGGCGTGGCGCCTGCACCTGTCTTTTTCGCGCTGTGTTTACTGCCTGTTGCCTGGAGCATGAGGCGCTACGGGCTGCTCCGTGTGGCGCCGCTCGCTCACCGTCAGGTCGTCGAACAGCTCACAGATGCGGTTTTCGTCCTGGATGCCCACAACCGGATTCTGGATATCAATGAGCGTGCCCTCCGGCTGGCTGGCCGCCCTGCCCCCGAACTGCGCGGCGCACAGATAGGGGACGTGTTTCAGAGCTGGCCACAGATGGCCGAGGGGCGCATAACCGAGTGGCGCCCCGGCCGCGAGGTGTGGGAGCTGCGCCTGTCAACGGTGCGCAACGCATGGGGGAACACCCTGGGGCAGGCTGTGGTGGCGCGTGACGTGACCACCCGCGCGCAGGAGCATGCCCTTGCACAGCGCTTGGCCCACGAGGACACGCTGACCGGCCTGGCCAACCGCCGCGCCTTCGAAACGGATCTGGTTCGTGAAACGGCGCGTGCCCAGCGCCACGGCCTGACATTGGCGGTCGTCATGATTGATCTGGACGGCCTGAAAGCCGTCAATGACCGTCAGGGCCATGCCCACGGTGACGCGCTCCTCTCGGCCTTTGGGCGCGCGCTGCCCGGGGCTTTCCGTCCCGAGGACCGCGCCTACCGCCTGGGAGGAGATGAATTTGCGCTGCTGCTGGCCCACAGCGCGGCGGAGGGCGAACCAGCCGTTCATGAGCGGGTCGCCAGTATCGTGCGGGATGTGCAGGCGCGGGGCTTTCCCGAGTTGGGGGCCAGTGTGGGGGCGGCGTATTTTCCGCATGAGGGTGTTGGTGAAGCCCTCCTGGGGCTTGCCGATGAACGTATGTACGCTCAGAAGGCGCGGCGGCGAGCAGGTTGAGTCCTTAAAGCGGTGGTGGCGAGGCTGCCAGGAGAAGCAGAGTTGTCTCATTCATGCTTCAACCTACAATTGGCCTGAACCGTTTAAGACTTCATGAATCAGCGGGCCGTGAGGCTTCTGAAAGGGCCAGTTTTCTATGCTCAGTCCATGAGCGCAGACGCCCAGCAGCAGACTGAGGCGGCGCGCCTCCTGGCCCTGAAGTCCTATCAGATTCTTGATACGCCACCGGAAGCGGTCTATGACCGCGCCGTTCGTCTGGCGAGTGCCTTTTTTAAAGCGCCTATGGCCCTCGTGTCACTCGTTGACGCTGAGCGGCAATGGTTCAAAGCCTGTTACGGGCTGGACTTTCGGGAGACGTCCCGTTCGGTTTCATTCTGTGCGCATGCCCTGGAACAGGACGGGGTGCTTGTCGTTCCAGATGCCCGGCAAGACCCGCGTTTCGTGGACAATCCGCTGGTCACAGGTGAGCTGCACATCCGCTTTTACGCGGGGGCGCCTCTGGTCACACCAGACGGACAGAAACTGGGCACCCTGTGTATCCTTGACCAGCAACCCCGCGCGCCATTGACGCCAGATGAGTGCCAGATGTTGCAGCACCTGGCCGATAGTGTCGTCAGCGAGTTGGAACTGCGGCGCACGCTGGCGCGGCTGACTCACCAGGAAGCGGTCCACGCGGCGGTGCTCAACTCCTCACTTGACGCCGTCATTGTCATGGACGAACACGGAAAGGTCACGGAGTGGAATCCAGCGGCAGAGCGCCTGTTTGGCTACCGCCGTGAAGAGCTGATTGGCCAGGAGTTGGCGGCGCACATCATTCCTCCTGAGTGGCGAGACGCACATCAGCGTGGGCTGGCCCACTACCTGAGAACGGGCGAAGGGCCTGTCCTGGGCCGGCGCCTGCACCTGACCGCCCTGCGGCGCACGGGAGAGACCTTTCCCTGCGAGCTGGCCATCACGGCGCTGGACTTGCCCAATGAACGGCTGTTCACGGCGTCCCTGCGCGATCTCACGGATGTGGAGGCCGCCCAAAGCGCTCTTGAAAGCAGCAACCGCTTGCTCCGGGCTGTGGTTGACACGGTTCCAGAGGCCATTTTCGTTAAAGATCAGGCGCGGCGTTACACCATGATTAATGAGGCAGGTGCAGCGCAAATTGGCCGCCTGGTAGAGGACATTCTGGGACGGACAGATGATGAGCTGTTTGGCGCAGAGGTCGCAAGTGCTTCGCGCCTCCGAGATGAACAGGTTCTTGAGCAGGCCCAGGGCATCACTTACGAAGTCACGGACCAGTTGCCTGATGGGGCGCGCCGGACGTTCTGGTCCTCCAAGCTTCCAGCGTGGGGGCCCGATGGCACGCTGACGGGGCTGATTGGCGTGGCCATCGACATTACCGAGCGCAAGGTATCGGAAACGACGATTCAAGAGCACAACACGCTGCTTAGAAGTCGAGTCGAAGCGGCGCAGGTGGAGGTACTAGAACGGCTGGCCCGGGCCGCAGAATACCGGGACGATGACACGGGGGAACACATGACGCGGGTGGGAGAAACTGCCGCTGGGATAGCAGCCCAGTTGGGCTTGTCGCCCGAGGAAGTGCAGTTACTCCGGCGAGCCGCACCGATGCACGATGTCGGGAAGATCGGGGTTTCAGACAGTATTTTACTCAAACCCGGCCGCCTCACGCCCGACGAGTTTGAGGTCGTCAAAACTCACTGCCTGATAGGCTCCAATATCTTGTCTGGAGGTCAGAGTCCGTTGGTGGTCCTGGCAGAAGAAATTGCCCGGACGCATCATGAGCGGTGGGACGGCAGCGGCTATCCGGCGGGTCTGTGCGGTGAGCAGATTCCCATCAGTGGACGCATCGTGGCCGTGGCCGATGTGCTCGACGCCCTGATGAGCGAGCGGCCTTACAAACGGGCGTGGTCTCAGGCAGCGGCCTTGGCTGAGATTCAAACGCAGGCCGGTCAGCACTTTGATCCGCAGGTGGTCAGGGCATTGGAACACGTCCTGAACGAAAGCGGACCGCCACTGGCTGACCCTGCCGAAGAGGCGGCCGTGCCCAAGACGGTGCATTAAATCCAGCAAAATCGTGACAGCGGCGGCTGAAGTATCTCGGCCGCCACTTCCAATGGGAAGCCGTCTGAAAGTCTCACCCGCTGAGAGGCTGCTCAATTTGAGAATCAGCTGGGTGTTTAAAGTGCGTCTGAAAA
>NZ_WQLB01000059.1 GCF_009755355.1 Deinococcus arboris | reverse complement strand
TTAGAACGAACGCCTGAAGCCGCATATGGTGATCACTGCAAACCCACTTGACTGACGTAGTCTTGATCGATGAGCGACCGCCTTCTCAGCCACGGTCACGTGCGAGTGCGGGGTGCCCGCGAGCATAACCTCAAGGACATCTCGGTCAGCCTGCCCCGCGACGCTCTGGTGGTCTTTACCGGCATCTCCGGTTCGGGCAAATCCACACTGGCGTTTGGCACGCTGTACGCTGAGGCGCAGCGCCGCTATCTGGAATCGGTCTCGCCCTATGCCCGGCGACTGTTTCACCAGGTCGGGGTGCCCGACGTGGACGCCATTGAGGGGCTGCCGCCCGCCGTCGCCCTTCAGCAGCAGCGCGGCACGCCGACGGCCCGCTCCTCGGTGGGCAGCGTCACCACGCTCTCTAACCTGCTCCGCATGCTCTATTCCCGAGCCGGAGACTATCCGCCGGGTCAGGCCATCGTGTATGCCGACGGCTTCTCACCCAATACACCGGACGGCGCTTGCCCGGAATGTCACGGATTGGGACGGGTCTACACCGTCACGGAAGCGTCGATGGTGCCCGATCCTTCCCTCACCATTCGGGAAAGGGCAGTGGCTGCCTGGCCCACCGCCTGGGGCGGCCAGAACCAACGCGACATTCTGGTGTCGCTGGGCATTGACGTTGACCAGCCCTGGAAAGACCTGCCGCAGGACACCCGCGACTGGATTCTTTTTAGCGAGGAGCAACCCGTCGTGCCTGTGTATCCAGGATTCACCCCCGAAGAGACTCGCCGGGCCGTGAAGCGCAAGCTGGAACCCGGCTACATGGGCACCTTTTCCAGCGCCCGCCGCCACGTCCTGCATACTTTTGCCGACACCGAGAGTGCGTCCATGAAAAAGCGGGTGCTGGAATACATGATCGCGCAGGAGTGCCCGCTGTGTCACGGCAAACGGCTGCGCCGGGAAGCCTTGAACGTCACCTTTGCCGGGCTGGACATCACTGAGTTTTCACGGCTGCCTCTTGCACAGGCGGCGGTACTCCTGCGGCCCTACGCCGAGGAGCGTGACCCCAGCCATGCCGAGCGGCTGAAGAATCGTCCTGAGCAGGCCATCGCCCCGCAACGCATGGCCGAAGACTTGACGCGCCGCCTGTCTGTGTTGCTTGACCTAGGCTTGGGCTATCTGCAACTGGAACGCAGCACGCCCACCCTCTCGCCCGGCGAATTGCAGCGGCTCCGCCTGGCAACCCAGCTCTACTCCAACCTGTTCGGCGTGGTCTACGTGCTCGACGAACCCTCGGCAGGCCTTCACCCCGCCGACACCGAGGCGCTGCTGACGGCGCTGGACGCCTTGAAGGCGGGCGGCAATTCACTGTTTGTGGTTGAGCACGAGCTGGACATTATCCGCCGCGCCGACTGGCTGGTAGACGTGGGGCCAGGGGCTGGAGAACAGGGTGGGCAGATTCTGTACAGCGGCCCGCCGGAAGGGCTGAAAGAGGTCGCCGATTCCGCGACGGCGCGGTATCTGTTCGCCGAAACCCAGCCTCGGACGACGACCCTGCGTACCCCGCGGGGCTGGCTGGAACTCAACCACGTGTCCCGTCACAACATTCACAACCTGAGCGTGCGCTTTCCGCTTGGGGTGCTGACCAGCATTACGGGCATTTCCGGGTCGGGAAAATCGACCTTGGTCAGTCAGTCCCTAGTAGCGGCGCTGGCGCATCATTTTGGTCACCCGGTTGATGCGGATGCGCCCGAACCCGACGACGAAACGACATCCAGAACAGGTGGCACCGCGCAACTGGCGGGCGACTTGGGGCAGATCACGCGCCTGATCCAGGTGGACCAAAAACCCATTGGCCGCACGCCCCGCAGCAACATGGCGACCTATACGGGCTTGTTCGATCACGTGCGCAAACTCTTTGCCGCCACGCCGTTGGCAAAGCGGCGTCGGTACGCGGCCGGCCGCTTTTCCTTCAATGTTAAGGGAGGCCGCTGCGAGCATTGCCAGGGTGAAGGCTGGATGATGGTGGAACTGCTCTTTCTGCCCAGCGTGTACGCCCCCTGTGCGGTCTGTCACGGCACGCGCTACAACGCCGAGACGCTGGAGGTGACGTACAAGGGCAAGAACGTGGCCGAGGTGCTGGGCCTGACCGTCGATGCGGCCCACGAATTTTTTGCCGATGAACCCAGCTTGACCCGCATTCTGGACACGCTGCGCGAGGTGGGGCTGGGTTACTTGCGGCTGGGGCAGCCCGCCACCGAACTGTCTGGAGGCGAGGCCCAGCGCATCAAACTGGCGACCGAGTTGCACCGCAGCGGCCGGGGCGGCACAGTCTACGTGCTGGATGAGCCGACCACTGGTCTGCATCCGGCCGACATCGACCGCCTCCAGAAGCAGTTGGACAAGCTTGTTGACGCGGGCAACACTGTGATTGCTGTTGAACACAAGATGCAGATGGTGGCGGGCAGCGATTGGGTCATCGATATTGGCCCTGGCGCTGGCGATCAGGGCGGGCAGGTGGTGGCGCAGGGCACCCCTAAGGTGGTGGCCGCGAACCAACACAGCAAAACGGCACCCTATCTGAAAGCGGCACTCCATTCAGGCGGCTAGAGGCTGCCAAGAACCCTATGCGAAAAGCGGTCTGAGATTGTTGCAGAGCAGAATGGAAGCCGCCAGGAACTGAAATCTAACCAGCGTCGACGGCAAGCGTTCCAGGTCTCGACCCAAACGCCTGAAGCGTGACAGCCACGCGAACGACCGTTCGACGACCCAACGTGTGGGCAGCAGGATGAAGCCCTTCGTGGTCTCCGGACGCTTGACCACCACCAGGTCTCTGCCCGCCTCTGCTGCGTCCAGAGCGGCTTGAGCACCGGTGGAGCCCTGATCAGCAAAGGCGACTTCGACATTCACGCCTGTGGCTTCCTGCACTTCGAGGCACAGGGTTTTGACCTGTGCGCGGTCCTGCTCGTTGGCGGGTGTCGTGAGCACCGCGAGCAGATGACCCAGAGTATCGACGGCCAGATGGACTGTGGTGCCCTTGCGTTTCTTGGCCCCATCAAATCCCGCCCGGTGCCCGCTTTCAGGTGGACTGTGCAAGGTCCGGCTGTCAATGATGATCGCGCTCGGTTCTCCGTTCCTGGACGGCTCCACTCGGGAGAGCACCCGCAGATCATGCGCGGCGTTCTGACAGCACTCAGCCGCAAACCAGCGGTGCGCCAACAGGCGCACCGCTGGTTTGCGGGTGGAAAGTCATGGGGAAGAGACGCCCATCGTGCCCCCGTGCGCGCCACCCACAGCAACGCGTTGAGCACGTCACGGATGACAGACTTCCGCTGCCTGGCGTCATGCGGACTCAGCAGCAAAGAGGGCAGCAGAAAGAGGTAGGCGTCGTCGTCCACATCACTTGGGTAACCTCGCCGTGTCACACAGCCATTCTGCCCTCTGCCGAGTGCAGCTCTTAAACTTCAAACCTGTCCTTGGCAGCCTCTAGAGGTTCCTGCCACAGGGCGACGCGGCGCAGCAAGCGCATGCGTTCCGTGGCTTCCTGGGTCTCCTGATGCAAGTGGTCGGCTTCATCGGGCTGCCCGGCCTCCCGGAGGTGTTTACCTAGGTGTGCCAGCAGCATTACCTGCTCATCGAGCGCACGCACGGTGGACCACATCGAGTCCTCCACCATCTGACGTACCCCGGAGATCAACGTGCCGGAGGTAAAGGCATGCCCGGTGTGGCAGCGGAAGCGGGTGAGGCGACCTTCCTTGATCTGCATCATTACCCCGTGGCACTCCGGACAGGTAAAGGGCGAGAGCGGACCATGATTCAAGATGCCCGCCTCAAAGGAAGCCTCCTCGCCCGCGATGCCCAGTTCAAGGCCCAGACGCCTGCGTTCCGTTTGATCCACGCTGACTTTCACCTCTCTGGTGCCCAGGGTGTCCGCCCAGGCAACGAGTCGGGAAGCGATCTCATGCACGGGCAGGATGTCGTCCACCTCAACCTGCCGCACGGCACTGAGCGGCATGTCCGGATACTGGGCTTCCTCAGGCCGCTGGACGATGGCCGTGCCGCCGAACTGTTTAATCGCCCAGAGGCCCGAGGTCCCGTCGTCCTGCATGCCGGACAGGATGACGCCCGCTGTGCGCGGTCCAAAGCTGTAGGCCGCCGAGCGAAACAGCACGTCGATGCTCGGCCGGGAGCGGTTCTCGCGCGGGCCCCGCGAAAGCTGGAGGGTGGCGGGACGGACCAGCAGGTGATGGTCCGGAGGTGCGACGTAGATGTGTCCAGCCCGCAACCGCTCGCCGTCCTCGGCGGCCTTTGCGGGCAGGGGGCCTGCCCGGTTCAGCAACTCGGGCAGGACACTCGGCTGATCCGGCGGGATGTGTACGACCACCAGGAGGGCTGCCGGAAAGTCGTCCGGCAACCCCGCCGCCAGGTCCAGCAGGCTGCCGAGTGCTCCGGCGGAACCGCCAATCACCACCAATGGCGGCCCGGTCACGCTTTCGGAGCGGCCATTCACGCCAGGTCCTCCCTCTGGGGAGTTCGGGGCAGACTCACCCAGAAGGTGGCTCCCTCGCCCACCTTGCCCTCCGCCCAGGTACGCCCGCCGTGCCGGTGAACCACCCGCCGGACCAGCGCCAGCCCCACGCCACTGCCCTCGAACTCCCCCTGGCGGTGGAGCCGCTGAAACACGGCGAACAGCCGGTCTTTCTGACGCATGTTAAACCCCACTCCGTTGTCACGCACGCCGAGAATGAACTCGCGCTCGTTCTCACGGGCAAACACGCTGATGCGGGCAGGGGCGCGGCCTCGCGTGAATTTGAGGGCGTTGCCCAGCAGGTTCGCAAACACGAGCTGCAAGGCGAGGCTGTTGCCGTGCACGGTGGGCAGCGCGTCGACTGTCAGCTGCACATCACGGCCTTCCAAGTCCGCCGCAAAGTCCCTGCGGACCTCCTGCATCACGGAGTCGAGCTTGACCTCCTGAAAGCGTAGGCGTCCCTGCCCCGTACGGAAAAAGGTCAACAGCGTGCCGAGTTGCTGCTCCATGCGGTCCACCGAATGCTCGACGTGCTGCGCGTAACGTTCCTGCTCCGCTCCCAGAGGCTGGTACTGTCCCACGAGCAGACCTATAAAGCTGCGGATGTGCCGCAGGGGCGTTTGCAGGTCGTGGGTCACGGCGTACACGAACGTCTCTAACTCCCCGTTAAGTTCCAGAACCCGTTGAGTTCGCTGCTTGACCCGCTCCTCCAGTGACGCGTTGAGCCGTAGCACCTCGTCCTGGGCCTGGCGCTGCGGCGTGATGTCGGTAACAGTCAGGCGGGCGTGCGGGCCGCGCTCCCCAGGACGCTGCACCGCCTCGCCCTCAATCTGGGCTGCGAAGCGGGTGCCGGCCGCACTGACCAGCCAGAGTTCGGCGGTCCGGGGCCCGGAGTGCTCCATCACCCGCCGCAGGAACAGCGTGAAGGTGCTGACGCTCGCCGGGTCGAGGAACGCAGAGAACCGCCGGTTCAGTAGCCGGGCCCGCTCCACGCCCAGCATCCGGCACAGCGTGAGATTCACGCGCTGAACGCTGCCCGCCCCGTCGAGCGTCAAGTAGCCAACAGGGGCATGATCGAACAGCTCCTGATACTCCTGTCGGGCCTCCTCCAGCTCGGCATTGGTCCGGACGAGTTCGTCGTTTTGGAGACGCAGTTCGATCTGATGGACCTGCAACTCCTGGCGCTCCTGCTGAAGTTCCCGCAGTAATTGCTCCGGATCATTGGGCACGGAAGGCAACGTGACGGGCGGCTGCGTCTGAAGTTCACGTTCCGCCTGTTCACGCAGGTCGTCGGTACCTTCGGGTTCTCTGCTCACGTTGACACCTGATTGAGTTCGGCCCGGCCTGCTGGTTCGGGGGGGGTGTCGTGGCAGTTTGTCACATCCAACCTGGTTTTTGGTGCAAATAGTCGGGAGAATGAAACCAAACGGCGGGGGTTCAAACGTCAGCATATCCCAGTCCTTAAGACTGTAAATCAGCGTGGACTTCACTTCGTCCTCAGTTTCCCGGGACCGCGCTCACCCGAGGGCACTGCGAAAAGCCTATGGTTTCGAGGATTCGATCATGTCAGATGAACGTCCAGTCACCACCGCACCCACACTCCTGCCAACCGAGCCAGTGGGTGCTCTGACCACGCGGCCTACCATTATCGTGGGCATCGGCGGGTCAGCGGGGGCACTCGACGGCTACGAGCGCTTCTTCCTCAGCCTCCCACAGGGAAGCGGCATGGCGTTCGTGGTGGTGCCTCATCTCGACCCGCACCACCAAGGCTTGATGCCCGATATTCTGCAACGCTGTACGTCCATGCCCATTGTTCTCATTGAGGACGGTTTGGCGGCCCAGCCTGATCAGGTATACGTGCTTCCACCCGGCCACAGCCTCACCATTATGAACGGCATCTTGCTTCTCGACGACCTCGAGCTGGCGAAGGGCAAGGTCATCGACCATTTCCTGGAGTCGCTCGCCGCCGACCAGGGCGAGCGTGGCGTCGGCATCATCCTATCGGGGATGGGCCGTGACGGGACGCGCGGCGTGCAGGCCATCCGGGAACACTTCGGCCTGGTGCTGGTGCAAGACCCCCAGACAGCGGAGTATCCCAGCATGCCGCGCAGCGCTGCCGAAACGCAGCTCGCCAACGACGTGCTCCCCGCTGAGGAACTGGCTCCCAGGCTCTATACCTTCGTGACCCAGAAGGCGGCGTTACGCACGGAAGACGTGTCAAACGAGGGCGGCCAGCCGGGTGCGCCGCTTCAAAAGATCCTGCGCCTCGTGCGGGTCCGCACTGGCCATGACTTCACCCGCTACAAGCGCAGCACGCTGGTGCGGCGCATTGACCGCCGGATGAAAAGCCACCGTCTGGAGGATATCACCGCGTACCTGCGACTCCTTCAGGACTCCCCAGAAGAGATTCAGGCATTGTTTCAGGACTTCACCATCAACGTCACGAGCTTTTTCCGCGACGTCGAAGCCTTTGACGAACTCAAGGAGCATTTGCGGGACTACATCCCGGCCCACAAGCAGGAGATGGACAATGTCCGGGTGTGGGTGGCAGGCTGTTCAACCGGCGAGGAGGCGTACTCGGTTGCCATCGTGCTGCACGAACTGATGGAGGAACTGAAGGACGAGCGGGCCTTCAAGGTGCAGGTCTTCGCCACAGATATCGACCCGGAAGCCATTGAAAAGGCCCGTACTGCGCTCTACCCCCGCGAGATCGAGTACGTCGTCTCGCCAGCGCGACTGCAACGCGCCTTTCACAAGCAAGACGGCGGGTATCAGGTGCGCCCGGAAATCCGGAATCTGGTGACGTTCGCCATTCACAACACCTTCGGGGATCCCCCTTTTACGCGGCTGGACCTGTTGTGTTGCCGCAACATGCTGATCTACCTGTCATCCGAGTTGCAGGCCGAGATCATGGCGGTGTTTCACTTTGCTCTCCGCTCGGGGGGCCTGCTGTTCCTGGGGGCGAGCGAGACGGTCGGTCGGGACCGGGATCACTTCAGCCCCCTGAACCTGCGCTGGAAAATCCACCAGCGTGGCGACGGCGTGTCCGCCGCGTTGCCAGTCGGTCAGGTGTTCAGCACCAACAGTCTGGTTCCTTCTCCTCCCCGAAGCGTGGCGCCGCCGCGTCCCGCTCGAACGGAAAATGTGGCGCAACTCGCGCAGGGTCTGCTGCTCGCCCAGCACGTGCCGCCGGCCGTCATGGTGGGAGAGTCGGGCGAGATCCTATTTGTCCACGGCCCCACCGCCCGTTACCTGGAACTGCCGGCGGGAACGGTGCTGACCAACGTCTTCGAGATGGCGCGCGGAAACCTGCGCTACGAACTCCCGGCCGCCGTGCGGCAGGCCATTGCGGAACGCCGTGAAGTGGTGCGGGCGGGCGTCCCCGTTGAGGTGGAGGGATTGCTCCGTACGGTGGACCTCACGGTACGTCCGGTGCCGGGACTCATGCCCGGCCTCCTCCTGATTGAGTTTCAGGAGCGGCCGGAGGGAGGGGCAGTGCCGACCCCACCAGACCAGGCCGACCCAATGCTGACCTTACAACGTGAGCTTCAGTACAGTAAGGAAACGTTGCAGGCCACTGTCGAAGAGATGGGCGTGTCCATGGAGGAACTCCGGAGCGCCAACGAGGAACTTCAGACGACCAACGAGGAGCTTCAGAGCACCAACGAGGAACTCACCACCTCCAAGGAAGAGCTTCAGTCCCTCAACGAGGAACTCACCACCATTAACGCGGAGCACCACCGCGTGATTCACGACCTCGCCCAGGCCAACGACGACCTGAAGAACCTGCTCGACAGCGCAGGCATCGCCACGGTGTTTCTGGACAACGCCCTCAGGATCAAGCGCTTCACCCCGCAGATCTCGCAGGTCATCAACCTGATGCCGGTGGATGTGGGACGGCCTATCAGCGACATCAGCGTCAACTTGCAGTACGAATTCTTCGCGCGCGACATTGCCCGGGTGCTGGACACCCTGGAGGTCTTCGAGGCGCAGGTCCAGACGCGGGACGGATTGTGGTACCTGATGCGGATCACCCCCTACCGTACTTCAGACAACTTCATCGACGGCGTGGTGGTGGCGTTTACCAACATCCACCTCGTCAAGTCTCTGGAGCAGCAGGTTCAGGACACGGCTGCCTACGCCGAGCAGGTCCTGAACAGCCTCCATGATCCCCTGCTGATTCTGGATAACGACTTGCGTGTTCTGACCGCTAACCGCGCCCTGCTGAGCCTGCTGCATGCCAGTGGGGCGCAGGTCAAGGGTGAGCGCGTATATAACCTGGGCAACTTCGCGCTGGATACGCCGGAGCTGATCGGCCTGCTGCACGACGTCGTCGCCACAGAGGAAGGGGTCGTGAACCGGGTCATCGACCTCCAGTTGCCCCATCTGGGCAGGCGCAGGATGAAGGTTGAGGTGGAACCCATCGTGAGCGAAGACCGGGCAGGTGTCCTGCTGTTGCTCAAGCTCGAAGACGTGACGGCCTTGCTCCGCCGTGCGGCAGTGGAAGGCGAGGATCTCACCGGAGACGCGCAGGAACCTGGGAGTGATTCTTGAAGTTGGGCGAGGCGTCACTCTGGCAAGGGTTCTTCATCTGCCAAGGGCGTGTAGGTGAGCACCAGACGGTGTAGGAGGTTCGCCCGCTGCTCAAGGAGCTGGGCTTGGTTCAGTAGGGCCTCCGCCCGCGCGCCCGGCAGCCGTTGGCCCAGCCGCTCCAGCAACAGAAAGCTTTCCTCCATCACCCGCTGTGTCTGGTAGAGCTTGTCCTCAATGCTCTCGGACAGCTCGGCCAGCAGGGCGTGCGCCGTGTAACCATGCCCGGTGTGACACCGGAAGCGCAGCGCCTCCTCCTCCTGAATCTGCACCATGGCACCGTGACATTCCGGGCAGGTAAACGGGGTGTAAGGCCCGAGGCGCCCCACGCTTGCTGGAGATTCCGGTCCCTCGGCAGCCATCTGGACTTCCATTTTGAGGCGTCCCCGTTCCTGTTCGCTCATGCCAACCTCTGTCTGCGCAGGGGCAGAGTCCCGAATCAGCCGGGCGAGGAGCGCGCCCATGTCCCGAGCACGGGCCTGATAATCCACTTCCACCTGTTCGAGGGCGTGACGGGGCATATCACTGAAGGCGGCCTCTGCGGGATCTTGCACGACGGCCAGGCCGCCCAGCCGTTTGATGTTCCAGAGGCCCGAGGTGCCGTCGTCGAGCACGCCGGAGAGCACCACGCCGATCACGTTCGGCGCGCGGGTATGTGCGGCAGAGCGGAATAAGGCGTCGACCGCTGGTCGGAAGCGGCTTTCCTTGGGGCCTTTCTTGATACCCAGCCTGTCCCCATCGACCAGCAGGTGGTGGTCCGGGGGCGCGACGTAGATGCAGCCGGGGCGAATGGCCTCTCCGTCGGAGGGATGGTGCGCAGGAAGCGGCCCAGCCCGGCTGAGGATGTCTGGGAGGGCGCTGGGGGTGGAGGCATTCAGGTGCAGCACGACGCAGACCGCCGCTGGAAAATCGTGTGGGAGTCCGGCGACCAGGGCTTGAAGGGCTTCGATGCCGCCGGCAGATGCGCCGACGACGACGATGGGAGCAGAAACCATGATGCCTATTGTGGCGCTTGTAGGTGGACGGCGTGGTGGCACTCCAATAGAAGGGCAGCGTGCGCGACAGGCTTCAGCTCAAACGCCGGGCGAGGTCCACAGCTCCGTGACGGACCATTGAGCCAGCACTGCTGTTCATGCAAGTTAGACTCGCTTCCACCAGGTGAGAACTTTGACGGACCAGGAGGATCGCTTGGTCCGTGTGGCGCTGGCACCTCAGAATCAGGCGGCGCAGTTCGTCGAGCTGGGCTTGCGCTTCTGCGGGAAGGTGGAGTTCAAGGCTTGTCAACTGGTCGGTAGTCATAGGGTCACCCGGCGTGGGAAGACACGCTAGTAGCGTGCGGGTGCAGAAGACCTGATCGCGGGATGGGACGCGGTCTTCAGAACCAGACAAACCGCCGCAGGTCCGCGACCGCCGCAGCTGCCTCAAGGCTTGAGGCGCTCGGACAGACGGAAGGCCGGTCACCGAGTTGAACCGAGTGTGCGCCATTAGAAGGGCGGTGTGGTGTGAATCGCGTGGAGCCCACACGCAGGGAGGCCAGGAGGCCGTGAGCCACCATAACGTTGCGTTATCGCTGGTGCCCACACCTGCAGCCCTGCATCCTGTTCCCGTCGGGTCCCGCAGGTGTTAAAGAGAAGCCCCCGTTGCACCTCCCTGGAGTGCTCTTGCCGTGGAATCCGTGTTGCATAAGTAAAATCGGAGCTATGCCGGTTCGTCAGTTCATGCCGACCGTGAGGCCGATTCCAGAGCCGGGTCAAGGACCGAACTGTCGGTATCGCTGCCTGGTTAAACCTTCATCGCAAGGTGCACTGAGAAACCCGAACACAAGCCGATGAAGAAAAAAGGGAATGACCGATGCTGTGGGCATATGTCAACGTTTTGGAGTGAGTCTTCCGCCTTCTGCCACGCCGCGCCGCCGTTCACGTCTGCCCTGGGTCCTGCTGGGACTGGGTGTGGCGGTGACCGGGCTGCTCAGCACGGGCTGGCACTTCGCCGATGCCCTCGTGTGGGCTCCGGCGGTGCGTCGCCGCGTACCCCGAACCCGTGTACTCGGCGTTCTGGATGATGGGCAGCCCCCCAGACTCCTTCTGACCCGCAACCCGGCCACCATTCGTCCCGGGGTCCTGGGGCTGGAGTGGGACGATCCTGCAGGTGTCCGGTTCCTTGCCCAACTCGGACCCACACTGGAGCAGACCCGGCGCACCGTCACCCGCGCCGTGGAGTGGCAGGAAGCGGCGCTGCTCCCAGGTCAGGAGGTGCGGCCCAGCACGGTGGGCCTGGGCACCCCCGCCTCGCGCGGCCTGCCATACGAGGACGTGCTCGTTCCGGCAGAACACGGCCTCATGCCCTCCTGGCTGGTGCCCGGAGGCCCGGGCGGTGGGGCGGCGGGCACCGACTGGGTGATCGTGACCCACGGCTACAAGGGCCTGCGGCAGGACGCCCTGCGCATTCTGCCCACCTTCACCCGGCTGGGGTTGTCGAGCCTGACCATCACCTACCGCAACGCCCACGGCGCGCCCCGGACCCGGCAGGGCGTGTACCGCCTCAGCGCCGAGGAGTGGCAGGACCTGGAGGCGGCGGTGCGGTATGCCCGTGAGCACGGCGCGCGCCGGGTGCTGCTGATGGGCTTCAGCATGGGCGGCGGCATCACGCTGGCCTTCTTGCGCTACAGCGCCCTGGCTCCCCTGATTCGTGGCGTAATTCTGGACTCGCCGCCGCTGGAGTGGCGCTCCCTGATCCGTCACTATGCCCGGCGCTACCGCCTGTTGCCCCTCGCTGGACTGGTGGAGTGGCTGACGGTGTTCAAAAGTGGGCAGGACTTCGACGCCATCGACCACCACAGCGTGATGGACCGCTTTACCACCCCGATGCTCTTGTTTCACGGCAGTGCCGACCGGACAGTGCCGGTGGCGCATGTGGAACGGCTGGCCAACGCCCGGCCCGATATCGTGGAGTACCACCGCTTTGAGGGGGCAGAGCACGTCCGGCCCTGGAACATCAATCCGGAGCGCTACGAGCAGGTGCTCACCCGCTTCGTACGCCGGGTCCTACCCGATGAGGAACTTTAGCCCTGCGACCGCAGACTCTACATTCTTCCTCCAGTTGGCTTGTTGAGCCACGTGCCTGAGGCGACAGGGACTCGACGCCCATGCAGAAGGTCATTTCCTTGCTGATGAACCGTTAGTGGTTCATCCGGTAAGTTTCGGCAAGGCGCACACTGGATGGGTATTTCTGGAGGTGCGAGTATGCGTGCATTCGTTCGCGTCCGTTCGCTCACCGACGAAGAACTCACGACGCTCCAAAAGATGTCAAGGAGCCGCACATTGTGCGCTGGGCGCGTCAAACGTGCCCGCATCATCCTGATGTCCAATCAGGGGTATACGCACCAGGAAATCGCTGAGAAGATCGGCGTGAGTTACCACACCTCCTGCCGTTGGATCGGGCGCTTCAACGCGCTGGGGCTGCCCGGTTTAGATGAACTGGGCCGTCCTCACGTCTACTCGGAGGCCAACATTGGGGACGTGATCCAGACGGCATTGACCAATCCAGACGACCTGGGGCTGCCCTTTGGATCATGGACGTTGGATCGCCTCGTGACCTATTTGACGGATGTCAAAGGCATTCCGATCCGGCGCAGCCGGATCAGCGAAATCTTTCGACACGAAGGGCTGCGTTGGCGACAACAAGAAGGCTGGATGGGGGTGCGAGTCGATCCTGACTTCGGCCAAAAAAGGGGGCTATTGAAAGCCTCTACACCCGTCCACCTGAGCACAGTGTCGTGATCTGCATTGACGAAATGGGGCCCATGAGTGCCCGGACACATCGCGGTCAGGACTTAATCCGACCTCACCCGAACAGCGCTCTGCGAGCAGAGCGCGCCCGCATCGAACTCGACTATGGCCGCCGACCGACCGAAGGGTTCGTCTTCGGGGCCCTGCAGCCCCATACGGGGGCGTGCTTGACCAGAACCTATGATCGGCGCAACATCGCCACCTTCGTCGAGTTTCTGGATCATGTGGAGGCCTGGATTCCCGCAGAGATTGAACGGATTTATGTCGTGCTGGACAACTTGCCCAGCCATGCGGCTTACGACGTTCTCCTATTTAATCTGGCGCACCCACGCTGGGAATTTGTGTTTCAACCGAAGCGGGCAGCCTATCTCAATCTGATTGAGCCCTGGTGGAAAACGTTGAAATCTTTGGCCCTCAAGGGACGCCGGTTCGAGGTGTGGTCTGAGGTCGAGCAAGCTGTCGAACGGGCCACCCAGTATTGGAATGACCATCGTCACCCCTTTGTGTGGGGTCGTCGCAGACGGCACCGCATACCAAAACGGTATGGATTTGCTGCACCACCCGTTTCAGTCAGTATTTAGCGGATGCACCACTAGTCACACCAATGACATTCCTCTTCAATTCTCCAGACGCGTATGCGAGGAACCTGCGTTTGGATCACCCCTCTTTGTTACATCCCACACCATTGAACCGTCCTCTCAGAGAAGCCCATTGCCGCCGGCCCTGCCGTTTGCACACGACTCAGCGCGCTTCTGCTGAATAGGGCGCTCCGCTCTATGAGGGACACAGTCCAACCCACAAGGTACTGGCCAATCCTCTCAAACCCCTGCCACAGCCCCCCGCACCATAGGTCTCAGGAGGCACGACCATGT
>NZ_WQLB01000058.1 GCF_009755355.1 Deinococcus arboris | reverse complement strand
ACCCATTCAGCAAAGCGATCACCATCCTGGCGGATGAGTTGACCAGCTGCGCAGATTCCACGTGGCAACCGGCGATTCCGACCTCGCCTCAGCCCGCTTAGTACGCAGTGGTCTCCGACGAGCCGGAAGCCCGGCCCACAGCTCAGTCTTTCAAGATTGGCGACCGGGTAGAAGTTGTGAAGCGAGAAGGGCTGGATGCGTACGCCGTGGTGGTGGACCACCTGCCGTGCGGCGAGTACCTAGTCTATCTGGAGGGGACGTCCTCTCTGTGGTACCTGTCGGCCGATGCCTTGAGGCGGGCGCGCCCTGCGCCTGAGCCCATGTCGCACGACGAGCTGGTGGATGAAGTGGCGGTGCGCCGATGAGTGGCCAGCCTGAAGTCCTAGACATGGGTGACTGGGTGCTGATCCACGGGCCTGAACGCACCTCCGCTACCGGCACCATCTGCGCCATGACGCCTGACCAGATTGGCGTGTATGTGGATGAGGAGGGCTTTGTCTGGCACCAGGCGGCCCACATCGCTCGCATTGACGGCCCTCTCCAATCTGGCGATTGCGAACTTTCGATAACTTGCTGTGGCAGCAGATGCTGGGGAGCGAGCCGACGAGGAAGCTAGAGTGAAGGGGAGTCTGGCTCGTAAACTAGGCTCTCCTCTGCGTACTAACTGATTAGTTGCTACTGTTGATTGCGCTGAGGGCAGTCACAGAAGGGGCCACGCTGGTGCTGCGTTTGAACATGGAGCCTCCGTTAAAGACGTGGTAACTGCCAGTGCTACTTTTTACGACCCCATAGGTTCGGTCGTTGTCCTGAATAATTTGACAGCTCTCGATCACATTTCCTGGCCCATACGTGGGCGTGCTACTGTTGGGTACTGCCCGGCACTCCGTAGCAGAGGTGAAAACCAAGGCGTCCGTTCGTGCTGTCTCCGCTGCATTGATCACGTTCCTTAACGTGGTCAGTGCAGACGCCTCTACCGCGGATCGGCGAGCACTCAGCAGAGACGGAACGAGCACTCCGAGCAGAATGCCGAGGATGCCAATGACAATAAGGATTTCTACCAGCGTAAAGCCCTGTGTTGTGTTTGCCATGTGCTCCTACCTCGACAGAGGTCTTTGACCATGAGCTTGCCATGACGCTTCTGACATAGACCTTACTCAAGAGGTAGAGACCGTCAGAAAATTCGCACAATGGCCATGCTGCGAACTTTGCAACCTAGAATCGGCGCATGACCACCACACCAGCCGGGCCAAAGCGTGGCAGAGTTCGCATTGTCTGAATGACTGCGAACCCTGCCCCGCTTGCAGAGGTCACCCGTGAACTGGTGAAGCTGTGGCGCCGGCACCCCCTGACCTATGACCAGACCAAGCACGTGGTCGAGGCCGCACGCCGGGAACTGAAGCTGACCCCACCCAAAGCGCGGCAGCGCACCGTCGAGCGCCTGGACAGAGGAGAGGTCGAAGCCCTGATTGCCGCCGCCTACCGCCAGTCGCCCCGCTACGGCCTGCTGGTCAAGACGCTCTTCTACTCCGGTGCGCGGGTCAGCGAGCTGGTGAACCTGAGGCCCGCGGACCTGCATCTGAACCTGGACCCGCCGCAGATCCGCATCGCGGTGGCCAAGGGGGCAGCGACGGGTACGTCCCCATCCTGCCCGCGCTCGCCCAGGAGCTGCGCACGCATCTGGCCGGGCGCACGGGCGGCTACCTCTTCGAGAGCAACCGCCACGACCGCTACACCCCGCGCATGGTGCAGCGCCTGGTCAAGGGTGCCGCGCAGGCGGCCGGGATTGAGAAGCAGGTCACGCCCCACCGGCTGCGGGCCTCAGTGGCCACCATCCTCCTCGATGCGGGCATGCCCCTGGACCAGGTGCAGCGCTTCTTGCGGCACAAGCGGATTGCCACGACCCAGATCTACGCGGAAACGAGCCTGCGGGGCATGGGCGAGTCGTATCTCAAGGCCTTGAAATAGAGGGGGTCCAATCATTAAGAAGCCTTCATAAAGGCTGAACAGGACGCTCAAAACGTGGCATCCACCTGAAGTTGCCACATTAAGTTGCCCTGTCGTAATCGCGTGTGGGCGCTGGTATTTGTCGCTGTGTGATTGACGCGCAGACAGGCAGCGGGGCCAGCGCCCCACCCGGCACCATGACCATCATGGCCACGGGCGCGACCACGCCCGCCAAGCCCGCGGCTTCTGCGGGTCTCTATACCGTGCCGCTGGGCAGCACCGAGCCGCTGCGCAAAGGCGTGGCCAAACTGCAGTTCAAAGTCACGACACCGCTGATGAAGCGCGCTGCGCACTTTCTTCTGAACCAGCTCAGTGGCGGCTGGGACAAGAGGATTATCCCGGCCATCCACGCGGCGCTGCGGGCCAAGGGTGTCCCAACATCCGAATGCCCAGCGGGAACTTCTGGGCCAACAGCAGCGGCATCCTGAAGCAGGGCAGCCTCTTTACCAACACCACCAAACCCAAGGGCTACCAGTACTACCTGCGCAAGGGCTTTGACCCAGCGACCAGTACGGCCTTTATCTGGGTGGTGGTGAGCTAATGGGATGGCCCCAGGTCATCCTGATCATCGTGGGGGCCATGTTTTCGCCCTCGGTGGTGAACAACTGGCTCAAGACGTTCGGCGTCACGCTCAACCAATCGGACGTCGAGCAGGGCGTCGCTCCAGTGGCCGTGGCGCAGCCGGCGCAGCCGGTGCCGCCCGCCACTCCAGGCGCCGTCCAGGAGAAGGGCGCCTCTCCCACCTTCGCCCAGACGGCGAATGACGCGGTGAAGAATCCCACCTCGCTGCTGTTTCTGGGTGTGGGGGCGCTGGGCGTCGCACTGCTGGCGTCACAGGTGCGCGCCGGCTTCCACGAGGCATCCGAGACCACCAAGGATCTCTACAAGGAAGGCACCCGCGTGTCGCATTCTGCCTCTGGTGCGGACGGTGGCCCCAAGAACTACAGCCGGCGGGCGAAGGGCTGAATGTTCGTTACCTTCGCAGGGGATTCGAAGCTGGTTCCTGGGCTCTACAAGGTCATCGTGCCGCTGTTTCTGACTGAGCGGCCCGCCATGGTCGAACTGGCGAAAGGAGCGACGTCTTGGAACATCATCGTCGCTGGAATTGAAAGAACCAGAGCAACTGGCATGCTTCGCCTGGGTTGGCCGCCCGTAGGCGGCGGCTTTAAGTACCGGTTCCCTCGCACCAACCGCCTGAATCCAGCAACTGGTCTGGACTCGGCCACTGGCGCTGAAATCGCGCGTAAAGGCTACTACCACGCGGCTGGACCCTACGGCGTGTTCTGGTGACTGATTGCGGTTACCACAGTGGAATCGGCCTCGAAGGTCTCTGATCTGTTCGAGAAGATCGTGCACCACTTGCCAGGGTTGACCCCGCTCTGGCCGGGCAGCCGGCAGCAGCGGCTCAGCTGGCTTGGTGAGGCGCTGCGCTTCGAGCGCTACCTCCCACCCACGACCCCCGGCTACCAGGCTCCGAGTACGCCCAAGCCCAGCAGGGGTGTGCAGCCCATCCAGTCGCAACCGGCGCTCACGCCCAAGCCTGGGGTCACACCAGCCAAGCCGGCCACAGGCACAGCACCGAAACCTGCGCCGGGCATCACGCCCGCGCTGGGCATCGGGGCCAAGGCCGGCGCCGCCGTGGGCAAGGCGGCCCAGGCCGCCAGGACGGTGGCCACCAACCAGACCACAGTGGCCGTGACCCGGAAGGCGACTCAGGCAGCTTCTGCCAATCCCCTGCCGGTCCTGGCTGGGATCGGCGTCGGGGTCCTGCTGGCCTATGCCCAGCAGGGGAGGGGGGCGTAATGGCCATGGACGCTACCCGTCGCCTAGCCGCCAGCCCGCGCCGGTAGTCACGCCACCCGTTCCAGCGGCGCCTGCTCCCCCCGAGCCGGCCCCTGCATGTGAACCGTTTACCGGCCTTGACCCCATGACCCGTTCCCTCATCGAGGCGGCGCCCCTGGTGGCCTCTGTGCCCGTGACCACGCCGCCCGCTGCTTCTCCAACCTCACCATCCACACAGCCTGACCACAGCCCCGAAAAGAGGCGCCGGATCAGCCTGAAACAACCAGCCCTGCTGGTCCTGTTGGGTGGCACGCTCGCCACTGGCCTGCTGGTCCTGACAGGAGCCACGCAGCACCGCCGCACGGTCACGGGTCATCCCGTCCCGGCCGGCCAGGGGCCCCGCGCTGCCGCACCGACGACCCCCATCCTTCCCCCGAACGTGCCGGCGCCTGCTGGGCACCTGGCTCATGGCCGGAGGTTCCGCATGACCGCCCCCCGCCGAATCCATTCCCTTCATCCCGCCCCCAGGTCCCCCGCCGGTCATGCCAGAGGTGGCCCCGCCGCTGCCGCCTGAACTCAGCGGCCCGGCGCCCAGTCTGGCCGACGCGGCTGTGGAAGGTACCCTGAAGCCCAGCGCCGCCGTGGAGGACGAGCCCCCCGCCCCGCCCATGACCCCCGCACAGATCATCGGCGTGGTGGCCGAGCTGAGCGCCTTCGGCCTGCCTGCAGGCATCGCGGACGCCTACAAAGAGGAGTACCGCAGCAACCCCCTGGTGCAGCTGGGCGTCCAGATGAGCGGCCTGACCGACGCCCTGGCCGCCTACGGCATGACGGCGGGCGGCGGCAAGATGCCCGAATGGCTCAGCGTCGCTCTTGGCGTCGCGGTCCTGGGTTACGGCGTGTACACGACTAGGAGCAAGTACCCCGCACACTGACGCCCGGACAGCAGAAGAAGCTGCTGGCCTGGGGTTCGTTGACGCTGGTGTCAGCACTCCTGTTTCGACGGTAGATTTCGGTTTCGGTGGAGCAGGTGCGGGAGGCAGTGGTGAATTAAGCCGCTGCTCCGAAAGCGGTCCCTTCAAAGCCCACGCCGGCCGCCCCTGGCCTCTTCTGGCCCGTGGACCTGACGCGCGTGCGGATCGGCCCGAAGTTCATGGGGCACGCGGCCCACAAGACGTACCGCAGCGGCTACGGCTACCACACTGGCGTGGACTTCCTGACCACGGTGCTGGGCCTGAAGGTCGTGGCCATGGCCGACGGCGTGTGGTCAGCTCCACGCCCACCGCCAGCCGCTGGGGCTACGGACACAACGTCCTGATTCATCACCCGGCCCTGGGCTGCTGGACGCGCTCCTCGCACCTGTACAGCCACGACGTGGTGAAGGCCGGCCAGCACGCCATTGAAGGCGCGCTGGCCAAGGAGAACCTGTGATGCAGAAACAGCAGTGGCTGAGCAAGCCTGACGGCAACATCCTGGAAACCCTGACCGACCCCCGTGTGCTGGCCACCGCTGCCGGCGCCGCGGTGGGCGCCGTGGTGGAAAAGCAGCTCTGGACCGGCATGCGCGACACCTTCGGGATCGCCAGCATGCAGAACGGCCAGCTGAAGTTTTACGCGCCCGACGCGGACGGCAAAGCCGGCGAAGAAGCGTCCCAGCTGGGCATGAACCGCCAGCTAGCCCGCCTGGGCCTGGTCGTGGGCTGCGTGGCCGGCATCGAGTACGTCCCCAACGGCACCGCCCAGTACGCCTTCCTGGGCATCGCGGCCGTGGCCGTCGCCCACATCCTGCAAGACGCCTTTCCCGCTATCCGCTGAGCGCCCCCTCTCACCCCCAGGAGATCCCCACCATGCGTAAAACCTCGATCACCAGCCAGAGCAGCCCCAGCGTCGTGAGCCTGAGCGCCACCATCGCCAACGTGGCCACGCCCTATGCCCGGATCACCGTGCCCCGCGGCGCCACGTACCGCCTGCACAACCGCAACGAGGTGCGCGGCGTGCGCATGAATGGCACCTACGTCATCCTGGATCTGCGTACGGGCGCAGGCGACAAGATCAGCGGCGCCAGCCGGGTCCTGTTCTTCACGCGCGGCCCGGCCGATGAGTTCCCCAAGTTTCACCGCGCCATTCCCTACAGCGTGTGGCGTGACCTCTCGACCACCGATCAGCGCAACGAGGACTTCAAGGCCACCATCATCTCCCAGACCGACCTGAACACGGACCTGGGCTTGGAAATCCCCGAGGGGCACCAGCTGCTGATTCAGGTGGAAGGTCCGGACGTGGTGGACACCACCAAGAGCTTCTTCCAGGTGGACTTTGAGGAGCTGAACTGATGACCGGCGGCTACCCCTTCCAGGCGCTGGGGCAGGCCCTGCGCACCACGCTGACGGCTGACCGCCTCACGCCCGCGCAGCAGGTCCTGGGCATCCTCTCCGGCGTGGCCTACTTCGACGGGCCGCTGGGCCACCTGCTGCTGTTCAAGGGCGGTGACCTCTTCCGCTTCTACCTGCACGGCCGCCACGCAATGGGCGTGGCGGGCGGCACGCCCGCTGGCCCCGTCGTGGTGGATCTGGCCGCGGCTGGGCACACCATCATCCGCAGCCCCCGCCCGGCGCCGGCGTTCCCCACCACGGGCGGCCACCCGGACGTGCTGGCCTACACCAGCGCGGACGGCGGCACGACGTGGCTGGCCGCGCCGGTGAACGCCGTGAACTTCGACGCGGGCACCGTGACGGTCGAGCGGCCCGGCAACGCCACGCGCGTGGCTGTGTACTTCACCACGGGTGACGGTGAATTCGAGCTGCGGGTGGTGCGTCCCCTGGGCAGTGACGTGGCCAGCGCCAAGCTGTTCGGCGGCGCGCTGCGGTCCATCCACGAGACCAACCAGGTCAACGCCCCACCGTCCCGACCTTCGGGAGCGCCGGCCGCGAGTACCCGCTGCCGCCCCAGTTTCGCCTGGAGCTGGCCGTGCGCAGCACCATGCCCATCGTCTTCGACCGCTACGCGCAGCTCGAGCTAGGCCTGCCGCTCTTCGACACGGCCATCCGCGTGCTCGACCCCGCGCGTCTGAACGCGGAAGCGGAGCTGAAGCTGCGCGGCGGCACGCTCTGAGATGGGCGGGTTCGGCGTTAGCTACCAGGGCAGCCAGGCCTACGCCGCCGAAGCCGCGGCCGTGGGCGCGACGAGCACCATTCACACGGGAGGGAGCAGCATGGAGTGGTTAGGAGTCGTGGGCGCGCTGGCCGGCCCCGTCACCAGCATCGTGGACGCCTTCATCGGCACCGGCAAAGCCAAAGCCGAGGCGGCCGAAGCCGCCGCCCTGGCCCAGGCCGCCGCGTACCAGGCGCAGACCGAGCAGGCCCGCCTCTCGGTCCAGACCACCCAGCAGACCCTGATGTACGGCGACATCGGCGTGGGGGTCTTGGTCCTGGGCTTCCTGGCCTATAAGGCGGTGGCCTGATGCGCCGCCCCGTCCTCGCGGCAGCCCTGCTGGGCATCCTCGCGGCGGGCGGGGTGGCCTTTGCCGTGACCCGGCCGCGCGCCAAAGCGGGCCAGGCCGGCGCGCTGGTCACCCTGCCCACGGGCGCGGACAAGTCGCTGCCCCCGGTGCAGGTCGGCGTGGCCACCGGCTACGCGCCGAGTGTCCTGATTGACACGGGGCAGGTGGACTACAGCTATATCGGCCCTGGCTGGGCCTACGCCGGCGTGAAGAAGGACTGGTGAGCGCGTGAAACAAGGTGAACTTGCCGTGGTGGCCAGCCTGTCGCTGGGCACCGTGCTCCTGGTGGGGCTGGCTGTGGGCGGTGGATACCTCCTGCTCAGGGACCGGCCCGCTCAGACCGGGACAGCCGCGCCCCAGCCGGCCCCGGCCGGCACCCTGCCTGTCGGCAACGGCGTGGTGGCTCCGGTGGGCCCCGGCAGCAATCTGGCGGCCCTGCAGGCGGCCCAGGACGCCGAGAAGGCGCGGGAAGAGGCGTGGCGTCGCGCCGACAAGATTAACGGCCTGGAGCGCGACCTCGCCACCTGTCACAACGAGATCAAGCGCCTGACAGACGGGCTCAACACCATCGACGCCACGCCGGTGGACGCCCAGCTGCGAAACGCCATCTCGGATCAGGAGTGGGCCTCCTGCCGCAACTCGGGGCCGTGGCTCACGCAAGCGGCGCGCTGCCACAACGGCAACATGGAGCCCCGCATTGCCGCCGCGGTGCAGGCCGAATGGGCTGCGCGCCAGGCCGCCCAGCGCCGCCCGCTGCTCGTGCGCCTCTCGGAACTCGACGCGCAGCAGAAGAGCGTGCTGGCGAACCTGGCGCAGCTGGGCGTCTCCAAAGCGCCCCTCAACGTGAGGACGACATGACCAAGAAAAAGTTTGACACTGGCCACCTGCTGATCGCCGGCGGTGTCCTGGCCGCCGTGGCGGTGGCGGCCGTGGTGCTAACCCAGCCCGGCGCCCAGGCGGCCGGCGAAGAGGCCGCCCCCGGCAGCTTCTGGAACGCGGTCCCTGACTTCAGCGTGCACAACGGCCTGACCGGCAACGGGTACGGCAGCGTGTGGCAGCGCTGGGTCGAAGGCCTGGTGCCCGGCAACCCGCTGGCGCCCCGCCCTGGGGGGCTGTACGGCCCCACCTTCAGCGACAAATACGGCCATTACGACACCCCGAGCGTGGCCCTTCCCGAGGTCGAGGCGCCCACCGGCAGCTTCACCAAATCGGGAAGCACCGGCGGCTTCGGCGTGTCGGCCGGCGGGTACTACAAGTGAAGGCCCAGCCCGCCTTGTCGGTGGCCCTGCTCCTGGGCGTCCTGGGGGCGGGCGCCGTGGGCGTGGCGTACCTGATGCGCCAGCGTGAGGCGGCGCCTACCGCCCCGCAACCGGGCACGCCCGCCTCGACTGTGCCGGCAGGGTCCAGCACCCCGGTGGTCACGCCAGCCCCCACGGTCCCCATCACGCTGCCGGTCCTGCCGGCGCCCACGGCGCCCAGCACCCAGCCCGTCACGCCCATGCCCGCCCTCACCGGACCTGCCACAGCCCAGGTGTCCGGCTGGCTGCTGGCCGGTGCCAACGAGCAGAAACTGCCGGTCCTGCCGCCCCACCTGGCCGAAGTGGGCGTGAACGCCCTCACCAGCCGCCTCTGGGAGAACTAGGGCAGCGTCGTGAAGGGGCCGGGCGGCCCCGGCCGGATGCCGGTCGATTCGCGCGAGCTGTGGGCCGGCGGCACGCCCCCCTGGATCTTCGACGAGCGCCTGGGCGCGCTCAGCGTGAGGTAACCCCATGAAAGACCAATCCGGACCCCAACTGATTCGCCAGGGCGCTTACACCGCCGTGGGCACCCTGCTCGTGTACGGCGTGGTCGTGCTGACCATGCAGGTCATCCAGGCCCGGCGTGCCCAGACCCAGACCACCGGCGGCTGCGGGTGTGGCTGCGGCGGCTCGAAATAACCCTTCCCACCAACAGGAGTCCAATGCAGCGCCTCATCGGCCTACTGGTCATCACCGTGGTCATCATCATGCTCGCCCTGGCTGGTAACACCCTGTACCGCAATTCGCCGCTTGACGGCACCTGGTCCCTGTTTCTGGGCAGTGTCATCGCCACGGTGTTCGGTCTGCCTGAAGTGGCCACGCGCATCCGCGAGAAGCAGGGGGCGCGCGCTGGCCTGCCCGCGGCCGAGGAGGAAACGAAGTGAACGAACTCCTGGATCTGCTGCTGTTCGTCGCCCGCCTGGTGCTGGTGATGTACTGCGTGCGCCACATGCTCTTCCTGCTGACCGGCACCACCCGCACCTACAGCGAGTGGTCGCGCGGCTTCGGCGGCTTCCTGTACATCGGCGGCGTGGTGCTGACCATGCTGCACCTGGAACTGGCCATCGTGCCGGGCCGCGACGTGTCCCGCGTCATGAACGCCGTGGGCATCGCCCTGGTGGTGCTGCCCACCGTACTGCGCTGGCTGGCCCTCCACCTCTCACGCCGTCTGGAGAACTGCTGATGTTAGGACTCGAAAAGTATCTGCCCATGGTGCAGGACGGCCTGGGCAAGCTGGAACACTGCCTGGGCCACATCTACGCCGAAATGAAGGCCACACGCGAGACCGCGCAGGCGCAGCACCGCGCCCTGGCGTTTGAGTTCGGTCTGGTGGATGTCCAGGACAACCCCCGCATCGCCCCGCGGCGCCTGACCCAGCTGCCCGTGATCGTGGAAGAGACCACCGCCGCCCGCAAGGAGGTGGACGTGGAGGCACTGAACCAGGGCCGCGCCGTCTCGCGCGGGTTCTACGCGAACCTCGGCGACACCGCCTTCAAGGTGACGCTGATCGGCGTGGGCGGGCAGCCCAGCACCAGCCACACCGTGCCGCCGGCCACCACCATCAGCCTGACCTGCCTGGTCAGCAAGGTGATTGTTGACCCCGGCCCGGATGGCCCGGCGATCTTCCAGGTGTACATGCAGTGACCACGATTCCAGCCGTGGTGGTGTCGCGGCGCGCTGGAAAGACGCTGCGGCCTGAACTCGTGCTCGCGCCTGGTCCCCTGACATTGGGGCAGCCGGGCGCGGGGTCGTTTGCCGAGTTGTATGGAGGCCGCTGGGCACTGGCGCTGCACCGTGACGGCCCGCAGCTGTATCAGGTGCAGGGCGGTGCGTGGGCGCCCAGAGCTGACTCTGACGCTCTGGGGCCGCTGGCCAGTGGCAAGGTGCAGCATGTGGGCTTGGCCTTCGACCAGGCTGCCCGCCCCGTGCTGGCCTGGTGCCTGGCTGGGCAGGTGTCTGTGCGCCAGTGGCATCCGCAGAGCAGCCACTACGTGACGCGCGGCCCCTGGGCAGGCCATAACCCTTGCCTGATTGCGGACGCCTTGAGCGAGGTGGGCTTGGCCGACAGCGACGTGCTGTGCATCCACCTGGCCCCTGACCGCCTGAGCCTGACAGGCCGCGCCCAGCGTGAGCTCTACGCCACGGCGCACGCTCTGGGCAGCTATCCCACCCCCGCTGCGCTGGACCAGGTTGTCGCTCTGCCCCAGCGCTGGGCGGCCCTGGCCGGCACGCTGGCTGGCGACGTGGCCGCGCCCCGTCTCTCTGGGCTGTACCCGGTGACAGGGGCCGGGCACACGCAGGCCACCGTGGGCCAGCCGGCGAGCGGGGTGCGCCTTGAGACCTTTCAGGTGTACACCCCCACCACCGAGCCGATGACGGCCACCGTCACGCAGCCCGCGAGCGGCGCCCGCACAGACACGGTGCTGGCCTCAGACCTGGCCCCCAACCCCATGACGGCCACGCTGCCGGCCCCGTCGAGCGGCGCGCTGACGGTGGTGGTGGTCGTGGTGACCCTGCCGAGTGACAACGCGGCTGCCGCGCTCTCTGCCCCATCAGGAGGCACCCTCACGTGATGCAACCCCGACACGTTACGCTCGACGGCTGGATCAGTTACGAGCTCCGCAGCCGCGCGGGCCTCATCGTGCAGGCCGGCGAGCAGCACAATCTGCTCTTGAATCAGGGCCTCGACCTGCTGGCAACCTATGGCTTTAGCGGCTTGGCCCAATACGCCTGCGTGGGCACCGGTACGACTGACCCCGCCGTGGGGCAGACCGCACTGATCGCTGAGGTGGCCCGTACTGCGAGTGCCCCCACGGGCGACACCATTACGCGCGTCAGCAACGGCGTGTATGACTTCACGTTCACCCGCGATTTTGGGTATTCGGCGGCCAACGGCAACCTGACGGAATGGGGCCTTGCGGCGGCCAGTACGGGCGGCCTGGCCGTGTGTGAGCGCTTCCGGGACGGCTCAAATAACCCCGTGGTGGTCACCAAAACCTCAGACCAACAGCTCCGCCTGACCTACACCCTGCGCGTGACGCTCTCACCTGTAGCGTGGACGGCGGGCAGCTGGACGCTGGCCGGGGTGGGCATGCTGGCTGGGCGCACGTTGCTGATGGGGGGAGGCAGTGGCCCGAGCGGCCGGTATGACCTGCGCCTGGTTTCTGGGCTGCTGACGGGGAGCACCTACCTTTTCTTCGGCCTGGCCGGTGACATGAGCGCGTCCAGCTACACCGATGACCTGGGCCGGTATCCGGCCGAGTCCACGACCGCCAACACCCTGACGGCGGCAGGGTACACGCCGGGCACGTTTACACGCGGCGGCACGGTGGCCGCGTGGACCGCTGGGCAGGTGGTCGGCACCTGGAGCAGCGTCGTCATCTCTGCGGACGGCAACAGCGGCAACAGTAACGGCCTGGCCTATGTCTGGGACGCGAACGACGGCGTGACATGTTCCAAGAGCAGCACGCAAACCCTCTCCATTACCGGCCCCGCCCTGACCTGGGCGCGTGCCTGATAGGTGACACCATGAGACCTTCCATCGTTGTTTTCCGCGTGCTGCTCGACCGTGTGGACAGCACCACAGACGAGCTGGGCCACATCGAGATGCAGGCCGCCGATTACGGCACCACAGCTTCAGACGCGGCCATGCCTGCCGCGCTCGCAGAGCTGACTGAAGCCCCAGGCGGCCTGCTGCGCTGGCGCGGCCATGCGTTCCCTGGCGCCAGCCTGCGCGCGCTGCGCGTTGAAGTGGTCAGCGAATACCTGGCAGATCCGGCCTGATGCTGCCTCCAGATGTGAGCACCGGCACCCTGCCGGCCATGACCCCAGTCCCGGTGCCAGTCCTGGCCGCTGGTGTAGCGCCACGGGCAGCGAAGTCGTTCTGCCACGTTGCTGGCGCCATTGACGGCGCGCGGACCAACTATGCCGACATGAACGCCCTTGCCTGGTTTACCGGCGGCGGCTGGGACCTGCGCAATGGCCGGCGGATGCGCCCGCGGGGCCTGAGTGGGGGAGGGGACACCGATGAAGCTCAGCGCCGCTAGCCAGAAAAAGTTGATGCTGGGGATTGTGGCGGCTGGTGCCGTGGCGGTGTTGGCCAGCCGGGCGGTGCGGCCGGCGGCTGTCCCTATGAGGTCCAGCCCGGCGCTGCCCGTCGTCACGCTACCAGCGGGACCCACCACGCCTACGCGCCCCACGCCCGCGCCTGCAGGTCCGACCCGCGCGCAGCTCATCGACCGGTGTGAACAGGCCATTCTCAAAGAGGTGCCTTTGCGGCGCCTCTCGCCGGTGGCCACGCGCACCCTCGCGCTGCAACTGGTGACCGTTTGCGAGGAGGAAGGCTATCCCCTCGACCTGGCGTTTGGCCATGCCTACGCAGAAAGTGCCCTGGACCTGAACGCCGTGAACAGGAGCAGCGGCGCGGCCGGCCCCTTGCAGGTCACCAAGATTGCGGCGGACCAGGTGGGGGCCGCGTGGCCGCTCACCACGCCCGCGGCGAAGGTGCGGGCCGGCATCCGGTACATGAAGTGGGCGCGCAGCGCGTACCCCGAATGTGCGGCCAGTGTGCGCGAGACGCTGCGCCACTACGGCATGGGCCGCGGCAACTGGCTGAACTACAGGCGCGGTGAGTTGACCTGCGCCACGTCGTTGAGCGTGACACGTGCAGAGCTGGGCTGCCCAGGCACCCGGCCTTACTCCGCCACCGTCATCGCCATCGCGCAGCGCCACCCGGAACTGCGCACCACCAGCTGGTGGGGGAGCTGAGGATGAACAAGACCGTACAGACCGTGCTCCTGGGCAGCGGCCTGGTGGCGCTGGCCATCCTGGCCGGGAGCGTCATCATTGCCCAGAAACTGAGCCGCAGCCTGGACGAGAAGAACTTCTGGGCCGGGAGCAACATTCCTGAGGTGGCCAGCGACGTGCGTGGGGTAACCCAGCCCATTGCGGCGGTTCTAAATAGGTGGACAAGAGCGTGAACTGGGTTTCGCTGCTTCGGTCAGTGTTGAATTTCCTTAATACCTGATTTTCTGAAACTTGACCATCCATTTAGATTAGTTACTGGTCTACTTATGCAGTTTATATTTGCAATTAATTTATCTATTTCCTTGGACGGAACGGCGAGACTAAATACATTATTTTGATTAGATTCACTGAACTCATCATTAGTTACAATGCCGACCACTTGTCCTAAGCGATTTATGATAGGCCCCCCACTATTTCCGCCTTTAACTTTGGCATTCATAACGTGCATCTCGCGTCCTGCGGAATGTATATAATCTGTCGCGACAATTTCTCCTGAGGTGGTGATAAGAGTTGCTTCAATAGAGTGAGCGATGTTAGGCAAACCCATGGCAATTATCTCGTCTAAAACGTTTCCTTGTT
>NZ_WQLB01000057.1 GCF_009755355.1 Deinococcus arboris | reverse complement strand
GCGCCTGCGATCTCTGTCAAGCACCCTCTCTTGCGCCCAGGTTCAGGGAAGGGTCAACAGCCCAGAAAACGCCCGCCAGACGTCCTTTGTGCGGCCTCATGGGAGCGTGACATCATGATTCATGCTCCGCCTCACGGCCCTCCTGATGTTGATTGCTTCTCCCACCGCTTTAGCGCTGACTGTCCAAACCGTGAAGGCTGGTGGAGTGAGCTACACCGTGGCCACCGTGATGCCGGCGCGCGACACTCTGAGCCTGCACTGGCTCAATCCCACGACGAACGCGCCGTACACGACCTTCGAACAGCTGCGGGCGCGCCTGAGCAAAGAAGGCCGCACCCTTCTTTTTGCCACCAACAGTGGCATCTATGCGCCGGGTCTAAAACCTCTGGGCCTCCATATCGAGAAGGGGCAGACGCTGACACCCCTGAACCGCGCTCAGCAAGGCGGAAACTTTGCCCTGGTGCCCAACGGCGTGTTCTGGCTCAAGGGTGAACAGGCTGGGGTGACCGAAACCAGGGCGTTCGAGGCGGCGCGCCTCACACCCGATTTCGCCACACAGTCTGGGCCGCTGCTGGTGCAGAAGGGGGTCCTTCATCCTCAGTTTCGGGCAGCCAGCACCTCGTCCAAGCTGCGCAGCGGGGTCGGTGTCTGTCAGGGCGGCGCAGTCAAATTCGCCCTCAGCAGCACACCCGTGAATTTTTACAGCTTTGCGACTTTCTTCCGGGACACATTGAGCTGCCCCGACGCGCTCTATCTGGATGGCAGCATCAGTGCTGTGGCCACACAGGAACGGTCGGGGCAGTTCTTTCCTTTTGCCGGAATCTGGAGCGTTAGCCGCTGGGAGCGTTAACGCACGCTGAGGTTCACGGTACTCAGAGGCTCGGCGTCGGGGCTGCCCAAAGGACGCACCTCATAGGTGATGGCCCCAGGACCTGGGCGGCTCTGATAGCTCCACCCGCAAGTGGAATCCAGGGGAATGTCTTTGCGGCCCACCACACGCTCGCCACGCCGAACCGTCACGCTGTAGCCCTGACCCTCACCGACCCCACCAAAGCGGAAGGGCTGCGCGACCGCCTGGCCATCGGTGATGCTGAGGGTGTACGTTTCGGTGCAGTTGGCCGCGCTTGCGCCTGCCTCGGGCGCCGCGACCGTCACGTTGAGGGTGCCCACGGCCGTGCCGTTCGTATCGCGGACAGTGTAGGTCTGTGGACCAGCGGCAGGGCTGGGCACCGTGAACGCCCACTGCCCGTCGTCACCCACCGTGATATTCCCCAAGCTGGTTTCACCTTCCAGCAGTTCAAGGGTCTGCCCTGCCTCGCCCGTGCCGCGCAGCTCAAAAGCTCCAGCCGGAAGCGCCGCACCTTCCTGCGGCTCGGTGATGCCCGCCGTGACCGCCGTGTCTCCAGTACTCGCATCATCACCCGCACTAGTCCCTGTGTCTGTGCCTGAGGTGTCGTCCCCAGCCACCGTGACATTGACGGCCTGACGGATCCCGCCGCTTTGGACGGTGAAGGTGTGAGGCCCGGCCGCCGGGGCAGGCACTTCCGTGCTCCAAGTGCCGTCCGTCCCGACCGTGGTGGTTCCCACTTCAGTCTCGCCGTCCAGCACGCTCAGGGTGGAGCCGGCGGCGCCAGTCCCAGTCATGGTGAAGGGCGCTGAGGGTAAGTCGGTGTCGGCCGCTGGCGAGGTAATAGTGAGGGCGTTGCCTGTGGTAGTCGTGCTGGCAGTCGTGTCATCCGTGGCTCCCGTGGCGGGCGGCCGCTGAAGCAGCCAGCACCCACCGACCAGCAAGAGCAGCAACAGGGGCAGCAGCCACCAGAAATTGCGGCGCCTGGTCGGTGGCGTGGTGACAGTCGGGCCAGCCACAGAGCCAACCGTCACCGGCGGCACCACGGGCGACGCGGCCTGAGCCGGTGTCACTACAGGCGAGACCACCGCAGACCCAGCTGCCTCAATCGGCGGCGTCAGGCTTGCTACCCCCACTGTTCCCGCCCCCAACAGCGCCGCCAGCGCCAGCGGCTGACCGCGCACCTCGCTCAGGGCCGCTGCATTCTGGCTGCTCAGCCCGCGCTGCCCCAGACGGCTGAGCAGCAGTGGCAGAGCCATGTGCAGCAGGAGGGCACTCACGCCTGGGTCAGCGCCTGCCTCCTGAGCTGTGGCCCGCGCCAGATCATCCGAGTCCGTCCCCAGCAGGGCCGGGGTGAGCAGGATGCCGGCCTGCTCCAGATTCTCGGCACCGTCCGGCTCGGCCAGAGCGCCAGACACGCTGGTAAACGCGGGCAGGGTGGCCACAGCTTCGCCCAGATGCGCCTGTCCCTCGGGAAGCGCCGCCTGCTCGGCCAGAGCGTCCAGTTGCCGGGGCAGGCCCGCTGCCAGGATGCGGCGAACATCGGTCTCAGGAGCGCCCGTGACCCGCGCCAGTGCCGGGACGCCCTCTGCGAAAAACGAGTCCAGCCCGTCGGTGATCTTCATGGTGTGCCTCCGTGAACAGCAGGCCGGCCTGGACACTCCCGCGCCCGGCCCGAACCCTGCGGTGCTGACAACGCAGTTCACCGTAACACCGCGCGCCCAGAGGCTTTCCTGGGCGCGGTTCACGAAGTCTTATGGCCAGACTTTTTTAATTGAGCGGAAAGTGACGACTTACAGCTGACCCTCAAAGCGGTCACGGTGAACGACATACGCCAGCCCCAGCGTGGCCAGGGTACTGACCAGGCTGCTCAGGCCGTAGCTGATGAGCGGCAGGGTGATGCCCGTGAGAGGCAGCACACTCAGGGCGGCGCCCACGTTCTCGATGACCTGAAACCCCACCTGACCCAGCACCCCGGCAAACAGAATCTGGTCTTGCAGGCGGGGCGCCTCGGCGGCCATACCTGCCAGCCCCCACAGCAGGGCGCCGTACAGCACCAGCACGATGACGCCGCCCACGAAGCCCTGTTCTTCTAGCCAGGTGGATACAGCGAAATCAGTGTGGGCTTCGGGCAAGAAGCCGTTGTGCGACTGACTACCCTGCTTGTACCCCTTGCCCTGAAGGCCCCCAGACCCCACGGCGATGGTGCTTTGAATGACCTGATAGCCCGCGCCACGCGGATCTGCGTAGGGGTCCAGAAAAATGGTGAGGCGCTTTTGCTGATACGGCTCCAGGTGGGGATACAACACGGTGGGCACCACCACCGCCAGGGCGGCCACCGCCACCAGGGCGTGCCAGGCCGGAATGCGCGCGGCCAGCAGCATCACGCCGAACATCACCCCCAGAACCATGGCGCCGCCAAAGTCATGAACGACCACCAGGCCTGCCGCTGGCAAGAACACGGCAAAGGCGCGGGCATAGGTGCTCAGGCCCTTGTAGCCGCCGGCCAGTACCACCGCCAGCATCAGAATCAGGGCGAACTTCAGGATCTCCAGCGGCTGAAACTGTAGAGGCCCCAGCAAAATCCAGTTGCGCTGCCCGTTGACCTCTTTGCCGATGACAAACGTGCTGGCCTGAAGCGCCAGGGCGGCGGCAAACAGGTGCGGCGCGTAACGGTAGATGCGGTCACGCCCGGCCCACCACAGCAGGCCAATCGGCAGCGCGGCCAGGGCCACCCCCAGGAGCTGTTTGGTAAAGATGCCGCTGGAGGCGCGCGGCGAGAGCGCCGCCGTGCTGACGGTCATCAGGCCCACCACCAGCAGGGCCGCAATCACGATGGGAAACCGCAGGTCGTACTTCACGGGTACAGGCTACGGCGCGCGCGGGTGAGACGGCTCAGGGCCGGTCCACAGTTGAGACTGACTCTGAATTGAACCGGGCGGAATGCTGAGGGAATCCGAGCAGACTCGAAGGGCTTGCAGAATGGGAGGAGAAGAGACAGCTTCCGCTTCATTGCGGCACACCCGGAAAAGTACCGGCTGCGCTTCCAGAGCGTCAAAAGCCGGCTGAAGCCCTTACCTGGCCCGGCCGGGCGGCCCCTCGTCCAGCGGAATGTTAGCCATCAGGACGACCATATCGCCGCGCTGCTCGATTTCGACTGAGCTGTTCCCAGCTGGAAAGTAGCGCCGCACCACCTCCAGCAGGTCGTTGCGCAGGGCGTCCACCTTGCCCGGCGGAATCTGGGCGCGGTCGTAGGCCAGCACCAGTTCCAGGCGGTCTTTGAGGGTCTCCTTGGTACGGCCCCGCTTCATCCACGAAAACACTTCAGGCCCCCCCGAACAGGCGGCGCAGCGCGGCCAGAAAGCCCCGGTCTTCCTCGAACTTGGGGTACGGCACGTCCTCGCCCTTCAGGCGGCGGGCGGTGGCCATGAACGCCTCGCCGGCTTTGGTCTTGCCCAGCACCGCCGGCTCGCCCACGTTGGTCGACACGATGATGCCCTCGTCCTCCGGCACAATGCCGATGGGTTTGACGCCCAGGATGTCCAGAATATCGGCTTCACTGAGCATGTTGCCGCTGGCGACCATCTTGGGCCGCAGGCGGTTGATGACCAGTCGGATTTCACTAACCTGCTGCGCTTCCAGAAGGCCGATGATACGGTCGGCGTCGCGCACGCTGGAGACCTCGGGGTTCACCACGACCAGGGCGCCCCCGGCCGGAGCAGCGGCGGTTTTGAACCCTGACTCGATTCCGGCGGGGCTGTCAATCAGGATGCGGTCAAAGCCTTCCTGCTCCACGAGGTCCCGCACCACACCCTTGAAAACTTCGGGGTCCAAGGCGTCCTTGTCACGGGTCTGCGAGGCGGGCAGCAAGAAGAGGTTCTCGACGCGCTTGTCCCGAATCAGGGCCTGACTCATGCGGCACTTGCCTTCTAGCACGTCCACAAGGTCAAAAACCACGCGCGACTCTAGGCCCATCACCACGTCAAGGTTGCGCAGGCCCACGTCCACGTCAATGACGGCGACCTTCTCGCCCAGCTTGGCGAGCGCCGCCCCGATATTCGCGGTGGTCGTGGTTTTGCCCACGCCCCCCTTGCCGGACGTGACCACAATGACCTTGGCATTCATGCTGAGGCGCAGTGTACTGCGAGAAGTAAGAGACGCCCAGCGGGGGCTATGCAGCCTGACCGGGACGCCTGTCCCAGCGCAAAAAAGTCAAGCGGAGGTGGGGCGCCTTCCCCGAACCCAGCCTGCTACGGTGCCGCACGGAGGCACCCATGATCCTGCGCCGTTCTTCTTTGCTTATTGCTTTGTCTGTTGCTCTGGCCGCCTGTACACCTACGCCAACCCCCGAACCCACGCCCGACCCTCTGGCTAGCTACACAGGCCAGAAACTCAACTGGGCGGCCTGCGACCCCACCATTCTGGGCACCACAGATGACCTTGAGCTGTTTCAGGAACTGGGCGACCGCTTGCGCTGCGCCGACATGTCGGTACCCGCCAACTGGGCCAAACCGGACAGCACCTCCGTGAGCGTGTCGCTGATTCGCGTGGCCGCCGCCGCGCCCAGCAAGCGGCAGGGCGCCATCTTCTTTAACCCCGGTGGTCCCGGGGGCGACGGCCTGGGCTTCGCGCCCTACTTCGCCTCGTTCTGGGAAAGCAGCGCCAACACCATGCCCAACGCGGCGGGGCTGAAGCAGATGGCCGCCGAATTTGACCTGATTGGCTTTTCGCCGCGCGGGGTCGGGGCCAGCAGCCGGCTGTACTGCGGCAGCAACGAACTGGCCGCGCCCATCAACCCGCCCGCCAGCGACCGCAGCGACGCCAACGTCAACAACATGATTCGCCTGGGCAAACTGATTGCGCAATCCTGTCAGAAAAACCCAGTCACGCCCCTGATAAACACCGACGCCACGGCCCGCGACCTGAACCTGGCCCGGCAGCTGCTGGGCGACCAGAAGCTGAACTACATCGGCTATTCATATGGCACCTGGCTGGGCTCCTGGTACGCCAAGCTGTTTCCCGCCAACACCGGGCGCATGCTGCTGGACGGCAACATGTCCTGGAATGAAACGATGGAAGACGCCTTTGGCCTGCAACCAGCTGCCTTTGAGCGCGACTTCCGCGACGCGGTGGCGCCGTTTCTGGCCCGCCAGAACAGCGTGTTGGGGCTGGGCGCGACGGGCGCTCAGGTCTACGGGGCACAGACCAGCCTCAGCCAGCCTCTGCAAAGCATCATGGGCAACTACATTGCCCAGCTGATGTATGGCCGTGAAGAGATGCCCCTGATTGGCCTGCTCCTCAAACCGGCCGTGGTTATAGACGGCGTTATCAAAGCCAAACCCCAGGCTTCGCTGGACGAACTGCTGGCTCTAAGCACGCAGCAGACTTACTTTTCAGTGCCCGAGCTGAATGGATTGGGCGTGCAGCTTGCCCAGATGCTGCTGTTTCAGCGCGACCAAGAGCTGAATGCTCAGCCCTTCGGCGTTGAGATGGACAGCTTCAGCTCTACGTTCACGGCCATCACCTGCAACGACACCTCCTGGAAGCAGACCCTGGCTGGCGCCCGCGCCCGAGACGACCAGGACGCCAAGAATTTCCCCCTGATTGGCGGCAGCTCGGTGTCCAACCCCTGCTTGCAGTGGAAGGGCGGCCCCAGTGTCCAGCAGCCCAGCCTGCCGGGCGACATGCCCCCCGTGCTTATGCTGCAAAACGAACTGGACCCTGCCACCCCCCAGGAAGGCGCTCTGCGGGCGCTGAACTCCACCCCCAGCGCCAAGATGATTCTGATTGACGACGAGCCTCAGCACGCGGCCTTTCCCTACGGCACCGACTGCGTGGACGGCCCCATCACCAAGTACTTCCTGACAGGCCAACTGCCTGCCGGTAAGCTGAGCACCTGCGACGCCAAGGCCCTGAGGAGCGGGGAAACGGTCGTTCCAGTGAAGACCCTTAAGGTGCAGGGAGGCAAGCTGTGCGCCGCCCAGCCCACCCTGAGCGCCCAGTCCCTGAGCCAGCAGCGCCTGACGTTGGCCCGGAACGAGACCCGCCGCATCATTGAAGACAACGCCCGCGCCTTCTTCCTGCCCAAACTGAACCTGAAGGACGCAGCACTCAAGATTGAAAACTGTCAGTAAGGGCCTGAGGCCTGTAACTTAAGTCCTTCCCTGACCCAGCCCGCCGCGCTACAGTGGCGGGCTGAACTCTGTGCCCCTGGCCTCCGCGGAGTGTGGGACGGGCGCGGCGCACGAGCAAGGAGCCACATGACACAGGTAACGCCCGCCCCAGCAAAGAGCAGTGGGGGCACGAGAAAAGTGGGGTTTATCAGCCTGGGCTGTCCCAAAGCCCTGGTGGACAGCGAGCGCATTCTGACCCAGCTGCGCGTGGAGGGCTACGAAGTGGCCCCCAGCTACGAGGACGCCGACGCCGTGATTGTCAACACCTGCGGCTTTATTACGCCCGCCGTGGAAGAAAGCCTGAACGCCATTGGTGAGGCGCTGGACGCCACCGGCAAGGTCATCGTGACCGGCTGCTTGGGCGAGCGCCCCGAGAAAATCATGGAGCGTCACCCGAAGGTCGCCGCCATTACCGGCAGCGAGGCGGTGGACGACGTGATGGGCCACGTGCGCGAGCTGCTGCCTCTTGACCAGGGCGCCTTTACGGGCCTGCTGCCGGTGGCCGCCCCCGGCATGCGCCCTGAGCGCGAGACCACCCGCCACGGCGACGTCTTTGCCCCCAGCGTCAAGCTGACGCCCCGCCACTACGCCTACGTCAAGATTGCCGAGGGCTGTAACCACACCTGCTCGTTTTGCATCATTCCCAAGCTGCGTGGGCTGCAGGTGTCGCGTGACGCAGGGGCCGTGCTGTATGAGGCTTTTCGCCTGATTGCGGGCGGCACCAAAGAGATCATGATTATCTCGCAGGACACCTCTGCTTATGGGGTGGACGTGCGCTACCGCGAGTCTGAATTTCAGGGTGAGCAGGTGCGCGCCCACCTGACGGACCTAGCCGTGAAACTGGGCGAGATGGGCGCCTGGGTGCGGATGCACTATGTCTATCCGTACCCGCACGTTGAAAAAATTGTGGAATTGATGGCGCAGGGCAAGATTCTGCCTTACCTGGACGTGCCCCTGCAGCACGCCAGCCCCAGTGTCCTCAGGCGCATGCGGCGCCCCGGCGCAGGCAAGCAGCTGGACACCATTCGCCGCTGGCGCGAGATTTGCCCGGAACTGGTGATCCGCTCCACCTTTATCGTGGGCTTTCCCGGCGAAACCGAGGACGAGTTTCAGGCGCTGCTCCAGTTTCTGGAAGACGCCCGGCTGGACCGCGTGGGGGCATTTGCGTACTCGGATGTCGAGGAAGCCGATGCCAATGCGCTGGACGGCGCCGTGCCCGAAGAGGTCAAGCAGGAACGCCTGGCCCGCTTCATGGAAGTCGCCCAGCGCATCAGCGCCGAGAAGCTGGCCGAGAAGGTGGGCCGCGTGATGGACGTGATTGTGGACGAATTTAACGACGACGAGGACGACTTGCCCGGCACCAAGTTGATCGGCCGCACCAAGGGCGACGCCCCCGGCATTGACGGCCAGGTGTATGTCTTTGCGGGCGATTTTGCCGGCCAGATCAAGATTGGCGACATCGTGCGCGTGCAGATTGAAGACAGCGATGAATACGACCTCTACGGCGAGGTGGTCGAGAAGCCGGCGTGGACCCCCAACGTCCCGCAACTGGGGCACTTCGGGCGGCACTAGGCGGAAACACACCAGGGCGCGGAGAGCTTCTTCCGCGCCCATTTTGTGTTGCACCGCACATCCGCATGCTCCGGCGCTGATGCACAGGTATGCTGCCTCTGTCACCACACGCCCTCTTCCCTCTGCCCACCGGAGTGCCCATGCGAAAAACCCGGCTGACCTGGACTGTTCTCGGCCTCGCCCTGACCTCCTCGGCGGCGGCCTTCTGCGGCTTTTTTGTGGCGAAGGCCGACAGCAAGCTGTTTAACCGCACCAATCAGGTCATCATCGCGCGTGACGGAAACCGCAGCGTGTTCACGATGATGAACGACTACAGCGGCAGTGTGAAAGATTTTGCGCGCATTGTGCCCATTCCCGTCGTGCCCAAACGGGAAGACATCCGCATTGGCGACCCCAGCATCGTCAAGAAACTGGATGCCTACAGCGCGCCAAGATTGGTGGAGTATTTCGACGAGAACCCCTGTGCGCCGGTGCCCCCCCCCATGCCGATGGCGGCCCCCACCTCGGCCCCCGTGGAGGACCGGGCGGCCCTGCGTGCCCAGGCCCAGGGTGTGAAGATCGAAGCCAGCTACCAGGTCGGCGAGTACGACATCCTGATTCTGAGTGCGAGTCAGCAAAGCGGCCTGGCCGCGTACCTGCGCGGCGAGGGCTACAAGCTGCCGGCCGGGGCCGACTCGATGCTGGGGGGCTACCTCAAGAGCGGCATGAAATTCTTCGTGGTGCGGGTGAATGTCGAGCGCTTTGAACAGGCTGGGGGCGGCTTTCTGAACCCGATTGTGCTGTCCTATACCTCGGAAAAATTCATGCTGCCCATTCGCCTGGGCACACTCAATTCGCCCGGCGAGCAGGACCTGACGGTCTATCTGCTCTCGCCGCAGGGCCGGGTAGAGACGAGCAACTACCGCACGGCCTCCATTCCCACCAATAAAGAGGTGCCGCTGCTGGTGAAAAACCAGTTTGCGTCTTTCTACCGCCACGTTTTCCGGCGCGCCTACGAGCGGGAAGGCAAGAATGTGGCCCTGCTGGAATACGCCTGGAACACGAATAACTGCGATCCCTGCTCCACCGAGCCGCCCACACCCGAGGAGTTGAAAGAGGCCGGCGTGTTCTGGCGGCAGGAGGACTGGGGCCGGGCGCCCGCATCTTCGCAAGATGTCCCGGCGGGGCCCGCCAAGCCCGTTTACCTGACCCGGCTACACGTGCGCTACACGGCGGCGACCTTTCCGCAGGACCTGCACTTTAAGGTGACCAACAACCAGACAACCTTTCAGGGCCGGTACATCCTGCGCCACCCGTACCAGGGCAGCGCCAGCTGTGCCGCCATGACCAGCTACCGCGCTGAGCTGAAGCGCCGCAACGAGGCCCAGGCCCAGACCCTGGCCAATCTGACCGGCTGGGACATCACCCACATCCGGCAGCGGATGCAGGGCAATCAGTAACGCCTGAAGACGTCTGTGTAAGACTTCGCCCCTTAGACTTGCTGGCGTGAGTCCTGACCTCCTGCTTGTGGTGTTCGCCGGTCTGCTGGGCCTGCTGGTCGGCTCTTTTTCCAACGTGCTGATCTGGCGGTTGCCGCGCGGCGAGAACATTGCCTTTCCGCCCAGCCACTGCCCGCACTGCGACCACCGGCTGGGCGTGGCGGACCTGGTGCCGGTCTTTTCCTGGCTGGCCCTCCGGGGCAAATGCCGTTACTGCGGGGCGCCCATCAAGGCGCGCTATCCGGTGGTGGAGCTGCTGACGGGCATCGGCTACGCCACCATTGCCGCGCTGTTTCCGCCGCTGACCGTGGGCTGGGGCGCCCTGGGGCTGATGGTGCTGTTCACGCTGCTGCTGGTGGGCAGCGCCATTGACCTGGACACCTACACGATTCCCGACGAACTGACTCTGCCCGGCGTGGGGCTGGGCCTGGCCTTTGGGGCGCTGAACGGCTGGTGGGGGGCGCCGGAGCTGCCGGACTTTGCCAGCGCGGTGCAGGGCGCCCTGCTGGGTGCGGGCCTGTTGGTCGCTATCAACCAACTGGGGTCGTGGGTGCTGCGCCGTTTCCGGGAGCGGCAGTTTCCCGAGTTCCCGCTGGGCTACCAGCAAATTAGCCTGGCGCTGCTGGCGGGCGCGTGGCTGGGGCCGTGGTGGGGCGCGGGTGTGGGCCTGCTGTCGGCAGGGGTCAACCTGGCCGCGCGGCGCGTGGTGCGCATTCCCGAACTGTTGACCCTGGGCGGGCTGCTCGTGAGCGTGATGCTGGGCAGCGCCGGCTTTGGCCCCGGCATGATTCTGATGGTGCAGGGCGCCCTGGCCGCCGCCGGCGCGGTTTCGCTGGTGTGCGGCGTGTACTGGTGGGTGCACTGGCGCCGCCACCGTGAAGACGACACCCCACAGGACGACGCCCAGAGTGACGCCAGCGCCATGGGCTTTGGCGACGTGAAACTGGCCGCCGTCATCGGTGCATTTCTGGGCTGGGAAAGGCTGCTGGTGGCGCTGGTGGTGGCGGTGTTTGCCGGAGCGCTGCTGGGCCTGGTGCAGATGGCGACCCGCCGCGAGAACCGCGTGAAGTTCGGCCCCTACCTGGCCCTGGGCGCCGTGGTGGCGCTGCTGTGGGGCGGGTCCTTGGTGGCCAGTTACCGGGCAATGTTGGGCCTATAGGCTCAAAGGTGAAGTGAAGGAAGTTGGCCTTCAAGCAGAGAGGAAGCGAGCGAAGCGTAGAGCGAAAAAAGGACGCCGCAGGTCATATCTCCAGGTTTAGAAAAGCACTGGAACTGCTCCACCTTCCCCACGTCCTCCTGCTCGCACAGCCCAATCACAGATAAAACAGCGCCAGAGGGGACCATTCCCCTCTGGCGCTGCCGGCTTTGCCTTTACATCATCTTGACAGGCGTGCAGCTGACGCCAGCATCCGCCGGCGTGCCTGCCGCGTCACTGGCCGTGTGAATGTTGAAGTAGGTCGCGCTCATCACGTCGCTGGCCGCCACAGACCCCATCAGGGTCAGCATCCCCATGCTGTCTGACTGGGCCACCATCTTGCTGCTCATGATGGCTGGGCCATTGCTGCTACACGGGTCGGTGCTGGCCGTCCCCTGGTTGTGGTAGTGCGCCACGTAGTACGTATTGGGCGCCAGTCCCATGACCTTGGCACTGGTCATGACCATCATGGCGTCTTTTTTGACGTCCACCGTCCCACTTGAATTCAGGGCGCCGCCTGCCGGCTGCTTGCCCAGTGTGTAGGTCATCGGCGACATCATCATGGTGCAGGCACTCAGAGCCAGCGTCAGGACCGAACCAGCCAGAATCATCTTCATAGGGCCACCTCCGAACAAGAGTTGAAACGAATCGGCCGTAGTGTGTCGGCATCCCTGCGGCGCAGAGTGTTGCTTTGGCTGCTTTATGACAGGACGGCCAAGAGCCAGCACAGGTCCTGAAGGCTGCACAGAAGCGTTTGCTCCGACTGCCAGACAGGAGTAGCCAACTGGTCAGACCAGTCACTTCTGCGTTATACTCAGTTCAAGCTCTACTCCCCAGAGGTGTCCATGACGCAGCCTGCCCCCCCGGTCACCACGCCCGACCTGCACGCCCTTTTCGAGCGGCAGCGCGCCCACCGCTGGACGGCGGCGCAGACGACCCCCGCGCAGCGGCAAGCGATTTTGCGCCGTCTGCACGACGCCATTCGTGCCCGGCGCACAGCCCTGGCCGACGCCCTGAAGCGGGACCTGGGCAAGAGCCGCGCCGAGGCCGAAATCACCGAGTTGCACCCGGTGCTGGAAGAAATTCAGCACGCCATTCGCCGCCTGCCGCGCTGGATGGCCACCCGCACCGCCCCCACCCCAGCGGTGCTGCTGGGCGCCAGGAGTGAGATTCAGCCGCAGGCGCGCGGCGTCACCCTGATTCTGAGCCCCTGGAATTACCCGGTGAACCTCGCCCTGGCGCCGCTCGTGGCCAGCCTGGCGGCGGGCAACACCGTCATCCTGAAGCCCAGCGAGAAAGCGCCGCATGTGGCCCGGGCACTGCGCGAGCTGCTGGACAGCGTCTTTGAGCCGCATCTCGTGGCGACCGTAGAAGGGGACGCCGAGGTGGCCCGCGCCCTGACCGACCTGCCCTTTGACCACATCTTTTTTACAGGCAGCACGGCGGTGGGCCGCCAGGTCATGCGCGCCGCCGCCGCCCACCTGACCAGCGTGACCCTGGAACTGGGTGGCAAGAGTCCGGCCCTGATTGACGCCAGCGCCGACCTGACCCTGAGCGCCGAGCGAATTGCCTGGGGCAAGCTGCTGAATGCCGGGCAAACCTGCGTGGCCCCGGACTATGTGCTGGTGCCTGAACACCAGCAGGGCGCGCTGCTGCTGGCCCTGGATGAGGTGATCGCGCGCCGCTACGGTGACCGCGCGTGGCTGCGGGCCGGCCCCGATTACGGGCGACTGGTGGACGACCGCAGTGTGGAACGTCTGGAGCGCCTGACCCGTCAGAGCGTGGCGCAGGGGGCGCGGGTGGTGCGCGGCGGCGAATTCAGCCCCGCCGAGCGCTTTGTGGCCCCGACCATCGTGGCCGACGTGACCCCGGACATGCCCCTGATGGCCGAGGAACTGTTTGGCCCAGTGCTGCCCATCCTGACCTACCGCACGCTGGACGAGGCCCTGGCCCTGATTCGCCGGCTGGACGCCCCGCTGGCCCTGTATCTGTTCGCCGAGGATGAGGCCGTGACGCGCCGCGTCCAGCGCGAGACGACCAGCGGCGGCATGGTGGTCAACGGAACAGTCGTCCACCTGACCAACCCCCATCTGCCGTTTGGAGGCGTGGGGCCCAGCGGCATGGGCGCCTACCACGGCGAACACGGGTTCCGGGCCTTCAGCCACGAGCGCGCCGTGCTGACCGAACCCCGACGCAGTGTGGTGCGCTTTACCTATCCGCCCTATGGCCGCCCAGGGCCGCGCCTGGTGGCCTGGGCGCTGCGGCTGCTGGAACGTCAGAGCGGCCCGCGCGAGTGAACGACCTGACGGCGGCGGTGCTGGCAGGAGGCCGCTCCAGCCGATTCGGGGCCGACAAGGCGCTGGCGCTGCTGGATGGGCAAACCCTGCTGAACCGGGTGTGTGCCAGTCTTCAGGCCTGCTCCAAGCGCCTGCTGGTGGCACCGCCGGGCCGTTACGACGCTCCTGGCTGGCACCCGGTTCCTGACACCCGGCCCGGCGAGGGGCCGCTGGCTGGCTTGGAGGCGGCTCTGGGCGCCGCCCCCCCCGGCTGGGTGGCGCTGGCCGGCGTTGACCTGCCGGACCTGACCCCTGCTTACTGGCAGGCGCTGTTGGAGGCCCGGACGCCAGAGACCCTGAGCGTGCAGGCCCTGGACGCCAGCGGGCGCCCGCAACCACTGGCCGCGCTGTATCACACGGCGCTGCTGCCCAGAGTGACTGGCCTGCTGGACAGTGGCGAACGGCGCCTGCGCCTGGCCGCTTCCAGGGAAAGCACGGTGCTGGTCTCTGGCCTGCCTGGCCTGCGCAACGTGAACACACCGGCCGACCTACAACAATAAAAAAGCCGCCTCTTGGGCGGTGATGTCAACAACTCTAGCGCGGTATACGGCCTGAGTCAAGGGTATG
>NZ_WQLB01000056.1 GCF_009755355.1 Deinococcus arboris | reverse complement strand
TGGGTACCGTTGTTTGCCTCACCTTGCGGCTTGGCTGTTTCGTGAGTCTGGAGACCACCGGGGGGTAGTCTGCCCACACGGCCCTGTCGAGCCGTCCTGTCATCGTCATCACTACCAGATTTTCATGCGTCCCAGCGAGGCCCGTGGGGCTTTTCGCCTTCGCCCTTCTTCTCGGGCGAAGAGAACTATATATCTCCTGGCATTTCCTGTCAACACCTCTTAGCCCCTGGTCTGGATGAGCGGACCCTCTGCGACTTTTGATGAAGGCCAGGGTGGCGTGGCTGCCCGGTCTCCGACTTCAGCCTCTCAGCGGTCCACTGCGCCACGCGGGCACACCATGCCCCCACCCCCACGGCTAAAGCGTATGCTTGCCTGAACAGAGGGCTCAGCTTTCAGGGTGGCCGTGATGGTGGCCCACCCCACCTCGCGGCTGCAAACCGAGCGCAGCATGCCCGCGCTGTCCACCGTCGCCACCGCAGAATCGCTGGACGACCAGATAACTTCACGGCTGACCGAGCCAGGCGCGTCCAGAAAGGTCCGGTGGCGCTGGAAATACGGCCAAAAGCCGATGACCGATGTTCCACTGGTGGGACCCAAGATGATAAATGCACGAATCGGAGGTGCGCCGGGCACCGGACGCAAGTGCACAGTCACAGGGGTGGCCCGCGTTGGCCCGCACCGGTCTTCAAGTACATGAGTCCCCCGCACCGTGACCGACTGATACCAGCGGCGCTGAACAGTTACGGCGTAACGCCCTGCGCCTTCCCGCTGGACTGTCACCTGCGATGCCGAGCCGCCGGCGTGATGCAGCACCTGTCCGCGCTCATTTTTTAACGTGACGCTGACGGCGGGTTGAATCAGACCTGGGCAAACGGTGATCGGAGTTTTGCCCGGTAAAGGCTGGAGCTGTCCCAGGGCTGGTACAGCGGCGAGAAGAGTCAGACCCAGCCACCACGGATTCATGGCTGAAACGTACCCACCGCGACTGACCACCCTCTGAGGATTACCGCCACTGTTCAGGCAGGCCGTACAGGTGCCACAGGGCGTCCACCCGGCGCACCACCGCCTCGTCCATCACAATTTTGGGCGGCCACTCGCGCACAAAGCCTTCTTCGGGCAATTTGCGGGCACCGTCCCAGACCAGGAGGCCACCTTCCACCCACACGTCGCGCTCGGGGTCAATGTTGTTGAGGATGGTCCACCACACGTCCTGAAGGTCGTGCACGTTCGTCTGTTCATCCACGATCAGCAGGTGCCGCATGCCCCCGGCGGCCGGATGGGCCGTGAAGGTTGTGGCCAGTTCCCTCGCCTGACCAGGCTGCGTTTTGTCCAGCGCCACGGTCCAGTACCCGTCCGGTGTCTGGGTCTGGGCCAGCGCACCAGGGAAGAGAGGCAGATCGGCTGAGACCGCTGGGGCGAACTGCTCCGGGGCCAGGTCGCTGGCCTGTTCGTCACGGGAACTGACAGCGCTGCCGACCTCTTCGGGGCGCTTGGTGGTCGCGTCAATCACCAGTTTGCCGCCGTAGCCCCAGCCCCGGCTGGAGTGGTCCAGCACATCCGTCGGGCCGCGCGTGGTCAGGGTGTCACGGCCCGGCACCGCCTTCTGCGTGACCTCGCGCCACACAGCGCCGAAGTCATTGACCGGCACCCCGCCGTCCACCACCACGATGACCTTGGCAAACATCATCTGCCCCAGGCCAAACAGACCGTTGGCCACCTTGTACGCCTGCCCCGGATAGCTCTTGTTGATGCTGACCACCACGAGGTTATGCGCCACTCCAGCCGGCGGCATGTGGTAGTCCACAATTTCTGGCAACACCAGTTGCGCGGCGGGCAGAAACAGCCGTTCGGAGGCTTCAATCAGGTAGGCGTCCTCCATCGGCGGGCGGCCCACGATGGTCGCGGGGTAAACAGGCCGGCGCCGCATGGTGACCGCCGTCACATGAAACTGCGGGTACAGGTCGGGCAGCGTGTAAAACCCGGTGTGGTCGCCAAAGGGCCCCTCCGTCACCCAGGGCTCCTGGGGGTCTACGTAGCCTTCCAGGATGAATTCGGCGTTGGCTGGCACGTCCAGGTCAACCGTCACGCCCTTCATCACCGGGTAGCGCTGACCCCGTAAATATCCCGCTAATGCAAACTCGTCCAGGCCGGGAATGGGCGGCAGGGGCGCGGTGGCCGCGTAAATCAGGGCCGGGTCGCCGCCGATGGCCACCGCGACTTCCAGGCGCTGCCCCAGCCTTTTTGCCTTTTCCAGGTGCCGGGTGCCCGTTTTGTGCCGCTGCCAGTGCATCCCCGTCGTGTTTTTGCCCATCACCTGCATGCGGTACATGCCCATGTTGCGCTCGCCGGTTTCGGGGTCTTTGGTGATGACCAGCGGCAGGGTCACGAACGGCCCGCCGTCCAGCGGCCAGCACTTCAGGATGGGCAGTTTGGAGAGGTCCACCTCATCCCCGCGCCAGACGACCTCCTGGGCGGGGCCAGTTTTGACCCGGCGGGGCGGAAGATTCATGGCGTCGCGCAGTTTGGGGAGGTTGCTCAGCAGGCCGCCCAGGCCGCCCGAGCCTCCCAGGTCAATCAGGGCGCGCACCTTCGCGGCCAGGTCGTCCAGGTCGGTGACGCCCAGCGCCAGCGCCGTGCGCTCGCGGGTGCCCATCAGACCGATGACCACCGGAAACTCGCTGCCCACCACGTTCTCGAACAGCAGGGCGGGGCCGCCCTTTTTCACCAGGCGGTCGGCCAGCTCGGTGATTTCGAGGTCGGCAGAGACCGGCGTGTCCACCCGCAGCAGTTCGCCGCGGTCTTCCAGCAGCCGCATGAAGCTCTGAATGTCCGGAAAGGCCATGGCGCGAGTGTAGGGCGCAGCGGGCGGGGCAACCGTACCGGAGCCCCCTGCAGCCCTCCTCCTTCCGGGGGACGCCCCGGCGGGCGGCCCGGCTTACGGTGACCCCATGTCCACCGTCCCGCCCGCTGGTCCGCTGCCACCCGAGCCCAGCCCTGCCCTGAATGCAGCAGTCGAGACGGTGGGGACTGAGGCCAGGGCCCCCGCAGCTGCACCCTGGCCCCGCCCAGCGCGGGCCGCCACACCACTGCTGCTGGCCGGGGGCCTGGGATTGGCGGCCTACCTGCTGACTAACGGCACGGGCGCGGCCGGGGCCAATCTGCCTGTGTGGCTGGCGCTGCTGGCCGGGGCCAGCGTGTGGGCGGCGCGGCGCACAGGCCAGACGCCCAACCGCGAGAGCGTGACCCTACTGGGGCTGGCAGTGGCCTTTGGCCTGACCTTTGCCCTGTGGGCTGCGCCGCCTGAACTGGCCCTGCTGAACGCCCTGGGGCTGCTGACCAGCCTGACGCTGGGCGCCGCTTTCCTGCGCTTTCCCGGCCTGGGCCAGGCCGGTGCGGGCACGCTGCTGGGCACACTGGTAACGGGTGGCCTGCGGGCCCTGTACGCGCCCTTCGTGCTCCTAGAACGCTTTCCCTGGACGGTTCTGCGGCCCGCCGCCGCCCAGGGCCGGCAGCTGGGCCGCGTGGGGGTGGGCCTGGCCCTGAGCGCGCCGCTGCTGCTGGTGTTCGGGGCCCTGCTGGCCAGCGCCGACGCGGGTTTTGCGGGCGCGCTGGAGCGCCTGTGGCGGCCTGGTGAGGGGCTGGGCGAGATGGTCAACGCGGGCGGCCAGTGGCTGTTCTGGAGTTTCCTGGCCGCTGGCCTGCTCTACCCCGCCCTGATGGCGCTGCGGCCCACCCTGCTGCCGCTGCCCACGCGCCAGAGCCGTCTGGGTCTGGTCGAGGTGGGTCTGCCGCTGGGTGCGCTGGGCCTGCTGTTCGTGACCTTCGCGGCCCTGCAGGTGCCCGCGCTGCTGGGCGGCGGGCTGCCCGACGGCGAGACCTACGCGGCCTACATTCGCCGGGGCTTTAGCGAGCTGATGACAGTGGCGTTCCTGACCCTGAGCGTACTGCTGATCGCCCACGGGTTGAGTGCGCCGCGCATCCGAACCGGCTGGGCCTACCGCGCCCTGAACGCGGCGGTGCTGGTGCCGCTGCTGATTATTCTGGCCAGCGCCGCCCAGCGCTGGGGGCTGTACACCCAGGCGTATGGCCTGAGCAGCATTCGGGTTCTGGGGGCCGCCTTTTTGCTGTGGGTAACGGTCACGCTGGTGTGGCTGGCCCTGCTGCTGTGGCATGGCCGCACCGAGCGCTTTGCCTATCCCGCGCTGCTGCTGGGCCTGGCGACCCTGCTGACCACCACGGCGCTCAACCCAGGCGCGCTGATCGCCCGCGTGAACCTGCACCGCCAGACTGCTGGCGTCACGAATGACCTGAGAAGCACCCCGCAGCGCGCCAATGTGCAGGACCTGCTGGAACTGGGTGCCGGCGCGGTGCCCACGGTGGTGGCGAATCTGGACGCCCTGGTGCCCGGCTGCGGCCCGGCCAAGAACTGCCTGACGGCCCAGAACGTGATTGACGACCTGCACGACCGCTACGACGCGCCCCGCGACCTTCGCGCCTGGAACCTGGCTTACGCGCGCGCCCACGTCCTGGTCCGGACCCTGCCGCCGCGCAGCCCTTACGACCGCTCGGCCAGCGACTGATACAGACTCCGATTGAATCGTTTGCAAAAACGATGAAATCCGAGCGGACTTGCAAAGCTGCGCAGCAGAGCGAGAAGGAGAAAAACGGGTTCCGGACGTGGAGTTGGCAAATCGATGTTTTTCCGATTTGTCAACGAAACAAACGGAACCCGTATGAGTCTTCGTCGCCTCGTCCACCTGAAACCCGCCACCAGGCGGGCTTTTCCTGGCCTGGTCATACCTGACGGCCACCTGACCCCCAGCGGTCACGGGCCGCTCATGGAGGCCTGTGTACCTTCTGGGCATCAGCGGAGGAGGCACGCCCCGCTGCACCCGACAGAGCCGCCCCACGAGCCCCCTACCCCACCCAGGAGACCTGCCATGACCAGCCAGACCCCCGCTGCCCACACCCTGACCGCTCCCCTGCCTCGCACCGCCTTTTCCTTCCTGCTGGGCGCGCTGGCCCTGACCACCCTGGTGACCCCACAGACCGCGCTGGCCGCCCCCACCGACATGGTGGGCACCTGGGTCAACACCGACGTGGCCACCAGCGGCATCACCCGCATCAACGTGACCCGTACGTCGGCCGGCAAGATGACCGTTCAGGTGTTTGGCCGCTGCCACCCCAACGACTGCGACTGGGGCCAGGCGAATGCGCTCACCTACGGCGCGAATGTGAGTGACAGCAACCACTTCACCGCCAGCGCCGTCTATGCCAAGGGCTTTGCCACCACCACCCTGGTCCTGAACTTCGCGCGCGGCCGCCTGGACGTGCAGGCCCTGACGCAGTTCACGGACAGCAGTGGCCGCCAGAACTACGCCAGCCAGAGTGCCTTTGCCCGCTACCGCTAGCCGCCGCCCCTGGCCGGGAACCCCCAGCCCGCCTGGCCCGTAGTGGACAGCAGGTGGATGACACCCCACCGCCAAGTCTCTTTCTTCTCAGCTCCTTCCTGGCCCCTACCGCCCGACGCCGGCGCGTGGGGGCCAGTGGTTGTGGCCCCTGGCCTTCTCGCCGCGTTACCCTGACGCCATGACCTCGCCCATCACGCAGATGCAGCGCGCCCTGGCCGCCACCTCTCTGGACGGCTGGCTGATGTACGACTTTCAGGGCCTCAATCCTCACGCGCGGCGGGTGCTGGACCTGCCGCCAGGGGCCTTCCTGACCCGGCGCTTTTTCGTGTGGGTGCCCCGGCAGGGACAAGCGACGGTGCTGCACAACCATATTGAGGGCGGCACCTGGCAGGAGATCACCCGGCACTGGGGCGCGCGACTGCAGCCTTTTGGGTCCCACGCCGAACTGGACGCGGCGCTGCGGGGCGTGGTGGCGGGCCAGACGGTGGCGATGGAATACAGCCCGAACGGCGCTGTGCCTTATGTCAGCCGGGTGGACGCCGGCACGGTGGAGCGCGTGCGGGCCGCTGGCGCGGGCGACATTCACACGAGCGCCGACCTGCTGCAGGCCTTTCTGGCCTGGAGTCCTGACGACCTGGCGGCCCACGAACGCGCCGTGGCCGTCCTGATGAGCGCCAAGGACGACGCCTTCCGCCTGATTCACGAGCGGCTGACGGCCGGGCAACCGGTCACGGAACTGGACGCGCAGGCCGTCATCATGCGCCAGATTGAGGCGGCCGGCATGAGCGCCGGGCACCCCGTCAACGTGTCGTTCGGTGTGAATGCCGCCGACAGCCACTACGAACCCAGCCCCGAACGCCACGCCACCCTGAAGCCAGGCGAGTGCGTCCTGATTGACCTGTGGGCGCAGGAACCGGGCCGCCCCTTTGCCGATGTGACCTGGGTGGGCACGGCCGGACAGCCGAGCGAGGAGTACCTGGACGCCTGGACAGCCGTGAGCGCGGCCCGCGACGCGGCCCTGAGGCTGCTGGAAGAAAGGTACGCCGCCCAGGGCTGGGGCGAGGTGCAGGGCTGGATGCTGGACCGCGCCGCCCGCGACGCGATGGGGCCGACCTGGGAACCCTTTTTCCTCCACCGCACCGGGCACGATCTGGGCGTGCAGATTCACGGCTCGGGTGCCAATCTGGACGACTACGAAACCCGCGATACCCGCGCCCTGACGCCGGGCCTGGGCGTAACTATTGAGCCCGGCACCTACCCGGCAGCCAGAGGCTTTGGCATTCGCAGCGAGATCAATCTCTATCTGGCCCCGGACGGCCCGCGCGTGACCACCCACACCCAGCGGGCGCCGTTTGTGCTGGGGCAGGGCGACTGGGCCAGTGTGCGGGCCAGGGCTTACGGCGCAGCACACTCATGAGACCTGCTTAGGCCAACGCTAAGGTTGGGCCGCCGCCCCCACAGCTCACCCGTTACCCTGGGGCATGGCGAATCTCGGCTCCTCCACCATCATGCTGACCGGCGCGGGCGGCGCTCTTGCCACCGCCATTGCCCAGGAACTCGACGACGCCGGCGCCCAGATGGTGCTGGTGGGGCGCGGCGAGTCGCTGGCGCGCGCCGCCGACCGCTTTCCGGCCACCGAGGTGCTCGACCTTGACCTGACCGACCCCGCCAGCATTGACGCGCTGAAAAAGGTCAAGGTCGACACCCTGATTCATACGGTGGGGACGTTTACCACCCAGGACGCCCAGAAAGCCACACCCGCCGACCTGCGCGCCCTGTTCGACACGAACATGACCAGCCTGTTTCATGCGGTGCAGGGCGTGCTGCCGCATATGCTCAAGCAAAAAGACGGTCTGATTCTGGGAATTAGCGCCGGGCAGGCGGCCCGCCTGAGCGGCCCCAAGGCGGCCCTGTACACCGCCAGCAAAGCGGCCGTGGCGGCCTATGTGCTGAGCCTGCACGACGAACTGAAAGGCAAAGGGGTGCGCGGCATGGTGCTGTACCCCATGGGCGCCATCGATACGCCGACCAACCGTGACGCTGGCCTGGCCTGGGACACCATGATTGACCCCCGTGGCCTGGCCAAGAGCGTGGCCCACGCCCTGAGCCGCCCTGACCGGGCGCACATCACGGAGGTCAAGGTCTACCCGGATGCGTGAAGGCCGGGAAGTGGGTTGTAGGAAGTAGGAAAAGCGGGGGCGAAGGAGAGGCGGGAGGCTGAACGACCTCCGCCCTTTTTTTCAGAGCTGTGCCGGTTCCATACAAGTGGACAGCAAGCAACGGCCCCTCTTCTTTTCAAAAGTCGAACCTCTGGGCCGCACCAAGACCCCTTGCCCCAATCCCGCCCAGGTCCAGGCGAGGCCATTGTGCGCGCAGCGCGCAGGCCATTCCGGTGGCCCGGAGGATGGCGTCTGAGCAAGACACGTCACCGAACAGAGCAAGCACGCCGACGCCAGTAGAAACTCTTGCCCACCCCCCCAGCCCCCCTACCCCAGAGGGGCAGGGGGGCTGGGGGGGTGGGGCTAACCGCCCAATGCCTCTAAAAACGCCGCCGCAAACCGCACCCCTGTCTCAAAATCCCGCCGCAAAATGTTTTCATTCGGCGCGTGAACCCGCCCGCCGATATTCCCAATCCCCAGCGCAATAACGGGCGCCCCCACATGGGCCATAAACGGATGCATTGGCCCGCTGCCGCCGCTGCTGGGGTTCAGGATGGGCTCGGCCCCGTATACCTGCTGCGCCACCTGCACCGCAGTCCGCACGAAGGGGTGCGAGAGGTCGCTGCGCGACGGGTGCTGATGGCTTTCCAGTTCAACGATCTCGATGTCGGCAAAGCCCCCGGCGTCCAGATGGGCCCGCAGCAGCTGCACCACCCGCGCCGGGTCCTGGTCCGGCACCAGCCGGAAATCCAGCTTGACCATGCCGAAAGCTGGCAGCACCGTCTTGCTCCCTTCGCCTTCGTAGCCACCGTGAAAGCCGTTCACGTTCACCACGGGTTTGAGGTTCAGGCGGGTGTGGTAGTCCGCCGCCTCGCCCAGGAGCCGCGTGACCTCGTAGGTGTCGCGCAGAGCCTCGCCCTGACCGGGCAGGCGGGCAATGGCGGCCCGGTCGGCCTCGCTGGCCAGGCGCACGTCGTCGTGAAAACCGGGAATCAGGACCGTGCCGTCGGCGTCCCTCAGACCTGCCACGGCCGAGGCCAGGCGCCACAGCGGGTTGTCCACCACGGCCCCGTTGCTGCTGTGCAGGTCGCTGGCAGCCACCCGGCAGCGCAGTTCCAGGCAGACGATGCCCTTAAGACCGGCGTACAGCACCGGGCGGCCCTCGGGCGTCACCGACCCGAATTCCCACCACACGCCGTCGGCTTTCAGTTCGGCGGCGTGCTCGGCCACAAACGCTTCCAGGCTGGGGCTGCCCACCTCTTCTTCGCCTTCAATGAGCCACTTGACCTTTAAGGGCAACTGCCCCCCACGCGCAGCCTTGAGCGCCCGCAGCCCCGCCAGCCGCGAAATCAGTTCGCCCTTGTCGTCACTGGCGCCGCGCCCGTACAGGCGGCCATCCCGCTCGGTCAGGGTGAAGGGCGGCGTGTCCCATAACTCGGTGGGGTCTTCGGGCTGCACGTCGTAGTGGTTGTAGATCAGCAGGGTAAACGGCCCCTCACCGGCCTCGGCGACCAGCACCGGAGCCACCTGACCGGGGTAAGCCTGCACGCGGAAGCCCTCGGCTTCCAGCAGGGCCGTGACTGCGGCGGCTGTTTCGGGCAGGTGGCGGCCCTGCGCCGACACGCTGGGCAGCGCCACGAGGTCAGCCAGGTCGCGCAGCCCGCGTTCAATCTGGGCCTGAAGGTCCGGGGTGGTGAGGGTCATGGCGGCAGCCTAAGGCATAAGCGGTGGACCAGTCAGACTGCACCATTTGACAACGTTTTCAAAGCCGATTAAGCTCGGGGCCTAGACCTCAATTCAGTTCAGCGGGCCGCAGACGGCTGCCCTTCCCGCTGCGCCCTGTGCCCGCCTTCTGGAGCAGACTTGTCCCTATGACGCGCAACGTGACCATCAAAGACATTGCCCGCGCCGCCGACGTGTCCATCAGCACGGTGTCGCGCACGCTGAACGGCTCCTCGGCTGTGGCCGGCGACAAACGGGCGCGGGTGCTGGCCGCCGCGCAGGAGCTGGGCTACGAACCCAACGCCGCCGCGCAGGGCCTGGTGCGCGGCCGCTCCATGACCATCGGGGTGCTGACCCAGGACATTGCCAGCCCCTTTTACAACGAGGTCTCGCGCGGTATAGACGCCGGTTTTGCGGGCAGTGGCTACCAGCCCATCTTCGTGAATGGGCACTGGGAGATTCAGGATGAGTCGGCGGCCATCACTGCCCTGACCCGGCGGCAGGTGGACGGCCTGATTATCCTGGGGGGCCGGCTGACCGACCAGGCGCTGCGTGACCTGGCGGCCCGCTTTCCGCTGGCCCTGGTGGGCCGCCGGGTGCCGGGTCTGGAACCCATGTGCCTGAGCATCGACAACGTGCAGGGCGCCTTTCTGGCCACCACGCACCTGATTCAGCTGGGCCACCGCCGCATCGGGCACCTAACCGGGGTGCCGTCTCAGCGCGACGCGGTGGACCGCCTGGAAGGCTACCGCTTGGCCCTGGCCGACGCAGGCCTGGCCTTTGACCCACGTCTGGTGTTTGAAGGTGATTTCAACGAAACGGCCGGCATCTTGGCAGTCGAACACTGGCTGGGGCAGGGCGTCGGCCTGTCGGCCATCTTCGCGGCCAATGACCAGATGGCCTACGGGGCGCGGCTGGGGCTCTACCGGCGCGGCATTCGCGTCCCGGACGACATCTCGCTGATGGGTTTTGACGACCTGCCCGCGTCCCAGTTCACCCTGCCGCCCCTGACTTCGGTGCATCAGCCCCTGTTCGAGATGGGCCAGCAGGCGGCCAGCGCCGTGCTGCACCAGCTGCTGACCCCCGACGAGCCTCTCCCCCACCCTGACCTGCCCCTCACCCTGAGCGTGCGTGAATCGGTGCGCTACGCCCGTCCGTAACCCAGCTTCCTTCCCCATTCGTTCATTCTGAAAACGTTTTCGATTTGACCGTCCCCTGCCGGGCGGTCAGGAGGTGTCGTATGTCCAGAAGTCGCGCCCGTTTTACCCTGCTGCTTGGTCTGAGCCTCGCCCTGTCGGCCTGCGGAAGTGTGACGCCGCAGGGGAGCAGCCCCGTGGCTTCAGCGCCCGCAGCCCAGAGCCCAGTGCTGAACAGTCTGGATTACGGCAACTCGCCTCCTCCCGGTGCCAAGGGGGGACCCACCAACACCTCCGGGGCCCTTCTGACACCTGCCTGGACCGCCGCCGGCGCCGCCAAGGGCAAGGCCCCCACCAACGAATTCTGGTCGTCGCTGCTGTTCAAGCGCAACGCCGGCAACGCCTACTCCGAGAATATGTTCGCCCATCCCCTGGCCATGCACGCCCGCGCGGGCGGTCTGGAAGTCAGCTACCCCAACCGCTCGCAGATCGTGGGAGCCTCGGGATTGGAGAAATACGAATACCCCTACACGCCTGACCTGACGCTGGGCGTCAGTGGCCTGAACGCCCCTGACACCAAGGTGGACGACTGGGGCGACTGGACGGCCACCGCCCTCTGGAACGACGGTGCCCGCACCCTGCGCACCACGTTCGGGCATGGCCTGCCTTTCGTCTACGCCACCAAAACAGGCGGCAACGCGCAGATCACCTTTATTGCCACCCCAACAGTCTGGTCAAACCAGGGCAATGTCCTGGGCATCACAGTTAACGGGCGCCACTACGGCATCTTTGCGCCCAGCGGGTCCAGCTGGAGCGTGAACAACACGGTGGCCACCTCTACCCTGAACGGCAAAGACTACTACTCGATTGCCGCCCTGCCGGACAACACGGTCGCCACCCTGAACGACTTCAAGACCTACGCCTATAACTTCGTGACGGGCAGCAGCGTCAGCTGGAATTACAACGCGGCCACCGCCACCCTGAACAGCACGTACACCGTGGACACCGTCGCCAAGGAAGGCAGTGCCAGCGGCACCGTTATGGCGCTGTACCGCCACCAGTGGCTGAACTCGGGCAGTGTGAACACCGGCTACACCTACGCTTCGCCACGCGGCGAGATGCGGGTGGTGCGCGGGGCGGGCAGCTTTACCACCAGCCAGAAATTTCAGGGCGTGCTGCCTTACCTCCCTGACAACGGCTCGGCGAACACCCTGAACAAGACGCAGCTGGCCGCCTACGTGAACGAGGCCAACACCAGCGCGACCCTCAACCCCACCGGCGATTCGTACTGGGTGGGCAAGGGCCTGGGCAAACTGGCCGAACTGGTGCCGCTGGCGGAGCAGGTTGGAAACTCTGGCGCGCAAACGGCCTTCCTGGACGCCATTCAGCGCGTGCTGCAGGACTGGCTGGACGGCCAGGGCAGTAACTACTTCTATTACAACTCGGCGTGGGGCACCCTGATCGGCTATCCGCAGGGCTACGGCAGCGAGGAAGAGCTGAACGACCACCACTTCCACTGGGGCTATTTCATCAAGGCCGCCGCGCTGCTGACCCAGTACCGACCCAGCTGGCCGAGCGGCGCCACCCCCCAGGGCCGCACCTGGGGCGCCAGCATCAACGACCTGATCATGGACGCAGCCAACTGGACCGGCAACACCGGGCAGTTCCCGCGCCTGCGCAACTTTGACCCCTACGCTGGGCATTCGTGGGCGGCTGGGCACTCCGGCTTTGCGGCCGGCAACAACCAGGAATCCAGCAGCGAGGACATGAACTTTTCCTCGGCACTGGTGAACTGGGGCTCGGTAACGGGCAACACGGCGGTGCGCGACCTGGGCATCTATCTGTACGCCACCGAAACGACCGCCATTGAGCAGTACTGGTTTAACCAGGGGGGCGGCGTGTTCCCCGCCGGCTTCAACAAACCCGCCGTGGGCATGGTCTGGGGCGACGGCGGCGCCTATTCCACCTGGTTTAGCGCCGAGAAAGAAGCCATTCAGGGGATTAACTTCCTGCCCATGACGGCGGGCAGCCTGTACCTGGGCCGCAACCCGGCCTACCTGAAAACCAATTACGACTTCTTGGGCCGCGAACCCACCATGTGGCGCGACATCTTCTGGCAGGTCTACAGTCTGTACGACGCCGCCGGAGCAGTGGGCAAGTTTGGCAGCGGCGCCTACACCCCTGAAGAGGGCGAGACCAAGGCCCACACCTACCAGTTCCTGCACAGCCTCAACGCCGTGGGTCAGGTGGACACCAGCGTGACCGCCAACGTTCCCAACTACGCCGTGTTCAAGAAGGGCAGCACCCGCACCTACGCGGCCTATAACCCCGGCAGCAGCGCCATCACGGTGACATTCTCGGATGGGGCCACGCTGAACGTGCCCGCGCGGCAAGTGGTGTCCTCGCGCGGCGGCAGCACGCCTCCCCCGGTGTGCCAGACCGACACGGTGGCCCCTGGCGTGCCCGGCAGCCTGACCGCGCCGAGCAAGACCAGCGACAGCGTGAGCCTGTCCTGGACGGCCGCCAGCGACAACTGCGGCGTGGCGAGTTACGAGGTGTACCAGAACGGCGCCCTCAAGGCCACCGTGACGGGCACGGGCGCCACGGTGAGCGGCCTGAGCGCCAACACGGCCTACACATTCAAGGTGCGCGCTAAAGACACGGCCGGCAACGTGGGCAGCTTTACGAGTGACCTGAGTGTCACCACGGCCGCCGCCAGCACGACCGCCAACCTGCCCGGCACCGTGACCACCAGCGGCGGCGCGATTGCCAACGGCGCGAGCAAGAACTTCCCGGTCAACGTGACTTCGGCGGGCACCTACCGCCTGTCGGTGCAGAGTGCATCGGGGCAGAACAGCCGCACGATCAACCTAGCGTTTAACGGCACCAATTACGACCTCGCGCTGGACGCCGGCCAAACTGTGATTGCCGACTTCCCGAACGTGGGCACCGGCGCCAAGACCATCACGATTACCGCCAAGAGCGACGGCGTGGTCATCGGCAGCGTCAGCGGTGCCAACCTCAGCGGCGGCGGCAATCCCAACCCCTGCGATACCGACAGCGCGGCCCCCAGCGTGCCCAGTGGCCTGACCTCGCCGAGCAAAACCGGCAGCAGCGTCACCTTGTCGTGGACCGCCAGCAGCGACAACTGCGGCGTCAGCAAATACGAGATTTACACGAACGGCGCCCTCAGCGGCAGCGTGACGGGCACCAGTGGCACGGTCAGCGGCCTGACGGGCGGCACCACCTACGCCTTCAAGGTGCGGGCCGTGGACGCGCGCAACAACGCCTCAGCCTTTACGGGCGACCTGAGCGTGACGACCTCGGCCGCCTCCACCGCTGTACCGGGCGTGATTACGACCAGCGTGGGTGCCATTGCTAACGGAGCCGCCAAGGCCTACGACCTGAATGTCAGTGCGGCAGGCAACCTGCGCTTCCTCCTCACCAACGCCAGCAGCGCCAGCAGCAGCGCCTTTACGCTCAGCTTCAACGGCCGCAGTGTGCCGCTGTCTATCGGGGCCGGGCAGACGATTCCGGTGGACTTCGCTGGGGTGGGCGCCGGGACCAAGACCCTGACGCTGACGGCCAATTCGGCGGGGGTCAGCCTGAGCAAGCTGGAAGCGGTGAGGTACTGAGGGGCAGAGGTGCAGGACAAGAGTGGTGAAGACGTAGCAAGCCGTTGAGAAGGGTGTTTCAAGTCAGTGGAGAGGGGCGGGCCAGTGCGGCCTGCCTCTCTTTTTGTTCTGTGCAGGAACCCAAATA
>NZ_WQLB01000055.1 GCF_009755355.1 Deinococcus arboris | reverse complement strand
GTCTCATCCGCAGGGCTGGATTCATAAGGGGCCGGACGGCGTCCGAGCCAGCCGCCAACACCTGTTTCTCGACGGCCGCCACCAAGCTCTGCCAGGTCCGTTCAATTTGGGCATTTTTCTGAGCCACCAGATGGAGGGCGGTCCAGGCTGGATTGTCTGGGCTGGTGCGGGCCATGACCTTTTGCCGACCCAGGAGGCGCTGCTCGTTCTGGCTGAGGGTCTTTAAGGCGGCCTGCTTGAGCTTGGCCTTAAAAGCGGCGACGTGCTGCTCTGCTGTAGGCGCAGAGGACGTTGGCGTCGCCCGTCGCTGCACGGTGGACATTCTAGGCGGCGCTGCGGTACTCCCCGCCTTCCGAAGAGTGGCGGGCCTGGTGGTTTGTCCAGTTTGGGCCAGTGCTCGGCCCATGCTCCGCGCCTCTGCCTCCAGGCCTGCATCTGGGTCTACTCCCGGTCCCACCCGCCCCTGACTTTGCTGCACCGTATGCGTGACTTCATGGGCCAGCAGTTCCAGGCCGCTCTGGGTGTTCGGGCTAAACTTCCCGCTTTGGAAGAAAATGTCTGTTCCTGTGGTGAACGCAATGGCATTGACGCCTTTGGCCAGCCCGTCCGCCTCAGCGTCATCGTGAATGCGCACCCGGCTCAGGTCGTGGTTCAGCCCCTGCTCCAGATGCCGCTGAATGGCCTCGGGCAAAGGGTTGCCGCTTCCACGACGCGCCTGAATACGTTACAAGACAGGCTGCGTCGCCTCGGCATCCAGTTCGGCCAGTTGGCGTTGCAAGGTCTGGGCCTGGGCAAAAGCAGCGGCCTGGTGGTCACGCACTTCGTGCCGCTGCACAGCAGTGTCCACCGCCCGTTGCAGCGCCAGCCGTTCGCGGCCGGGCACCAGCCCCAGCACCACCTGAGCCACTGGCGCGCTGACGGGGTGCCGCTGCAAACTGGCCAACTGGTCGCCGTAGTGCTCGTAGCGGGCAGTGGCTGGGCTGCGGTCTGTTCGGAATCCTTGCGCCAGGGCCTGCGCAGTCTGCCGCTGCAACGCTGTGAATTGTGCGTGTTGCCGGGCATCAAGCGGTTGACCCTCTATTTCTGCGGCCCGTTGACGCATGACCGTGACCCAGTCTGTCGGGTTCTGGGGCCGGTCCACTGCAGGTGAGGCGACCGGCTGAGCCGGCGCCGCTGACATGCTGGGCAGAGCAGCCAGTTGTTCGGTCACCGCATGGCGGTGCAAGGCCAGACGCTCAGTTTCCTGCCGTTCCAACTGCGCCGCCCGCAGCGGAGCCTGCACCACTTGGCGCTGGACGGCAACCGGCCGGGTAATGTGCCGCTGAAGGCTTTGTCGGATAGAAGCGGGTGCCGTGAGCGGCGTGGTTGCCGGCGCGGCCGTCGCAGTCGCACGGGCGCCCTCCTGCTTCTGAACCCGCTTGGTCAATTTGGGCGCGCTCACGCCTTGCAGCCTAGCCCAGAGCTGGACACCCGGTCAGCGCAGATGCCGCACCCTGACCCGCCTGCACCCTGCGTCACCCTTGGCAGAGTCTTCATTCGGTACACTGGCGCGTTATGCCGCGTGCCCGTGTTAAACCCGAAGTCATGAGCCCCGTTGGGGGACAGGCGCAGCTGCGCGCCGCTGTGGAGGCCGGTGCCGACGCCGTGTTTTTCGGGGTTAATCCCGCCCGTGGCGAGGGCCGCGCCGACGGCGCCGGATTTCACGCCCGCGCCAAGGTGGGCTTTGACCTTGAAGCTCTGCCCGACATCATGCGGGGCCTGCACGCACGCGGGGTGCAGGGCTTTGTCACCTTCAATGTGCTGGTCTTTGACCGCGAACTGCGTCAGGCCGAGCGGCAGCTGATCGCGCTGGCCGAAGCCGGCGTGGACGCCTTAATTGTGCAGGACCACGGGGTGGCGCGCCTGGCCCATGAGATCTGCCCGGACCTGCCCATTCACGGCTCGACCCAGATGAGCATTACTTCGGCTGAAGGCGCCGAACTCGCGCGGCGCTTTGGGGCCAGCCGCGTGGTGCTGGGCCGCGAACTGAGCCTGCGGGACATTGAGCGCATTGCCGCCGCCACCGACATCGAGCTGGAAACCTTTGTTCACGGCGCGCTATGCGTGTCCTACTCGGGGCAGTGCTTCTCGTCGGAGGCCTGGGGTGGCCGCAGCGCCAACCGGGGCCAATGTGCCCAGGCCTGCCGCCTGCCCTACGACCTCTTGGTGGACGGCCACGAGCGCGACTTGGGCGACGCCCGCTACCTCCTGTCACCCGGCGACCTCTACGCGCTGCATCAGGTGCCGGAACTGGTGCGGATTGGCGTGGACTGCCTGAAAATAGAAGGCCGCTACAAGGACGCCGAATTTGTGGCCCTGACCACCGCCGCCTACCGCAAGGCCGTCGACGAGGCCTGGGCAGGGCTGTCCCTCAGCGTCACCGCAGAAGAGGAGCGCGACCTCGAACAGGTGTATTCGCGTGGGCTGGGACCGCACTTTATGGCAGGAACCAACCACCAGACGGTCGTGCGGGGCCGGGCGCCCAGGCACCGGGGCGTGCGCGTGGGCACGGTGCGCGGCGTGACGGAACGCGGCGTGCTGGTGGAGCTGGACGAGGCCGTCAAACCCGGCGACGGCCTGGTTTTTGACCCCGCCAACTGGCGCGCGCCCGAGGGCCGGGAGGAAGGCGGCTTCGTCTATCAGGTGAACCCGGCCGGCACCCTCTCCGAACTGCGCTTTGGGCGCGGCGCCGTGGACCCCCGCCGGGTGCGCGAAGGCGACCCTGTGTGGCGCACCCACGACCCCACGCTGGCGGCGCGGGTGAGGCCTCTGGTCGAGGCAGCCGATCCCGTCCACACCCGCGCGGTGGACGCGCACTTTGTGGGCGAGGTGGGCCAGGTGCCGGCCCTGTCCTTGACCGACGAAGCCGGCCGCTGCGTCACCGTCACCCTGCCCGAGCCCCTCTCGGCAGCCCGCAACCGGGCGCTGGACGAGGCGACCCTGCGCGAGCAGCTGGGCAAGCTGGGCGGCACTCCCTACCACCTGCGGACCCTGACGGCTGAACTGACGGGCGCCGGTTTTCTGCCTGTCAGCGCCCTGAACGCCCTGCGCCGGGACGCGGCAGCCGCCCTGACAGCTCTGCGCGAGCAGGCCCCGGCCCGTCAGCCTCAGGGGCGCCTGGATGATGCTCTGCGCGCGCTGGCGCGGCCCGCACCGGGGGCCGCTGCCGCGCCGCGCCTGCACGCCCTGGTCCGCACCCCCGAGCAACTGGACGCCGCCCTGGCCGCCCGGCCCGATTCCATCACGCTGGATTACCTCGAACTGTACGGCCTCAAGCCCAGTGTAGAGCGGGTGAAGGCGGCCGGCCTTCCGGTGCGGGTGGCCAGTCCACGCATCCTCAAGCCCACCGAGCAGAATCTTCAGAAGTTCCTGCTGTCGCTGGGCGCCGGCATTCTGGTGCGCTCCGGGGGCCTGCTGGAAGGCCTTCAGGGGCAGGCGGCAGACACCGAGCTGACTGGCGACTTTAGCCTGAATGCCGCCAACCTGCTGACCACCCGCGCGCTGCTGGACCTGGGCCTGGCACGCCTAACCCCCACCTACGACCTGAACGCCCAGCAGATCACCGAACTGGCCGGGCTGGTGGGCGGCGCGGCGCTGGAGCCGGTGGCCTACGGGCATCTGCCGGTCTTTCATACCGAACACTGCGTCTTCTGCCGCTTCCTGAGTGAGGGCACCGACTACACCAACTGCGGGCATCCCTGCGAGTCTCACCGGGTCGCGCTGCGCGACGAACGGGGCCGTACCCACCCAGTCATGGCCGACGTGGGCTGCCGCAACACGGTGTTTGAAGGCCGGCCGCAGGTGGCGGGCGCGCACCTGGACGCCTGGCGTGCAGCAGATGTGGCGGATTTCCGACTTGAATTTGTCCATGAGACACCCGAGCAGGTCGGTGAAGTCATTCGCCTTCACCGTGCCTTCCTAGCGGGCGACCTCAGTGCCGCCGACTTGGAGCGTGCCCTGGACACTCAGATGGACCAGGGGGTCACCGAAGGCAGCCTCTTTGTACCGCACGACTTTGGCACACTGGACGCTCTGCCCGTTCTCTAGAAGTGAAGAGCTCACTTCACCTGGAACGTTAAAGAAAGGCTCAAGTAAGAGGAGAACCTCTAATTGACCATAGGGTCAGTTCTGCACGGTCTTGCCTCTCCTCATGGAGCTGGTGGGGGCCTCATCTGACCCGGCGGGTGAGCCCAGTACGCTGGAGCATGGTGACTGAGGCCTCCCAGCTGGCGCATCCTGTCAAGACCGAGCGGCATGACGTGCGGGCCCGGCGCCATCACACGAATACAGGGGTGCGTGCTGTCGATGCCTATCACCTGACGCCGCAGGGTTTGTATGTCTCGCGCCCTTTCACGTCTCACCCACGCGTGCGGCACTGGCAGGCGCACCTGTTGCCAGCTCTGAATCTGGTGGTCTGCCGTTACGACTTTCATGGTGAGCGCGAACATGACTATCACCTGGACGTGGCGGATATCTGGCAGGAAGGCGAGGTCTGGGTGGTGCGCGACCTGTATCTGGACGTGCTGGTCCACGACGGTCTGATGGCCGAGATTGTGGACACCGACGAACTGCTGGCCGCCCGCGCCGCCGGTTACCTGAGTGAACCCGACATGCACCGCGCCGTGGCGATGGCCCACCGCACCCTGTCGGGGCTGGCGCGGGCACGCTACAGTCTGAACGGCTGGTTGGAGGCCCAGGGCCTGAATCTGGGCTGGGCTGAAGATGGCCGCCCGGCGCCGGCCCTGACCGAGAGCGTGGGCGGTTAAATCGGCGCGCAGAGACGGGGCCTCTCTGCTAGCTTCCGCTATGCCTGACCCCGCGCAAGTTCGTCTGGAGGCGGCCCTGCCGGCTGCACTGGCTCGTCTCCGCGCCACGCCGGGCGTGTACGCCGCCCTCTGGTGTGGCAGTGCGGCGCGCGGTGATGGGAACGCCTACAGCGATCTGGACTTTCATGTGTTGGTCGAAGGCGATCTGCGCTGGCGCTCAAACTTTACGGTGGACGGCGTCCCGGTCGAGATCTTTCACAATCCGGTGCGCAAGGTGCGCGCCATGTTCGCCGCCGGGCAGGGCGACACCATCACCATGTACGCCGAGGGGAAGGTCGTCTGGCCTCACCCGGAGCTGGAGGCGTTGGTGGCCGAGGCCCAAGCCCTGTACGCCGCTGGTCCTGCCCCCCGGCCCATGACCGAGCAACGGCGGTTTCGCCTGCTGGACGAAGTGGCCGACGCCCGCGCCCTGGCAGAAAGCGGCGACCCGCTGCACGCTCTGGTGGCCTGCCGCGCGGCGGAACAGGCGGTGGACGCGCTGTACGCGGCGCGCGGTTGGTGGGAGGTCAAAGCGCAGCGCTGGCTGACTGATTTAGACCAGCGGGAACCGGGTGCCGCACAGGAGCTGCGGGCGGTCTTGACGGGGCCGCAAGCCTCAGCCCGGCAAGCGGCGCTGGAAGCCCTGGCGCTGCGGGTGACGGGGGACCTGGCCTACCGTGACGGCGGCAGCGAGCCGCAGCGGGTGGATTGAAGCAACAGGAGGGAAGCTTGGGAAAAGGCGTGCATAGGTTGTCCCATGTCCCGCTAACTGCTCACCGCGTCTACCTCGCCCCTGGCTTCCCGCTGCCAGCGGTGCAGGAGTTCCAGGGCTTGCAGTGGCGTGAGGCGGCCCACATCCAGGGCAGCCAACTCGCGGGTCAGTTTCCGGTCGTCGCCCTGCACACTCAGGGCCGAGAGCAGTTTCGCCGCGCGGGTGGTCACGGGGCCGGGCAGGCCCGCCAGCCGCGCGACCTCCACCCCATAGCTCTGGCGGGCGGCGCCCGGCACAACCTGATGGTAGAAGGTTAGACCGCCGCTGCCTGCCGCGTCTTCTTCGGCAGCCACATGCAGGTTGCGCAGGCCGGGCAGCTCGCCTTCTAGGCGGGTCAGCTCGAAATAGTGGGTGGCAAACAGCGTCTGTGCCCCGGCCGCGTGCAGGTGTTCCAGCGCCGCCTGGGCAATTGCCAGGCCGTCTAGGGTACTCGTGCCGCGCCCAATTTCGTCCAGAATAACCAGGCTGCGCGCTGTGGCGCCGTGCAGAATGGCCGCCAGCTCGCTCATTTCGACCATAAAGGTGGAGCGGCCCCCGGCCAGGTCGTCGCTGGCGCCAATACGGGTATGAACCGCGTCGTAAATAGGCAGCTCGGCACGGTCAGCGGGCACAAAGGACCCAATCTGATGCAGCAGCGCGCACAGGGCCGCCGTGCGCAGGTAGGTGCTTTTGCCCGCCATGTTGGGGCCGGTCAGCAGGACCAGTCGGCCCGCCTCGCCCAGCGTCACGTCGTTGGGCACAAAGCGGCCGCCCAGGCTGCGTTCCACCACCGGGTGCCGAGCCTGGGTCAGCCGCAGCTCGCCGCCCTCTTCAGTGGTCTCGGGCCGAATCCAGCCGGCCTCGGCGGCCACCTCGGCCAGGGCGGCCAGCACGTCCAGGTCGCTCAGGGCGCCCGCCGCGTCCGACAGCGCTTCAGCATGGGCGGCCAGGCCAGCGCGCAACTCGGTAAAGACCTCCAGTTCCAGGCGGCTGGCCGCCGCTTCCAGGCGGGCAATCTCGCGCTCTCGTTCGCGCAGGTCGGGGCGAGTAAAGCGGGCGCGGTCTTTCAGGGTGGCAATCTGGCGGTAATCGGCGGGCACCTTGCTCAGGTGCGGCCCCGTGACCTCTAAGTAGTAGCCGAAGACGCCGGTAAAGCCCACCTTGAGGTTGCCGATGCCGGTGCGGACACGCTCGGTGGCTTCCAGTTCGGCCAGCCAGGCGCGGTGGCTCAGGGCCTCGGTGCGCAGGGCGTCCAGGTCGGCGTGAAAGCCGTCCCGAATCAGGCCCCCCTCGCCGGCTCGGATGGGCGGCTCGTCCACCAGCGCGGCGCGGATGCGCGTGACCACATCTGGCAGCCCGGCCAGGCGCTCGCGCACGCCGCCCAGCAGCCCGCCCTGCCCAGCGAGAAGCGCCGTGACTTCAGGCAGCAGGTCCAGGGTGCGGGCCAGCGCCGCCACCTCTCTGGGCGCGGCGCGGCGGGTGGCCACGCGGGCGGCCAGCCGTTCCAGGTCATGGGCGCGGTAGAGCAGCGCGCGCACGCTGCCGCGCAGGTCCGGCGCGCGGGTCAGGGCTTCGACACTGTCCAGGCGGGCGCGAATACTCAGTTCGTCCAGCAGCGGCGCGCGCAGCCAGGCGCGCAGGCGGCGGCGTCCGCCCGCCGTGCGGGTCTGACACAGCACGTCGGTCAGGGTGCGGCCTTGGGGCGCCTGCGCCTGAAACAGTTCCAGGGCGCGCACGGCGGCGTCGGGGAGGCGCATATGCGCGCCGGGTTCAAATCGCACCACCCGCCGCACCATGTTCAGCTCGCCCTGCTGGGTCATCCGGGCGTAGCCCAGCACCGCGCCGCAGGCGCGCACCAGCGCAGCGGAACTGAGGGACGGCGGCACCTCGCCCAGCGTCAGAGTTAAAGCGTCGCGGCTCTGGCCCTCGTCAAAGGTGGCGGGCGAGAGCATGACCGGAAAGCGCGCCTGAAAATCGGCCAGCAGGGCGGCGTTGCCCGACAACTCGGGCGCCAGTAGGACCTCGCGGGCGCGGCAGCGCGAGAGTTCGTCGTATAGCGCCAGCCGCGTATGGAAGGCCGCGCAGCGAAATTCCCCGGTGGACACGTCCAGCAGCGCCAGCGCGTAGCCGTCGCCCGTGGCCACCGCCGCCAGGTAGTTCTCGTCGGCGCCCAGGTGCCGCTCCTCGGTGACGGTGCCGGGGGTCAGCAGCTGCGCAACCTTGCGCTCCATCAGGCCCGTGCCGGGTTCCTCGAACTGGTCGGCCACCGCCACGCACACGCCCGCCGCCAGCAGCCGCTCCACATGGCTGTCCAGCGCCCGCAGCGGCATGCCGGCCATGGGCGTCGAAAAATCCCTGCTGCTCTTGTGGGTCAGCGCCAGGCCCAGAATGCGGGCGGCGCGCTCGGCGTCTTCGCCGAAGGTCTCGTAAAAGTCGCCCACCTGAAACAGCAGCAGCGCGTGGGGGAGACCCTCGGCCACCTCATCGCGCAGGCGCACGTACTGCTCCAGCATGGGCGGCAGCGCCCCCGAACCGGTTCCCTTGAGGACGTTCTGTGCCCGCATTCTGGGCAGGATAGCGCCGGACTGAACAGGAGAAAGGACTCAGGCGACGATTGGCAGGGTCGGCGTATTGGCAGGGGAAAGCGTCAGAGCAGGGACAGAGCTGACAAGGTTTCTCCGGCCATCGCCGTACACCGTTGAGGTGCCGATAAAAAAACCGATGGGCTAGATTACGCCGTCGGCTTTCAGGTTAAAAAAAGTTCGGTTTACTCGTCGCAGCCCAGCGCACGCAGCAGGTCCAGTTCCGTGATGGCGCGGACGGGGCGGGGGGCAGCCAGGGCAGGCCGTGAGAAACGGCGGGGAAACAGACGGCGCAGTAGGGCAGTCATAGGCACACTCTCCTGAAGCTGATGTTCTTCTGATCTTACATGAAGAAACCTTCATAAAATGTGAGTTATGTTGAGTATCGAGGGGTGGTTTCGGCTGCACCGCGTCCCGCCTCCGGTCCCCTGGACGCCACTTGCGCCTAGCATGCCCGCTATGGCGTACGACCCCCGCATGAACTATGATCCCAGCCGCAAACTGACGGACGGTGACGTTCTGGACCGCAAGCCTGAAGGCTGGTGGGGCGACAGCGGCAAGCTGTTCCGGGACGTGCCCTTTGCCAACTTCATGGAGGGTGTGGCCTTTGCGGTGCGTGTGGCTGAGCAGGCCGAGGCGCGCGGCCACCACCCGGACATTCACATTCACTACCACTATGTACGCGTCAACTTCTTTACCCATGACGCGGGCGGCGTCACTGAGTTGGACCTTGAGAGCGCCCAGGCCGTGAACGCCCTGCTGGAGCAGCCGGCCCCTTGAAACTTCAGATTCCCGACGCCGATGTGCTGTGGGACAGCCTGTCTGCTCTGCGGCGCTTTGAATTGACGCTGACGGTGGAAGCTGGCGACCTGGACGACCTGGCCCATGTGAATAACACCGTTTACCTGGCCTGGTGCGAACGGGTGGCGCGCGACCACGCCCTGCACCTGGGCATGGGCACCCAGGCCCTGCTGGAGGCGGGTGCGGTGCCCGTGGCCCGTCAGCACGTCATTGATTACCACCGTCCCGCCGTGCTCGGCGACCGGGTGCGCGTGCGCACTGCCCTGACCCGGCACGCTGGCGTGCGCAGCGTGCGCGCCTACGCCTTGGACCGCATCAATCCCGGCGACCCGCCAGAAGGCGTGCGCCTGGCCGAGTGCCAGACCGAATGGGTGTGGGTCGACCCAGTCAGCGGCCGCCCCAAACGGGCGCCGGCGGGGGTCAGCGCGGCGTTCGGCTTTAGCGGCTAAGTGCCAGGGCGTCGGGCACCGACCCGGCGGCCAGTAGGATGGCCCGCGCTGGGGCGCCGTCCACGCCCACCAGTGGCAGCGGCAAGCACACGAGGTCGTACTCGCCGTCGGGTACGCCACTCAGATTCAGCCCTTCCAGAATGAAGACGCCAGCGTCCCGGCAGGCGGCGTGGGCGTCCAGCGTCTTGCTCGTCAGGGGGTCCACACTGGGTGCGTCGGTGCCCAGCAGGCGCACCCCACGCGCCGCCGCCGCCTGCACAAACGCAGGGGAGAGGGCGGCGAAGTCTTCGGGAAAGACGTCCCAGTGTGCCGGTTCCCCGCTGTGCAGCAGCAGTCGGGGGGGCAGGGTCGCCGGCAGGGCGTCCAGCACGCTCGCCCCTACCAGCGGGCCAGACACGGTCAGCACCTGGCAGCGGCCGAGGTACAGGGTCAGTGGCACCTCGTCCAGCCGCGCCCCGGCGTCGTCGTAGTGCCACGGCGCGTCCACATGGGTGCCGGTGTGCGTGCTGGTGCACAGTTCGCCCGTGTTGACCGTATCGCCGGCGGCCATGCGCGCCCCCGCATTCACGCGGAAGGGCGCGTCGCCCGGCCAGTTGGGATGGCCTGGGGTCAGGCGGCGCGAGAGGTCATGCGGAAAGGTCAGCATGCCGCCACCATACCGGGAGTCCGGGCTTTGGGTGCGCGCCTCTTGTGGCCTGGCCCACAAAAGCCGGACAATAGCGGTATGACCCTACGGACATTAGGGGGCCTGTCCGTGGAAGGCGTGACCTTCCGGCGGGAAAAGGTGCTGCTGCTGCTGGCTTACCTGTGTATAGAGGGCCCGCAGCCCCGGCGGCGTCTGGCCGAACTGTTCTGGCCCGAGGCCGCTAATCCCATGAACTCGCTGGCGCAGCATCTGGTGCATCTGCGCGGCCTGGCCGGTGCTCTAGCCGAAGATGGCCCCCGCGTGGTGGCAGGCATGGCCTGCGACGCTGCCCTGCTGCGCGACGCCACGCGCCGGGGTCGGGCCGCCGAGGCCGCCGCCCTGTATGCCGGCCCTTTTCTGGACGGCCTGGGCATTCCGCTGGGCGCCGACCTAGAGGAATGGGTGTATGACACCCGCGAGGCCCTGGCGCTGGAGGTGCGCGGCGCCCTGCTGACCCTGGGCGCACAGGCCGCTGCCCACGGACAGCGTGAGGCGGCTGGGGACCACGCCGCCCACGCCCTGATCCTGGCCGGCGCCCCCCCCGCCGATGAACTGGACCTGCCCCGGCTGCATCACCTGCTGACCCTGGCCGGGCACCCGCTGGCGACCCAGGTGGAGCGCGACGCCCGCACCCTGGGGCTGGACCTGGACGCCGCGCCGCAGACCAGCAGCGCGCCTTTCGTGGGCCGCAGCTCGGAACTGGCGGCCCTGAGCGCCCTGACGCCCGGCCAGTTTGTCTGGGTCAGCGGACACGCAGGGATGGGCAAAACGGCGCTTCTGGAGGCCCTGGCCCGCAGCGGCGGCTGGACGGTGTTGCCGGGGCGGCTGGACCTGCCGTACGGGACGCTGGCCCCGCTGGGGGCCGCGCCACCAGGAGGCGCCCACGCCGCCGCGCTGCCACTGCGCGACCCGCACCTGAAGCTGGCCATAGACGGCTGGGAAGGCACCGACGAGGCCACCCGCGCGGTCCTGGCCCAGGCGGCGCGTACCCGCCCCGGCGCCCTGCTGGTGGTGACGGGGCGCCTGCACCCCCCCTTTGATGTGGACGCCCACTTGAAACTGGCGCCGCTGACCCCCGACGAGCTGGCAAACGCCGACCTGTATGCCCAGACTGACGGCCACCCGGCGCTGGTGGGCGCAGCGCTGCGGGGACAGCCGCTGGACCTGCGACTGGGGGCGCGGGTGCGGGCTTACCCGGCGCCGGTCCGCGACACCTTTCTGCTGCTGGCGCTGCAAGATCAGCCCAACCTGCGCGCCACCCGCGCCGCCCTGGGCCTGACTGCCGACGACTTTGCCCGCACCCTGTCCTTTCTCACCACCGAGGGGCTCACGAGCGAGGCCGGGCGCGTCTACGCCGCTGCCGCCACCCGGGACCACCTGAATCAGGTGCAGGTTCACGCCGCACTGCTGCACCTGAAACTGGGCCGCGCTCTGCCCGAAGCCGACGCCTGGCCCCATTACGAGCAGGCCCGTGACCTCTGGGAAGACCACGACGAGGCCCGCGCCGCCTGTGCGGCCCGCCTGCGTGCCCAGACGCTGCTGAAGCGCGGTTATCCCGGTCCCGCCGCTGCGCTGCTAGACACCCTGGCCGATGTGGCCAGCCTGGCCGTGCCTCACGCCTGGGCGCTGATTGGCGTGGGGAGGTACAACGATGCCCACACCCGCCTCAAATCTCTATCCGAGCAGGCGCAGGGCACACCCGAAGCCCTGGCCGTGCGCGCTACGACCCTGGTGCGGTTAGGTCGAGCAGAAGAAGCGGTGGCGCTGGCGGGGCAGATCGGGGGGAGTGGGCCGGAGGCGGCGCATGCGGCGAGCGTGAAGGCTCATGCGGCCCGGATTCGTGAGCAGTGGGCAGAAGCCCGGCGCCATAGTCAGATTGCTGCTGATTTGTGGCAAGTCAATGGAGATGAGGAGCGGGAACTGGCGGAGTTGGTGATGGTGGCACGGGTGCGGGTAAAGCTGGGAGCAGAGCCACAGGAGGCGTTCCGCGCAGTTCTCGCTTCGACAAATGGCATGCCCAGCGTTCGAGGGCTCGCTCTCGTGAATTATTCTCAGGTTCTACAGGAAGCGTCCCAGTATCAAATTGCTGAAACAGTCATGCTTGATGCACTCCAGGATTTGAAAACGGCTGGCGATTATGCTGGTCTGGCGGGGGTTCACATTAACCTGGGAGTGGCTTTTCACCAGTCTGGCCGTCTTAAAATTGCTGTCGAGCATTATCAGCGTGCTGTTGGCTACCTTAAAGGCAGTGGCAACTTGAGGCATTTAGGTGTTGTTCTGAGCAACCTTAGTGAGATAGAAGGCGATCTGAGCGCCTTTGAAGATTCTTTGAAAATGCTGGAACAGGCTGGGCATCAGGAATTGGTGGCTCAGATTCGCCGGAATGCCCAGCTCAGTGCTTCTCCTCCGGCTTCAACGTTGCAGTCATGAAATGGACAGCACCAATCATGGCCCGGTCATGCCATGGCGGGCACGCTGTACACCGGAGGTTGGCATGAAAAGACGAGGAAAAGTGTTGGCGGTGTGCGCCGCCGCAGGAATGCTAACGGCGGGCGCCCAGAACGTGACAGCGGCCAATACCCTACGGTTATTCCCGGCGGCAGCGGCACCAGGCGAAACGGCGTGGTTGGTGGGGGCAGCCAATCTAGGGACGCAAGGGCGGATCTGGGTGGGTGGGCAGGCCACGTCATACACCCGCGACGTGGCGTCAGGCTGGCTGGCCTTTCAGGTGCCTAAGACCGCAGCGGGTGGGCCGCAGTTCGTCGGCTTTCAGGGGCCAGTGGAAAAAAGCGCGCTGGTGTTAAATGTCTTGCCAACCGAGGCGGCGGCGCAGAATGTGGTGGCCTACGTTCGCCCCGCTGCGGTGAATACAGTGCAGCGTGAGTACGAAATGCGATTGCGTCGTCTTTTTGAAACCTGCCAGAAATCCTGTCCCCAGGCTGTGAGGGCGGTCATTGAACGTCTGGCGGTGCTTAAGCCGCCGTCCTTCACACCTCTGACGGCGAGAACCGGAGGCGCAGGAAACCCTGGAGCGGTCGGAACGCTAAACCCGAATGTTCTGGCTGTGCCTGCCATGCAAACGCTTGACCTCTCTACGCTGGCGAAGACTGTCCCTGCGGCCACGAATGCTCCTCTCTGCTCCTTGGTGGCTGGGGAGTTTCCTACAGCAGGGCTACCCACTGGACAGGTGCTGAGCTTACTGGGGTTGTTATTCGGTCCGGAAATGCAGATAGACCCTACAACTGTAGGTCATCCCGACCAATCCGCCACACCCTTCAAAAACGAATCCTCAACCACCATCCTCGGTAAGGTCATGAACTTCAAAGGCGGCAACGGCAAGGGCGTGACCATCCACATTCTCGACACTGCCAGCGGTCCAAGCCGCGCCGACCCCTTCGTCATGGCCGAGCCGGTCAACTACTACAACGAGATTTACAAGGGCCGCCCGTATCACGGCAGCGTGGCGGGCATGATTGCAGGCACTCTGGCTCCCAATGCGGCCATCAGCTACAAGCCGGTGTGCGACCGCGACGGCCATTGCTCGACCCTTAAAACCGCGCAGGCCCTGTGCGCCGTGGCCGCTGAAGCCAAACGCGGCGGGCGGCATGTGGTCAATCTCAGTGTGGGCGGCGCTTACCCCACTGTGGGCCTGCAACTGGCCTTGCGGGAGGTGGCGGCGGCTGGGGTACCCACTGCGGCGGCCTACGGCAACCGCGACGACTGCGCTGGGCTGGTCAAGGGTGACCGCTGCCATCACTTTCCAGCTGACTGGAGCAGTGAGTTCCAGCTGGCTGCTGCGCGGCCCGCTGGCACCATGCTCTACAGCGTGGCTGGCTGGGATATCGCCACGAAACAGATGGCGACCTATAACCGGGGCGTGGGCAATCCTGGCGTGACGACTCTGCCACCCAGCGTGCAGGCGCCCGGCGAATTCTGGATGGGCGGCCTGCCCTACTTCGGCAGCAGCTTTGCCGCGCCTGTCGTCAGCGGCGTCCTGGCCAACTGGATGAGCTGCCGCGCTGGTGTGCCGCTGCTGCCACTGCTGAACACGCCGGGGCAGCTCCCGCTGCCGCCCGCCATCCTGAGCGCCTGCCCATAAGTTAAAAGAAAAAAGCCCGCCCCGGTCAATAGGGCGGGTTTTTTCTTGGCTCAGGTT
>NZ_WQLB01000054.1 GCF_009755355.1 Deinococcus arboris | reverse complement strand
TAGTGCTGCGGGCGTGGTGAAAAGGTGTGTCAAGGCGTCCACCACCTGCGGATCAAAGTGACGCCCGGCCTGTGTCTGAATCTCCGCCAGCGCCGCTTCCTGCGACCAGGCCCGCTTATACGGCCGCTCACTCATCAGCGCGTCCAGCACATCCGCCACCGCCACAATTCGGCCACTCATGGGGATCTGTTCACCCTGGAGTCCTGTTGGGTAGCCACTCCCATCCCACCGCTCGTGATGCGTGCGGGCAATTTCTTCCGCCATCACCACCAACGGACTCTGGCCTCCAGAGAGAATATTGGAGCCGATGTTGCAGTGCGTTTTCACGATGTCGAATTCCTCGGGTGTCAGGCGGCCCGGTTTCAGCAGAATGCTGTCTGAAATGCCAATCTTGCCGACGTCATGCATGGGCGCTGCTTGTCGGATCAGGTGCACGTCTACCTCTGGGAGCCCCAGGTACGCCGCGATGCTCGCGGCGGTGGTCCCAACCCGAGTCATGTGCTCGCCCGTGTCATCGTCGCGGTACTCGGCGGCCCGGGCCAGCCGTTCGAGCACTTCCAGTTGCGCCGCTTCAACTCGGTGTCTGAGCAGCGTGTTGTGGTGCTGAACGGTGGTTTCTGCAGTCTTGCGGTCGGTGATGTCAATTGCTACACCAATCAGGCCGGTCAGCGCGCCGTCCACGCCATAGGACGGCAGCTTGGTCGACCAGAACGTCCGGCGAGCGCCACTGGGCAACTGGTCCGTCACCTCATAGGTCACGGCTTGAGCCTCCAGCAGGACCCCTTCATCCCGCAGCCGCGAAGCCTGAGCCACATCGTCCGCGAACAACTGCTCATCGGTCTGTCCCAGAATTTCGCTGGCCGGGCGGCCAATCTGGGCGGCGCCCGCTTGGTTGATCATGGTGTAGCGGCGATCCTGATCCTTCACGAAGATGGCTTCTGGGACCGTATCCACCACGGCCCGCAGCAGGCGGTGACTGCTCTCCAAGGCGTCTTGGGACGCTTTTATATCGGTCAGGTCTCGCAGGGATGCGGTGAAAAGACGTGCATTCGGCAAATCAAGCGGCGTGATCGCCAGTTCGCAGGGAAAGGTCTGCCCGTCCCGCCGGAGGGCAGCGAGTTGGAGCCGCTTGCCGAGCACTGGCCCCTCACCTGTCTTCAAATAGTGGTCCAGCCCTCGGCGGTGGGCGGCGCGCCATTCCGGCGGAATGATATGCGTACCCAGGTCCTGACCCAGCATGTCATCACGGGTGTACCCGAAGAGCCGCTCAGCGGCCGGATTCCATTCGGTGATCTGCCCTTGCTCATTCATCACGATGACGGCGTCCAGCGAGGAGTTGAGGACAGCCGCGTTCACGGCTTCACGGCGGGCCAAGACCGCCCCCATCCGCCGCAGTTCCAGTTCGCTGACGACCCCGTCGGCCAGGTGCTGCAGCACCTGGCCGTCTTGAGGGCTCAAGGGCGCGCGAGGTTCGCGGTCGAGGATACAGAGGGTGCCCAACTTCTGACCGTCTGGTGTGATCAGAGGGGCGCCGGCATAGAAGCGGATGTGCAGGTCACCCGTCACCAACGGGTTGTCTGCAAATCGGTGATCTTGCCGGGCATCCGGCACCACCAACACGCCGTCATGGTCCAGGGCGTGCGCGTAAAAGGAGATGGACCGAGGTGTCTCCTGGAAATCAAGGCCATAACAGGCTTTAAACCATTGCCGCTCAGCGTCCACGAGAGAGATGAGCGCAATGGGCGCATTGAACATGGCACTGGCCAGGCGAACCGCTCGGTCATACACGGCTTCTGGTGGGGTATCCAGGATGTGGTAGGCCGCCAGGGCCGCGAGGCGAGCCGCCTCTAAGGGGTGCAAGGCGTCGGCACTCATAGGAAGATCGTACGCAGCGTACCCTTTCAGAAGCCTCACGGGCCGCCTCTTCATGAGGCCTTCAACGGTGCAACTTCACCGGATCATGCAGCGCCCACAGGAGATTCCACCGCCATCATCTGGCGGACCTTCCTTGGCCGGGCGGGCTCAGTGCGCCGACTGGTCGGCGCACGCCGCTCTCCTGGTCGCGGCAGGGCAACTCGACTTGGCGATCCAACTGGGCGGCCAGGTGTGGGACTACGTAGCCCTCGGACTTATCGTGCAGGAGGCAGGTGGGTTGCATTGGCGGGCTCGGTCGGAGTGGAGGGTGATATCGGTGACCCACTTTTGGTTCGGCCGGTTGGTGCCGAACGCTCGGTTCAGCAGATGTTTTGCACTTGGGCGAGTTCATGACGATTTGGTCGTCACGCAAAATGGCCGCTTGCAACGAACCGCTAGCCCTGCGCCTCCTCAGGAACGAGGCGCTCAAGCGCGTGGGTGGGGTCCAGCCAGACCAGCAGGCCCGTATCGGCGATCACTTCCAGCGAGAAGCCAGACCAGCCCACGACGGCTCAAACGATAAAGGGCACGCCACCTTGCCGGCGGAGGCGGTCACCGGGTTGAACGGTACTCAAAGTGGTGACGGATTGCCAGGACATAGTGGCAGCCTAGCGAATCTCCCGCCGGACCAACGCTGAGCCGAGACACACCGTGCCATTGACCCCCCTGCCGGCCCTGAGTGGGTAGGCCTTCATTTGCCCCACCCCACCCGTTGAGCGACCCTGACGCGACTCTGGCCCCGCTGAGGTCAGGAGTCAGCCTCTACACCTCCCTCGCGTCCCACGGGCCAGCAGCAGCTCGCTGTGGGCGCTGGCCCGCCGGGTCATTGGCGCCGGGTCCTGGGGCCCTGACCCGCACACCCCCTTCATGTTGTGGGCCGTCACACCCGTTGCGCTGAACTGGACCCGTGGACGTGATGGTGGTCGTAGACGAACTGTTGGTGAACCTGGCGCTCTTGATCGCTGGTGTCACCGTCATCACCCTGACGTATCAGGGCACAGCGGCACGCGAAAGTCCTGCGCGGCTGCTCCTGCGCTACAGCGCCACAGTGACGGTTGCGTTTGTGCTGCTGCTGCACAGCGCCCACCTCGCACCCGGGCTGCTGTTCGACTTTTGCGGCGTCATGATCGCCCTGGCGGCGCGCCGCTACGGCCTGATCGCGGGGGTCTTGGTGGCTTTGCCGGTGGCCCTCTACCGGCTGGCCCTGGGTGGACCGGGCGCCTGGCCTGGGGTCATCAGTCTCCTGCTGGTGGCCCTGCTGGCCGGGGCCCGCACGGGCTGGGTGCGGCGGATTCCGCGGTACTCCGAAGATGATCTGCTGCATCACTGGTGGGTTCCTGCAGGCATCTTTGGCCTGTCCAGTCTGCCGACCTTCCTGGCCTTTTTCCTGGCCGGCAAGCCGCTGCTTCAGGCCGTGCCCGTGTACCTCTCCATCACTGCACTCAGCGCTCTGGGGCTAATCGTGGCGCACGGCGTGAAGCAGCGCCGGCTGCGGTCCCTGGTGCGCACCCAACAGCTGGAGCAACTGGTGTTTGTCGACAGCCTGACGGGCGCCCTGAACCGCCGCCGCTTTGACGAGGACTTCCGCCACCCGGAGCAGCCGGCCTACGTGCTGCTGCTGGATCTTGACCACTTCAAGCACATCAATGACACCTACGGCCATGACCAGGGTGACGGTGTGCTGCGCGCCCTGGTGCAGGTGCTGCAAGAAACGGTGCGGCCCACGGATGGGATCTACCGGCTGGGGGGTGAAGAGTTTGCGGTGCTGCTGTCGCCTTGCGACGATGTGGTCGTGCGCCGGGTGGCCGAGCGCCTGCGTGCGCGGGTTCAGGACCTCTTGGCCACGCGCGCCGGCTTGAGAGGCGAGACGATCACGGTGTCCGGCGGCCTGGTGCGCCTGGAGGGGGAAAAGCGCGCGGTGCTGCGCACCGCGGACGAGTTGCTGTACCAGGCCAAGGCCTTTGGCCGCAACCGCATCGTGACGAACCTGGGGCGCGTGACGCACGCCGGAGACGAAGGCCAGCCGTTCAGCGCCCGGGTGGGGTCAACCACCTGATGCTCACCGCGCAACGCGTGAAGCAGGGCGTGTAGCGTTGGAGCGCGGAGGGGCCCGCCTCCAAGATGTGAAGTGCGACGGTGATGCTCTGCCGCAGCTCCCTCAGCGCCAACCGATGTCCTTAAAGGTGACCTTGCCCAAGTCAAATGGCCCGACGGTACGCTGGAGGCTTGACCCATTCGAGATCTTCCCCACGGCGTGCAGGAAGGCGATGTGCTGCGGGTTGAGTGTCGGAATGGGTGACATAATCTGTAGGGGTCCCGCTAGAGTTGAAACGGGACTTCCCGCTTGCGGTTCATCCGGCTTGTCCTCACACTTGGTTGGCGTTGCGAAGTCCAAATCATTGGCACCAGCGCTACGCCCGCCTTGAGCGAATGCCCCTGCGCCGTCATGGACTTCTCGAGGCCCCAAACCGTCACTTGACCCCACTCACCCGCAGGTGGGCCATCTCCTGGCGCGGCGTCGTGCTGAACAACCGCGTGTACTCACGCGTAAATTGCGACGCGCTGGCGTACCCCACCTGCCGGCTGACCGCCCCCACATCCAGACCCGCGCTGTACAGCCGCCGGGCTTCTTGCAGGCGCACGTTCTTCTGAAATTGCAGCGGACTCAGCCCCGTCACCGCCTTAAGGCGGGCATGGAACGTCGACACTCCCATATAGCTGCCCTGCGCCAGCGCCTCAATATTCAGCGGGCATCGAAATGGTCCTGAATCCACGCAATGGCCCGCTCGATTTTCTGGCCGCTTATCCTCGCGTTGCCCTCCTCCAGCAACCTGCCATAAGTCACCGCGAATAGGGATTGACACAGAGCTACATCGCTACCAAGTTAGGATTCCCTCCCCTCAGCGCATAGCTTCGCCGATGAAAGGACTGGATCATTCCTCAGCGTGGTAAAATCGGCAGTGCGAATTGCGACGTTAGACCAGCTCCTAGACGCTCTTGATGGCCTATTTGCTGATGGCTCTGATTGGACTCGGCGAGAGCAGGACGACCCTTGGATTCGGATTTTCAGCCAGGATACTCACCCTCTGAATTCCAATCTTCCTGATGCCAATTTGGTCTCCTGGTTGAGGCAAGGTCTGCTTCCGTCCGGGGAGGCTCGGACGGCACTTGATCTCGGTTGTGGCTTAGGTCGCAATACTCGCTGGTTCGCTCGACAGGGATACCAAGCCACCGGCATCGACCTCTCCGCATATGCGGTCAATCAAGCGCAGGCGCGCTCCAACGAAGGAGATGTCACGTTTCTTGAGGGAGATGTCCTGCGCGAGCATATTTCTGGCGGGCCTTTTGATGTGATCTATGACTCAGGCTGCTTCCATCATCTTCCACCGCATCGGCGATTGTCTTATCTCCGGACCCTGGAGAAGGTTCTAAAACCTGGCGGATTGTTCGGTATCTGCACCTTTGCGTGGGGGCAGATGGGCAGTGAGGAAGACGATGTCACGCTCCTGCGCCAGGGACATCTTGAAGGCGGAATCGCGTACACCATGGACGATCTTCGCCAGGTCTTTTCTTCGTTGGAATTTTTGGAAGGTGGTGCTCTTCAGGTCGAGTCAGGTCAGACAGAAGAGGTCTTCGACATGCCGTTCCTCCATGCAGCGCTGTTCCGACGGCCTCAAGAACAGCAGGATGGAAGTTGAATCGCACAGCAGAGGCAAGGACCGGGTAGCGATCAGCCACTGAGGTCAATGAACTTTAGGTTGTGTGCCAGGACGCCCAGCGCGACCTTTAACCGCAGGCTGAGGTGCGTTTTCACCTGACCCCAACGCAGTCCCGCACCAGCAAGGACAGAGAAGGCAGACTCGATCGCTTTCCTCGCGGCCCCGTATTCTTTCAGCCTGTCTGGCATTGAGTTTGAAAGGTGTCAGGCATGTCCCTGACTGATACCCCTTATCTCCGATTTGTTTTGGGCCACCATAGAAGGAAAGCCTGGGAAATGATGGAGCTTCACAAAGCGCCACCAGCGGCTGAAATACGGCGCCTTGTGCAGCTTCTGAAGCAGTGCGACTGCCAGCAGGTCAGCATCAGAGAGCTTCTCGTGGGAATGGATGAGCTTGGGCGGAATGTGCGGCTGAATCCAGCGGCTCAGCAGGGTAACGGCAACACTCAGCGGTAGTAGAGTGAAGTCGGGACGGCCCATCACTGTACTTCGGGAAAATTCAAGGGCCGCTGAATAGGCCGGTACAGGGACAACACCGCGAGTAGCAAGCTGGAAGCAGACCTGCTGCCAGCTCATCTCGGATCGTTGGTACCGAGTCGCCTATGAGGTCATCAGGCTGGCTGAGCCGCAACCATTGGAGAAAGAGCAGGGCCACCATGCAGAGCAGAGCATGATGGTGTAACCCGCGCCATGAGCGGCCCTCAAAGTGATCCAATCCCACCTCCTGCTTCAATTCTCGATGGGTCAATTCACACGCCCACCGGCGCTTGGTTCCCTCAACGAGGTGATGAAGCGCCGTCTCGGGAGGGAGGTTACAGGCATAGTATTTCCGTTCGCCACCACGCCGTTCCTCCCCGATGATCCAGGCCGATTGACTTGGTAAGTGCTGACCTTGCCGATACTCCGTCCCATCGGCCAAGCAGACGTATTTGGCTGCGAAGCGGCCAGAGAGCGCGGCTTTCGTCCCCTGCCGCCACAAGACCTGATGCCAGACGGCATCTGCCAGCATCTCTTCCACGGTTTGACGTGGGTGAGACGGCGTCGGGTATTTAGATTGACGCCCGTGAACAGGTTTCAGGCTTAGTAAGAGTTGAACATCGGCGGGGTAGGCCTTTTGAGAACGATAGATACCCACGGACCAGTGAAGATTCCGGTCGCTTAACGCTTGCCGGAACGGCGCGTTGGCACCGTAGCCGGCATCGGCAAGCACCATGCCGAAGTTGAGGTGCGGGGAGACGCGGTCGAGTTCGTCAATGGCGACAGCCCATTTGCTCAGCGCGTGCTGGTGTTCCTCAGGAACACCAGCATCAACCATCCGCTGGGCGTTACCTGTCCAGTCACGGGGTAGAAAAAGGCGGAGACTGACAGGAACAGGAAGATCGTGTTGGGCTAGCGTGAGCGAGATCAAACATTGGCACTGGGTCAGTCCACCTACCTGTCCGGAGTACTGCTTGGTAACCCCGACCGACTTGGTTCCAGATTTGGTCAAGCAGGTGTCGTCGATGATCAGGACTGCACCTTTCCCGCCAAGCATTTGGTTGGCTCGCTGAAAGAGTAAGGGCTCGAGGGCGGCGGTGCTCCATGGGCTGTCCGTGATGAAATGCTGAAAACGATCCTCGTCGCCAGGTGCGACCAGATCGGCCATGGGAACTATACTTTTCCGGTGCGACACGCTGCACAGACCTTGAACGTAAAGTGCGGCGAGACGTCGTCTCGCCTTGTGGTGCAAATGGACCTGAAAGGGTTCGAACCAAGTCGGGAAGTGTCGGGTCCAGCGTGGCAGGTGACGACGCATAGGAGAAGGACAGCATCACCGATGCTGTCCTTGATGTCACCTTGCTGAATTTTCCCGAAGTACAGATAAGCACCGTCCCTCTCGCATCTTTTGAACCCGGAGTCAACCCCTATTCGCGGTAAATAGGTAGTGACGCTACAGGGTGGTGATCCTGATAGAGAGAGGGACTCTCTGCTCCTCGTTGTGGTGGGATAGCCAGCGCTCAACGCTGTGAGCGTTGGGACATCAGCGTGAAGGCTATGTAGCACTTCTTAGCGCCACGACTGCGGATCGCTAAGCCATCTGATCCGGATCAGATGTACTTTTACTGTATCGTTGGACTTTATGGTTCTGGGCGTCTGTCTCAGCCGCGCGGTGCTTTACAGGCTGTGAGAAGGGATTTGGTCTTGCCGCTGCTCGTAAAGGCATTAAGCTCCGCCTGCCCTTGATGCTCCCACCATTCCAGACCGTTCGGTGCTTGTGCCGGGCCGTACAGGCCAGCGTACCTTGACCCGCTTGCGCTGAGTGCTTCAGCCAGACCGTACTGTTTGCCCTGCCAATTCACGACCGCGAACAGGGGCCGAGTCGCAAAGCGGATATAAATCACATCAAGTTTGGTACCGCCTGAGCAGGTGTAATGCACAGTTCTATAGGTCATGGAGATAGGGGATGTTGCGGCAAGGGCGGGAGCGCTCAAACTCAGGGTTGCGGCCAGTGTCAGCAGGTGTCTCATCTCCTAGACCCTACAGTCGGGTGCGTTGCAGGCTCGTAACGGCCTCTGCCCCTCTTCACCGAATCAAACGCAGAGGCCTCTTTGCATCCAGGTTCCGGGATGCGAGGTGCTCCCGCTGGGCGGAGCGAGACTGAAGACCAATGAAGACTCGTAGTTCCGTTGCCCTTGATGTCGTCAAGGACGGAGTCAATGCCGGCTCAATCGGCTAGAGACCAGTGGCCTGATCAGGCCCGTGTCCCTTAAGGCCGCGTTCTATCTATCGGTTCTTAATCCGTACTACTTGTGTAGATCGTATGCAAGAAAGTTCAGGTTTTTGTCTGGTGTTACAAGGCGTTATGGCTCGATAACGCATCATAACGCTTTCGATACGGTCTGCTCTGTACCCTCTACTCAGTCTTCCAACCAATCACCCGTAAATCACTTCGCGGAGATTTAACGTTGAAGGACTACCAGGCTGACCGCACGTCTTCTGAACAGGATGTTGCGATTGAAATTCGTCTCTTTCCGTCGGTTGGCAAGCTCAAATAGCGCCTTCGTTCTCCATCTCTATTTTGGCAGCGTAGTTTTCCTTTCACTGAAAATTATGAGTGTTTAGCTTCTACACGAGATTGGGAAGGAGTCTCTTTGGCATACCCTTAGGAGAGATCGCAATGTCCGTTTGTTAGCCGCATTCTAACCCATGGAATGTGCTAGTTCCTAGTCACAATTTAGGTGTCTCTACTGGAACGCAATTGAGTTTCGATCAAATAAATCTTCGATGTTCCGAATAAAGATACAAACTTCACTCTGTCTTTGACAGTCAGGAGAATTATGTCTATGGTTAGCAAAAAGATTGTCTCTTCCCTTATCGGCCTGCTTACGATTGCTCTTTTGTCAGGATGCGATTCCTCGCAGTCTGTTCCTCCCGTCACCCCACCAGGGCCGACGACTCCGACTGACCCCGGACAGACTGATCCTCTCAATCCGGGCGAGGATAGCGAAATTGATTTCACCTATGTTGACGAGGATTCCGCACTCTCGATCAATACAGTTCAAGATGGTCAGGTTAAATTCGTCCCCAATCTGAAGATCCTCCGAGCAGATAAGGAAGAAATTCCTGAAGAAGTGATGGCGCAATCTGTTGGTATGCAGGCCCTGAGCTTGGCCAGCGATGCAGCAGGGCACTGGCATCCAATCAAGAGGGAGGGAGACGTAATCATTCTTGAACGTGATTCCGGCTCAACTGCACCGTTTGAATACTTTGCCGGTGACTTTCTGACCTCACAAGCCTCTTCAGTCTTCCCGAATGGTGCACTCCTGAAGGTTGTCAGCGTAGAGAAGCGGAGTGAAACGCAGTACGCTCTTGCAACGCAACATGCCACGATTGATCAGGTCATTAAGTATGCCGACGTAGAGCATAACACAGAGAATTTTGACGAGGAAGCGTTGAAGAGCGAAATCGATCATTTGAACGGGCTTTCAACAAAATTCGTGAGTCGTTCTGACCTCAAAGCCCAAGGTATAACTAATCTCAAAACTATACAGATTAATATACCCAAACAAGTTATTCTCTGTAGCGATACAGACACAACTCAGAATATCATTCTGAGCGGTGGCATTAATATGAACTTGCGTTTAAATACCGATGTCTCAGTTGACTTTCCTCACTGGTATTCTGTTGTACCTAACGTTAAGTTGGAAGGTGTAGTCTTAGTCGATCAAGATTCGAGCTTGAGCTTAACTGCGAATTGCCCAGGCATGAAATGGAGCATTCCACTCGCGACCTATACCTTCGACGAAATTAGTTTCTCTGTCGGTGTGATTACACTTCGAGCTGCGCCTACGATGACGCTCTCGCTGAATGCAGATGGAAAAATCACAGGGGAGGTCAGCTTTAAACAAGTTTACAATGGTAAGTTTGGTGGTGGCGTCGATAACTTTGCTAGGAACGGTGCTTATGGCGTTGTCGATAATAAACTAAGTTATACACTTACTAACAAGTGGTCTGGTGAGGCTCGATTTTATCCTCAGGTCAAAATGAATCTTAATCTCTACGTAAATCCGCCACTCGTTGGGCAGGCGGGGGCGCAAATTGATACTACTGTAAATCTTGGCGCGAAACTCTCAGCTTCGAACTCCAAGCTCTGTATCAACGGCTTTACGGAAGGCTCAGTGAAGTATTCTGCGAATGCAAGCATCGTTGGATTCAATATCTTTAATACGTCGGCGACATCGAATCTTAACGGTTACACCTCGCCAGCATTCTGCGTTTAGCATCCTTTACTGGTCATTGAGTTAGAAATCGTAGCATAGCACTCTCCATTCAATATAGTGAGGCGATAGTATCATCGTAAAACATGATAAGCCTCACTATATTAATCTTAAAATATGTAGTTCGGCAACTGTTGGCAATCATAGATGGTTGTCGATTTGTATTCAATACAAATCGCGGTACAAGGAGAAACAACGTGAATACATTATTCAAGCAGACTACTGTGTTGTCTGTCTCTATTCTGCTCTCGTCTTGTGGATTGCAGTCGAATCCTTCCACTCCAAGCACACCCGCTCATCATACATCCGTTAGCGGGTACGTTTATATCACTCCTAACGATGCTTTGAAGAACACAGCTATTGATATTCGCTCTCTAGATGGTAGGACACTCATAAAAACAGAATCTGATGATGAAGGATTTTTCGATATAGATTTGGATATTGCTAGTAATAAAGAGCCGTTCGTGATTGTCGCAAACGGGGAGTTAGACAGTAAAAAAATTCAACTTAGTCGTACTGTGAATTCCGATGACTTTCTCGATACGCTCGACGTTAATCTTATTACCACTCTTGCGACAGAGCGATATCAACAGACTCAAGGTAATTTAGATCTTGCTTTTGCTCAAGTCTCGGAGGATCTGGGCCTGAAAACTCCAGGTCGCGAGTTGAGAGACGACTCGTATTTCGTTGACCTTTCGGAATTAAATATTTCGCAGTTTGAAGGTCTCAGCTCGCTCAAAAATCTCAGTCAGTACATCAAGACGACTCAGAATCGTTTTAATAACGAGATTAAAGTCCAAGGAATTCCATCTAGAACTTACAGAAAAGTTCTTGGATCTGCCCTGATTGCTGGTGTCGGAGCAATTGCTGATTTGGGGGAGCAGTCGGGATTGGTTAAGGCGGCGAAACCGTTTCTTGAAGAGTATCTAGATAAGAAACTCAACACATCTTCGCCTACTCTTGATTTGAATGATATTGTTTCCGAGATCGCAAAATTAGAGTATAACTTATCTTCGACAACGGTAAGCTCAACACTTGCTAATGAGCTTCGCCAACTTAGCCCCCAAGAAGATCTATTCAAATCACTTCTCAGAAATGATATTGAAAGGGATCAGCGTCTCAAAGGTCAGAACAATCCTCAGCTCCGACAGAGAATTGAAGCTGAGGAGGACGCCGATGCAATTATACAAAACCATAGCTCACTACAAGCTATATTATTCAATCAATCGAATGGTTTAGACGGGCAAAATCAGAAATTGATCCTTGATTACAGCAGAGCTCTGAAACCATTTGGAACAAATGAAAATGCATCAGATGTTGGCCGCAGACGAGTTACGGCTCCTCGAGGTCTCATTGAGACATTTTTAGCAGAGAGGATATTGGAAAATGGAGACGACTACTTTCATTTTTCCTTCTCCAAAGGAAGTTTGTTAAATAATGGAGAGTATTATACTAACGTACAAGCACTTAAAAATCGATACCTCATCATGGATGAAAGTGATGCAATTGAGGCAACTAATTTATTCAGAAATTATATATCTCATCAAGCATATCTTATTAGCAGATCAATAAACTTGTTAAGAAAAATCACAGGATATAAAAACAAGGATAGGCAATATTTAGACTATTTCTCGGGACTTAAAGATTTGGAAAAAAGGCGATTGGAAGCAGCAATGTCACAATTTCCTAATCTTACACAGGATAATATTAGCTCCTTTGCCGATTCAACTATTTTGACTTTTGAAACTGAAGTCCAGAGATATCAATCTGTGTTCAGTTATTTTGTTAACAGTCCATATCGAATATCTATTGACACAGGTAATGTGAGTGAAACTAGGTCTATAGTTATGAAGTTTAAGAAATATTTTCCAGCGAATGTTATCTCCGATGCCAATGGAATAGTCACCGAAGGTTATTTCGTCCAGGATGGCACATCAGGCACACAGCAGAAGACATTCCCTACCATTGTTATCGATAGCCAGGCTAAGAAGGTGGATTTGTGGGCTTGTGCTCGAGCTGGCTACATTCCAAAAAATCAGTATGAATCAAATTTATTCGATTACCCCGCTGATGCCCCTACGAATAAGCAACCGACCACGTTGTATGCCTCACCAGCTCTGGGTTCCGTGTCTACAGAAGGATGGAGAAGGCCAGATGCAAAGGTGGTATCAAAGATTGACGCTACATATGAAGTCAATCCGTTGGTATCACTGAATTTGATTCAGCAGATGTGCAACTTCAATCTCCTCAGCGAGGGTGACACGACAAAAACGGCTGTCCTTCTCAGCGGTGCGTCAACATATAAAGGTTCATTCGTAGAGACGAAAAATGGCAGACCTGGAGTACTGAAGATTAATCAGGACATAGTCAGTTCAGGATTGCCATCGGTACTAGACGCTCATATTTCCGCACCAGAAGCATATGACTCTTATGACGCCACCCGAAAAATTTATAAAGTTGGATTTTCATCAAAATATAATGTTATTCTTCCTCTTTATCTCTCTAACTATGATGTAATTCCATTTATTGAGAAATAGACTATTTACATCTGGCCTGGAGTTTTATATTCCAGGCCAGATGTACGAATCAATCTATTGAGATATATGTGCTGAGGAGATTGAATGAATCAAATACATAGAAATGCACTACCTCCAAAATTTGACGCTTTATACTGTACATTTTATACTATATCTAATTTATATATAAGAAACAGATTTGTCAGTCGCTTACACAAATTCCTCAATTTCCAGAATAATGCACTTATAGCTCTCATTCTGACTATCTTTCTCTGTCAGGCGTCCCATGCTCAATCCGATATATCCAACGTCGCTAGTGCATCTAAAATAGATACTAATGATAAAAATGTAATTGTAGATGTTCTTATCAATGAGATTTATAGTATTGATCCCGTTGAAGGAGATTTTCTAGCTGACGTCACGCTGAGCTACGAGTGGAACAATAGAAGTAACACAGAAGCCTTAAAGACAGATGACCCAATGCTGTCAAGTGATCCACTAATCGACTTTGTGAATGACAGAGACTTAAATCTGATTTGGGAGGATTACGGCGAGCCAACCTCTCCAGACATGCAATACAGAGTAAGCCGACGTTATAATGGTGAATTTTCCGCATACTTTGATCTCTCGAAATTTCCCTTCGACACCCAGCAGATTAAGTTGATCCTTGAGCCAAGACACAATACCACTAAAGAAACGACACTTATGTTCAATCCACAACTTTCCAATCTCGGCTCCACTCAGCTCATTGACACTATGATTCCGAAAAATGAATATAATGGAATTGATGGATGGAAGTTCAAATCCGCCCAACTGATCGCTAAGGAACAGAACTACGTAGGTCGCGCTGCACCCTCACCTAGATTATTGGTCGATCTCACGGCTGATCGAGAGTACAGTCATTATACCTATCTCGTCATCAGCTTGATATTCTTCATATCGCTCATCTGCTTTTCAGCATACTTCTTCCCAATTGAAGATATTGGAAGTCGTTTGCAAGTTCTAACGGCACTACTCCTAGCATTAACTGCCGTGCAGTTTGTTGTTTATGATGACTTACCCACAATACCTTACCTAACGAGAATCGATCTGATGTTCCTGTCCTGCTATGTTTGCATGCTCTCGGTGATCGCTATCACTGTATTTGTCAAGTGGCAGATATCAAAACGCGACCGGGAATCAGTTGTAAAATTTGAGAAGGCTGCCATGATTTCTACATCTATCATCTTTTGCGGTGCATTTCTGGCTGTTAATGTACTGCGATAATTTTTAGACGCTCTACATTGATATGGCTATATTAAGATATGGAATAGTGTCTGGACTTAAAAGACATCTTCATATGAAATATTTGAATTTATTTGTTAGAGTCTACACTCTACTAATTTCTTGGTATGGAGAACACCATGTACTTGACCACGCTGGGTGGCACGAACCTGTCAACTTCACGCATTGCACCGCGTCATCTGCTGTTTCTCGCCTACCTCCTTGTCGAAGGGCCTACCAGCCGTGCTCGGCTGCGGGCCCTCTTCTGGCCGCACAGTACCAGTGCCGCTGGCAATCTCCGTGTCCTCATCAGCCTCGTGCGCCAGGCCGCACCCGGATTAATTATTGAACGGGGCGATCGCCTGACTGTGCAGTGCAGCAGCGATGTGACCGAGCTTCTCAGTCACATTCAGGCCAAGCGGGCGAGTGAAGCTCTCCAGCTGTACCAAGAGCCGTTCTTGACCCATATCGCCCTCACGCTTCTAGGACCAGAACTCGAAGAATGGTTGATCGACACCCGAGAATCCATCGCTGAACAACTCTGGGAGATTCTTGTTCACGACGCAGAAGCTCTGTTAGGGCAATGCCGAATCAACGAAGCGACTCGGCACGCCGAAGCGGCCTGGCTCCTGCCTGGACTTCCACCTCGGGATGAGCACGATCTGCGCCGCATGCACCGCCTCCTGACGCTTTGTCATAGCCCGCATGCCGGCTTGGTAAGCCGTGAGGCCCGGTCACTCGGGCTGGAGATCGAGGGGCCTCCCCCCACAGCTGAACTGGAGTTCATTGCCTTTCCTGGACCTCATCTCCCCGAAGAAATCACACCCTTTCTGGGGCATCAGGAATTACTGCAGCAGATTCACTCAACGCTTCATCTGCCAGAGGTGCGGCTCCTGACCATCTTCGGGATCGGCGGTGCAGGGAAAACGCGCCTGGCTCTTCAAGTGGCCCAGCGGGCTCAGCAGATCTACCACAGTCAGGTGTGGTGGATTGCTTTAGGAGAAGTCCAGCAGCCAGAGGACATACTGCCTTATGTCGCCCGGATCCTCGGTGCCCCACTTTCGCCCGGCCGATCTGCGCTTGATGTGGTGGTCATGGCCCTGCGCGAACGCCCTGCTCTCGTCGTTCTCGACCAATTCGAGCATTTGTATGGTGCAACTTCTCTCATTTCTGAACTCCTGCGGCAATGCCCTCAACTGAAGGTGCTGGTCACGTCTCGACAGCGCCTGGCACTCCGAGCAGAAACGGCCTTCGAAT
>NZ_WQLB01000053.1 GCF_009755355.1 Deinococcus arboris | reverse complement strand
CAGTGAACCTTAAATCCAGCGTTCTGGACAGCAGATTTTCTGGGGCACCATGGCGCTGGCTGCATAGAAGCTTGCTGAGAGGGAACTCCAAGAAGCTCTAACCCACGAATGAAGGGCAAAACAAAAAAAGCCGCCTTCTTCGGCGGTGATAGGAAAAGAATAGCGCGGTATGCAGCGCTGGTCAACCCCAGCCGGCCACTCTAAAAAACGCCCGCCCACACGCTCTGAAAAGGAACGGGTGGGCAGACGCGCTATGCACTTAGGGGTGTTCAGTTTCATTCAAGGGGCCACAGTCTCCCGCAAGAGGACTCTGGATGCGCCTTATCTCTTGTGGCACGCCCGTCGCCGTTCGTTCTGCCGCGCGGGTGTGCAAGTCTGCCTGGAGCCTGCGGCGATCTCCCAGCCAGCCAGTCCAGCTTCGTCGTTACCTTAGGGACACATCACCCTGAATTCACTCTGAGGCGAGCTCTTTCTCCCAGGTGACCCACATCCGTTCCACGCGGTAGCCCAGGCGGGTGTTGACGCGCAGCATTGGGAGGTTCAGCACCGTGCCGCCCGTGCCGGCGTGGGTGTGCCCTTCCGCCCTGGCCCAGGCCAGCGCAAAAGCCTTCAGGGCCGTCGCCACGCCGCGCCCCCGGTGCCCTGGGTGAGTGACCGTGTCTTCCGAGTCCACCTCCTGGCCGCGCAGGCTCAGGCGGGTCAGGGCCACGATCTCGCCCTTGACGCGGGTGACGAACGCGGCTTCCTCGCGTCGGATGGTCTCACGCAGGGTGTCACGGGTCAGGGGGTCAGGCGTGGTGGTGGGGTTGCGCGGCCTGTCCTGTATGCCGCGTTCGTGCAGGGCAAAGAGGGCGTCCCAGTCGCGCTCAGGCGCATCAGGCGACAGGCGCTCCGGTTCATAGCCGGCCAGAAACAGCCGCTCCTGAAGCGGCTCGAACGCCGCCGGGTCAAAGCGAGTCAGGTCCAGGTGGGCGCCCCACGACTGCCAGGCGTTGCGAAAGCCGGCGGCGTGGAAGAAATCCATCTGCTCACCAAAATCCTCGCGGGTGACGCCCAACACGCGGGCAAAGCCAGCCGGCACCTCGGCCAGCAGCGCCAGGGTCAGGGCCGTGAAGGCGCTGCCGTCGCCGGCCAGGTCCAGGCGCAGGGCGTCAGGCACACTGGGGCCAAACGGAGCCAGGCGCGCGGTGGCGATCACCTGGCCCTCCTGCTCGGCCACCAGGCGGCTGGGCGGCGTGGCCTCACGGAACTGCTCTGGCGTGTAGGTCCAGTGCCCACGCACGCTGTCTGTCAAGAGCTGGGCCACCGCCACAGCGTCGCTCTGGCGAAAGGGGCGGAGGGTCGGCAGGTGGGCGGTGGCGTGCAGGGCGTGCGTCATGGCGTCATGGTGCGCGACTCTCCCCTCTCCTGGCGAACCCGGCCCCTACGCCAGATGGCTCAGAAGGACGGCCACTGGTGCATATACACCCCTCGAAACACCGGGACTGCTGAGCCAGCGCTTGGCCCCACCATGCATGCCGATTCATACTCACCCCACATTCACAGAGCTGCTTGACAGGATTACGCTCATGCCGTATTCTGTTCTCACCGGAATGGAAGCGCCGTGGTGTGCTTGTAGGCCAGGACGGAGCCCGCCCAAGTTCAGTGTTTTCCGCCCCTTCTGTCATGAGGGGGCGCTTTTTTTGGTGTTGCAGCGCTGGCCTGTCCAGCTCTTTCCTTAAGTGTACTCTGTACACATACTTCTGGCAGGGTAGGATGAACCCTATGTCCAGCGACCTTTCGCAGCTGAGCGTGAACACCATCCGCACCCTGAGCATTGACGCCGTGCAGGCGGCCAACAGCGGCCACCCCGGCGCGCCGCTGGGGGCCGCCCCCCTGGCTTACGTGCTGTGGCAGGACTTTCTGCGCTTCAACCCGCAGCACCCCGAATGGGCCGGGCGTGACCGCTTCGTGCTGTCGGCGGGGCACGCCAGCATGCTCATCTATAGCCTGCTGCACCTGACCGGCTACGACATGCCGCTTGAAGACCTCAAGAATTTCCGCCAGTGGGGCAGCAAGACTCCGGGGCACCCCGAGTTCTTCCACACGCCCGGTCTGGACGCCACGACGGGGCCGCTCGGGCAGGGCGCCGCGATGACGGTGGGCATGGCGATGGCCGAGGCGCACCTGGCCGCGCGCTACAACCGCCCCGGTTTCGCCATTTTCGACAACCACACCTACGCGGTGCTGGGCGACGGCGACCTGCAAGAAGGCGTGAACCACGAGGCCGCCGCGCTGGCCGGGCACCTGCGCCTGAACAAACTGATCTGGCTGCACGACGACAACCAGATTCAGCTCGACACCCCCACCAGCAAGGCCGAGAGCGAGGACACCGCCGCGCGCTACGTCTCGTACGGCTGGAACGTGCTGAAGGTGGGCGACGGCAACGACCTGGCCGAGATTCGCGCCGCCATTGCCGAGGCCCAGGGCAGCGACCGCCCCACACTGATTCAGGTGCGCACCGTGATTGGCTTTGGCAGCCCACGTGCCGGCACCAGCAAGGCCCACGGCGAGCCGCTGGGCGCCGAGGGCGTGGCCGAGACCAAGGCGGCGCTGGGCTGGGACTATCCCACCTTTACCGTGCCGGAAGAAGTCAAGGCCCACATGGACGCCCACGAGCGCGGCGCGAAGTTGGAAACTGACTGGAACACCCTGATGGACGGCTACCGCGCGGCGCACCCTGAATTGGGCGCCGAGGTGGACGCCCTGCTGGCGCGCGACCTGCCGGCGGCCCTGGCCGACGCCCTGCCCAGCTACGAAGTCGGCGGTAAAGCAGCGGCCACCCGCAACGCCAGCGGCGAGGTCATCAACGCGCTGGCGAAGGTGGTGCCGGGGCTGATGGGCGGCAGCGCCGACCTGTCGGGCAGCACCAAGACCACCATCAAGGACGGCGGCGAGATGCAGGAAGGCAGCATGGCCGGGCGCAACGTGCTGTTCGGCGTGCGCGAGTTCGGCATGGCCGCCGCTGCCAACGGCCTGAGCCTGTACGGCGGTCTGCGCCCGCTGGTGGGCACCTTCCTGGTGTTTGCCGATTACCTCAAGCCGGCCTTTCGCCTCTCGGCCATTCAGATGCAGCCCGTCACCTACGTCCTGACCCACGACTCGATTGGCCTGGGCGAGGACGGCCCCACCCACCAGCCGATTGACCAGCTGGCCATGCTGCGCGCGGTGCCGGGCGCCCACGTCATTCGCCCTGCCGACGCCAACGAGACGGCTGCCGCCTGGCAGATGGCCCTGGAGTACACCAAGGGGCCGACCGCCCTGGCCCTGAGCCGCCAGGACCTCCCCATCCTGCCGCGCAACCACGCGGGCGTGAAGAAGGGCGCCTACGTGGTCCGTGACGCCGAGGGGGGAGGCGCCGCCCAGGTCATCCTGATCGCCTCGGGCAGCGAGGTCAGCCTCGCCCTGGACGCCGCCGAGGCCCTCAGCGGCGAAGGCATTGCCGCGCGCGTGGTCTCTATGCCCTGTATGGAAGTCTTCCGGGCGCAGGACCGCTCCTACCGCGACAGTGTGCTGACCCCAGGGGTCAAGCGCGTGGCCATCGAGGCAGCCACCAAAGCCCCCTGGTACGAGTGGGTGGGGCTGGACGGCGCCGTGATTGGCATGGACACCTTTGGGGCCAGTGCACCCGCCAGCGTGCTGTTCGAGAAATTCGGGTTCAGCGTGCCGAACGTGGTGAAGGTCGTGCGCGGCGTGCTGTAAACGCAGGAGGCCAACAGGCGCGTCCGGGGAAGTCCCTCGGACGCGCCTGTTCCCTTGCTGGCAGGTTGAGCCCTCTTGTACAGCCCGCTTCAGAGGAGCCCTTAACCTCAGCCCTCCTCCTCCAGCCAGAACAGGCCGCCCAGTCCTAAACTCGGCCGCAGCCGGAGCAGCCGCCCGTTCGCGTGCAGTTCGGCCTGGAGTTCGCCGCCCGGCGTGTAGGCCCGCACAAGACCGTAGTGCTGCTGCCCTGGGCTGAACTCCAGCCCCACGACCGGCGTTCCCTGGGCAAACAGGGCTTCCAGACGGCCCTCCAGTGCCTGCCCCGGTCCCCACTGCCCGCGCGCCCGTAGCGGCAGGTCGTGCGCGCGCAGATAGGCATTCAGGCCGCCCACCCAGCGCCAGGGCCAGGTGGCGCGCTGCCCGCCACTGCCGGGCACGCGGAAGGCACCCTGGGCGCGCAGCAACTCGGCAGCCAGGTCGTCGCGTTCGGGCAGGGCCACCCCCAACCGTGCGGCGTGGGCACGCACCAGGCAGGCGGCACTCAGCGGGCCGCAGCCCACCGCTGCGCCACGCACCTGGGCCTGGCCGCCGTCTTTCTCTGGCAGGGCCGCGGGAAACGCCACGCGAACCGGGGCTGGGGTCAGGACAGGCGCAGCCGTCATAGAGACAGCGGACCACACTGGTCTGAACGGCGAGCACAGCGCCGCTGACGGAACCCTTATGTCCTCGGGTCACGCTAGCCTCCTGGCATGACCCCGCGCCCTCATTCCCGCGAGTGGTACGCCGCGCTGGCCCGTGACCTGGGCGGCTACCGGCACCCCTGGACCCGTGTGCTGGACGGCCCTGACCCGGAATTGATCTACGATCTGCTGCTGACCACGCACCTGACCCCCCAGACGCGGGTGCTGGAGGCCGGCTGCGGCCACGGCCCGGACGCGGCGCGCTTCGGGGACCAGGCGGCGCGCTGGGCCGCCTACGACCACGTCCCCGAACTGCTCGCGCTGGCCCGGCAGCACGCGCCGCAGGCCGACTTTCACGACTGGAACGGCAAGGGCGCAGTGCCTCCTGCCCTGCGCGGTCCCTTTGACCTGATCGTGTCGCGGCGCGGCCCGACGGGCATCATCCGGCACCTGCCCGAAGTGGCCGCGCCGCAGGCCCGCTTCCTGTACGTGGGACCGCGTCTGACGGTGCCGCAGGTACAGGACCGGCTGGCCGCTGTGGGCTGGACGGTGCTGGGCCAGTGGCAGATCAGCGTGCAGGCGCGGGTGCCCACCCGTGAGGACTGGGCGACCCGCTGCGCCTGGATGGAAGAACCTGAGCGCCTGTCCGAATGGGACGCCCAGGCCACAGCCGCCGGTCTGCCCTACCGCGAGGAGCGGCTGGTGGTGCTGGCCGGGGCATCCGGGTAAAGCGCGCCGGCAAAGTACAGCCCCCCGGCCGCCACGTTGGCCCCGGCCTGCGCCCGCTCGCGCGAGGTCAGGACGGCCTGCACCCCTGCGGCGTCCAGCCGGCCCTGCCCGGCCAGCAGCAGCGTGCCCACCAGCCCGCGCACCATGTGACGCAGGAAACTCTCGCCGTGCACGTGAATGGCCCAGACTTCTGGCCCCGGCACCACCTCCAGGCGGCGCAGTTCGCGCACGGTCTGCCGGTCTTCCTGAGTGGCAAAAGCTGCAAAGTCGTGCGTGCCGGTCAGCAGGCGCGCAGCGGCGTTCATGGCGTCGGCGTCCAGGGCGTGCGGCACATGCAGCGCCCGCCCCTGCCACAGGGGATGGCGCTGCGGGCTGACGAGCAGCCGGTAGACGTACCGCCGTTCCAGACAGGAAAACCGCGCGTGGAAGCCGGGCGCTGCCGCCGCTGCCTCCAGCACCGCCACGCTGGGCGGCAGCCAGGCGTTCAGGGCGCGCGCCAGCCGGGGCAGCGGCACCCGGAAGGCGGCCGGCAGGTCAATGTGGGCGGGCATGGCCTCGGCATGAACGCCTGTATCGGTGCGGCCCGCCGCCACGGCCCGAAAGGCGCCGCCGCCCAGCCGCGCACAGGCCGCGTGCAGCGTGTCCTGCACGCTGGGGGCGTTGGGCTGGGCCTGCCAGCCGGCGTAGGGCGCGCCGTCCCAGGCCAGCGTCAGCCGCACCCGCTGAAACCCGGCGGGCGGCCTGAAGGCTGACGTGGGTGCGGGGGACGGAGAAGAGGGGAGCATGGTGACAGCTCTGTTCTAGCACTGCCGACGGCGTGGCCGTCGCGCCCAGCCTCAGGAGGGAAGCCGCCGCAGTACGCTGCACAGACGAACAGCTGCGCACGACCGCTGCCCTGAAGAGCGCCTGCTTTCTCACGGTGCGCCTGGGGTCGCCGGCTTATGCTGCGCGGCGTGAACCGTTCCTTCATGTTGGGCCTGGCCTTGCTGTGGGCGGCGGCAGGCGCGGCCAGTTACCGCGTCAAGCCCGGCGACACCCTGAGCGGCATCGCCGCCCGCGCCGGCCTGAGTGTGGCCCAGGTGCAGGCCGCCAACCCGCGCCTTCAGGGGAGCGCGCTACAGGCCGGCTGGGTGCTGACCCTGCCTGAACGCCCGGTCCAGGGCCGCCGTTACACCGTGCAGCGCGGCGAGAACCTGACCGTCATCGCCGCGCGGGCCGGGGTGACGCTGGGGGCGCTGCTGAAGGCCAATCCGCAGTATCAGGGGGGCAAGGCCGTGCTGGCGGGGGCCACATTGACCATTCCCTCTGCGGCCAGTGCAGCCCGCTCGGGGACTGTAACGGTGCGCCCAGCTGCCACAGGTGGCCCCCGCCCCTGGCTGTGGCCAGTGCCCGGTTATCAGGGCGTCAGCAGCGGCTACGGCGAGCGCGACCTGCACGGCGACACCGAGATGCACTACGGCATTGACATCAGTGCGCCGCACGGCACCCGCGTACTGGCCTCGCGCTCGGGCCGGGTGCTGGAGGCCCGCGCCGACTTTGAACGGGGCTGGGGCTGGACCGTGGTGCTGGAACACCCGGACGGCTGGATCACCCGCTACGCCCACCTGAGTGCCACGCTCGTTAAAGCAGGCGAACTGGTCGTGCAGGGACAACTGGTTGGCCGGGTCGGCAGCACCGGGCGCACCACTGGTCCCCATCTGCACTTCGGCACCTACCTGCGCTGGGACCCGCGCGACCCCCTGAGCCTGCTGCGGTGAGCAGCGTCTGGATTCACTATGCCGAGGGCCACGGCGAGCCGGCACACGCGGCGCTGCGGGCGTGGCTGGCGACCCTGCCCGGCCAGCCGGGTTTTCTAGGCGCCGAGCGCCTGGCCAGCCCCGAGCAGCCGGCTCTGACGCTGGTGGCCAGCCGCTGGGCATTTCGGCCGCCGGACCTTGGCGTCCCCCAGGGGGTGCGGGCCTGGACCTTTGAGGTCGTGGAACGCCGTGAGGGCCGCCAGCAGCAGTGAGACCAGCGAGACTGCGCGCCTGATGCGGTCAACAAAGCACAGATATCCTGACTGCGGGAGGTCGTCCACACCTCTTCACGCTTAGCGTGTTACTTGCCCTTGCATTCCGATGACCCTCGCTTTACGATGCCTCTATATCGGATGGCGAGGTCACCCTCTGGCCTTCCGAGAAGGAGTCGTATGGATGCTCAGCAACTCAAAGGCCACCTCGATCTGCTGCTGCTGGCCAGCCTAGAGCAGGGACCGCGATACGGAGGACAGATTATTGCCGACGTGCAGGCGGCCACAGACGGCTATTTCGCACTGCGTGAAGGCACCCTCTACCCGGCACTGCACCGCCTGGAAAAACAGGGTTTTTTGCAGGGTGAGTTTCAGGTGCTGCCCCGCGGCGGCAGTCCGGTCAAGGTCTATACCCTGACGCCGAGCGGCCAGGCCGAACTGCGCGCCCAGCGCGAACGCTACGAGCACTTTACCCGCGCCGTGCGCGGCGTGATTGGGGGGAAAGCGTGAGCCCGACGGACCGTTTTGTGCGGGAGGCCACGCGCGGCCTCTGGGGCCAGCGGCGGCGCGACGCCCTGACCGAACTGCGCGGCGCCGTGGAAGACAAGGTGTACCGTTACCGGCTGTGCGGCCTGGACCAGACGCAAGCCGAGCAGGCGGCGCTGCGCGACCTGGGGAGCCCTCACGCCATCGCCCGTGACCTCAGCCGGGTGCATACCGCGCCGCTCGCGCTGCGGGCCACGCTGGCGCTGGGCATCGCCGGCCTGCTCAGTTTTCAGGCGGTGGCGGTCGTGCCAGGGGTGCAGGCCATCCTTGACCCCCGCATGCAGCCGGCCTGCACCCTGGACGAACTGTATGTGCGGCTGGTGCCGGGCGCGACCCCCGCCACCGCGCAGCGGCTGCTGACCACGCCGGCCGGCCAGCAGCAGTTGCAGACCAGCGTGCTGGGCCGACTGGCGCCAGAACACGCCGAGTATCTGCGCCGCCAGCTGAGTCAGCCCGGCGGTATGGCCGCGGCAGTGGCCACCTGTCGGGAGCTGACCCCCGCCTACGCCGCCAACCTGCTCAAGCTGGACGATGTGTATCAGGCGCTGCGCGCGGCGGGCGTGACGGTTACGCCCCTTCACGGCGCTGGGCTGGTCCAGCTGTCATTTCCGGGTGAGGAACCTCGTCAGACCGTGAACCTGGAACACAGCCTCCAGACCATCGGGGGCGTTCAGTACGTGGCTGGCAGTGGCCTGCTGAATATCCTGAAAAGCAGCGTCACGGCCCGGATCACCCTGACCGGCCTGCGCAACCCGACCCTGACCATCGGTCCGGCCACCCTGCGCCTGGGCACAGAGGACCACCCGGTCCTTACCACCGACCTGCTGTCCTACGTGATGCTGGACTGGCTCTCGCCTCAGCTGCCAAAGCTACCAGGCACCATGACTCCAGCCATCAGCGGCACGCTGGGCACCCTGACCCCCGATCCAGCCGGCCATCATGTGCGGGTGAACGCCCCAGACGGCGCGCTGTACGCGACCCTCAGCAACGCGGCGGTCCTGGGCCAGAGTGGCCAGAGCCAGACGGCTGTCCGGGCTTATTCGCTGGCGCTGGGGGCCGTGACAGGCGGCCTGCTCCCCGCGCCGCTGGCCGAGGGCCGAGAGGTCGGGTTTGCCCGCCTAGTCAGCACCCTGCCCGAGTTGTTCGCCGCCACCAAGAAGAACGAACGCGCCCTGCTCGTCTATCGCCTGAGCGGCACCGACCTGCGCCAGCTAACCTATACCCCTGTTCCAGCCGCGCAGCTGCGCCCGAACACCGCGCCGTGAGGGCCGTGCTGCTGACCCTGTGCCTGCTGGCCGGTTCAGTACTGGCCCGAGGCTAGGAGCGAGTGGCCAGCAGCGTGACCCTGGACGGTACTGGTGGCCGCCCCGCGCCCAGCCGGGTGGTGTTCGGGGTCACACCACACGCCGCCGCACAGATGGCCCGCCTGTTGACTGCCGATCAGGCGGCGCGGGAAGGAGCGGCCATTCATGCAGCCGCCCAGTCCAGGGCGGCTGTGTCCCCACGGCAAAGGCAGACCCTGGCCCTGCGGCGCGCTGGCTGCCTGAGCAGCGCCCAAAACTTCTTTGGGGTGGCGCTGATCTTTGAGCACAGCGACTGTCCGAAGCACTTTGGGCTGGCGCACCCGCTGGCCGCCCGCGCCTTTGCCCTGGGCGGCGTGAAGCTGGCCGGCGGGCTGACAGCCGCCACCTATAACCGCTGGCAGATGAGTCTGGGCTGCCTTCAGACCTCCGGCATGCAGGTTGTCGAGGTAGGGCCGTGCGACATTCCGCTGGCCCCAGTGACCCCGGCACTTCTGACCGAGCGCGCTAATGCCTCGGCGTGCCGGCCCTGAGGCTGGCCAAAGCGCAGGCCGACCTCATGAGCGCGCTGCCGGAGAGAGCGGCCCTGAAGATTTGGGGGGGGGCGCACGGTAAGGGCCTGGTTAAGGTGTCAGAAAAAGGCTACCCCACAGCGGGAGCAGCCTCTCAATCCTCTTTACGCACCTCCGGCCAGCTCTGTCAGCTGGCCGGGGTGCGGGGCGACTAGACTTCCGTGCCCAGATACTGCCGCGCCCACTCGGCAAACTCAGGCTTGTAGAACTCCAGGCGAATCTTCTTGTATTCCTTCGTGGAGTACAGGATGGCGTGGTCAATGCCCGGCGCCACCTCTTCCTCAATGGCCTTGATTTTGCCGAAGGCCTCGCCCTTGCTGCGCCCGTGCACCATGGTGAAAATCGTGTAGGGCCATTCGGGGTACGTGGGGCGCAGATAACAGTGGGACACCGCCTTGAACTCGGCCATCTTGCGCCCCGTCACGGCCACCTCGTCCTGGGGCACGGCCCACACGCCCATCGCGTTAAAGGTAAAGCCTGCCTTCTGGTGACGGAACACCGCCGACACGCGCCGCAGTGCCCCGGCCGCTTTCATCTTCTGGGCGTGGGCGGCCACCTCGTCAATACTCAGGCCCAGGGCGGCGCAGGCGTCGGCGTAGGGTTCCTCGGTGACCGGCAGGTCCTTCTGGAATTCCAGCACGAATGCCCGGTCCAGCTCGGTCACGGCGTAGCCGATGTTCCGCTGCTCAGAGGTGTACTGGGGCGCCGACTTGGCGTTCCAGTCCTCCTTGCCCGTCATGTCGAACTCCACCCCAATCTTGAACAGGTGCAGGGTGGGCATCAGGCGGGTCAGGCGCGCGCCGCTGAGGTCGTGTAGCTTCTGCACGTGGGCCTCCAGGTCGCTTTCGGGCGGCACGGCGATCGTGTACCACAGGTTGAAGTCGTGGTTGCGCTTGTAGTTGTGGCTGACCCCAGGGTGGGTGTTCACGATTTCGGCGCCGGCATCCAGGGTGTCTTCGTCGTACACCGCCGCCACCAGGCTGCTCTGGTAGCCCAGGGTGCGGGTGTCGAAGATGGCGCTGACCTGCCGCAGCACCCCTTCGGCCTTCACCTCACGCAGGATGGCCAGCGCCTCGGCCTCGCTCAGGCCCACCTCGGCCGCCACTTGCGCGTAGGGACGCTGCACGATAGGAATATCGCGCTGAATGCGGTTCAGGAGCTGCTCGCGTGGGGTGACAGGCGCCTTGGGCGCGGCGGAGGCGGTCATGTCTGCACCATACCCGCCCCCAGAGCGGCAATGTGTCCCCGAACGACCGGTCAGTGAGAGGGGATCCGATCAAATCCGGAACAGGTCTTGGAGTTGACCTGACTGGAAGTGGAAGGACAGAGGCCAGAGTCCTGGAATATGGAGGAGCGTCCGGTGCTCGCCCGAATGTCCCGAAAAGAGCCGACAGTCCCTATGGGGTGCAGCCGGGGGCAACGGGGGCGCACAATACTTGGCATGGTGACCGCCATCGTGATGGTGCAGGCAGAACGCAACCGCATTCAGGAAACCGCCGAGGCACTGGCCGGGGTGCCAGGGGTGCGCGAGGTGTATTCGGTGACCGGCGAGTGGGACATTGTGGCTATTCTCAAGCTCGCCCGCTACGAGGACCTGGACGGCGTGGTGACGGGCGGCCTGCGGCAGGTGACAGGCATCACCCGCACTCAGACCATGCTGGCCTTCCGCACCTACAACGAGGCGCTGCTGGATCAGGGCTTTGGGGTCGGTCTGGACGAATCTCAACAGCGCTAAAGAGCTTTTTAGGAAACCTTCATCTGTCTAGGATCGGGGTGTTTTGTGAGCTGTCCTACCCGTGGCGCCGGAGGGGACAGGTACGGTGACCGCATGACCCGTTTTGTCTCACACGCTGCCCTGCTCCTGGGCTGCTCGCTGCTGGCCACCGCCGCTGCCAAACCGATTGTGGTGGGGAGCAAACTGGACCCCGAGGCGCAAATTCTGGGCCAGATGATTGTCCTGACCCTTAAAAACGCGGGGCTGGACGTGACCGACAAGACCAACCTGGGCGACACCGGTGTGAACCGCAAGGCCATCCTGGCCGGCGAAATTGACGTGTATCCCGAGTACACCGGCAACGCCGTGTACCTGTTTCCTCAGGCCAAGATTACGGCCAAGCAGGCGGGCAATCCCGGCACCATCTACGGCCTGGCGCGGCAACTGGACAGCAAGAACGGCGTGACCTGGCTGCGTCCGGCGCAGGTCAACAACACCTGGGTCATCGCGGTGCCGCAGGCCCTGGCCCAGAGTGCCAAGCTGAGCAGCGTGGCCGACCTGGCCAAGTACCTGGGCGGCGGCGGCAAATTCAAGATTGCAGGCAGCCCTGAATTTTTCAACCGCCCCGACACCATGCCGGCCTTCGAGTCGGCCTACGGCTTCAAACTGAAGGCCGACCAGAAGCTGGTGCTGGCGGGCGCCACTCCACCCCAGACCCAGCAGGCGGCGGCCGGTGGGGTCAACGGCGTCAACGCCGCCATGGCGTACGGCACCGACGGCACCCTCAGCGCCCTGAAGATGGTGGCCCTCAAAGACCCCAAGGGCGCCCAGGCCGTTTACCAGCCTGCGCCTATCATCCGCACCGCCACCCTCAAGGCCGCTCCGCAGATCGAGTCGCTCCTCAACAAGACCTTCGCCACCCTCACCCAGGCCACCCTGCAAGGCCTGAATGCCAAGGTGGCCCTGGAAGGCCGCACGGCGCAGGACGTGGCGCGCGAGTACCTGCGGGGCAAGGGCCTCATCAAGTGACCGGGGCGTGACCCCGGCGACCAGCCTGGGGAGCACTGGCCTGGGCGGCGCGGCGCGGCGGGACGTGCAGGTGGTGTTGTGGTGCTCGGTGCTGCCAATGCTGGCCGGGGCGCTGCTGCCCTGGGTGCTGCTGCGGCCCAACCGCCTAGCCCCCGGCGACTACCTACGATTGCCACTGCCCTGGCTGGGGCTGGCCGTTCTGGCGGCGCTGTTGCCCGCTGTGGTTGGCCGCTGGCGACGTCACTGGGTCTGGCTGCCTGCGGCGGCGGCCCTGAGCCTGGGGCTGTGGCTGCTGGGTACGCAGACGGGCGCGGCGCTGGTGGGCCAGCCTCCTTTTGCGCGGGCCAGTGCCGCCAGCGGGGTCTGGCTGTATCTGCTGGGGGCGGGCATAGCGGTGTACGGCGCCACCCTGGCCGCCCCCGAGCAGCGCTGGTCGGGCTGGGTCTGGGCGCTCCCCGTCGCCGCGCTGCTGGCCAGCGGCACACTGGGAAGCTGGTCGGTGCTGGCCGAGGCCCGCAGCGAGGGCGCGCGCTGGGGGCAGGAACTCGCGCAGCACCTGCGGCTGGTGGGCACGGCGCTGGGGCTGGCGGTGGGCCTGGGGGCGCCACTGGCCGTCTGGGCGGCCAGTCGTCCTGGCGTGGCCGCCGCCGTGCTGGGCGCGGCCAATGCCATCCAGACTCTGCCCAGCCTCGCGCTGCTGGGCCTGCTGATTGCGCCGCTGTCGGCACTGGCCACCGCCTTTCCGGCACTGCGGGCGGCCGGCGTCAGTGGAATTGGGGTGGCCCCAGCCCTGACCGCCATGACGCTCTACGCCCTGCTGCCCGTCCTGCGCAACGGCGTGGTGGCCCTGCAAGGCGTCAGCCCCAGCGTGCTGGACGCGGCGCGCGGCATGGGCATGAGCAATGTGCAGCGCTTCTGGCGGGTGCAGCTGCCGCTGGCGCTGCCGGTGTGGCTGGGCGGGGTACGGCAGGCGGCGGTGCTGCTGGTGGGCGTGGCTGCTGTGGCGGCCCTGATCGGCGCTGGCGGCCTGGGCACCTACATCTTCAAGGGGCTGCAAAGCGCCGCCGCCGACCTGATTCTTCTGGGCGCGGTGCCGGCGGCGCTCCTGGCCATCGGACTGGACGCCGCGCTGCGCTGGCTGGAAGGCGGGCTGGGCCGGGTCTAGGAACACCATGATTGAACTGCATCACCTGGAAAAGCGATACGGCGCGGCAATGGCCGTCCGGGACCTCAGCCTGACCGTCCCCGAGGGCGAACTGGTGGCGCTGCTGGGGCCGTCAGGCTGCGGCAAGACCACCACACTGCGGATGCTCAACCGGCTGACCGAGCCCACCGCCGGGCATGTCCTGCTGGGGGGCCAGGACACCCGGAACCTCCCGCCAGAGCAGCTGCGCCGCCGCATCGGCTATGTCATCCAGCACATCGGTCTGTTTCCGCACCTGAACGTCGCGCAGAACGTGGCCACGGTCCCCGACCTGCTGGGCCAGGACCGCCGGGCCACGGCGCGGCGGGTGGATGAGTTGCTGGCCTTGGTGGGCCTGGACCCAGAGACATTCCGTCACAAGCGGCCCGGCGAGCTCTCGGGCGGTCAGGCGCAGCGGGTCGGGGTGGCGCGGGCGCTGGCCGCCGACCCCCCAGTGCTGCTGATGGATGAACCGTTCGGTGCCCTGGACCCCCTGGCCCGCGAGCGCCTGCAGGCGGCCTTCCGCGAGATTCAGCAGCGGCTGGGAAAAACGGTGGTGATGGTCACCCATGACATAGACGAGGCGCTGCGCCTGGCCGACCGGGTGGCCCTGATGCAGGGCGGTGAACTGGCCCAGTACGGCCCCCCAGACGAGCTGATTCACCGCCCTGCCAGCGAGTTCGTACGGCAATTTCTGGGCGAGGACGCCACGCTGCGCCAACTCGCTGGCCGGCCGATTCTTGACTTTGTGGTGACCGGGCCGGGGCAACCGGAAACGCCTTTAGTTGACGCAGCGCTGAACGCCCGCAGCGCCCTGAGCGTCATGCTCCGCGAAGGCAGCGACACTCTGACTGTGACGCAGGCGGGGCAGCCCATTGGCACGGTTCATTGGTCTGGCCTCCGCGCACTTCCTCAGCCCGCTGAACCAGAGGCCTCTTGAAGAGGTGGCCGTGGGGCGCCGTGCTGTGGCCGGTCCTGCTCATCCTCTGCCTGTGGCCGGGCATCTTGCCAGCGCTGCTGCGGCCCCTGGGTCTGGGCGAACTTGCCCCCTTTGACCCGCCCCTATGGCGCCTGACCCTGACTCATCTGGGGCTGGTGGGTCTGGCCAGTCTGGTGGTGGTGGGCCTGGGGCTCCCGCTGGCCGTCGCGGTCACCCGCCCCGGCTGGGACGCTCCCCGGCAGCTCACCGAGACCCTGCTGGGGCTGGGGCAGACAGTCCCCACCTTTGCTGTGCTGGCGCTGGCGGTGCCGGCTCTGGGCTTCGGCTGGGCCCCCACCCTGCTGGGCCTGGTGCTCTACGGCTTGGTGCCGGTGGTCAGCAACGCCATCCTGGGGCTTCAGGCCACCGAGCGCCATATTCTCGACGCCGCGCGCGGCATGGGCATGAGCAGCGCCCAGCGGCTCTGGCGTGTGGAATTGCCTCTGGCCCGGCCGATCATTCTGGCCGGGTTGCGAACCAGCACTGTCTACAACGTCGGCACCGCAACGGTCGGCGCAGCGCTGGGGGCTGGGGGCCTGGGTGAGCCCATCATCAACGGACTGTCGCAGCAAAACACGGCCCTGGTACTGACCGGGGCGCTGCTGTCTGCCCTGCTGGCCTTGACGCTGGACGCCTGGCTGGCGCTGCTGGGTGGCAGGGACAGGGCGCTGGGGTGAGGAGACGGCCAGCCCGCGACTTCTACAGGGTGATAGAGCGCTTGAGTTAAGGGCTGGGCATTCCTCCAAGCACAACTCTCTTAGCGAGGGGGGATTCTTGAGCAACACAGTCTACTGGCGGGGCTCTAAATCGCTCAGTGAGACCGGAATCTATAGAAGAAGCTCTCGGACATCTTGAATGTTTCGTCCAATCAGCCGAGTCTGAGTCGCTCCAGCAACGCCCACTGACCCACAGTGCAGCCAGGGTCACTTTGCGCTACACTCCTGGGCATGCAGTCCCGGCGGCTTCCTCTTTCCAGGTCTGCACAGTCAATTCGGAACCTGCGGTTTTTCTCCTGACCTTTTCTGCGGCCCAGCTCTCACGCTGGGCCGCTTCTGTCTGGGTCAGCGCCGCAGAAGTGGCCCCACGCCGCCCGTGGGAAGTCGGCGCCGATTGTTCAGCCCTGCCGCGCCCGCCTCAAGAGGTGACACCTTGAAGCAGACTGCCTTTCAGCCTGGTGACCGCGTTGTCCTTCCGCCCTACGGTATTGGGGTGGTGCTTGGCACCTGCCTGCGCCCGGTGGCTGGTGAAGCCCACGCCTACTATCAGGTCGAGTTTCCCAACACCGCCAGCCAGGCTTTTGTGCCGGTGGCTGCGCCCGATACTGCCGGCATGCGCGCGGCCCTGACCGCCCATGACATGCCAGCGCTTCTTGACTCCCTGAAAACCAGCCGCATGAACCTGCCCCGTCAATGGGCGGCCCGGCACCGCCGCGTCACCGAGATCCTGGTCAGTGGGAATCCCTTCGAGCTGGCCATTCTGACCTGCGAACTGCGCCGCTGGAATGTGGAACGCGGCTTGCCCGACCTGGACCGGCAGGCATTTCGCCGCGCCATCAAACTGCTAGAGCAGGAGGTCAGTGGGTTGCACGATCCTGGCGCGCAAGACGTGCAGCAGCTGCTGGTGTATGTCTGGAACGAAGGCCCACAACAGGCCAATTAGACAAATAGAAAAGAGGCCACCCGGAAAGGTCGCCTCTTCTTGCAAAG
>NZ_WQLB01000052.1 GCF_009755355.1 Deinococcus arboris | reverse complement strand
GCCCATCTGCCTCACCAGTTCAAGAGTTTCCTGAAGAAGCGCGAGAGCGGGCCTCCATTCATTCGACTTCAGATACAACTTCGCCTGCTCGTACAGGAGATCCACGAGGTGTTCGAGATCACCAAGGGCTCGGGACCGTCCGATGGCGTCGGCAAAGAGCTTGTGGGCGCGCTCAACTTCCCCCAGGGCACCATAGGACTCGGCGATGTTGGCTGTACAGATAATGATTCCATACTCATTTTCTTGCTTCTGCGCGTAACTAAGTGCTTCTTTATGATATTTTAGGGCTTCATCCCACAGCTGGAGAAACATTCTGTTAAACCCAAGATTGGAGACGGCATGTAATTCTATATCTTCTCGTCCAATGGAATGAGCCAGCTTTAAAGCCCGTCCATAGGAGGCAAAAGCCTCGTCATGTCGGCCAAGCCGGTCGTAGACGATACCTATGTTGTTGAGGACGGCGGAGAGCATCCAGTAATTCCTCGATTCTTCGCAAATCCCTTCGCTTAAGAGATAATGGTGCAGAGCCTCTGGCAATTGACCCTGATTTGAAAATATGACGCCTCTGGCATTCCAGATTCTCGACAGGATGCCAATGTCGCCCAGCTTCTGATTAATTTTTTGTGCCTTGTCGAGCTGAACAAGAGCTGCATGATAGTCGCCCAGACGGTCCAGATTCAGAGCTTCAGCGATCAGGAGTGATGCCAGCGCCGTCCAATCTTTGTCGGCCTGCGCCAGGTCAATCGCCGTACGGGTGACGTTGAGCCCTTCGCGTGCGTCTACTTCCCGCAGGGCAAATGCCAGGTCAACGAGCAACCGCAGGTGCTCTCGCCCAGAAGCAAGCGCAACTTGCGATCTCAGACGGTTCACAGCCTCTGACATGACCTCATTTTAGAAGCACTCGCCCAGCATGGTGGGCTAGCTCATGCGCCTGGTCATCCCGTACCTTGCGGCTCCTTATCCTCTAAAAATGGCTGTCCCATTTGACACGCTCCGGTCCTTCTGCCAGCTTCGTGGTGCCTGGCGTCCAACATTCTTGCGGCCGAGCAAAGAGGTAACCCTGGAGCAGGGGCACATCCATCGCCTGGAGAGTCCGCAACTGCACAGGGGTTTCGACCCCTTCCGCCGTGATCTCCAACTGGAGCCGCTGACAAAGTTCGACCAGGCCACGCACAATGGTGAGGCTCCGCGCGTCTCGCCGCTGAAGGGGCTGAACGAGACTGCGGTCAAGTTTGAGCCCGTCAAACGGAAAGAACTGCAGGCAGGACAGATTCGAGAATCCCGTGCCAAAGTCATCAAGCACCACGCGAACGCCGAACGCCCTGAGCCGCCGCAGCGCACGGGCCGCGTAACAAGACCCCGTCATCAGCATGGCTTCTGTCAATTCCAGTTCCAGACAGTTTGGTTGAAGGCCAGTGTCCCTAAGCACCTGTTTGACAGTGGTCACAAAGTTGCGCCTGCTGAATTGAGCTTCAGACAGGTTCACCGCCACGCGGGTCCCCGGCCACCGGGCCGCCGCGTGGCAGGCTTGCCACAACACCCAGGTCCCCACGTCGGCCATCTCGTCTGAGGCTTCCAGATGCGCCAGAAAGTCGTTGGGCGAGACCAGCGGCTGTCCCGCAGGTTGCCACCGCAGCAACGCCTCAGCTTTGACGGGTTGCCCTGAGACGGCCGACACGATCGGCTGGTAATGCACCCTGAATTCGCCCCGGCGCAGGGCGCCCGACAAAAGGTCCGAAGAACAGGTGGGTGGTGGGTGAGTCGGCAGGAGAGAGGCCTCAGGAAGAATCTGGTCGGGCGAGGAGCATGACTGAAACGTCAGCTGCTGCTCTACGAGGTCGCGGCAGGATGAGGGGAGATCCCGCTGGACCTGGAACGAGAGCGCTGAGTGTGGCGGTAAGACAGACCTCATGACTCGTTGCATGGGAGCCCCCAAGCTGCTGGTGAGATAAGTAGATAGTAGCCTGGCTTGTTCGCTAGGTGGAATTATCCGGCGCGATAACAGCTCATTCTGAACAAGTTGTCTAGACCTATTGTGTCATTTACATCAGCCTGACACCTACACTCATGTCGTCACCACAACGTCATCTCTGCACTGCACCCGCGGTGGCCCTTTTGTTCACTGAGTGAATAATTGTCTGGAGGCTCACATGAATGCACGGCTCACTGCTGGAACCCTCGGTTTGACCCTCCTCCTCGCTGCCTGTGGGCAGCAGGCCACGGCTCCGACTGCCGCTCAGCCCGATGCTCAGTCGTCGCTGCCGACAACCTTGACCCGCACAGCCGCGCCGCTGCTGGGCACGAGCAATCCAGAAGCTATTCCTGGCCAGTACATCGTGGTGCTGAGCGAAGGCGCTGTGAACAACCTGTCCACTCAGAGCGCCAGTGGGCTCATCAGCAGCCTGTCGCTTGACCCTCAGGGCGTGACCATCCAGCACATCTACGGCGCAGCCCTCAACGGCTTTGCCGCCAAACTGAGCGCGCAGAACCTCAGCACCCTGCGCAGCGATCCCCGCGTGAAATACGTCCAACAGGACAGCTATTCCAAGGCCACAGCCACCCAGTCGAATGCCGTCTGGGGTCTGGACCGCATCGATCAGCGCAGCCTGCCCCTGAACAGTTCGTACACCTACGACTCGACGGCCAGCGCGGTCAAGGTGTACATCATTGACACCGGCATCCGGACGAGCCATCAGCAGTTTGGCGGCCGGGCCACCTGGGGCACCAACACGACCGGCGACGGCAACAACTCAGACTGCGGTGGACACGGCACGCACGTGGCCGGCACGGTGGGCAGCGCCACGTACGGTGTGGCCAAGGGCGTCAAACTGATCGCCGTGAAGGTGCTGGACTGCCAGGGCCGTGGCCAGAACAGCGGCGTGATTGCAGGGATCAACTGGGCGCTGAACAACAAGGGCAGCGGCACGGCCATTGCCAACATGAGTCTGGGCGGAGGGGTTGACCAGGCCGAAAACGACGCCGTGACCAACGCCAGCAGCAAAGGGCTCTTCATGGCTGTTGCCGCAGGGAACGAAAACCAGAACGCCTGTAACGTCTCGCCGGCCAGCTCTGCGGGCGCTTTCACCGTCGGTGCCACCACCAAGACGGACCGCCGCGCCGATCCCAACGACTGGGGCACTGGCCTGGGCAGCAACTACGGCAACTGCGTTGACATCCTGGCCCCCGGAACGGGCATCACGAGCACCGTGAACACGAGCGACACCGCCATCAGCAGCGCGACCTGGAACGGCACCTCTATGGCCACGCCCCACGTCGCAGGTGCAGCGGCGCTGATCCTGGCCGCCAACCCCAGCTACACCTCGGCCCAGATTGCCACGGCCCTGACCAACAGCGCGTCCACGGGCAAGCTGTCGAACCTGAACGGCAGCCCTGACCGCCTGCTGTTCACCAACCCGGGAGGCACCACGCCGACGCCAAACCCTGACCCCACGCCCACCCCCGGCAACAAGACCTACACCGGCACTGTGAGCGCTGGACAGTTCAGCTACCAGCCCGGCTCGGCAGGCTTTACCTACGCGGGCGGCACCCTGAAAGCCACGCTGAGTGGGCCTTCCGGCACCGACTTTGACCTCTATCTGCTCAAGAAGGGTGCCAACGGCTCTTGGAGCTACGTGGCCGAGAGCGAAACGCCCTCCAGCAGCGAGACTATTACCTACAACGCGACCAGCGGCACGTATGTCTGGGGCGTGTACGGGTACGCCGGCAGCGGTCAGTACACCCTCGTCGAAACCAAGTAAACCGTTCAGGTGAGACCCTCGTGGGCACGCCTGGGCGTGCCCACACCTGATTTCTGGTTGTTCAAAGGTTTCTGTTCTCCACTCGCATCCTTTTCCTGTACCCATGCAGAGGTTTTATGAAGCGAACTCTGGCTGTTTCTCTCATCAGTGCCTCTTTGCTGCTGGCTTCCTGCTCCCAGACGCCTCAGCCGCAGGCCGCCCCGCCGGTCACAACAGGCGCCTCTTTGGTCGCCACGGCCGATGAATGCAGTGTGTTTCAGCAAAAGCCCATCGTGGTCTCGCGCATTGACTTCAAAACGGATCGTGACTGGACAGACATCATCACGACCTTTGAGCCTGTGGGCGGCAGTCTGGAAGAGCGCTTCGTCCTGCTGGACGTGGGCCAGGCAGATTTTGAGCGCCTTCGGGTGACTGGGCTGACACGCGGCTGGACCATCCGCATTGACAAAGCCGAAACGGAGAAGCACAGCGGCTCGCTGAAAGAAAATCTGGGCAGCCTCGCCATCAGCGGCTATTCCTGCTACCGCACCGTTGAAGAAACGTACAGCAGCGCGCAGGCCATTGTGTCGCAGTACCCGAATCTGGCCACCTGGAGCAGCATCGGCTCGACCTGGCTCAAGACGCAAGGGCGCGGCGGCTACGACATGAATGTCCTCAAGCTGACCAACAAGAGTGTCACGGGCACCAAGCCTCGCCTGGTCATCACAGCCTCTATCCATGCGCGGGAATACACACCGGCCGAGCTGACCACCCGCTTCGCCGAATATCTGGTGTCCAATTACGGCAAGGACGCGGACGTGACCTGGATGCTGGACAGCCAGGAAGTCTGGCTGGTGCTGCAAAGTAACCCGGATGGCCGCAAGAAAGCGGAAGCTGGCGCCTCATGGCGCAAGAACGCCAACGATACCCAGCGGTGCAGCAACGGGCTGTATGGAGTGGATCTGAACCGCAACTTCAACTATGCCTGGGCGAACGGCGGCTCCAGCACTGATCCTTGCAACGAAACGTACATGGGTTCGGCCGCTGCCTCCGAGCCAGAAACCAAGAACCTGCAGACCTTTATCAAGTCGGCCTTCGCGGACAACCGTGGGCCCAACCGCACCGACGCGGCCCCCGCGGCGACCCCTGGCGTGTACATTGACGTGCACAGCTACGGCAAGTTGGTCCTCTGGCCCTGGGGGGACACCAACACCGCCGCGCCGAACGGTACCGCGCTGCAGTCGCTGGGCCGCAAGCTGGCGTACTTCAATGGTCATACTCCGCAGCAGTCCATCGGTCTGTATCCGACCAGCGGCACCACGATTGACTTCACTTACGGGGAACTGGGCGTGGCCGCCTACACCTTCGAGCTGGGCGGCGCGTTCTTCGAGAGCTGCTCCACCTTCACAGGCACCGTGCTGCCCCAGAACCAGGCCGCGCTGCTGTACGCCCTGCGCGTGGCGCGTGCCCCCTACCAGTTGGGCAGCGGTCCAGATAGCGTCAGCCTGACCGCCCCAGCCAATGTGGCGGCGGGCGCCAGCTTCACCCTGAGTGCCAGCGCCGACAACACCCGTTTTAACACCAGCAATGGGTCGGAGCCCAGCCGCACGGTGGCCGGCGCCGAATACTTTATTGATACGCCGCCCTGGGCCGGTGGGACCGGCACGGCCCTGACCGCCACTGATGGCAGCTTTAATGCCAGCCGTGAGAATGTTCAGGCAACGGTCTCTACCACTGGCCTGAGCGCTGGCAAACACACCGTCTACGTCCGCTCTAGAAATGGCAACGGCACGTATGGCCCGGTTTCGGCGCTGTTCGTGACCGTGGGCGGCAGCACCACCCCGACGCCCACACCCACCACCTACAACGGCAGCGTGAATGCTGGCGGCAGTTCTTACCAGCCAGGCACGGCCGGCTTTAACTACGCCGGTGGGACCCTGAAAGGTGTGCTGAGTGGGGCCAGTGGCACCGACTTTGACCTGTACCTGCAAAAACTCAGTGGCAACAGCTGGGTGGATGTCGCCGCCGCTGAAACACCTTCCAGCAGCGAGACCATCACCTACAACGCGGCCAGTGGCACGTACCGCTGGCAGACCTATGCCTACAGCGGCTCGGGCAACTACACCCTGACAGAAACGCGCTAAAGGTATGGCTGAGGCGGCTCTGAAAGTTACTTTCCTCTTTCCTCTGTTCCGCTGCGTGGGGGAGAGGCGGGTGGAACAGCGTCGCCTCTGCCAGCAGTTGCCCAGCCCTGAAGGCCAGCGTGTGCAGGTGATCGAGTGGTCAGGGGGAGCCGTAAGAAGGTGCGCGGCTCCTCCTGATTATTGCCCTCGGTCTAGTTCGCCGTCCACCATCATCGGCCCATCATGGCCCGTTGCATACGCTTCCCCAACAAGGACAGCCTCTTGGCCAGTCCAGGGAGAGAAGAATGCAAAACGTGACATCGCTGGCGCTGTTGACCGCTGCTGGACTTGGCAGCCTGGCCCTGGGGGCCGCGAGTAAGCCTGTTCCCTACGTGATGACGGGTGTAGTCAAGACCGCTGGAGGGCAGCCCGTGCCTGGCGTGGAGGTCTACGCGGACAATACGGTGTATTACAACATGAACGTGGTGGCAAAGACGGATGCCAAGGGGCGCTACCGCATTGAACTGCCGCACAACGTGGGCACCTGGCGGCCTGGCGCAACCCTGGAGCGCAATTATCAGGGCGACCGTTTCCGCATGACGATCTACCCGAATGACCGGGCGGCTTTTCAGAGCACCAAAGGCGCCGTGCGGGACTTTGTCTGGAAACTCAATGGTCCTTACGAAGGCGGGGTGCTGGGCGAGCAGGTCAACGTCTATCACGGCGACGGTATTGCGTACGGCGACCTGATCGTGACCCTGACCCCCGAGGGGCCGCTGATTGATGGCAGCCAGGGCAAAGCGCTGATTATTCGCCCCACCACGTCGGTGGTCAAAGACGTGCCGCTAGGCCGCTACCGCATGACGGCAAAACTCAGTACCGGTCAGCCGGTGCTCGTGCAGGCGGAGGGCAGCGACACCTGGGCGGCCTCAGCGGTGAACACCTTCAAGAACAATATGTACGGGATTCGCATGTCATTCAGCACTCGGTTGCCCTGAGAGCTCTGGCCACGGCAATCATCAAGGGCACACCAAGAGCAGAAGACCCAACCGCCCCCTCTCTCCAGCCCAGGTCCTGAAGCCTGGGCTTTTTGCTGTCAGCTGATGTTTGCGCTTCTCGCTTGGGTATGTGTTTGCGCGCCTCCTTTGCCCAGAAGGGTCAGGCCCTTCTAGCCGTGAGGAGTTGCTGGCCCTGAGACGTTCCCCAGGGGGCCCTACAGAAGGCAGCCACCACCCTGGGTGTCTGAGGCAGGCGGATTTAGAGGGCTGCGTGGGAAGAGACTGAGCAGCGAGACGGCGACCTCCGTGAAGTGGACGGTATCTCTCCAGCCAAAGCTGTCAGAAGTGCAGCGCAACGGGAGAGTCGTCTTCGTACCTGCCCTAAAGTTCAGTGTTCAGCTGAGCCCTGACCCTAACGAGAACGTGCCATCAGCCTCAAGTTCTGCTCCCAGTTCACTGACAAGAACAGAGAAGGGGAGGCCGCCTCGCTTCAGCGACCTCCCTGCCCGGCCCTTCCTGCTCAGCGTTCGCGCCAGTAGGCCACCGCCGCTGCTATGCCAAACTCTTGCTCTATCTTGCCTTCCCACAGGCCGGTCGAAGCGTCTGGGCCCGCGCCCAGCGACCCCTTGAGTTCCACGCGCATACCGGCGTCCTGAATCCCGTCACGGCTGAACTTGATGTACAGGCCTTCCTTGGCCCCCAGCCCGCCGGTGGCTGGCACCCCTTTGGGCAGCTTGAATTCAGCCTTGACCCCCGTAAAGATGGTGGCGTCGCCGTTCCAGTCGAGGCTCGCCTGGGCAAAGCCCCCCAGCCAGTCCGTGCCCAGCAGCGAGGACGTCGAGAGTTCGATGTCAATCTTCTTGCAGCTCAGGGACCAGCTCAGGCCCAAGCCCGACGCCTTGAGGGCGGCCGACGGCACTTTGGACTTCATTTTCATGGTCGAGAGCAGCCCGCCGCAGGGGTCGGCGTCCAGCGTGGGCAACTCGGCCAGCTCAAGAGGCACCTCCTGCACCTTTTGCCCGCTGCAGAACAGCCCAGGCACGTCACTGATCAGGACCGCAGCGTACACCACTGGGCCGTAGAAAGACGATTTGGCCGAGGCCTCGATGGCGGCGCGTTTGGCGGCCCGCACCTTGGGGTCGGGCAGGTTGGCGGCCAGCGCCGTCTCGAACTTGACGCGCGCCGAGACAAAGCGGGCCATCGCCTGTTCCTGCGCCTTCACGTAAGGCCGCAGGGCGTCCATGTAGGTCTGGTAGGCGTCGTCATAGACCCGGTCCACGTCGGCGCAGGTGTGAGGCGAGGGCAGCCCCTTCATGCCGGCCTCAATCGTCTTGTTGCGCTCATCGGACAGCGGGCGAAAGGCCTTGTGCAGCGCGTAGTGCGCCGCATACGCCGACTGGTACGACGGCCAGACCTCCGGCTCAAAGACCGAGGTGGTGATGACCCCATTGACCAACTCGAACCAGCGCCGCTCCCCTGGGTCCAGCACCTGAGAGAGATTGACAGCCGTAGCGCGGGCGTGCAGGCCGTTCAGAATGCCCTCGCCTTTGCGCTCCAGGGCCTCGTACTGCTCATGCATTGAGATGGCCTCGCGGCGGTCACGCGGCAACTTGAGCTGCGGCAGGTCAAAGGTTGCCCCGCGCGAGAGGTCAAACAGGGTGCGTGCGGCGCGGCGGGTGGAGGCCTGCTCGCGCGGCTTCAGGTCGTCGCCGTGCGTGTTAGGCGTGTCTTCAGTCACGATGAGGTCGCTGCTTTCGGGGGCGACGGTGCGCCGCAGGGCCACCCGCAGCTCGCGCGTGGCGCCCGTCACATCGCCGCTGCACAGCAGGGCCTTGGAAAGATTCATGCGCGCCTCGGCCAGGTCGGGGGCCAGCGCCAGGGCCTGTTTCAGGGGCGCCTGCGCTTCACTCCAGCGCCCCAGGCCCAGGAAGGCGTGTCCCCGGTTGGTCAGGGCGACCGCCTGTCCCGGCACACCACCGGGCGCAGGCAGGGTGCCGCCCAGCTCGGCGGCGCGGTCCAGCACGGCGATGGCCTCGCGCGGCAACCCCGACAGGGTCAGGACGCCCGCAAGGTTCACCAGGGTCATCGGGTCTTTGGGCTTTGTGCGGTGCCCGGCCAGCAGCAGGGCGAGGGCAGCTCTGGGACTCTTGGCCGCCAGCGCCGCCGCCACGTCCGACGAGGTGCTGCCCGTCGCCTGGCGGCCGGGCGTTCCCACAAGCGCCTCGGCTGTCTTCAGTGCCGTCTCGAAGGTTATCGCCCCCTTCTCGCGGCGCACGGGCAAGGGCAGCACCTTGGTGCCCTTTTCTTTCTGTTCACGCGCCATTTTCAGCGAATGTTCCAGGCCTGCGCGGGCCGGGTCGCCGGGTGCCAGGGTCGCCAGCATTTTTTCCAGTGACCGGATGACCTCGTCAATGTTCAGGCCGCCGGTGGGGGCGAGGCCGGGCGTCTTGAAATCACGCACGGCCGGCTTGCAGGCCTCGCCGCTCAGCTTTGCTACCTGGGCGCGCATTGCCGCCTCGGGGCCCAGGATGGTCTGGTCACTCAGCGACACCCAGGACCCGGCGGCCAGGGCAGAAGAGGCGAAGAAGGTGGCGGTGAGCGCCAGGGGCCGGGTGAGGCGACGTGTCATGGCGTTAGGGTGACGCGCAGGGCATGATGGGCGGATGGTCAGCGGCAAGTGGGGGCGCCCCTGAGTCGTCAGAAGCAGTCGGCGGCCCAAGCGAGAGACTGAAACGCCTGACTGCGAGATGGCCACTGTGCGGTGTGCCCTGGCGTCAGGCAGGACATCTTCACTGAGGAGATAGCAATTTGAGAGTTGTGCGTTCCTCTCCAGGTTTGCCGCACGGCTGAATCAGGCCCTCGACTGCTGACTTCATTCGGTCAGGAACGGTCAGCCTGACGCCTTGTTCCGGGCCGCCATCAGCTGGGCTTTCCAAACAAAAACGGCATCAGGCTGGGGCACCATCGGTCCATCATCCTGGCCCGTGCATCCTCCAGGTGTTGAGAGCACACTTTCCTGCTCGGGAGGACACCACCATGACTTATGCACGCCTGCTCGCCGTCGCCCTTTTCGCCCTGCCCGCCGCCCTTCCCGCCCTGTCCACTGGGACTGGCGTGGCCTTCGCGGCGACCAGCCCGGCCAGTCCCCTGAGCGGCGCCTGGAAGGGCAAAATTGACGGCCTCTACGATGTGGAGGTCAGCCTGACCTTGCAGGGCACCCGCGTGACTGGCCTCACGCGCTTTGCCCAGAAAGACTTTCCAGTCTCTGGCACCTGGGACGCGGCCCGGAACCTCGTGACCTACAGCTTCAAGTATTTCGATGGCCGCACGAACACCGTCAAGGCGACCTTAAAAGGCAATACCCTGAATGGCGCCTACACCTGGTCCAAGGGCAAGCCGGGCACCATGACGTTGACGCGCGTGGCCTCAGGCGCAGCCGCAGGCAGTGACAAGGCAGCCGCCTACGTCATGACGGGGACGGTGCGCAACGACAAGGGCAGTCCTATCGCCGGTGTCGAGGTCTTTGCCGACCACACCGCCTTTTACAACATGAATGCGGTGGGCAAGACGGACGCCCAGGGCCGCTACCGCATTCCCCTAGCGCAGCAGCCCGGCACCTGGAACGCGGGCGCCTACCTGCGCGGCGAGGTGGGCGGCCAGCCCTTCGAGGTGCGCCTCTCGCCCGACAACGACACGCCCTTTGACGGCTCCAAGGGGGCTGTGCGGAATTTTACCTACAAGGCCAGCAACGCCCCCAGCGGCAAGGTCTACACCTACCTCAGCCATTCGAATGTCGAGGTGGATTACGACCAGCTTGAGTTCATCTTCACCCCGGACGGCCCGAACGCGGCGGGCAGCACCGCGCCCTTTAGCGTCAAGAACAAGCCTGGCTACGGCATGCCGGACGTTCCGCTGGGCCGCTACAAGGTCAGTGCGACCCAGGTGCTGAACGGAGTCAAGCAGCCGCTCCTCCTGAGTTCGCGCGGTCAACAGAAAGCGTCCCTGAGTGTGCTGGCCACTTTCACCTATGACAGTCACTATGGGCAAACGCTGGAACTCTTTCTTGAAAATCCCTGAGTGGGTGTCGGGTAGAGGGCTGGCCCAATCTCTGGCATGAAGAAAGAGACGTATGCCGGGCTGAGAACATCCACCCAGAAGCCACCGGAGACCGCAAACTGGTTTCCGGTGGCGCGGTTTTGAGGTGGTGGGCTTGGTAATTTAGCGGCCAGACCGCTTGAGAACCTGTGCCCAGCTTTCCTGGTTGGTGCCCTCACCTCGCCGGTCTAAAGAAATCAGGAGGTTGGCATCACGCAACTCGGTTTGCGGTTGGCGGCCAACTTGCCGGTCACCGTGACCTGCCGTTCTCCTGCGGTGGCCCCCGCCTGAACCGTGAGGGACCAGCCGCCGGGCCACTGCCGGGACCACCCGACAGGCAAAGTGGGCGCCTGTTTGAGGGCCGTCAGCAACGGGGCAGGCGGGAGGCTACCAAGGCACCCAGCCCCAAGTGCTGTGGCCGCCTGAGTCAATGCCGTCAGCACGGACAAGGTGCTCCCCTGTGGTCGGAGGTTACCCCAGACTTCAAAGGCGCGGAGTTGCCCGGCGTCGCTGGGTTGCGTCGCCTCTGAAGATGCGAGAAGAAACAGCGGTGGCTGACTGCTCCAGCGCCACACGGAAAACGAGGCGCGGGCCTGTTCAAATCTTGGCGTTCCAGAGAGGCCCGCCTGCCGCAGAACGGCAAAGGGGGTGCGCGGCTCAGCGCCGCCAGCCTGGGCCGTGCAGGCACTCAGCAAAACGGCAAGGGTCAGAAAAGAACGTTGTGTGCAGGTCATATCACTCCGGGTATGGTTTAGGACGGGTGGTGTGGGCAGAGGCGGTCAGGCAGTCTCTGCAGGTCAGGGCCGGCGCCAGGTCAGGCGCTGGTTGGCGACACTGCCAAGGGTGAGATGATTCCCTGTCAGGGTCCACTCCACCAGATTCCAGCCTTGCTGGTAATCAAGGGCAAACGTTTTGGTCACGTTGCCGCATAGCTGCTCTCCCCGGACGATGGTCGGCAGGGTGGCATACACGTATTCATAGGTGTAGACGTTGTCACCCTGAAGCCGGCGCGTGGTCACGAAGCCCTGAAGCGTGCCGTGATGCCACAGCCGCAGCCGGTCGGTGGACAGGGTCATAAACTGCGCCTGCGTATTGCTCTGGATCACCGTGCCGCTGCACAGGGGCGAGCCGTAGAATGTGCCGTCAGGGCTGGGGTCGGCCGGCAAAGGCAGCTGAAACTGACCATTCAGAGCGACCGGCACAGGAATGTGCGGCACCCCCTCTACAGCGGTGTGGCTGATGGCGTCCGGCTGTAGGCCAGCGACATCAACCTGACCGACGATAAAGGGCGTGGAAGGCAGCGGCGCTGTGCCCCCGCAACTGGTCAGGGCGAGTGTGAGAACAGTCAGTGACAGGATTCGGTTCATGCTGCGAGCATGCGCGGCGCGGGATGACATCAGCGTGACGCCCTGCTGTCCATCTGGTTAGGCTGCGTGCAACTGGGGCCACAGAGGAAGAACCCTTCCAGGTGTCACCTCCATGTCACTGCCCTGGATTTAAGGTCACGTCATGCCTTTGCTGACCCGCACCGCTGCCCTCATCTCCTTCTCCGCATTAGCCCTGAGCCTGAATGGCCAAGCCGCTCCGTCGTCGCCGCTGTCCACCTGCTCTGGTCCCATCCCCGAACTGCTGAGCTGCAAGTACCCGCTGAAAGCGTTTGGCGGCCGTGTGCTGCCCCAGATTCTGCCCAACACCGTTCCATACGAGAAACGGGTGATGCGCCTCACGGGAGGCCTCCTGCGCCTGAACACCACGGCCCGCGAGCCCAATACGGGCACTTACTCTCTGGAATGGAACTGGATGGACAACGAGAAGAACCTGAAAAAGACGGCCAATGATGTGGGCAACTTCGTCATCACGGCTGCTGGTCAGCTCACCTTCACGTCTATGGGCGGCACAGTGTACAAAGGCACGCTGAAAGGGGGTCAGGTGGCGGTGACAGGTGTGCCCCTTGTGACGGACAACTTCAGCGGCCGGGTAGCGCTCACCTTCTCGGGAAAGTGAGGGGCGCCGTTGCAACAGTCAGGCGAGGTCGCTGGAAATGGGCTTCTATGGCCGGATCACCCTCTCCAACGCCTCGCCATCAACCTCAGCAGACAGCCGGCTGTTCAAAGCATCTAACGGTCTTCATATGCCAGTGCTCCCCCACTTAAGGGCGCCGCGATACGATTCGGCCATGAGCCCTGCGTCGCGCCCAGCGCCTTCGGACTACTCGCCGTTCTACGAAACGTATGTGGCGCTGGTGGACACCGCCCCCATTCTGGAAACGCTGGAAAAGAACATAGGAGAGACCCGCGCGCTATTGAGCACCCTGATAGACGCGCAAGCGGCGTTCGCGTACGCACCTAACAAATGGACACTCAAGCAGGTGATCGGGCACATGATAGACACGGAGCGGGTCTTTGCTTACCGGGCGCTGCGGGCCGCCCGTGGAGACCATCAGACCGCGCTTGCGGGCTATGACGATGAGGCCTGGGCGGCGACCTGGAACGTGGCGCACCTGTCCATAGACGCGCTGTCTGACGGCCTACAGGTGGTGCGGAACAACACCCTGCATCTGTTGCGTCACCTTGAGCCGGGAGACTGGCAGCGCCGAGTGACCGCCAACGGAACTGAGTTCACGGTGCAGGCGTTAGGCTTCATTATTGCCGGGCATGAGCTGCATCACCGGCAGATTGTGCAGGAGCGGTATTTAAGTGGGCACGCAGGTATTCTCTGAAGTGCTGTGAGGCCGGCCACGTGGATGACCAATCACGGCTAGGGCAGCTTAAGCCGGACGTTCTCTCGGAAAAGATTTGCCGGACGGAAGAAGGTTGCTAAGCCTGACTGCCTCATACGGATTCCGTCTGTTCCGTTGACAAACCAGAACTGGTTTGCAAACTCCATGCCCGGAACCCGCCCTGCTCTGCTTCGCAGCTTGACAAGTCGCTCTGCTCGGATTCAATCGTTTTTGCAAACGATTTAATCGGAGTCCGTATCACAGGCGCCCGCACGAACATCTCAAAAGAAGAAGCCGGAAGAGTGCTGACTCCCGGCTCCTTCTCTTTCACCACCTTACAACCGTGTCCGAATCTCCCACAGTTCTGGGAACAGCACCGTTCCCAGGGCCCGGCGCAGATACGCGGCGCCGCTGGTTCCGCCTGACCCACGCTTAAAGCCAATCGTGCGCTCCACCGTCGTCATGTGGTTAAAGCGCCAGCGGCGAAAGTTGTCTTCCACGTCCAGCAGTTTTTCGGCCAGTTCGTACAGGTCCCAGTAGTGTTCCGGGTCGCGGTACACCTGAAGCCAAGCGGCCAACACGTCCTCATTCAGAACAGGGGGCAAGGTGAGGTCGCGGGCCAGCACCTCGGACGGAATGGCCAGGCCGCGTGCCGAGAGCAGGCGCAGGGTCAGGTCATAGACGCTGGGGGCCAGCAGGTCAGCTTGCAGGGGACCGTAGACCTCGGGGCGGTGTTCGTGCGGCTTGAGCAAGACCGCGTGCCGGTTGCCCAGCAGAAATTCCACGTGGCGGTAGGCAGCACTCTGAAAGCCGGACGCCTGCCCGAAAGCATGGCGAAACTGCAGGTAGTCAGCCGGCGTCATGGTTTTTAGGACTTCCCAGGCGTTCGTCAGCTGCTCCTGGGCGCGCACCACGCGGGTCAGGCCCTTGAGCGGGGCGTCAGTGATGCCGCCTTCCAGTTGTGTCATAGCGGCGCGCAGTTCGCGGATAATCAGTTCCAGCCAGACTTCAGAGACGTGGTGAACGGCAATAAAGAGGTGCTCGTCGTGGGCCGCCGTCACCGGCTGGTGGGCACTCTTGAGGATGTCCAGTTGCAGGTAGTCGCCGTAGCTGAGGCTGCGGGTAAAGTCGGTGTGCGCCTGCTCGGGGGCGTCGGGGTGGGGGGCGCCCTGCCGGGTCATGCGTAGGCCTCCAGAACCGCCTGCACGCCCTGCGCGGCGCGGGAGACATCGGCAAACGAGTGGTACAGCGGCGTGAAACCAAAGCGCAGAATGTCTGGCGTGCGGAAGTCGCCCACGATGCCCGCTGCAATCAGCTCAGCCATCACGGCTCGGGCGTCTGGATGACGGTAACTGACCTGGGACCCGCGCCGGGCTTGGTCACGCGGGGTCACTAGGGTCAGCCCCAGGCGCTCGCTGACCGGGTCCAGCAGGGCGATAAATGTATCCGTCAGGGCCAGCGATTTGGTCCGTAGGGCCTGCAGATCCACATCCTCAAAAACGTCCAGGGCGGCGTCCAGCGCGCTCAGGCTCAGGACCATCGGCGTGCCGGTCACGAAGCGGCGGGCGCCGGGGGCCGGCTGAAAGTCGCGGGCCATCTCGAAGGGGTCGGCATGCCCCATCCAACCGCTTAGGGCCACTGGGGCCGCGTGGTGACGGCGGGCGGCAAACAGAAAGGCCGGGGCGCCGGGGCCGCCATTCAGGTACTTGTAACCGCAGCCCACCGCAAAGTCGGCGCCCGCCGCGTTCAGCTCGACCGGAAAGGCACCCGCCGAATGCGCCAGGTCCCAGACCGTCAGGGCGCCTGCCGCGTGCGCCGCTGCACTAACCGCCGCCAGGTCCAGGCAGCGGCCGGTGCGGTAGTCCACCTGGGTGAGCAGGACAGCTGCCACCTCGCTGTTCAGGTGCGCGGCGACGTCGTCGGCCGGCACGCGGCGCAGCTCGTACCGCTCGCCCAGCAGACCAATCAGGCCCTGCGCCACATACAGGTCGGTGGGAAAGTTGTCCTGGTCAGTCAGAATCACGCGGCGGCCAGGGTGCGCTGTGGCCAGGGCGGCGGCCAGCGCCTTGAAGGTATTGACGCTGGTGCTGTCGCCCACCGCCACCTCATCGGGGTGCGCGCCAATCAGGCGGGCCAGCTTGGCGGCCACGCGGTCAGGCAGGCCCATCCAATCTTGTCCCTGGGCGGCACCCGCTGTCCAGGACCCGATCAGGGCCTGTCCCCATTCCTGGGTCGTCACGCGGGTCAGGCGCTCGGTTACGCGGCGGCTCAGGGCACCCAGGCTGTTGCCGTCGAGGTAAATCACACCGCCGGGCAGCATAAATTCCTGACGCTTATGGGCCAGTGGGTCGTGGGCGTCCTGGTCGAGGAGGTGGGCGGGAACGGGCAGTCGGTCCAGAGCGAACTGGACGGTAGGGGTGGTCATGGGCAACTCCTTGGTGAGGGCGGGTGGCGGCAGAGGGTGAAAAGAGGCTCAACCGTGCTGCGCGCTCATCGGCCGGCCCAGCTGGGCGCACCACCAGGCATGCAGGGCGCACGCGATGTCGTTGGCAGCGGCGCGTGGGCGCAGCGCTCCACACAGCGGGCAGGCGTTCATAGGGTCAGGGTAGCGCGCGAGGGGCACACCGCAAAAGCCCTGGGCCTCCAAGCTTCTGGAGGACAGCGAAAAGCTTAGGTTATATGGAACTCAGATCAATTGAATGACGAACCCAGGCGCACCGAAATAATGAAAAACGTCATCAGAACCCCTATTTGACTACGGCGCAGTCAGCGTTTTTCAGAAGCCTATTCTGTCTGGCGCGACAGTGTTCTGAGCAGCCAGCAAACGGACCGCCTGATCTGTGATGCGTCTCCCTGTCTACTTCTGTTGACCTTGCGGCGTCATAGCCCAGCGCTCGCTCTCGTCTTCACTGATTGGTGTCACGGGGCCAGACCATGTGGCCCGCGCTAACGGTAGAGACACATGGTCCCAGCTGTGATCATCAACTGC
>NZ_WQLB01000051.1 GCF_009755355.1 Deinococcus arboris | reverse complement strand
AAAGGCATCCCTGAACCAAGGGGACCTGCACGGTGAAGTGCACGCAATGAGGCAGCGCCTGTTTTGACCTGGAGGTGAGGCACCACTCCAGGTCAACAAGATGCCGCTGTCGAAAAATCCGCCACCCATGGATGACGCCCCTCGCTGAGTCTGGCCACCTGGAATTGTGGGTGCAGACGATTTCCCCGGAGTCCAGCGCAGACGGTTGTTGCTGTCGCATGAGAAGGCCCCTCTGCCAAACCCGCCACCGACTGCTACTGGGTTCCCATTCAGGCCAGCTCTACACGCTCACCAAACCCAACGCAATGCCGCGTGCCACCGCACCGGCCCGGCTCTGGACGCCCAGTTTGGAATACAGCGCTTGCACATGAAACTTGACGGTGCTTTCGCTGACGCCCAGGTCGCGCGCGGCGCGTTTGTTGCTCAGGCCCTCGGCCAGCAGCGCCAGCACGTCATGTTCGCGTGGGGTGAGGGTGACCTCGCCGGCGGGCACCGGGTCGGCTTCGGGCTCGGCGGTCAGCGCCGCTGGCAGCAGCGTCACCAGGCCTGCTGCCGCGCCCAGCACGCCTGCCACCAGTTCCGCCGAGGTGGCATCAGGGGTCAGCGCGGCCCAACCCCCCGTCAGAACACCAGGCAGGACCGCCGCCCACTCGCGCGACCCCAGGGCCACCAGCGCCTGCCCCGCTAGTGCTGGCAGGTCCGGCAGCCAGGCGTCGTCCACAATCAGGACGTCTGCGTCCTCTTCGTCTGCGGCCAGGGGCAGGCCCGCTGCGGCCAGCACGGCCTCAACCCCAGCCGCCCACACCGCCGAGGTCAGGGCGACGCGCACGGTGGGCAGGCTGTCCGGCCGGAACATGCCCGATGTTAAGGCCACCGCGTCTCACCCGGCGAGGGCTTGAGAGGACGCCCCTTGGTGTGTCTATCAGACAAGAGCGACCCCCTGGCTCTGGTGGCACGGGGCACGCTCAGCGTTCGCCTACCGTGACGGGCACGTCCTGCTCCTGTCCAGCGCGCAGCACCCGGAGGGTCAGGGTGTCTTTGGCGCGCTCGCGCACCGCCGAGAGCAGTTCACGGGGGTGACGCATGGGTTCACCGTTCAGGGCCAGCAGCACGTCGCCCACCCGCAGCCCCGCCGCTTCGCCTGGACTGCCCGCCGCCACCTGCACCACCGTCAGCCCCAGGCGGCCCCGTCCACCCCGCCGGCCCTCACGGTCTGGACCGTGGCCCCAGGGACCGCGCGGACCACCCCAGCCGCGCCGGCCCCGGTGGAGGTGGCCGTGCGGGTCCTCGGGCTGGTCTTCACCGGGAAAATGCACGGGCTGAGTGGACAGCCCCAGGTAACCGCGAGGCACCCGGCCCGTGGTGCCCAGCAGACCCGCCACCTTGAGGGCGCGCTCGGCCGGGACGGCCAGCAGTTCGCCGCGCGACACGCCCGCGTTCAGTACGCCCACCAGGCCGCCGCGCGCGTCCACCAGGGCGCCGCCACTGACCCCTCGGAACGGAGCCGCCCCAGCTGGCAGCCAGCCGCGTTCCGGCGCACGCTCCATAAAGCCCAGCGCCGCCTGCACGCCATGCGGGGGACGGCCCACCGCCAGCAGCAGTTCGCCCACCCGCGTGCCCTGGGTGGCGGTCAGGGCGGGGGCGTCTAGTCCAGCCACCCGCAGGAGGGCCAGGTCACTGCCGGGGTCCCGGCCCACCACGGCGGCGCTGAAGGTCTGGCCCTGCGCGTCCACCACGCTCACCTCATCGGTGTGCAGCAGGTGGGCGGCAGTCAGCACCTCGCCGGGGGCGATGACGGTGCCGCTGACGGGCCGCGCCGCACGCACACTCACGACACTTGGGGCTGCCGCTTCAACGGCACTGGCGAGGCCACTCGAAAGTTCAGAAAAGGTTGTCATGGCCCTATGGTGCGCCCCCGGCCGGTCAAACACGCCCTCCGCCTGGCCAGTCTCCTGCCCTGGCCAAATGGTGGGGGCCAGCGCCCGGTAGGCTGCGGGCATGCACCTGACCCTGACGGTCCTGAGTGGCGATTACGCCGTGTCACAGCTGCCTGGCGGGAGCCCTCTCCCACTCTGGGCCACCCAGGGCGAGGTCTGGTGTGTGGTGGGCGCCCCCGATGAACTGTCGGTGGTGGGCGCCGCTGACGCCGTGCCGGCAGGCGTGACCACCCAGCCTGGCTGGCGCGCCCTGAAACTGGCTGGGCCGTTTGACTTCAGCCTCACCGGCATTCTGGCCAGCGTCCTGAATCCGCTGCGTGACGCTGACGTGGGCATTTTTGCGCTGTCCACATTCAATACCGACTATGTGCTGGTGGCAGGCGCCGACCTGGGCCGGGCAGTGGCCGCCCTGCGCGCAGCCGGACACGTGGTCAACCCGGCCTGACCAGGCGATAGTGCCGCACCGGCACGACCTCCCCCTGGTAGGGTTCCGGTGGGCCCCAGCCCACGGCCTGAAAGCCCAGTCGGGCCAGCAGGGCGTGAGAACGGGCGTTGGGTTCATGCACCTGCGCTGTGACTCCCTGCAGTTCCTGCGCCCAGGCCCAGGCCAGCAGCGCCCGGCACCCCTGAGCGGCAATGCCCTGCCCCCACAGCGCCCGCTCGCCCACCGCGATGCCCAGTTCACCGCTCTGCGCGGTCAGGTCGGCCAGGTCAGCGTACCCCACCAGTCGCCCGTCCAGCGTCAGGCCAAAGCGGCGAAAGGTCGGGTCGCGGGCGGCTATCAGGCTCTGCCAGTGGCGCCGCACCACGCGCGCGGCCAGGCCCGGCGTCCAGCCAGCGGCGCGGCAGAACTCGGGGTCGGCGGCCCAGTGCACCGCCGCTTCCTCGTCGCCACGGTGGAGGGGGCGCAGAGCGACGGTCATGCGGCCCACTGCGCCTGACCTTCAGCAGACCCGCGCAGGTTGACCCTGGGCCGCCGCCCAGCCAGAGGTGTCATGACCTCAGGGTACAGGCTCTGTCAGGCTTGCCCTGAAGAACTTTGACAGCCGTGGTCAGGAGCACAGCCTCGTCCCGGTAACCCCGGCCTGAGGACAGCGGGGCACCGGCGCTGCCAAGACGATGCGGCCCCCTGAAACATGCGCGAATGCCGCAGCAACCAGCGGCCGACCACCTCGGCTTACTTGAACCGGGGCCAGGTCTGTTCTTTAAAGGTCACGTCAGTCCACTTGGGGTGAAAGCCCTGGGTTTCTTGCAGCTGGGTCAGCTTGGACAGGGCGCACTTCTGGTAGGCCAGCAGGGCGGCTCGGCGTTCGGGGGTCTTGAAGTCGCGCGTGACCAGCAAGCGCTGCACGGCGTAGGTGCCCACATTCCCGCCCAGACCGGCGTAACGCAGCGTGGCCGGCCGGTAAAACCCATTGACGCGCGCCGGCGCGATGTCCAAGGGCAGCAGGCGGTAAGCGGCAGGGCTCAGGGCTTTGACCCAGTCCACAGGCTGCCCGGCCACCGCCAGCACGGCGTCCACCTGGCCCGCGCTCAGGGCGGCCAGCGCCTCTTCACGGCCCTGGTACTCCTGAATAGTCAGAGGCAGGCCTGACTTGGCACTGAGCACGCGCGCGGTCACCACGCTGCCGCCCCAGGCGCCCAGCTTGCGGCCCCTGAGGTCACTGAACTTCTGAACACCGCTGACCGTCGTCTTGCCCAGCAAGTTGGTCTTCACCACGGCGGGCCGCGCCAGCAGATGAATCTCGTCGAAATTCAGAGGCAACAGCGTTTTCAGGGCGCGCACCCGCTCGTCGTGGTCAATCTGGTCGCGGGCCTTGAGCACGTCCAGCTGCACGAACGCCAGCGACACCTGGTTGTTCAGCAGCAAGTCCAGATTTTCCACGCTGCCCGAGGTCTGCCGCTGGCGCAGGAACGAGGCGCCGGTACACACCTGCCCCAGGTCACGGAACATATCGGCGGCTGTGCTGCCCTTGGGGCTGGTGGCCACATCCAGGTAAGCGGGGGACGCGGCGCTGGCCGGCGCACTGAGCAGCAGCAGAACAAGGAGTGGTCGGGTCATGGTCAGGGCCTCCTGGGCGGTGAGAACGAGAAGACTTCCTCTGCTCTCATCACAGCAGGCCCTGTTCAGCTCTCTGTCAGCGCTCTGGCCCTGAGGCCCTCCCACTGTCAGCCGAGGTTCAGGGGGCGGCGCCCACGGTCCACTTAACCCCTAAGCTGAAGGGGGTTACCTCACCACAAAATCAATCTCGACCACGGCCGTCACGTCCTTTTCCAGGCTGCGGGTGTCGTAGCTGCCACTGTCTTCCACGCTGGTTTCAAAGCGCGGCGTGATCTGAAAAACGCCCATGCGGGCATTTTTGACGGCGCCGACCTCGTTGCCCGCGCTCTCGGCAATGGCCTGGGCGCGGCGCTGGGCGTCCTGACTGGCATCTTTCAGGAGGGCCAGGCGCACGTCGGCCAGCTTGGTGTACAGGTAGCTGATGGCGCCACTTTCCACCGTGACGCCCCCGGTGCTGGCGTCCACGAAGCTGGCGGTGGCGGCCCCCACCGCGGTCTGAATCTTGGCGATATCGCCCGATTGGGCGCGGTACGCCTGGCTGACCACGTAGCGCGTGCGCTCGACTTCCTCGTTCTCGCCGCCGATGGTTTCAATGACGGTATAGGTTTCGGGGGCGGCGCTGACCGGCTCGCGGCGCAGCTCCTCGGCGCTGAAGTTCTGTCCGCGCACAAAGCGGTCCAGGGCCGGCTGCGCGGCGCGGAACTGTGCGTAGGCCGCCTGCAGGCTGTCCTCACTCTCGCTGCGCACCGTAAACGTCCACACCGCCAGGTCCGAAGTAATGGACCGCCGGGCGCTGCCGGTGACGTTAATCACGTCGCTGGCATTTTTCAGGTCGGTCAGGCCGCGCACCACAAAGATGCCGGTCGCCACAAAGGCCGCGGAGGCGATGGCGGTGGCCAGAACGGCGGCCCAGCCGGCGCGTGAGGCAGAGGTCATGCCCTCAGCCTACGCCCTTTTGGCCCTGGGTCACGGCCCCAGATGACGGCTGGCCCCCGCGCCCGCTATCATGGCCGCATGACGGTTCTCCTCACGCCCCCGTAGCGAGAGTCGAGACCGCGTTTGTTTCCCTCAGTCTCAGCGTCACACTGGGCCGCGCCCCGTTTTTGTGGCCCGCAGGAGTCCCCATGACCAGCCCCGACATCAACCCCGCCGCGCTGCCACAGGAAATTGCCCGGCGCCGCACCTTCGCCATCATCTCGCACCCAGACGCCGGGAAGACGACCATCACCGAAAAACTGCTGCTCTACGGCGGCGCCATTCAGGAAGCCGGCAGCGTGACCGCCAAAGAGGGCCGCTCTCACACCAAGTCCGACTGGATGAGCATTGAGCAGCAGCGCGGCATCTCTATTTCCAGCAGTGCGCTGACCTTCGAGTACCAGGGGCGGCACGTCAACCTGCTGGACACCCCTGGTCACCAGGACTTCAGCGAAGACACCTACCGCACCCTGACGGCCGCTGACAGCGCCCTGATGGTGCTGGACGCCGCGCGTGGAGTGCAGGCCCAGACCGAGAAATTGTTCGCCGTGTGCCGCAACCGCGGCATTCCCATCCTGACCTTCGTGAATAAGATGGACCGCCCCGCCCAGGACCCCTTTGAGCTGATTGCTCAGGTGGAAGGCATTCTGAAAATCACGGTGGTGCCGCTGACCTGGCCGATTGGCGACGGCCCAGACTTTAAAGGTGTATATGACCTGCAAACCGGGCAAGTGCTGGCCTTCGAGCGCACCTCGGGCGGCAAGCACCGGGCGCCTGTGCAGACGGCTGGCCTGGACGACCCGCAACTAGACGCCTTAGTGGGCGCGGACCTGGCCGCCAAGCTGCGCGAAGACGTGGAGCTGATCCAGGGGGCCATGCCCGAATTCGAGGCGGACGCGTTCCTGAACGGCGAACTGACTCCTGTCTTTTTCGGCAGTGCCATGAACAACTTCGGTGTGGAGCACTTCCTGCAGAACTTTGTGGAGCTGGCCCCGCCGCCCGGCCCAGTCGAGACCAACTTGGGCGAGCGCGCCCCGGAAGCAGGTTTTGCGGGCTTCATCTTCAAGTTGCAGGCGAACATGAGTCGGGCCCACCGTGACCGCACCGCCTATATGCGCGTGATGAGCGGCCACTTTGAGCGCGGCATGGACGTGACCCACACCCGCACCGGCCGCAAATTGCGTCTCAGTCAGGCGCACACCCTGTTTGCCCAGGACCGCGAAAAGGTCGAAGAAGCCTACCCCGGCGACATCGTGGGTCTGGTGAACCCCGGCGTTTTCCAGATTGGCGATGTGGTCAGCGTGGACGCCAAAGTTGCGCTGCCGGGCTTTCCCCGCTTTACTCCGGAAACTTTTGCCACCGTTGCCCTGAGGGACGTGGGCAAACGCAAGGCCTTTATGAAGGGCCTGACCCAGCTGGCCGAAGAAGGCGTCGTGCAGGTCTTCTACCCCACCGACGGCGCGCGCGACCCCTACCTGGGCGCCGTGGGGCCGCTGCAATTTGAGGTCTTCCAGGCCCGCTTGCAGGAGGAATACGGCGTGGACGTGGAAATGAACATCACCAGCTACGGGCTGGTGCGCTGGCTGGCCGGCGATCCTGCGGGCGTGGCCCGCTTTGCCCGCCACGTGGAAGACGACCAGGGACGCCCCGTCATGCTGTTCCGCAGCCGCTACGACCTGGAATACACCGCTGAGCAGCACCCAGAAATCGAGTTTCTGCCGCTGCCAAAAGATTTGACGCGGGTGTAGCAGGGCTAGGGGTGCGGGACTCACCACGCCTCCTGAAAGGTTCCCGTGACGCGCCGCGTGCCATCCTCTGCCGGATGCGCGCGGCTTTTTGTGTTGCCCTGTTGGGCCTGTCTTCGTCGGCGCTGGCCGCCACCCCGCCCGGCTATGTCCTGAAAGGCATGCCGTTGGTGCGCCAGACCTACAACGCCTGCGGCCCGGCCAGCCTGACGCAGGTGCTGGGGTACTTTGGCCTGAAGGTGAACATGGCCGATGTCAGCCGCCAGACCCGGCCCACCGAACGCTCTTACATGAGCGCCCAGGCCATCGTGCGGTTTGCGCCGCAGGTCGGTATGGAAGCCCGGCTGTATTCGGGGGGCAACCTGAACACGGTCAAGGCCGCTATTCGCAGCGGTCTGCCCGTCATTGCGCTGCAATCGCACATCACGGCTGCCGGGCAGGTTATTCCGCACTGGCGGGTGCTGGTGGGTTACAACGACCAGTCCGGGCAGGTGTACATCATGGACCCGCTGCTGGGCTACGTCGCCATGCGCTACAGTGATATGGCGCGCGTCTGGGCCGACCAACACGGCCAGTTTGCCCTGATGTACCCCCCGAAGCTGGCCACGACCGTTAAAAAAGTGATCGGGTAGATGCCGCGGTAGAAAGCGGGGGCCTTGTCCTCTAGGGCCCAGCAGAAGAGGCGGTGCTGGAAGTGGCCTAGTGCATGCCCCGGCTGGCGCCGATTCGCCCTGCCCGAACGGCCGCTCGGCTAACGCCCTGGGGCAGCGCGCCCCCCGTGTTAGCCTCGGGCCGATGACGTTTGCCCAGGCCGTGACCGATCGCACCCGCCGCCTCAACACGCGCCTGTGTGTGGGCCTTGATCCGCGTCTAGACGCTTACCGCGACCTGGCCCACCTGCGCGCCCACACCCTGGATGTGCTGGAGGCCACCGCCCCCTACGCCGCCTGCGTCAAGCCTCAGTTGGCCTTCTACGAGGCGGCGGGCCTAGCCGGCCTCCAGGTGCTGGAGGAGGTCTGCGCCGCTGCCCACACTCTGGGCCTGCCGGTGCTGCTGGACGGCAAGCGCGGCGACATCGGCTCAACGGCGCAGGCGTATGCCCAGGGCTGGCTGACTGGCCGCCACGCCGGCGCCGCCCTGACCGTCAACCCATTCCTGGGCTTTGAAACGCTGACGCCCTTCGTGGACACTGCCCGCACCCACGGCGGCGCGGTGTTCGTGCTGGTCAAAACCAGCAATCCAGGCCAGGCCGACCTGCAAGGCGAGGGCGTCAGCGAGCGGGTGGCCGACGAGGTCACGCGCCTGAATGCCCAGGAAGACGGCGAGTACGCCAGCGTGGGCGCCGTGGTGGGCGCCACCCATCCGCGCGACTTGGCCGCCTTCCGGGCCCAGATGCCCCGCGCCCTGCTGTTGCTACCTGGCCTGGGGGCGCAGGGGGCCACCGCCGCTGACCTGGCCCCCGCCTTTGACCTTGGCGGCACAGGCGCTCTGGCCAGCGCCAGCCGGGGCGTGCAGTACGCCCGTGGACTGGATGTGAACGCCAGTGTGGCGGCCGCGCAGACCTTCCGCGACGAACTGAATGCTGTGCTGAAGGCCTGATACGGATTCCGTCTACTCCGTGAACGCAGTAGGAGAGAACTGATGCGCTCACGCTACGCCCTTCAGCCCACCTGTTCTCCTGCTCGCTCTGCGGTGCAGCTGTCCCAGTCCACTCGACTTGAATCACTGCTACCAGCGATTCAAGCGGAGTCCGTCTGAGGCTCAGGCCAGGCCGTCTAGCAGTCGCGCTATGTCCTCCTCGGTCGTGTAATGGGCAATGCTGGCGCGCACCACGCCCTGCGGATACAGGTCCAAATCCTTGAGGGGCTGCACGGCGTAGAAATGGCCAGCAGCCACATCCACCCCGCGCGCGGTCAGGCGCAGCGCCGTCTGTTCGGGCGTTTCCCCCACCACGCGAAAGGCCACCGTGCCCACGCGGCCCTGGGTGCCCTGCGGGCCGTACACCGTCACGAGGTCGTGGGCCAGCAGGCCGTCCACCAGCCCCGCCATGACGGGGGCCTCTAGGGCCTGAATACGGGCCGAGGCGGCCTCCAGCGCGGGGCGGGTCAGCTCGGCGTGGCCGCCCAGCTCGCGCAGATAGTCCAGCGTGCCCAGCCAGCCGGCCAGCAGCTCAAATTGCGGGGTGCCGTGTTCCAGGCCGGTGATGTCGCCCTGGGGAATGAATTCCAGCCGTGGCCAGGGCAGCGTGGCGCGCAGGTCGGGGCGAATCCACAGGGCGCCCAGATGCGGCGCCCAGACTTTGTAGGGGCTGAAGGTCACGAAGTCGGCGCCCCAGGTCTGCACATCCGGGAAGCTATGCGGCGCGGCGTGAACAGCGTCCACGATGGTCCAGGCGCCAGCGGCGCGGGCCAACGCGGTGATGGCTGGAATATCGGGCGTGATCCCCAGGGCATTGCTGGCGGCCGTGACGGCCACCAAGCGCGTCTGGGACGACAGCAGCGCCGAGAGGTCGTCGGGGTGCAGGGTCATGTCCGGCTGGCGGGCATGCCAGACCTTGACCGTGACGCCTTGCCGCTCCAGTTCGCGCCAGGGGCTGGCGTTGGACTCGTGTTCTAAGCCGCTCAGAATAATTTCGTCGCCGGGTCCCCACAGCCGGGCGAAGGCAGCGGCCAGCCGGAAGGTTAGGGCCGTGGCACTCTGCGCCAGCGCCACGTCTTCGGGGGCGGCATTCAGGAATAAGGCGGTGGCTTCCCGTGCCCGGTGCTTGAGGGCAAGAATCTCGCGGCCGGGCTGGTGGCCCGGCATGGCGTTGGTGGCTCCGTAGCGCGTGAGGTGATCGGTCACGGCAGCAATGGCACGCGTGGGCAGCAACCCGCCCGCCGCATTGTCCAGATACGCGCGCCCGCTCTGCAGGGGTGGGAACTGGGCACGCAGGTCGTCACGGGTGGGCAGGGGGGCGGTCAGGGTCATGGCTGCGAGTCTAGTCCTCTGACTCGGGCCATAGACCAGACAATAAACGCCTCGGCCTAAGCCCTTTTTCAGAGGCTCTACGCGCGCAGATGGCAGATGCCGGAGAACAGCCACCGCTTTAGCGTGAGACATGACAGAAGCCCAGCGCCCCAGCCGCACCTTTAGGCGCAATTATGTCTGCCTGGAGCACCGAACTGTCGGCCGCGCCAGCTTCACCGCCCCGCGCTGCCCCATATGTCAATCGGCCATGCGCAGCTGCGGAACACGCTGGCGGATTCCGAAGCGAACAGACAACCGAGGTTGGCACAAGCTTGAGAAGTTCGCGCAGCGGCTAGAGAGCTGGACAGTAGAGCACCGTTTCACTGACGGGCAGGTCAGAGGACAGCAGAGTGAATACCGGAGCGAGTACCACCTCAGGCGAATGGTCCGCCGGCCTGGCGCCTGAAAGCAAAGCCCCCTATCTTCCCACCCTTTAACTCCCGTCCAATCGTCCAAAGGTGTGATGCGGGCCTCATGCGGTTTCCCTATCCTGCGGCCATGAGTTTCGTGCGTAAGCCCCGGCCCTACTCGTCGGGTCTGCCGTCGGCACCGCTGCCTGCGCCCGCAGCGCCGAAAGTGCGCCGTGAACGCCCGGCCCGGACGCCGCGTGCCCGCGCGCCCCGGTCGTCCTGGGCAGGAGCAGTCACGGCGCTGGCTGGCCTGGGCGCCCTGCTGGTACTCGTGGTCGGCCTGAGTGGACTGTGGAATCAGGTCACGCGCGACTGGCAGTTTCGCGCGGCGGCCGCCGGCGTGCTGGACGTGGTGCGCTGAGTGCTCCAGACCCTCGTGCGCCGCTGGCGTAACCCCTGGCCCCGCACCCCCTTTGTGCGGCGGCCCCAGCCCTGGACACTGCGCCGGATTTTACGGGCGGCCCTGGCTACTGTCGGGGTCCTGACCCTAGGCACGGTGGCCCTGGGCCTGGCCGGAGCAGCGGGCACCGGAGCCCTGGGCCGGGTGTGGAACCTGCGAGCCGAACTGCAACCTATTGAGGTGCAAGACCGCCGGGGCGCGGCCCTGGGTGTCATTGACCACTGCCAGGAGGGCGGCGCGGTGAACGCCGTGCCCTGCCGAGAATCGCTGAGTGTGCCGCTGACTGGCGTGTCGCCCGCTTTCTTGCTGGCCTATATCGCCAAGGAGGACGTGCGGTTCTTCGCCCATGTGGGCGTTGATCCTGGCCGCCTGCCCCGCGCCCTGCTGACCGGCGCTGGCGGCAGCACCATCACCATGCAACTGCTAAAAAACAGCGTGCTGGCCGGGCACTTTGATTACGACACCGACCGGCGTGGGCCGCTGCTGACCCTGACCCGTAAGGCCACTGAATTTGTTCTGGCTCCACTCGTGACGTGGCGCTATGGCCGGCGCGAGGTGCTGGCCATGAGCGTCAACAGCCTCCCCTGGATTGGCATTGGGCAGCGCAAGGGCATTTATGACGCCTCGCGCGCGGTCTTTGACACAGAGCCCGCCGACCTGACGCTAGCCCAGAGCGCCTTTCTGGTGGGCCTGCTGCCAGCGCCTGGGCGCTACCTGGTGACCGCAGAGACGCCCCCCGAAACGGCCACGGCCCGCTTCCGCTGGATGCGCACCCAGCAGCTGACCACCCTAAGGATTTTGCGCACCCAAGGCCTGATTGACGACCCCACCTTTCAGGCCGCTGTCGCCACGCCCCTTGAGCCCCGGCTGTGGCAGGTGGAGTACGCCGGTAGCGGCGCTGACCTGCGCGTCGTATCGGCCACCCGCAATCCCGACTACAGCAATGAGCCAGAGCCCGTCTGGGCTATGCAGGAACTCGTGCGCCGTGAACTGCGCTCGGCTGGCCTGGAGCCGCGCCGGGTGGGCCGAGTGGTGCTGACGGTAGACGCCGCCGCTCAGGCCGCCCTGACCACGCGGGTACGCGGCGAGGGCGTTACCGGCGAGCGGGCCCCCGGCGTGGCCGAGGGCGCGGCGATTGTGGACGTGCGCGGCGGCGGCATCGTGGCGCTGGCCAGCAGTACAGGCGGCCTCCAAAGCAGCGAACCGGGCCGGCAGTGGGCGGCGTCAGCAGGGCGACCCGTGGCCAGCACGGTTAAGCCGCTGCTGTATGCCCTGGCCTTCGGCGAGGGTGTCACGCAGCTGAGCACCTATGCCGACCAGCCCACCCGCTATGCCGGGCAAGCCATCAGCAACAGCACCCAGACCTTCCTGGGCCGCGCCGTGACCGTGCGCGAAGCCAACGCCCGCAGCCTCAACACGGTGGCCGTGCAGGTGGGCACGCCGCGCGAGGAAGCTCTGCGGCGGACCCTCAGTGCCCTGAACTACCGCCCCGACCCCGAAAACCGCTCCAGCCCCGCCCTGGGCACCTTCCGCGCCTCGCCGCTGGCCGTGGCGGCGGCGTATGCCAGCTTTGCCAATGGGGGCAGCCTCTGTCAGCCGCACCTGCTGGCCGAGGTTTATGACCGCGCCGGGCGGCCCCTGCCGCTGCCGCGCCCAGCCTGCGCCCCGCTGTGGGACGAGGTGGTGGCGTACCAGACCTTTGACCTGCTGAATGGGGCGGTCAGCAGCAGCGCCGGTCACGTTCCGTTCCTACGCCCCAGCCTGGCCCAGCGCTTTGCGGGCAAGACCATGCCGCTGGGCGCCAAATCCGGCACCACCGACGACGTGAACGACACCTGGTGCGCCGCCGTGACCCCGCAGTACGCGATGGCCGTCTGGATTGGCGACCCCGACGGCCGCCAGAGTGTACCTGTGGACCTCTACCGCGCCCAGACCGCCTGCCGCGAGGTGGGCCTGCTGCGCGACTTGCCGCACGACCGCCGTTCGATGACCCCGCCGCCCGGCATCACCCTGGTCGGCGGGGTCGCCGTGCCCCTGGCAGGCCTGAAGCCGCGCAACCCCACACCACCCACGCCCTAGAGGTCTTTGAGTTATGGTTCTGTCTTCCCTCCTGACTTTGTCTCTCCTGCTACCCACCCCCATGAGCGCCTCCAGCCTGCTGGGCCTGTCCACGCCGCCGCTGCACTTCACCGTGGCGGTGGACATGACCGGCAGCAGCAAGAATCCTGCTTTCAAGTACGCCGACCAGGCGCGGCTGCTCTCGCAGAGCGTGCTGCTTAACCAGCTGCGCTCAGGGGACACGCTGACGCTGCTGCGCATCTGTGAAGGGGTACAGACGGTGGCCGATTTCAAGTTTTCTTCCAAGAACGGAGCCAGGATGGCCAAAGCCGACATCCTGCGCTACACCGCCGCCCTGACCAAGCCGTGTACCGGCAAGGGCAGCGCGATTACGGCGGGCCTGGCCCAGGCGGCCCGGCGGTCCACCCAGACGGCCGGCGTGGGCGACGTGGTGGTGCTGTTTACCGACGGCGCCCTGCTGGACGACCCAAAGCGGGCGTCGGTGAGCAGCACCATGAAAGGGCTACTGGCCGCCCAGACCACGCGGCTGCTGTTCGTGGCGGGCCTGAGCCCTGAGCCGGGGGCAGGGGGGGTGTCGGTGCGCGACTCGTTCGTGAAGGCGCTGGGTACCAGCGGCAGCCACAGCAAGCTGCTGCTGGCCGGGGCCTACGACCTCTCGAACGTGTACCCCACCTTCGCGAATGTCGTGAAAGGAGCGCGGCGATGACCGAGCGGCCTGAACCTCTTTCCCCCACCTCCCTCTCTCCTGACCCCGCCCCCGAGTTCCGGCCCCTGTCGCGTGTGACCCTCAGCGGCCCCGATCTGGGCGACGTGAATCTGGAGTTTGCCGAGGAGAAGGCCGCAGCGCCTCTCCCAACGCTTCCGAAGGCCCCGGATCTGGTTCCTGCTCCAGACGACTTTGACCCCCGCCTCTACGAGCCGGCCCTGCCGCGCCCCGACCCACTGGCGGCTGAGGGCTTTATGCCAGTGCTGACGCCAGGACACTTCGTGACCCTTCTGGACGACCTGCGCGGTGAACTGCAATTGATTCCGGCCGAGGCCGCGCGCGCCGCCCTGGTGTCGCGCTCACGGCTGCTGACGCTAAACGTGGAGCAGTACCGGGTCAACTACGACCTGGCCCGCGTGACCCTGAACCGGGTGCTGGCCGAAACCGGGATGGGCGTGCGGGGTAGCTGGGCGCGGCAGCAGGAACACCTGGCCTTTATGAATGCCGCCAGCAGCGGTGTAGAGCGCGCCTACGAGCAGGCCACCGCCGAAATTGAGCAGGCCCGCGCCGATCGCTTCGAGGCCCTGACCCGCGCAGGCGTGCGCCCCGACACCGTCACGGCCGAGGACTTTTACACCCAGCAGGCCGCTGCTCAGCTGGCCGCCGAGGGCCACACCGTGCGCCCACCAGAACAGAAAAGCGGCTCCAAGCGCGTATTTAACGGCTTTGCGGTGTTCAGCAAGTTCTTCGTGGGGATTATCAGCGGGGTCAGCATCAACCTGCTGTTTAACCCTGAATCCCGGCTGTACCTCACCCTGATTGCCCTGACCGCCGGGGTCATGTTCAGCGTGCTGCTGCTGTGGCTGGTGGACGAACTGGCCTACCGCGCCAAGCTGGCCCCCAGCACGCCGGGGATGGCGCGCCCCAGCGCCTACCTTGCCGGGATTGCCGCCGTGGTGGTCCTCTACCTGGGCGTGGAAGGTTACCTGAACTGGGACGGCATTCTGCGCACCACGCAGGAAATTGCCGCCAACGCCGCGCAGCAAGGGCAACTGACCGACCTCAGCGCCGCGCCTGAGGACACGGGCTTTACGCCGCACTGGTCGCTGCTGGTGTTTACCCTGGCCCTGGTGGGGATGGCGGCGGGCGCCGCGCTGATTCAGGGCCGAGAACGGGCCAGAACGGTTCTGGAACGGGAACGGCTGGGCGCGCGCGTGGCGCTGCTGAGGGGGCAGGGCGCGTGGCAGGAAGCCGCCCGCGCCGCCGACCGCGTGGCGTATCTGGAAGACGCCCGCGACCGCCTGGCTCCCCCACGCGACGTGACCAGCCCCGACCACGCCCGCCTGAACGAGCGCGTGCTCAGCCACTGGGAACAGGAGCGCGACACCCAGGTGCAGGACGTGACCGCCGCCCTGATTCGGGAAGCCCGAGCCCTGCAAGAGACGTTGGAAGAGTTTGCCGCGCAGGTACAGGCCGCCCGCTTTCCAGCGCCGCGCCGGGGCCTGGGCCGCCTGCTGGGCTAAGCGCTGGTGAGCGGAACAAAGGGGGAATCGCAGGGAATAGGGCGTGTAGGCCAAGTGATAATTCCAGACAGACCAGCGTCTGGCTAAGCTACGGGTATGTCTGACCTCGTGAACTACCGTTATCTCTGGGACGGCTTTGCGCCAGAGTAGGTGATTGCGCATCTCGATCGCGAAGAGCTCTTTCTGTTCAACCTTCAGACCGGCCAGGGCATGGCGATTCTTAATGGCGAACCCGACCTCATGGACAGCATCCTGCGATGCATGCGGGAGGCAGGGCGCCCTGGCGATCCACCACAGCCTCGCCTCAGACGCACCTGCCCGCTACCCCAGTTACCACACAGATCATGCGGCCTGCCACACGCCCTGCTGCTTCAGGGTGAGGGCTGCAGCCAGCGTCACGAGCGGAAAGCCGCTGAGGGGCATGGCGACCGTGCCCAACACCCCCAGGGTCAGCCACCCCCAGACAAAGGTGGCAGGCAGAGCTTCTCCTCGCGCCTCGAAGACCGCGACCAACTGCCCCAGCCCGTACAGCAGCGCGCCGCTCAGCATAAACCAGAAGGCCGCTACGCGGTCCCAATGCGGCTCAACTGCATTGAAGAGGCCTGCGTTCACCCATGCCAGGAGCGGCTCACGGTACAGGATGAGCCCCACCAGCAGGTGCAGGAGCGCCAGAAGTTTTAACCAGACATTCGCTTTTTTCACGCCTCGCCTCCGGGAGCCGGCAGCAAGTGCCGGTGCAGCAGTTCGGTGATCTGCAAGTATTCTTCGCCTTGAAGGCGCGGCTGGAGCTGCCCTGCACCCAGGTACAGCGCGTAGCCCAGACGGGCCAGCAGGTACCCTTGATCGGGACAACCCACGATTTGCGTGAACAGATCTGCCAGGTACGCGGTGCGGCGCTCATCCATCCGCTCCACCAGCGCACGGGCTGCTGGGTCGCGCTCAGCCCATTGCCGCACGGCCTGGTCATCTGCTGGGTCCAGGCGGCTGACCGCCACTGTCAAGAGGCGCAGTTGCTCGGTTGGAGGCAACTGGTGGTCGATGGCGTCCACCACGTCGGCGAACCCCATCTGTTCCAGATGCACTAAGAGTTCAGCCCTGTAGGCGGGCAACCCCGCAAAGTGGTGATAAAAAGACCCCTTCGTCAGGCCCATATAGCTGATCAGTCCGTCCACCGTTAGACCTGCTTCGCCTTGAGTGCTCAGCACTTTGAGCCCCGCGTCCAGCCAGTCCTTTCTCCTCGTGCGTGCCATAACAAGCTAAACATACCGTACCTTTTGGTATGAAATGGGGTCGATTGTCCTGCACTACGGCGTGTAGGCCAAGGTGCGTTGGTATTGAGGAGGGCAGTCGTGTTGAATACCAGGCGTGACGACGTCCCCGGTTCTCTCGCCTGCCCTTCAGGACAGCATCAAGCACCTCTATCAGGTGTTTGAGCGGTACCCATTGCGACGGCATATCGAGGGCTGCGCCTGTGGGTGTCTTCCCTCAGGCGCAGCAGAGGAACTGCCTGCAGTTCCTCTGCATGATCTGACGGGACCGCACCTGAGTCTGTTCAGCGTGAAAACCATGACCACGTGGGGGGACGACGTTGATTTCAAGCACTTCCTTCCCCGTCTCCTGGAACTCATCGCGCATGATCAGTTGAGTGCGGTTGAAATCCTGTTGGGCAAACTGACCTACAGCCAGTGGTGGTCATGGACAGATCAGGAGTCCAGGGCTGTGGACGCCTTCCTGCATGCCTGGTGGGACGACGTCCTGGCACGGGAAGACGCCGAGGACCCTTGGGAACCGTGCGAGGTGGCCGCCGTGCTTGAGTGCATTGCTCAAGCAGCGCACGATCTGACGCCTTACCTCACTCACTGGGCTAAGATCGATAGCCCATTTGCTGTGCAGCATCTGGCCGCCTTCGTGTTGTCTGAAGCCGATGGCCTGGGGCAGGGCCAGTTACAGGGAGCCTATTGGACAATCCGGACAGCGCAGGCACAACAGGTCGTGCAGTGGTTGCTGGACAGTCAGCAGCAAGCTTGGCTTGAGTCTGCAGCGCCCACACAGACTGATACGACACGGCGTGAACAGCTCGAAATGGCCGCATATACCTTATCCGTTGCCAAGCGCTAAACCAGAAGTCGCGCCTTAGAGCCAAAGCAGGATGGCGGCGATCGTCAACCACCTTGGGAAGTTCACCGCGCTTGTCATATCGGGTGGTGATCCGGCGAAAGTGTTTAAGGCGGCCAACCAGACGTTCAATCTTGTTTCGCTCCTTGTAAAGGGTTGCATCAAAACAGAGGTTCAGCCCCTGATCCTTTCGCCTGGGAATGGTGACTTGAATGCCACGGCTGTGCAGGTAGGTCCGCACGGTGGTGTAGCTGTAGCCTTTGTCACCCACGACGCCATCAGGGGGGATTCGTGGTCGTCCCCGTCCGCCACGAGCGACTGCGCCTGTTTC
>NZ_WQLB01000050.1 GCF_009755355.1 Deinococcus arboris | reverse complement strand
TTGCAACCACTTCGCAGCGGCTAATCGACGCTCTTCGAGTTGGGCACGGGTGTATCGGGTCGGCTGCCATTCCGCCATGCCTCAAGATACCAAGACGGATTTTCGCCGTTATCAATAAAGGCAAAACCTTAGAAGATGTTGCTCTCAGGGGCGCCGGGACAGGCAAGCCTGGGATGCAGAGCAGTCAAGCTGACCTCCAAGCTCAGACAGAGGGCGGCGCCCGTCTGGGATTTGCACAGGAGAGACCGCCGCTAGACCCGCTTGTGCTCTAAAGATTCATGGCGTCTCCTGCCAGAGCCACACCACGCCGGGGGAGAGCCAGACCATCTGCTCTCCCCCGGCAGACAGCACCAGCGGTCAGCTGGCCTCTCGGACATTCTCTCCAGAACCCGGCGGGGGCGGCCCGGCCAGTTCGCCGCAGACCCGGTTGCGGCCACTGCGCTTGGCCTGATACAGCTGACTGTCGGCCAGGGCCAGCAGTTGGCTGGTGTTCAGCCCTGACCCGGCCGCCACCCCCAGGCTGATGGTGACCTGGAGGCCAGACTGCACCGCCGCCCAGGCGTGCTGCTCGACGCACCGCCGCAGCCGCTCACACACCACCAGGGCGTCGGCATACGGGGTTTCAGGCAGCAGCAGCACGAATTCTTCGCCGCCAAAGCGGGCCACCAGGTCCGTCTGACGGCACCCGGCTTGAAGCAGCCCCGCCAGTTCGCGCAGCACGAGGTCGCCCACCTGATGCGAATAGGTGTCATTCACCGCCTTGAAATGGTCAATGTCCAGCAGGACTACGCTCAGGGGCCGCAGATACCGGGCCGCACGCTGGACCTCGGTTTCAAACTGCTCGTTGAAGTGGCGGCGGTTGGCCAGGCCAGTCAGGGCGTCCTCCTGCGAGAGGCGCACGAGGTGCTGGGCCTGCTCCTGCAGGCGGGCCAGCAGCTGCGCTTTCTGCTCGTTCGCGGTGGCCAGCTGCTCATTGACCTCGGTCAGGCGCGCATTGATCTGGCGCTGCACCTCGGCGGCCTGCCGGGCCTGGGCAATGTCCACCTCCAGCATCAGGGCCTGGGTGCGGTGCAGTGCCTGACGGCTGTTCAGGTCGCGTTCCAGCTGGTGGTGCTGCTGATAGTGCGCCAGGGCCGCCTCAAAGTGGCCGCGCAGGCGCTCGGCGGCGCTTAGCAGGGCGTAAATCTCCTGCTGCTCTCTCGGCGCCTGACAGGCGGCGGCCAGCGTCAGGGCCCGGTTGAGATGCTCCAGGGCGCTGTCGCTGTCCTGCTGGGCCAGGGCCAGCGCCCCCAACTGCCGCAGCGCGGCGACCTCTTCCTGGGGGGCACGGGCCTGTGCGGCCAGGTGCTGGGCCTGCTCATAGGCGGCCCGCGCCTGTTCCGGCTGACCCTGCACGACATGGGCGTCGCCCAGACCTGTCAGCAGCCGGGCGTCGCATTTGTGGTCATCTGCCGCCGCCGCCATCTCCAGCGCCTCCTGAAAGAGCCGCAGAGCGGGCACCGGCTGACCCAGTTGCAGGTGGGCCAGGCCCATGCCGCACAGGGTGTCTATCTGCCGGTGGGTGTCGGCCATGGCCCGGTTGATGTCCAGGGCCGCCTGGTAGTGTTCCAGCGCCCGCTCGGGCTGGCCGGCACGGCTGCACACGTCACCCAGATTGGTCAGGCACAGCGCCTCGTTCTCGCTGGCCCCGGCGGCGCGGGCGATGGGCAGGGCGTCCAGAAACGCCTCCAGCGCCTTCTGGTAATCACCCAGGTCGGTGTACACCAGGCCAATGTTGCTCAGGCAGCCGCATTCGAGGGAACGCAGGCCCTGAGAACGCGCGGCGGCCAGCCCCTGCAGCGCACACTGGAGGCCCGGCAGCAACTGACCCAGATTGCGGGTAATGGTGGACAGGCTCAGCAGGGCGCCGGCCTCGCCGCTGGGGTCACCCAGTTGCCGGTAGAGGGCCAGCGCCTCCTCGACCAGGGTCGCCGCCCGCGCTTCGTCCCCCGAGACCGAGGCAGCGTTGCCCAGGCGCAGCGCGCTGAGCGCCGTGCGGGGCAGGTCACCCGCCGCCCGCGAGAGCACCAGCGCCTCTTCGGCACAGGCCACCGCCAGGTGGACCTGCTGAAAGATCAGCTCTGCGGAACGCCGCAGCAGTTCGTCGGTGCGCTCGGGGGCGGTGGGGGGCAGCGCTGACCCCAGCGAAGACGGCTCTGTGTGGTGCATGCGGGCCTCCAGGGCAGGCGCCGCAAGGAGCCAACCGTGGCGGTCAGTCTAGGCAGGGCGCGCTCACAGGGGGCTGACAGCCGCCCGGCTTAAGCTCAGTCATTCAGCCCCGTGACCGAGCCTGGTCACGCCCGCACCCAGCGGCGATGCTGGCCGCCAGCGCGCCGACATCCTGGCCATTGGCCGCTGCGGTGATAAAGACGCTGCCCACCACCACGCCGTCCGCCACCTGCGCGACCTGGTGGGCGGTGGCGGCGTCTTTGACCCCAAAGCCCACCGCCACCGGCACGCGGGCGTGCTGCCGGGCCAGAGCCAGCATGGCAGGCACCTCGCCCAGCGCCGCGCCTTCACGGGCGCCGGTCACGCCGGTCACGCTGACCGCGTACAGAAAGCCGGTGCAGGCGCGCGCCACCAGCGCCACACGCGCCGGGGTGCTGGTCGGCGCAATCAGGAAGGTGACGGCCAGGCCGTGTTCGGCGGCCAGGTCGGCAATCTCCAGGTCCTGATCAGGCGGGAGGTCAGGCAGAATCAGGCCGTCCACGCCCGCTTCCTGGGCCAGGCGCATGAACTCGCGCGGCCCCACAGCGTAGATGGGGTTCACATAGGTCATGACCACGATGGGCTTGTCGGTCTGCGCGCGCAGCCCGGCGATCAGCCGCAAGGAATGGCGGGTGCTGGTGCCGCCTGCCAGCGCCTGCTCGCTGGCCCGCTGAATGGTGGGGCCGTCGCCCAGCGGGTCGCTGTAGGGAATCCCAACTTCCAGAATATCGGCGTGGGTCAGCAGGTCGGTGGCCAAGGCCGGAAAGGCGTGGGCGCTGGGATAACCGGCCGTCATGTAAGGAATAAAGGCCGCGCGGCCCTGGGCGGCCGCCTGGGCAAAGGCGGCGTGCAGGCGGGCGGCGCCGCGCGTGGCAGAAACAGTGGCCGTCATGCGTGAACCTCCGGGGGCAGAATCTGGCCTGGCGCGTCCCCTAGTCCTTCTTGCAGGCTCAGGAGGCGCATCACCTCGGCCACGTCCTTGTCGCCCCGGCCAGACAGGTTGACCACCAGGGTCTGGTCGGGGCGCATGGTGCGGGCCAGTTCGACCGCGTGGTGGATGGCATGAGCACTTTCCAGGGCGGGAATGATGCCTTCCAGGCGCGTCAGCAGTTGCAGGGCATCCAGCGCCTGTGCATCGGTGACCGGGACGTACTGGGCCGCCCCGGTCTGGGCATACAGGCAGTGCTCCGGGCCAATGCCGGGGTAATCCAGGCCCGCGCTGATGGAATGGGGCGGCACAATCTGGCCCTCGTCGTCGTTCAGGAGGTACATCATGGCGCCGTGCAGCACGCCGATGCGCCCGCCTGCCACGCTGGCGGCGTGCTTACCGGACTCCACGCCCTCTCCGGCGGCCTCGGTGCCGACCAGCAGGGGGCGTTCTTCTTCGGGCAGGTACGCAAACGGCGCAAAGATGCCAATCGCGTTGCTGCCGCCGCCTACGCAGGCCACGATGGCGTCAGGGGTGGGGCGGCCCTCCAGGGCCTGATGCTGCACCTTGACCTCTTCGCCAATAATCGACTGGAAATCGCGCACCATCGCCGGGTACGGGTGCGGCCCCACCACACTGCCCAGGATGTAAAAGGTGTCACGCACGTTGGTCACCCAGTCGCGGATGGCCTCGTTGGTGGCGTCCTTCAGGGTGGCGGTGCCGGACGTGACTTCACGGACCTCGGCGCCCAGCAGTTTCATCCGGAAGACGTTCAGGGCCTGGCGGCGGATGTCCTCGGCGCCCATATAGACCACGCAGTCCAGGCCCAGCAGGGCGGCGGCGGTGGCACTGGCCACCCCGTGCTGCCCGGCGCCGGTTTCGGCAATCACACGCTTTTTGCCCATGCGCACGGCCAGGAGCGCCTGCGCCAGGCAGTTGTTGATTTTATGGGCGCCCGTGTAATTCTGGTCCTCGCGCTTGAGGTAGATTTTCGCGCCGCCCGCATGCTCGGTCAGGCGGCGGGCCAGGTACAGGGCGCTGGGCCGGCCCACGAACTCGCGCAGCAAACGGTCCAGTTCAGTCAGGAAGGCCGGGTCCACCTTGGCCACGTGGTAGGCGGCGCCCAGTTCATCCAGAGCGGGAATCAGCGTTTCGGGCACATACCGCCCGCCGAAGCGGCCAAAGCGGCCACGCTCGTCGGGCTGAGGATACGTGGGAAGAGACAAAGCCATGTCACCAGCGTAGACCCCGCCCACGAACGGGCGTTAGGCAAACTTAGACAAACTGTCTAGATTGAGCGGGCAGAGCAGCGTCAGGCCCTCAGGGTCAGGCGGCCCTCCAGCACCGCGCGCCACAGCGGCAGCAGGTCGTCCAGACTGACCTCGGGGGGCACCGCCCAGCCCAGGCTGCGGGCGAGTTCGGCGCGCACACGCCCCGGCGAATCGCCGCCTTCCCGCAGGGCCTGCACGGGGGGCGCGCCGCCGCGTTTGGCCAATCTCTCGCCCCGAAAGTCCAGCAGCAGCGGCACATGCCAGTAGCGCGGGGTGGGCAGGCCCAGTGCGCCTTGCAGGGCCACCTGCCGGGGGGTGGCACCCAGCAAGTCGGCGCCGCGCAACACATCGGTCACGCCCTGTGCCGCATCATCAACGACCACCGCCAGGTGGTAAGCGAACACGCCGTCGTTGCGGCGCAGGGCCAGGTCACCGACCTCGGTGGGCAGGTCCTGACAGAGGGCGGTCTGCGACAGCTCGTCCTGGGCGCAGGCCACTTCGGCTGGCACGCGCCAGCGCACCGCCGCTGGGCGGCCCGGCATATGGCCCGCGCGGCAGGTGCCGGGATACACCGGCTCGGCGCCATGGGGGGCACCCACGCTGGCCTGGACGGCCGCCTGCACTTCCTTGCGGGTGCAGGTGCAGGGATAGGTGTCCAGGCGGGCCAGCGCCGCCTCGTACAGCGGCAGCCGGCTGGACTGGATGACCTCCTCGTCCCAGTCCAGGCCCAGCCAGGCCAGGTCCAGGCGGGTGGTTTCAAAGGCCCAGGGGCGCACGCGGCCGGTGTCGAGATCTTCAAACCTCAGCAGGTGGCGCCCGCCCTGGGCGCGCGAATGCAGCCAGGCCAGCAGGGCGGTGCGCGCATTGCCCAGATGCATGGCGCCGGTGGGACTGGGTGCGAAGCGGCCGACGACGCTCACGCCGGCTCCGGCGAACTGTTCAATTCGTTCCAGACGGCCAGCAGCGTGCCCAGAATGACGGCGGCGTAGGCCAGAAACAGCATGAAGCGGCCCAGCGGGTCGGCGGCGCCCAGCGCGTTCCAGCCGACCAGCAGTTGCCACCAGTCGTGGGTGTCGGGGTCACCCGTCAGCAGGGGCAGTTCGCGCGCCGGGGCGTCGCGGATATACGCCGCCACCCCCGCCAGCGAGTGCCCCAGCCAGAGGGTGACCAGCCCAGCCGCAAAGCGCTCCTGACGCGCCAGGAAGGTCGCCACGCAGGCGGCCGGCACCAGCACCTGCACGGCGCTGCCGCCCAACAGGGTCACCGTCTCGCCTGCCCACATGAGCAGCACGTGCCCGGCTTCGTGGAACACCAGGTTGACGTTACTCAGCCAGCCCGGCTGCAAGGGATTGAGCACGCCCGGCACCGTGACGAGCAGAGCCAGCAGCAGGGCGACCGCCCGACCGGCGCGCGCCGCTGCCGGCGTCATGACCGGGCGCGCAGCCAAGCCAGCAGCAGGTCCTCGGCCAGTTCCTCGACGCTCTCGCCGCCGCCCTTTTTCAGGGCCCTGCTCACCGCGCGGACTGTTTCGCGGCGCAGATACACGGCTTCGACGGGGTCGGGCGCGTGGGTGCGCCGGGCGTCGGGGGCCGGGGTGACCTTGCGCCCGGCCTCTTTCTTGGCCTTCTTGCCCGTTTTGCTCAGGTAATCAAAGCGGCCCATGCTCAGCGCGTCACCACAGCTCGCGGGCCAGGGTGGTCACGTCAGCCCAGGCAAGGTCTGCGCGGGGAACGGGCACGTCGCGCACCAGCACGCCCAGTTCGGCGGCGCGGCCAAAGGCGGCGTACTGGCGCACCACCGCGTTGCACACCGTAAAGCCGTCGTCGCGCAGTCCCTCGCGGGCGTCCTCGGCCGCGTGACCCACGGGCGGCACGCGGGTCAGGGCCACGCGGGTCTTGCGGGCGGCGCCCTCGGCGTGCAGAAAATCCATCAGTTCACGGGTGGCGTCCAGTTCCAGGGGGCTGACCCCGCTGGGCACCAGCAGCAGGTCGGCGCGCTCGGCCAGCTGGCGCAGCTCCTTGCGTTTGGGGCGGCCCTCGGTGTCCAGCACCACGAGGTCGTACCCGGCCAGCTTCTTGGGCTTCACGTCCTCGGCGGCCAGCACGTCAAACGGTAGTCCGCCCGTCCGCGCCGCCCAGCGCAGGCTGCTGCCCACACGGCCGTCTTCATCAATCAGGAGGGGCCGCAGGCCCTGTTCCTGCGCCGCGCCGGCCAGGTGGACCGCCAGGGTGCTTTTGCCCACGCCTCCCTTTTCCGAAGTGATGGCTACTGTCCGGGTCATGCTGGGGCCAGGGTAGCACCCACCACGTTGGCCCCCGGTCAGCTGTAGCGGGCAGCGTGGCCAGCCGGAGGCTTGCGGCAAGATAGGGGCCATGCCCAGCCCCGAGCAGCAACAAGAATTGGAACAGGCCCCGGTGTACTGGACCGCCCGCGCCATGCAGGAGCAGGGCAGCCGCTTTTACCGCGCGCTGGGCGAGGCGCTGCACGCCGCCGACGCGGTCAACCGCCGCCTCATTCTGCGGACCTGGCCGGAAGCCTGCTGGGACTTTTACGGCCGGGGGCAGGTGCTGGCGCGAGCGGAATCCCTCTGACGGCCCTCAGGGGCGCCAGGTTCTCATGGCCCGCTCGGCGGCGCCGTTGCTGCGGTTGCCCGGCTGGACCGCTAGCTCCCGAATCAGCGTGTAGGCGGGGGTATATCGCCGCTGCGCCAGAATCTCTACCGCACGCGCCACCACGTAAAAGTCTGGATGATCCAGAAAGGGCAGCAGGACGCTGCTCTGCCCATAAGGGGTAAGGGCCATGGCACAGGCCAAGCGGGGGTTGTCCTCTCGCTGCTCCGCATTCTGATAGAGGCTCAGTGCCCGCTGCCAGTCCTCTTCATCATGTAAAGGGTCTGGCGCACGGCCTGGAAAGGCGGGAACGAGAGCGCCGTCCGTGAAGACATCTCGCAGAGGATGCGCGTCCACCCAATCCAGAAAAGACGGAATGGTTCGAAAGACCGGCACCAGACCACCACCGTCATGGCCTAGCACGCACACCATGCCTTCCAGCGGCCCCCGCACATAGACACCGACGTAATTGGAGTTGTCATCCGTCCAGAAAAACCGCAGGTCCGCCGGAAATAACTCTGCGGTGCTGACGTACCACGCCGCAGCTTCTTCCAGACTCATCAGGAAAGGCGCCTGAGGCCGGGCGTCCTCATCCTCGTCCAAGACGCCCTCCCACTGCTCCTCCCAGTCTGAAGCCAATCTCTGCGGGCCAGCGCCATCGTGCTCCTCGTACAGTGACCTGAGGGCATCCGGCCAAGTTATTTCAAGGGCCTGGGCCGCGGCCTCCAGTTGTTCTGAGGTCGCGGCGGGTCGCCAGTCATAAGGCGCGTTGAAGTAGGGCTGCACCGAGGCAGTTTAGGGCACCCCTACCCGCCCACTCCGGGCCCCTTGGCTGAATCCCACTGGCCACCGCTACACTGGGTCGAGCATGACGACCCCAACCCTGCTGGCTGTGTTTGCCCACCCGGATGACGAAGCGTTCAGTGTCGGCGGCACCCTGACCCACTACGCCCGCCAGGGGGTGAAGGTGGTCCTGGCCTGCGCCACGCGCGGCGAGGCCGGAAAAATCACCGTGCCCGGCATGACGGTGGACGACCTGGGCGCCCAGCGCGAGCAGGAACTGCGCGAGGCGTGCGAGGCGCTGGAAATTGGCCCCCCCGTCTTTCTGGACTACCACGATTCGGGCCGCTACGAGCGCACCCGGCACGGCGACCCCAGGGCCCTGATGAACGTAAACCCGCTGGACGTCGAAGTGGGCCTGCGCGCCCTGATTGCCGAGGTGGCGCCGCAGGTCATGGTGACCTTTGACCCCCACGGCGGCTACGGCCACATTGACCACCTGCAAATCCACCGCGCGGCCACGGCGGCCTTCTTTAGTACCGGGCACCTGCCAGGGGGCGGGCCGCAGCGCCTGTATTACACCGCCCTGACCACCCAGGCGGCGCAGGGCCTGTCGCGCATGGGTGAGAACCTGGACCCGCTGGTCTACGGCGTGTCGGAGGAAACGGTGGCCGTCAAGATTGACGTGGCTGCCTACGCCGACAACAAACGCGCCGCCCTGAAGGCCCACGGCACCCAGACCGGCGAGCAGAGCGTCATGGGCAAGATGAGCCCCGAGGAGCGCGCCACAATGGAAGCGATGCTGCTGGGCGCCGAGCGCTTTAGCATCGGCGGCACCCGCACTGCCCTTGGGAGCTATCCGCTGCGCGGCCTGTTCGACGGCTTGGCGGGGTTCGAGCATCTGAACTGAGGGCAGATTGAATACCAGCGCCGGCCGAGAGCGGTCTGGAAAAGAGGTTGGCATTCGTTGAAGCCTTTGGACCTGAAGCAGTAGACGTTTCAGGTCCACCTCTCGCATTGGTCGGGAGGTATGCAAACGCTGGCCCCAATCCTTGTCATCAAGGGGCTGACCCACAACCTGAGCAATGCTAAGGACTTCAAAGATTTTCCGCTGACCTGATCGCCTTCAGACCTTAGCCGCCGACCAGTTTCTTCTCCTGGCAACAGCTTGCGCGTCCGTGATCACGTTCAAGCGGCTCCCCTCGCCTAAACCGAGGTGCCGGCCAGCCAGAGCTACCCGGCTTGACCTGCCACCAGCAGCGGCCCGGCTTCTATTCGCCGGGCCGCATCCTGCGCCGCTTCTTCGCCCCATACGGCCCGCGCCACATGCAGGGCAGCGTGCAAGGCGCCCAGCCCAGCGGGGGCGCTGCACAGCGCATCGTCCGTCACGATCTCGCCGGGGCGCACCTCCTGGGGCGTGTAATTCCAGAGCGTATCGGTCAAGTCAGCAGGACCGCCCACCGCGCGGCCATCCAGCACCCCCGCCTCGCCCAGGAGCAGCAGGCCGCTGCCGCTTACACCTGTGGGCAGACCCGTGTGCGCGGCCAGAAAGGCACGCAGCAGGGGATCGCGGCTGGCCTTGGCCGCGCCGGGGCCGCCCGGCAGGAGCAGCGCCGCCGGCTCAGGCAGCGCGGCGTATAGCACATGCGGCGTCATCACCAGCCCGCCTGCCGTCACCACGCTGATCCGCGAACGGTGAACGGTCAGGGCCGCCTTCTCGCCGCCGCACAGCCGCAGAACAGTCACCATCAGGCCCAATTCCAACTCGCTGACGCCGGGATAGACCGGCAGCGCCACCACAGGGCCGGGGGGCGCGGTGGGTTCTGGGTCGGTCACGCGGTCCCGAGCGGGCGCAGGGTGTATGCCCGCCGTGCCAGAGGCGGCTCCACCTCGCCGTGCTCCAGCAAATGCTGGGCCGCTTCTTCCGACAGGCGCTCTACGCGCAGCAGGTAGGTCAGGGCGGTGTCGGGGCGGTCAAAGCGGCGCGGGTGGGGGTCGCCCTCGACCGTCAGGTCAAGCCAGGTGATCATAGGTCGCGCAGGTCCTCCCACAGCTGCCAGCCCACGCCGTCCGGGGTGCCGTCCAGCAGCGGCCCCAGCTGCTCGCTGGCGGCGCTGGCATCGGCGTGCAGGGCGTCGTTGAGCGGCCGGGCCTCATAGACGCGCAGCACGGTGAACTGGTAAAACGCCTGCGACGCGGTGGGCTCGCCGTTCTCGAAAAAGGCAAAGGGAGGCGTGACGGCGTCCCACAGCACATGCGCGGCCTCGTGCTCTTCCTGTTCTGGGCCAGGCAGGTCCAGTTCATGCGGCAGAAAGTGTTCCAGGTCTATCTCGGCGTCCTGGGGGTGCCACACATACCCTTGCAGCAGCCGCACGGCGGCTCGCCCCACAGGCGGCGGTTCACTGGTACTCACGCGCTGTAGCATACCGGCTTTTGGGGCCGGGTGAGGGTGCCGCGCCCAGTCACCAGCGCCCGTCCCCACTGGCCAGCCGCGCCGCCTCATGCAGCACCAGCGCGTCGGGCAGCCGAAAGACGCTGTGTGGGTCCACGCCCCAGGCACTCAGCAGGGCCCCGGCGTCCGGGCGCGCCGCCAGGGCGTGTCCAGCCTCTCGCCACGCCCCGGCGCGAAAGGGCGCCAGGTGGGGGTCGGCCAGGGCGGCGCGCAGCCACGCCAGCATGGTCAGGCCGTCGGCGACCGAGGCGCGGGCTTCGACGGCCAGCAGCTGGGCGTGCAGGCCAGGGTCGCCGGGGCCGCCGTCCGGGGCGGCGCGGCGCAGCAGGGCGTGCGCGCGGTTCAGGTCGGTCAGCGCGGCCTCTGGCTGCCCGGCGCGCACCAGGGCTTCGGCGCGCATGGCCCGCACCTGGGCTTCTTCGTAGGGATGGGCGGCCAGCGCCAGGGCCTGCCCGGTCAGGGCCAGGGCGCGCGCCGGGTCCGGCTCGGCCAGCGCGCGGCTGAGCCACATGTCGAGGTGCAGCAGGTGGTCGCGGTCGGCCCCGCCCCCACCCCCGGCCAGCAGCTCGTCCAGCGCGGCGCGGGCGTGGACCAGGTCGGGGTGGTCGGCCGTGGCCCCGGCCAGGGGTTGCAGGTACGGCCGCCCCAGCCCGCGCGACAGATAGGCCAGGGCGGCGCGGTAGCGGGTGCGGCGCTCACGGTAGCTCGCCTCGGCGGGGCGGGCGTCGGGGCGCGCGAGCAGAGTCAGGGCCTGCGCGGCGTGCGTCAGGGCGGCGTCGGGACGGCCCAGGGCCAGCAGCAGCGGCACCCCCTCCGACAGCAGGCGGGCGCGCGGCACCCCGTCGGCGTGGCGGCGTTCGGGGGGCGGCACCAGGGCCAGTGCGCGCTCCAGGTGACTCCAGCCTTCCGCCGGGCGGCCCAACCGCCGCAGGGCCGTGGCGGTGCGGGCCAGCACGCGGGCCTGCTCCTCATCGGCGCTGCCGGCGGCGACCAGGCGCCCGGCCGCGTCTTGCAGGGCGGTCAGGGCCAGCAGCGGCTGCCCCAGGCGCAGCAGCAGGTCGCCTTCCTGATAGCGCGCCCGCGCCGAGAGCAGTGGGCTGCCCGCCGGCACCGCCCGCAGAGCGGCCAGCGCCTCAGGCCACCGCCCGGCGTCCTTGGCGATCAGGCCGCGCCACAGCCCGGCGCGGGGTCCCCCCTGCGCGGCGCGGGGGTCGGTGACGGCCCCAGTGGCCGCCGCCAGGTCACCGCGCCAGCGGGCCAGCGCCGCTTGCACCAGCAGGGCGTCGGCCTGCGCGGCGCGGGTCCAGGGGTCGTGGCCCGTCATGCCAGTCACGTCGGGATGGGCCAGCTGAGTCTGGGCGGCGTCCATCCGGCCCTGTTCGAGGCTGCTTTCGGCCAATTTGACCCGCGCCCAGGCGCGCACCGGGTCGCGCGGCGATTCCAGCAGGGTAAACAGGGCGCCGCGCAGCTGCACCTCGCCGTAATCGCCCCGGCCCGCGTGGTGCGCGACCACGGCGCGGGCCAGCGCCTCACGGTGGTCGCCGGGCGGGGCTTCGCGCAGGACAGGCCACAGCGGCGGCAAAAAGCGGGCGTCGTCCGGCGCCGCCTGGACATGGGCCGCCAGCGCCGCCCAGTCATGCAACGCCGCCCACGCCGCCAGCCGCAGGGGCGTCAGCGCCGCCGCCTCACTGCTGGCCAGGGCGCGCAGCGGGGCAATTCTGGCCTGGGGCGCCACCTCGGGCCAGGCGGCGCGCAGGGTCGGCGCGGGCTGCCAGCCGGCCTGGGGGTCACCGCGCAGCAGCATGCGGGCGTGGGGCGGCAGCGCCGCTGGGTCGCGGCCCAGTACGGCGGTCAGCGCCGCGTGCGGCCAGGGGGCCGCCGGGTCTGGCCCCGCCGAGTGCAGCGCGGCTGCCGCCTCGGTCAGGGCGCGGGTGTCGGGGTCGGCCAGCAGGTCGGCGGGGGTCGCCCCCTCATGGGCCAGGCGGGCCAGCAGGGTCAGGCGGTCCAGACTGCGCCCCGTTTCGCGCGCCAGGCGCTCGGCCTCGGCACGCGGCAGATTCAGGTGGGTCATCAGGTAGGCGCGGGCCTCGGCGGGGGTGGGGGGCCGCAGCTCAATGCACTCCAGTTCTGTACCGGGGGGCGGCTCATCTTCCAGGGCCAGCAGCACAGCCACCCCGGCCGGCGCGCGGGCCAGCAGCGCCCCTGTGGCCCAGGCCGCTGCACCCAGCGGCGAGCCGTCCGGGGCACGTGGCGGCTGCCCATGAAAGCGCAGGTCGGCCGTGACCCGCACCAGCAGCGCCCCTGCGGGCGGCAGCGCGGCCAGCGCCGCGTCCATCTGCGCCTGCGCCTGCGCCGCGTAAGAGGTGCCTGCGGGCGGCGGCATCTTCAGGGCACTGGCCCCCTCGCCCGAAAGGAACAGGCGGGTGACCGGCACCCCCTGCGCCTCCAGCGTCCGGCCCACCTGCGAGAGCAGGACCGTCTTCCCCGCCCCCGCGCGGCCCCAGACCATCAGGCGCGGGGCGCGGCCCGTCCGCACACCCGCCAGAAACTGCCGGTAGGCGCGCGTCTTGCTGCGGCCCAGCAGGTCCAGTTCAGGAGGGGTCTCGGGCCGGGCAGGGGCAGTCACCTCAGGCAGCGGACGACCGACCTCACGGGCCAGGTCCGCCAGAATGCCGCGCAGCGCGGCCTTGTCGGCGGCGGTCCCCACGCCCCGGTACACGATGTTCCGGACACTGCTGGGGTTGGCCCCCCGGCGGCGCATTTCGGCTTCCAGCCAGCGCAGGCTGCCGCGCGCCTGGCCGCCGGGGGTGGGGGGCAGATGCGCGCGCAGGTCAGCCAGCACCGCCCGCTCGTCCAGGGGGCGCTCAGGCACGGCGCGGTCCTGTGGGGGCGCGGGGCACTGCGCCAGCGTAGCACCCGCTGCACCCGGTTTAAAAAAGCCAGGGCGCGGCCGTTCCTGACGCCTTCGTCAGCAATCTGTGAGGCGGGATGTGTATACTTTGCCCAGCTTTCAACTCAGTTCATTTCCCCCGGAGGAACCCCCATGCGTACAGCCATTGTGTCGTTTACCCTTGCCCTCGCCGTGACCGCCGCCGCCCAGAGCCAGCAGGCCGCCAAGAGCCTGTTTGACCAGGGCAAGTGGCAGGAAGCGGCGAGCGCCGCCGCCGCCCTGAACACGGCCGAGGGCCTGGCCCTGGCTGCCGAGGCCACCACCGCTGGCGCCGGCCTGGTGCCGGACGCCCAGAAAAAGGCCCAGTTTGAAAAGGCCCAGGGCTACGCCCGTCAGGCGATTGCCAGGGACAAGAACAACGCCGAGGCCTACTTTGAACTGGCGCGCGCCCAGGGCCGCCTGGCGCAGTTCAGCGGCATCCTGCAGAGCCTGGGCCTGGCCGGCGAGATGAAAAAGAACCTGGATACGGCCGTGCGCCTGGAGCCCAAGCTGGCGGGCGCTTACGTGGCTCTGGGCCTGTGGAACGCCAACCTGATCAGCAAGGGCTTTATCGCCACGCGCGCCACCGGGGCCGACCGCAACCAGATCATCCCCAACTTTGAAAAGGCCATCGCGCTGGAACCCAACGTGGCCGTTCACCGCATCGAGTACGCCAACGCCCTGATTCTGCAGGGCAAGAAGGCCGAAGCCGCCGCCCAGCTGGACAAGGCCCTGAGCTTCAGCGCCGACACCTTCTGGGAAAAGCGCAACGAGGAGCAGGCCAAGGCCACGCTGGCGAAGCTGAAATAGGGTTGTGGGGTGGAGGAGGTGGGTTGTGGGAAGAACATTCCCCAACCCACCTCTCCTCGTTCAGATGCTTGATGTGAGCGGCGGCGGGAAGCCGGGAGCCAGAGAGAAGGTTTTTTCGGACTCAGCGAGGGGAAGCGCGGCTCGCCGCCAGCCCTGACGCTTTCCAGCTCAATTCACGTCAGGTTTTCTGCTGGCCGAGGACAGCGCGACTGACCCCCAAATCTTTTCCCACTGCCCACAACATACTCCCCACTTTCCTTCACGCATTGAGCAGCAGCGTCGCCCCTGGCAGCACCCGCACCTGCAGCGCGGTCACGCGGCCGTGCAGGTCACCGTCCAGATGCAGGCGGGTGGGCGTGTCCCAGGTGACCTGCACCTCGCGCGCCTGGGTGTGGTGGGCCAGGGGATGACCCAGGTGGGCGCCGCGCAGCACGCGCGCCATCAGGCCCAGCAGCTGGCCCCTGGTCATAGGACCGCCCACCACGACGTTGAGCAGGCCGTCGCGCACATCGGACTGAGGGCTAATTAAAAAGCCGCCGCCGTAGCGGGTGCCGTTCATCACGGCGGCCAGGGGGCTGGGGCCGGCATACAGCGTCTGCCCGTCGGCCACCACCTCCACGCGGGCCAGCTTCAGGTGCCGCAGGGTGGACAGCGCCGAGGCCACATACCGCGCCAGGCCGCGCAGCCGCGCAGGCATGGTGTCCATGTTGGCAGTGACATCGGCGTCAAAGCCCATGCCCATGCCATTGAGCAGGACGACTGTGCGCCCGGCCTCATCGCCCTGCACAATGCTGACCTGCATGGCGTCCAGGGCGCGCGGCTGGTAGTGCAGGCGGTCCAGGGCCTCGCCAAACTGACCGGGGCGCAGGCCCAGCAGCCCCGCAAAATCGTTGCCGGTGCCCAGCGGGACGATGGCCAGCGGCCGGCCCGTGCCCACCACAGCGCTCAGGAGGGCGCCCACGGTGCCGTCACCGCCCACCGCCATCACCGCCATGTCGGCCGGTAAGGCCGCCACCCGCGCCAGCGCCGCCTCGCCGGACTCTTCGTGAATCAGCGTGTAGGCCAGGCCGCGCCGCTGCAACTCGGCTTCCAGCCGGGGCCATTCCCGCAGGGCCAGGCCGCCGCCCGCCTGAGGGTTTAAGACGACTGCCAGCGGCGGCAGTGAAGCGGGGACAAGCTGGCCAGACTCGGACGTCACAGTGGCGCCAGCATAGCGCCCAACGTTACAAAATCGGCGTGCGCAGGACCCCGACGCCTTGCACCTCGACCTCCACCACATCGCCGCGTTCCAGTGGACCGACGCCCTCAGGGGTGCCAGTCAGCACCACGTCACCGGGCTCCAGGGTGACGTAACGGGTGATGTACGTCAGGATGGCCGGCAGGTCAAAGATCATGTGGCTGGTGTGGCTGTCCTGGCGAATCTCGCCGTTCACGCGGGTCTGGACGCGCAGGTCACGGGGGTCAAGGTCGGTCACCAGTTGCGGCCCCAGCGGGCAGAAGCGGTCGGCGGCCTTGGCGCGGAACCATTGCAGGTCGGTCTTTTGCAGGTCGCGGGCCGTCAGGTCCAGGCCGCAGGTGTAGCCCGCCACAGCGCTCAGGGCCGTTTCCGGGCTCAGGTGGCTGGCCCGCGTGCCGATGACAGCGGCCAGTTCACCCTCGAAGTGAAAGTTCTCGGTCCAGTCTGGTCTGGTGACGGCGCCGCCTGGCTCGGCCAGGGCGTTGGGACCCTTGAGGAAGATGCCCGGTTCGGTGGGCAGCCCAACTGCGTCGTTGCCCAGTTCGCGGATGTGGTCCAGATAGTTGCGGCCCACACACACAATCTTGCTGGGTTCGGCGGGGGCCAGCAGGGCGGCGGGGGTGTAGGGCGCCGCCTCGCCGGTACGCGGCCCCAGCATGCCGGCGCGCAGGTGCACGGTCTCCCCTTCCAGCTCTCCCCAGCAGGGCTGCCCCTGCCACGTCATACGAACGAGGTTCATGCGGGCCAGGATAGCGGGCGCAGGGTGGGGCGCCGCTTCAAAACTGTCTTCTGTGGTCGCCGGACAGCAGCATCAAGGTCACAGAGGCCGCTCTCCAGACATAAGACGGCTCGCCTGAGTACCACCCAGAAAGAACCCCTGGTGGCGCTGAGAGCTGCGGTCAGTCCAGGCTGTCGGCTTCTTCCATCGTGACGTTTTCCAGACCTCCTGGGTCCAGCAGGGTCACGGTCTGGCCGTTACTTTTGAGCAGCTTCTGCCCTTCCAGTTTGCGCATCACGCGCGACACGGTTTCGCGGCTGCTGGAAATGCGGCTCATGATGTCCTGGGTGGACAGCGGCAGCACCTCGGGCTGAGGCACCTGCGCCTGCACCCGCTGACGGTACAGCGTGGTAAAGACGTGGCTCAGGGCCGCTTCGGTGTTCAGGCCAAAGGCGATCAGCTCGTCGTTCAGGTGGGTCACGCGCTGCACGAGCATGACGCTCAGGTTCCACAGCACGTCCGGGTGACGGCGCAGAATCTGCCGGAAATGAGAGCGGTAGAGCATCAGCGTGGTCACGTCGGTCAGGGCGACCACGGTGGCGCTGCGTTCGCCGCCGCCCAGCACGGCGGTTTCGCCCACCACGCCCGGCGCGTAGACGTCGCCCATCACGCGCTCGCGGCTGCCCAGACTCACCCGGCTGACCCGCACGACGCCGCGTGTGAGGAGGTGCAGCGCCTCGCCCTCGGCGTCCTGCTCCAGGATGGTGTCGCCCGCGCGGTAGTGCCGCTCGGTGATGACCTGAAGCGCCTCTTGCAGCGCTCCCTGGGGCACGTTGTGGAAAAGAAAAGATGCTTTGAGGTCGTCCAGGCGCGCCATTGCGGCCCATGCTAGCGTGCCGGCCCCAGCCACCACAACGGCGCCGCCCACTGGGGGGATCTTGACCTACGGTGACGGGCTGCCCTCTGTCCTGCCCGGAACCCTTTCGGCTCCTACTCGCTGTTCCTCAGCTGACACCGCCGGTGCCAACGATTGGACCAGAAACCGGATGAGCTACCATGCGCCGCGTGACCCACCCCGCCCCCGCTGCCCTGGACGCCCGCCACCTGACCCAGGCGTACGGCCCCATGACGGTGCTGCGCGGCGTGAGCCTGACTGTCCAGCCGGGCGAGGTGGTGGCGGTCACCGGCCCGTCCGGCAGCGGTAAAAGCACGCTGCTGCACCTGCTGGGCGGCCTGGACACCCCGCAAGGCGGCGAGGTCTGGTGGGCGGGGACGCGGGTGGACACCCTGAACACCCAGGTTCGTGCCGCGCGCCGGGCCGGGCAGCTGGGGCTGGTGTTTCAGCACCACTACCTGCTGGACGACCTGACGGTGCTGGAGAATGTGCTGCTGCCGTGCCGCCTGTCCGGGCAGGGCGACGAGGCCCGCGCGGCCGACCTGCTGCGCCGGGTAGGTCTGGCGGGGCGCGAAGGCACCCTGCCCGGCGTTCTGAGCGGCGGCGAGCGGCAGCGGGTGGCGGTGGCCCGCGCGCTGGCAGCCCGGCCCGCCGCCGTGCTGGCCGACGAACCCACCGGCAGCCTGGACCGCGCCAACGCGCAGGCGGTGGCCGCGCTGCTGGTCACCCTGGCGCGCGAGGAAGGCGCGGGCGTGCTGCTGGTGACCCACGATGAGCGCTTAGCCCGGTATGCCGACCGCACCCTGCACCTGCTGGACGGGCAGTTTACGGACGACGCGCCGGACTTTGAACCGGCGTC
>NZ_WQLB01000005.1 GCF_009755355.1 Deinococcus arboris | reverse complement strand
CCGCCTGCTGACAGCTTTGCCAGCAGGGCCAGGATGACGAAAAGCAGATGGTGACGGCGCTTTCGCCATCAGCCATCTGCTCTAACCTCTCTCTGTCTTAGACGTTAAAACCGAACATCCGCATCTGGCGTTTGCCGTCGTCGGTCATCTTGTCCGGTCCCCAGGGTGGCGTCCAGACGAATTCCACGTTAACACTGTTTACCCCGTCCAGGCGGCCCACAGCCATCTCGGCGTCGGCGCGAATCAGGTCCTGTACCGGGCAGCCCACGCTGGTCAGGGTCATGGTGATGTCCACCAAGCCGCCGTCCTGCACATCCACGCCGTAAATCAGGCCCAGGTCAACCACATTGACCGGGATTTCGGGGTCCTTGACGACCTTCAGGGCTTCCAGAACCTGCTCCTCGCTGGGCAGGCCAGCCGGCGCGGTGGTCTGTTCGGTATCCATCAGCCCTGCCCCTGCACGCTGGGCAGCCCGCCCTCGACCCAGGCCATCGTTCCGCCGGCCAGATTGACCACCTGGCCGTAGCCCCGCTCTTTCAGAAACTCGCCGGCGCGGGCGCTGCGGGCGCCGCTGCGGCAGATCATGACCAGTTCGCGGTCCTGGGGCAGTTCCTGGTAACGGGCTTCCAGTTCGCTCAGGGGCAGCAGCTGGGCGCCTTCGGCGTGAACCTCGTTGTATTCGCTTTGCTCGCGCACGTCCACGAGCAGCGCGCCGGCCTGCACGCGGCGCTGCCCTTCTTGCGGGGTGACATCTTCCATGCGGCCCAGCATACCCGAGTGCCCAGGTCGGAATGTGCCCGCGCATATGCTGCCCGGTATGGTGTCCGGTTCCCTTACCCTGATTGACCTGCGCCCAGAGGTCCTGCGGCAGGCCGAGCCACTGGAGGCACTAACCCCGCAGCTGGTCCTGGCTGTCTCGCTGGAGGCCATCGAGGCGGGCGCCCACGGCCTGACCCCAGCGCACGGCCCGTTGCTGGTGGTGTGCGAACGGGGCGTGCGGTCTGGGCTGGCGGCCGAGTACCTGCGCGCCGATGGGCTGGACGCCCGCGCCCATCCCGGCGGGGTGCCGGCGCTCAGGGCCCAGCAGGACTAAAACGGACGCCGCTGGAATCCAGCAGAACGCTGGGTGAAATCCGAGCGGAGAAAGAGCGCATAGGGATTCCGCACTCTGTGAGGCGTAGACGGTGCTTTGCCAGCTGTGCCGTCATGAAGCAGAATCCGTAAACAAGAGGGCGCCTCGGTCATGCCAGGCAGCCGGAAGGGGCCGGGCGGTTTAGCCCCCACTCCGCTTGAATGGAATCCGAGCCCACAGCGGCAGAACCCGTTGCCCTGGCAGCTCTGGGCACTTCAGGCTTTGCTTTACACTGGCCGCCATGTCTGTCCTGCCTCCCGGTTTCATTTCTGCGCGTGACGTGCTGGACGAGAAGCTCAGCGGCCCAGAGGTGCGCCGCCTGGAACTCGCGCACGGCAACGAAGAACTGCTGTATGGCCTGGACGTGCTGGGCCTGGCCGGGCCGTTTTACCGCGTGACCCCCTGGGAACTGGAAGACGAAACCGGTACGCGCCGCATCAATGCCAGCGGCTACGCGGCCATGCCCTTTGGCGAGATGCCCCCGGCCATTACGTCGTTCATGGCCGAGTTCCTGCAAAAAAACCGCGCGATGGGCCTGCCCCAACAGTCCAGCGGGCCGTGGCGCGCGGCCCTGCAGGCCAATCTGGTGCGCCTGCTGGCCCGCGACCTGCCCAGCCACGCGGACAGTCAGGTTTTTTTCTGCTCCAGCGGCACCGAGGCCATTGAGGGCGCACTGAAGTTTGCCAAAGCCTGGCGGCCCCGCGCCAAGTTTCAGATTTCCTTTGGCAGTGGCTACCACGGCAAGACCCTGGGCAGCCTGAGCCTAACCCCCAATCCCGAATATCAGGACATCTTCCGGCCTCTTATTCCCGGTGCGCTGACCAGTCCGTACGGCGACCTGGACGCGCTGGCCGCCCTGCTGCGGCGCGTGGGGCCAGACAACGTGACCTGCGTGGTCGTGGAACCCATTCAGGGCGAGGGCGGCGTGAATATTCCCCCGCCCGGTTTCCTCCGTGGCCTGGGCGAGCTGTGCCGGCGCCACGGGATTCCTGTGATTGCCGACGAGATTCAGACCGGGCTGGGCCGCACCGGCCACTGGTTCGAGTCGGCGGCGCAGGGGCTGGACCCGGACATCATCACGCTGGCCAAGCCGCTGGGCGGCGGCATGACGGCGGTGGGCGCCACCATCGTCCGCGCGCCCATTTACAAGAAGATGCTGGGCGGCCTGAGCAGCAAGCGCCACAGCAACACCTTCGGCGGCGGCGCCCTGGCGATGGCGGTGGGCGTCAGGAGCCTGGAATACCTGCTTGAACACGACCTGCCGGAGCGCAGCCGCGCGCTGGGGGCACAGGGCCTGAGCCGACTTCAGACCCTACAAGGCCGCTTTCCAGGGCTGCTGGAGGAGGTGCGGGGCCAGGGCCTCCTGATGGCGCTGCAATTCCGGCCGATGGTGGGTGTGCCGCTGCCCGGTTCCCTGAAAGAAATTGTCTTTGAAGCCACCGCCATCCTGGCCCTGCGCGAACTGCACGGCGCGGGCGTGATGGCCAACCTGTCGCTGAGCAGCAAGCGCACCGTGCGCCTGACCCCCGCCCTGGACATGCCGGAGGACGTGTTTTCCACCCTGATGGACCGTGTGGAGGTTTTCGCCCAGACCCACCCGAACGCCCGTGACCTGCTGCTGAAAACCCCGCCCCAGGTCACGGCCCGCTTGGCGAGTTTTGCGGCGAGAAGTCCAAAGAAGCGCACGCCAAGCGACGGGTAAAAAGGGGAGTGGGAACGATAGTCCCACTTCCTACTGCCCACTCCTCACTTCCTTTCTACGCCAGGCCACACGCCCGCTGAATCAGCAGGTGCAGTTCGTCGCGGCCCAGGCGGCGCACGTCCAGCAGGAGGTCGTCGGGCAGGCTGCTCAGGCCAGCCACGATGGGCACAAACCGGAACTCGGGGCGGGCGATCAGGTCGCGACGGGCTGTCAGGGCCAGGGTGAAGTCCACCCGCAGTTCAAAGTGGGCGTTCAGTTCGTCGCGCAGCGGCTGGGGGTCACCCGCCAGCAGCGCCACCAGCGCTGAATGCGGCGCAAAGCCGTCTTCCAGATGGGCCGCTGTGCGCGCCGTGTCCAGAAAGACGCCTGCCCCAGCCAGGGCGTACCCACCAATGCGCCGCCGACAGACATCTGGGGCGTCGCCGCGCACCAGGGTCACGCGCCGCCCGGAGCGCGCCGCGCCGCCCAGCAGGCTCCAGAACCGGGCCAGGCTGGAATAGCGCGCCAGTTCCACATGCCCGGCCGGCTTGGTGGGCAGGGGCCGGGTGGGCCGCTCGGCAAGGGGAGAGGTCACGCCCTGCATGCTAACGCGGGGCCGCCCACCTGCACCGGTAGGCTGAGCACCATGCCGACCCTCCGCGATCGCCGCCCGCTCTCGCCCCGCCTGCGCGCCTGGTTGCTGGCTTTGCTGTCGGCGCTCTTGGGCTACCTGGCCGCCCAGGCCCAGCCCCTGGTCTTTCGGCCGCCTCTGATCGCCGGGCAGGACGCTGTGCCGCCAGGGGCCGGCAGCGACGCGCAGGTGGCGCTGGTGCAGGTGGGCGGCCCCGCCCTGCATATTCAGCCGGCTGCGGGCGCGGCCCGGACCCTGCTGGTGCTGTATCCGGGCGGCCTGGTGCGGCCCCAGGCCTACGAATGGCTGGGCCGCGCTCTGAGTGCCCAGGGGGTCGAAACGGTCATTCCGGCCTTTCCCGCCGACCTGGCAGTGCTGGGGCCGTCACGCGCCGCCGCCCTGATAGAGCGGTTTGGGGCTGGCAAGCGCGTGGTCCTGGCTGGGCATTCCCTGGGCGGCGCCATGGCCGCGCAGTATGCCGCTCGGCAACCGGGGCGTGTGGACGGCCTGCTGCTGATGGCGGCCTATCCTGCTGGCAACGTCAGCCTGAAGGACCAGCAGTTGCCTGTGCTGTCCCTGCTGGCCGAGCAGGACGGCGTGGCTGCCCCAGACGCGGTGCGCGGCGGTCTGGACCGCTTGCCGGCCGGCACGACCCTGACCGTTATTCCGGGTGCGGTGCACGCTTTTTTTGGTCGCTACGGGCCGCAAAAGGGCGACGGCCTGCCCACGGTCACCCGCGCGAAGGCTGAAGAAGACATCCTGCGTGCTGTGACCGGGTTTCTGGCGAGGCTGGAAGCCGCCAGCCCTGGCCCAGGGTGAACACCGCCCCATGAGTGTGGAAGCCTTCGGCTTGAAGCCAAACCTACTGGATAGACCCTGGCGGTGGCTGGGTCAATCTCTCAACCGCCGCTCCGTCCGGCATGTCGTTCGGATGCAGATTGCAGTCAGGGGAGGCAGATCAAATTCACCACGAGGCGCAGGCCAGCCGGATCAATCTTGACCTCTGGCGTCTGTTCAGCTTGCTCTATCAGGACCTCAAGTGAGGGTGGGCAGCGGTGCGGATTCGCTATCCAGCAGACAGGTTCAGGGCAGAGGAGAGTTAGCCAAGACCTGCCCACACTCAGGGCCTCTCCGCTCAATTCGAGCAGAGAATCCTCGAACTCAAAGTCTCCACCACGTCGGGTCGCTTCACGGCTGGACCCGCTCGGCGCCGGTGTAGACTGTCAGGCGTCCCTCCCGCGTGAATCCGCAGAGGGTCACCCCAAACGCGGCGGCTGTGTCAATCGCCAGACTCGTGGCGGCGCCCACAGCGGCCACCACGGCAGCGCCCGCCACCACGGCCTTCTGCACAATCTCGAAGCCTGCGCGGCTGCTGACCACCAGCACCTCGCTGCGCAGGGGCAACTCGCCGCGCGCCTGTGCCCAGCCCACCACCTTGTCAGTGGCGTTGTGCCGCCCCACATCCTCGAAGGCCACGCGCAGCTGCCCATCCGCCGTAAAGAGGCCTGCGCCGTGCAGCCCACCTGTCCGGGCAAAACCGGGTTGTGCCGCGCGCAGGCGTTCGGGCAGGTCGGCCAGCAGGCCCGCGCTGAGAGCGCCTGCCTCCCAAACTGGCGCCGTGGCCCGCGCCAGCAGCTGTTCTATGCTGCCTGACCCACACACCCCGCAGGCGCTGGACGACACCGCCAGCCGCGCCCCGGCAGCCAGCCGTGCGTGGTCGGGCGTGTGCAGGTGCCAGAGGTCGGGATTGTCCGGGTCAGGGGCCAGCGAGAACTCGGCGGGCAGCAGCCCTTCTGACACCAGCCAGCCCAGCAGCAGCTCGTGGTCCTGGCCAGGCGTCCTCATCAGCACGCCTAGTGGCATCTGGGCATCTGGGGTGTGGAGATGCAGGGCCAGCGGCTCTTCCGTGGCTATATCGTCGGTGCCCACGCTGGCCTGTCCCGCTCGCCAACGGGTGACCGGCAGCTCGGCGCTGGCCCTGCTCACCGGCTTACCTCGGCCTGATTGGCGTTCTCCTGGGTTTCGCCGTCTGCCTCACGCAGAGCGCGGCCCAGGCCCTTGAGCAGCGCCAGGATGGCGCCCAGCGCGACCTGTACGTCCCGGTCTTTCAGGAGGCCCATCAGTTCGCCCAGCCCCACCCCCTTGCCGGCGGTCACATGGCGCGCGCCCTCGTTAATCCCGGTGGTCAGGGCGTGGCCCAGCAGGCCGACCTCGCGCGGGTCCAGGGTGCCCAGCGTCCGGCTCAGCTCGGAAACGTTGCGTAAAAAGGTGGTGCCACCCGAACCACCCAGAATCTGAAGCAGCGAGGCGGTCAGGCCCTCGCCCCCGCGCACAGTCTTGCCCAGCACATTCAGCACGCCGTGGTCGTGCAGGACGCGCAGGAGTTCCAGGCCTTCTAGCAGGGCGTCTGTCGAGTCCTCGACCTCAGAGGCGAGGCGTTCCTGAGAGGTTGGAGGACGGGGGGCATAGTCAAGCGCTTTGGCCATGGCAACTCCTGATGAACCGGGCGCAGGCGTGCGTCACATGCCGCCCGGCCCCAGCCCTGCCAGAGCAGGGAAAAGAGGCTTCAATCATCGGCGCTGAGGTTGTCGACCCGCGTATTCAAGCTGTCGCCGTGCATGGGCAGCAGGCCGCCCGGAAACACATAGTCGGGCCGCGCCCATTTGCGCTCGACTTCGACGCCGTCCTGGGGTGTCGGGTGGCCCCAGCGGTGGTTGGTCACGGGCAAGGGGTTGTCTCCGACCTCGGGCAGCAGTTCCATCCGGACGCTGGTGTCTTTGTAGGCGGGCGTGTTGGTCTGAGAATCACCCTGGCTGCCCGTCAGGCGGTTGACGGCGGCCTCGGCGTGGCGGGCATTCATGGGCAGGTACAGTTCGTTGGCCTGCACGCGGCCCGTCACCAGCGCGCGCACCTTCACCGAGCCCTGCGGACTGACCAGGCGCACCCACTGGCCGCTCTGAATGCCGCGCTCGGCAGCCAGTTCGCGGCTGACCTCCACGAAGGTATCGGGCGCCTTACTGACAATGCCGGGCACCTGGAACGTCATGTTGCCTTCGTGAAAATGCTCTAGCATGCGCCCGCTGTTCAGGTGCAAGTCGTATTCGGCGCTCGGCGCCTGCTGCCGGGGTTTGTAGGTGGCGGGGTGCAACTTGGCCTTGCCGTCCGGAAAGTGAAAGCGGTCGGTATATAAAAGCGGCGTGTCGGTGCCGTCTTCTTTCACCGGCCAGCACAGTGACCGGTAGCCTTCCAGCCGCTCGTAGGTCACGCCCACCCAGGAAGGCGTCAGGCGCGCAATCTCGGTCATGATGTCCGACGGGTGCGTGTAGGCCCAGTTGGTCCCCAGCCGCTGGGCCACCGCCTGGTAAATTTCCCAGTCGGGCTTGGTGCCCTTCAGCGGCTCCATCACCCGGTACAGGCGCTGAATGCGCCGCTCGGTGCTGGTAAAGGTGCCTTCTTTTTCCAGCGAGGCGGCGGCGGGCAGCACCACGTCGGCGTAGCGGGCGGTGTTGGTGAAATACAGGTCCTGCACGACCAGGAAGTCGAGCGCTTCAAAGCCCTTGGCCAGATGGTTGACGTTGGCGTCGGTGAGGCTCATCTCTTCGCCGCTGATCCACAGGCCCTTCAGCGTGCCCTCCAGCGCAGCGTCCATCATCTCGGTGTTGTCCAGACCTTTTTCGGGGCGCAGGGTGATGCCCCACTCGCGTTCGTGGCGCTGAATGGCCAGAGGGTCCGTGATTTTCTGGTAGCCGCTGACCTGGTCGGGCATGGCACCCATGTCGCCCGCGCCCTGTACGTTGTTGTGCCCGCGCAGAGGATAGGCGCCGGTGCCGGTGCGGCCATAGTTGCCTGTCACCAGCAGCAGGTTACTCAGGGCCGCACTGGTGTCGCTGCCGCCGCACTGCTGGGTCACGCCCATCGCCCACAGAATGCACACCCGCTCCTCGGCTGCAATCTGCCGGGCCAGGGCTTCAAGGGTGGCTTCCGGAATGCCGGTTTCCGCCGCTGCGTAGGCCAGGGTGTAGTCGGCGATGGACTCGCGGTACTCGTCTAGGCCGTTGACCCGCTCCTGCAAGAACGCCTTATCTTCCAGGTCGTTGTCCAGAATGAACTTGGCCAGGGCGCTGGCCCACACAAAATCGGTGCCGGGCTTGGGCCGGATAAACTGATTGGCCCGCCGGGCCATCTCGTGCTCGCGCAGATCAAAGACGATGACCTGCTGACCGTTCAGTTTCTGCGCCCGCTTGATGCGGGTGGCCAGCACCGGGTGGCTTTCGGCGGTGTTGCTGCCGACGGTGACGACTAAGGTGGCCTGCTCGATGTCGTGGATGGTGCCGCTGTCGCCGCCAATACCCACTGTTTGCGACAGCCCTTTGGTGGCCGGCGACTGGCAGTACCGCGAGCAGTTGTCCACATTGTTGGTGCCGATGACCTGGCGGGCGAACTTTTGCACCAGAAAGATTTCTTCGTTGGTGCTCTTGCTACTCGCCACAAAGGCCAGGGCGTCTGGCCCGTGCGCTGCCTTAATGCTCTCCAGGCGGCTGGCCACGAGGTCCAGCGCCTCTGCCCAGCTAGCTTCCCGGAAACCAGTGGCCTCGCGGATCAGCGGTTTGGTCAGGCGCTCGCCACTGTTCACGTAGTCCCAGCCGAATTTGCCTTTGACGCAGGTGGAGATGCCGTTGGCGTGGCCCTGGCCCGGCTCGACTTTCAGCAGCTGCCGGTCTTTGGTCCACACATCAAACGAGCAGCCCACGCCGCAGTAGGTGCAAACCGTTTTGGTTTTCTGGATATAGCGGTCGCGCCCGGCCGACTCGATCTCCGAGATAGCCGTGATCGCTTGCAGGCCCGTGCTGACCTCCACGCCCTTGACCACGTCAATGGCGGCGTTCCAGACGGGCAGGGGAATGCCGGTGAACAGGCCGGCCTGGCCCACCATAGAGGTCTCGATCAGGGCGTTGCAGGGACACACCGTCACGCAGTGACCGCACGATACGCAGCTGGATTCGCCGACCGGCTTGCCGCCGTCCCACAGCACGCGCGGCTGCTCCATTTCCCAGCCGATGCTCAGGGTTTCATTGACCTGAACGTTCTGGCACGCCTCCACGCAGCGGCCACACAGGATGCACTGGTCGGGGTCGTACTGGTAAAAGGGGTTGGAAGTGTCTTTGGCGTAGCCTTTGGGCTGAAACGGCCGGGTCTGGTGTTCGGGGGCCAGCAGGGTCAGCGTGTTGTGAACGGTGCAGTTGCCGTTGTTGTTGTCGCACACGGTGCAGTACAGGTCGTGGTTGGCGACTAGGCGGTCGTAGGCGTCGCGCTGGGCGGTGCGCGCCGCGTTCGTCTGCGTCCGCACGACCAGCCCCGCCCGCACCGGGGTGCCGCAGGCCCGGCCAAGAACGCCGTCAATCTCGACGGCACAGGTGTCACAGGTCTGGACTGGCCCCAGCTGCGGGTGGTAGCACACCTGGGCCAGTTCGATTTGCGCGCGGTTAATCACTTCAATGAGCGCTTCGCCCTCATGGGCGGCCTGCGCCACGCCGTCCACCAGAATGCTGCACCGCGCGCCCAGCGGTGGCCGGGTCGGCCCCACCCGCGAACGCAGATGCGCGTCGTTCGGCACATCAATTTCCCCCATACGTCCCCCTTGCTTCAGGCGAGTATAGGTAAGCTGGCACCTGCTCAACCGCGTCATTGCGTGCAGGTTTCTTTAGACCTGAGGCGGGAACGCAGAGCGCTGGGCTGTTGCCTGTGGGGACAACAGCACGCTTCTCCAGGCCACGCAGGACCACTGCCAGTGAGCTGCTGCGGAGTTGTGTTCATTCGCCTGAGCGCGGTTGAGGTTCTTCTCTACAGCTTCTGAAGACTGCCAGTGAGAGCCAGAAAGCAGACGCAGCGGCGACGCTGAATAGGTCTCTCGGTGGCGCATCCAGGTCCAGCCTCAATTGAGAAAGTCTCACGCCGCCGTTACAGGACCAGCACGCCGTGGTGCTTGGCCTGTTCCTGTGGTTCAACGTGAATGGTGACGTGGATGTCCGGCATTTCGGCGCTCAGGGCGTCTTCCAGGCGGTCGCAGATGGCGTGGGCGCTGGTGACCGTCATGTCGCCCGGCACCACCATATGAAACTCGATAAAGGTCATGCGGCCGGCGTGGCGGGTGCGCAGGTCGTGCATTTCCAGGGCGCCCTCGCCGTGTTCGCTGAGCAGCCGGCGAATGCGGGCCTCGGTCTGGGCGTCTACGGCCGCGTCCATCAGGCCGCCCACGCTCTCGCGCACCAGATGGGCGCCGCTGTACAGAATGTGCAGGGCCACCAGCAGCGCCAGCAGCGGGTCCAGAAACGCCAGTCCTGTTGCTTTGGCGGCCAGCACCCCCAGCAGCACGCCCACGCTGGTCACCACGTCGCTCAGCAGGTGTCGGCTGTCGGCCAGCAGCGCGGGTGACCGTAGCGCGCGGCCCCGGCGCAGCAGCAGCGCGGCCCATCCCGCGTTCAGGACACTGGCCCCCAGATTCACCGCCAGGCCCGGCAGCGGCGCGTCCACAGCCGCCGGGTGCAGCAGCGCCGGAATGGCCTCGGCCGCAATGGCCACGGCCGCCAGCACAATCAGCACGCCCTCGGCCACCGCGCTGAAATACTCGGCTTTCGTGTGGCCGTAGGGGTGACCGGCGTCGGCCGGCCGGGCCGCCACCCGCAGCGCCACAAACGCCGCCACCGCTGCCGCCACGTTAATTACGCTTTCCAGGGCGTCCGAGTACAGCGCCACGCTGCCGGTCAGCGCGTAGGCCAGAAATTTAAGGCCCAGCACCACCAGTGCCACCACCACGCTGCCCAGCGCCAACCGGGAAGCGCGCAGCGACATGGCAGAGGGAGCAGAGGAGACCGGCACGGCCGGAGCGTAGCAGGGTTAGGCGCGGCGAAAAGCGTGCCCGGAGCGGGAACAGGTTAGGGCATGGATTACGCCCTGAACAGAACAAACCCTGATACACTCGTTCGGTGAGCGCGCCCGACCTTCTTTCGCAGTTGAACCCCACGCAGGCCCAGGCCGCCGACCACTTCACCGGTCCGGCGCTGGTGATTGCCGGCGCGGGCAGCGGCAAGACCCGCACCCTGATCTACCGGATGGCCCACCTGATCGGGCACTATGGGGTGAACCCCGGCGAGATTCTGGCCGTAACCTTTACCAACAAGGCCGCCGCCGAGATGCGCGAGCGGGCCAGCCACCTAGTGCCCGGCGCTGACAAACTCTGGATGAGCACCTTTCACTCTGCGGGCGTGCGGATTTTGCGCGCCTACGGCGAGCACATCGGGCTGCGGCGCGGGTTTGTCATTTACGACGACGACGACCAGCTCGACATTCTGAAAGAAATCATGGGCTCCATTCCTGGCATCGGGCCTGAGACCTCACCGCGCGTGGTGCGCGGCATTCTGGACCGCGCCAAGAGCAATCTGCTGACGCCCGGCGATCTGGACCGCAGCGGCGAGCCGTTTATTTCTGGTATCCCGCGTGAAGCGGCGGCCGAAGCCTACCGCCGCTACGAGGCGCGCAAGAAGGGCCAGAATGCCATTGATTTTGGCGACTTGATTACTGAAACAGTGCGCCTTTTCCATGAAGTACCGGGTGTCCTGAATGCGGTGCAGAACCGCGCCAAGTTTATTCATGTGGACGAGTATCAGGACACGAACAAGGCGCAATACGAATTGACGCGGCTGCTGGCTTCAAGAGACCGGAACCTCTTAGTGGTCGGGGACCCCGACCAGTCGATCTATAGATTTAGAGGCGCCGATATTCAAAACATCCTTGATTTTCAAAAGGATTATGCGGATGCCAAAGTGTATTTGCTGGAACACAACTACCGCTCTAGCGCCCGCGTGCTCACCATTGCCAACAAGCTGATTGAAAACAACGCCGAGCGCCTGGACAAGACCTTAAAGCCGGTCAAGGAAGATGGACACCCCGTGGTCTTTCACCGCGCCACCGATCACCGGGCCGAGGGCGACTTTGTAGCGGAGTGGCTGACACGGCTGCACAATCTAGAAGGCCGCAAGTTCACCGAGATGGCCATTCTGTACCGCACGAACGCCCAATCCCGCGTGATCGAAGAGTCGCTGCGCCGGGTGCAGATTCCGGCCAAGATTGTCGGCGGCGTGGGCTTTTATGACCGCCGCGAAATCAAGGACATCCTGGCGTATGCCCGCCTGGCGATTAATCCCAGTGATGACGTGGCGCTGCGCCGCATCATCGGGCGGCCCCGGCGCGGCATCGGCGACACGGCGCTGGAAAAGCTGCTGGAGTGGGCCCGCATCAACGGCACCAGTCTGCTGACCGCCTGTGCCCGCGCCGAGGAAGACCGCATTCTGGACCGGGGCGCGGGCAAGCCGGTCGAGTTCGCCCGCCTGATGGAAGCCATGAGCGACGCCGCCGACAACTACGAGCCGGCCCAGTTCCTGCGCTACGTGATAGAAACCAGTGGCTACCTCGACCTGCTGCGCCAGGAAGGGCCAGAAGGCGCTGTGCGGATGGAAAACCTGGACGAACTGATCAACGCTGCTCAGGAATGGGCGCAGGAGCACGAGGGCACCGTTGGCACTATTGCCGATTTTCTGGATGACGCCGCGCTGCTCTCCAGCGTGGATGACATGCGTACCAAAGCCGAGAACAAGGGCGCGCCCGAAGACGCCGTCACCCTGATGACCATGCACAACGCCAAAGGCCTGGAATTTCCGGTGGTGTTCATCGTGGGCGCCGAGGAAGGCCTGCTGCCCAGCCGGGGCGCGCTGGTGGAAGCAGGCGGTATAGAAGAGGAGCGGCGCCTGTTTTACGTGGGCATCACGCGGGCGATGGAGCGCCTGTTCTTGACGGCCGCCCAGAACCGCATGCAGTTTGGCAAGACCAACGCCGCCGAAGACAGCCGCTTTCTGGAAGAAATCGAGGGGCACTTTGACACCGTGGACCCCTACGGGCAGGTGGTCGAATACCGCGCCAAGACCTGGAAGACTTACCGCCCGACCGTGCCTGCGGCAGTTAAAAACACCAGCCCCATGACGGCAGATATGGCCTACCGAGGCGGAGAAAAGGTCAAGCATCCCAAGTTTGGCGAGGGGCAGGTGCTGGCGGTAGCGGGGCTGGGCGACCGACAGGAGGTGACCGTGCATTTTCCAAGCGCCGGGACCAAGAAGCTGCTGGTCAAGTTTGCCAACCTCAGCCCGGCGTAAACAGGTCAGACGAATTCCACAATATGCAGGTGTGAAGGGTGCGTTCCCGGCTGTGCCGTCAAGAAGTGGAATCTGCCGTCATTCCCTCTCGCTCTTCTGCAAAGCTTTTCGAGTCTGAGAGGCCGCTGGTTCAATTTCGCTTTGCTTTCATCAAGCCTTCTGCTTGATTCAATCGGCATCCGTATCAGGTGTCGCCGTCTTCGTGCTGGTCGGCATCCGCGCCGCTAAACGGCGAAGCCAGGCCTTGACCTCAGCTGCACTCAGTTGCGCGGTGACCCGCACTTCGGGCCGCAGGGCGCTGAACATGGGGGGTGCGGTCCAGGTGCGCTCGTAGGGCGGGTCAGTAAGCAGAATGACCCGCTCCCCCTCAAACAAAGCGATATCGGCGGGCACGCCCTCATTCCAGATCCAGGCACTGGTGGCGGCCATGCCCCCGCCCAGCGTGCCGTCGGGGCGCAGGCCAAACCAGTTCACCAGATTGAAGGTGCCGGTGTGCGTCACCGCTTCTTCGGTGGTCTCGCCCAGCGCCTCGGCCAGTGCAGCGGGTGACGGCGCCCGGCCCGGTAACAGGCCAGGCGTGACCAGGGCGCCGGCCAGCAGCGTGTGCAGCTGAAAATTGTCGGCCACGCCCGAGACCTCTATCCAGAAGCCACGCCCCAGGCCCGGATGCAGCACCAGCATGGCCTCTTTGTAGGGGGCTTGCAGCAGCTTCAGCAGCCAGTCGGCCCATTCGTGCAGGTCCTGAAGGGCGTCTAGCGCGGCCAGGATGCCAGATTTGGCCCGGAAAGCCACGCGCGTCTCGGGCAGGCGACTGAGAAAGGTCACGCCCGCGCGGCCAAACAGGTCCAGGGCGTGCCAGGCCCGCACATCGTCTGGGGCCAGCGCCCTGGCCTGCTGGAGCCAGGCGGCCTCGCCGTCTCCAGTTGCGTCACCCTCGCTCTCCGCCTGAGCGCTCTGGGTGTCCAGATAAGCCTCGGCCAGCCGCACACTGCCGGTCAGGCTGCGCACCAGCCCATGGAGCAGCGGCTCGGCGCCCGGTTCGGGGTCGGCGCCGGCTTCTACCAGGGCGCCCGCCGCCACGCCCAGCAGGCCGGCGACCTCCAGATTGGCGCCTGACAGACCCGGCAGCAGCCAGGCCAGAGCCGTGTCGGGCGGCAGGCTGGCGTCCTGGGCCGCCTGCCAGAACGCCTGCACGAGGGGCTGGGCTTCTGACAGGGTGGCCTGGTCCTGGGCGGCCAGCGCTGTCAGGTGCTGGGCCAGTTGCGCGGGGTCTGGGGACATGCTGGCAGTATGGCTGGCCCTGTCGCTGCGCCGCGCCGCAGATGCAGTGACCTCTGAGCAGGATCAGGCTCCAGGGCTCTCCCGGTGGACGAGGTGCCGCACCACGCCCACGGGCACCTCAAGCAGCTCCCGCACCACCAGTGGATACACCGGGGTGGTCTCCAGGTCACTGAACGCCACCCACTGACAGCTCACCTCGGCGTTGTCCAGCGTCAGAAACGGCGCGGCCGGCACCGCATCGGGCGCGTCCATGTGGTAGTAGAACCCCAGCTCGTGCTGCCGCTTTTCGGCGGGGCCAAAGAAGTTCTCCATGACGCCCACCAGCTGCAGGGGCCCAGCGGGCAGGCCGGTTTCCTCCTGCCACTCGCGCTGGGCGGCCGTCTCGGTGGCTTCATCCACCCCCACCGCGCCGCCCGGCAAAAAGTGAAAGCCAGCACCGAACTCCCCTGCGCCCGTGTTGGTGAGCAGGAAGGGGCCGCGCGTACACAGAATCACCACGCGGACACTGAATTTCAGGCCGCCCAGTGGCAAACGAATGTCAGTCATGCCAGGCAGTCTGCCGTGAAAGGGGCGGCCAGGGCGGCGCTCAACTCGCGGACGCCTCGGCGCGCACGCTGGGGTCGGTGTCCTGGGCCAGCGCGGCGCGTGAGGCGGCGGAGAGGCCCACCCGGCCCGCCACCGCCAGCCGCACGCCTTCGTCGGGGTCGGTGACCAGTGCCGCCTGCGCCCCGGTGTCCAGGGCCGGGTGCCGGGCGGCGGCGCGGCGCACGCCGGCGTTGGGGTCGGCGGCCAGGGTGGCCAGGACGCTGGCCGGGGTGCCCGGCGCGTAGGCCACGGCGCGGCGCACCTCAGGGTTGGGGTCGGCGGCCAACCGGGTCAGGCGCCCGGTGCCCAGGTCCGGGCGCACCGCCAGCACGGTCCGCACCGTGGCGTCACTGTCGCCCACCAGCGCGTCCAGCACCGCTCCCGACAGCCCCTCGGCGCTGGCCACATGCAGCCGGATATCCGCTTCGGGGGCGCGGGCTAGGGCCAGTACTGCCCCGTCGGGCAGGTCACTGCGCTCCAGCACGGCGCGGCGCACCGTTTCGGATTCGTCGCTGGCCAGGTGGGTCAGGGTCTCCGGCGGCGCGTCAGGGCGCCGGGCCAGGGCGGCGCGCACGTCGGGGTCGGCGTCCTGGCCCGCGCGTGCCAGCCAGGCGGGGGGCACGGCCCAGCCCTGCAGGGCGGCGGCGCGCACACCGGGCTGGTCATTGGTGGCCAGCCACTCGCGTACGTTGGCGGGCAGGTCCACGCGGCGGGCCAGGGTGGCCAGCACGTCGGGGTCACCGTCGGTGGCCAGGGTTAGCAGGCAGTCCAGCGGCAGGTCCAGCCGCCGCGCCACGCTGGCTCGCACCAGGCCGTGCGGGTCGGTGACAAAGACCCGCAGCACATCGCCGGGCAGCTCGGGGCGGGCGGCGACCGCCTTTCTGACGTCATAGTCGTCATCGGTGGCCAGCTGCCGCACCAGCGCTTCGGGCAGGTCGTCCCGCCGGGCCACCGCTTCGCGGATCTGCCAGCCCGCGTCCTGCGCCAGCGCTGCGACCCGTTCGGCGCTCAGGCTCGCGCGCGTCGCCAGGGCCGTGCGCACCGCGTAGTCCTCGTGGCGCAGCGCGGCGTCGGTGATCCAGCCAGGAGCGCCGTCGGTGTTCAGCAGCGCAATCACCCCGTCAGCCGGAAAGGCGCCCAGCAGTCCTGGGCGGGCCAGACGCATCAGGGGGAGGCCTGGATTGCCAAGCACCTCGGCCGGGTAGGCGGCCGCCAGGATGCCCAGCACCTCGGGGGGCGTGTTGGGGTGCCGGGCCACCAGGGCGCGCACGCGGCTGTCCGGGTGGGCCGAGAGGCCGCCTAAGGTCTCGGCACTGGCGCGGGGCGCGGCCGCCGCCGCCAGGGCGCCTTCCACCCCCAGCAGGGTCAGCGTGCGTGGGTCAAGTTCCGCCGTCATGGGGCCGATGATGCCACGCCGCCCAGGGCCGCCCCCACCGCCCGGTCAATCAGGGTGCGGGCCACACTGAAGGGCGGCGGCACCCCCGGCAGCGCCGTGACCGGAAACCAGCGGGCGTCTTCAATCTCGCCCGGCTGTGGGGTGATGGTGCCGCCCGCGTACTCAGCCTCAAAGCCCAGCATCAGCGAATGCGGAAAGGGCCACGGCTGGCTGGTCACGTACCGGAGGTTGGTGAGCTGCACGCCCACCTCTTCTTGCACCTCGCGGTGGGCGGCGGCTTCCAGCGTCTCTGAAGGTTCCACGAAGCCCGCCAGCGCGGAATACACGCCGGGCGCAAAGTGAGGCCCGCGCGCCAGCAGCAGCTCGGTGCTGTGCCCCTCACCGCGCCGAATCAGCACCATCGCTACAGGCGCCACGCGCGGGTAGACCGTCAGGCCACACGCCGGGCAGGTGCGGGAGCGTTCGTGCCCGCTGTCACTCAGCGGCGCGGCGCAGCGCCCGCAAAAGCGGTGGGTGCGGACAAAGTCAATGACCTGTGCGGCGTAACCTGCCAGGCCCATCTCGGTGTCTGGCAGCCGCCCAAAACAGGCGCGCAGGGCGTGGGCACTGAAACCAGGCGGCGGCCCAGCCGTCACGCTGGCTGCAAAAAACTGCTGGCCGTCCAGGGCACCTAGCGGGGTCACGTCCTGTGCAGGAAAGGGCAGACTGGCTCCAGTGGGCAGCGCCTCCTGATCGTCCAGGAGGAGCCGTGGGCCGTCAAACACGAACCAGCGCGCCTGCTCGCCCGGCACCAGGGTCAGGTCAGGCACAAAGCCGGCGGGGCGCTCGGTGGCGTTCACCCGTGTTCCTCCAGCCGCAGCACCTCGCCGAATGGAAAGCCCTCGTCTTCCAGGCCGCCGGGCGGCACCACCCAGAGGGTCGGGGTTCTGGGGGCCGCCTCTGGAAAGTCGCCGTAGCCGTCAGTCAGGTACACCAGCACGTCCGGCTCGTGGGTGTCCAGCAGGGCAAAGATGGGCCGGAAGTCGGTGCCGCCGCCCCCCTGCGGCGGGGGAATCTCGCCGCCCGGCGAGAGGTCGTGTGGGCCGTACGCCTCGGTGTCGGCGTAGTAGAGGGTGGCTTTGACATGTGGATAAGCCCCCAGCACCCCCTGAACCTCGCCCACCAGGGCTTTGACGGCGTCGTCGTCCACACTGCCGGAGGTGTCCACTGCCACCAGGGCGCGCATCGATTCGTCGTCCAGCGCTTCGAGATACAGGCCGCGCCCCACGAAGCGGCGGTCGAAGCCGCCGAAGTCCACGGGGGTGCGGGCCAGAAAGCGCCACAGGTGCGCGCGCCAGTCCAGCCGCGCCGGGGCCAGGCGCATCAGTTCTCGGTGCATGCCCAGGGGATCGTCGCCCTGGCCGCCGCTCATGGCGTCCACGCTGCGGGCCTGGGCCAGCGCCTGCTGCCACTGCCGGGTCACGCTTTGGCCGGGCTTGCCCTGTTTGGGGGGCGCGTCGCTGGGGGGGGCGTCCAGCAGGTCGTCGCCTTCCTCGTCCCCATTCTCATCGGCCTCGCCGTCCAGCGAGGTGTAGACCTCTTCGACACTCAGGCGCTCAAGGTGGTCGTCGCGGCGCGACTGGGGCGGCACGGGCAGGCCGGCGGCGCTGACCATGCCGTTGACAATCAGGTCGGCGGCCTTGTTCCAGCGTTTTTTCTCGCGTGGGCCGCGCCGCTCGACGTGCGACAGGGCGGCGTGCAGAACCTCGTGCAGCAGCAGGCCGTCCAGCACATCGGGCGCCAGGCTGGCGGCCACCTCGGGATTCACGTAGACGCGCTCGCCGTCGGTGCCGGCGGCTGCCACCTCCCGCGACGGCACGAATTCGGCGTGCAGCAGCAGCGTGGCAAAAAATGCCGACTTTCCCCGCAGCCGCAGGCGCGAGCCCGAAATAAGGCGCTGAAAGTCGGGGCTGGCCGGAGGCGTCATGGGGCCTCCGGTGTGGATGGTTGAAAGTTGATGGGTGATGGAAAAAGCAGTTGCCCGCTTCCAGCCACCATCAACCACTGACTGTCTCCCCTCACGTTCCTTCCGTCATCGCCAGGGTACCCTGCACCAGCGCGGCCAGGCGTTCATCGCGGCCAATCAGCGCGGCCAGGTCGCCCAGTTGCCCGATGGCCTGGAATTTGCTGACCAGCGTGGCCACGTACAGTTGCAGCCATTCGGGACCGGCACTGTCGGCCAGCCAGGTAAAGGCGTGGTAGGCCTGATCGGCGTCCCCGGCGCGGGCGGCCAGGCCCACCACAGCGGCGTAGCGCACGCTGGGCTCGTCGGGCAGGCGCAGCCCGGCGCCCCGGCCCTCCAGCACGATGCCCAGGTCGGGCAGCTGCTCATACAGCCGCACGAAGGCGCTGAACTCGGCCCCGGCAGCTTCGCCAATGGCCGGCGCGGTGTCCAGCCCGGCGCGGTGCAGCCGTGACGCCATCTCCCAGGCGCGGGGGCTAGGCCACGCGGGCTGCTGGGGGTCCAGGCGGTGCAGCAGTTCGGGGCGGAAAGTCAGGAAGGCAATCACATGCTCGTGCAGCCCCCGGCCCAGCGCGTAGCCCCGCCACGAGTCAAAGTCGGGGCGCACGGTCAGGTGGAGGAAACGGTTGGCCAGCGGCGCCGGCATGTCAAAGACGCTGGCGCGGTCTTCCTTGCGGTTGCCGGCGGCCCAGACAAACCAGCCCCCCGGCAGTTCGTAGCTGCCTACCCGCCGGTCCAGAATCAGCTGCTGCGCCATGCCCTGCATGGTGGGCGGGGCCATGTTCACCTCGTCCAGAAACAGGATGCCGGCGCCCGAACGCGGCAGGAATTCAGGGGGATACCAGCGGCTGACGCCGCCCCCCTGGCCGTCGGCTTCGGGCACGGGCAGGCCGCGCAGGTCGGTGGGCGCCAGCTGAGAGAGGCGCACGTCCACAAACCCCAGGCTGTGCCGCGCGGCCACCTGCGCCACCACGCTGCTTTTGCCCACGCCGGGCGGCCCCCAGATCATGGTGGACAGCTTCAGGTCGCCAGTCACCAGGGCGCTCAGGTACGTTTGCAGTTCGGCAGCGGTCAGACTCACGCCCTCACGCTAGCGCAGGACGCCGGGCGGGGTGGGGGCAGAAGCGAGGCCAAGGCACGGCCGTTACCTCACGGTCAGGGTAAAGGGTACGTCCACCTGGGCGTCCCGGCGATCAGGCGCGCCCACCGTCACACTCAGGGTGCCGGTAACGGCGGTGCCGGCCGCCGGTTTCTGGGTGAAACTCAGCTGCACGCAGCCCTGGGCGCGAAAGGCGTTGTACATCCGGTCAAAGAAGCCTTGCAGGTCGGCGGCACTGCCTGTTTTCTGAAAGAGGCCGCCCGTGGCCGCCGTGATGTCTTCCAGCGCGCGGAAGTTCAGGGTGTTGCGGGCGTCCAGGCCAATCACAAAGACCTTCGTGCCATTCTTTTTGGCTTCATCTATTGCTTTCTGGGCCGAGTTCCGTGACGAATTGTCCTCTCCGTCGGTCAGAATCAGTGCGGTGCCCATTGGGGCCAGTTTGCTGGCATCCACGATGGCGTCGTACACCTGGGTCGAGCCGCCCTCAAAGGTGGCCTTGGTGATGGCGGCATTCAGCAGTGTTTTATCAGCCGAAAAATCCTGCCATAGCCGCGAGGCCAGCAGGCCGGTGCTGGCCGACGTGTAAGTGTCAAAAGACAGCACCGCCGCCCTGTCCTGGGCGGTCATGCGGGTCACGAAGGCCTGGGCAGCGGCGCGGCGCAGTTTGCCGGGGTCGTTGTCCACCATGCTGCCAGTGCTGTCCAGGTTGATGGCCACCGTGATGGCGTCCTGCACCTGGACCTGCCCGCAGACCGAGGCGGTGGCTGTTCCCGCGCTTAGGCTCCTGACCGTTACAGCTTTCAGTTGCCCGTTGGCCACAATGTCTTTGTCGCTCAGGGGTGTAAAGCCCACCTGATAGGTGCTGGCGTCCACCACCCGCACGCCGTTGACGGTGCCGGTCGTGGCGGCGGGGACCGTGGGCGCAGCAGGAACCGGGACCGCCGGAGTGGGCGTGCCTCTCTGGCAGGCTGCCAGGAAGAGGGTCAGAAGTGCAGCCGACACAACAGCTTTGGGCATGGAACCTCCGCAGAAAAAAAGAAGTGCCGACCTCTCCCGGTGCTGGGAGAAGCCGGCAGAGGGCTTTTACAGGGTCAGGGTGCAGGCCGAGGACACCCTGCCGCCGCCGGCCAGATGCTTGGTCGCCTCAATTTCCAATTTAGGGCTCTGGATATAGGCGCCCCAGCGGGCTTCGAAGTCCAGTTCCTTGGGTTCGTTGGCCGACATGGGGTCGCTAATCAGCCAGATGACCTGATGGGTGTTTTGCGGATCGCTGTGCCCAAAGACCCGAATGGACTGGGCGGTGGGCGCAGAGGTGTAACTCAGGGTGGGGCTGGCGTAGTCATAGCTGCCATCGGCCCGCACCGTCAGCGAGCAGTCGGCGCCGGACAGCGTTTTGCCCGCGTAGGTGCCCGCCAGGCAGGCGCTAGCCGCCGGGTCCGAGCTGTTGCTGACCGCCGGACAGGCGGCCAGCCGGGTCGTTACCGCCGAGCCTGGGTTGGGATTTGGGTTCGGTGTCGGAATGGGGTTTGGCGTTGGCGTGCCCGTGCCACCTCCGCCACAGGCGGCGAGCAGCAAGGGGAAAACGGCGGTGATCAGCAGGTGATGACGCATCTTGGGTCTCCTTAGAGGCAAAAAAAGGCAGAGAAAACCGTCGCCGCCTGAGGGCGGACGGCGACGGCGGGAAAGCGGGCTTCAGTTAACCTGGCAGATTCTGATCATGCATTTGAAACCGGGGTCGCCAGGGCCGGCGGTGCCGCAGGCACTGGCCATTGGCATCAGCAGAGTGACGCCCAGTGCCAGGCACCGAATAATGAGGGTTTTACTTCGCTCCATAACAGCCTCCTGAATCTATCTCCCGAAGTGGGGTGCAGCTTAGCGCCACCAGAATCCAAAAAACCCGGTAGAATTTTTCCATGCGGCGTGTTAACATCAATGATTCATCCGCAATAGAAGTGCTTCTGGATTTCTCTAAAACACGCCTTCTGGGTCCTTTTATGCTTGAGCCTCAGTCTATTGCCGCAGTAGCCGAGGTCACCGGGCAGTCGCAGAATGCTCTGACGTACTGGGTCAAGCGTTTTGTTAAATTGGGGCTGCTCAAAGAAGTTGGCACCAGCCGCCCAGCGCTTTATCAGGCAGTGGCGCAGACGTTCATTATTGATCCGTCGCGCGTAATGCCGCTGGACGACATGCTTGACCGCCTGAACCGGCCGGGCTGGACACGGTTGCTTCAGGGCTTTACCCAGGAATACCGCCGAATCTCACCGGACTGGTTGGTTGAACTGCGCGTCACAGAAGACGGCATGCTCAGTCGGCGTCAGTTACCCACCTGGGCGCTGGACGACGCGCAGGCCCCAGCGCCTGAACTGCCGCTGAACGAGTGGGGGGTCATTCAGCTGTCCAGGGAACAGGCCAGAGAGCTCAAGGGCCGCCTGGAGGCGCTCATCATGGAATACTTTGAGGCCGGCCCAGAGACGGAGCAGGACGAGGTGTATTTTCTTCACTTGGCCCTGACGCGCGACGCGGTGCATGGGTGACGCTAGATATAGAGTGGACGCCCGCCTTCCTCTATACTTTGACTGAGTACAAGTTTTTGCGCCTGTTCCCTTCCTCGACCAAGGAGTGCCCTCTTGCTGCCCCTCGTTCACCAGATTCTGTTTTTCGTCTTTGCTCTGCTGGCCGGCGGCCTCGGCCTGTGGGGCTTTTACCGCCTGTACCGCCGCATCACGCGCGGGGCGGCCGCGACCGAAGCCCGCTTTGACCGGCCAGTCGCCCGCTTGGTCTCGGCCCTGCGCGTCAGCCTGACCCAGGAGCGCACCTTCCGCCGCCGCACCGTTATCAGTACGCTGCACGCCTTTATCTTTTACGGTTTCGTGTACTACCTGCTGGTTAACGTGATAGACGGCCTGGAAGGGTACATTCCCTTTCACATCTACAGCAAGGACAGCCCTCTCCTGGCCGCTTACAACCTGCTGGCGGACATCCTGAGTTTTCTGGTGCTGGTCGGGGTCATTAGTCTGGTTATCCGGCGGCTGTTTCTGCCCAGCAAGCGCGATTTCCGCTTTACCGAAAAGACGCTGCTGCACCCGCTGGTGCGCCAGAACTACATCTTGCGCGACGGCCTGATCGTCTCGGCGTTTATCACCTTCCACGTGGGCAGCCGCGTACTGGGCAACGCCGCCAAGATGGTCGAGGAAGCCCGTGTGCTGGGCGGCTTTGACCCCTATCAGCCGCTCTCAGGGGCCCTGGGCCGCGCGCTGTTTAGTGGCGCCAGCGAGCAGGCCGTTGAAGGCTGGCGCATCTTCGGGTACTGGGGCGCGCTGGGCAGCGTGCTGGCCTTCCTGGCCTATTTTCCGTACACCAAGCACATCCATATCTTCATGGCACCTCTGAATTACGCCCTCAAGCGTCCAGTGGGCAGCGGCGTGTTGCCGCCCATGAAGGGCCTGGAAGAAGCGATGGAAGCCGAGGAGCCCAAGCTGGGCGTCGAAAAGCTGGAAGAGCTGGAGTGGCCGCGCCTGCTGGACGCATACGCCTGCATTCAGTGCAACCGCTGTCAGGACGTGTGCCCGGCGAACGCCACCGGCAAGGCCCTGAGCCCGGCCGCCCTGGAAATCAACAAGCGCATGGAGCTGAATGTCATCGCTTCGCACCCCAGCCCCTTCACGCTGAAACCGGCGGCCTTCGAGTCTGGGGCCAGCACCGCCCACCCGCTGCTGGAATACGCCATCAACGAGGAATCCGTCTGGGCCTGCACCACCTGCGGCGCCTGCATGCAGGTCTGCCCGGTGCAGGACGAGCAGATGCTGGACATCATTGACATTCGCCGTCATCAGGTCATGGTGGCCGGCGAGTTTCCGCCGCAGCTGCAAACCGCCTTCCGGGGCATGGAACGTGCCAGCAATCCCTGGGGCATCTCGCGCGACAAGCGGATGGAGTGGGCCGAGGGCCTGAAAGTGCCCACCATTGACGAGAATCCAGAGCCGGATGTCATCTACTGGGTGGGCTGCGCGGCCAGCTACGACCCCGGCGCGCAGAAGGTGGCCCGCTCGTTTGTGCAGCTGCTGGACAAAGCCGGCGTGAACTATGCCGTGCTGGGCAAGAAAGAGGCCTGCACCGGCGACAGCGCCCGCCGCTCGGGCAACGAATTTCTGTATCAGCAACTGGCCCAGGAAAACGTGGAAACGCTGAACACGGTGGCCCCCAAACTCATCGTGGCCACCTGCCCGCACTGCATGAACGCGATTGGCAACGAGTACAAGCAGCTGGGCGGCGACTACAAGACCGTTCACCACACCGAATATCTGGAAACCCTGGTGGCGGCGGGGCAGTTGCCGCTGGAACGACTGCCTGAACACGTCACCTACCACGACCCCTGTTATCTGGGCCGCCACAATGGCGTCTATGACGCCCCCCGGACGCTGATCACCAGGATGGCGGGCGAGGTGCTGGACCTGGAACGCAGCCGCGAGAATTCGTTCTGCTGCGGAGCCGGCGGCGCGCAGTTCTGGAAAGAGGAGGAAGAAGGCCGCGAGCGCGTGTCTGACAACCGCTTCCGCGAGCTTCAGGCGCGGCTGGACAGTGCCCAGGTTGCCAGCGACGAGTACGAGCGGACCGGGAAGGTCGTCGCCGTGGGCTGCCCCTTTTGCAAGTCCATGATGAACTCCACGCCCGAGAAACAGGGCCGCGACGACATTATCGTCAAGGACGTGGCCGAACTGCTGCTGGAAAGCGTGCAGCGCGCCGACGGCACCTTTCAGACCCCCGCCGCCGCGCCCACCGGGCCGGTGCCTGACGCGACTCCGCTGGAGCAGCCTGAAGTGGTCAGCGCCCCCAACGCCCTGACGCCCATGCACCGCACCGGCGACCAGCCCTCTGCCGGCGCTCCTGAAGCGGTGGAAGGCGAAACCGGCTCGGAGCTGTTCAATGCTCAGCCGGGCAGTCCAGTGCAGAACCGCGACACCCAGCCCGAACCCCAGGCCGCCCACCCCGAGGCCAGCGCCCGCAAGGCCTGGCAGCCCAAGACGGCGCCTGGTGCGGCGCCAGTGTCCACTGAAACGGCTCCCGCTGAGGCGGCGCCTACCCGCAAAAGCTGGAAGCCCAAAGCCAGCGGTGATGATGTGAGCCCAGCCCCGGTCGCCACAGAGGCTCCGGCAGCGGCCCCAGAGGCTGCCCCCACCAGGAAAGCCTGGGCCCCGAAGGCCAAAACTGACGATGTGAACCCCGCTCCTGTGGCAGCTGAGGCTGCGGCTCAACCGGCTGAGGCCCCAACGCCTGCCCCTACGGCCCGCAAGGCCTGGGCCCCGAAAGCGAAAGCCGCTGAAGCAGAGGCGCCCCCCGCTGCTTCGACCACTCCAGCGGCGGAGCTGATACCCTCAGCCGAGCCTCAACCTGCCCCTGCAGCTACGGGCGAGCGCAAGAAGTGGTCGCCGAAAGCGGCGGCAGCTCCTGCGGAAGTCCCCGCAGCTGAAGCGGCGCCTGTTGAGGCTGAGGTCAGCCCACCCGCCTCTGCACCGACGCCCCCCGCTGCCGCTCCGGGCGAGCGCAAAAAGTGGCAACCCAAAGCGGCGCCTGCCGCCGAGGCCGCTCCTATGAGTGAACCGGCGGCCACCGAGACCCCCATCACCGAACATGTTCATCTGAGCGAAGTCGGAGAAAATGCCCTGGAAGAAGGCCAGCAGGCCACCAGCGCGCCCGAAGTGGGCCGCAAAAAGTGGCAGCCTAAGAAGAAGGACTAAAGGCGCGTTCTCTTCACTTCGTCAGCAAGAGAGCTGAAAACAGTAGGGTCAAGTTGGACTGTCGTAGCCCAGCTTGACCCTCAGCCTCCTTCCTACTTTCAAAAGTCAGAACGACGTAGTCTGAAGACTGTGGACCGGCTCGTTTTTATCCCTGCGGACACAATATATTGCTCTACAGGCCGTCTTGGACAGAGCGGTGCTGTGGAGGACTGGTTCTGCCCCTACTGGCAAGGGCGCCGCCGGGGGCCTATCGCCTCACGCTGGGGACGATGTGTGCTGTTACAAAAGAAGGACACGCCGTCTTCAGGCCTGTTATGGGATGCGATCAAGGACAAGAAATGTCCGGAATATAAGGCCGCTGCCGATTCGGTGAGGGTCTCTCGCTACTCCTGAATAGGCTGCATGCTGCGGGCGCCAAGAAGGGGTGTGTGCCTTCTCCAGACGCTGGGCAGTAACCGATTCCTTGGACATTTTCAACTGTCATGGCTCCAGTCAGCTCCTTAACGTGTCTTCCGTCACGCTAGTATCTGCGAATGACCATTGCCATTGTCACGGATTCCACAAGTGACCTCAGCGCGCAGCTGTGCGCCGACCTCGGCCTCGTCAGTGTGCCGCTGTATGTGCTGTTTGACGGCAAGATGCACAAAGACGGCATTGAAATCACGCCGGCGGACCTCTTTGCTGGCCTGAAAGCGGGCAAGAAGACGCCTAGCACCAGCCAGCCCAGTCCCGCCGAGTTTGCCGAGGTCTACACCAAGGCCCTGGCCACCGCTGACCATGTGCTGAGCATTCATATCAGTGGGCAGATGTCGGGAACGGTGGGCAGCGCCCGCCTGGCCGCCCAGGACTTTGGGGACCGCGTGACCGTTATTGACAGCAAGTCGGTCAGCATGGGCCTGGGCATGCGGGTGCTGCGCGCCCTTGACCTTATTAACATGGGCAAGACGGTTCCCGAAATTGTCGCGGAACTGGAGCGCGTGTCGCAACACGCCGATATCCGGTTTACCGTGGATACCCTGGATTTCCTGCGGATCAATGGACGCATCGGCGGCGCGCAGGCGCTGCTGGGCAGCCTGCTGAACATCAAACCCATTCTGACGGTCAAGAATGGGCGTGTGGAATCGGCCGGGCGCGTGCGTGGGCACAAAAAAGCCATGCAGGACCTCATGGACCATGTGCGCAAGTACGCCGCGCAGCATGGCGGCGCCCGCGCGGCGTTTCTGTCCACCCCCGGTGGTGAGGGCTACTTGCAGGAGGTCCGCGCCGGATTAGCGGGCCTGCAACTGGATGATCTGGGTGACCACCCCATTGGCGCGGTCGTGGCCACCCATGCCGGGCCAGGCACGATTGGCGTTACGCTGGAGCCGTTGCACACCTGATCTGAACATAGTGAAAGGCCCGGTCAAGCTGCGTGGCTGACCGGGCTTATGTCTGTGGCGTTGCCAGGGCTCTGGCTCCCCTAGCCCACTTCGCCGGCCCGCTCCAGTTCGGCAGCAATGGCGGCGTCCAGCAGCGTGCGGGCTTCTGGATATCGGAGATTCAGGGTGGCGCCTGCCGCTGGCACGTGGCCGCCGCCGCCCAACGCGACCGCGATGTTCTGGGCACTCAGGGCGCCGCGTGATCGCAGCGACACCTTCACGCGGTCGCCGTAATCCTTGAGCATCACTGCCAGCTCGGCTCCCTCGGCGTTGCGCAGGGTGCCCACATAGTTCTCCACGTCGTCCCAAGCGGCGCCGGCGCGCTCCAGCATGGCCTCAGTGACATGCGCCTGCACCACGCGCCCGCCGTGCAGGAATTCCAGAGTGCCCAGCACCTCGCGCAGCAGCGTGTAGTAGGTGCGCGGGTTGCGCCCCAGCTGGTCACTCAGCCAGCCCAGGTCGGCCCCGGCCCGGCGCAGAGCAGCGGCGCACTCAAAGGTCTCGGGGGTTACGCTGTCAAAGCGGAAGCTGCCAGTGTCGGTCACCAGGCCCAGCATCAGCGGCGTGGCAATGGCCGGGGTTAGGGGCACGTTCATGGCGCCCAGCAGATCGGCCACCATCATGGCGGCGGCGGGAATGCCCGGCTCGACCACGCCCGCCGTGGCCTGCCGGGCATTGGTGCCGTGGTGGTCAATGTTTACAACTGGGCCGTCAAACACACTCAGATCGGCCCCGGCCACCCGCGAAGGATCATTGTTGTCCACATCCAACACGGCGGCCAGCGCGCCTGATGGCCAGCTGGTCAGCGGCTCATCCAGTTCGCCGGAGTGCGGAACAAATGCTAGGTAGCGCGGCGTGGCCATGGGGGCGTAGACCTCGCGGCCCAGCCCCCGCAGGGCCCGTGCCAGGCCCAGAACGCTGCCCAGCGCGTCACCGTCAGGGTTTTCGTGGGATAGCACCACAATGGGGCCGTCATGAGAGAGCAGGGTCTGGGCCACCTGCTGCATGAGCTGGTGATAGGTGGGCGTGCGCGTCATCCTGCCCACTATAAGGACCACAGCCCAGAAAGCGGGCCATGTGCCAAGCCTGTGACACCCGTCCCCTATGCTGTGACGTGTGCCCCGCCGCCTGAACCTGACCGCCTTGACCGACGAGGAGTTGCAAACGTTGGTCGGTGAGGCGCAGGCTGTGGCGCTGCTGCCTGACCTGAGCCGCGCGCGGCTGGTGGACCGCGCGGTGTTGGGGCCTACAGTGCCCGAACAGCTGAGCGCTGAGCGTCTGCCGGAACGCACCTGGGGCGCCAGCCCCGAGGCTTCACGCGCGCTGGCCGCTCTGCACGCCGACCTGCTGGCGGCGCCTGCCACCGCGCACGGCACCTTTTACCTGCCCACCCTGAGCGACACGCGGCACTGGCGCGCCTACACCCTGGAACCAGAGGTTGTGGCGGCGGTGCGCTGGAGCGAAACCCCCGAAACGGCTGGGGGCGGCTGGCCCTCCCTGTACCTGCTGACCTGGCTGCGCGACCGCGCCAGTGGCTTTGCCTGCGTGCTGAGTACGGGGGCGCCGCACGCCCTGTCCCCGTCATCTGGCCCCGAGGTGGATGTGCACCGCCACCCTGGTCTGGGCGCGGCCGAGCTACTGGCCTGTCACCGGCAACATGTGCTGCGCCATGGCCGTGGGCAAAAGATGGGCGCTGAAGACGACTGGCTGCGGCCCTGGCAGGCGCTGCACACCATGAACCTGAAAGCCTGGGAAGGGCGAGGGCTGCTGCTGGAAGGCTAGTTCTCCTGACACCGTGGAACGCGCCTCGAAGCTGGTGCAGTTGGAAAGGGTTCACCTCTTTCTTTGAATGCCTGATTGTCCTCTCAATGCTTGCTGCGCCAGGAAGGCGGCCGTAGGTCTGGCTCGTCAAGAGGAGAGATCAGGCGGCGCAGTCTGCACAGCACTGGGCTGACCAGCCCCTCCCGTGCGCGACAATCTGGCCCATGACCTTTCCTTCTGCCGCGCCGCGCCACGTTGCTTTCGACTGGGGCGGGGTCTTTACTGTAGGCACCTTTGACGGCCGCAGCACCCAGAACGTGGCCGAGCGCAGTGGGGTGCCAGTGGAACGTGTGCGCGAGAGTTATTTCCGGCATGTGCGGCAGCTTGAGGTTGGTGCCTGGACCCTGCCGCAGTTCTGGACCACTGTGCAGAAAGAGGCGGGGCTGACGCTGCCGTACAGCGAGTTCGAGCCGCTGTATCTGGGCAGCATTCACGACAACGCGCCCATGTACACCACGCTGGCGCAGCTGCCGGCTGGCGTGCGCGTGGGCCTGCTGAGTAACAACTACCCGGTGGTTAGTGACCATCTGCGCCGCGACCCACGGTTTGGCCGCTTCGACGCCCTGGTGTTTAGCAACGAGCTGGGCCACAAGAAGCCGGCTCCTGAAGCCTTCGCGGCCCTGGAGGATGCCATGGGTGTGCCAGCCGCGCAGGTGGCTTTCGTGGATGACGTGCAAGAGAACATTGACGCGGCGCAGGCGGCGGGCTTTCACGGCATGCTCTACCACCACGACCACCACGCTGAATTTGAGGCGGCGCTGGCCGACTGGCTGCAGGGCTAAGCAGGGAAGCGGCGGCGCCGGGGGCTGACCTCGGCGCCGCCAGCCATTTGCGTTGGGTGGTGTACTTATGGCGCTGGTGTACCCCGGTCTGTCATGGGTACACCATGCATTGTGCGCAGGTGCCCGGCGCACAATGCCCCTACAGCAAGACCCGCCCAGCAGGGCATCCCAGACGACCCTCTTCTGACCTCGCCGGCAGCGGTGAGGCGCACCTTTCACACCCTACGGAGGCCCACCATGACCACCAACCCCAAAACGCCCGCCGAGATTCTGGAGAAAACCTGGCAGACCGAGGAGCGCTGGCAAGGCATCAAGCGCAATTACGGCGCCGAGGAAGTTGTGAAACTGCGCGGCAGCCTGCCCATCGAACACACCCTGGCCCGCCACGGCGCCCAGAAGCTGTGGCGCGCCATGAAAGACGAGCCGTTTGTGAATGCCCTGGGCGCCCTGACCGGCAACCAGGCCATGCAGCAGGTCAAGGCCGGCCTCAAGGCTATTTACCTCTCGGGATGGCAGGTGGCGGGCGACGCCAACAATGCCGGGCAGATGTACCCTGACCAGAGCCTCTACCCGGCCTCCTCTGTGCCGGAAGTGGTCAAGCGCATCAACAACACCCTGCGCCGCGCCGATCAGATTCAGCACAGCGAGGGCAAAAGTGATACGGATTTCTTCGTGCCCATCGTGGCCGACGCTGAAGCTGGATTTGGCGGTCCCCTGAACGCCTTCGAGCTGATGAAGGCTATGATTGAGGCCGGTGCGGCGGGTGTTCACTTTGAAGACCAGCTGGCCAGCGAGAAGAAGTGCGGTCATCTGGGCGGGAAGGTGCTGGTGCCCACCAGTCAGTTCATTCGGACCCTGAACGCGGCGCGCCTGGCGGCCGACGTGAGCGGCGTGCCCACGGTCCTGATTGCCCGCACTGACGCCGACGCGGCCAATCTGCTGACCAGTGACGTGGATGACAACGACAAGCCCTTCTGTACCGGCGAGCGCACCCCAGAGGGCTTTTATTACGTCAAGCCCGGCATTGAGCAGGCCATCAGCCGCGCGCTGGCCTACGCCCCTTACGCCGATGTCATCTGGTGCGAGACCAGCGTGCCCAACTTGGAAGACGCCCGCCAGTTTGCCGAGGCCGTTCACGCCCAGTTTCCTGGCAAGCTGTTGGCCTACAACTGCTCGCCCAGCTTCAACTGGAAGAAGAACCTCGACGACGAGACCATCGCCAAATTCCAAGTGGAACTCGGCAAGCTGGGTTACAAGTTCCAGTTCATTACGCTGGCGGGTTTCCACTCCCTGAACATGAGCATGTTTGACCTGGCCTACGGCTACGCCCGCACCCAGATGAGCGCCTTCGTGGAATTGCAGGAGCGGGAATTTGCCGCCCAGGAGCGCGGCTTCACAGCTGTCAAGCACCAGCGTGAGGTGGGCACTGGCTACTTTGACCTGGTGGCGCAGGCGGCGGGTGGGGGCCAGAGCAGCACCACGGCCCTGGCGGGCAGCACCGAAGCCCAGCAGTTCGGCAAAGAGCGGACCCTGGCCGCTGCCCACGACTGAGAGGGCGACTCAAGCGTTTGCAAAAACGGCTTCATCCGGTCAGAAGAACAAGGGCAGAAGCGGGCTGACGGGTGTGGAGTGTGCACATCGGGCAGGCTGTGATGTGCAATCGAAATAGATGCAATCCGTAGAGGAGGAACTCCGAAACAGTTCAGGTTGGAGGGCTGCGCGGCCAAGTGGGCCAGAGTGGTGTCATCCGTCAGGAACTGGGTGAGAGGCGCGGAGGACACCGGCCTGTTGCTGGGCAGCTAAGGCAACATCAACTGCAACTCCAGCAGGGCATAAGGCTCTGCTGGAGTTCTGTGCTTGTGCTGCCCTGAGAGTGTCTGAGTCCTGGCGTGCCATTTACAGCCTCAGCACACTGGAAAGGCGATGGACTGCATGTCTCTCAGCGCGTGTTTTCTTTCAGCATTGGCACCCGTCTTGGCGGCCCAGCAGCGCTTGACGGAGTTCCGCCAGCAGGCCCAGCGTGGAGTAGGGCCCCTGAACGGCGCGGCTAAAGTCAAGGTTTTGTTGGGTTACGCGGTCACCACTGCGCCGAATGACGGTGAAGGCCTGGGCCTCAGCCATGTTGACGCCACCCGGCGAGGCCGTCACCACAATCTTTCCACTGACTGAGGCCCCCGGTTCTCAAAAGTAGGAGTGAGCAAACTTACTCACTCTGCTCACAAGACGTTCTTCAAGTCTCCTGGCCACTTGACACAACTCTTACTTGTAAATAAAAATATGACAAGGCGAAGAGACTTGCCAGAGGAGGAACTCTATGAACAGTCAGTACGCTATCGCTGTCCATATTCTGTCTCTGGTGAACGACTCGCCCGAGCCGCCCAGTTCTGAGGACATGGCGGGCAGTGTCGGGGTGAATCCTGTGGTGGTGCGCCAGGTGACGGGCTTGCTGCGGCGTGCGGGCCTGCTCACCACACAGCGCGGCGTCCCCGGAGCGCGGCTGACCCGACCGGCCCAGGACATCAGTCTGCTGGACATCTACCGCGCCGTAGATGCGCCAGAAATGGTCCTGAAGCGGCACCGCAAACCCAATCCGGCCTGCCCGGTGGGCGCGCGTATTCAGGGGGTGCTGGATGACGTATTTGATCAGGCTCAGGCGGCCCTGGAAGCCCGGCTGGCCCAGATCTGTCTGTCTGACATCCACCAGGCTCTGGCCCAGCCTGCCTGATTTTTTTTGCACTGACCTGTCAACTTTTTCTCTACACCCTTGCCTCTCGTCGCTGGTTCGGCGTTCCGAGCCTCAGGAGTTCATATGATTGCCATTACTGGAGCCACCGGCCACCTCGGCCAGCTGACTATCGCCGCCCTGCTGAAACGGGGCGTGCCCGCCCAGAACATCGTTGCACTGGTGCGGAACCCGGCCAAAGCCGCAGAACTAGAGGCGCAGGGAGTCCAGGTGCGCCAGGCCGACTACCGGCAGCCTGAAACGCTGGACGCCGCGCTGCAAGGGGTAGATAAACTCCTGCTGATTTCTTCGAATGATTTTGAAGACCGTGTGGGCCAGCACCGGCAGGTCGTGGACGCCGCTGTGCGCGCTGGTGTCAAGCTGCTGGCCTATACCAGCATTCTGCGCGCCGACACTTCGGGCCTCGCTCTGGCCGCTGACCACAAAGCCACCGAAGACCTGATCCGCGCCTCTGGCCTGCCGTTTGTGTTTCTGCGTAACGGCTGGTATCTGGAAAACTACAACCCGGCCCAGGCGGCGCAGTACGGCGCTGTAGCTGGCAGTGCGGGCGAGGGCCGCGTGAGTGCCGCCAGCCGCGCCGACTACGCCGAGGCCGCCGCCGCCGTGCTGAGTCAGCCGGGCCACGACAATGCGGTCTATGAACTGGGCGGCGATGAGGCTTTTACCCTGGGCGACCTGGCCGCCGAGGTGCAGGCCCAGAGTGGCCGCCCGGTGGTGTACCAGAATATGCCGGAGGGTGACTACGCCCAGATGCTGCGCGGCGTGGGCCTGCCGGACGCCCTGGCCGAGATGCTGGCTGACTCAGATGTGCACCTGGAAAAGGGCGACCTCTACACAGATTCGGGTGACCTGCGCCGCCTGATAGGCCGCCCTACGACCACCTTGACGGAGGGCGTGCGCGCCGCATTGCAATAAGCCAAAGAGAGGGTCAAAGGGGAGAGGCCGCACTGGCTTCTCCCGCTTTTATATTTCATGCCAAAGGCGGACGGCGCGCTGGGTCAGGCTGCGTAGGCTGGTTCATGCTTCTGCTGGCGGCGGCCCTGTTCTTTTCCGTGACATTCCCCGGTGGCACCGCAGTGCAGGTGCCCCTGCGCGACCCAGGGCCAGACGACCTGTTTACCGATACTCGCCCCACGGTCGCCTTTAACCGTACCCGCACCGCTGCGGTGGTTCAGCGGTGCGTTTTGGGGCCAGTGAACGCCGACTGGTGCGACCTTTTTCTGGTTAAGGCAACTGGTGATCTCCAGGCTCTCTAGCGTACTCGTGGTCTTCCTGGCACTCTCTGGACCCCCAACGGGCGGTACCTGGTGGCCTGGGGTGACACCTCGCTGCGGCTCTGGAACCTGCGGGGCCAGGTGCGTGGGGTAGTGCCCGACCTGCACCTGAAAGCGGGCCAGCGGATGTTTGGCCGGCAGATCAAACAGGTCTGGCTTCAGGATCAGGCGATCTGCATGCGGGTCACGTTGACCTTTGGCCCGGCAGGAGCGCTGGCGCCCGTTCCTCCCGACGGGCTTCCCCGGCCTCATAAGGCGCTGACCAGTGTGACCACCGTGCTGGCCTATCACTGGCCCACGCTGGCACCAAAGGAAGAGGCGGCTTGCCGCCGCCCCTGAATGCTCTGTCTTTACTGAACGCTGACGTCGTGGCCGTCGTCGCGCTGTTCCAGCCGAAAACCGTGGGGCAGAAAGTCCTTCACGTAGCCGCTGACCACTTCACCGTGCTGGTTGACACAGACCACGCGGGCGTCGGGGGCAAATTCGTAGAGCACCTGCCTGCATGCGCCACACGGGCTGGCTGGCGGCGAGGCTTCGGAATACACGACGATGTCGGTAAAGTCGCGGCCCCCGGCGGTGGCCATCGCCTGCACGGCGCTCTGCTCGGCGCAGCGGCCCAGGCCGTAGCTGGCATTTTCGACGTTGGCGCCAAAATACACGCGGTCATCACTGGTGCGCAGGGCGGCGCCCACATGGAACTTGCTGTAAGGAGCGTACGCCTGCTTAAACGCGGCTTTGGCGCCTTCAAGCAGTTGGGGGTCGGGGGTCAGGTTCAGGGCGTTACTCATGGGTGTCCTCGGGGTCCAGCGGGTCGGTGTTCGGGGCGCGCTCCACCCGCACCCGCGTCACGCGGCGCTGGTCAGCGGCCTCGACCGTGAAGGCCCAGCCGTTGTGGGTGAAGCTCTGGCCGGCTTCGGGAATGTCCCCAAAGTAGCCAGTCATGAAGCCGCTCAGGGTATCAAATTCGCCCTCACCGTCTTCTATATTGCTGGCCAGCCGCTCCTCGACCTCGCCCACCGTCAGGCTGGCGTCCATCAGGTAGACGCCCTCACCGATGACCTCGATCATGGGCAATTCTTCTTCGTCGGTCTCGTCGTAGATTTCGCCCACAATCTCTTCCAGGGCGTCTTCCAGCGTGACCAGCCCCGCCGTGCCGCCGAACTCGTCCACCACGATGCTCAGGTGGCTCTTCTTGTCGCGGAATTTGGTGAGGAGGTCCTTGATTTTCATCCCTTCCGGCACAAAGAACACCGGGCGCATGATGTCGGCAATCAGGGTGTGGTCCAGGGTGTCCAGGTGGGCGAGCACGTCTCCGGTATGCACGATGCCCACGATGTTGTCGGGCGTGTCCTGAAAGGCGGGAATACGCGAGTAACCGTGTTCGGCGTGCATTTCCAGCAGGCGGCGCAGCGGCGCGGCGCTGTCGGCCAGTACCATTTCGATGCGGGGTGTCATGACCTCGCGCACGGTGGTGTCCGAGAGGTCAAAGACGTTGTACACCAGCTCTTTTTCGTCGTCTTCCAGTACGCCTTCCTGGCTGGACGCACTGACAATCATCCGGATTTCTTCTTCGGAGTAGGCGGTGTGATGTCCCGCCACGCCGCGCAGGCCGAAGGCGCGAACAACCCCGTTGCCCAGGGCGTTCAGCCCCTTAATGGCCCACTTGAAAACCGTGGTAAAGGCCAGAAGCGGGCGGGTGACCAGCAGACTGACCTGCTCGCTGCGCTGCAAGGCCCAGCTTTTGGGCGCCAGCTCGCCGAACACGATGTGCAGGACGGTGCTGATGGCAAAAGCCACCCCAAACGAGATTGCCTTGACCTGTGCCTCCGTAAACTGGCCTTCGGGAAACAGAGGTTCGAGTAGGTGTTCAATGGCTGGCTCGGCCACAAAGCCAATCGCCAGGCTGGCCATGGTGATGCCCAGCTGGGTGGCGGCGATATACAGGTCGAGATTTTGCAGGGCGCGCTGGGTGACCCGCGCCGTGGCGTTGCCTTCCTCGGCCAGCTGGTCGATGCGCGTGCGGCGCACGCTGACCAGGGCGAACTCGGCGGCCACAAAAAAGCCGTTCATCAACACCAGAAAAAACAGGGCGAGAATACCAAAAAGGTCACTCATGTAAGGACGCGCTCCGTGGTCGCGTCGGGGTCATCCGCAAGGCACATGCTGCCCGCCTGACGCCGCTCGGGCGTCAGGGCGTCGGTGACCAGTGGGGGGGTGCCAAGCAAAAACGCCGCTCCCTGGCGGTCGTCACCGGGCGCGGTCAGAGAGCCGGAACTGGGAGGCTCCATATGCAGGGCGGAGTCTAACACAGAGGTGTCAGCTTGGGCGGGCGCCTCTGAATGGACGCTCAAGGCTGGGGCCTCTCGCGCTAGCCTGCTCTCATGTCCACCCTGCCTGCGACCTTCCGCGCCCTGCGTGCTCAGCAAGCCGACCAGAGCACGCACGCCGAGTTTCAGACCCTGCCGCTCAGCGCACTGCCCGCCGGGGACGTGGTGGTGGCGGTGTCTCACTCCAGCCTGAATTACAAAGATGGCCTGGCGGTGCTGGGCCGCCCGGGCGTCCTGAAGGCGCATCCCATGACACCCGGCATTGACCTGGCCGGCACGGTGCTGGAAGACCGCTCTGGGCGCTGGGCTCCTGGCGCCCCCGTCCTGCTGACCGGCTGGGGAATAGGCGAGCGCCAGGACGGGGGGTATGCCGAACTGGCCCGCGTGCACCCCGACTGGCTGGTGGCCCTGCCTCCGGGGACCACGCCCCACTGGGCCATGAGTGTGGGCACAGCTGGTTTTACGGCCATGCTGGCTGTGCTGGCGCTGGAGGCCGCTGGCCTGAAATCCGGTCAGGGTGAGGTGCTGGTGACGGGTGCGGCGGGCGGCGTGGGGAGTACCGCCGTGGCGCTGCTGGCCGCTGCTGGCCATGAGGTCGTCGCCAGCACTGGCCGCCCAGAGGAGGCAGCTTACCTGCACGACCTGGGGGCCGCCCGCGTGATAGGACGTGAGGAGGTGTCTGGCCTGACCCGGCCCCTGGAAAAGGAGCGCTGGGCCGGCGTGGTGGACACCGTCGGCGGCGCGACCCTGGCCGGCGCTTACGCTTCGACCCGCACCCACGGTTCGGTGGCGGTGTGCGGGCTGGCGGGGGGGCACGACCTGCGGACGACGGTGTTTCCGCTCATTTTACGCGGCGTCAATCTATTGGGCGTGGACTCGGTGACGTGCCCGGCCGAGCGCCGGGAGGCCGCCTGGGCCCGCCTGACCCGTGATCTGCCTGCCGCGCGCCTGGCCCCCATCACCCAGACGCGGGGGCTGAGCGAGGTGCCCACGCTGGCCCCAGAGATTCTGGCGGGGCGTGTGCGGGGCCGCACCGTGATAGACGTGCGCCGCTGAGGACAAGGCTCAGCGGCGCACTGAACGCTTAGGGGTCAGCGGGGTTGCAGGTCGCCGACATCCACGCGGGGCGTGGCCCGGGCCAGCGTCACCTCGCGCTCGACCCGCTTCTCGTGGGCTTCGCCGTAAATGCCGTTGCTGTCGGTGTCCAGGCCGCCGATCACGCGGTAGGTGCCGTCGCCCAGGTACGCCTGGAACCGGCCCAGGGCGTCCACGGCAGGCTGAAAGGTCAGGCCGCGCGCGCTTTGCAGCCGCAGGCCCAGGGTGCTGCTGACTGCGGGCGCATTCAGGGCGGCGGCCGCGTTGACCATACCGTAGCCAAACTGGTCGTCGCGGCCCTGGGCTCCCAGGTCAGTGGCCGTGGCCACCAGGCGGGCCAGCGTGTCGGCGGGGCCAGTCGTGACGCCCTTACTGAGGAGCAGCGCCGCCAGGGCCGCCACCTGCGGGCTGGCCTGGCTGGTGCCCACCTGGGCGGCGTAATTGGGCTGATTCTTCATGTAGTCCCAGTCCGTCGAGAGAATCACGTCTGGGAAAGGCTGGCCGTTCAGGGTTCCGCCATTAAAACGGTTGCCGCCGTAGGGCTCAGCGCCGCCCGGCGCCGAGAGCTGCACCTCGGGATAAGCGTTACTGAATTTCGACCTTTGCGGCGCGCTGCCGCCTGAGAGGGTCACGCTGCCCACGGCCACCGCCGCGGAGCAGGCAGCGGGGTAATAGGGCGAGGTGCCGTAGCCGTTGCCCGCCGCCGCAATGACCAGCGAACCGGCGCTGCGGGCTTCTGCGATGGCGTCGCACATGGGGCGGGCGGTATCGGCGCTGATGTCGCCGCCCAGGCTGAGGTTGATGACCTGCGCGGGGTGTGGGTTGCGGTAGGTGGTGGTGCCCAGGGTGACTGGCAAGCCCGCCGCGTAGCGCACCGCCGAAATCACATCAGCCTCGCTGGTGTTGCCCTGCGCGTCCAGCACCCGAATCGGCAGCACCTTGATATTGGCCTTGTAGCTGGCACCGACCACGCCGGTCTGGCTACAGCCATCACAGGACACCCCATTGTCGCCCCAGCGCGCGGCGATGATGCCGGTGACGTGAGTGCCGTGACTGCCTGTGGTGCGGCCCTGGATGCTGGGGTCGGTGGGGTCGGTATCGGGGCCGTCGCCGTCGCCGCTGTCGTAGGGCGAGGTCTGGGCGTCGCCGGCCGTAAAGGGCAGCACGTCCAGGGCGCCCTCGCCTGGGCCCCACAGCTGGCCCTTCAGGTCTGGGTGGTCAAAACGGACGCCCGTATCCACGACGGCCACCGTGACGGGCTTGGTGTAGCCGCCTGCTTCCATGTCGCGCCACACGCCGCCGTACCCCATCAGAGGGTAAGCCCATTGCAGCCCGGCAAACTGGTCGCTGGGGACGACGGGCTGGGCCTGGGCGCTCAGGACCGCGTTGGGCACGGCGTATTCGACTTGAGGGTCAGCGCGCAGGGCCGCCAGGGCGGCGTCAACATTGGTCACATTCAGTTGTGCGCTCTGCGTGCCTAGAGCAGAGGTGGCCAGCACCTTAAGGCGTGCTGCTTCCAGAGTGCGCTGTCCTAGCTGTGCGGCGCTCAAGCTGGCCCCGCCCTGAGGCTTCAGGCTGGCGCTGCGGTATTTCACAATGACGCCGCGTGCAGTGCCGGCTGGGGCCTGTGTCCTGAGCGACGCCGCAGACTGCGCGTCCTGACCCTGGGCCTGGGCTGGGGCGACCAGGCGCCCACCCAGCTCAAACTGCTGAGCGGTGACCGTCCAGAGTGCTGCCCCTGATTTGGCCACGCTGCCCGTGCCGGAGGTCCATTCAATCTTGATCTGCCCACTGAGCTCAGACTGATTGGCCTTCAGGGGCGTAGCTGCCGCGCGGTCGGCCGTGATGGTCAGGGTGACATTTCCCTGACCAGACAGAGGGGTGACGCTGAGCCAGTCCGGGCGGTCAGTGACTCGCCACTGCCCCGCGAACGGAACGCTCGTACTGCCGCTGGCGGCCTGGGCCAGTGGGACGGTGCGGGCGTCAAGGGCATCGCTGGGCGTCGGGGTCGGATTACACGCGGCCAGCAGGGCGGTCAGCAGCAGCAGGCCGGGCAGGCGGGGCAGCAAGTTGGGCATGTGGCCTCAGGATGCCTGAAGTTTTCTGAGGGTGCATGAAGCCCGGTGCATCCCACTGGACAGGTCTGGCACAATGGCGCGCGTGCCCAGTGGACGAGTGCATAACCTGATCAATATTGCGGCCTATAGCGTGCTGGCTGCGGCTACGCTGGTGGCTTCCCGGCTGGAGGCCGTGGTGGTGACGCCCGCGCAAGGTCTGTGGTTCACGCTGGCCTACGCCGCTGGCACGTTTCTGCTGTCGCCCGACCTTGACCTGGCCGAGGGGCGGGTGGACAGCAAGCGGCACTGGGGGGTCTTGGGGGTGCTGTGGGTGCCTTACGGCATGCTCTTTAGTCACCGGGGGTGGTCACACACCTGGCTGGTGGGGCCGCTCACTCGTCTGCTCTACGTGGCCCTGATCGTGGCGCTGGTACTGGGCCTGCTGACCTATCTGGTGCCGGGGTTGACGCTTCCTACCTTGCCCGAGCCGCTGAGCTGGAAGGTTGCCGCGCCGCTGCTGGTGGGGTATTACCTCAGCCAGTGGTTGCACTTGATAGCTGATGGTGTGCGGCCAGACCACGGCGCGCGGCGGGTGCGCCGCAAGTAGGGACTGACCGGTTAGAGCAGGCGCGGGCGTGCTATACCGTGACCTATTGGCCAGCAGAGTTCTGGCTCTCTTTCCCCGAGGTCTGTCATGATTCTGAACCTGTTTATCGTGCTGTTTGCGCTGGCGTGCCTGGCGCTGGTGTTTTTCGTACTGCTGCAAGTGCCCAAGCAGGCAGGGCTCTCGGCCAGCATGGCGTCAGGCGGTTCCCTGCTGGGTGGGCGCGGCGTCGAGGGTGGCCTGATTCGCATCACCAGCGTGTTAGGTGGGTTTTTCATGTTGCTGGCGCTGCTAATTAGCTTCGTCTCGCGCTAAAAACTTGTTCTTCGCTCTGGCCCGTCACGTGTGGTATGGCGGGCTTTTTATGGTGTCTCTGGGAATTCTGTCCAGGCCGGGTCGTAATTGTAAGTTTGGGCTGACCTTGCCATGACGCGCCTCTGTATTGTTGCGGCGTACCTTGACCAAATCTAAGCCATTCCATATAGTTGGCCTCGCTGGAAAACCCTTTTTCAATGCCACTCCCGGCGTGAGCCGGCGCGTTGTCATATTCCACAGCTGCAACTTTTCGGAGGAACCTATGAAGAAGATCCTGACCCTTGCCCTCGCCCTGAGCGTTGGCTCTGCCGCTGCTCAGACGTTTGCTTATCCTGCTGCGTGGACGGCTGAGCAAAATACTGCAAACAAGCGTGGCGGCGAGCTTCGCATCTCGGCCATCAGCGACTTCAAAACTATGAATCCTTTCACTAGCGCGGAGGCAGATAGCATCCCCACCCGTCTGTCGACGGGCGGCACAGGCACGGTAGGTCTGTTTGCTCAGGATCCCCGCAACGATGAGTTCATTCCATACATGGCTGCCGCCGCGCCTGTGGTGAGCAACAGCAATAAGCGGTTTGTGGTCAAGATTCGTCAGGGTATGAAATTCAGTGACGGTCAGAACATCACGGCTGAGGATTGGGTCACTACTTGGAAGATTCACACTGACGACAAGGTGGGCAGCAACAGCCGTGACACTTTTTTCCTGGCCGGCAAACCCATCACCATCAAGAAGCTCGACAATTACACTCTTCAGTTCGACTTCCCGCAGCAGAGTGCTTCTGCTCTGAGCATCATGTCCTTCACGCCCTGGCCTGACCATATCTTTGGTGCCGCTTACCGTAGCGGCGGCGCTGACGCCATCAAGAAGATGTGGGGTCTGGCCACGCCAGCCAGCCAGATCGTGACACCTGGCATGTGGGCGATGGAAAGCTACCGCGCCGGCGAGCGCACTGTCTTTAAAAAGAACACTTACTTCGGTGACTGGAATAAAGACAGCCGTGGCCAGGAACTGCCTTACCTGAACAACCTGTCGGTGCGGATTGTGGCCGACGCCAATGCGGCACTGGCGGCCTTCCTGGCGGGTCAAATTGACACCGTAGGCATGCGCAACGCCGACGACTTGGCGCAGACTAAGCGTGCTATTGACGGTGGCAGCCTCAAGGCCTTCCTGAAGGCCAACGTGAGCCCGCAGGCCACCAGTCAGTGGATCACCTTTAACTGGAACAAGACGGATGACGCCGCTAAGCAGAAGCTGTTCCGTGACGTGCGCTTCCGCCGCGCCATGAGCCACATTGCCAACCGCGACGCGATGGTTCAGCTGGCGCTAGGCGGCCTGGGCACCCCCACCTACTTCAGCGTTTACCCAATCTTCAAACAGCAGATTGACGCAGGTCTCGCTGCTGGTGCGCCCCAGTACAAGTACAACCTGGCCGAGGCAACCCGTCTGCTGGCCCAGCTGGGCTACACCAAGAAGAATGCCCAAGGCTACCTCGTGGATAAGGCGGGCAAGGTCCTGGAATTCAACCTCAGCACCAACGCGGGTAACACGGTGCGCGAGCAACTCGGCGCTATCTTCCGTGACGAGGCCAAGAAGGTGGGCGTCAAAGTCAACTTCACGCCTATCGATTTCAACACGTTGGTGGGTCAGCTGACTGCTAAGGGCGAGAATCGTCCATTTGACGCGATTCTGCTGGGCCTGTCTGGTGGCAGCAACATCTGGAGCTTCGGCACCAACGTTGTGCCCTGCGGTACCAACCTGCACAGCTACAACAACCCCACCAGCGGTAAGTGCCTGACCAGTCAGGAACAGCTGATGACCAAGCTGTATTACCAGGGTGACGCCGAGCTGAACGACGCCCGCCGCCGCACTATTGGTGGTCAGCTGATGAAGACCGAAGGCGAGTTGCAGCCCGTCATCTACCTGGTCGGCGGGAACTTCCATGTGGCTTTCAATGAGCGTCTGGGCGGCGAGTTCGCGGCCAACATGATGGACGCTTACTACGGCCACCGTCTCCAGGCCCTGACCTTCATCAAGTAATACCAGAGCATTTCTGCTCCCAACGGGGGGTGGTTCGCCCGCGCGGACTACCCCCCACACGCATGACCAGTCACGGAGTACGTTCATGATTCCATTCCTGCTGCGGCGGGTGGTGCAGTCCATCCCCACCTTACTTCTGGCCAGCCTGCTGATCTTTTTCGTGATTCAGCTGGCGCCTGGCGACTTTCTCACGCCTGCAAAACTTAATCCCAACATTAGCCCTGAGCAGTTGGCTGCCCTGCAACGCAATTTTGGCCTGGACCGCCATCCTATTGAGCAGTATTTCCTCTGGATGCGGAATATGCTTTTCAATTTCGACTTTGGCTTGTCCTTTTCATATCAGCAGCCAGTGCTAGATGTGATGGGACCGCGCATTTTCAATTCACTCTGCTTGGTGCTGCTGAACTTGGTGTTTTTCTATGCCATTGCAATCCCGCTGGGCGTATTCGGGGCGGTGCGGCAGAATTCATTGATCGATAAGGCCGTTAATGTGGTCCTGTATTTCTTGCTTGGCTTCCCTAGCTTTTTCTTGGCCTTGATTGTTATTTATGGCCTGCTGTTACTCAAGCAGAAGACAAATATCGATATCCCATTCATTGGTATGACCAGCAACGAGTTTGACGACTACAGTCCACTGGGAAAGATCTGGGACGTACTCAAACACATTCTTATTCCGGCACTGGTGTTGGCCGTCAGTGACGCCGCAGGAACGACCCGCGTCATCCGCGGTCAGATGCTCGAAGTGATGCGCGCTGATTACATCCGTACCGCACGGGCCAAAGGGGTTACCGAGCGGACTGCCATTTGGAAGCACACTTTCCGTAACGCTATCTTGCCGATTGTGGCTGGCATTGGCGGGTTGCTGCCAGCAGCGGTCAGTGGAGCTGGTTTTATGGAAGTGGTTTTTGCCTATCCTGGCATTACACCTATGATTCTGGACGCCCTGAACGCGCAGGACCTGTACCTGATTGCGGGTTTTACCGTGATCACCACGGTCCTGCTGGTGGTGGGCAACGCACTGAGCGACATTCTTTTAGCGGTTGTTGACCCCCGCATCAAGGTCGGGTGATGGCGGTGACCACAACAGCCTCTACAGTATCAACCAAACAAGTGAAGGCCCAAGGGCAATCACAGTTCGCGGTGGCCTGGTCTCAATTCCGCAAAAACCGCCTGGCTCAGACTGGCGGCGTCATGCTCATTGCCATCTACCTCATGGCGCTCTTTGCGCCGTTCCTGGCTCCTGCAGGTTTGTCTAACTATTCCACCAGCAACATCACGCGCTTTCATCCTCCTACGCCCATTCATTTCCGTGACCCAGAAACGGGAGCTTTTGGTCGGCCTTTCGTCTATAAGTACACCCAGCAGCTCAATCCGGAGACGTTCGTCAATGAGTACCGGCCATCGGCCCAGAAATGCCCTCTCTACCTCGGCGTGCGTGGAGATACATACAGGATTCTAGGACTGTTTCCTGGCAGCCTGCATCTATTTGGTACTGGTAACTCGGAATGCAGTATCTATCTCTTCGGAGCAGAAGACCTGGGTCGTGACCTGCTGAGCCGTACTCTGTATGCTTCACAGATTAGTCTGACCATTGGCGTGGGGGCCGTGCTTATCAGCACGTTGATTGGGCTCTTCATGGGCGCAGCCTCTGCTTACTTTGGCGGCTTCGTTGATACGCTTATCATGCGCCTTGTTGAGGTGCTGGCTTCCATTCCTACCTTGTTTCTGCTTCTCTTGCTGCGCAGTGTCTTCCCTAAGGACATCAACCCTATCTTTGCGCTCTATGTCATTCTCGGCATTCTGGCGTTTATCGGCTGGGGCGGCCTGGCACGCAGCACACGTGGGCAGCTTCTGAGTGTGCGTGAGCAGGATTTTGTCTCGGCCGCCAAGAGTCTGGGCGCCAGCGATAACCGCATCATGATTCGTCACATGCTGCCCACCATGACGACTTACGTCATCGTGGTGACCTCACTGGCCATCCCCAGCTACATCCTGCTCGAATCTGGCTTAAGCTTCCTCGGTATTGGTGCTGTTGAGCCCTACGCTTCCTGGGGCAGTTTGCTCAAGCAGGCGCAGGACGGCGGTTTAAGTAGCCTCAATCAGAGGCCCTGGGTCTTGATTCCTGGCTTCTTTATCGTGTTTACCGTGATGTGCTTCCAGCTGCTCGGTGACGGCCTGCGCGACGCCTTCGATCCTCGCAAGCGCTCGTAGGTTTTTCTGCCCGGACGCGGCCAGATTTGCGGGCCGCGTCCGGGCACTGATTGTCCCTTACCATTCAATCCAGTTGTATGATGTTTGGCGTGCGCAAAACGGAGGAACAATGACCCACCAGGGTGAAGTCCTGCTGGCCGTAAACGGCCTCAAGACGTATTTCAATACTGACGACGGCGTCGTCAAGAGCGTAGACGGCGTGACTTTCCACATCAAGAAGGGTGAGACGCTGGCTGTCGTGGGTGAATCGGGCTCGGGCAAGAGCGTAACCAGCTTGTCGGTCATGCGCCTCATTCCCAGCCCTCCGGGCAAGATCGTGGAGGGCGAGATTCTCTTCACGGGCAAGGACGGCGCGCCCAAAGACATCACCAAGCTCAGCGAAGCGGCGATGCGCAAGATTCGCGGCAATGACATCTCCATGATTTTTCAGGAGCCGATGACCAGCCTGAACCCCGTGTATACGGTGGGCGACCAGATTGCTGAAGCGGTCATGCTGCATCAGGGCAAGAACAAGAAAGAGGCCATGGGCGTGGCCACCGACATGCTGCGGTTCGTGGGCATTCCAGCACCTGAAAAGCGCGTCAATGAGTACCCACACCAGATGTCGGGCGGGATGCGCCAGCGCGTGATGATTGCCATGGCCCTGTCGTGCAAGCCGGCCCTGCTGATTGCCGATGAGCCCACCACCGCGCTGGACGTGACCATTCAGGCCCAGATTCTGGACCTGATGCGCAAGCTGCAAAAAGAAGTGGGTATGAGCATCCTCTTCATTACGCACAACCTAGGCGTGGTGGCCGAAATGGCCGACCGCGTGGTCGTCATGTACGGCGGGCGCGTGGTGGAAGAAGGCGACGTGGTCGAGATCTTCAAAGCCCCCCGCCATCCCTACACCATGGGCCTGCTGAACTCGATTCCCCGTCCGGGTGAGGTGGAGCATGTGCCTGGCCAGCCCAAGGGCCGCCTGGAAGCCATCCCTGGGAACGTCCCCAACCCCCTGAGCCTGCCGCCCGGCTGTGCCTTTGAGCCGCGCTGCAAGTTCGCTGTTCCCGACTGCTCGAAAGCTGTGCCCGCGCTGGAAGACACCGGGCACGGCCACATGGCCCGCTGCATCCGCTGGCGTGAATTTGCCCAGGCTCAGGAAGTGACCGCATGACCGCTGCCCCCAAACCAAGCGCCCAGACCCGCCGCACCATGCCGGCGACCGGCGACACGCTGCTGGACGTTCAGAACCTGCAAAAATACTTTCCCATTCGCGGCGGGCTGCTCTCGCGCGTGGTGGGAAACGTCAAGGCCGTCAACGATGTGTCGTTCAAGATTGGGCGCGGCGAAGTGGTGGGTCTGGTGGGCGAGTCCGGCTCGGGCAAAACCACGGCCGGGCGCGCCATCCTGCGCCTGATTGAGCCCACAGGCGGCCAGGTCATCTTCAACGGCACCGACATCACGAAGCTCAGCAAGGGCCAGATGCGGGACTACCGCCGTGAGATGCAGATCATCTTTCAGGACCCCTTCGCGTCCCTGAACCCGCGCATGACGGTCTCGGACATCATCGGCGAGGCCATGCAGATTCATAACCTGCACCCCGGCAAGGGCCGCATTGACCGCATTGCCGAGCTGCTGCAAAAGGTCGGCCTGCGCCCCGAGCATATGCGCCGTTACCCGCACGAGTTCTCGGGTGGGCAGCGCCAGCGCATCGGCATTGCGCGCGCCCTGGCCGTGGACCCCGCGTTTATCGTGGCCGACGAGCCGGTGTCGGCCCTGGACGTGTCCATTCAGGCGCAGGTCGTCAACCTGCTGCAAGACCTTCAGGAAGAACTGGGTCTGACGGTGCTGTTTATTGCCCACGACCTGGCCGTCGTGGAGTACATCTGCGACCGAATCATTGTGATGTACCTGGGCCGCGTGATGGAAGTTGCGCCCAGCCGCCAGCTGAACACCAACCCCAAGCACCCCTACACCGAGGCCCTGCTCTCGGCGGCACCGGTGCCCGATCCCACGGTCAAGCGCCAGCGCATCATTCTGGAAGGGGACATTCCCAGCCCCATCAATCCGCCCAGTGGCTGCGTGTTCCGCACCCGCTGCCGCTATGCGATTGCCGACTGCGCCAACATCATCCCCGAATTGCGCGAAGTCAGCCCCGGCCACTTCAAGGCCTGCATCCGCGACGACATTCTGTAACTGGATGTCATAGATGGGCAAATCTGCTTGAATGTGTCTTCCCTTCTTCCTACCCTTAAATCGAGCAATGTCTCATAGGGAGGAAGAATATGAAGAAATTTCGTGTGTCTGCATTGGCCTTGAGTCTTTTGATCGGTTCGTCCAGCGTTTCCGCTGCTGGTAATGAGACACTCAACTTTTGTTCTGGTGGCGGTATGAGTGGCCCTATCTGGTGTTTTATTGATGGTTGGTTTTACTAAAGTTTTCTGAGTCACGCCCGCCCCTCTATTTTGGGGGCGGGTCAGTTCTGTTTTATTTCTGACGGACACTCTCACATCTCACAATTGAGGGCGCGGCACGATACAGCCATGAAAACTGCGTTGCCCGCTGTCCTCGCCGTCGCCTCTGCTCTTGCCCTGGGCCACGCCCATGCCGCCGACCTTCGCATCTACCCCAGCTTCTCAGAGGTGCGCCAGCCAGTCAGCAGCACCACCAACACGCTGAACATCAACCTGCCGCAGGACACCTGGGACAGCATTCTGGTAGGCAGCCTGGACCTGGACGGCCTGGCTTTTACACAGGCCATTCAGAAGCAGGAACCCAACTGGCTGGCCAGCCTGGAAGGCAAAACGGTCTACCTGAAGCGTGACGGCGAGCTAGAGCCAGTGACACTGGTACGCGCCCGCGACCTGTTGGTGAAGGACGCCCAGGGCCGCTATTTCAATGCCCGCTACGAGGACCTGCAGTTTGACGTGTTGCCCCCGGTGAATGCGCAGCGGCCCACGCAGTCGGTAACCTACACGCTGGCCCGCCCCGGCCAGGGCACACTGGGCTACCTGACGCGCGCCGTGACCTGGCAGCCGCGTTACACCCTGAAGGCCAGCAGCGCCGGTGCCCAGCTGGGCGCTCTGGCCGATATTCGCAACACCACCGAGCAGCCCTACGAGGTGCAGAACACCGAGCTGTACGCGGGCGACGTGAACGTGCAAAACCAGCAGGAAGCGGCCTACATGATGCGCGATGTGGCGATGGCGGCTCCGGTAATGGCTGAATCAGGTGCTGCACCCAAAATCGAGAGCCAGGGCGAACTGCGTGGGCTGTACCGGTACGCACTGACCACGCCCTTTACGCTGCCCGCCAACAGCGTGGTGACGCTGCCCTTCCTGACGCCCAAGCTGACCACCTTCGAGCGCTACGTGGGCCTGAACACTTACTTTGGCACCGAGACGCGCGAGGGGAATCTGAACCGTTTCTACCGATTCAAGGCCGACCAGCGCCTGCCCGCTGGCCCGATTACGGTGCGAGAGGACGGCCGGATCGTGGGCCAGACGAATATCAGCGAGACGCGCGAGGGCGGCACCGTGGACTTCACGCTGGGCGAGGACCCGGATGTGGTCTACACCCGCAGCGTACAGACCACCGCCCAGGTCAAAGACGCCAAGGGGAACGTGACCAAGACGACCTACCGCGTCACCTACGCGTTTGAGAGCAGCAAGGACCGTGTGGTGCGCGCCGAGGTCGCCGAGCGCATCGGCGGGCGCATCATCATCATTGACAGCGCCGCGCCGGTTCGCAGCCAGGGCACAGCCAACCTGAAAGTTGATGTGCCGGCCAAGGGCAAGGCCAGCAAGAGCTTTACCGTCGTCGTAGACAACAGCGCGAGCTGAGTCGGGCGGCAGAAAGGCACCGGGAGACATCCTGGTGCCTCTTTTGTTGGCAAGGTGATTGGGAACGCATTTGCCCCGAGCTTTGGAGAGAGGGGCCGATTCACTCAGCGTAGACAGAGAGACCTGTTGAGGTGGAGGAGCCCCTACCCTCAAAGCAACCTTCAATCGCTTCCAGGCCCTTTGCAGAGAGAAACGCTCTGTGCCGTCAGCCCTCTACAGGCTGGCGTTCCAGACGGCTTCCTGACGAGGCCGCCGCTCCTGCTGGCCACTCAGCAGGCCGCCCAGGTAGTCGAGCACCTTGACCTTTACGGGCATGAAGTAGGCGTGCTGACCGCGTTCACGCGCAAAATGCAGCAGATCGCGGGCAAAGGTGCGGTTACACGCCAGCGTCGGCGTGAAGGAGCGGGGAAAGACTGCGTGGTTGCGGGCCCGCCAGTAGTTGAAGCTCGCCTCGGTGAGGATGCTGGTCGCCCCCCACCAGACTGGCGTGCCGTCCGGCAGCAGGTCGCCCCAGGTGTCGGCCACGCGCAGGTCGAAGAAGGGCTGGGTGAAAAACCCGCACGCGCCGGCGTCTAGCTTGCGTTCCAGATAATTGCGCTCGCGCACGAAAGACTGCCGGTAAGGGTCAAGCCCTGCATAGACCCGCAGGTGCGGCGCCTCACGGCTCAGGCGGCGAATCAGGTCCACGGCGTCCACGTCGTAGACCTTGGCGCTCATGTCCACAGGTGCGTCCCCTGTAACGACCAGCACTTCCTCTATGCCGTGCGCTTCCAACAGGGGCAGGAAGGGCAGCGGCTCGCGCGGGTTGAAATCCACCGCCCGCAGGTGGGGAATAGAGGTCAGGCCCGGTCCCGCAAAGCTGCATCCGGCCCAGGAGCGCAGGGAGTAGCGGGTCAGGTCGGGGATGTTGACGGTATCCACCTCACTCAGATGCGCCTTGACCTCGGCCAATTCTGCTTTCAGCCCCGAGCGGCTGCGGGGCACGAGTTCGACCGAGATGCGGCTCACAGGGAACCGCCTACAGCAGGTCTGAGGGTCACCGGCTCTAAGGGCCGAAGAGGCACGGCTTCCCTCGGCTCCTCCCGACCTGTGGCCTCTTCGGCGTTGTAGGCCAGGATGGGCCCCAGCCACCGCTCGGTTTCCTGCACGGTTAGGCCTTTGCGCGCGGCGTAGTCCTCCACCTGGTCACGGCCGATGCGGCCCACGGCAAAATAACGGGCTTCGGGATGGGCAAAATACAGGCCAGAGACGGCGGCTGCAGGGGTCATGGCGCAGGATTCGGTAAGGCGCAGGCCAGCTTCTTCTGCTTTCAGGAGGCGAAACAGGGTGCGCTTCTCGGTGTGGTCGGGCTGGGCAGGGTAGCCAGGGGCCGGGCGAATGCCCTGGTAGCGTTCCCGGATCAGGTCGTCGTTGCCCAGTGTCTCGTCGGGGGCGTAGCCCCAGTGGTGGGTCCTTACGTCGCGGTGTAGCTTTTCGGCGAAAGCCTCGGCCAGCCGGTCGGCTACCGCTTTGACCAGAATGGCGCTGTAGTCGTCGTGTTCGGCCTCGAACCGCGCGGCCAGTTCCTCGGCGCCGTGAATGGCCACGGCAAACGCCCCGATATGGTCGCCAGCCGGCTGGATGAAGTCGGCCAGCGCCGTGTTGGGCGTGGTCTGGTCGCGCTGTTGACGCAGGGTATGCAGATGCACCACCTCGGGGAGGGCCTCGCGTCCGGCGGCAAGTTCGTGCGTGTGCAGATCAAGCGGTTCGCCCAGAGGCGCGGACGGCGCCACCTGCACGGCAATGTCGTCGCCGTCGCGCGCTGCGGGCCACAGCCCGATCACGCCGCGTGCGGTCAGCAACCTTTCGTCTATCACGCGCCGGAGCAGCGCCTGGGCGTCGGCAAAGAGGGTGCGGGCCTCGGCGCCGCGCAGGGGGTCGGTCAGAATGTTCGGGTAGATGCCCTTCATTTCCCAGGCGATGAAAAAAGGGGTCCAGTCAATGTAGTCCAGCAGGCCAGACAGCGACTGCTCGATGACCTGCCGGCCACGTTCACGCGGGGCCGGGGCCGGGGCGGGGGAGAGCTGCGGCGCTCGGGCGCGGGCGTCTTTCAGGTCAATCAGGCGGACCTGCCGCCCGCCGTGGCGCTCACGCAGGGCGTCGTATTCGGTGCGGATGCGCGCCTGCACCCCGGCGGCGTCGGCCAGCAGGTCGGCGGTGGTGGTCACGGCGCGGCTGGCGTCCAGCACATGCACCACGGGGCCGGGGTAGGCCGGGTCAATCTTGACAGCGGTGTGGGCGCGGCTGGTGGTCGCGCCGCCGATCAGCAGCGGCAGGGTCAGCCCGCGCCGGGTCATCTCGCGGGCCACCGTCACCATCTCGTCCAGGCTGGGGGTAATCAGGCCAGACAGCCCGATTACGTCGGCGCCGATGCGCGCGGCCTCGTCCAGAATCTTCTCGGTGGGCACCATCACGCCCAGGTCGGTGACCTGATACCCGTTGCAGGCCAGCACCACGCCCACGATATTCTTGCCGATGTCGTGAACGTCGCCCTTAACGGTGGCCAGCAGCACCCGGCCCTTGCCGCCGCTCTGCTGCTTCTCGGCCTCCATGTACGGCGTCAGGTAGGCCACGGCGCGTTTCATCACGCGGGCCGACTTGACCACCTGCGGCAGAAACATCTTGCCGGCCCCGAACAGGTCGCCCACCACGTTCATGCCGTCCATCAGCGGCCCTTCAATGACGGCCAGCGGCGAGCCGAGTGCCTGATACGCTTCCTCGGCGTCGGCGTCCACAAAGTCGGTGATGCCGGCCACCAGCGCGTGCGTCAGGCGCTCCTGCACGGACAGGTCGCGCCACGCGCTGGCAGCGCCGACCTCCCGCTTGATGCCCTTGTAGCGGTCCGCCAGCTCGACCAAGCGCTCGGTGGCGCTGAGGTCGCCCGTCTGTGGGCGGCGGGCCAGAATCACGTCCTCCACGGCCTCACGCAGTTCTGGCTCAATGTCCTCGTAGACTGCCAGCATCCCCGCGTTCACGATGCCCATGTCCAGGCCCGCGCGGATGGCGTGGTACAGAAAGACCGCGTGCATCGCCTCGCGCACATGGTTGTTGCCCCGGAAGGCGAATGAGACGTTGGAAATGCCGCCTGACACCAGCGCGCCCGGCAGATTGGTCTTGATCCAGCGCGTGGCCTCGATAAAGTCCAGCGCGTAGCGGTCATGTTCCTCAATGCCGGTGGCCACCGTCAGCACGTTGGGGTCAAAAATGATGTCCTGCGGCGGAAAGTCGGCCTGTTCTGTCAACAGGCGGTAGGCGCGCGAGGTGATCTCGGTGCGCCGCGCCAGATTGTCGGCCTGCCCCTGCTCGTCAAAGGCCATGACCACCGCCGCCGCGCCGTAACGCCGCAGCAGGCGGGCGCGCTCCAGAAACTTCTCTTCACCGTCCTTTAGCGAGATTGAATTCACCACGGCCTTGCCCTGCACCCGCTTGAGGCCCGCTTCCAGAATCTCCCATTTGGAGGAATCCAGCATCAGCGGCACGCGGGAAATATCCGGTTCCCCAGCCAGGAGGTTCAGGAACTTCACCATTGCGGCCTCGCCGTCCAGCATGCCTTCATCGAAATTCACGTCCACCAGCTGCGCGCCGTTTTCGACCTGCTGGCGGGCAATTTTCAGGCCAGCTTCGTAATCGCCGGCCAGAATGGCTTTGGCAAACTTGGGGCTGCCCGTGACGTTGGTGCGCTCGCCCACGTTCACGAAGTTCAGTTCTGGGGTGACCGTCAGCGCCTCCAGGCCGCTCAGGCGCAGCTGGGTGGGCAGGCGGGGGGCGGTGCGCGGGGCAATGTCCCGCATGGCCTCGGCAATCGCGCGGATGTGGTCGGGCGTGGTGCCGCAGCAGCCCCCCACAATGTTCACCAGACCTTCGCGGGCAAAGTCGGCCAGCACGGCGGCCGTGTAGTTGGGGGTCTCGTCGTACTCGCCAAAGGCGTTGGGCAGGCCCGCGTTGGGGTGAACAGAGACCAGGGCCTCAGTGCTGCTGGCGATGTCCCGCAGATGGGGGCGCAGCAGGTCGGCCCCCAGCGCGCAGTTCAGTCCCAGGCTGAAGAGGTGGGCGTGGGCCGTGCTGATGGCAAACGCTCCGGGGGTCTGCCCGCTCAGCGTGCGCCCTGAGGCGTCGGTGATGGTGCCGGACAGCATGACCGGCAGGGTCTTGCCGGTGCGGGCAAAGGCTTCCTCGCAGGCGTACAGCGCCGCTTTGGCATTCAGGGTATCGAAGACCGTTTCTAGCAGCAGCAGGTCGGCGCCGCCCTCGATCAGGCCCTCGGCCGCCTCGGCGTACGCGGCCACCAGATCGTCAAAGGTGACGTTGCGGAACTCAGGGCGCTCCACATCCGGCGAGAGGGTGGCGGTGCGGTTCGTGGGCCCAATGCTGCCGGCCACCCAGCGGGGGCGGCCATCGCGCGCCGTGAATTCGTCGGCCACCTCGCGGGCCAGCCGGGCACCCGCCACATTCATGGCGCGGGCGTGCGCTTCTGTGCCGTAATCCGCCTGGCTGATGGTCGTGGAATTGAAGGTGTTGGTGCTGGCGATGTCTGCCCCGGCCTCAAAGTAGGCGCGGTGAACGCCGCGAATCATATCGGGGCGGGTGAGTTGCAGCAGGTCGAAATTGCCCCGGTACATCCGCAGGGGGTCGGCGTCAGGCAGGCGAAAGTCGGCCTCGGTCAGGCCGGCGCGCTGCAGCTGGGTGCCCCAGGCGCCGTCCAGAATCAAAATACGTCGGTGCGCCTCGGCGCGAATGTCCGTCACGTCGTGAACCTCTTGCAGACTGGGCTGGCCACCAGGGCCGCCACATCAAGCGTTGAGCGCGGGGGCGCCGTTAAAGCGGGCCATCGTTGCCGTTCGCGCTATCGTCAGCGCGCGGGGGCGGCACTTTCCTGAGGGCACCGTGCCGCAATGGGGGCCGGTTGCCACGCCGGTATGGGCAGGAAAAACCCCTGTCGGCGATTCTTGATGACCACGCCGGTTGGGCGCGGTAAGGCCCAGCATAGCGCAGAGGTGGGGGCGGCAGGTCGGGCGGGGTGGACAGGCTAGGCGCGGCAGCAAGGTGAGAGCGTTAGGCGCCCCACCAGGATCAGTAGTTCTGGATTTGCCTATTTGGGCTGCTTCAATCAGGTTTCAGGCACCTCAGCTAGATCGCCCGCACCTGCCGCAGCATGTCGGCTGTGCCGTTGTCGCCCTGTAGAGCCAGGCACCCAGCGGCATGAGTCACCAGGAGCTGTGGTCTTACCACCTGCACGACTATTGGCCGCACGACCTGCTAGGCGGTCTCAGCGCGAAAGAGCGCCATGCCGCAGGCAACGCCGTCTATACGAAGCACCGTACTGCCATGTCAGCCGCTTACGGCTGGGACGAAGAGTCCGCAGCAATCCATAGGCCGCCGGTAGAGCACAAATGCGTCTGACTCACAGAGAAAGAAGCCCTATGCTGCGCTCTGTTATGCCCCGTCTTTCAAGCACACAACGTAAAGGGCTTTTCTTCCTCGCGGGGGCCTTCGTCATCAATCTAGTCAGCGCTGCACTCACGGGCCACCCATTCGGGGTGCAAAAGAAAACGGACGAACCGAAAGCACCATAAGCTCAGAGAAAGCGTCCCCACCCGCCCGAAGGCAAGGTGGGGGTGTTATGCGCTCCTGGCAGCTCTAGGGACCACTGGGCAGTGGACGGCCCCGGGCTGTAGCGCTGAATCAAACGAAGAAAGCCCCCTACGTGGGGCGAGAGCAGACCTGAGGGCTACCGAATGCCGAACACCGTGATGCACACGCTGGCCTCGGTGCTGAACCGGTTCGGCTCTTTGGGCCGGTCCTGCAACTCCAGCAGGTAGGTGTAGCGCGGCGTGGGCTGCGCCGTGTATTGGCGGGCCAGCCACTGTCCCTCCTGCCAGGGAAAAGGCGTCTGAAAGCCGCCATTGTTGAAGACGTCCAGGTAGGTCCGCTCCGAACTGGCATTCGTAGTCCCCCGGAACGCGAAGGTCTTGATGAACTTCAATTTGGCCAAGGGCGCGCGCGGGTAGTTGTTGTAGGCATTCTGTGCGGCGCGGGCCTTGCAGAACTCGCTGTCCTGCCCAGTCCAGTTGCGCTTGACTGCCAAGCTATTGACGATGCTGGTTGGCGTGGCCGCATTGGCCACGGGGGCAACCGGTACGGCCTGGGCGGTCAGCAGCAGAGAGGAAAGCAAGACGCTGAACATGTGCCGTTATTCTGGCATGGCGCTCACTGTCGAGAAACGAAAAGGCCCTGCTCTATGCCGAGGCGCGTGCAAGAAGCTCTGTTTTGTCAGTGCGTTCTGGATTCAGCGTCAGCAGGCGCAGCGAGACTCCCCAAGACGAGCAGGGCAGCAGTCACCATTAAGCGCGTAGTAGCACCTTAGATAACTCTCGCCATCCGCCCGAAGGTGGATGTTGCTGGTTCTCTGCGGCCCACTCTGGGCTGGTCAAGATGATTAGGGGTCGTTTTTCTTCTCTCACAGTGCTTCCTAGGACGGGTGAAGCCGACTTGTCGCTTCTGGGGAAAGGGCTTCACAGGACGCCGCGATGGTGGAGTGCAGCTGCGTTCTCTGCGGCAAAGGAGCGTCAACGTCCACCCAACCTCTCGGTCCTGCCCAGCATGGCGCGCTCGACTATGGGCTGGCCGGCTCAATTTTGCTCGCCCCATCCGTTCTGGGCCTGAAGGGCTCTGCTCGCGCCTGGTGTTACGGCTTTGGAGCGGCGGCCGCCTTCCTGAATGGCCTGACTGACCAGCCCTTCACCGTCAAACGGCTCATTTCATTCCGGGTGCATGGGCAGGCCGACACCCCCTTTGTGCCGCTGCTGCTCCTGCTGCCGTGGGCCACTGGAGCACTGAAACAGCCGAAAGCCCGCGTGTTCTTCACAGGGTACTTTCTGGCCGCCCTGACCAATTACCTTCTGACCGACTATGACCGTTTGCCGGCGAAGAGGAGCCAAGCAGGCCGCTAGGCAAGCTTGTCAGGTTGGAAAACAGGCTGGGCTTCAGCGGTCGGCCTTGTAGTCTTATCCCCAGCGCTCTACGCTTCTTGCGCCAGGCCCACGGCGGCCAGCACGGGCCGCAGCACATCCCATCCTTCATCGCCCTGCTGGGGCAGCAGAGTCTGAGCCTCGGCGGCCAGTGTCCGGGCGGTGTCGGGGTCGCCGCCGTCCAGGGCCAGGGCCGCCTGCTCGGCCACAATCAGGCCGCGAATAGACCCGGCGTTCAGGGTGCGGGCGCAAACGTCGGCGTCGGTCAGGGCGGCGCTGGCAGCCGGCCACTGGCCCAGGCGGCGCAAACTGGCCCCGTAGCGCCACAGGCTCAGCACCCGGCCACGGGTGGGGCTGCTGGTGGGCAACGCCTGAACAGACGCCAGATAGTGCTGCGCGGCCTGGTCAAACTGACTGGTCTGAAGGTGGCTGTAGCCCAGCCAGTACAGAATGTTTGATTCCCGCACCGGGTTGATCCCGCGCGTCAGCGCCAGCGCTTCTCCCAGCGCCCCCTCGGCCTCGGGCCAGCGGTCCAGGCAGGCCAGCGCCGCGCCGCTTTCAAGGAGCAGCGCCGAACGGTTGTCAGCGCCTAGGTACGCCCCCCAGCGGGTCAGGGCGCCCTGGGCCGTGGCGATGGCCCCGGCATAGTCGTCGTCTTCGGTGCAGCACTTGGCGGCGCGCACCGCATGCTCGGCGTGTAGGGCCGGGTCGTTCAGGTCGGCGGCAATGGCCTGCATGGCAGCCAGAGCAGCGCGGCGGGTAGCTGAATCGTCCAGGTGGCGGCACAGGTCGCTGCGCTCGGCGTGGAGGGCAAAGGCGTCGTTCGGGGGCGGAGAACAGGCCAGGGCGCGGGCAGACAGGTCCAGGGCGTCGGCGTGGGCATACAGGCGCTCGGCGTCCAGGGCGGCGGCGTGCCAGTGGGGCCACGCCAGGGCGACCTCGCCGGCCAGTTCATAGTGGCGGGCCAGGGCGGCGGGCGGCGTTCCGGCGGGGGCCAGCCGTGCCAGGCGGCCATGGAGAAAGCGGGCGCGTGGCTGCCCCAGGGTTGCGGTCAGCACCCGGCGGTAGAGGTGGTGCCCAAAGCGGTACACCGGCCCTTCCGGGACGATCAGGCGGGAGGTTTGGGCGCCCTCCAGGGCGTCGAGCGCGGCCCCCTCGCCCAGGTCGCAGGCGGCGGCCACCAGCGCCGCCGAGAAGGTTTCGCCCCACAGTGCCCCGGCGTGCAGCAGGCGGCGGGTGTGCTCCCCCAGGCGGTCCAGGCGCTGAGAAATGGCCGCCGTGACGCTGGGCGGCACCGGCACCTCGGCGTAATTCACCGTGGAGGCGTCAAAGGGCGTGTGCCAGCGCCCGCCGCGCTCGGTCAGCAGGCCGCGCTCGCGCAGGTCCCGCAGCGTTTCAAGCAGAAACAGGGGGTGCCCGGCCGTGGCCTCGTACAGCCGCCGGCTGAACAGGGGCGCGGAGGCCCCCGACAGCGCCTGGATCAGGGTACCGACCTCGGCCTCGTTCAGCTCGTTCAGGGTCAGGCGGGGCGGGTTCAGGCGGGCCAGCACCTCCAGCAGCTCGGGTCTGGCGTTCAGTTCGGCGGGCCGAGCCGTCAGCCACAGGCGGGGCGCGCCTCTGTGCAGGGCCAGAAAGGCGGCTTCCAGGGTGCTGGGGTCCAACCAGTGCAGGTCGTCCAGAATCAGGGTGCGCCCGCCGCACAGGCTGACCAGCGCCTGAGCCAGGGCGTCCAGCAGCGCGGCGCGGTCGGGGGGTGGGACCGCGCCGGGGGGCGCCAGCGCGGCGCTGAGCAGAGGCCGCAGGCGCGGCGGGCAGTGGTGGATGGCCCCGGCGCGCAGCACGTCCAGCAGCGCGCCGTAGGGCAGCGGGGTCAGTTCCGGCACGCCCCGGATCAGCAGCGCCTCACCCGCCGCTTCGGTCACCAGGCGCGTCTTGCCCAGGCCCGCTTCGCCCAGGACCATGGTCAGGCGGTTCTCGTGCAGGGCGCGGCAGTCCTGCGCGCGGCCCACCAGCGGCGCGGCCGGGGGGCTGGGTGCCGTCACGGGACCGGCCAGCAGCGCCTCTATCTGCGCCCGTAGCGCCTGGGTGGCGGGCAGCGGCGTTCCCCCCAGCTCCTGCGCCAGGTGCCGTTCCAGGGTGCGGTAGGCGTCCAGGGCGTCTTCCGGCTGCCCCAGCGCCAGGCAGGCGTCCATGAGGGCGCGCGCGCTGCGTTCGCGCAGGGGGTCCAGCCCCAGGGCGCGGCGGTGGGTGGCGGCGGCTTCGGCCCACGCCCCGGCCCGGCTCTGCGCCGCCGCGTGGCCGTCCAGGGCGCGCAGCTGCGCCTCAAAGGTGGCCTGGGCGGTGACCGCGTGCCAGTCGTCAAAAGCTGCCGCTCCGGGCACGCTCAGATGGTCCAGAAAGCGGCCCCCCGCCAGGGCGGCGGCGCGGGCCAGGTCACCCCCGGCCAGCGCTTCTTGCAAGGTCAGCGCGTCTACCTGCACGCCCGGCCTCAGCCCCAGCGCGCCTCCAGAGACGGCCAGCCACGCCCCAGCCGGCGAGGCCCGCAGGCGGTGAACCTGGACCCGCAGGTTGCGCCGCGCCGCGCCCGCGTCCTGGTCCGTCCACAGCAGGTCGGCCAGCACCTCGCGCGGCGTCTGACCCTCTATGGCCAGATACACCAGCAGCGCCAGGCTCTTGCCGGTAACGTCCAGCACCTGCCCGGCCAGCGTGACCTGGGGTACACCCAGGGTGTGCAGGCACAGGGGCTCGGCGGTCATGGGTCAGTCTAAACACTCTGAAGGCAGAATCTAGAGCAGTCGGGGGGCAAACGCCCCCGAAATAAGTGACCCAACGAAACAGCGGTGCTCACGGCAGGGTGGGGTGCACTTGGCCTCAGGGTGGCATGGGCATCTGCAACGCCCCCGTAACGCCCCGTCCCTTAGCCTGACCCACCATGAGGCGCGACGACGATCTTTCCCCCCACAAGGAGTACCAGCTCCGCATCGAGCGCCTGGTCGGCGGCGGGCAGCGCCTGGGCCTGCGGGAAGTCCGCGCCGGGCAGGAGACCGCTCCCTGGCTGGAATTTCAGGACACCGATGCCTTGCTGCGCCACCTCTGGACCCTGGTCGAGCCGACGCCTGGCCTGAAGTAAACCGGATTCTGATTCCATCGGTTGCGAAAATAATCGAATCCCAGAGAACTGACAAAGCGGCTCAGCCTGCTTGAAGAGTTTTGCAGAAAGGTAACAAGCGGACCGATGGGCGTTGAGTTGACACGTCGGTTCTGTTGCGATGTGTTGGCGTGACAGCCGGCATCCGTGTAAGCCGGCTGCTGACATCTGCGCAGGCATGAGGGCGGGAGCACCAATAGGCCCGGTGGCAGGGTCGGCACTCTACGGTGAATCGCAGCCGAAGGGTTAGCGGAGCGCAAACAAGCCTGCTGAGGCAAGAACAAGGGTCTTCTCAGCGTGATGCTCGGCAAGCCTGGAGATCAGTGTTCTGAACGCAGCCCGGTCAGTTCTTCCCGGTCCAGCCGCGCTTTGAGGACCGTGCGGGCCACCTTGCCGCTGGGCGTCAGAGGGAGTTCGGGCACTACAGTTAACGGGGCAGGGCGCAGGCGCCGGGGCAACCGCGCGGCCAGGGCCGCCTGAAGCCTGGCCGCCGAAACCCCCGGTTCAAGCTCCACAAATGCGGCGGGCCGCTGGCCGTAGTCGGCACACGCGACTGGAAAGACCGCGCAGGCCCGCACGCCGGGGAGCCCCAGCAGGGCGGCCTCTAGCTGCGCGGGCCAGATGTTCTCGCCGCCAATGACCATCAGGTCGTCGGCCCGGCCCAGCAGATGCAGGCAGCCTGCACCGTCCAGCGAGCCCAGGTCGCCGGTGTTCAGCCACTGCCGCGTCAGCAGTCCGCGCACCTGCAGTTGGCCGTCCGCCGCGCGGCGCACCCGCACGCCGGGCAATGGGCGGCCCACGCTGTCCGGCGAGGCGCACAGATCGTCTGGCGTGGCCAGCGAAATCAGGCCGGCTTCGGTGCTGCCGTATAGATTGTGCAGCGCGGGGCCCAGTCGCGTCTGGGTGCGCCTGACCAGCGCCGGGTCCAGCGGCGCCGAGCCGCAGACGACCGTGCGGAGGCTGGGGGCCGATCCCGGCGCGTCCATCAAGCGACGCAGCAGGGTCGGCACGAGCACCAGTATCTGTGTGCTCTGGCGCGCCATGACCGCCCACAACTCGGCAGCGGGTGTGCCCCGGCACAGGTGCAGCCGCGTGCCCAGCGCCAGGCACAGGGCCAGGGTGGCCAGCCCATGCCCGTGCCATAGGGGCAGCGGCAGCAGAACTGGCGCGTCCCGGTGGGGCAGCAGCGCTGCCAGCAGGGCCAGCGTCAGGCGCCCGGCCGCCAGTGGTTTCACCCGCCGCGTGACCGGACGCGGCTCGCCAGTGGTGCCGGAGGTGAGCAGGACCGGCTGCCCAGCGCGGGGCCAGCCCGGCCAGAACCTTTCAGTAGGGCTCCGGTGCAGGGACAGACACGGCACGCCCAGACCGGCCAGGCCCGGATCATCGGTCAGGAGGGCCTGCGCGTTCAGTCGGGCCAGCAGGCGTGCGGTGGCGCCCTCATCCTGTCCAGGCGGCAGCAGCACCAATCGCAGCCCCAGGCGCAGGCCTGCCAGCAGCGCGGCCACAAAGGGCAAATCGTCTCCCGCTGGCAGTGCCACCACGGCCCCAGGCGGCGTGTATGGGCGCAGGCAGGCCGCTACATGGTCTGCGCGGGCCTGCAACTCGGCAAAGGTCACGGTGCCCTGGCCGCTGGAGAGGGCTATTCGCGCTGGGGTCCGCTGGGCATGCCAGGCGACCAGGGCGTACAGGGTGGTGCCGTGGCGTGCGACCTGCCACAGCAACCCGGCGGCGGCTGGCAATGGGGCTGGCGCCAGCACGCCGGTGGCTTTTAGGGCGGTCCACGCGGCCCTCACGGCCGGGTCTCCCAGCGGCGTTCGAGCCGTTCCAGGGCGCGCAGACTGCGTCCCAGTGCAGCGGGCGCCAGCAGGCTGGCCAGTTCGGCGCCGCGCAGCCACCACGGGGCCACCCGCACCACCGGGCGCACCAGGGGAAAGAGCACGGCCTGGGCTGCCTCGTCGGCGCTCAGGGCCGGCAGGCAGCGGTACAGGCGCGTCGGGGCGCTCATGGGGGTGCGCACAAGAGGAAGGTAGACGCTGGCGACACGCACGCCCGGCCACTCGGCAGCGGCGGCCTGAAGCCACAGGTCAAAGCCCGCCTTGCTCCCCTGATACGCCCCCCAGCGCGGCGCCCCTATGTGCCGCGCCGACACGCTGGAGACATTGATGATCACGCTGCCCCTGGCCAGCGCCGGGCGCAGCGCCAGCAGCAGCGCCGCTGGGCCGCTGAAATTGACCCCCAGCAGCCGGGGCAGGTCTGCTTTTGGCGCGCCGTCCTGGGCCCGCCGCCGCACCGAGCGCCCCGCGTTGCTGACCACTGCGTCCAGCTGGGGGTGGTCGGCCATGATGGCGCGGGCCACGGCTTCCACCTGCGCGGGGTCGCCCAGGTCAGCGGGGTAGACCTGCGCCTGCCCACCAGCGGCCCGAATCTGCGCCGCCACGGCCTCCAGCCTGTCCGGGCGCCGGGCCAGCAGCAGCGTGGTGACGCCGGCCTGCCCCAGCTGCCGCGCCGCCGCCGCGCCAATCCCCGACGAGGCCTGTCACCAGCACAGTGCGCCCGGCGGCCACGTTCCGCAGCGCTGCTAGGTCGCGGCAGGCGGGGGGCGAGAGCAAAAGGCGAGATAGGCGCGGCATCACTTCATGGTGCCATGCAGAGACGAGCCTGACTGCCGTGCTCAACATGCGGTCTTTGTTCGCCCTCGATTTAGCAAAGGGCCTGCAGTGGGTCCCAGGTCGCCTCACGTCTGGCACTCTGGTGACAGACCGGGGCCAATCAAGATGCATCCTGAACACCGCAGGCCTCAACTTCGCCCAAGCCCTGCTTACCGCTGGAGCAATCTCAATTCAGCAGGAAGTCAGCTGAAGCAGGTTCTCTATCTGCCCGCCTTCAGGAGCTATGTCGTTTGAGGCTGCCTGTCTGACAACAACGCAGCGCCTAGTTCTGCGTCTGGCAGGGCTGTCTCGATCAGGAAGCTGGGCGCGCCTTTCTTTCACTCCACCGTGCCCTGCGCGGCCGGGTACGAGCCGATAATTTTGGCGTAACTGGCTTTGCGCAGCACCCCGGCTAGCGCCTGCGCCACCTGCGGGTCGTGGGCGCTGCCCTCGATATCCACGTACATCAGGTAGCTCCAGGCGCGGTCGCGGCGCGGTCGACTTTCGATGCGCGACAGGTTCAGGCCGCGCAGTTCATTCAGGGTCTCGACCAGAAAGCCGGGCGTGTGGCGCACAGCGAAGACCAGGCTGGTCTTGTGGGGCGCGTCGCTGGGCGCGGGTTCCTGACGCGACAGCACCATGAAGCGGGTGTAGTTAAAGGGCTCGTCCTCGATTTGGCGGGCCAGGATGTTCAGGCCGTACAGTTCAGCCGCCCGCGCGCTGGCGATGGCGGCCAGGTCGCGCTCGCCGCTGCTGGCCAGATTCCGGGCGCTGCCGGCGGTGTCGTGGGCTGCTACAGGTTGCCAGCCGTACTGCCGAATCAGCTGGGTGCACTGGTCCAGGGCAGGCTGTTGGCTGGCCACCCGGCGAATTTCCTCCAGGGCCACGCCGGGCAGCGCCATCAGGCAGTGCGACACGCGCACGACCACCTCGCCGACCACATGCAGGTCGGTTTCACTGAGCAGGTCAATGCTCTGGTGGATGGCGCCCATCAGGCTGTTTTCCACAGGGAGCACGCCGCAGGCGGCCTCGCCGCTCTCCACGGCGCGCGCCACCTCGTGAAAGGTGGGGTAACCGCGCGTCTCGGCAGCGCCGGGGACGGCATGCAGCGCGGCAATCTCGCCGTAAGAACCGGGGTTGCCCTGAAAGGCGGTGGGAGCGGGCGGGGCAGTCATGCCCGCCACGCTAGCGCAGCGGCCTGTGCCCGCCAGCGGCCGCGCATAGACGTATCGTGAGGGCCGTGACCCCTACCATCCCTGACCCGATTCTGGACCTGGACGCCGTGACGCTGGCTGCTGCCACCCGCCGGGGTGACCTGACCTGCGCCGAGGTGGCGCGGCTGTACCTCTCCCGTCTGAATGCCCACAACCCACGCCTGCGCGCCGTAATCACCGTGAACCCACAGGTCCAGGCCGACGCCGACGCCCTGGACCGTCTGCCTGCCGGGCGGCGCGGCGCGCTGCATGGGGTGCCGGTGCTGGTCAAGGACAATATCGACGTGGCGGGCCTGCCCACCACGGCCGGCAGCGCCCTGATGCGCGGGCATATGCCGGCCACCGACGCCCCGCTGGTGGCCCGGCTGCGCGCGGCGGGCGCTGTGATTCTGGGCAAGGCCAACCTGACGGAGTGGGCCAACTTCATGACCCTGGGCATGCCCAACGGCTATTCCAGCGCCGGCGGGCAGGCCGTTAACCCCTGGGGCGCGGGCCTGGATACCGGCGGCAGCAGCGCCGGCAGCGGCGTGGCGGTGTCGGCCCGCCTGTGCGTGGCGGCGATTGGCACCGAAACCAGTGGCAGCATCGTCAGTCCGGCGCACCAGAACGGCGTCATCGGTCTGAAGCCCACCCTCGGGTTAATCCCACGCACCGGCGTCGTGCCCATCAGCCACAGTCAGGACACGGCTGGCCCCCTCACGCGCAGTGTGCGCGACGCCGCGCTGCTGCTCTCCGTGATGGCCGGTCCCGACGATCGTGACGAGGCCACGCGCCGCCTGCCTGTGCCCGACCTGGCCCTGACCGAAGGCGCACTGGATGGCGCGGCCATCGGCATCCTGCGCGACGAGGACGGCCTCAGCGAGTCGGAAACGCAGGCGCTCGACAGGGCGGTGCAGACCATGCGCGCGGCGGGCGCCACCCTGCACGACCTGAAGTTCCCCACCCGCACCGACCTCAAGGCGGTGGGCGTGGGCATGGAGGTGCTGGAATACGAGTTCAAGGGCGACCTGAACGCCTACCTGGCGGGCGTGACCAGCGGGCCGCGCAGCCTGGCCGAGGTGATCGAGGCCGGGGGCCGCGACCCCGAAACGCTGCTGCGCTACGGCCAGACCCTGCTGCACGCGGCTCAGGCCACACGCGGTGACGGCAGCGAGGCCGCCTACCGCCTGGCGCGCGCGCGCGACCTGACCCTGACCCGCACGCGCGGGTTTGACGCGCTGTTCGCGCAGGGCCTGGACCTGGTGGTCTTTCCCGGTATTCGCGGCTATCACCTGGCCGCAAAGGCGGGGTATCCCAGCCTGGCACTGCCGGTGCCCACCCAGAGCGGCGCCCAGCCCGGCGGCATCCTGCTGGTGGCCCCTGCCGGTGCCGACGCCCCCCTGCTGGCCCACGCCGCGCACCTGAACCGCCTGCTGGGCGGCGTGCAGTTTCCGGCAGGCGTGTAAGAACGTAGGGTGCGGGACTAGCCCGCGTCCTGCACCCTATTTCTGCACGTCAATCTGAATAACGCCATCTTGCAGGCGGGCGATCTCGGCCAGGGGCTGATCGTCGCGGTGGCGCATGTTGCTCAGGCTGCTGCCCTCGGGCGCGCGGGCCACGGCGTCACCAATGCGGATCTGGGCGCTGGCAATCGGCCGCGCCCACACGATGGCGTCGCCGTTGCCCCCGGTGCCCGCGTGGGCCAGGCCGCGCAGGGCGCCCACCACGATCACGTCGCCGCCTGCCAGAATCTCGGCGCCTGGATTCACGTCGCCCAGCACAATCACGCTGCCGGGATACGTCTCGCGGAAGCCGGCGCGCAGCGTGTGGGGCACAATCTGGGTGCGGGCTGGGGCTGGCGTGGCGGGGGCGTCACTCTGGGCCGGGGCCGGCACACTGACGCGCGGGGCGCGCACCCGGCCCGGCGTGCCGCCCGCCGCCCGAATGGCCTGCAGGGCGGCGTCCAGGGCGTCTGGATCGGCGTCGCCCTGGATCTCGACCGTGACGTGGCTGGCCAGCAGGTCGGCACGCACGCCGAGCGCCTCGGTCACCGCCGGGCCGGTATCGCCGGGTTCCAGCAAGAGGTTGAGCCCGCCCAGAGTGCCGCGCAATTTCATGAGGCCAATCTAGCGCGGGCTCTCATGGGCTGTAGTGGCTGACCTGGCTGGAAGGAGCCAACGAGGCCGCCTTAAATGCACTTTGACCGCGTCCAGCACAGGTCCTGATTGACGGTAGGCAAGGGGTGGCGAGGGGCCTTTCACTCTGCGCCTCTGCCCTTCATTCTCAGGAACTGCGCACGGGGGGCGGGGGATGGTGTACCATGAGTTCCATGCTTTTTAAGGAGACCTCCTTTGGTGCAGCTTGATTCCGGCGCGGTCGCGGAGGGCCGCGTCACGCGCGTGACGGATTTCGGCGCGTTTATCCAGTTCGAGAACGGTGAGACGGGCCTCGTCCATATCTCACAAATCGCGCACTCCTTTGTGCGGAACATCCACGATCACGTCCGCGAGGGCGAGAACGTGGAAGTCAAGGTGCTGGGCCGCGACGAGCGTGGCCGCCTGGACCTGTCCATCAAGGAGCTGCTGGAAGAACCCGAGGAGGTGCCCCGCCCCCGCGCCATCGGCCGGCAAAGCCCTCAGTTCGAGGCCAAGCTGCGCTCGTTTATGCGCGACGCCAAAGAGCGCACCACGGGTGGCGGCGGCAAGAAACCTGCCACCAAGCGCAAGAAGTAACTTTGCCCGGAAGGGAATTGCTTTCAAAGGCGATTCACTTCGGGTCAAAACGGGCTGACTGGCCTGGCGCTGTCCTCTCAGCGTGTGGCTGGTGTCACCACCTGACCAACAGAACCCGCAGCCAGTCTTCCAACAGGGCCTCGCTCCTTACCAGGGCGAGGTTTTAATTTGTCTGTACTGATGCCTGGTCTTGAGCGCAACTTAAGCGGTGGTGTTGCACCCTCCGTTTTAACACTGGCGTAACCCCCAGGCGGCAGAGTCTGGCTATGAACCGCACCCTCTCCCTTCTGGCCCTGACTGGCAGTCTCACCGTGGGCGCTCTGGTGGGCTATGACATCCGTGACCGCGCGCTGAATCAGGGGGTGCCGGCCGTCACCTCGGCTCAGGCCGCCACCCACACAGCCACCTCTGGCGAGATGGTGACGGCGCTGGCCACCACGCCAGCTGCCGAGACCCGCGCCCGCACCGAATCCGAAGCGAACACCGTGCAGGTGGTCAAGGCGCGCCAGGACGGCCTGGTCTATATCAGCGTGACCGAGAGCGACACGGGCAGCGCCCAGGCCCAGCTGCGCGAGCGGCTTCAGCAGCAGCTGCCCTTTGACTTCGGCCTGCCCGACGAGGACGAGGGGGGACAGGCCCAGACCGGCACTGGCAGCGGCTTTTTCGTCACGAGCAGCGGCGACATCATCACGAACAATCATGTCGTGGAAGGCGCCAGTGAGATCACGGTGAGACTGCACGGCAGCACCAAGACTTACCCGGCCAAGGTGGTGGCCCGCGCCCCCGACTTTGACCTGGCCCTGATTCGTGCCGAGGGGCTGCCGCAGGGCGCCGCAAAAGCCATTCCGCTGGGCGACAGCGAAGGGCTGGATGTGGGCCTCAAGGCCATTGCGATGGGTGCGCCGTTTGGTCTGGATTTCAGTGTTTCTGAAGGCATTATCAGCAGCCTGGAACGCACGGTGCGGGTGGGCACGAAAGGCGTCGAGCAGTCAGTGATTCAGACCGACGCCGCCATCAACCCCGGCAACAGTGGCGGCCCGCTGCTGAACAGTGCCGGGCAGGTGATCGGCGTGAACACCCAGATTCTGACGGGTGGGATCGGCCAGAGCGCGGGGGTGGGCTTCGCTATTCCGGTGAATACGGTCAAGAAGCTGCTGCCTCAGCTGCAGGCCGGCAAAGGGGGTCAGGACGCCGTGATTCAGACGCCCAGTCTGGGCATTCAGTTTGCCCCCGTGGCTGCCCTGACCGATGAGCAGCGCGAGCAGGCCAAGCTGCCCGAGCAGGGAGCGCTGGTGGCGCAGGTGTACCCTGGCAGCCCAGCGGCAGCGGCAGGTCTGCGCGGCAGCACCGTGACCACTGGGGCAAACGGCCAGCGCACCGCCGCCAACGACGGCGACGTGATTGTCGCCGTGGACGGCCAGCCTCTGACCGACGCGGGCGACCTGCCGCGCACGGTTATCAACAAGCAGATTGGCGACACCGTGACGCTGACGGTGCAGCGTGCAGGCAAAACGCGCGAGGTAAAGGTGAAGCTGGCCGCCTTTGACCTGGCCGCCGCCCAGAATCAGCAGCCTTAACCCGGTAACGCCAAGGGCCCCAGACACTCTGCGCTGGGCCTTTGGCCTGCCGCTAGCCGAACAGCGGCCCCAGGTCGGTCATCAGGCCAGTCGGCTCGGCAGGGGTGAAGGTATAGGAGCCGAACACGTTCAGGAACTCCTCGGGACTGAGGTGGCGGGTCTGCCCGCTGGGGCCTGTGGCCTGGACCGTTTCGCCGCGCACGGTCAGGCGGTAGTCGCCCAGCTCGCGCACGGTGGCTTTCTTGCCGCGGCCGGCCCACAGCAGGGCGGTGACGCGGTATTCCCGGCCACCCCGGACCGTCAGAAAGTGCAGCAGTTCGGGGGCGCTGGGCATCGGCGCGCAAGCATAGCACCCGCCTTGACGCTAGGACACCACCGTGCCCGCGCCGTTCAGGGCGGCGGTGATGGGCTGGCCCGCGCGGGCATCTCCGAAGATGACGCGGCGGACCCCGCCCTGCACGGCCTCGGCGGCCCCCAGCACCTTCTTTTTCATGCGGTCCTGCGCGAAGTCCAGGTACTGTTCCACGTCGTTCGCTGGAATCTGGCGAATCAGGCTGCTCTCGTCGGGGTAGGCGCGCAGCAGCCCCGGCACGTTAGAGAGCAGCAGCAGGGCGTCGGCTTTCAGGGCCACGGCCAGGGCGGCGGCGGCGCGGTCGCCGTCCACGTTGATGGCCACACCGTCGTAGGAGCTGGCGGGCGGCGTCAGCACCGGCAGGTATCCCGCACCCAGCAGCAAGTCCAGCAGGCCCGTGTTCACCCGCTCCACGGTGCCGGTGTGATCGCCGCGCAGCACCTTCACCTTGCCATTTTCTACGGCCCGCACGCTGTCTTTGTGCCGGCCTTCAAAGATGCGGCCGTCCAGCCCCGACAGGCCCACCGCGTTCACGCCCAGGCGCTGCAGGCGCTCCACGATGCCCTTGTTCATCTTGCCGCAGTACACCATCTCGAAGATTTCCAGCGTCTGGCGGTCGGTGAAGCGGCTGGTGTAGCCGCTAGGACTGGTCACAAACCGGGGCGGGTGCCCCAGCGCCTCGGCCACCCGGTTAGTCTCGCCGCTGCCGCCATGAACCAGAATCAGGCGCTCGCCTGCTCGCCAGCGCCCGGCCAGGTCGACACACACGGCGTCGTAATCAATTCCGGCGCTTCCGCCGACTTTCACCACAATCATGCCGAAGATCTTAGCGCATGAAAGAAAATATGGCTAACTGGGTAGCGTTTGATAGCCTAGAGGGCCTGAAGGATGCCCAGGACAAGCCAGGCAATCAGCCAGAGGCTGGCAGAGCGGCGAAAAACGCGCTGGTAGATCTTCTTGCGCGTTTTGTGCCGCAGCGTCACCTGCGCCAGGCCTGACCCCAGCCAGCCGCCCCAGGCTTCCAGGTGGTGCAGCTGCGCTTCTGGGATTCTGGTTCGGCGTTCCTGCGCCAGCCGCTTATCACGCCACATCGTCACAAAAGCCACCAGGCCCCACACCACCTGCCACACCACGAACAGGGAGAAAGCGAAGCCCAGGGCGTCCTGCACGGTCAAGGGCGCCTCCTCAGACCAATTCCGGAAGACTTCGCCGCCTGTGACGGACTTTTTTCGACCAGAGGGAGGAAAGAGGACGGATTTCCGGGTACTGGAGGAACATTAGGTGCCCTCCCAGATATTGCGGAAATGGACGGAATCCGTCTCACTGCATGGTGCGCGGCAGCGGCTGTGTGGGCAGCATCTTCTTCGGCTCACGGAATTCGATGTTTTCCCACTCGCCTTCCTCAATGACCGCCAGCGCCGGGTTGAGTGCGCGGAAGTGCGCCACCACCGCCTGCACGAGGTCGTCGGGGGTGCTGGCGGCGCTCGTAATGCCCACCGAGCGCACGCCCGCAAAGTCCAGCCCAGCCAGGTCGGCGGCTGTCTCCAGGCGCTCGGCCCGGCCACAGGTCTCGGCGGCCAGTTCCAGCAGGCGCATGCCGTTGCTGGAGTGCGTGCTGGTGAGCACCAGAAACATGTCCACCTGCGGGGCAATCGCCTTGACCGCGTCCTGGCGGTTCTTGGTGGCGTAGCACAGGTCCTCGCTGGGGGGCACCACCAGCGCCGGAAAGCGTCCGCGCAGCACGTCGACCGTGCGGCGGGTGTCGTCCACGCTGAGGGTCGTCTGGGTCAGCACCACCAGGCGCTCCGGGTCAGGCACCTCGACGGTGTGGGGGTCGTGCAGGCCTGCGCCACGTTTGCCCAGCACGCCCACCAGAATGGTGTGCTCCGGGGCCTCGCCCCGTGTGCCGATCACTTCCTGATGCTGGGCGCTGTCGCCGATCAGCAAGATGGTGTATCCCTCACGGGCGTATTTCTTGGCTTCGGTGTGCACCTTGGTCACCAGAGGACAGGTGGCGTCAATGGTGGCCAGCCCCAGGGCCCGCGCCCGCTCACGCACCGCCGGGCTGATGCCGTGGGCACTGAACACCACCGTTTCGCCGCCCTGAGGCAGGGCGTCCACCCCGTCCAGGTCCTCGACGAAATGCACGTCGTAGCCGGCCTGAAGCCGCTCTACGACCGTGTGGTTGTGCACGATGGAATGGTAGACCGTCACCGGCCGGGCCTCGGTCTGGGCCGCCTTTTCCACCGCCTGAATCGCCATGACCACGCCCGCGCAAAAGCCTCGGGGTTTGGCCAGATGCAGCCGCTCAACCATGTCTGACCGCCTGCCTCTGACCAGCGCTTTTCTCCACGACCCTCATATGCCCGACAGTGTAGTGCGCGCCCCAGGCTCAGAAGGTGGTGCCCGGCGCCTGCCAGCGCTCGGGGGGAATGGGCCGGCTGCCGGTGAGCCACGCCTGCTCGAAACTGGCCTGCTGCCCGGTCACCGCCGCCGGGTCGCTCGTCGCCAGCGCGGCCTCGGCCAGGCCCAGCGTGCCCCAGGCACTGAAATGAAAGTTCATGCTGCCCACCAGGGTCATGCTGCCGTCCACGGTCATGGCCTTGGTGTGCATGGGAAAGGTGGAGTAGCGCGCCTGGAGCCGGTCTGCCGGAACGCCGCGCCGCGCCATCTCCCGGCGCAGCAGCGCCACCCCGGAACGGTTGGCGGCGGCACCCACGCCGTAATCCACAACCAAGAGTCGCACCTGCACGCCACGCTCCAGCGCGTTCAGCACCGCCCAGAAATACACGGGCAAGGCTTCCGTTACGCAGCCTTCGGGATGCAGGTAGGCGTACCAGCAGGCGAGGTCGGTGCCAAAATCCGACTGCATCAGGTCGAGGCTGGTCTGGGCGGCTCCCAGCAGGGCCAGGTGGGCCTCATCGGCCAGGTTTTCTCCGCCGGGGCGGCGGTAGAGCACAAAGGCCCGCGCGTCCCCGGCCCGGACTGCCTCGGTCGCCGGGGCAGGGTGACTGGGCGCCGGGGCGGGACCAAGCGTGCAGCGCCGCCGGACCTCGGCGGGGGTCACGTTGTCAGGACACACGAGCGCCAGGCTGTGCCGCTGAAGATCGTCAAAGGCCGCCACACCCGCCTGCGCCACTGGCCCGCGCAGGTGCAGCCCCAGGTCGTGCAGGCCCCAGCCGCCGGGAGCGCCCACTGGCAGATGCCAGTTCGTCAGGTTAAAGCCGGCTACAGTCACGTCCTGGCCGTCGATCACCTGCAACTTGACGTGGCTGTGGGGAAACGAGGCGAAGCGCAGCAGAGTGAGCGTCCAGCCGGCCTGCGGGTCGCTGAGGGGCACGCCTGCCGCCCTGAGGTCCTGCATCAGGGCCAGAATCTGATCGGTGCCGTCCGGGCGCGACAGTTGGGGGTAATTGCCCAGCAGCAGGCGAACTGTCATGCCGTGCGGGTACGCCGCTGGGCTGGCCCTCACCTGCGCGTAGAGCCGGGCCACCGCCTGTGCCACTGTCCACCCGGGCGTTCCTGGGCCGCTGTCCCACTGCATGTTGGTCAGCAGCACCTCTGAGCGGGCGGCCTCGATCTGCTCGGCCAGGCCGGCAAAAGCGTCCTGGGGGGTGTCCAGACTCTGCGGCGTACGGAGATAGCCGATGAAGGCGTTGCCGCAGGACACGTCGCTGCCACCCCGCGCGCGCACCACCGCCCACACAGCCCGTTCCAGGCGGTCTGTGGGCTCGGCACAGGCGTCTGCGGGCCAGTTGATGGCCACGGGCGGCCGGGCCGGACCCAGCCACAGGGGCAGCGGCGCCGCTGCCGCCCCGGCCACCACCCACAGCACTGCCAGAGACACCAACCACCTCATTCCCGCGCAGCCTAGAGGGTTGGGAGAGCCTGGCCGACCAGAGTGCCTGACGGGACCTTTAGAGATGGGCCGTGCAGGTGGAGGCCAAGGGGGTGTGGAACAGAATCCACCGGACCCGGAGGAGCAGGCGGCGGGGTGCTGTAACCCGCCTCAAGCGGGCCTTGCCTCAGTTAGAGGTAGGTTGCAGCGTTGATCTAAAAGATTGGATGACACCGCGCCGCCTCGTCATAGGACGGCTGGAAGCGATCAAGCGCGTTCGGGCTCTCACGATCTGCTGTGCCTCTATTCCACAACCTGAAAGCCCAGTTTGTCGGCCTGCTCCACAAAGAAATTGATGTTCTCGCTCAGGGTCTGCGGTCCCAGGCTCTTGCGCCAGTGTTCCCCGGTGGCGGCAATAATCAGGGTCTCGGCCAGGCAGGCTGGCACCTGCCCTTCACCGAATTGCAGGTCGATGTTGCTGGTCATGCCGCCGGGGGGGCGCACCACGCCGCCGGGGATGACTCGCACGCCGGGGACAGCCTGCACGCTTTCGTGGGCATCGGCGGGGCGGCCCTCATCGAAAATCCAGGCGCCCGGCTTGACATGCGGCGGAAAAATTACGGGGTTAGGGTCGCTGGTGGCCGTGAAGATCAGGTCGGCTTCTTTCAGGGTGTCGTAACTCGTGGTGGTGACAATCTCGGTGGTTTTGGCGGCGCGGCGCAGGGTGGCGGCGCTGCGTTCCAGGCGCTCCAGGTCGCGGCCAATCATGATCAGTTTGCCCACCTGTGGGGCAATGGTGCGGGCGATCCCAAACGCCACCACGCCGTTGGCGCCCACCACGCCGGCCGTCGCCTGTTTCAGGTCGCGGCCCTGGGCGGCAAAGTGCTCCAGAATGCCCGGAATGGCGGCCTTGATGGTCCCCGAGGTGTAGGCGCCGCCGTTGGTGATCGTGATGTCCGGCACCGCCGCCTGCACGTCCACGCCCTTGTTGCCCACCACGGACCAGAACGCGCCCAGGCCAAAGACCTCGGCACCCAGTTCCTGGGCCAGCCGCGCGCCTTCAATGGCGCGGCGGGTGGCCAGCTCCGGCTGGTCGCGGAAGACATCGGGCAGCAGGGGGCTGGACAGCAGATAACAGCGGATGCTCTTGCCGTCCACGGTGCGGATGCCGTGCAGTTCGCCCACTTTCATGGGGCGCAGGCTCTCGGCAAGCTGCCGCACGCCTTTTTCGCTGATGACCCCGCGCTCCACCAGGGGCCGCAGCCAGGCGAAACGGCGCGCACTCCAGAAGTTTTCCAGCGTCATGGGGTGAATCATGAAGGCGGCCACCACCTCGTCGCTGCGGCGGCCCGCCAGCGGCACCGGGTCGCCTAGTCGCGGCTCGGTGCCGTCCAGCAGTCGGCCCAGATTCTCCTTGAAGCGCCAGGTGGCGGCCACCAGCAGGGCCAGGGCGCCCAGTTTGGCCGCCGGATCCAGGTTCAGGGTTGCGGCGGCCAGGGTAAAGGTCAGCAGGCCGGCCAGGGTCGCGGCGCTGACGTAGCCCCAGAACCCAGCCACTCCCGCGTACACCATGACGGGCAGCGTGGCGGCCCACAGCGGCACGGCTCCGGTCACCGCCAAGGCCGCCAGAACGCCCAGTAGCAGCATGTTGCCCCGGCCACGCGGGGGGTTTGGCCCGTACAGCAGGCGCGGCGGGTTCAGGTGGCCCAGGTAGGCGGCCAGCGCCGCCAGCACACTGACCTCGGGCGTCCCCAGGCTGGAGGCCATCAGGACGGCCAGAAAGCCCTTGCCCGCGTCCAGCAGGGCGCCCAGGGCACTCAGGCGCACGCCGACGCGGTGCAGCACATTGTCCACCCCTAGGTTGTGGGCATTGGTCACGCGGACATTGACCCCGGCGCGCGACAGCACGGCGCTCCCCACAGGTACGCTGCCCACCAGAAACGCCACGAGCAGGAGCAGGGCTGACAGAAAGACCATTGGGGCATTGTAGGACAGCGCCTGCCAGGAGACGGGAACCGTCAGACCAAAGCAAGCGCCGGGGGCCAGAGACTGGGTGAGGGCCGACTTGTAGAGGGGTGGCGCTGTACGAATTCGCTGTTGAGGTTCGAGGGGGAATTCGTCCGAGAAGGTGCATCTGGCTATTGCCTGAGATGGGCGACTTGAGAAACGTGACCTGACCCTTCTATCTGGGAGTGGTGGGACGGGATATAGAGACGACTAAGTTTCTCGACTTCAACTGCGGCTTTGAAAAAACCAGAGGACTGACAATTGCTTTGATTCTGCAATTTACAAAGAGCGTACCAAGCTGGCGCATTTAGTCAATCGATGCAGAAAATAACTGCCCGTCATAACAGATCTACACTCAGATAAAAACCTGAATTATATTGTCAAACATTTTGTTTCAAATGTAATTGTCGGATATTTCAGTCAGAGTATTGTTGGTGCTTTGTCTTATCAGTCTCTGCGCCATGTCTACCTCTGTGCAGCGTGAGTCAAAAGAGCAGAGCAACCTCAACAAAGTATGCGGTCTCTGCGGCTGTCAACCGCGCGGCTGGTCCATACCCCTCGGCAAATGCTTCCCGGTCAGCTCGCGTCAGCTCGTGTGTCGCGACCGCCACGTCGTAACGCGGGTCGCCGACATCAGCAAATGACCAGTCAATGAATCCTGTGACGCGCTCTCCCACCGTCATGACATTGTCCAGAAACAGATCACCGTGGATCAGGGCTGTGGCGACCGGCGCCGGTTGGTGGTGTCGCAGGTGTCCGAGCCGACCAGCGTCTGCTGCAGGATTCAAGCTCTTCGCAACCTCCAGGGCATTTTCGAGCCAGTCGCCAGTGCCAAATCCTGTCGGGGGCGGGGTGGCGTGCAGCCGGGCCACTGCAGCGCCAAAGTCTGTGAGGAGCGATGTGCGCCGGGCATGGTCGGGCTGAGTCCGGAGTGCCGCCTCCAACGTCGTGCCGGGGAGGCGGCGCGTCACGAGCCAGCCCTCCTGTTCAAGTGGAGAGGAGCACTCAAGGAACAGCAGGGGTGCCGGCGCGGATACGTCAAGAGGCGCGAGGGCCTGCAGCGCACGGTGTTCCCGCCGAACCACGTCAAGGTGTTGTCCGGCAGAGCGTTTGATCACCATAGGCTCGCCACGGGCATCAACTGCGAAGGCAACGCGGGAGGTGCGACCTTGCTGCGGGGGTTCCTGGAGGGGGACGTTGTTGTCGAGCAGTGCCCTGACCTCATCGGGAAGGTCAGCAAACGTTAGTGGCATGGCGTACGGGCGCCGCGGCTCCATCCATCCAGTATCGACTGTTGCAGCGGCTGAGTCTGGTTTGCTCTCACGGGACTTGCTGACAGCGCCTGCCGACTTCCTGGTCAGCATGTTCTTTACCATCCAGTAGAACATGGGTGAGGTGCATACCGCTCAAGCAGGAGGAAAGAGCTTTAAGCCGTAAGGCAGAGGTGCGCACACCGTATTCACTTTTTCATCAGCGCCATCCTCTTAAGTCGCTACGTTTTTCAGGTGCTGGGTTTCCCACACGAGGTCGCGCAGTACCCAGCCGCTGCCGGGAAAGCGCAGGCCCAGGCGCAACTCGCCCAGCAGATAATCGCGCACATCGGCCAGCGGCGTGCCCTGATCCACAGCCTCGCCCAGGGTGCGTTCGCCGTCCAGCATGCGGGCGACGGGGTGCAGGGCGGCGCGCTGCTTGGTGGGCTGCAGCTTCAGGCGCTGCCACTCGAAGCGGTTCTGAGGCTGCAAGGTGCCGCCCTGCACCGCCTGCGACACCGTCTGCGCGACCTGAAACAGCGGCAACTCGGCCGAGGCGGCGGCGGCGCGCACGGAGCGGCCCCCCGGCAGGTCGAACAGCGGCACGCGGCCTTCAAAGACCTGACTGGGGCTGCCAATCACCTGGCACACCTGAATCCACTCGTCACTCAGGCGCGCCCAGTCGGTCGAGAAGTGGCCGTAGGGCCCCAGCGGCGCGCCCGTGACAGCGCGCGGCTCGAACATGAACATCCCGGCGTCCACCAGGAGGGGGCAGGCCTGCACGGCCTCAGTGCCCAGCCAGTCCAGAATGCCGCCTGACACAATCTCGCCGCCCACAAAGGCCACCGTGAACGGCACGTCGGCCTGTACCTCCAGCACGCCAGTCTGACGCGTCGTATGAATCAGCTCCAGAACACCCAGAAGCGGAACGTCGCTCAGAAGACCTTGCATGAGTGCCCGCACGCTACCACCTTTCGGTCAGGGAAAGTGGAGTTGACCAGTGGGCGGCTCAGGTCCCCCCGCCAGGGGCCCCGGCAGCGGCCTGCAGGTCGTGCCACGCGCCGCCCAGTTCGGCTGCCACATCAGAGGCGCTCAGGCCGTACCCGAAGGCCCGCGCGGCCCGCTCACCAGCGCGGGCGTGCAGGCGCACGCCACTGCGCGCGGCGTCTTCAGGGGACACGCCCTGGCCCAGCAGCGCCGCCAGGATTCCGGACAGCGTGTCGCCCATGCCCGCGCTGGCCATGCCGGGATGCCCGCCGCGCGACACACTCAGGCCGCCTGGCGCCGCCACCACGCTGGGGCCGCCCTTCAGAACCACCACCCCGCCCAGCTGCGCCTGTAACGCGCGGGCGGCGCTCAGGGGGTCGCGAGTGACTTCGGCCGCCGTGTGCCCCAGCAGCCGCGCCGCCTCGCCGGGGTGTGGGGTCCACACGCAGCGGTCATGGCCGCTGCCGGCCAGCTCCGGCTGCAAGGCGTCAGCATCTAAGACCGTCGGCAGGCCCCAGCGCAAGACGCGGCGGGCGTGGTCGGCGGCGTCCGGGCCCAGGCCCATACCCAGGGCCACCGCGTCGGGGCGCCCGTTGGCGGAGACGCCGTCCAGAAACGCCCCCAGGTCGCTGTGCCGGCGAACCATCAGTTCGGGGTGCAGCAGCGGCACCTCGGCCCCTGAGTGCAGGGTCACCAGCCCCGCGCCTGTGCGCAGGGCGCCCCAGCCCGCCAGCACGGGGGCACCGGCCGTGCCAGGGTGGCCGCCCACCACCCACACTCGTCCGGCGGTGCCTTTGTGGGCGCCTGCCGCCCGCACCGGTAAACATGCGCCCAGGTCGGCGTCGAGAGGGCGCTGGGCCAGCGCTTCTGCCGTGGCCCACTCAGGCGGCAGCCGCAGGGGGGCCAGCACCACCCGGCCCGCCCGTTCGGCGGCGGGGCCAAACAGCAGGGCGGGTTTCAGGCCGCTGAAAGTCACGGTCAGGTTGGCCTGCACGCTGAGGCCAGCCTCGGCCAGGGCAGCGTCCAGGCCGCTGGGCAGGTCCAGGCTGACCACAGCCAGGCCGCGCGCGCGCGCCGCATTGACTGCCCCTACAACCTCCGCCAGCGCAGGGCGCAGCGGCGGCTGAAATCCGGTGCCCAGCAGGCCGTCCACCAGCACGCCCGCGTCCCGGCTGCGGCGGGCCAGGGCAGCGGGCGTCAGGGCAAAGGTCTGGCCCCCCACGGCCCGCCAGCGTGCCCGGTTGCGGCGGGTCAGGGGGTGGCGGGCCGGGAGGGCCAGCACGGTGGCTCCCACGCCCAGGCTCAGCAGGTGACGGGCGGCCACAAAGGCGTCGCCGCCGTTGGCCCCGCCGCCGGCCAGCAGCAGCGTCGCCTGGCCAGGAAAGGCGCGCCTCAGCTCATTGGCCGCCGCGCGCCCCGCCTCTTCCATCGCCAGGTCCAGCAGGTCCGCCCGGGCCAGGCGCTCGTCAAGGCGCCGCACCCCGTCCGGCGTCAGGACCGCCTCGGGGCCCGGCACGCCTAACCGCCGCCGCGCAGCGCCAGAAAGATGATCAGAGCCAGCACGCCCAGCACGACCCAGCGCATGTTCTTCATCACTGGGTTGGTGGCAAAGCGCTCTTTCATCTCGGCGTCGGTGTCGTCCTTGGAGCGTTTCATGGCCAGGCGCTGCCCCTGGCGAATGCTTTTCACGCCCTCGGCCACTCGGCCCTGACGGCGCAGCGCCACGCCCAGGTTGTGGTGCCCCCCGTCGTACTCGGGGTCAATGCGCAGCACCTCGCGGTAAATCGCCTCGGCCTCGGCAAAGCGCCCGGCTTCCATGTCGAGGTTGCCCAGGTTGGTCAGGGCGCGGTAATGGCCGGGGTCGGCCACCCGGGCGTCGTCCAGTACGCGCCGGGCGTCTGCCTCTTCGCCGCGCACCGCGTACAGGACCCCCTGCATGTTCAGCGCCTCGGCGCGGGTCAGCGGCAGGGCCAGCGCCCCGGCCAGGGCCGCTTGCAGGGCCGCTGGGTCGGTTTCCTTCTGTTGGCTGTCCAGGGCCAGCAGCGCCGCGCCCAGGGCGTCCGGCGGCACCTGCCCGGCCAGGCTGCCCAGCAGCGGGTGTGCCGCCGCGCCCTCGGTCAGGGCCTGGCGGTACTCGCCCAGCGCCCGCCGGGCCGAGGGGTAGCGCCGCGCCCGCACCGCGTTTTGCAGCGCCAGCAGGGCCTCCAGGGCTTCTTGCACCACCACGGGCTCATTCGCAAACTGCGCGGTGGCCGCTGCCCGCCGCCACTCGCCGGCCGTCACCAGGTCGGCCAGGCTGGGGGCGGGGGCCTGGAGAGCCGTGTCTTCCTCAGTGCGCGTCATGCCTGCCCCCGGCACAGAGAAATGGGCGGGCAGGGAAGGGGACAGGCACGAACAACGCTCACGCGCCGAGTATACTGATGCGTTCTGCGGCCCGCCCCGGCGAGGCCCCCGCGAACCACCCCCTGCCCATGCCCCACCCTGACCCAGATTCTTCCAGCGCGCCCCTATCCGGCGAGCGCGACCTCCGCCTGGCTCCTCTGTATTCGCCCGCCCGCGTGCGCGAACTGCTGACCCGTCACGGCCTGCGGCCCACCAAGAGCCTGGGCCAGAACTTTCTGATTGACGGCAACATCCTGCGCGCCATCGCCAAGGCTGGCGGCGCCGCGCCGGGCGTCCCCGTGCTGGAAATCGGCCCCGGCCTGGGCGTGCTGACCCGCGAAATTGCCACGCGCGGCGCGCAGGTCACGGCCCTCGAAAAAGATGAGCGCCTTCGCCCCGTGCTGGACGAGACGCTGGACGGCCTGGACGTGCAGATCGTGTGGGGCGACGCCCTGGATTTCGACTACGCCGCGCTGCCGCCGGGCACCCGCGTGATTGCCAACCTGCCGTACTACATCACCGGGCTGCTGCTGTCGCGCTTCATGCGCGCGCCGGGTATTGTCAGCGCCACCGTCTTGGTGCAAAAAGAGGTGGGGCAGCGCCTGGCCGCGCAGCCAGGGGGTGACAATTACGGCTTCCTGAGTGCCATCGCGGCGCTCTATGGGACTGTGCGCCACGTGCGTGACGTGCCCAAAGGCGCCTTCCTGCCGGCACCCGACGTCACCAGCAGCGTGATTCGGCTGGACTTTGACCGCACCCGCGCGGCCCCTGAGCCTGAATTTCTGACGTTTGTGGAGACTGCTCTGCACCACCGCCGCAAGACCCTGCGCAACAACCTGCGCCTGGCGGGCCTGGCCGGCGAGGCGATTGACGGCGCGCTGGCGGCCTGTGGGCTGCGTCCCGATGTCAGGGCCGAGGACGTGCCGCTGGGTAACTTGCGTGACATGGCCGTCAAACTTGGCGTGGTACGGTAGGCGCACGCGCTCAGCCGCACCACACGCTCTTTCCCAGAACAGGGGCCAGCCCGCGCCCTTGGAGGTTGAATGAAGTTCTATGTCATTGGCGACGTGACTGTCGACCACCTGTATCACCTCGACCGCCTGCCCAAACCGGGCCAGGAGGTCACGCCGACCCAGGCCAGCATGAAGCCGGGCGGCGCAGGCGGCACCATCAGCGTGACGCTGGCTCGCCTGGGCCACACGGTCACCCTGGCGGCCCGCGTAGGTGCCGACCCCTTTGCCGACTATGCCCTGAGCCACGTGCGCGGCAGCGGCGTGCAGGACAGCGCTATTCAGCGTGACTCGCAGTACCTGACCAGCACCATCACGGTGATGCAGACCGCCAGTGGCCAGCGCGCCATGATCAGCGACGGGGCGGCCAACCGCCAGCTAGACCCGGCCCAGCTAAAGACGAAAGACATTGAGGGCTCAGACGCGCTGATTATCAATGCCTACGCCCTGACCGAGGGCCCGCAGCGGGCCTACAGCCTGGCCGCGATTGCCGCGGCCAAGGGTGCCAAGACGCCTGTGCCTGTGTTTATTGACCTCGGCACAGGCGCCGTGAACAAGGCCGGAACCTCACTGCTGAACGATGTGATTGCCGCCGACTACCTGATGCTCAATCAGCACGAGTTGCAGGCACTGACCGGCACCGGGTCCATCAGCGCGGCCCTGGCTGATCTGGGCGCGGCAGGTGCTCAGCGCGTGGTGGTCAAGGTGGGCAAGATGGGCTCGATCACCTGGACCCCCACCGACACCGAACTGGTGGACGCCATTCGCCCTGACGGGCAGGTCGTGGACTCCACGGGCGCGGGCGACACCTTTACCGCCACCTTTGCCCACGCAGTCCTGAACGGCGCGGGGATGTCCGAGGCGGCGCGCGCGGCCAACGCGGCAGGTGCCCTGGCGGCCACAGGGATTGGGGCCCAGGAACGCCCGATCACGCCCGCTGACCTGGCCGACGTGCTGCCCGGTGTGGCCGTTCCTCAAGTGGCCGCGCCAGCGCCAAAAGCGACGCGAAGCCGCAAGACGCCTGCCAGCTAACGAGGGTCTAGACACTGCCCGCCCGTCCTGATGACGCGGCGGGCAGTTGTGTTGGTGGGAGCGAAAGGTCTTATTCCGGCCAGACCACCTTCCTGGCCAAGGCGCGCAGCGGGACGAGAAGAAATCGAACGACACTTCATGTAAGGGGTGGGCCGACCGCCCGAAACCAGGAATGCGACAGGACAGCGGGGTTTTGCTGCTGACTCAAGGGCAGGCCCCCCTCTTCACTTCAACGGAGCCCCTGTCTACGCGCCGCTTCTTCCAAGATGACGAGGTGCGCCTGACTCTGATCGAAGAGCCGGTGGTGGGGAGTCGTTTCAGCGGCGCAAGCTGACGGAGACACCCGCCTCTCCACGCTGACTACCTGGGGCCTCCTTTTTCCCGAACGCGCTAGCCTGCCGCTGTGACCTACACCCCGGACTTTCCCACCGTGCGCCGTCCTGTCTACGCCCGGCGCGGCATGGTGGCCACCAGTCAACCGCTGGCGGCCCAGGCTGGACTGCGCGTGTTGCAGCAGGGCGGCAACGCTGTGGACGCCGCCATTGCTACCGCCGCCGCGCTGACGGTGGTGGAACCTACCAGCAACGGGATTGGCGGCGATCTGTTTGCCCTGGTGTGGGCAGATGGGCAATTGCATGGGCTGAACGCCAGCGGCGCGGCTCCAGCGGCGCTGAGTCTGGACGCCCTCCAGGAGCGCCACGGGGGCCTGTTGCCGCGTCACGGCTGGACACCCATCACCGTGCCCGGCGCCGTGCGCGGCTGGGCGGACCTACACGCGCGGTTTGGCCGGCTGGACTTTGCCCAGGTGCTGGCCCCGGCTGGCGAGTATGCCGAAGAAGGCTATCCTCTCTCGCCCGTGCTGGCTGGCAACTGGGCGCGCGCCGCGCAGATTTACCGCCGCCTGAACCTCCCTGAACTGGCCGAGTGGTTTCGCACCTTCGCGCCGGACGGCTTCACGCCTGCCCCCGGTGCCTTGTGGCGCAGCCCGGCCCACGCCCGCACCCTGCGCACCATTGCCGAAACGCACGGCGCCGCCTTCTACGAGGGCGACCTGGCCGCCCAGATAGATGCCCACGCCCGCGCGGAAGGGGGGCTGCTGCGGGCCGCCGACCTGGCCGCGCACCGCAGCGAGTGGGTGACGCCCATCCACACCGATTGGGACGGGCACCGCGTCTACGAGATTCCGCCCAACGGTCAGGGTATTGCGGCCCTGATTGCCCTGAACGTCCTGCGCGACCTGCCTTTGCCAGGGCGCTGGGACGACCCGGACAGCCTCCATCTGCAAATTGAAGCCATGAAGCGTGGCTTTCTGGACGCCCACCGTTTTGTGGCCGATCCCCGCCAGGTGCCGGTGGATGTGGCGGGCCTGCTGTCGGAGGCCAATGCCCAGAGCCACCGCGCCCATCTGGGCGAACGAGCCCACGATCCTTCAACCCACGCCCCCAGCACCGGCGGCACGGTATACCTGGCCACTGCCGACGAGGCCGGGGGCATGGTCAGCCTTATCCAGAGCAACTACATGGGCTTTGGCAGCGGCGTGGTGGTGCCCGGCACCGGGATTGCCCTGCACAACCGGGGCCACAACTTTCACACTGACCCCGCCCACCCCAACGCTCTAGCCCCTGGTAAGCGGCCCTACCACACGATTATTCCGGGCTTCTTGGCCCGCACGGACGGCACGCCAGTTGGTCCTTTTGGCGTGATGGGCGGCTTCATGCAGCCGCAGGGGCATCTACAGGTGGTCCTCAATACTGTGCGCTACGGCATGAACCCGCAGCAGGCCCTGGACGCCCCGCGCTGGCAGTGGCTAGACGGCACCCGCATTGAGGTTGAACAGGCCCTGGGGGAAAGCCTGACCCGTGAGCTGCTGCGGCGCGGGCACAGCGTCACCGTGCAGCCGGACGCCGGGTCTTTTGGGCGGGGGCAGATGATTCGCCGGCATCCGGAAACTGGGGTGCTGGAAGGCGGCACCGAGAGTCGCACCGACGGCCATATCGCGGTGTGGTGAGCTTGCCGACTCTAGCTGACAAAGGCAACCTCGCTTGAAGCTATGTGGAGGGCGGGGCAGACTGGCGGTCATGCGCCGCGCCGTCTGTCTGTTGTGTTCTGCCCTGATCTCTGGAGCGTCGGCGGGTGGAACAGACCTGATCACCCGCAATGAAGTGCTGCGCTGGGTACCAGGCAGTTCAGGCATAAGGGTGACGCCGACGGATGACCTTGGGTTCACGCCTTACACGGCTAAGCTTCAAGTCAATGTGCGCGGGACGAGGGTTCAGGTTTATCTCACCACGAGTGCTGGACTAAAGGCTGTGAATTCAAATCTGGACCGCATCGATGGTGTCATGGCCTGGGTCCCGGTCCCTGTGCCCAGTGCCGCGCAGAAAGAAGCGGTGGTGAGGGTGGTCCTGACTTATCTGCGGGTCTGTAGCCGCGTCACGCCGGGGCAGGTGGCCCAGATTCAGGGCCTGAGTGGGCAGGACTGGCAGGCCCAGCTGGGGTATCAGGAGCGCTGGATCGGTCTATTCAAGCTCGGCTGGGCGGACGGGGACGGCCTGAACGTTGCTGGCAGAGACCGCGCGGGCATGGATGTCAGCTGGCCTGCTGTCCAGAGCCGCTGCACCTTTTCCACGCCTACAGCGCCCTGGTTGTAAAGACCATCACGTCGCTGCTCGCTTCCAGCGGGCCCCCTTGAAACGAACCGCTGACGCGCGGGCTCTCGAATCCAGCAAAGCGCAGCAGCCACTCCACCTCGTAGCGAGTGTAGTAGCGCTGGGTCAGAGTGTAGTGGCGCCGACTCAGGGTGCCGTCCGGGGCCGTGGTATCTACGTGGTATTCAGTGGTGATGTGCTGGCGCGGCTTGTCATGGCGCTGCACCAGAAAGACGTCGGTGCGGCCGCCGTCCGGCGCGTGAAAGGTTTCGCCCTCGTGGCGCACGGTATTCGGTTTGCCAAAGCGCGGCACATACAAGTCAAAGGTAAAAGTGCCGCCCGTGTGTAGGTGCGCGTGAATATTTTCCAACGCCTGCAACTGTTCGCCCGGCGTGTACAGGTGCATCAGGGCGTTGAAGGGAGCGATGACGGTGGCAAAGCGTGTCTCAAATTTGAAGGTGCGGGCGTCCCCCTGCACAAAACGCACCTTGAGGCCGTCCTGTGCCGCCCGCGCCTCGGCCCGCTCAATCATGCGGGCGCTGGGCTCCAGGCCCACGACATCCGCACCGCGCCGGGCCAGGAATGCTGTGACCCGCCCAGTCCCTGAACCGATTTCCAGCAGTGGCCCCGCTGACCGCTCGGCCACCCGCGCATAGTAATGCAGGTCGTCGCGGTAGACGTCGTACTGGTGGTCGTACAGGTCAGCGAAATCGTCGTAGTTCACGGCCTGTAGGGTAATACGAGGGACTTGTTAGAAGTGCTGGGGCGGAGGCTGGGTCTGGTTCACTGGTACGACTTGGCGTTGGCTTCTGCTCGCTGCAACTGTTCAACTCTGTTTGCTTCCCGACCAGCCAGAATGCCATCAAGCCGAACAAAGCAGGGAAAGGGGGCTAAGGACGTTGGCCGCCGAACACTTCTCTGGCGTTGTGACCAACATCTGCCCCTATCTGGCAGGACATAAAAACGCCCCCACCACAGGGCGGGGGAGAAGAGGGCAAGCGCTCCGGTTAGTTCACGCGGACGCTGTTGGTCAGATTGCGGACCACTGCTTCATTCTTTGAGTAGTCCTTGACGTTGCCCGCAATCGTGACCACCAGCATGCGCCCGGCCACGCTGGTGACCATCAGTTCGCGGCGCAACTCGTCCCCCTGGCCCGGCGTGGTGAACACGAACTGCGCCCACGGCGAGCCGCCCAACTGCACCAGACTGGCCTTCAGGGTCTTGACGTTGGGCACCTGCGCGCGAATCACACCAGGAAACTGCTCGACCAGCTTGGCCACTTCGGTCTGGGCCAGTTTGCTGGTGCGCCACTCGAAGGCCACGCTGACCTTACGGTCCTCGGTCATGAACACGGCGTCGGGGCGCCCAGCGGCCGAAGGAAAGGCCGTGCGGATGCCAGCGGCGCTCAGCGTCAGGAGTTTCGCGTTGGGTTCAACCGTGACCGGCACGCTGCCCAGCTTTACAGGCACGGCGCTGGCGGCGGTGGCCGCCGTCAGAAGGGCGGTCAGCGTCAGGGCAAGAAAACGGCTCATGTCTGTGCCACCCTACCCGCCCGGCCCCAGGTGCTCATGAAGCCGACATGAGGAACGTGCGAGGCCGCGTGATTTTCTTCTAAAGCTGCTGGGCAAGGTGAGACCTTTGAAATGATGCCTGTGCCAATCAGCTTGAGAGGGAAAAGCGGCGCCCTCCTCAAAGCCCAGCTTCCACAAATTCGGCGGCTCGGGCGCCAATCATCATGGCGGTGGCGTTGGTATTCGCGTGGATGATGCGGGGCATCACACTGGCGTCCCCCACCCACAGGCCCTGGGTACCTTGCACCGCTAGCCGGCGGTCCACCACCGCGTGCTCTCCGTCGCCCAGCGCCGCCGTCCCGACCGGGTGGTACAGGGTCGAACACTCCTCCTGCACATACCGGCGCAGAGCGGCCTCGCTGCGCACGCCCTCGCCGGGCAGAACCTCAGCGCCGCGCAGGCGGGCCAGCGGAGGGGCGCCTGCAATCTCGCGCGCCTGCCGCACGCCGGCCACCAGGCTTTGCACGTCCCGCTCGTCGGTCAGGTACTGCGGGTCAATGGTGGGCGCCGCGAAGGGGTCGCGTGAGGCCAGCGTGATCTGGCCCCGGCTGTGGACATCCACCAGCACCGGCCCTACCGAGAAGTGCGCGCCACGCGCCGTCTGAAAACCGTGGTCGCGGAAGTACGCCGGGCCAAAGTGAAATTGCAGGTCGGGGTCGCCGGCTGGGTCCAGGCCGGGGCGGGCATGAGAAAAGGCGGCGGCCTCGGCAATGTTGCTGCTGAGGGGCCCGCTGCGGTTCCAGGCGTACTGGGCCAGGGCGGCGGCGGGGTGCCCGCTGTCCAGCGACGCCACGCGCGAGCGGCTGATGACGGGCACAGCCAGGTGGTCCTGCAAGCCCCGTCCAACCCCATCCAGGGCCACGCGCACGGGAATATTCAGGCGCGCCAGTTCGGTGCGGGGTCCCACGCCCGACAGCATCAGCAGGTGCGGCGTCTGCACGGCCCCAGCGGTCAGCAGCACGCCGCCAGCGGGGGCGTCCAGGGTGCGGCCCTGCCAGCGTAGGCGCACTCCAGCGGCGCGCGGGCCGTCCCACAGCAGTTCTAGAACGTGGGCGCCGGTCAACACCGTCAGGTTCGGGTGCCCCAGGACTGGTTGCAGGAAGGCGCGAAAAGCGCTGTAGCGCTCACCGCGCAGGTGGTTGCTTTCCAGCAGGCCGGCGCCGTCCAGTACCCCATCGTTGAAGGTGTCCACGGCCTTCAGGCCCAGGCCCAGCGCCGCTGAGGCCACGAAGGCATGGCTCAGGTCGTGGGATCTGTCGCGCGCGCCCACGGGCAGCGGGCCACCTGTGCCGCGGGTCTCGCCGGCTTCGCCCCGGTAGTCTTCCAGGGCGCGGAAGGTCGGCAGCACCTCGGCCCAGGTCCAGCCCTCGCCCCAGCGGTCGTAGTCGCGGCGTGAGCCCCGAATCCAGATGGTCGCGTTGATGGCGCTGCTGCCGCCCAGCACCTTGCCGCGCGGCCAGTAGAAGGTGCGGCCGGCGGCGCCCGGCTGCGGCGTGGTCGTAAAGTTCCAGTCCAGTGGGGTGCGGAAGAGCTTTGAAAACGCCCCAGGTGCACGGATCAGGGGGTGGCGGTCCGGCCCGCCGGCTTCCAGCAGCAGCACCCGCAGGCCCGCGTCCAGCAGCCGGCGCGCCGCCACGCAGCCGCCAGAACCGGCCCCCACGACCACCACATCTGCTCCAGTGCGCTCTGTTGTCATGCCAGGCGAGTATAGGCGGCGCGTTCAGGCGGCTACACTCCTGGGCATGAGCCTCACCTTTCCCCTTGGCTTTACGGCGGCGGCGATGGCCGCTGGCATCAAACCCAGCGGCAAGACCGACCTGAGCGGCGTGACTTCGGCCAGCAACTGCACCTGGGCCTTTGCCGGCACCCGCTCGACCACTGCCGCCGCGTGCGTGACCCGCAACCGCGAGTTGTACGCAGGTGGACAGCCGGTGCGCGCCCTTCTAGTCAACGCCGGTAATGCCAACGCCGCCACAGGCCGGCGCGGCGCCGCCGATAACGCCGACATGGCCGACGCTTTTGGCAGTGTGCTGAACGTGCCCGCCAGGGGCGTACTGACCGCCAGCACCGGCATCATCGGCCACCTGCTGCCCATGGACCGGGTCCTGAGCGGGATTGAACACCTGCCGGACGAACTGACAGAGGGCGCCGACGCTTTTGCCAGCGCCATCATGACCACCGATACCCGGCCCAAAACGGCGCAGGCCACGCTGAGTACGGGCGCGCGCATCGTGGGCACCGCCAAGGGCAGCGGCATGATTCACCCGGATATGGCGACCATGTTCGCTTTTGCCTTCACCGACGCGGCAGTGGAGCAGGAGGCCCTGCGTGCCGCGTTTCCGCCCATCGTTAACCGCACTTTCAATGCAGTTACGGTGGACGGCGATACCAGCACGAACGACATGGCGCTGGTGCTGGCCAACGGCCAGGCAGGCGAGGTGCCCCTAGAGGAGTTCCTGACGGCTCTGGAAGGCGTCATGCGCGACCTGGCCCAGCAAATTGCCGCCGATGGTGAGGGCGCCACTAAGCTCCTGACCGTGCAGGTGTCGGGCGCCCGCACCGAGGCCGAGGCCCTGGCGGCAGCGCGCACCTGCTGCGTGTCCCCCCTCCTTAAAAGTGCCGTGCACGGCAACGACCCCAACTGGGGGCGCGTGATTATGGCGGTGGGCCGCAGCGGCGCCGCCGTGGACGTAGGGCGCCTCACCGTCAGCGTGCAGGGTCAGCCAGTCTTTGCAGGCGGCCCGCTGCCCTACGATGCCGCGCAGGTGAGTGCCAGCATGAAAGCGGAAGAGGTGCGGTTTGTCATTGACTTGGGTGTGGGCAAGGCGAGCGGTGAAGCCTGGGGCTGTGACCTGAGCGCCGACTACGTCCGCATCAACGCGGAGTACACGACGTAAGGCAGACTCTGAAGTGCTCTGAGAAACGTGTCGGTGCAGGTTACTGACGCAGCAGGACAAGACCTTACGGTCTGAGCGACGAGGCCGACTGCGGATGGGGCGCGTCGTGGCTAAGGGGATGAGTGGAGCCAGGATTGCCCATCGGGCGTCGCCTCGGCCGCATGACAGCAATGGGCCGCCCACCTGGGCGGCACATCGTGACCGAGTTGCCGGATGACCTCTATACTCTTAGCTTTGCAATTCGCGCAGGATTCGCGCAGTCAGTTCAACGTGCTCTGTAAATTGATTGAGGGCGAGGGTCGCAAGGTGACGACCTTGCTGTTCAGCGAAAGTCTTTTCGTTTGGCACTGTGTTGCTCAAGTAGGCCGTAGCCAGGTCACGTAGAAAAATGTGATTCTCGTGCTGTGCGGTGATATAGGCCAGGTCAAATTCACGCCCAGGGGCGGCAGACTGAATTTTAGTCAGAGTCGCTTTTGCTTTTGCATCCATAGGCGGAACTGGTGTACCGAGCTCCTTCAGCACTGTCGTGACAGCGACGGCTTCACGAAGTTCGAAACCGGCAAATTCTTTGGCATTGGCCTGAGTTGCACGACTGACTGCGATCCGACTCGTGATGAGTGAGAGTTCGGCAGGACCAATGACACCGAGACGAAAATCCCGTTCGGTCAAACCCATCTTCATTGGTGCGCCAGCACCACCGGCTTGAGCGGTCGAGTTTACATTCAAGAACCCTATCCCGATTCCTGTTGCGGTTAGACCGGTAATAAGTGTGCGGCGGTTCAGCTGAGTAGAAGTTTCACTGTCCTGAGTCATATAAGTTCTCCTAGATCTAGTTTAAGTCATCTATTAATAAAAATTGAGTAGATGCCTTCTGCGAAGATAGGCCAAATTTTGCAGATGTAGGAATGGGTTATATTTTTAAAAGCTAACCCTCTCCTTATAATTCGCTAGCTCATCTATAAGCTTTTAGACCAGCGCTGAGGGCACAATCCTAGCCCTCTTAAGCGAGAGCGGAGTCAGTCTGAACTCAGCGCAGGCGCGTCCCTATACGCGGTATGGGCAGACACCGACCATGTCGAAAAACCAGGTGTAGACCGTATGCACGGAGACACCGAAGTCATCTTCACTGTCTTGGTTGCGCTGCGTGCCGCACATGATTCATTCGAGGGCAGCCAAGTAACGCTCCTTCCATTGACTGCGGGCGAAGTGGTTGGGCTGCCAGCCAGGCACACCGCCGACGTCTCAACTCAGACTCACACTGCTGTCAGTGAGGGAACTTCATATGCTCTCGGCGCTTGAGCGTGTCTTGAGGCTTGAACGCGGCCTCGCCCGCCTGCGGGTACGGTGCCGTATGGCTGCTCTGTCTCCCTCGGCGCTGGCACGTCCCCTGGATTTTCGGTATGGGTCAAATCGGCTGGCGGCGTTGGGCCTGCTGGGGGTCACGTTGCTGGCCCGGCGCCGGGGCCAGAGTTGGCCCCAGGCTCTCAGCGCAGGCGGCGCCGCCTTTGCCGCCTGGGCCACGGCACGCGAGCTGGACCCCGATTACCCCCAGACCGCCAACGCCGCCCTGCCCGTGGCGGCGGCGCTGGTCCTGCTGGGTCGGCCAGGCACTCTGGCAATCCTGCTGCCCAGCCTGACCGCCCTCAGTGGCTTGCGGGTGATCGCCGGCACCACCGGCCAGGCGGCCACCCAAAGCGACCTCACCGGCCTGTTGGTGCAGGGGCTGCTGACAGCGGGCACAGGCGGCCAGGTGGGCGCCGCAGTGGCAGGAGCAGCGCCGCTGCTGACCCCCAGCGCCCGTAGCGCCGTGCCGCTGATGGGGGCGCTGCTGCCCACCCTGACGACTGGCGGCCGCTGGTCGTGGTTAGGTGCAGGTCTCAGCCTGGCAGCCCTGCCCCTGACGGGCACCCTGACGGCCCCCGAAGCGGTGCAGAGTGTCTGTGACCGTGCCGGGCGCCCGGTGCGCGCCGCTGAAGTGCAGCGGGCGCGGCAGGTGGCAGCGGCGGCGTTGATGGTCGGCCTGCTGACGCGGCAGACGCGCGGTCTTTTGCCGCTGGCAGCGGCCTGCCTAACCGTGGCGGCCCGGCGAGAAGGGGCGAAGCTCAAGGCCAGCTCAAGCCGACCGTTGCCCAGCTGACATCTTGGGCGGCTTCCCGCTGCTTACCGTGGAGCCATGACCGGATTTGCGCGACAGGTGACTTTGCTGCTGGCCACGGTGCTGACGCTCGTCATGAATTATCTGAGCAATGCGCTGCCACTCTTTGGGAACAGCAACAAGGCGGTGAGCGATTCGCTGCCCAACGCTTTTACCCCGGCGGGCCTGACCTTCGCGGTGTGGGGACCTATCTTCCTGGGGCTGCTGGTGTTCGCGGTGTATCAGGCGCTGCCGGCCCAGCGCGCCCCGCGCTACGACCGCCTGTTCTGGCCCTTTCTCCTGGCTAACCTGCTGAACAGTGCGTGGCTTCTGGCCTTTCAGAGCCTGAATATCGTTCTGAGTGTCCCCATCATGCTGGCTCTGCTGGGCAGCTTGGTCTGGCTGTACCTGGCAGTGCACGATCTGCGCCCGCTGGGGGCTGAAGCCTGGGCCCTGCAGGTGCCGACCAGCCTCTACCTGGCCTGGATCAGCGTGGCCACGATGGCGAATATCACCGCCTTTCTGGTCAGTGTGGGCGTGACGGCCGGCGCCTTGGGCCTGAGTGCGCCGCTGTGGTCGGCGCTGCTGGTCGTGATTGCGGCCGTGGTGGGCGTGTTTTTCCTGATGCGCTTTCATGACTACGCTTTTGCGGCGGTGCTGCTGTGGGCGTTCTACGGAGTCTATGTGGCCCGCACAGAAGTAGGCCTGGTCGGCGCTGGTGTGGCCTTGGCCGGCGCGCTGGTCGTGCTGGGCGGCCTGGTCAGTGTGCGGGGCCGCCGAGCCGCCCTGTAAAGTAGAGGAATCTCTTCAGCCCCTTCTTGTTTAAGGAGGGGCCTTTTGCTGTCAATTTAAGGCGGACGCTCGAAGATCAAATCGACTCTGAGCTGTGCTGGCCGTTTTCTATAAGCCTTTCAGACAGATTCGGCTCAATTAGGGCACAGCGGGCACCTTGCTGGCTGGGCCTCCATAACGCAGTGTCTGTCTGCTTTCTCGCTCGTTCTGCCCGGACTTCATCCGGCGTTCTGTTGGATTCAATCGGAGTTCGTATCAATCCCACTCCCAGGTGCGCCAGTCACTGGGCTTGGCGGTGCTGCCCTTTGGCGGTCGGTCGTCCGACTTGCTGCCATCTGGATGGGGATACCAGGGATAGACTGTCGCCAGCGCCTCATCCAGCCGGCGGCGCAGGCCATCTGCTAGGGTCGCGCGCTCTCGTTCAGTAAGTGGGGCCAGGGGCGTGGCCAGGTGGTCGAGGGCGGCTTCCAAGCCCGGCAGGTAGGGCGCGCGGGCCAGCCGGACGGCGCCCTTCCGCAGCGGCTGGGGCTGCACCACCGGCACGAAGGACGCAGCGGCGGCGTCCAGCGCCTCGGCCCGGACCTGAGCCCGCTGGGCGCGGGTGCGTTCGGCGCGCTCACGGGCGTCGGCGGCGCGGGCCTGCGCGGCCAGGAAGGTATCTTGGCGCTCCACCTCGAACACCCGTATTTCCCTGTACAGCTTGACGGGCGGCAAACGGCGGCGCCCCATTTTCAGGCCGTTGGGCCGGGTCTGGTCGTGTTCACCCAGAAAGCGGCGAATCAGGGCCGGGGTCCAGCCCCGCTCCTTGAGGTCCTGGGTGGCCAGAAAGCCGGGTGGATTGACTGGGGGTCCATCGCTGGCGGTGCGCTTGGCCATCGGGTGCTAGGCCTCCTCGCCGGGCCACTCGCGGCGCAGCAGGTCCAGTTTGACGCTGTCAAAGCGCTCGCCCCGCACCAGGCGTGCTTCACGGACCCGCGCACTTTCACGGAACCCCAGCCGCTGCGCCGCGCGGATCATGCGTTCGTTGCCGCTCCAGGTGCTGAAGGTCAGGATGTGGGCGTCTGTTTCGTCCAGGGTGGCCTGGACCCACTGCCGCAGCGCCTCGGTGCCCAGCCCGCGTCCCCAGTGCTGCGGATCGTAAATCAGGATGCCCAGGTCCCACCAGCCGCCGCCGGCCGGGTCTTCCTCGGCGCGGTTGACCATGCCAGTGCACTGGCCGCCCAGGTCAATCACGCGCTCGTGGGGGCTGGGCGGGGTCTGCGCCAACGTGTCCACATAGCGTTCCAGCGCCTCGGTGGTCGTGCCGGCGTGAAAGTAGGGCGCGTCCCACTGGCGCCACGCCGCCTGCGGGTCGGTCAGCCAGCGCCGCAGCACCGGCAGATCACGGGGCCGGCGGCCACGCAGGGTCACGGGCAGCGGCTCCAGGAAAGACGCACTCACGCCGCGCATCCTGCCACGGGGGCCGCGCGCAGAACTGTGCGCTTTATGGCAGCCCGCCCCGCAGCACTCCCAGGAGCGGGGGCCCCAGCACCACGGCGCCTACCCCCAGCGCGCCCAGGCTGGCCAGCAGCACGGCGGCGGCGGCGGCGTCTTTGGCCACCTTGGCCAGCGGGTGAAGCTCTGGGCTAGCCAGGTCCACGACCGCTTCCAGCGCAGTGTTCAGCAGTTCCAGGCTCAGCACCAGGGCGCAGGTCAGCAGAATGGGGGCCAGAGGTGCCCCCAGCACGGCGGTCAGGCTCAGGGCCAGCGCGGCGGCCCAGCACTCGATCCGGAAATTGGGCTGGCTGCGGTAGGCGTGGCGCACCCCGGCCCAGGCAAAGCCCGCCGAGCGCAGAAAACGCCGCAGGCTCAGGGCTGAGCCGCCGGTCATACCCCGGCAGGCAGCGCGGCGCGGGCCGCGTCCCACGCGGCGTGAAACACCGCCCACTCCTCGCCGGTGGCGCCTTCCTCAAAACCCAGACCCTCGGCGTGGGGGTGGTCGTGCCCCACCAGATGCGTGACGCCGTGGCTGGCCAGCAGCGCGACCTCGCGCGTCAGGCTGTGGCCCCGCGCCTCGGCCTGGCGCGCCGCCGTGTCCAGACTGATGATGATGTCCCCCAGATGCGGCGGCATAAACGGGTCGCCCGGTTCCCAAGTGGGAAAACTCAGGACATCGGTGGCGGCGTCTTCGCCCCAGTGTTCGCGTTTGAGGGCACGAATGGTGCGGTCGCCGACCAGCACCACCGTGATCTCGCGCTCCTGGACCCCAAAGTGCGCGGTCACGGCCTCCAAGCTGGCGCGCAGAGCGCCCCTGAGGCCCGCTGGCGGCGTCTTGCGAACAATCAGGTCAATCATGGGGCCTCCAGCGGCCAGCAGGTGCCGGTGGTCTGGTCCGGGGGGAAAGAAACACACTTCTCTTCACACGTTGCAGGGTAGCGGCAAAGAAAAGCCCCCGCCACTGGGGCGGGGGAGAAGGGCCTAGCGGGCCGCGCTGGGCGGGTCCCCCTCAGCTTCAGGAATAGAGGCGAACTCGCCCCGGCGTGCGGCGCGTTTGTCCTCCTCGGCCTGCTCGGCGGCCTCGTAGGCCTTGATGATGCTGCCCACCAGGGGGTGACGCACCACGTCGGCGTCGGTGAATTCGTGCCAGGCGATGCCCTCAATGCGGCTCAGGACACGCTTGGCCACCGCCAGGCCGCTGGTGATGTGGCGCGGCAAGTCAATCTGGGTCACGTCGCCCGTCACCACGACCTTGCTGGAAAAGCCCATGCGGGTCAGGAACATCTTCATCTGCTCGCCGGTGGTGTTCTGAGCCTCGTCGAGAATGATGAAGGCGTCGTTCAGCGTCCGGCCGCGCATGAAGGCCAGCGGAGCAATTTCAATCACGCCGCTTGTCAGGTAGGACTCGAACTTCTCCTGTTCAAGCATGTCCTGCAAGGCGTCGTACAGCGGGCGCAGGTAGGGGTCAATCTTGGCCTGCAGGTCGCCCGGCAAGAAGCCCAGTTTCTCGCCCGCTTCCACGGCGGGGCGGGTCAGGATGATGCGCTTGACCTTCTTGGCTTTCAGCGCCTGCACGGCCATCGCCACGGCCATATAGGTCTTGCCGGTACCGGCTGGGCCGACGCCAAAGGTGATGTCGCTCTTGTCGATGCTGTCCAGATACAGCTTCTGGCCGGGTGTTTTGGGTTTCAGACCGCGCGGCAGGCTCAGGCCTGTGACCTGAGTTTCGGCGGCCAGACTGCGTCCTTCGCCGCTGAGGCGAGCCGAGCGCAGCAGACTGTCGGGGGTCAGTTCGCCGCCGGTTCTGACCACGTCCAGCGCGTCGCGCACCAGTCGCTCGCCCTGCTGCACGTCGGCCTCGTCGCCGCTCACGGTGACGGTCTCGCCGCGCGCGACCAGCTTGGCTCTGGTCAGTTCCCGCATGCGGCGCAGGTTGGCGTCGCCGGGGCCCAGCAGGGCGTAGGCCTCACGGGGGTTGTCCAGGGTAATGGTGGCGGTCACGGTGGCGGGGCTACCTTGGGAATGCTGTGTCAAACGGTCTCCAGTCGTGCCAAAGCACAGCCCTCCCCCGGCACGGGGCCGCAGGAGGGAAGGGGGGTGTTTCGCCTCAAGTTCGCGTTTCATTCTGTGCGCCTCTGGGGGGGTGCGGCGTGTGCCGGGGCACATTTGCCCTGGGTGCATTGGCGTACCGGACCTCTGTGCCATCTGGCGGGGGGTCAGGGCGCTGCGTGGCCTCTGACGCAAGAGAAAACCGCAGGGCTGCACAGGGCCAACTGCCAGGGAATGGTGCGGGCGGCGGCCGGACGCCCTTGAGCGTTCGTTCAGAGACAGGCTGGCGGGGCAGCTTGGCCCCCGGCAGCGGACATCGGCGCAGCGCGGGTAGACTGGCGGCGTGAGCCTGCCGGACGCTACACCTCTGCGCGCCTTCCTGTTTGCCGACCCGGCCGCGCATTCCCTGTCCCCCGCGATGCACGGCGCGGCGTTCCAGGCGGCTGGCCTGGCGGGCACATATGAAGCCCGGCGCGTGCCGGCCGCCGACCTGCCAGCGGCGCTGGAGACCCTGCGTCAACCGGGGGTACTGGGCGCCAACCTCAGCCTGCCGCACAAGGAAACGGCGCTGGGGCTGCTGGATGACCTGACGCCTGCCGCGCGGGCCATCGGAGCGGTGAACACCGTGGTGCACCGAGAAGGGCAGTTGACCGGCGACAACACGGACGCGCCAGGCTTGTGGCAGGCGCTCTCTGAAGAGGGGTACGCCTGGGAGCAAGGCGGCAATGTGGTGGTCCTGGGGGCTGGCGGCGCCGCGCGGGCCGCCGTGTACACCGCCCTGATTCTGGGAGAGCAGAACGTCTGGGTGGTCAACCGCACCTTTGGGCGGGCCCAGGCCATCGCGCAGGCCTGGGCCAATCCGGACGCAGAGTTTCAGGTGGTCGCCGCCGAAGCCCAGGCGGTGCCCTGGCCAGAGGTCTCTCTGGTCATCAACGCCAGCAGCGCGGGCCTGAATGCCCCCACAGAGACCCCGCTGGACGCGGCGTGGCTGGCCCAACTGCCTGCCCACGCCCTGGTGTACGACATGGTCTATAAGCCGCTGGAAACCTGCTTGATGCGGGACGCCCGCGCCCTGGGGCTGCGCGCCGCCAACGGCCTGGGGATGCTGGCCCATCAGGCGCGGCTGGCCTTCACCGCCTGGACCAGCGCCGAGGTGCCGGCCCAGGTGTTTCTGGACGCGTTGGTTCCCCAACCAGCAGCACCTGGGGATCAGGCATGAGACGGCGCCTGCGCGCTCCCCAGGCGCCGCTGGTGGTCATGGTGCTGGTGCTGGTACTGACCCTGGCGGTGGCGCTGGTGGTGAACGCCTTAGTCCGGGAACAGCAGCGCAGCCGCTTTGAACGGGAGGCGGGGGTCTACAGCCAGTCGCTGCGGGGCCGCTTGCTGGTGTACGAGCGGCTGCTGGAGGCCACGCGGGCCAATTGGCAGGCCCAGGGCGGCACCCTGAGCGAGGCCACCTTTGCGCGGTACGTGGACGGCGTGGACCTGCCCCGGCGGTATCCCGGCGTGCAGGCGGTGGGGTACGCGGCCTGGGTCACGGCGGCGCAGACCCCGGCGCTGGTGCAGGCCCTGCGGGACGCGGGCAATCCGGGCTTTCAGGTGCGTCAGGCCGACCAGCCGCAGGCGCAGCGGGCCGTGATTGCCCTGGTGGGGCCGCTGAACACGGAAAACAGCCGCGCCCTGGGCTTTGACATGTACAGCGAGCCCATCCGCCGTCTCAGCTTTGACCTGGCCCGGCAGCAGGGCCGCGCCCACGCCACAGGGGTCTTGCCGCTGTTGCAGCGCGACCGCCAGGGCCAGCCGCTGCGCGGGTTTCTGGTGATGCTGCCGGTGTGGCGCGGCGCGGTATCAGGGGGTGACTTAGAAGGTTTTCTGTATGTGGCGGTGCGCGCCGACCACTTTTTGCAGGAGCTGGCCCCGCTTCAGGGGGGGCGACTGCTGGTGGACGTGCGCCTGGCGGGCGCCTCGCTGGTGGCGGCACCGCCCGATACGGCGGGGCAGACCTTTACCGTGCAGGTGCCGCAGCAGATCGTGGGTCAGGACTGGGTGATGGCCTTTGGCGCCGGCCCCGATTTTGCGCGTGACATGGCGGCGTGGGTGCCGGCGCTGGTGTTTCTGCTGGGCCTGCTGATCGCCGGGGCGTCCTACCTGCTGGTCAAGTCGCAGGTGGACGCCCGGGGCCGCGCCGAGGCCCTGAACGTGTCGCTGGCCCAGGCCCGTACCCGGCAGGAACAGGCGCGCGCCGAGTTCGAGGCCATCTTTCACGCCATGCAGGACGCCGCCGCCTTTACCGACGAGGACGGGCGCATCCGCATGGTTAACCCGGCCCTGACCGCGCAGTTTCGCACCACAGCTGAGGCGCTGACCGGGCAGCGGCTGGGCAGCCTGCACCTGGACCGCCGCCTGGACGGGCGCGCGACCTTTCAGGCCCTGACCACCCCCTACGCCCGCGTGGACGGCACCCAGTTCTCGGGCGAGACCCAGCGCTCCGAGGTGCTGGGCCGGGCCGGTGAGCGGCTGGGGGTGCTGGAGGTCATCCGGGACGTGACCGAGCGTGTGGCCGCCGAGCGCGCCCTGCAGGCCGAGGAACGGCGTTCGCGCAGCATTCTGGACGCCATTCCGCACATCGTTCAGGTCAGCGATTCCAGCGGCGAGGTGACCTTTGTCAACCGGCAGCACGCCGCGCGGCTGGGGGCGGGCAATCTGCTGGGCCACGTGGCGGCCAGTGACCGCGACGCTTACCTGGACATGTGGCGCGGCGCTGTGGCCGCCGAGCAGGGCGCGCAGACCGAGGCGCGCCTCAGTCTGGACGGCGAGGAACGCTGGTTTGTGCTGAAACTGGTGCCCATGACCGGCGAGCAGGGCCGCGTGACCGGCTGGGTGACCACCGCCACCGACATTCATGACCGCCTGCACGCCGAGCGGCTGGCCCAGCGCAACGAGGAGCGCTACCGGGGCGTCATCGAAGGCATGCCGCAAATCGTGTGGCTGGCTGACCCGAGTGGTCAGGCGCTGTATTTCAACCGGCAGTGGACGGCGTTCGTGGGCCAGGACCGCGCGGCCCTGGGCTTTCTGCCCCTGCTGCATCCCGATGAGCGCGAGGACTATGGGCGCCGGTGGCAGGTGGCCCTGCGCCAGGGCCGGCCCTTTGAAGCCGAGCACCGCCTGCGCGGCGAGGACGGCGCCTACCGCACCTTCGTCACGCGCGGCCTGCCGGTGCGCGACGCCGCAGGGCGCGTCATTGAGTGGGTGGGCACGAGCACCGACGTGGACGACTCGGTCTATGCCGAGAACGCCGCCCGCTTGCTGGCCGACGTGACCGAGGAACTGACGGCCCGCAGCGAGGACGGCGACCACATTCGCCATGACCGCTACCGCGCGGCCCTGGCCCGCCTCAGCGCCCGCGTGGCCGACAGCGGCGCCCTGTGGACGGTGCAGCCCACCCGGCTGGTGGCCACGTCTTCGCCGGGGGCCACCTGGCACGCGGCGGCGCTGCACCTCGTGGCGGCGCAGGCTATCGAGCGGGTGCTGCAGACCGAAGACCCTGTATTTATTGACCACGACCCGGCGCTGCACCGCGTCAGCGCCACCGGCGCCGTGTTCTATCCGCTGGTGGGACGCGGCGGGGTGCTTGAAGGCGTGCTGGGGCTGCTGTACCGCCAGACCATCACCAGCCGCGACTCGGACCTGGCCCAGGAACTCGCGCAGCGGTTTGCCTCGGCGCTCAGCAACGACCGCCTGCAGGAGCGGGTGCTGGCGGCCCAGGCCGACCTGCAACAGCTCAACCAGTCCCTCGAAGAGCGGGTGGCCCAGCGCACCCTGGACCTGGAAGGCGCCAACCGCGAACTCGAAGCTTTCAGTTACAGCGTCAGCCACGACCTGCGCACGCCGCTGCGGCATATCGTGGGCTTTGCCGACCTGCTGGGCAAGGACCTCGGCGAGGGGCTGCCGCCCAAGAGCGGGCGCTACCTGGGTGTCATCCGGGACTCGGCCAGCCGCATGAGCCAGCTGATTGACGACCTGCTGTCTTTTTCCCGCATGGGCCGCCAGGAACTGCGCCGGGTGCCCGTCAATCTGCGTGACCTGACCCTGAGCAGCTGGCGGGGCCTGGAGCCCGACCGCGCAGGCCGCGACGTGGCCTTTGAGCTGCCAGGGGCGATGCCCCAGGTGCAGGGGGACGAGGCGCTGCTGGGCCTGGTTATGACCAACTTGCTGTCCAACGCCCTGAAATACACCCGTGGCCGTGACCCCGCGCGCATCTGGGTCACGGCTGACGCTCAGGGCGGCCAGGTGCAGCTCACAGTGCGGGACAACGGCGTGGGCTTTGACCCCCGTTACGCGGATAAACTGTTTGGTGTGTTTCAACGTCTGCACCGCGCCGATGAATTTGAAGGCATCGGCATTGGCCTGGCGAACGTTCGCCGCATCGTTTTGCGTCATGGGGGCGCCGTGAGCGCCGACAGCCAACCGGGCGAGGGGGCCACCTTCACGGTCACGCTGCCGGTGGGTGGGCCGGCGTGACCGCGCAGACCCTGCCCGGTGAGGAAGGCCAGCTCAGAATTCTGCACCTCGAAGACAACGAACTGGACCATGAGCTGGTCACCATGCACATTGACGACCTGCCCTGGAGCGTCGAGGTCACGCGGGTGGAGGACGAGGCCGGGTTTGTGGCGGCCCTGGACGCTGCCGCGCCGCACCTGATTCTCAGCGACTTTGCGCTGCCCAGCTACGACGGCCTGAGCGCCTACCGCGCCGCCAGCGCCCGCTGGCCGCAGGTGCCGTTCATCATCGTGACCGGCGCGATGGGCGAGGAGACGGCGGTGGACACGCTGCGCGAGGGCGTCACGGACTACATCCTCAAGCAGCGCCTGGAACGCCTGCCGTCCAGCATTCGCCGCGCCATGGCCGAGGTGGAATCCCAGCAGCAGCGCGCGCGCGCCGAGCAGGAAATCCGGCAGCTGAACGAGAATCTCCGGGCCCGCCTGCAAGAGGTCGAGCGCCTGCGCAACACCGCCGAGCGCCAGAGTCAGGTGCTGGAGGTTCAGGCCCGGCAGCTGGAAGAGGCCCTGAACCTGCAAAAGACCTTTCTGGCCGAGACCAGCCACGAACTGCGCACGCCGCTGACCGCCCTGCACGGCTACCTGCGCCGCGCCGAGCGCGAGGCCGGCGGCTCGCAGACCCTGATGGACGCCCAGCGCGTGGCCGAGAACATGACCCGCCTGGTCAACGACCTGCTGCAACTCTCGCGCGGCGAGTTGGTCCAGAGCATCGAAATGCACTTCATGAATCTGGGACAGCTGCTGCGGCAGGTGGGCCGGGATTACGGTGTGCGGGCCCCAGAGGGCGCCTACGAGATTGTGGGAGACCCTGGGCGCCTGACCCAGGTGTTTGTCAATCTGGTGACCAACGCCGTGCGCGTCACTGGCAGCGCCGAGCTGGTGGGGCTGGAGATCGAGCCGCGCCCCGGCGAGCTGGAAGTGAGGGTGGTGGACCACGGCCCCGGCGTTCCCGACGCCGTCAAGCCGCGCATCTTCGACAAGTTTTACCGGGGCAAGGAGGCGGGGTCGGCGGGCCTGGGCCTGACCATCGCGCAGCAGGTGGTCACAGCGCACGGCGGCACCATTGATGTCGTGGACACGCCGGGCGGCGGCGCGACCTTCCGTGTGCGCCTGCCACTGCCCGAGGAAGACGATGACGCCGGCCTGGACACCGAACTGAGCCCTGGTCTGGACGGCGACCTGGACACCCCGCAGGAAACAGGCCCTGGGGGCGCGCTAGCGTAGAGGGCATGAAAAAGACCCTGAATGTGACCTGGCTGGGCGAGCAGCGCTACCTGGGCGTCAGTGAAAGCGGCCACCAGCTGCTGATTGACAACAGTGCCGTCAAGGTGGGCGTGTCGCCCATGGAGGCCCTGCTGGGCGCCCTGGCCACCTGCACCGCCTACGACGTGGTGGAAATCATGCAAAAGCGCCGCACCCCGCTGGCCCGCTACCGCATTGAGGTCGAGGGCACGCGCGCCGAGACCACCCCGAAGCGCTACACGCAAATTACGGTGCGTCACATTGCCAGCGGCGCGGGCATCACCGAAGAGGCGCTGCACCGGGCCGCGCATCTGAGCCACGAGAAATACTGCTCGGTGGCGGCCTCACTGAATAGCGACATTGTGGTGGAAACGCGCGTGGAAAGTGAAGAGGCCGGGGAGGCCTAGCTCACAGGCTGATCAGGTGGTCCCCCGGCCGCCGCATCCGCCATCTGGTCAGGCCGATGGGGGCAGCCCTAAGCCTGCCTCACCCCGTAGACTGGGCGTCCGGGACTCCTACGGACACCGATGAACTCCGGGTGAAGCGAGAAGGAGAAACGGCGGATTTCGTGCTCTGGAGACGCAGACAGCGCCTTCCCAGCTGTGCCGGAATGAAGCGAAATCCGTCTCACTGGTCGCGCCGCCCAGACACCGGGGCGGGAAGGGCGGGCGATGGCACACCTCCAACTCAGTCCAGTTATTCCGCGGCCTCTGCGCGGTGAACTGCCGCGCGCCAGTGTGGCGGCCACGTTGGCCGAGGCCGAGACCCCGCTGGTCGTGCTGGTCGCGCCCTCCGGGTACGGCAAGACGACGGCGCTGGCCCAGCATGCACGCCAGACTGCCCGCGCCGTGGCCTGGCTGACCGTGCAGGAGGATCACGCCGAGAGCGGCGCCCTGGAACAGGCGGTGGTCGCGGCGCTGAAGGCGGCCCTGCCAGAGGTGCAGGTGCCGCAGTGGCAGGCGGCCCAGCTGTCGCCCGCGCCTGCCGCGCGCGCCCAGGCCCTGGCCCGTGACCTGGACGGCGCCCCGGCGAACCTGGACCTGGTGTTGGACGGCGCCGACCTGCTGGGGACTGCCGCTGGCCGCTGGCTGGACGTCCTGGTGGGCGCCCTGGGCGAGGGCCACCGCCTGCTGCTGAGCGGCTGCGAGCGCCCACCTCTGCAGCTGTCGCGCCATCTGGCTGCCGGAACGGCGCGGCTGTTGGGCGCAGAGGATCTGGCATTTTCTCTGCCCGAAACCCAGACGTATTTTGCTGGTCGGCAGGCCGCTCAGTCGCCCGAGGCCGCCCATCAGGCCCTGGAAGGCTGGCCAGCGGGCCTGGCCCTGGTGGCCAGCGGCGCCGCGCCCCTGCTGCTGCCCGATGACCTGCTGCGCGATGTGCTGGGCCGCCTGCCGCCCGAGGTCCGTGTTCGGCTACCCGAAGCGGCGGTGGCCGACACCTGGCATGAGGCAGGGCTGGCGCGGCTGGGCGTGGCCCTGCCCACAGGCTGGCTGCGCGTGGCGCGGGCAGTGGGCCTGCCCCTGACGCCGCTGGGGGGCGAGGCTGCGCGGCCTCACCGCCTGGTGCTGAACCTGTTGGAAGCTGAACTGCGCGCGCAGCCAGAGCGCCACCAGCAGCTGCATCTGGCGGCCGGGCAGGCGGCCGAGGCCGACGGCGAGGAGGTGCGCGCCCTGGGGCATTACCTGAAAGCGGGCGCGCAGGACACGGCGCTGGCGCTGGCTGAGCGGCTGGTGCGCCGGTACGAGGTGCGCTGGGAACCCCGGCTGGTGCGCCAGGTGGTCGAGCAGTTGCCCGAAGTCCACCTGACCCCACAGCTGCGCCGGGCCTGGGGCCAGGCCCTGCTGGAAACCGGAGAGGCGGCGCGCGGCGAGGCGCTCTTGCGAACCCTGCGGGCCGAGGGTCACCGCGACCGCCGCCTGTTGTTTGCCCTGGGCACGCTGGCGGCCCGCAGTGGGCGCTTTCAGGAGCAGCTGGCCCTGGCCGATGAGGGCCTGGCCCTGACCCAGCCGGACGAACCGACCCTGAGCCTGCGGCGTCTGCGCGCCAGTGCCCTGCTGGGTTGTGGCGAGCTGGCCGCGGGCTTACAGGAGGCGCTGGCCGCTGCTGAGCAGGCCGAGGCTGAAGATGATCTGCTGGGGTTAGGCGCGGCCCTGGCGCTGGTCCATGAGGCATACATGGTGCTGGGGCAGCCGCTGGACAGCGAACGGGCGCTGCGCCGGGGGCTGGAGGTCTATCAGGCGCTCGGGATGCCCAGCCGGGCGCTGGCACTTCAGAACGACCTGGCCTGTCTCCTCCAGGGGCAGGGCCGGATTGACGAGGGGCTGACAGTGGGCACGCAGGCGCTGACTCTGGCCACACAGGAAGGCAGCATCATGCAGCCGCTGCTTCAGGCCACGCTGGGCGACCTGCACCGGGCTGCAGGGGAGTACGAGCAGGCCAGGGCGCTGTACGGGGCGGCGCTGGCTGGCAGCGCGGCTTTTAAGCTGGACACTCTGCCGCCGCTGATCTGGCCAGGGCTGGCCGAAGCGGCGCTGCGCTGCGGTGACCTGCCGGCCGCCAACGAGGCGCTGACGCGGGCGCGGCACGCGGCGCCGCACGGCGCCAGTGAATCCGCCCATCAGCTGGCGCTGTGTGAGGGGCTTTTTGCCTTTGAGCAGCGGGACTGGGCAGCGGCCCAGACTTACTTTGCTCAGGCCGCCCAGTCCAGGGCGGCGTTCGGCGTCCAGGAACGGGCGCAGGCGTATCTGGCCGAACTGGCCCGGCAGGTGGGCCGCGTTCAGGCGGCCCACCTGGCCCCTCTGCGCCTTGCCCTGCAGCACCCCGAACGCAGCGTGCTCCGTGCCGACGCGGCGGTGCTGACGGAGTTGTTCGCCCTGTGCCAGGGAGCCGGTGAAGTGACCACTGGGCACCCGGCCTACCCCGCTGCGCCGGGCGTTCCCTGTTTGCGGCTGGACCTGCTGACCCTGGGCAGCCTCCGGGTCCAGGTTCAGAGCGAGCCTCTGCATCTTCCCAGGGCTAAATCTGGCGAGATTCTGGTGTGGCTGGCCCTGCATGGCCCCGGCACGCGGGAGCGCATTGTGGACGCCCTGTGGGACGGCTCGGCAGAACGGCGGCACGGTGAACATTTCCGGGTGGCGGTCCGGCAGTTACGCTGCGCGCTGGCGGCCCATCCGGCGGTCACGTTCAATCCTCTGCCGTTCGAGGCGGGACTGTACCGCCTGGCCGAGGAGTTTGAGGTGTGTTTGGATAGCCGCCTGGCCCGCGCTGCTCTGGCGTCTGGAGAGCCAGAAGCGCTGCGCCGCGCTGCAGAAGCTTACGCCGGCCCGTTTCTGCCGCAGCAGGACGCTGAATGGATCGCCGAGCTCCGGGGTGAGGTGGAAGCCGAGACGCTGGCAGCGGCCCTGACCCTGGGGGCGCAGACGCAGGCCACCGATTCGGCGCTGTCACTGTGGGCGTATACACGCGCAGCCGACTTGGACCCCATGAATGAACAGGCCCAGCGCGGCCTGCTGCGCGGTCACTTGAGGCTGGGTGATCAGGGGGCGGCTGACCGTGCCTACGCCCGGTACGCCCGCCGTCTTCTAGATGAACTGAACGAGGCCCCCGGCTTTACCCTGCGCGACTTGTAACTTCAGAACTCAAGCGGAAATAGATTCGCAGCGGTCTTCCGGTCCAATGATGCTGGGATAGTGCCGCCACCGAGTCGTTAACAGTTGTTTTGTGACATTGCTCTGTAAAGTTACTCACCTCAAAGCAGTTGAGGGGTAAAAATCAGGGTCGCTCTGAGAGCCGTCTGGAGCAGAAGGCTTCAGAGGTTGTCGATCAGCTAGGCCTCTGGCGATTACAAAGTCTGTCAGTGGACTCTTTGGCAGGCCTCAATATCAGAATGGTCTTGTCTGAACGCGGCCATTGGTCTCACTCTCGCAGGGCACCAGGCCCCCTGTTCCGATCTGTTACCGTGACGGACAGAAGCCGTGTGGCACAGTAGAAGAGGGCGTTGTTCCTGCTCTGTTCCTGTGCTCGGTCCATACTGCAGGCGCTTCGGCCAGAGACGCCGAGAAGAAGGAGCTGAATCTGTGAGGAAAGCCAAGAAAGGTCTATGGGTCATGCTGGTGGTCATGCTGACGGCGTGCGGTGAAGCAGTAACGGAAGTGCCGGTCAATGCAGCGCCTCAAGCCGCGCTGTCAGCGGCGGCGCTGCCCTCCTGCCCAAGTCGCTGCGACCGTGGCCCCAGCTACCGGGCGGCCCTGGAGGAACTGAACCGCGTGCGCGAGTACATGCCCAACTCGGGCGTCATTATCGTGCCGGACGGCGGAACAGTGAATCTTGAGGCGGGCGCGATGGGCCGCCTGTCTCAGGCCCTGCTGGACCAGTTGCGGCGGGGCCTGACTGAAGGCTTCTGGGATTCGCCGGGCAGCGAGCAGGCCCGTGGGCAGGGTCTTTCTCTGCTGACTGGCTTTCTGCTCAAGGCCCAGGCCCGAATCGTGAACGACCAGCCTTACATCGTGGTGCTGCCTTCGCAGGTCAATGAGCTGTATACCGCCCTCTCGACCCTGAAGTAAAAGTTTCTCTCTCGAACTGGAGGCCGCCCAGAATAACGCCTGGTGTGGCCTCTGGTTCTTCGTGCGGTCTACCGCTGCCAGATGACGTTCCCGTTGTGGTACACGACCAGATTGCCGTCCACCTGCACCGCCAGAGCGGCGCCGGGGTGGCCGCCCGTGCCGGTGTCCCAGATCTTCGCGCCTCCGGCGTCCAGCAGCACCAGATTGCCGTCCGCCTGCATCCGCAGCTGGTGGCCGCGTCCGGCGGTGTTGGTGGTCCACAGCACCCCGCTGGGACCGTACAGCGCCAGGTTGCCGTCGCTCTGCAGGCACAGGTGATAGCGCCCATCACTGGAATGAAAGCAGTCGTCGGTGGCGCTCAGGCCCTCGCCGCTCGTCAGCAGGTCGTCGCCGTTATGGGTTGGTGGCGGTGGGGTCGGCGTGGGTGACCCGCCCGGCCCGCTGCGCCACGCGACCTGCGAGCCGTGCCACAGGACCAGGGCGCCGCCGTCCTCAATGGCCAGCCAGGCACCCGCGCGGCCGGAGGTGTTCGTGGCCCACAGCGCCTGGTTGCCCGTGCCGTAGATGACCAGATTGCCGTCGCTCTGCATGATGAGGCGGTGAACGGGTTTGCCGTAGGTGCCGGTCGGGATGATGCGCGGGCTGCCGCTTGCGCTGTAGAGCACCAGGTTTCCATCGGCCTGCATGGCCAGGCGGTACTGCCCATTGTTCGAGAGCACCGAGTCCCCATTGGCCATCAGGCCTTCGCCCGCCGTCAGGTCGCCGTTGCCGCTGTGGGTCACCGTGGGGAGTGGTGAGGGCGGCGCAGAAGTCACCGCTTTGGAGCGCAGCAGGTCGTACTCGCCGCCGTATTGCACGATGGTGTAGCGGCCGTTGGTTAACTTGCGCAGGGTCAATTCTGAACGGATGGCCTTGCCTGCCCCACCATTCTCCTCGTAAGCGATGAACACGCGGTCATTCGGCTTGTTGACCTCATTGGGGGTCTTCCATTCCACGAACAGCACGACATGGCCGTCGTTGCCTGTCCGGGGGTTGTTGACAGCGTCGCCGGGCAGCAGGTCGTTATAGCCAATCTTGTCGGCGTACCCCGGCAGCGTGGCCGTGTTGGGGCCGCCCCAGGTGCCTGCGGTGCTCAGGCCCCAGGCCATGCTGACCAGGCCCGAGCAGTCCTGGCGGTAGCCGTCGCGCAGCGTGGTCTGGCTGTAGGGCACGCGCGCCGCCACCCACGCTTTGGCCCGGTTGACGATGTCGGTGCGGTTGCTGATGGCCTGGGCCGAGAGCAGCGTCGGCTGCGGCGCCGCAGCCGAGACAGAGGCGGAAGGCAGCTCGGCGGTCTGGCTGCACGAGGCAAGGGCGCAGGCGCCAGCCAGCATAAGGGTAACAATACGGAAGACGTTCAAGTTCAGCACTCCTTGGGGGAAAAGGCGGCAGGGGGTTTGGGAAAGGGCAGAGGAAAACCACCCGAGCAGGGCCGGATGGTCGGTGAGTGCAGGTTGGGCTTGCTGAATTCAGATGGCGTTGATGCCGCCCTGAGGGCTCAGGTCACTGGGGCGACCTGCTCCTTCGGTGGCTGCACCCGAGACGTCGCTGGGCCGCGTGGCACCGTCCGGGGCTTCACTGGGGCGGGTGACACCGTCCACCTGCACCGCTGCTGTGCGCTTGGGAGCGCCGCCAGCCCAGGACTGGTAAGAGGCGAAAGCAGAGCTGCTCAGGAGCAGGGTGGCCAGGACAACAGCTTTTTTCATGTAGTTCCTCCAGGGTGCAGGCGGTGGCCCGGTGGGGGCTGGTTCCGCCGCCTGCGGGGCGCACTGAACCTGCACTGACCTTAGCCGGGCCCCTGGGACAAGCCAGGAACAGAGGGTGCTGTTCCTGCGCTGCGGCGAATGCCTGGTCAGGAACAAAGAGAAGCAGGCCCAGGTGCTCCTCGTGGCAGAACTTGGAGCCGCTTCGACATGAACCTGAGGTGGTTTCAGGACGGGCAGACGTGTCAAACGGCTTATGGGTGCGGAGCTAGCCACCTCACTGGGACAGAGAGGGACTGTCCACCTGTGCAGGAAGGCGACAGCCCTTGGCTGGGCAGGGTCGGCGTATTTTGTTGATCCACCGGCACCTGTCTGGCTCTGTTCATGTCACGCCAGTCATCCCGCTCTGCGCGCTTCCCTATAGAACTGCCCCCGGCTGCGGCGTTGCTCTTTGACTCCGTTTGTTAATGGGATCAGAAATTGCTCAAGATGGCGTTTTGCCAGTTAGCTGCTCGCCGCAAGGTCAGTGGATGCTGACCTTCGCCCGCACACCGTAGAGGCCACGCCTGGAAAAGCGCCCTGCCTCCGCTCACTCAGTCTCACTCGCTGTTATCAGCAGCGGAAGAACGAGCTGCAGCGCTGGTGCGGCAGAGTCGGCGCGCCCACGCTTACAGGCTCAGCTGGACCACCAGGCGTTCCATGACCGTGCCGGCGTCCTGTCCGCGCTTCATGGCCAGGTCGGCGGCCAGAATACGCTCCAGGTGCGTGCGAATCCTGGCTTCATTGAGGCGGCGGGCCACCTCCAGTGCCTTCTTGGCGGGGTAGGGCTTGACGCCCAGGCGCTGCGCGGCCACGCCCTCACTGACCGGCCCTCCTTCCTGCTGCAGCGCCACGCAGCGCGCGACCAGGCTGTACTGCCACACCACCGCGCCCATCAGCTTAAAGGGGTCCTCGCCGGCGGCCAGCAGGCGGCGCAGCTGGGTCACGGCCTCGGTGACGCGGCCAGCGGTGGCGGCGCCCAGCATGGCAAAACTGTCGCCGGGCGGCTCCAGGCCCACCACGCGCTGCACAGCCTCCTGGGTAAAGGGGCCGTCCAGCAGCGCCAGCTTATTCAGTTCGGCGGCGATGCCCGCCAGGTCGGCGCCGTAGACCTCGGCCAGGTAAGCGCAGGCCCCCTTATCCAGCGGCACCTTCTGGGCGCGGGCCCGCTGGGTGACCCAGCCGGTCACGTCACCCGGCTTGCTGGGCGCGGCCGAAGGAATCACCTCGCCGCGCGCCTCGTACAGTTTCAGGCGCGTGGCCGGGGGCGCCTCGTCCAGCAGGGCCACCGTCACGGCGGCGCCCGCCAGGCGCTCCAGCAGCGCCTTGTCGGGCTTGACCCCGGCCAGGTCCACGATGACGCCGCCGTCGCCAAACAGGCCCGGTTGCAGGTGCGCGTCCAGAAGGTCCGGCGTCACGTCCTCGCCGCTGACGCGCGGAAGAGAGCGGGGGTCTATCGTGCGGGCCCGCAGGGTCAGGCGCAGCGTTTCTTCCGCCAGAAAGGGGTTGCCCGTAAAGGCTAGAAGGGGCACAGGTCCTCCGGCACCGGGGCCAGCCCCAGGGCCACGCGCGCCGCCTGAACCTCGGCCAGCATGGCGCCCGCACTGCTGGGGCGGTCGTCCGGCTGGCGGCCCAGCGCGGCGCGCAGGACGCCGTGCAGCTCTGGCGGGCCAGGAAGGGCTGCGCGCCGCTCGTGAATCCCCGCCAGCCAGCCCAGCGCGTCCTCGTAGGGCGGGTGCCCGGCCAGGCAGTCGAACAGCAGCACGCCCGCCGAGTACAGGTCGCTGCGGGGGTCGCCGCGCAGCCCCAGAAACTGCTCGGGCGCCATGAAATGCGGCGTGCCCATGCGTGTGCCGCTGTGGATATCCAGCGGCAGACCTCTGGCGTGGCTCATGCCAAAGTCAATGACCCGTACACTCTGGGCACTGGGCTCCCCCCCGGCCAGCAGCACATTCTCCGGCTTGAGATCGTGGTGGGTCACGCCGCGCGCGTGCAGGTGGGCCGACGCCAGCAGCACCCCCGCCGTGACGGCCGTGGCTTCCTCGACATTCAGCTGGCCCTGTTCCAGCCGGTCGCGCAGGGTGCCGCCGGGGACAAAGGGAAAAATCAGGTGATCTGGGGTGCACTGGAGCGGCGAGACAATCAGGGGGCACGCCACGCTGGCCGCCACCTGACCTTCGTGGACAAAGCGGCGCTGCACCTCGGGGCTGTCCACCACCAGGGTCTTGACAAAGACGCTCTGGCCGCGCCACAGCGCCTGCTCGCACAGCACGCCGCCGTGTTCCGTCAGGGGCACGCGGGCCTCTAGCGTCCCGGCCGCGCCCGTCACGCTGGCCTCCAGACAGGCAGCGGGGCGGCGCCGGGGCAGACACAGGACACGAACAGGGGACGGGAGAGGGCGGGCAGGCAGCTCACTGGGGTTAAGTCTTTCACACTCGGCCGACTCTGGGCCACCTCCGCCCCACAAATGGGCTGAGGCGGCGGCGGAACCTGGCATTTGAGAAGCGCTCTGGGGCCGCTGCGCCTCGGCATTCCTGACCTATTCGCCGCTGGGAAAGGTGGCCGGCTGCTCCCCAGCTTCTGCCTGCTCGGGCAGTTCGCCGGGGCTGTCCAGCGGCACCAGGGCGCCCGTGCGGTCCAGGTGCAGCACGGCGTCGTACTGTTCGGCCAGGCGGGTGTGCAGGTAGTGGCTCTGCCGCTCGGTAGCGGGCCGGTAGAGGACGCCGATAAAGCGCTGCAGGCGCTCGCCCTGCAGGGCAGGCGGCACCTCGCCGCGCAGGCTCAGCCAATAGTGAGAGGGCCGCAGGGCGTGCAGCGCGGCTTCGACACTGCCGCTTATGGCGGGGCGCACGGCCTGGTGGCGCGCGGGCTGCCCCCAGTCGTCGGCGGCCGTCACGTGGCCCTGAAAGGTGGTCTGGCCCAGCACAAAGGTTTGCCCAGGGTGGCGCTGGCGCAGGTACTGGCCCAGATTTTCCTGATCCTGGCGCCACCCCACCTCGGTGGCCCGCGCGTCGCCCACGTGAGAGTTGTGCGCCCACACGACCAGTTTGCCCGCCTGACCCTGGGCCTCAAGATGCCCGGCCAGGGCGTCCACGGTATCGGCCATGTGGGTGTCGCGCAGATTCCAGGTGTCCTGCCGTCCCCGGAACAGCTCGCGGTAGTAGCGTTCGGCGTTCAGGGCCAGGCGGGCGTTCTGTTCGGCGTAAAAGCGCTCGTCTTCGGCCAGGATGTCCTCGCCTGCCCTGCGCAGCGTGCGCGCCTGCAACTCCACCAGCTGGGCCACTGCGGCGTCCTCGCACGGTTCGGCCACCCCGTAGCCCGTGGCCAGGCCGTAACTCTGCGGGTCGGTGCCGTACGGCTCAAAGCAGCTGTACCGCTGCCGGGCCCGCTGGGCGGCTGCCGGGTCCACACCCTCCAGGTAAGCCACCACCGCGTCCATTGAGCGGTGCAGGCTGTAGAGGTCCATGCCGTAAAAGCCAGCCTGCGCCTGGGGACGGCGTGCATTGTGCGCCCGCAGCCAAGTCACGAAGTCGCGCGTGGGCTCGTTGCGCCACATCCAGCGTGGAAAGCGCCCAAAGTCACCCAGGGCAGCCTCGGCGCGGGTGTCCGCCGGCGCCTGCCCACGCACGAAGCGGTTGACGCGGTAGGCATCGGGCCAGTCGGCTTCTGCGACCACCGCCTCAAACCCGCGCTCCTCAATCAGCCGCTGCGTCAGGCGGGCGCGTTCCTTGTAAAACTCGTGGGTGCCGTGCGAGGCCTCACCGATCAGCACGAAGCGGGCGCCTGCCATCTGGGCCAGCAGGTCGTCGTAGCACGCAGGGTCGTCGGTGACGGGATGCAGCTGGGGCGAGGGGGTCATGCCCCCCACCATGCCGGTCAGGGGCCAGAAGCCGGGTCAAGTGCACATGAACGCCGCTCCAGGCTTTGGAAGAAGAGGCTTCAGGAACAACGGCTGTCCTGAGCCCCGACGATCAGCCAGAAGTGGGGCTTACACCTGAAGATCTGGAGCACAGCCGTCTCCTATCTCTCTGATGGCGGCGGCTGTCCTCCAATGAACAGGAGGCCGCCGCCTTGCCGCGGGGCCTCGTTCTCCCCAGCCAGTGGTGCTGGGCTCAGGCCTGCCCCCTCACCCCTCTACCCCTTTTCTCTCAGTTCTGGCCGGCCAGGAACGCCGCCTGATTGCGGTAAAACGCTTTCACGTCGCGGAAGGACAGGTTCCCCGTGATGTCAATGTGGTCGTAGCCGCTTACCCGGCCCAGCCGTGACCAGCTGCCCGGCGCAGTCACACCGCTGCTGTATGCTGCGCTGGTCTCATTCAGGGGCGCGTTCATGGATTTGTTGGGCACCAGGCCGTCGTTGGGCCACCAGCTGCGGTCGTAGGTCACGGCCCCCGCTGGACTGCGCCCGCCGATGTTGCCCAGACCGGGGCTCAGGGGCGGCGCGTAAGGAAAGGCCACCACCGACATCACAGGATTCATGGTGAGGGTAGGGTAGTGCCAGCCGCTCAGCAGGCCCGGCGTGGTGGCGTTGGTTTCCCACGAGAAGTACCGGGTGGTGCGGCTACGCCCGACCCAGCGGTTGAGCGCCGCCGCGCCGTCGGGGCTCAGGTCGTAAGCGGCCTGGTCGGTGCTGGTCCAGATTCTGGAAGCAAATACGCGGTTCTGGTAGGCGCTGAAGCGCTCGCCTGGCGCGCGGGTCAGGCCCCAGTGACCCAGGTCAAAGTTGTAGACGAAGTTCTCGGGGTCGGCGGCGCCCACGCTGGCGGCAAAGGCCAGAATCAGGTTCTTGAACATGGGAATGGCGCCCTGCAGCGTGTCGGCGGCGGGGCTGCCGCTGTTGGGGCTGCTGACCGTCATAACGCTGCGCACCCAGCCGGCACGGCCTCCGGAGTACAGGCTGCCGCTGGCGTTGGCCCCATTGGCACTGTGACCGTCGTCCAGCAGTTTGACCAGCGTGCGGGCCGTCTGCCCGCCCATCGAGTGCCCCAGGAGATTCACCGGATGCGCGGCGTCCCAGGCCGGATAGAAGCCGGCGTAGCACTTGGCGGGGTCGGTGCGGGCGTGCCCATGCTGCGCGGCGTGGGCGGCGCCGTAATCCACGCAGCCGCCCTTGATCTGCGCGTACAGTTCGGCGGCGCGGTCCCAGTTGCTGCTGACAGGCCCCATGCTGGCCGTAAAGACCCGGTAGCCCTGGGCACGTAGGTCCTGTTCCACGTCCAGCAGGCCCCCCCAGTAGCGCAGGCCCAGCGCCTCATCCCGCCCAAAACCGCCCAGGCCATGCACCAGAATCAGGGGCACGCTCTTGTCCAGCGCCTGCGCGGTCATGGGCTGGCCCCCCGGATAGGTCTTGCTGAGGTCGGTCGTGGGCGTGGGTGCGGCGGTCGGTTCTGGGGGCGTGGGGGTGCGGGTGGCTGCAGGGGCCAGCATCGCGTCGGGCGCTGGGGGCTGCGTGGGGGCCGTACACGCGGCGAGCAGGACAGACAGGGTCAGGGCAGCAGGCAGGGCAGAGCGGCGAACAGTCATAGGGCTCCTGGGGCCACCCCAACGGCCAGACTGCGCCCCGCCCACGTCAAGGCAGGCGTGGGCCTGAGAAGCGCGCCGCGCGGCGGCAAACTGAATTTTTGGTACAGCCTGAACTGTGACAGAGTGCAGAATGTATATCTTGACCCGGGTCCAAAAAAGCCGGTCACTGGGCTTGTGGTGCGGGTTAAAGCCCATCATGGACTGGCACATCATTCCGTTTGATAAGAAAAGCCGCAGTTTTCAAGTCAAACTCACGCTGCCGAAGGTCAAAAGCGGCATGATGGGGTCATGACTGTTCCCGAACTCCGCCCACAGACGATGGCGGAAAAGATTCTGTCCCAGCGCGGCGCGCAGCGGGTGTATGCCGGCGACCTCGCCGTGGTCGAGGTGGACCAGGTGATGGTCGTGGACTCTATCGCCCAGAGCTTTATTGAGCGCATGGAGCGCGACCTGGCGGCCCTCCCCAAATATCCTGAGCGCGTGTCCATCGTGATTGACCATGTGGCGCCGGCCAGCACGGTCAGCGTGGCGCAGGCGCAAAAAGAGGCCCGCGAGTACGCGGCCCGCACCGGCGTGCGCCTGTTTGATGTGGGGCGCGGCATCTGTCATCAGGTGCTGATGGAAGAGGGGCTGGCCCGGCCCGGCTGGATTGTGCTGGGCTCCGACAGCCACTCGACGACCTACGGCGCGGTGGCTGCCTTTGGCAGCGGCATGGGCGCCACCGACATCGCCCTGGCGGCGGCCAGCGGCAAAACCTGGCTGAAGGTGCCTGAGAGCGTCAAGGTGACGTTCACTGGCGACCTGCGCCCTGGGGTGGGGGCCAAGGACGCCGCCCTGGAGATGATCCGGGAGCTGGGGGCCGACGGCGCCACCTACCAGAGCATCGAGATGCACGCCGGAGACCGCTTTACACGCGGGGAGCGCATGACCCTGGCCAACCTGTGCGTCGAAGCGGGCGCCAAAGTCGGCCTGGTGGTGCCGGGCGGTGAAATCCTGACCGGCTACGGCTACGAGGTGCCTGGGTGGGTGTACCCGGATGAGGGCGCGACCTATGTCCGGGAACTGACGCTGGATCTCTCAGCGCTGAATCCGCGCATGTCGGCCCCCAGCGAGGTGGACAACGTGCATGACGTGGCGGCGCTGCGGGGCTTGCGGGTGGATCAGGTGTTTATCGGGACCTGCACCAACGGCCGCATTGAGGACCTGCACGCCGCCGCCGAGGTGCTGCGCGGGCAGCGGGTGGCCGCCGGCACACGCCTGCTGGTGATTCCCGCCAGCAGCGAGGTCATGGAGCAGGCGATGGCCGACGGCACCCTCCTGACCCTGCAGCGGGCCGGGGCGGTGCTGGGTACGCCGGGCTGCGGGCCGTGTATGGGCCGCCACCAGGGGGTGTTGGCCCCCGGCGAGGTCTGTGTCAGCACCAGCAACCGCAACTTTATTGGCCGCATGGGCGACAAAGACGCGCAGATTTACCTGGCCAGCCCGGCGGTGGCGGCGGCCACGGCGGTGCTGGGCCACATCGGCTTGCCACAGGACGTGCAGAGGGACGTGGCATGAGCGGCGGTGTGAGGTTCCTTCAGCCGTCGGGCCTGGCCCCGGCTATGGGCTACACCCCGGCGGTCGAGGTGAGCGGCGGCCAAACCCTGTACATCTCCGGGCAAGTGGCGCTGGACGTGGCGGGCGCTCTGGTGGGTGACCGCGACTTTGAAGCCCAGGCGCGGCAGTGTTTTCAGAATATCGGCCACGCCCTGGCTGCCGCTGACCTGACCTTTGGCCATGTGGTCAAGCTGGGCCTGTACGTGCTGGACATCTCGCAGGTGGGCACGCTGCGCCGGGTGCGCGACGAGTTCGTGACCACGGCCCAGCCGCCCGCCAGCACGCTGGTGCAGGTGAGCGCCTTCTTTCGCCCCGACCTGCTGGTCGAAATCGAGGCCATCGCCGTGGCCCCTATGCCCCAAAGGACGCCCTGACATGCCCCGACTCTGGAAGTTTGGCGACAGCGTGAACACCGACGACATCCTGCCCGGCAAGTTTGCCCCCTTTATGGCCGGCGAGGACGTGTTTCAGACCTTCGCCTTTCATTACATTCGCCCCGAGTTTGCGGCGCAGGTGCGCCCAGGCGACGTGCTGATCGGCGGGCGCAACTGGGGCCTGGGGTCCAGCCGCGAATACGCCCCGCAGGCCCTGAAGAAATTACAGATTGGCGGCATCGTGGCGCCCAGCTTCGCGCGCATTCATTACCGCAACCTCCTCAACCTGGGGATTCCGGCCTTCGAATACGACCTGACCAGCCTGCTGGATGACGGCGCCGAAGTTTCGCTGGACGTGAACACTGGCCTGCTGACCCACACGGGCGGCACCGTGCAACTGCCCCCGCCTCCCGAATTTCTGCGTGAGGCGCTCGCAGAGGGCAGCATCCTGGCGTTTTTCAAGAAGCACGGCCGTTTTCCCGGCGAGAGGGCTTGACCCTCAGAGTTGCCACGCTCCTTACACTGGGGTCATGGCGACCCTGGAAGTAGATTGCCCCGTGTGCGCGGAAGTGCTGGAACTCACCGACGCTGACCGAGCCGAACTGGCAGTGGGAGACGTAATTGTCTGCGCGGCCTGTCACAGCGAGATGGAAGTCACGCGCAACGGCGGCGGCGAGGATTTCGAGCTGGAACTGCTGGGGGCCATGACCACCTGCCCCCACTGCGACGAGGAATTTGAGGTCACGACCGAGATGCTGGCGGCGGCCCCGACCACCCGCGCCCAGGACGGCGTGGAGGTCAGCCTGATGACCTGCCCCCACTGCAAGGCCAAATTCGAGCTGGAACTGGCCGACGATGAAGTCGAGACCCGTTAAGGTTGTCTAGTCAGCATCGTTTGCCAAGTAGAAGATCGTTTAACCTATCAAACGCGAGGAGATAAAGATGACTATCATTCAATTTGAAAATCCTGATACGGGTGCCACCATCGAACTGACCAGCCCCGAGCTGGGCGAGCTTGTGATTGATGACGAAACTGGCGTGGAGTACGAGGTGGTCTCGGTAGACCCCCCCCGCCTGGAAGCGGCTCCGCAGGAAGCGGAGGACTGGGGCGAGTAAGGCGGCCTCAGGGCGGTCGGGTGGGGCCCCGCTGGCGCCTGCACCTGACCGCCCGCCGCTTTGCCTGCCCTGGACAGCGCTATGGCTGATCTTGCCGTGCTGTATGACCGGATTCGTCCGGATGAAAAGATGCTCTTTGAGGCCCTGGACGCGCTGGGCACGCCCTACGACAAGGTGTATACCCCGCACCTGAAGGTGACCTTCGATGACCAGGGCCGCGCGGCCGTGCCCTGGCGCGTGGCCATCGAACGCTGCGTCAGCCAGAGCCGGGGTCACGGCGTGACCCGCGCCCTGGAAGGCTTTGGGGTCCAGGTGATCAACCCGGCGCACGTCATCGAACTGTGCGGCGATAAACTGGCCACCAACGCCGCGCTGCATGCCGCCGGGCTCCCGACCCCGCGCACCGGCGTGGCTTTTGACGGCGAAACGGCCCTGGCCCTGATCGAAGACCTGGGTTACCCGGTGGTGCTCAAACCCACGGTGGGCTCCTGGGGCCGTATGGTCAGCCGCCTGAATGACCGCGCCGCCGCCGAGGCCGTCATCGAACATAAGGAAGTGCTGGGCGGCCCCCAGCACGGCATCTTCTATGTGCAAGAACTGGTGAACAAGCCGGGGCGCGACATCCGCGCTTTTGTGGTGGGCGGCCAGTGTATCGGCGCCATCTACCGCACCAGCGAGCACTGGATTACCAACACGGCGCGGGGGGCCAAGGCCAGCAACTGCCCGGTCACGCCTGAACTGGCCGACCTGGCGGTGCGCGCCGCCGCCGCCGTTCACGGCCAGATTGTCGCCATTGACCTCGTTGAAGACCCGCAGGCCCAGAACGAGTGGGGCGGCCTGAAAATTATCGAGATCAACCACACGATGGAATTCAAGAATTCGGTGGCGACCACGGGCGTCAATATTCCGCGCCTGATGGGCGAGTACGCACTGTCCCTGCTGTAAAGAAAAGAGGGAAAAGGCCCGGTCGGATGTGGCGGCCGGGCCTTTTGCCGTAGGTGTTCAAGCGGCCTGGTTCATGGCCCATGAGCCGCAGAGGCGTCCCTCTGTTTCGTGGACGCCGCTGCCTGCTCACTTGATCTGGGTTCTGTGATCAGTCCATCACTTCAATGCCGGTGGCCTGCACGCGCTGGCGCACGTCGCTTACTCCGTCGCCGTTGACCCGCATCACGAAGCGGCGGCGGCCATTTTCCCCGCCAAATGTTGCCACGCTGATGATGTTGCTGGGCAGGATGGCACCAGTGGCGCGCTCCAGGCTGCCGGGCACATCGGGCATGTCCAGGGTCAGGCGCTTGCCCCCCTCGCGCATGCCCAGAATGCCAGTAAAGGCGCGCAGCACGTCCATTGTGGTGATGATGCCGCTCAGCTGCCCGGCGTCATTGAGGACCGGCAGGCCGCCCACATGGTGCTCCTGCATCCGCAGCGCAGCGTCTTCCATGTATTCGCCTTCGGCGGCCGTGACCACCGGGCGGGCCATCATTTCTTCAACGGTCAGCTTGCTCAGCAGGTAGTTCAGTTCCCAGACGCTCAGGGTCGTGGCCTTGCTGGGCATGGCGTCTTTGAGGTCCTTGCGCGTAGTAATCCCGACCAGGCGGCCATCCTGCACCACCGGCAGGCGGCGAAAGCCCCCTTCTTTCAGCACCCGCAGGGCGTCCATGACAGGTGTGTCGGGCGTGACAGTCACGGGGTCACGGGTCATCCAGTCGCGTACAAGCATGACCCCCAGTCTAGAGGCTCAGGTGCGGGCCAGTTGCCCTGACCGCCGCCTGATCCCACATGTGAAGCGGCTCTGAGGACCTTCATTCGGCTCAGAAACATGCGTGCTACGTTGCCGACCATGAAGATTAGCGCCAAAATTGCTGCTCCCCTGGCCCTTGCGGCTGCGTTCGGCCTGGGCACGGTGGCACCCCACGCCCAGACGACGCCTCAGAAAGTTGGTTTTGTCGACGTGGCCAAACTGCTGGCCGCCCACCCCGCCGACAAGGAAATTCAGGAGATTCAGAAGAAGGCCGACGCTGAACTGGGCGCCATTGACAAGCAGATCAAGGCCATTGACGCCAAGGGCACGGCGGCCACCGCTGCCGACAAGCAGACGCGCGAAACGCTGGTGAAGACGATTCAGTCTAAGGCCGACGCCTACGACAAGCAGATGCAGCCCAAGATCGCGGTTGTCGAAAAAGCCGTGGACACGGCAATTAGTGCCGTGGCCAAGAGCAACGGGTACGGCATCATCATGGACCGCGACGTCGCGTCCAAGAGCGGCTTGGTGATCTACGCCGACGCCACTGCCGAGATTACCGACGCCGTGGCCAAGGCCGTCAAGTAACCCGAGCTGGCCCCGCCTGCCCCGCCTGGTGGTGCGCGGGGCCTTGTTGTTGCCCCACCTACAGGAGGCCCGCCGCATGACCCGATTTCTGTTTCTTCTGCCTCTGGCCCTGCTGGCCACCGTGCCGCACGCCCAACAGACCAAATCCCGCCTGGGCATCGTGAATGTGCAGCAGGCCGTCAAAGCCCTGCCCGAAAGCAAAGCGTACCTGGACCTGAACAGCAAGGTCGCCGCCGACCTGGCTGCCAAAGAAAAAGCGCTGAGCGAGCTGAATGCCAAGGCTGGTGCCACCCGCAGCGCTGCTGACCGCGCGGCACTGACCAAAGCGCAGCAGGCCTACAGCGCGGCCCGCGCCGACTACGCCAAGCGTATTGACACCACATTTGCGCCGCTGGCCACCAAGCTGAATGCGGCGGTGGCCAAGGTCGCCAAGGCCAACGGCTACAGCGTGGTGCTGGATGAGCAGGTAGCTGCCCAGACCAGCCTGGTGGTGTACGCCAACGAAAGCGCAACGAACCTCACTCAGGCTGTGATCAAGAGCCTGAAGTAAGACGGGAGTAGCGGGCTTGAGCCTACTGCTGACCGCTCAACAGCACCGCCCCCGACGCCAGAGTGTCGGGGGCGGTGCCTCTTGTGTTTACAGATTGACGGTTTCGTTCTCGCCCTGCTTGGCTTCCTTGCCGGTCAGCAGGCCCTTGGCCAGCCCAATCAGGCTGCGCACCTTGCCGTCGCTTTCCCAGTATTCGGCGCCATCGGCTTCAATACGAATGAGCTGAATGTTGGGGTCATCAATGCCTTCGGGGAAATACGCCTTGTAGAAGTCGCTCCAGACCTCTTCTAGCTTGGCGCGGTTCTCGACCAGGCTGGCGGCGCCGCGCACGCTCACGTAGATGCCTTTGTCGGGGCGCGAGTAGCTGACATTGACCTGGGGCCGGGCGCCCATGTTGCGTACCTGCTCAGTGTCCTTGCCGCCCAGGAACCAGATGTCGCCGTCAAATTCAACGTCCTGCGTGGTCATGGGGTGGCCCTTCAGGTGGCCGTGTTCGTCCGTCACGGTCAGCATGGCAAACTTCACGTCTTTAATCAGCTCGCCCACTTTGTTCAGGGCTTCTTCGCGGGTTGTGGTGGTCATGGCGTCACCGTCTCATGGGGCAGGGCAGCGAAATTGAAAGGTGCCCCACCGTCTGAACGCTGCCCCAAGATGTCCTGAAGAAAGGTGCGGTCGCCCGGTCGAGTGCGCCAGGACGCCTGCGGCCTCAGGCCGCCGCGCGGGCGTGGGCGCGCTCGGGGACGTTTCTGACCAGCACCACGCCCAGCACAAAAAACAGCGCGGCAATGCCGAAAACCAGGGTGTAGCCCAGGTTGCCGCCCTGCGCGTTGCCCCAGTCCAGCAGGGCGCCCTGCGGGGCACTCGTCATCTGCGGGCCCACGAACGCAACGTGCCAGATGCCCATGTCACGGGCAAAGCTGCTCTGGCTGGGCATGGCGTCGCTGCCCAGCGCCCAGTCCACCGAACTGAAGGCGCCGTAGCCCAGACCAAAGGCCAGCGCCAGGGCCAGCGCCGCGCCAAAGCTGGGGGCCACCAGCAGCAGCAGGGCCGCCCCAGCCATCACGCTGCCCGCCACGTAAATCACGGGTTTGCGCCCAATGCGGTCGCTGATCCGCCCCCCCACCAGCGCCGAGGCGATACTGCCCACGATGATGCACGCCAGCATGATGCTGGTGCTGGTGCCGGGGTCACTCTGACGCAGCACGTCTTTGTTGTAGTACTGCAAGAAGGGCTGCACCGAATACTGCCCCAGCGCAAACAGCACCCGCGTGACAAAGACCCAGAGGAAGGGCTGGTGGGCGAACAGCTGCTGCCAGCTGAGAGTGGGTGCGTGTGGATCGCGGGCCACCACCGTATCGGGTTCAGGGACGCCGCGCAGGGTGACCAACGCGGGCACAAAGAGCATGGCGGCAATCAGGACGAACGAGGCCAGAACAGGCAAGTGCAAGGCGCCCACCGCAAACGCCGACACGGCCGCCAGTAATTGCCCCAGCGCCTGCAACATGGCCATGACGCCGCTGTAACGCCCCCGCGCCTCGGGGCGCACCAGTTCGGGAATCAGGGCGGAATACGGGGCAGTGGCGTAGTTGTTGCCAAACTGCACCAGCAAGAAGCCCAGCAGGTACACCCAGAAGCCCGGCAGGCCCGGCACCAGGGTCACAGCCAGCGCCATCACCCCCAGACCGGCCAGATTGACGCCCAGCCCCAGTTTCAGGTACGGCAGCCGCTTGCCGGTGCGGTCGCTGTGGGCGCCCACGAGCGGCGGCAGCACGAGCGCCATGATGGCCCCGATGCCGGCCAGCAGGCCCAGGTACGTGCCTTTGCGCTCGTCCCCCACAAAGGTCACCACGTTGGCGGGCATCAGGATCAGCAGCAGCAGCAGCCAGTGAAAGGCGGTGCCAAACCAGAACGCAGACAGCACCCACGGGCTGACGCGCGGGCGTTCGGGGGACAGGGCAGTCATGTGCGGCGAGTATACGGGGCCGCTGAAGTGGCGGGCAGCTCAGGTGACCTGGAGGGGTGTGGGCGCTGCCGTAGGTCTCCGTAGCGTATTGGGGAGAGACCAGGCGCCAACCAAGTTACGTCGAGGACACTTTTTGGCGCTGATCGCCGCACTCAGGTCCTCATGCGGCTGCTGACCCTCTTGCGGCAACCACGATTGAAGCTGAGTGGCTCTAGACAGAGGGGTCACAGGCTGAGCCAGCACTGTAAGCAGGCGGGCAGAAGACAACGTGGACCTGACGGGCATGGCGTCAGCTCACCGACTCTCCCCTGATGTGTCAACAGGCCGAAGCTACAGAACAGCAGCAGTCTGGCGTGACAGCAGTCGCCTGAGCCTCGGCGGCGCCCTTACTCCAGCGGCAGCGCGTCCCAGTACGCCTGAAGGTCGCTGGCCAGGGGCACCTGCGCGCTGAACTGCGTGCCCCCCCACGGAAAGGCGATGCGCACGGCATGCAGCGCCTGCCGGGGCAATCCCAGACGGGCCGTGAGTTCCGGGGTCTGGCCCACCTCCATGAACTCCAGAAAGACACTGGGGTCGCGGCCATAGATCTTGTCCCCCACCATCGGCAGGCCCAAGTGCGCCAGGTGCGCGCGAATCTGGTGCAGGCGTCCACTGCGGGGAAAGGCTTCTATCAGCGCGTGGCCGGCCCGCCGCTCGACCACCCGGAAGTCCGTGACCGCCGGGCGGCCGTCCGGCACCACCGCTTGCCGAATGGCAATCCGGTTGGCGCCGCCCAGTCCCAGGTCGCCCAGGGGAGCGTCCAGGGTTCGGCGCTCCCAGTCCGGCACGCCATGCACGATGGCCAGGTACGTTTTGCCCACCAGATGCGTCTTGAACAGGGTAAAAAAGCGCTGCGCGGCTTCGCGGTCGCGGGACAGCACCTGCGCGCCGCTGGTCTCGCGGTCCAGCCGGTGCGGTGGGGCCAGGTCAGGCTCGCCCGTGGTGCGGCGCAGATAGGTCAAGACATCCGGCACGTCAACCCGCGCCCGCACCGGATGGGTCAGCCACAGCGCGGGTTTTTGCACCACATAAAAGTCGGGGTGCTCAACCACCACACGCGGCTTTTCGGTGGGGGGCAGCAGCGGCGCGCGGGAGGCATTCATAGTCACAGTTCCCACACGCTGCGGTAGGGGCGGCCGCGCAGGCGCCCGGCCAGGTCCACGCCCCGCGCCACTGTGCGTTCCAGCCGCGCGGCCAGCCACTCGTTGGGTATCCCCGGCGCGGTCCAGTGCGCGCCCGTGGCATACACGAAGTCCGGGTTGACCACGCAGCGGAAGTCCACCATCAGGCCAAAGGCAAAGGCGCCGTGGCTGAGGTAGCCGTGGTCCAGGCCGCCCGACACCAGAAAAGTCACGGGCCGGTCAAACCAGGCGCCGTGCAGGCCGCGCGCCTCGTCGCTGCTGCCCGTCAGTTCCACCAGCGCCTTGACCCCCGACCCCAACCCCCAGTTGTAGACCGGCACCCCCAGAAACACGCCGTCGGCCCCGCGGATGGCCTGGTGATACCGCGCGGCGTGGGGGTGGTCGTAGCAGCCGCCCGGCCCCTGCACATTGTCAAAGGGCGGGAGCGGCTGGGCGCGCAGGTCCAGATGCGTGACCTCATGCCCGGTGCGGCGCAACTGCGCGGCAGCCAGGTCGCAGAGCCACGCGCTGCGGCTGTCCGGGTCCAGGCTGGTGGAAAGAACCGTCAACTTCACCGGGTTAGCCTAGAGCATGGGCGCCGGTTCACCGCCGCTTCCCGTGCCGGCTCTGTCTGTTTCGTTCACATATCCGGAAAGGGCCAGTGGACTGACGAGCTCACGCGGTCGCCTCCTCGCTCTCTTGCAAAGCTGTCCAATTCTGCTTGGCTTGCCCCGGTGGGGTCGGCGTCCACCCTACTTATCCAGCGATTTGAGCAGTTCGATGCGTTCCTCGGTGACCGGGTGAGACCGCAGCACGTCCAGCAGCGAGGCGTCTTCTGACCCCTGGTCGTCTTCCTCTTCCAGCCGTCTCAGGATGGCCTGAAGCGGCGCCGTGGTGCCGTAGGCGCGCTCCATGTAGGCCGCCGCCACCCGGTCGGCCCCAGTTTCGGCGGCGCGTGAATAGCCGCTTTGCAAGATGGCTGCTGGCACCGCTGCTGCAAAGGTGCTGGCGCTCACCAGGTCGCCCGTCAGCACAGTCACGACCAGCGAGATACCCAGCGCCTGATACACCGTCGCCACCCCATGCCGCCCGGTGACATGCCCGGTTTCGTGGGCCAGCACGCCGATTAGTTCGCGGTCACTGCGCGCCAGCGCCACCAGCTGGTCGGTCATGACAATGGTGCCGTTGGGCAGGGCAAAGGCGTTGGCTCCCAGCCCGGCCTTATTGCCCGGTTCGCCGTCGCGCAGCAGCAGGCGGTAGGGGTAGCCGCCCCCAGCCCAGTCGCGCACCGGGGCAAAGGCGGCCTGCAACTGGGCCTGCCGGGCAGCGCTCAGCTCGGACGGTCCCAGCAGGTCCTCGTGCTCCAGCAGCTCCAGCGTTTCGCGATCGAAGGTGGCCAGGACGCTGCGCGGGGTCACGTTGGCCGCCTGCGCCGCCAGGGCCGGAATGCCCCAGACCACAAAAGCGCCCATCAGGGCGCCGGCCACCACCAGGGCGCCCAGGGCGCTGCTCCAGCGGGCCTCCAGGCCGCGCACACCGCTCAGGACGCGGTTGCGGCCGGTCAGACGTTCCCAGCGGCGCACGGCGTCGTCGTCGGGGGTTTCAAAGCGGCTGCCGTCGGGAAACTTCAGGCTACGGCGCACACCGGGAATGGCCGGGTCCACGCAGACCTGTGAGGCGGCCCAGCGGTATAGCCCCTGCGGCCCTTCGCCGCTGAGGGTCAGGGCGGCGCCTCCGGCGCTCAGCTCGGCCTGGGCCGGGTGGGGGCGGCTGCTGCGGCCATCGAAGTACACGCCACTGACGCGCATGACCGTCGTGCCGGTCATCTCAGAACCCCACCTGAATGTCCAGCAGCTCAGAGGCGGCCTCACCCAAGGCGGATTCCTCGTGCGCGGCCTGGCCGGTGAAGGTGTCCAGCGGCACCAGGCTGCGCACCCCAATGCCTTCAAGGACATAGCGCGTGCGGCGAATGGTCGCCCAGGGAGTAGCCAGCCCCAGGGTCAGAATCTGCGCGGCCGTGTTGGTCACGCCAATCCACACCAGCCGCCACGGCGAGAACGTCGCGCCGGTACGCACCACGCCGCCCAGCTCGGCGTTGTTCAGCACATAAGCCATCACAGCGGCGCGCACATATTGCCAGGCCACGGCGTACAGCAGCAGGGCGCCCAGATAGATGGCTCCGGCCGCCACGAAGAAGGCCGCAGGCGGGGTATCGGCTTCAAACAGGTCGCTGATATCCCCCCAGTTGCCCAGCCCAGCGACCAGCGTGCCCACGATGGCGACCAGCAGCAGGGCCACCAGGCCGCCGCCGATCACCAGCCCCACGCCGGTCAGTCCAATCATAAAAAAGGGCGCCACGTCCCCGCGAAAGCGGGCGCGGGCCGTGCCGTAGGCCAGGTTGTTCACCTGATACTGCCGCTGCATGAACCACGCCCAGGGGAGGGCCAGCCCAAACAGCCCGGAGACCACGTTGGCCGCGCCGTAGGCGACGTAGGCCTCGCCCACCGACCCCTGAAACGAGAAGCGCAGCCCACGGTGAACGGTGTTGACCGCCTGAAAGCGCAGGGATTGCCTGACCAGCCAGGGATAAAACCCCGCGTAGACCAGCAGCAGCACCAGGCCCAGCACGATAAAAACGGTGTTTTCAGAGCGCAGCGCCAGGCTGTACAGCACCGCCAGCCCGCTCACCAGCAGGTAGCCGCGCAGCAGCGCCCAGGGGTTGGCGCGGTACTCGAAGTTCTGGCCGTCCAGCCAGGTATGCCCGTACATGTACTGCCGCGTGCGCACCCGCGCCCAGGGCATGTACAGCCCCAGCGTCACCAGGGTCAGCGCCACGTTGACAATCCAGACCCGGAAGTATTCGCCGGCCTGGCCGGTAAAGGACAGGGCGTGGTGGCTGACTGCCGGCGTGGACAGAGACGCTGGCTCTGGCCGGGGAGAATTGAGGCCGCTGAGGGCCGCGTGGGCGTCGGTCATGGCTGCATCCTATCTGGCCGGGGCCAGGGCGCGGGCCGCATGTACGGGCCTGAGCGCCGCGCAAAAGAAGAGGGCCGGCGCCCAGGGGCCGGCCACCAGGAAAGAGAAAACCTACCAGCGGCTGCTGCGGGCCATGTCCCCACCAGCCGGAGCCGGCGCAGCCGTGGTCACCACGACATTCTTGGCCTGGGGGCCCTTGCTGCCCTGCCCGGCCTCGACTTCAAAGTCCACTTCATCGCCCTCGTTCAGCTTGCGAAAGCCGCCGCTCTGGATGGCGCTGTAATGCACGAACACGTCCGGGTTGCCGGGATGCTCGATGAAGCCGTAGCCCTTCTCGACGTTAAACCACTTCACTCGACCTTGCGCCATAACTCTCCTTGCATCCCAGCCTGAAGCGGCCAAATTCCTGTCCTCTGGACGGAATTTAACGGCGGCGCTTCAAACGGAGACGGGGCGATTATCGCATGTTTATGATGACCGGATGTGCAGGCCTGTGGGTCAGAGGGGGTGCCGGGGTCAGTTGACCAGATGAGGCTTGCCGGCTCAGTCCCCGGCCTGAAGCGGCCCTGAGCGGCAGGCGAGGGCGGCGAAGCCGGGGCGCAGGGACGTGAAGTTTTCTGGGCGGCTCAGCGGGCGTCGCCCACCAGACAGCAGGGCGCTGGGCGCGGCGGCGCGTGCTACCCTGGGCGGCAACTCAACCCCTGCCCCGAGTGCGTGTGGACGCTGCGGCCCTGGCCTGCCCCGCCCGTGACTGTGGCCCCCGGAGGAAGTCATGCCCCGCTACGCCCTGGACGGGCACGTCCCCGACATCCACCCCTCTGCGTTTCTGGCGCCCAGTGCCGACATCATCGGTCAGGTGACGGTCGCGGCGCAGGCCAGCGTGTGGTACGGCGCGGTGCTGCGCGGCGACCTGGAAGCCATCACCGTGGGGCCCGGCAGCAACGTGCAAGACGGCGCGGTCCTGCACACCGACGCGGGCTGGCCCTGCACCCTGATGGAGCGGGTCACGGTGGGCCACCGGGCCGTGGTTCACGGCGCCACCTGTGGGCCGGGCAGTCTGGTCGGCATGGGGGCCATCATGCTCAGTGGGTCCAGCCTGGGCGCGGGCGCCATGCTGGGGGCCGGGGCGGTGCTGCCCGAGGGCGCCCATGTGCCAGACGGCATGCTGGCGGTGGGGGTGCCGGCACGTGTGGTGCGCCCCGCCCCCAGCGGCGGAAACGCGCAGCGCTACATCCACAATGCGGCGCGCTTCCGGGACGGCGCGCGGCGCCTGGATGACGGGGCCAGCGAGCTGACGCTGGGCGCCGCGCCGCTGCCCGAGGCGCAGTAAAATGCTGTCCTCAGGGCTGTTGACGCTCCGGAGTGGAGGATGCGATGACTGACGCCAGCCTGCCCCCCCAGGACCCGGCCCGGCCAAAAGGTCGCCCGGCTCAGCCGCCCTCCACACCTGACCCCGAGCCAGAACTGGCCGAGCTGATTGCCGAACTGCCGCCCATGTTTCCGGGCGCCGCCCCTTTTCTGGCGCGCTTCTTGCCCCAGGCCAGCGCCGCGCACGCGGGTCTCAATCACAGCTTTTGCGACTTGCACGCCTTTCTCAAATACCTGCACGAACAGAGTTGGTACGGCTACCTGTCGGCTGCCCTGGGCGACCACAGCGCCTATGTGCTGCTGTTCGAGGGCCGAGCGGTAACGGCCGCCGCTGGGAGCGCCACGGGCGAGCAGGCCCTGGGCGAACTGCTGAGCCTCTATGAACAGGGGGCGTCTCTCAATGCTTATCCCCTGGACGCCCCGCTGGCCCACGTCCTGAGCGGCATCGGGTCGCGTGCCTGGAAGTTCAATCTGACCGAGGACTTTACTGGCCTGCATGCCCGGCCTACCGGCGCCATCTTCTATGTGCGCGGCGAGATTGTGGCGACCATGCCGGCCACCCTGCCCTACGAGGGTGCTTTTCCCGCCCCCCTACGCCCCCAGACCCTGATTCTGCCCCGCAGCCTGGCCGGCTGGGCGCACCACCAGTACGCCCTGACCCTTAGGGGCAAAGACGCCCTGAACGCCATTACGGGTGTTCACCAGGCCTTCCGCACGCGGCATGGGGCGCCTGGCCTGGCCTTCCTGCGTGCCCTGGGCGAAGACCTGAGTCCGGCTGAGTACGCCATGCGCTCAGACGAGGCGCTGCACGACCTGGAACTGATGGTGCAGGAGTTTTTGCAAAGCGGCCTGGTCCGCGAGAAGTAGGTGAGCATGCCGCTCTGTTCTCGGGGTGGAAAGTGCAGAACTGGCAGGACGGCGCTTCTGGTCATCCCGGTTCACGGTGTCCAAGAGCGCTGATACGGCGTTCAGGGATGACGTTCACTGCCTGGGCATGAACTGGCTTATCCACACTCGACTTCCCTTCTACGCATCCCTGGGTGCCAGTTCGGCGAAAACTGGTCGGAGTGGAGACTCTTCACGGCCCTATTACTTTGCTTTGAGGACTCCAGTTTGCTGCTGTTGAGCTGAAGCCGACAGGCGGGCTTGGTTCAACTGGAATCCTGAATCACTCGCCTGATACAGAAGTGCTCGGAAGACAAGGCACACCCACGGGACAAGCCGACGCCCTACTAACGCTTCTGTCACTGTCATTTGCTCTAGCCGCCTTGCTCAGAGATTGTGGCGGTCATGCCGCCCACTCACCGCCATGCCGCCTTACAGGTCTGCCAGATATGCCTCACTCAGACTCCACAGCCTCAGGGCGGCGCCGTCATCCTGGGCCTGGGGGGCTGGGGTCGCCTCGCGCCTGCTGCTGTAGTACCGCCCGGACGCAGCCAGCGGCGCTGTGGCCGCATGGAGGGTGGTCTGGGCGCCCTCTTCTGGTGTCAGGGCAAAGCGGTCAATGAGGCGGTAAGCCCGGCTGAGCCAGCCGCCGTTGTTGTGGGCAAAGCCGGTGGCGACCATGCCGGGGTGCACACTGCTGCTCAGCAGACCGGGTTCACGCCGGGCCAGTTCGCGGGCAAACAGGATGTTGGCCAGCTTGCTCTGGGCGTAGGCCGCCCAGCCGCCGTAGCCCCGGCGGAATTCGGGGTCGTCCAGCCGCAGGCGCCCGAAAGCGTGCGCGGCGCTGGCCACCGTCACCACGCGCGGCGCGGCCGACCGGCGCAGCAGCGGCAGCAGCTCGCGCGTCAGCAGAAAGGGCGAGAGGTGATTCAGGGCCCAGGTTTGCTCGATGCCCTCACGGGTTTCCTGGCGCTGGCTGTACAGGGCGCCGGCATTGTTGACCAGCAGGTCCAGTTGGGGGAGTTGCGCGGCAACCTCCTGCGCCAGCCGCCGGACCTGCCCCAGTTCCGAGAGGTCCGCCAGGAAGGTCCCGGCCGCGCCCGTGGCCTGCGCGGCGGCCTCGGTGCGACTGGGGTTGCGGCCCACCAGCAGGACGCGGTGCCCCTGCTGTGCCAACTCGCGCGCCGTGACCAGGCCAATCCCGCCAGTAGCCCCCGTAATCAGAATCGTGCTGCCAGCAGGCAGGGCAGAGAGGAGGGCCGCCTGAGAGGAGGTCACAGGCCTCTCCCGTCAGACCAGCATGTGCCTGAAACGGGGCCCAGCTGCGGGCCAGTCGGCGGAGCCCCAGTGGTGGTGTCCTGCGCTTCGCCTGCGTGCGGTGTCATGTGCGCCAGCATAGGGCAGAGGCTGGGGGCCAAAAAAGGAAGCCAGAGGGGTTGGGCCTCTGGCTCCGTGCGCTGCGGACTTCACCCGGCCCGCCCCTGCTTTTAATTGTGCGCTGATGGGGTCAGTCTACGTGACCTGAGTCACAGGAGTGTCACAGGTTGCGCGCGGGCCCACCTTCATCGTCCAGCCCCTGGAGACCGGCGTTGATAAAGCGTTCCAGCGTACCGGCCAGCTGCGCGGTCTGGTCCGGGCTGAGGCCTGCGGTGACGGCGTGGGTGGCCGTAGCCTGAAGCAGCAGGGTGACGCAGGTCAGCAGATAAGGCGTGCGGGTGCGGCCTTCGGGCGGGTGCAGGCTCTGGGACAGGCGCTCCTCTAGACCCGCCAGCACGGCCAGGCGCCGCGCCGCGAAGGTAGGGCCGCTGCCGCTGCCCAGCAGGGTCAGCAGGGCCCGCTCCCCGACCAGCAGCTGAAAAATAGCGGCCAGCGGCCGTTGGGCATGCGTGCCGGTCAGCAGCGGCACCAGCCGCCGTTCCAGGTCGGCCAGGTGGCCTTCCAGCAGCTCGGACAGCAGGTCGGCCGTGGAAGCGAAGTAGCTGTACACCGTGGGCCGCGAGATGCCCAGGGCCGCAGCGATGTCCCCCATGCTGACGGCCTCAAAGCCGTGGGCTGTAAACAGCGCTTCACTGGCGCTCAGCAGCTGCTGGCGGCGGTCAGCAGAGGGCAGGCGGCGGGCGGGGGAGGCGGTCACCTGCACAGTCTACCCCAAGATGACAGAAAGTCACTTGACACTTTGTCAAAATGTGTCAAGCTAGGAGTTGTTGACAAGGTGTCAGCACCTTGATCCTCCGGTTGCGGCTCTTCGGTGATGGAACAGACATCAATTCGTTTGCCAGCCGAGCCCTCCCCAGCACCGTTCTTCTTTCCAGTTGCCACCTTTCCTCCTTGCCCTGAGGCTGCCTATGACCCGACCGCCTGCCCGCTTGACCGTCCGCACGGATTACCGCGCCCTGACCCCCGCCGAACGCTCACTGTGGCGCGCGCCTCTGATGTGGGCGTCGGCGGCGCTGTTTCTCTTTATTCCCATCATTTACGTCACGGTGTATCTGCTGGGCGTCTGGGACCCAGCGGGGCAGTTGCCCCAGCTGCCAGCTGCGCTGGTCAACCTGGACCAGGGCACTGTGCAGCGCGGCAAGCGGGTCAACGTGGGCCACGATCTCGTGACCGAACTGCGCCGCGACCCTCCTGTGGACTTCCGCCGCTACCCCACCCAGGCCGCCGCCGAGGAGGCCGTGCGCCGGGGCGAGGTGTACTTTGCCCTGACCATCCCCGCCGAATTCAGCCGCAAGGCCGTGGGGGGGCGCAGCAGCGAGCATGGCCTGCTGCGGCTGTACCGGGCGCCGGGCCTGAATGCCTACGCCAGTGCGGTGGCTGACCGGGTGGCCGGCGAACTGGCCGAGACCCTGAACCGTGACCTGGGCGAGCGCCGCTGGGAAGTGGTGCAGAGTAGCCTGAAAGACGTGCAGCAGGGCTTTGCCGACCTGCGTGCGGCCACTGGTGACCTGGCGGCGGGTGCAGAGCGGCTCTCGGACGGCGCTGAGGAGTTACAGAGCGGCGCGGCCACCCTGGCGCGAGGCGCAGGGCGCCTGGCCAGCGGCTCGGCTGACCTGGCCACTGGCGCCGGGAAGCTGGCCGGGGGCGTGAGCACCCTGACGGGCGGCGTGGGCCGGCTGTCGGGCTCGCTGCGGCAACTGGAGGCCGCCGCTCCCACCAGCGCAGAGGTCGCCCCACTGAAAGAGGGGGCGCGGGCGCTCTCGGCCGGCACCGGTCAGCTGGCCGGGCAACTGAAGAAACTGGCCGCGGGCAGCGGGGACCTGGCGACCGGCGCGCGCACCCTCTCGGGCGGGGCGGCGCAGGTGGGGACAGGCAGCGCCCGGCTGGCCAAAGACCTGCCGGCGCTGGCCGGCGGCCTGAGCGAGCTTCAGGCCGGTGCTGCTGAACTGGGTGGCCAGTCCGGGACCCTGCGCCGCGCGCTGCCAGCTGGACAGCCAGTGACGGCGGGCGCCGCCCAACTGGAGGCCGGTGCCCAGACGCTGGCCCAGGGCCTGACCGCCGCCGGGCAGGGCGCCCAGCAAGCGGCCACGGGCGCTGCGGCCCTGGCCAAAGGCGCGGCCCAGGTGCAGGGCGGCGCGGCCCGACTTCAGCAGGGGACGCAAACGCTGGCCCAGGGCAGCCGCGCGGCGGCGACGGGGGCCGGGCAGCTGGCCGGCGGCGCCGCCAAGGTGCAGACTGGTGTCACCAAGCTGGCCGACGGCAGCGTGAAGCTGGGCGCGGCGCTGGGGCAAATCAACCGCAAGGTGCCGGCCCAGGCCGAGCTGACAAAACTGAGCAGCGGCGCTGACCAACTGGCCCAGAGTGCCGGGGTGCTGGCGGCCCGCACGGGTGATCTGGCGGCAGGCTCTGAGAAGGTGCAGGCTGGGGCGACTGATCTGGCCAGTGGTGCCGGGCAGCTGGCGGACGGCCTGGCCCGGCTGCGCCGCGAAATCCCCGCCACCACCGAGGACCTGGGCGGCGACCCTGAAGGCCTGGCCCAGAGCGTGCAGGTGCGTACCCAGACCTTTGCCGACGTGCCCAACAACGGCAACGCTTTCGCGCCCTACTTTGTGGCCCTGGCGTTGTGGGTGGGGGCCACCATGACCACCTTTATCTTTCCGTATCTGCTGCTGCCCGCCAGTGGCCGGCAGACCTCGCAGGCGGCCCGCGTGCTGCGCAAGCTGGCGCAACCTGGCCTCATCGTGCTGGGGCAGGCGCTGCTGGTGGTCGCGGGCCTGCACCTGCTGGACGTTCATCTGCTCAGCCCGGCGCTGGTGGTGCTGACGGCCCTGGCAGCCAGCCTGACCTTTCTGCTGGTCGTGGTCGCTCTGAACCTGCTGTTTGGCCCGGCTGGGCGCGTCCTGGCCTTGATTCTGCTGATTGTGCAGCTGGCCGCCAGTGGGGGCAGTTACCCCGTTGAACTCTCTGGCCCGGTGTTTCAGGCTATTCATACAGTGATTCCAGTCACGGCTGTCGTGAACGCCCTGCGCGCGGCGATGTTTGGGGCATTCGAGGGACAATACTGGGTGTTTATGGGCCATCTGGCGCTGGTGGCCGCTGTCAGTCTGGGGGTGGCCCTGCTCAGTCGCCGCCGCTGGGTGTACACGCCCGACGACCGCTTCCGTTCACCCATCCTGACCGACGTGGGGTAAGTGAAAAGGTGTGAAGTGAGGTTGGGGGAGGAAGCGGGCTCACAGCGGTCTTCTATGAGGTTGGAGTCTCCCTGTTTCCGCAGAGGTGGACGTTACTGGCGGGAGCATTGAGGGGCGTCTGGTTGACCCTCAATGCTCTGCCTACCTTTGTTGGAGGCGGGGTTTCTCTTGAGTGCAGACGGCACTCATAGCGGAACCCAGAGCAGATGCGGGGAGGGGCCCCTTGGCCGAAAGAGGTAGCGGTGTAGGCGGAATTGAACAGCCAATAACGCTCCTGAGCGTCACTGGCCGCCACTCTCAGTCGAGCGCAACCTCAAAGAGGTCGCGGGTAGAGGGGCGGGCCAATGACGGTGGCGAGAGGCGCAGGCCCACGTCCCGCACGACGCGCAGCCAGGTCGCTTCCAGTTGTCCGGCGCGGCCCAGCTGCCGTGACTGGGTTTGCACGCGGTTCACGCGCGCCTGCCGAAGTTGTTCGTAACAGGCCAGGGCGGCGGGCGCCTCGGCTACGGCCAGCTGCCCGCCCAGCACCCAGGCGTCTTCCAGGCTCATGGCCGCGCCCTGGCCCAGATTGGGGGTCATGGCGTGGGCCGCGTCGCCCAGCAGGGCTGCCCGGCCCCGGACCCAGCAGGATAGGCGCACCTCATGGATGTCAGTTCGGATGACCGGCAGGTCGGCACGCAGCTGCGCCGTTACAGCCGGGGCGAGCCCACCAAACGGGCGGCAGAGGGCCTGCAACTCCTGCATAGTATCGGTCTGACCAGAGGTCGGCCTTTCCCTTTCCGGCGCATTGGCCGTGACATAGCCGTAAAGTTGCCCCTGACCTATGGGTACCAGACCCAGCCGGCAGCCTCGGCCCCACATTTCCACCGCGTAGTCGTGCGGGCCGGTTTGAGGTACGTCCACCAGGAAGCGCCAGCTGGTGTAGCCCGCGTAATGTTTCGGAACGTCACCAAAAACCAGCTGGCGGACTGACGAGTGCAGCCCATCGGCGCCCACCACGGCATCAAAACGTCCCTCTGAACCGTCGCTGAGACCGACTTCCACACCCCCAGCATCCTGATGAAGGGCGCGAAGAGTGGTTCCAAATTGAATCTGGGACTCCACGCCCCGGCTGAGCAGGTCTTGCAAGGTGGCGCGGTGTAGGGCAACAGCGCCGCCCGCACTGCTCTGGGGGTAAAGGACGGTCTGAAGGGGGCGGCCTGCTGCGTCTGTAACCTGGGCCGAGGTGAGCCGCTGGCCCCGGTGCGCGGCGCCTTCGGCCAGGCCCAGCCGCTCCAGCACCCGCAAGGCATTGACACTGAGAATCAGGCCGGCGCCTACTGGCCGCCACGCCGGTACCTTTTCGATGAGCCTGACCTGGATGCCGGTCTGAAGCAGCCGCTGCGCCAGGGCCAGCCCACCAATCCCCGCCCCCACAATCAGCACTGAGCGGGTCATGCGCCGTCCTCTGGGGCGCTGGGGCGAAGTGCCCGGCAGTGCAGGTGAAGCAGCGCGGCGAGCTGAGCGCGCGCAGCTTCCAGCGAGGTTCCACCCGTCAGCCAGCCCACCAGACAGACCTGATACAGCGCAAAGATGGCCAGGGCAGCAGTCTGAAGATTCAGGTCTGGCGCCACCTCGCCAGTGGCCTGCCGGTCCCGGAGAAGAAGACCCACCCGGTCCACAAAGTCGCGTGCCTGCTGCATCTCCCGGTCCCGCCAGGGGCTCTGGTGAAACAGGGTCAATCGCAGGAAATCCTTTGAGAGCACCTGATGCTGCTGGTAAAACTCAAAAAACGGCTCGAACAGTTGGGGCAGGACCTCGGGAAGCGGGCCGTCCAGCTGGCCTGGCGCCAGCGCGCGTTCGGCGGTGCGGGCAATTACGTCATGGAAAACCATCAGCAGCAGGTCGGCCTTGTCGGTGGCGTAGCGGAAGACGGTCCCTGTGGCGAGGTCGGCCTCATCAGCGATCTGGCGAATGGTGGTGGCTTCGTAGCCCTGTTGGGTGAACAGATGGAAGGCCGCCGCACGGAGACGTTCCTGCTTGTCCTGTTTGTGCCGCTCGCGGCGGCTGACCCCTGGCAACGCTAAATCTTCCGTCATCTGGCTCCTTTACTTCCGTGGGTAGCACCGGCAACTGAGCAGGAAATGCGCAACTCGACACGCCTACTTATGAACACGGTCAAAACTGAACATGTTCATTATTTGCCTGTCCTGTTGGTGATTACCAAGAAGAATGTCCTGGGGGTGGCAGTCCAGAGCGGCCGTTGGTAGTCAAGCGGTCTATGCTTGGCTTTCTGAGGCCTGCCGTCCTGCGCTCATTAGCCCTGATCTCAAGAAGTCGCCTGACCAACCCTGGAATCGCAGAATCTAGACGAGCCGCAAGCCCAGAGCTGTCGTAGACAGACTGGCTACCCTGTTGGAGAAGACCGCTCTAGATCAGCGCCCGCCTCAGCGTTCTTCAGTGGGCTCGCTTAGGGACAGAGGCCTGGACAGCCGCGCCCGGTAAGAAGCCACGGTCTCGCCCTCACAACTCAGCGGATGCACCTGCACCAGGCGCCGCCAGGTACTCACGGGCTGGTCGTCCAGCATGACCTGGGGTTTGGGCAAAAAGGCCGTGAAAAGAGCTTCCAGGCCAACTTCGTGCGCACTCTCGCGGGCGTAGGCCGCGCCGCCCGAACTCCAGCAGTACAGCTCGGCGCCCTGCGTGGCCAGATCGCGCACATGCTGCACGGCCGCCGGAATGGGAATACGCGAGCGCCCCACATTGCGAATTAGGGTCTCGTCTATGTCCACATAGACAACGAGCGGAGGAGCTTTATGTATTAAAGCCTGTGCTTCCATCCGACGTGCCTCAGCGCTGCGCTCAGCCAACCTGCGAAAGTAACTCGCGACATAGAGGTCATAGAGTTCTTGGAAGAGAGGAGCCACCCAAGCATCTGAGAAAGAAGGATTGCGGTGGAGTAGCTCTTCTAGAGCTGCTTTGGTTTCGGGAACGTAGGTAAAAGTCCCGTTCGATAAAGCCATTCGAAGATTGGTCATCCATGCCGATTCCTTAGAGAAGTCTTCGACCTCGCACCAATGGTCGTAGACCCCACAGAGGATAGAAACCGCCGCTCCCTGGCGCAAAAGGTCAAAGTCGAGGAGATGGTGTTCCGAAAGGTCTGCGGCTGCAGCAGCATTGACAAAGTGGAAAGGGTCAAATGCAGACCTATCGCAGCCATGACCGAAGCCACCATGTGATTAGGCTAGGTCAACATACAGGCGCAGAATCTCCTTGATGATTTCCTCTCCAATGCCAATGTTAGTGAAGTTTGCAATGTACATCAGGTACCTCTGAAAGGGTCTGCTGCTAAATCACTTCCCTGTACGCCACGCTCTGGCTGCGGTTTTGCAGTTCGCTGCGCAGGTACTGGAGCCGGGGATGTTCCAGTTTTGGGTCGTGGGCCAGGATGTGTTTGGCCAGGGCGCGGGCCTGCTCGATAATGTCGGCGTCGTTGGCCAGGTCGGCCAGCCTGAGGTCGGGAATCCCGCTCTGGCGGGTGCCGCGCAGTTCGCCGGGGCCGCGCAGCTTCAGGTCCGCCTCGGCAATCACGAAGCCGTCGGTGCTGCCCTCAATAATTTTCAGGCGTTGGCGGGTTTTCTTGCTGTGTTCGCCGGCAATCAGGACACAGTAACTCTGCGCGCTGCCACGGCCCACCCGCCCCCGCAACTGGTGCAACTGGGCCAGGCCGAAGCGCTCGGCGTTTTCAATGACCATGACTGTGGCGTTGGGGACGTCCACCCCCACCTCAATGACGGTCGTGGACACCAGAATGTCGAACTCGTGCGCCCGGAAGCGGTCCATCACGTGGTCTTTTTCAGCCGCCGGCATCTTGCCGTGCAGCAGGTCTATGCGGGCTTCGGGCAGGATGGTTTTCAGGTCGTCGGCCAGCTGGGTGGCGGCCAGCAGTTCCAGGGTGTCGTTTTCTTCAATCAGCGCCGTGACCACAAAGGCCTGCCGCCCTTCCCGAATCTGGCGCATGACAAAGCCGTACGCCTGCTGCCGGAAGTTGTCCTGAATCAGCTTGGTTTCAATCGGCGTGCGGCCCGGCGGCAACTCGTCAATGATGCTCAGTTCCAGGTCGCCGTAAGCCGTCAGGGCGAGGCTGCGTGGAATAGGTGTGGCCGACATCACCAGCACGTCGGGGCGTCCGGCCAGTAATTTGCGCCGCTGCTGCACCCCAAAGCGGTGTTCCTCGTCTACCACGGCCAGGCCCAGGTGGTCAAAGCGCACGTTGTCCTGAATCAGGGCCTGGGTGCCCACCACCACGTCCACCTCGCCTTCTGCAATGCGGGTCTGCATCTCCAGCTTGGCCCTGGCCGTCATGGCGCCAATCAGGAGGCCCACGCGCACATCCAGCTGCCCCAGGTAGCCGCGGAGGTTCGCGTAGTGCTGCCGCGCCAGAATCTCGGTGGGGGCCATCAGGGCGCCCTGGTAGCCGTCGCGCACGGCGAGGTACAGCGCGCAGGCGGCCACGGCCGTTTTGCCGCTGCCCACGTCGCCCTGCACCAAGCGGGCCATCTGGCGCTCGCTGCGCATGTCGTCGGTGATTTCCAGTAGCACCCGCCGCTGCGCGTTCGTGAAGCGGAAGGGGAGCGCCGCCTCAAAAGTATGAATGTCGTCGCCGCTGGCCTGAAAGCGTTTGCCTTGCAGCACGGCGTCTTCGCCCTGCAGCAGCATCCGCAGTTCCAGAAACAGGTATTCGTCAAAGCGCAGCCGGGTGTTGCCGCGCCGCAGATGGTCTTCATCGTGCGGAAAATGAATGCCCCAGAGGGCGTCGGCCAGGTCGGTCAGGCTGTACTGCCGCCGCCAGTGGGCCGGCAGGTAATCGTCAGGCGGGGCCGCCTGCAGGGCGCGGTGCGCGGCGCGGCGCAGGAACTCCTGCGAAATGCCTTCCTTGCTGTCATACACGCCCACGATGCGCCCGGTGCTGAGGCTGTCCTGCGCGCCGTCCAGCGTTTCCAGGTGTTCCACGCCCAGCTGCACCGAGCGGCCAAACTTTTTAACGCGCCCCGTCAGTACCAGCTGCGCGCCCTCCCGCAGCTGCTTTTCGACCCACGGCTGATTAAACCAGGTGGCCTTGACGCGGCCGCCTGCCGGGGTTTCCAGCGTCACATCCAGAATCATCATGCCGGGCTTGGGGCTGCGGCGCGACTTGGCCACCACGCGGCCCGCCACCGTGACCTTCTGGCCTTCTTCGACCTGCGACAGGTCCGGCAGGGCGCGGCGGTCTTCATGGCGGTGGGGGTAGGCGTGCAGGACATCGCGCAGCAGGTGCAGGCCCAGCGACTGCAATTTGCGCGCGCCGCCGGGGCCGGTGTCCAGCCGCGCCACCGGCGTGTCGGGGGCCAGGCGCTCGCCCGGCTGGGCGGTGGGCACGGCCTGACGGGCGGCTTTGGGGGCGCGGGCGGCCGCTTTCGGTGTTTCAGTCAGGAGGGCCAGAGCGCGTTTCAGGGCTGCTTCCCGGTCGGGCTGGCCCAGCTCGGCGTAGCCAGTCAGCTCTTCGCGTACTTTCGGGAACGGATTGCCCAGCGGCGAGGCCAGCAGCTTGTCCACACCGCCCGCCACCACGCGGTTCTGGCAGCCCGCATTCAACTCCGCCAGGAGGGGCCGCCGCAGTTTCTCCCGAAGTTCCGCCACGGTCGCCATGCGGGGCACAGGCTACCAGAGCCGGGGGCAGGGAGACCGGGCCGCGCGGCACTTTCGCGGGGTCAGGCCGGCTGAAGGGACGTTTTCTGACAGTGACCTGGGTGGCAGGGAAATGCTACGGTCCAGTTCGCGTGCGTCACCACCTGATTGAGGAGAGTCAGCCTCATAGGGTGGTTCGCCCCAGTGTTATCCGAGCTAGGCGCCGGGTTCATTGACCTGGCTGGCTGAGGTCTCGGGATGGCACCAGAACCTCCCTGCGGTTGCAGAGCGGGCGCTTTGCCTTTCCCCTCAATCCCCTCTGGCTCGGAATCAATCTTTGATACAGATTCCATCTATTTCATTTCCAAATTGGGCGAGCGCCGATTTGCACACGCTACACCCAGAACCCGTTTTGCTCCCGCTGCGGAACAGCTTTTCAAATCCGCTTGGATTCAAGCGTTTTTCTAGACGATTCAATCTGAGGCTCTACTAATTCAGCAGTTTGGCTTGCTGAGGCACCTGGGCCAGCAGGAGGTCCAGGCGGGCGCGCAGAGTCGGCGCACGCAGGGCCGCCTCGCGCTGGGTGGCGCTGAGAGGCAAGTTGGCGGCGGCGTAGCTGCTCAGCAGCAGCGGGTCGTCCGGGGCATTCTGACCCAGAGCGTCGGCCCGATCTGGATTGAGCCGCAGCAGGGCCGACAGCAGCTCACGCGCCAGCCCGTCCTCTGCACCGTCGGCGGGCAGCGGCCAGGGTTTGACTTCGGCCGACAGGTAAGGAGTACCGAAGTCAAAGCTCTGCACCTCAAAACGCTCGCCGCCGCCAACCAGAATGGTGCTGGTGCCGTCCTCGTGGCCCTGGGCCTGCTGAAGGTGGGCCAGCGTGCCCACCAGCGAGACCCGTTCATGGAACGGTTTGGAGGATTCCTGCGCCGACTCCAGAATCCGCACGATGCCAAACGGGCCTCCACTGGCTTGCACGTCTGCCAGCAGGGCGCGGTAACGCGGCTCGAAGACGTACAGCGGCAGCAGCACCCCTGGAAACAGCACCAGATTGGGAAGGGGAAACAGCGGCACGCGCATAGGCGTCATGGTGCGCCCAATGGGCACAGGCAACTTGGGTACAGACCACACAAACGCTGCCGGAATGCGGGTTTTCTGACCATCTGGCGCTCAGAATTCATCAGAAAGGTGCTAGTCCGGTTGGACAGGACGCTTTGGCCTGCGCTGGCGTTTGGGAACTGGCGGTGGCGGCGCGCCCCAGGCGGTCAGCTGCTCTGGCGTGACCCCCAGGCCCAACAGCACCGCGCTGTCCTGTGGCGTCAGTGGGGCGGCTGTCAGGAGGTCGGGTCGCCGGGCCAGGGTACGGGTCAGCGCCTGCTCGCGTCGCCAGGCCGCCACCGCCGCGTGATGCCCACCACGCAAAACCTCGGGGACAGGCTGGCCACGCCATTCGGGGGGGCGGGTGTACTCCGGGTAGTCCAGCAGCCCCGAACTGAACGAATCCATCTGGTGAGACTCGGGGTCGCCCAGCACGCCTGGGCGCAGACGCGCCACCGCTTCGAGTACGCAAGCGGCGGCGGCCTCCCCACCCATCATCACGAAGTCGCCAATGCTCAGCTCGCGCGTGACGAGCGTCTCGACCCGCGCGTCAAAGCCCTCGTAACGGCCACACAGGAAGACCAGGTGGGTTTTCTGGGCCAGTTCCTCGGCCACCGCCTGCGTAAAGCGCTGCCCCGCCGGGCTGAACAGAATCACCTCGTCGGCGGGGGGCAAGCTCTCCAGCGCGCGCCCAGCGACATCGGCGCGAATGACCATGCCGGCGCCGCCACCGTAGGGCGTGTCGTCCACCTTCAGGTGCTTGTTGGCGGCAAAGTCGCGCAGATTGACGAGCTGTACCTGCACCAGCCCTCGGGCCTGGGCTTTGCCCACAATCGCCTCGGCGGCAAAGGGGGCCAGCAACTCGGGAAACAGCGTCAGGAAGGAAAAGGTGAGGGGCGAGGTCGCCAGGGGCTCACTCATGCCCGGTGTCGTCCTCATCCTCATCGCCCAGCAGCCCAGCCGGGGCATCTTCGGTCAATGTGACCGACTCGGGGCGCTGCGCCGCATTCAGGTTCACCACCACATAGGGCGCCTGGAGCGGCACGAATGACTCGCCGCCAGCATGACGCACCACCAGCAGGTCCTGGTGCCCGGCGTCCTGTGCGTCCGTCACCTCACCCAGCTCGGTGCCGCTGTCGTCCAGCACCCGCAGGCCGCGCAGTTCGTGGTAGTAGTACACCCCCGCTTCAGGCACAGGAAGTTCGGCGTCGGCGGCGTAGACATTCAGGCCCCGCAGGTCCTCGGCGCCCTCCCGGGTGGTCAGGCCCGCCAGATGCAGCGCCACGCCAGGGGACAGAGGCTCGGCCTTCAGCACCCGCAGCCAGCCCCGGTTCTCCACGTATACCCGGCCCAGGGCAAGCAGCTGCGCCGGGTCACCCAGCACATACACCTTGACGCCGCCGCGCACGCCGTGCGGCCCCAGAAAATACCCCAGGCGGGTGCGGTTAGTGCTGCCCGTCACGCTTTGCGGGGCGCGTCCAGATCGACATTCAGGCGCTCGCGCGGGTCAGAAGCGGCGCGCACCAGCGTCCGGATGGCCTGAATCACGCGGCCCTGGCGGCCAATCAGGCGGCCTTCCTCGCCGGGCCCCACGCGCACCACGACCGTGGGGCCGCGCCGCGCTACGCGCACCAGCGCCGGCTGGTCCACCACGCTCTGCGCGAGGTACAGGGTCAGGTCAACAGGGTCAGTTTTCATCCTGGGCATTGTACTCTGCGCGCCACAGCACAACAAAAAAGACCCCCGCAGGGGTCTGTGGATGACTTGGGTAGATGACGTGTCGCGGCTCTCCGTTGCGGGACTGGAGCGCACGGCCTTCCAGTCTCTTCACTTCGGCCGCTTAAGCCACGGCTGCTCGCTTCGCTCGGGCTGGAAAACCAGCCCGCCGCTTAGGCGACCTTGACGCCCTGGCTCTTCAGCAGGCGGCGGGCGGTGTTGGTGGGCTGGGCGCCCTGGGCAATCCAGTACGCGGCGCGCTCGGCGTCCACCTTCAGGTAGTTCTCAGTCGTCTTGCGGGGGTCGTAGTGCCCCAGGTTCTCGATGTAGCCGCCGTCGCGGGGGCGGCGGGCATCGGTCACGACGATGCGGTAGTGGGGGTTATGGGTGGAACCAAAGCGGGACAGGCGAATCTTAACCATCTGAAGAACCTCGGATTGGGGGAGATGAGGGTGCAGCGCCCGTTAGGAGTACGGGGGTCATGCGCCCGTCAGCAGCCAACCGGGGAACGCACCGAAGGAGGTTATCAGACGGGCCCGCCTGTCGGCAAGAGCGCTGCCCAGCCGGTCGCCCTTCAGTGCCAGCAGCGGCGAATGGCAAGAAAAGTCCGTCTCTGCGGGAGCGGAGTGACTTGAGTGCGTTACCGAAAACAGCCGGGACGGCCTGAGGCGGCGGCCAGTTTTATCCTGGGGCCAGGGGCGTCCCCACCGGCGCTGCTGCCTGCGACGGCCCCCGCGTTCGTCAAGGAAGCGGCCAAAGGACAAGCTTGGTGGCCGCTCCGGGTGCCGCTTTCAGAACGTGGGCGCGACGGTGACGCCGCCCCGGCGTACCTGAAAGGCCATGCTGCCCGGTCCAATCACCGAACTGCCGCCCACCGTGCCCAGCGGCGCGCCTCTGGCCACGCGGTCCCCCACGCCCACCGAGAGGTCGCGCAGGCCCATGTACACCGTGACCAGTGGGCCGTGATCCATCAGCACGATGCCGCCAATGGAAGCGTAGTAGGTGGCGCTCAGGACGTTGCCGTCCAGGGCCGCGACCACCTGCTCGGCCCCAGAGAGCACGGTCCAGGGCGTGCCGCCGGCCCCGTAGGGCGCCGACACCCGGCCCCCCGGCAGGGGAAAGCCCAGGGCGCCCGTCTGCGCGGGCAGCGGCGCCAGCTGCACCTGCACCTGAGCCTGCGCGGCCTGCACCTGTTGCTGGCGCTGCGCCAGGGCGGCCTGCTCCTGGCGCACCTGGGTTTCGCGGGCCTGGGCCTGCTGGGCGCGCAGCTGGGCCTGCCGAATCTGCGCCTGACGCTGCTGCGCGGCCAGGCGGCTGGCGGCCTGCTGCCGGGCCAGCCGCTCCTGCTCGGCGCGCACGCGGGCCAGCCGCTCGGCTTCCAGGCGGGCGCGCTCCTGCGCTTCACGGATACGGCGGGCCTCTTCCTCTCGGCGGCGGCGCTCTTCTTCCAGGCGGCGCTGCCTCTCCTGCTCCAGGCGGGTCTGCTCGGCCTGCACCTGCGCCACCAGCGTGTCGATGGTGCGCGCCGCCAGCGCCTGCTCGGCCTGCCGCTGCGCCGCCAGGGTGCGCTGCCCGGCCTCGCTGGCGCGCAGGCTGGCCAGCAGGGTGTTTTGCTGGGTGCGCTGGGCCCGCAGCGCGGTCAGCTTGGCTTGCCGCTGGCCCTGTAAAGTCCTGAGCTCCTGGGCCTGCTGCGCCTGGACGGTGCGCTGGCGTTCTAGAATCTTGACCTCGGCGGCCAGCGTCTCGATAACGAGGGTGTTGTACTCCCCAGCGCGGTTGGCATATTGCAGGCGGATAAGCAGGTCAGACAGGCTGCGGGCCTGCGACAGCAGTTGCAGGTAGCGCCCGCTGCGGTCCCGGTACTGGGCGCGCAGAATCTGGCGCACGTCTCCCTGGAGCCGGGTCACGCGGGTCTGGGTGACCCCCAGCTGGGTGCCGGTGTCGGCCAGGGCGCGCTCGGCCAGGGCCACGCGGGCCGTCACCGTCGCCAGTTCGTTTTCCAGTTGCCCGGTGGTCCGCGCCAGGCTTTCCAGCCGGGTCAGGGTAGCCTGCTGCTGGGCACTGAGCCCGGCAATCCGGCTGCGAATCTGCGCCAGTTGCGCGGCCTTCTCGGCGCTCAGCTGGCGCTGCTCACGCAGGTCGCGCTCCAGGGTTTGGAGCCGCTCGCTGGTGGTCTGGGCCAGGCCAGACGCAGTCAGGCCGCCTCCCAGCAGCGCCGCACATAGCAGCCAGGCGCGGGCGCTCATTCCAGTTCCTTGAGATAGCGCCGGGTGGCAAAGACGCTGCCCAGCAGCCCGGTCAGAATGCCCAGCAGGGCCACGCCGCCCAGCAGTGGAAGCAGGGTATCGGCGTCGCGCGTGACTGGAAACACCGGGGCCAGCCGCTGCACCCGCTCGGCCAGGTTGAGGTAGGTCGGGGTCAGGATACCCACGGCCAGCGCGGCGGCCAGCGTGCCCACCAGCAGCCCCTCAATGACGTGCGGCATGCGGATAAAGCCGCGTGTGGCGCCCAGCAGCCGCATCACACTGATTTCGTCGCGCCGGGCGTACATGGCCACCCGCACAGCGTTCAGGATGTTAAACAGCGTGCCCAGAAACAGCAGGCCCACCAGCGCGTAGCCCGCTCCGCGAATGGCGGTCAGGGTGCGCACCGTGGGGTCCACATAGTCGGCGCCGTATTCCACGTCTTCCACGCCGGGCAAGCCGGCCACCGCCTGCGCCACCACCCGCGCGTCCTCGACCCGGCCCACGCGCAGGCGCAGCGTGTCGGGAAAGGGGTTGCCCACCAGTGCCACAGCGTCGCGGGTGTAGGGCGAATCCTGGGTCATTTCACTCAGCACCTGCTCGCTGGTCACCAGCGTGGCCTCCCGCACCTGGGGCAGCGCGCGGGCCTGGGTCAGCACGGTCTGGTCCTGTGCGTTGGCCGTCAGGAACGCCGCGACCTCGACTTGCGATTCCAGCTGGAACAGGGTGCGGTTGACATTCAGGGTGAGCAGCAGCACGAAGCCCAGCATCAGCAGGGTCAGCGTCATGGTGACCAGCGTGGCCAGCGTGGCGGTGACGTTGCCACGCATGGCGAGCAGGGCCTGGCGGAGGTGGTAGGTCATGGCTGGCCTCCAGCCAGGGTGATGGGTGATGGGTGATGCTTGGTGGTGAACAGCCCTATTCCATCAACTCTCAACCGTTCACCATCAACAGGCCCCACAGCGCCCTTCGCGGCCCTCACAGCGCATACCCCCCATACGGGTCGTCGCGCACCAGTTTGCCCTTGCGCAGGGTCAGGGTGCGGTGGCGGAAGGTTTCGACGAGGTCGCGGGCGTGGGTCGCCACGATAACCGTGGTGCCGCGCAGGTTCACGTTTTGCAGCACCTTCAGCACCTCGCGGCTGTTGTCGGGGTCGAGGTTCCCGGTGGGCTCGTCGGCCAGCAGCAGGGGCGGGTTGCCCACGATGGCGCGGGCAATCGCCACCCGCTGCTGCTCGCCCTGCGAGAGTTGCAGGGGCAGGGCGTATTTCTTGTGTTCCAGGCCCACAGTGCGCAGGGCCCCTCCCACCCGCTGCGGCCACTCGCGCCCCGGCACGCCGGTCACCCGCAGGGCAAAGGCCACATTGTCGTAGGCATTCAGGTGCGGCAGCAGCAGGTTGTCCTGAAACACGGTGCCCATGCGGCGGCGCAGCAGGGCGGTGCGGCGGCCCCGGTAGCGCGCCAGGGCCTCGCCCGCCACCTGCACCTCGCCCCGGCTGGGCAGCGCGCGCTTGAGGACCAGGCTCATGAAACTGCTCTTGCCGGCGCCTGAGTGGCCGACCAGATACACGAATTCGCCCTTGCCGACATGCAGCGACACGTCGTCCAGGGCCAGGGTGCGGGTCACGGGGTACTCCAGCGACACGTTTTTAAAGTCAATCACGCGCTCTCCTGCTGGGGCGCGGTGAGAAAAGGGGCAGCTTGGTCATGCTCGCCGCCCAGCATAGCCCCTGAGTGTATGGGCGCTATGAAACTCTGCGCGCTCCCCTGTAACAGCTCTCCCGATTGGTCTCATCTTGGCGCACTATCTTGGCAGGCGTGAACGCCAAACGTCTGACTGTCACGCTGGCCGCGCTGGGCGCGACCGCCGCCGTCGCCTACGCGCAAATGGGCGGCTACACCCAGGCGAACCTGAGCAGCACCGCCGAGGGCCGCACCTTCTTGCAACTGCTGAGCGACCTCAACCGTCTGTACCTCTACCCGGTGGACCAGAAAAAGGTGCTGCGCGGCGCGATTACAGGCGCTCTGGGCAGCCTGGACGATGAATTTACCTATTACAGCGAGCCTGAAGACAACGCCATTGACGCCGCCAACCTGCAGGGCGAGTTCTTCGGCATCGGCGTGCAGCTGGTCGCGGCCAACACGGACGGCTCAGGCGGCAAGATTGACAACGTCTACAAGGGCGGCGCAGCGTCGGGCGCGGGCGTGCAGATTGGCGACCAGTTCCTGAAGATTGGCGAGACCGACGTGACCAGCGCCAAGCTGAACGAGATTGTGCGGCTGGTTCGCGGCGAGCGGGGCACCACCGTCACCGTGACTTTTGCCCGTGACGGCAAACCCTACACCGTCAAGATGGAGCGCCAGCCGGTCACCATCGTCAGTGTGGAATCCACTGTGCTGCCCGGCAACGTGGGCTATATCGCCCTGAACACCTTCTACAACGAGAAGGTCAGCGAGCAGTTCAGCGCCGCCGTGGCCGATATGAAAAAGAAGAACGTCAAGGGCCTGATTCTGGACCTGCGTGACAACGGCGGGGGCCTGCTCAACGCCGGCGTGGAAGTGGTGGACCAGTTCCTGCAAAGTGGCCCCATCGTCAGCCTGCGTGACCGCAGCAAGGCCACTGAGGTCTTTGGGACCGCCCGGCGCCAGACCACCGACTACACCGGCAAGCTGATGGTGCTGGTGAACAAGAACAGCGCCAGTGCCAGTGAAGTCGTGTCGGGGGCGTTGCAGGACACCAAGAAGGCCACCATCGTGGGCGAGCAGACCTTCGGCAAGGGTGTGGCCCAGATTCCCGTCAACCTGCCGGACGGCGGTAAGGCGGCCATCGTGAACAGCGAGTGGCTGACGCCCAATGGCCGCCAGATTCACAAGAAGGGCATCACGCCCGATGTAGTGGTTAAGGACACTCGCTTTACCACGCCCGTCAACTTCACCGGCAGCGGCGTGAAGCCCGGCGAGAAGATCACCCTGACTGTCGAGGGCAAGCCAGTCACCGTGACCGCCGACAAGGACGGCAAGTTCACCTACACCGGCGAAATCAAGCGGCCCACCCGCAGCGCCCAGCAGGGTGAAGCGGTGGTTGACCTGCAAACCGACGCCATTCTGAAAAAAGCCTACGACCTGCTGAAGTAAGCCGCAGAGTCGGGGTAGGAGGCGTCAAGGGTCAGTCCCATGGCGCCTCCCTCTCGTTTGGCAAAGTGACGTGGCTTAGATAGACCGCTGTTTGGTTGATGCTTGGCATAGACGCGGCTGCCCGGAGAAGGCCGCGCCGCTCTATCGTTGAGGGGTGCCGTCCAGGTCAGGTCAGTGGAGCCGCCGCGCGTGAGTGCGCCGGGGGTGGCCAGCGGCGTCCGCTCGGCGGTCCTCAGGGGAGAGCCGCAGCAGGCCTGGGCCGAGTTCACGCGCCTGACAGCGCCCACAGACAGCGACCGGCTGTGGGCGCTGCGCGCCCTGATGCTGCTGCGCCGCGAACATGAGGCGCACCGCCCCGTGCAGGTGCTGGCCACCGCCGGGGTGTCGGGCGCCGCCGCCGAGCTGGCGCGCGTGCTGCTGTTTCTGGGGCGCCCGGATGAAGCGCTGGCGCGGCTGGACGCCGGGCGTTCAGACCTGCGGTCGGCGCTGGACGGCGCCCTGTGGTGGCGCACCCGCGCCCGCCTCCTGGCCTACACCTCCTCGTACCGGCAGGGGCTGGAGCACGCCGAGCGGGCCTGGGAGCACCTTCAGGACGCGGCCCAGGATGAGCTGGCCTTTTACCGCGCGCCCCTCTTGATCCAGGTCGCCGAGTTTCAGATGTACACCGGGGACCTGCCGCGCGCCCTGGTCACGCTGGGGCAGGCGCGGGCGCAGCTGGACCCGCAGTCGGTCACGCGGCTCTACCTACACGCGATTGAACTCGAAGCCCTGCTGTCGCTGGGCCGCTGGAACGACGCGCTGGTTAGCCTGCGGCGCCTGGATGCTCTGCCTCAGGCGCGCGCACAGTATCAGCTGCGGTATCACTGGGCGCGGTATTACCTGGCGGCGGGCCAGCTGTCTCAGGCGCTGCGCGAGTTCACGCTGGTGGCGTCGGCGGCCTACGAGCGGGCGAATCAGGACCTGGAGTTCTGGGCGCGCCTGGGCACCGCCACGCTCCTGGCCTGGCAGCAAGACGAGGCGGGGTGCCAGGCCGAGTTGCTGCGCGCCGCAGAACTGCTGCACGCCCTGAAGTCCAAGGAACACCAGCAGGGCTTCGCGCTGCGGCGCGCAGCTTGTCTGCTGCGCCTGGGCCATCCAGTCACGCCAGAGCTGCTGGACGACCTGACCACGGCGCGTGACGTGCATCAGGCGATGGATTTGCCGCTGGACGCCGCCGCCGCGCAGTTGCAGCTGTGCGAGGCCTACCGCCGCCGGGGCGACGAGGCCGGGCTTCAGAGTGCCGCCTTGACCCTGAAAACGCTGTGTGCGCGGCTGCGCGGACCGTATCTCCTGGCCCGGGAGTGGCCGCTGCTGCCCGAGCTGCAGGCGTGCCTTGCTGGCCACCTGGAAGGCGGGGACCTGGGGCGGCCGGTGCTGGAAGTCGTGACCCTGGGGGCTGAGCGGCTGCTGGTGGATGGCCAGCCGGTGCACGTGCCCATGCGCCGGGCTCTGGAATTGATCGCTTACCTGATGCAGGCCCGCTCGGCGTCGCTTGGCCGCATTCTGGCAGACGTGTTCGAGGAGATGCCCGCCGCTGCCGCGCGGAACCAGTTTCATCAGGTGCGCCATGAAATTGGGCGGGTGGTGCCGCAACTGCATGTCCTGTATGACCCGCGCAGCCGGGAGTACCGCCTGGAAACCACCTTTCGCCTCCAGTGGGACGTGCAGCGGGTGCGGGCCGGGGCCGAGCCGCTTGGGGGGCGGCTGTTTTTGCCCAGCAGCGGCTCCTGGTGGGCCGAGCAGGTCAACGAAGAACTGAGCCGCCAGGCCCAGGCACCGGAAGGGCACTGAGGTCGGCATCCAGCTCGGTTGAGGGCCATGTCATTCAACCGACGAGGGGAGTGACCGAAAGAGGCAGCGGCGCCCACGGCACTAAAGGGCGTGTTGTTCTCCCTGGGGTGGAGTGGGCAGCTGCCATGAGGTCAAGCCTGCAAACGACAACGGCAGCAGGACGCTCGCTGCTCAGGATTGCTTAAGCGCTGCTCCAGACCTTGAGGTCGATCCTCGTCAGCTGCCGGGGACGGGGGTATTTGGGGGCCTCCCTGGGGGGAAGCTGTCTAGATTGCCCCCAGACTCCCGATTTTCTCCCCCTAAGTGTAAGTCAGACACTAAACGGACGCTACACAGCCTCCGCCTACACTGAATTCACACCTTCTTCTCCTTTTTTTGAGCGTTTCCAACCTGTTCCACCCGGTCTTTCCCTCTGGCAGGCCGGGTGGGTGGCCCCCACCTTTATCTCTTTGGAGGTTGTCATGAGACCATCCCACCTGTTCACCGCCCTGACCCTCAGTGTCCTGCTCGCCGCTTGCCAGACAGGCCGCACCCCGGACGTGCTGACAGTTGACGGCACCACCAATCTGGCGGCCACATTGCCAGCGGGCGACTGGGCCTTTGCCGGAACGGCGGCGCAGTACAGCCACCTGCAAATTGTGCCGGGCAATGGTCAGGCCCAGGTCACGGCGACGGTGCCTGGTGACTACCTGCTGCGCGACGGCGAGCGCACCCTGACCTACCGCGCGGCGGGGCCGGTGACGGGGGCCCTCAACCTGACGGAAGTCAACCTGAACCCTGAGGCCGATGCCAGCGGCTGGGTGGAGCTGTACAACGGCACTGGCCAGCCGCTGAATCTCAGCGACTATGCGCTGCGCGCCCCCAGCCGTGACCGCGACGCCCAGACGGGCGGGGGCCAGACGGTGACTTTCGCGCTGCCCTCTCAGGTGCTGGCGCCCGGCGAGTACGTTCTGGTGACGGGCCGCCTTGACCCCAATGCTGCCAACGGCCCGCAGGCCGTCTTTATTGCCAGTGGTGACCGCGTGCCCTACTGGCAGCGCAGCGCCACCGTGGAACTGCTGCGCGCCGGGCAGGTCACCGATAGTCTTCAGTTCGGCTCGGGCCTGGCGGCTTCGGGCAGTGGCCTGCGCGTGCAGGTGGCGGAGGTTGACCCGCAGCTCATCAGCTCGGTGGCGCGCACGCCCCGTCAGGGTCTGGCCGGTGCCAGCGCCGACGGCTGGAGTCAAACCGTGCTGCCCAGTCCCGGTGCCCCGAACAATGCACCCGCCCCGGCCACCAGTGCCCAGGGGCTGGGGGCGCTGGCGGCCGGCGACACCGACAACGACGGCATTCCCGACAGCTACGAAACCTCAACCTCTGGGGCGTACAACGGCCTGTACGTGTACAACCTGGGGGCGCGGCAAAATCAGCGCGACATCTTCGTGGAACTGGACTGGATGAACTCGTCCTCGGCGTTTATTCAGCCTCAGCGCAGCGGCCTGGACAAGATGGTCGCCGCGTTCAGCCGCGCCGGCTACGCGCTGCACCTGGATGTCGGCCCTGCCTTCAGCTCGACGTTCTCGCTGGCCAACTACAACATGGGCGGCGGCAATCAGGTGGGCTACAGCGCGTGTATCGGCCTGGGCTTCAGCACCTCGTCGTGCAGCGGCGTCCTGAGTTACAAGTACGGCAGCACCGGGTCGGTCAAGAACTTTGCCATCAACCGCCTGAACCTGTTCCGCTACGCCGTCATCGGGAACTCGCAGCAGACCAACGGCAGCAACGGCAGCAGCGGCGTGGCCGAGATTGCGGGCAACGACTTCGTGGTGACGATGGGCGGCTGGAGCTACAGCAACCTGACCCAGGTGGGCAACCAGCAGGGCTCGACCATCATGCACGAATTCGGCCACAACCTGAACCTGCGCCACGGCGGCTTTGAGAACACCCACCGCAAGCCCAACTACTACAGCATCATGAACTACAGCTACCAGCTGGCTGGCTTGGATGACACGGCCGACCGCGTGTGGGAGCGCGCCAAGCAGTGGAAACAGAGCTGCGCCGACCTGACCTACAACGACCCCTGCACGACCAGCTTCAAGATGGACTACTCCTACGGGCAGGGGGGCCGCATAGACGAGGGGGCTGTTAACGAGAACAGCGGCATCAATCGGGGTACCGCCTGGATTGACTGGAACAACAGCGGCGCGGTGAACACCAGCGTCCGGGTGGACGTGAACGGCGACGGCACCGTCTCGACCGGCTCGTACTACCTGGCTGACTACAACGACTGGGCCAACATCCGCCCCACCTTCGGCTATGTCAACCCGAACGACTCCTCGACCGACCGCAATGGCGCGCTGCCCCGCCTGGACGTGGCGTCGAACGACACGCAGCCCAGCGTGCCCGAAACGGACCACGCCGAGTAAAGCCGAACCCATCCGTTTCTTCAGGGGGTGGCCCGCCGACACTGGCAGGCCGCCCCGTTCTTGTTCGTACGGACTTTGATGGAACCGAGCAGAATGCTGGGTGAAATTCCAATGGACTCGCAGACGAGGAGGAGAGCGTGCAAAGTGCCGCGATCTGGAGGCGCAGATGGTGCTCTCCCCGCTGCGCTGCAATCAAGCGGAAGACGGATCAGTCCTGCAGTGGCGTGGTCTCTTCCTGCCACCAGTCGTCAAAGGGCGTAACTGGCAGCGCGCGTTTGTGGCGGGTTTGCCAGAACAGTGCCTCTAGGCGCCGGCTGACCTCATCAGGCACCGGCTGCCCCTCTAAATAGGCGTCAATCTGTGCGTAAGTTACGCCCAGTGCCACCTCGTCGGGGAGGCCGGGGCGGCTGTCTTCCAGGTCGGCGGTGGGCACCTTCTGCCAGGTGGCCGGCGGAGCGCCCAGGCAGGCCAGCAGCGCCGCCCCCTGACGCTTGGTCAGGCCGGTCAGGGGGGTGAGGTCCACGCCGCCGTCGCCGTACTTGGTGAAAAAGCCGGTCAGCGCCTCAGCCGCGTGGTCGGTCCCGACCACCAGCAGGCCCAGTTGTCCGGCCAGTGCATACTGCGTCACCATGCGCAGCCGGGCTTTGACATTGCCGCGCACGAAGTCGCGCAGAGGCTCGCCCAGCGCTTCTCCCGCCGCGCTGGCTGCCGCGTCGGCGGCCGCCTGGATGTTGACCGTCACGACGCGGTCCGGCTGAATAAAGGCCAGGGCGCGCTCGGCGTCGGCCTCGTCGGCCTGCACGCCGTAGGGCTGGCGCACCGCCACACACTGCGCCTCAACCCCCTGTGCGCGCAGACGCTCGGCGGCCAACTGGCACAGCCGCCCCGTCAGGGTGCTGTCCTGCCCCCCGCTGACCCCCAGCACAAAGCCGCTCGCTCCGGCGGCCTGCAGGTAGCGGTACAAAAAGTCCACCCGCCGCTCAATCTCGGCGGCGGGGTCAATGGTAGGCTGCACCGCCAGAACGGCGCGGAGGTCGTGCGGAGCGGTCATCCGGCGCAGTATGGCATGGGGGATGACGGGGCCTCCTCCTGCCTGCTCTAGACTCGGGCGGTGCCCCCAGGCCGCACTCTAGCTGTCCTCATTGGCCGCTTTCAGCCGCCGCACGCTGCGCATCTGCACCTGATCGAGACGGCGCTGGCGCGGCACAGCCATCTGCTGGTGCTGCTGGGCAGCGCCAATCTGGCGCGTAGCGTGGTCAATCCCTGGACGGCGGCCGAGCGCGCCCGCCTGATTCGGGCCAGCCTTCCGCCCACCCACCGCCTGTCCCTGGCCCCGCTGGCCGATGAGTTTGACGCGGCGCGCTGGGCGGCCAGCGTGCGGGCCGCTGTGCAGCAGAAGGCGGCCCAGGTGGGCACCCAGAGCACCGTGCTGACCGGCTTTGAAAAGGACGCCAGCAGCACCTATCTGCGCTGGTTCCCCGAATGGACGCTGGACCCCGCCCCGGCCCACGGTGACCTGAACGCCACTGCGGTCCGTGCGGCGCTGTTCGGACAGGGACAGGTGCCGGGCGACCTCCCTGACGGGGTGACAGCGGCCCTGAATGATTTTTTGCACACCCCCACCTTTTACCGCCTACAAGCCGAGTTTCAGGCGGTGCAGGCCGAGCGGGCCCGCCTGAGCGCGGCCCAGACCCCTGTGCCCAGGACAGAGGTGCTGCATCTGCACCAGCACGGCGGGCAGGTGTGGCTGGTCCGCCGCGCTGGCCCGGTGGGGGCTGGACTGCTGTCCCTACCGGGTGAGGTGCAGCCGCCTGGACACCCACTGCTGCCTCCTGTCGCCACCTTCGCCCATCCGGCCCGCTCACTGGTGTGGCCAGCGGTGGCCCAGGTGCAGCTGGACCCGGCGCCTGTGCCGGGCAGTCGGCCTTACCACCTGGCCACGGTCCTGCGCCGGCCACGCGCTTTTTTCGAGGATCACCACGTCATCCTGCGCCGCCTGTGTGGCCCGGCGGCCGACCGGCCCGCTTGACACCCCAGGGCGCCGCGCCGCAAGCTGCCAGCGGATTTCCCCAGCGAACCTGCCCCAAGGAGGCGCCTATGCCCTGGACAAGAGACGAGATGGCGGCCCGCGCCGCCCGCGAACTGAGTGACGGCTTTTACGTGAATCTGGGCATCGGTCTGCCGACCCTGGTGGCCAACCACATTCCCGAGGGCGTGTCGGTCATGCTGCAAAGCGAAAACGGCCTGCTGGGCATTGGCCCCTTTCCCACCGAAGCGGAGGTGGACCCCGACCTCATCAACGCGGGCAAGCAGACGGTGACGGCGCTGCCTGGCGCCAGCTTCTTTTCCAGCGCCGACAGTTTCGCCATGATTCGGGGTGGGCACGTCAACCTGGCCATTCTGGGTGCCATGCAGGTGAGTGAAAAGGGCGACCTGGCCAACTGGATGATTCCCGGCAAGATGGTCAAGGGTATGGGCGGCGCTATGGACCTGGTGGCCGGCGTGCAGCGCGTGGTCGTGCTAATGGAACACACTGCCAAAGGGGACGCCCACAAAATCCTGCGTGACTGCACTCTGCCGCTGACCGGCCAGGCCGTCGTGAACCGCATCATTACCGATCTGGGGGTGCTGGACGTGACGGAAAACGGCCTGCATCTGGTCGAACTGGCCCCCGGCGTGACGCTGGATGAATTGCAAGCTAAAACCGGCGCGCCTGTCCACGCCTGAGAGGATAAAACTGCTCCCGCTAGGGGCGCAGTCGCACTCTGAAATGTTCTGAGCAGCAACTTCCAATGACCATGCCGGGTGAGAGCGGCCCGGCACCCCTCCTAGTGCACAGTCGCCAGCACTGGCCCGTCTGGTTTGAGGGTCAGGCCTGCGGTGAGGCCTCCTGGACCACCGCCCGGCACCTCCAGTGTGAAGTCGCGCAGCACCAGCGCGGCAATCAGGGCCGCTTCCAGCAGCGCCAGGTGGTTGCCAATGCACATCCGCGCCCCGGCGCCAAAAGGCAAGAAGGCCTCGGGAGTCCGGCCCACCTGTGCCCAGCGCTCGGGACGAAAAGCGTTTGGTTCGGGCCAGAACCGTCCGTTGCGCTGAATCAGGAACACGTTCACGCTAACTTCTGCTCCGGCGTCCAGCGGCACGCCGCCTACGGTCACCGGCGCCGTCGCCTGCCGGGGCAGCAGCCAGGCAGGCGGGTACAGCCGCAGAGTCTCCTGCAGGCAGGCGTGCAGCAGGGGCAGCGCTCGCACCTGCCCGGCTGACGGCGCCGCAGTCCCCAGGGCGCCGCGAACCTCGGCCTGCACGGCGGCGCGGACCTGGGGATGCTGGGCCAGACTCAGCCACAGGAAGGTCAGCAGCGTGGCGGTGGTTTCGTGGCCCGCCAGAAACAGGGTCATGACCTCGTCGCGCAGTTCGGCGTCGCTGAGGCCGCCGCCCTGTTCGTCGCGTGCGGCCAGCAACTGCCCCAGCAGGTCGTGGCCGCCTGGCCCAGCCGCTCGCCGCCGCGCAATGATCCCGTGAACCAAGGTGTCCAGCGCCCTGGTGGCGGCCTGTTCCTGCCGCTGGCCCGGTGTGGGTAGGCGCCAGTCCACCGGCGAGCGCACCCGGTCGGCAGTCCGGGTCAGCAGTGGAGGCAACTCGCGCTCCACGACCTCCAGTTCCTCCTGGGCCAGCGCGGTGCCGAACAGCACGGCCGCCACCGCCCGCAGGGTGACATGCAGCATCTCGCGGCCCAGATCCATCGGCTCACCCGTGCCTGCTGCCGCCCGCAGCCGCTCCAGCAGGGGAGAGGTCGCCGCCACGATGTCGGCCGCCATGCTGTCCAGCGCCGCGCGGTGAAAGGCTGGCTGCATCAGGCGGCGGTGGCCGCGCCAGGCGTCGCCCTCGGCGGTCAGCAGCCCGCTGCCCAGAAACGGCTGCATCTTCTGAATGCCCCGGCCTTTGCGGAAGTGCGCGCCCCGCTCTATCAGCACTTCGCGCGCCGCCCCAGGGTCGGCCACCACCAGCACGTCACGCGGCCCCAGCCGTATGCGGAACAGGTCGCCGTAGGCCGCGCGGCTGTGGTGCAAAAACCCCAGGGCGTCGCGGCGCAGGTCCGGGATGTGGCCCAGCCAGGGGGCCAGCGGTCCACGGAGGCGCGGCCCGGCAGGCCAGCCAGCAGGAAGAGTCATGCCGCAGTATGGACCTGTCAGGCGGCATCCACTTCTCCTAACGGGCGTTTGTTAGACTGTCCTCAGCAATGACCCAGCCTGAGACCAGCGCCCCCTCGGCGCCGCCTGCCCCCTGGCCCGACGCCCTGGCCCGCCTCGCTGCGGACCAGGCGCGGGTGCGGGCGGGCGGCGGCGCCAAAGCCCAGCAGCGTCAGCATGACAAAAACCGCCTGACGGCCCGCGAGCGCATCGCCCGTCTGATTGATGAGGGCACCCCCTTCGACGAGCTGATGACGTTCGCCGGCTACGGCATGTACGAGGATGTGGGCGGCTGTCCGTCCGGCGGCACCGTCACGGGCATTGGCACCATTGGGGGCCGGCCCTGGATGATCGTCGCCAACGACGCCACCGTGAAAGCGGGCGCCTTCTTTCCCATCACGGCCAAAAAGGTCATCCGCGCGCAGACCATCGCTTTGGAGAATGCGCTGCCGGTCGTCTATCTGGTGGACAGTGCGGGCGTGTATCTGCCGATGCAAGACGAGATTTTCCCCGATCAGGACGACTTTGGCCGGGTCTTTTACCTGAATGCCCGCATGAGCGCACGCGGCATTCCGCAGATTGCGGCCATCATGGGCAACTGCGTGGCGGGCGGAGCGTATCTGCCCGTCATGTGCGACACCCTCATCATGACCGAGGGCTCGGGCCTATATCTGGCCGGGCCGGCGCTGGTCAAGGCGGCCATTGGGCAGGTCGTGGACAGCGAGGACCTGGGCGGGGCAAGCATGCACGCCTCCATCGCCGGCACCGTGGACTACAAGGAGCCCGACGACGAGGCCGCCCTAAAGCGCATCCGCGCCCTGGCTGACCTGTACGCGCAGGGCGAGGTCGCCCCGTTCGCCCGCCGCCGCAAAGAGCTGGTGCCGGCCCCCGAGCGCGACCTCACCGACCTGGTGGGCTTTGACGGCAGCAAGACCTACGATGTGCGCGACCTGATTGCGGCCCTGGTAGACGGCGGCGAATTCCACGAGTTCAAGCCCGAATACGGCGAAACGCTGGTGTGCGGCTTCGCCCGCGCCGGCGGCTATCCCGTGGCCTTTGTCGCCAACCAGCGCACCGTGATCAAGAAGAAGCTCAAGGCGGGCGGCGAGCCGGGCCTGCGCACCCGGATTGAGGTGGGCGGGGTCATCTACGGCGACAGCGCCGACAAGGCCGCGCGCTTCATCATGGACGCCAACCAGGCGGGGGTGCCGCTGGTGTTCCTGAGCGATGTGACCGGCTTTATGGTGGGCCGCGACAGCGAACAGGAAGGCATCATCCGCCGGGGCGCCAAGTTGGTGAACGCGGTCAGCAACTCGGTGGTGCCCAAAATCACCATCATCACGGGCGGCAGCTTTGGGGCGGGCAACTACGCCATGAACGGCAAGGCGTATGCGCCCCGTTTCCTGTTCGCCTGGCCCAGCGCCAAATACGCTGTCATGAGCGGCAACGCGGCGGCCAAGACCTTGATGGACATTCAGCTGGCGGCCCTGAAGCGTGCGGGGCACCAGCCCGACGACGAGGAACTGCAGCGCCTATACGACGAGGTCAAGGCCAAGTACGACACCGAGCTGGACCCCCGTTACGCCGCCGCCCGCCTCTGGGTGGACGAGATCATTCCGCCGAACGACACCCGTGACCGCCTGATCCGCGCCCTGGAAGCCTGCGCCCAGAACCCGGTGCAGGAGGAGTTCCGGGTGGGCGTGTTCCAGGTGTAAACGGGCGGCCAGCACCGCCCCCAGTCCAGTCACCTCTCTGACCGCACCGTTTCCCGCTTCCCCCTCCACAGGAGCCCCCCATGACCAGTACCCTTGACCGTCCGGCCAACGCCAACACGCAGCCCATGAACGACGATCAGCGCACGATTATCAGCGCGCTGAAAAGCTTCCTGAAGAACAAGGTCGAACCCGGCGCCGCCGAGCGCGACCAGACCAGTGAATTCCCCTTCGACATCGTCCGTGAACTGGGCGAGATGGGCATCATGGGCGCCCAGACCCCCGAGGAATACGGCGGCGCGGGGCTGGACACGGCCACCTTCGCCATGATTATCGAAGAGGTGGCGGCGGTGGACGGCAGCCTGTGCCTGACGGTGGCCTCGCACAATAGCCTGTGCCAGGGCCACATCCTGATTGGCGGCACCGAAGCCCAGAAGCAGAAGTTTCTGCCCGACCTCGCCAGTGCCCAGAAGCTGGGCGCCTGGGGTCTGACCGAGCCCGGCAGCGGCAGCGACAGCGGCGGCATGCACAGCAACGCCAAGGAGCAGCCCGATGGCAGCTGGATTCTGAACGGTTCCAAGAACTTCATCACCCAGGGCAGCGTGGGCGGCACCTACGTCGTGCTGGCGCGCACCGACGCGGCCCGTCCCGGCAAGGGCAAGAACGACGGCATCAGCGCGTTCGTGTTTAACCGCGACGAGGTGCAGGGCTTTTCCATTGGCCGCAAAGAAGACAAGCTGGGCTTGCGGTCCAGTGACACCGCCCAGCTCATTTTCGAGGACATTCACCTGCCGGCTGACGCCCTGCTGGGCGAGCGCGGCAACGCCTTCAAGGACGTAATGAAGGTGCTGGACGGGGGCCGCGTGGGCATCGCCGCAATGGGCCTGGGCCTGGGCCGCGCCGCTTACGAATACGCCGCACGCTACACCATGGGCCGCGAGCAGTTCGGCAAGCCGATTGCCCACAACCAGAACCTCGCCTTCCGCCTGGCCGACATGGACACCAAGCTGGAAGCCGCCCGCCTGCTCATCCGCAAGGCCGCCGACCTGAAAGACGCGGGTATGAATTTCACCGTCCCGGTGGCCCGCGCCAAGCTGTACGCGACCACCGTGGGCGTGGAAGCCTGCGACGAAGCTATTCAGATGCTGGGCGGCTACGGCTACATCAAGGAGTACCCCGTCGAGCGCTTCTGGCGCGACAACCGCCTGACCCGCATTGGCGAGGGCACCGACGAAGTGCAGCGCCTCGTGATTAGCCGCGACGTGCTGAAACGCTTCGCGGAGTAAGACAAAACGCAGATGTGAATTTGAGGCGCGGCGCCCAGCATGGAGGGGTGCCGCGCCTCAAAACCATTTCTCTTCATACCCTGCTGACCGTGCGGAACAAGTTGCCTTTGCGTCACGATGACCGGATTGAACATGTGCTGGAACGCTTCCGGGTGCCTTTTGATGCCTCGCGGGTGGGCAAGGGCGTCTTTTACCTGATGCGCGGCAATCTCGTGTTCTGGTTTGTGGACAGCCAGCTGAGCAGCCTGGAACTTACGGCGCCCCACGAGCCGTCCGACCTCATCAACTGGTGCGGCTTCGATTGGGTGCCAGACAGAGACCGCTTGTTGCGCTGGTGCCAGGCCGAGGGGATCGCCGTCACGCTCCAGAAAGAGGAGGACGGAGGACAGCTCTGGCAAGCGCCGTCTGGGGCGCTCATTGCGGTTCAGAGTGGGCAGCTCTGGAACCTGACCCTGGACCTGTTCACACTGGAATCTCCACCCTCGGCCGGATCGGCACCTCGTCCCGGTGGCGTTCAATGACCAGGCCCACGTCCGACAGGCTCAGGGTGTCCAGCATCGGCCGGTAATATTGAAGTCGCCGGGCGACGGCCCCCAGGTCATACGTCCAGTACAGGCCCATCAGCGGGTTAATCCACAGTTCGCTGCCGTGAGTGCGGGGGCTGGCATGGTGGTCGCCGTATCGCCCTTCGATGGCGCTCAGAATGCTGCTGTTCACGATGCTGGTGTACCGGGGCATCATTTGAAAGGCGGCCTCGCAGGCGTCGCGGTAGCGCTGCACCGGGGCCATCTCCGGCGTGAGGCTGAAAGCCCCCAGGTAGGCACCGGCCCGGGTCAGCTCGGCGGTGGCCTCCAGGTAGTGGGCGTGGCAGACCCCGTGAAAGGCGTCAACGCCAAACCCCAGACAGGCCAGCAGTGTTTTGACGCCGCGCAACTCATTGACGGCCACCAGACTGGTCGCGTCTTCATGCGGCGTGCCCAGGCCCGACTCATCGCCGCGCATCAGGGAATCGGTGCCGCCGTCCACCAACAGCACGGTGTCAATGGTGAGGTGATCGCACAGGGCCTCGTACGCCGTCTTGAGCGGCTGCACACCTACCTGGCGAAAGGCATACACAGTGCTGGGCTCGCCCTGCGTCTGGAGCCACCGGCTGAGCCAGTATTCAGGACAGTAGTCGCCAGGCGTCACTCTCTGGTCCGGGGTCACGGTCACCACGGCAGGTGCCAGGTCGCGCCCGAGAGTGGGCAGAAAGGACGTGAACGAAGAGTTTGCCAGAAACACCTGTTTGCCCTCGGCGCGCAGGGCGAAGTACAGGGGCAGGCCGCAAAACACATCGAACCCGCCGCCCATGCCTGCAATCAGAATGCGCTGGGATGAGGCCAGCTCCTGAACAAAGCGCGGCTGAAGAGCGGGCAGCATGGGCCTATTCTCTCAGGTTGGGTCTGACCCGGACGAGGCATCTGCGGCTTACCCTGAAGCCTATGGGCAGGCGGGTGACCGAATTGGTGGCGGGGCTGTGCGGCGAAACGGCCCTGCCCCTCGCGCCGCCGCTGCTGGCCTGGGCAGAGGCCTCACGCCCTTTTCTGACCTTTCTGGACCACCACCAGAGCAAGGTGCGGCGCAAACTGCGCCAGGCCTCAGGCCCGGAGGAACTGGCCGATGTGGCCGCCGAGCTGGGTCTGGCCGCCTGGCTGCTGGGCGAGCGGCGCTGGACGCTGGTCTATGAACCCCTGGCCGCCTCTGGCCGGCGGGGGCCGGACTTTCAGGTCGCCTCGCCGGACGGGGGCCCCGGCTTCTTTGTGGAAGTGACCCGTCTGCGCCCCGCCAGCACGCAGGCGACGTTGGTCCTGAAGCTGGCCCGCACCGTGGCGGACAAGGTGGGCCAGCTGCCAGCTGGGGCCGTCAACGTCCTGGCAGTGGTATTGCCCCCGGACACCGATGGCGCGCCCGTGTGGTCAGCCGCGCTGCGCCTGCTGACCGCTGGGGCCCCGGCCGCCTCTGGACTGGACAGCCGCGCCTTTGCGCGGGGCCGGGCAGGCCTGGCGGCCCTCCTGCTGTTTTCTTCAGCGCCGCCGCAGGCGCCTGGGCTGCTGGTGCCGTTGCCGGGCGCCCGGCACCCCCTGCCCGCTGCAACGGTACGCCGCCTGCGCGCCCTGGCCAGGTATACGGATTCCAATTGAGTCGTTATTTATAACGATTCAATCCGAGCGAAGCGAGCAGGAAAAAACGGGTTCCGGACGTGGAGTTGGTGAAGCAGTGGGGTGCTGCTTGGAGGGCGGAAGAAACGGAATCCGTATTAGCCGCCCGCCTGGCCTCCGCCCGCGCGCCACTCGGCCAGCCAGCGGGCCAGGTCGTCGGCGGGCATGGGGCGCGCAAAGAGAAACCCCTGCACCTGGTCGCAGCCCAGGGCGCGCACCATATTCAACTGGCGCTCCGTTTCCACCCCCTCGGCCACCACGGCCAGATTCATGGCGCGCGCCACGGAGGTAATCGCCTGAATCAGCTGCTGTCCGCCCTCGTGAAACTCGGCGTTCTCCACGAATTCGTGGTCAATCTTCAGAGCGCTGATGGGCAGCTTCATCAGCGAACTCAGCGCGGAATGGCCCGCGCCAAAGTCGTCCAGCGACACCAGCACGCCCAGGCGGCGCAGCTGCCGGATTTTGTGGGCGGCGGCCTCAATGTCGCGGACGACCAGGCGCTCGGTGACTTCCAGTTCCAGCCACTCGCCGCGCAGGTGGTGGCGCGTCAGCGTGCCCTGCACCCGCTCGACAAAGTCACTCTGGGCAAATTCGCGGGGCGAGACATTGACCGCCACCCGCAGCGGCGTGCCTGCCGCCTGCCAGCGCGCGGCCTGGGCGGCGGCCTGGTCCAGCACCCAGGCGCCCAGCGGCAGGATGATGGCGCTGTCCTCGGCCACCGGAATGAACTGGTCGGGCGGGACTTCCCCGAGGTCGTGGTGGGTCCAGCGCAGCAGCGCCTCCACGCCGGTCACGGCGCTGCCCCGCACCTGCGGCTGATAGTGCAGCGTAAACTCCCCACGGTCCAGCGCGCCGCGCAGGGCCGATTCAAGGCGCTCCTGGGCGTGGACGGTGGCTTCCATGTCGGGGTGAAAGACGCGGTAGCTGTTCTTGCCCTGGGTTTTGGCCTGATACATGGCCAGGTCGGCGCGGCGCTGCAGGGTGCTGGCATTCGGGGGTAGCCCCGTCTGCTCAGTTGGCGCGTGGCCGTCGTACACGCTCAGGCCAATCGACGCCGTCACCACCGCCAGGCCACTGTCCTGGCCCCCTTCGCCGGCCAACTCGAAGGGCTGGGCCAGCGCCCCAACCAGGCGACCAGCCACCAGTTCGGCATCTTCAGGTTGCCCCAGATGCGTCAGGATGACCGTGAATTCGTCGCCGCCCATGCGCGCCAGGGTGTCACTCTCGCGCAGGCAGCCCCGCATCCGGCCAGCGGCCTGCACCAGCAACTCGTCGCCCGCCGCGTGGCCCAGCGTGTCGTTGACCAGCTTGAACCCGTCCAGGTCGAGGTACAGCACCGCCACCCGCTGGCGGTAGCGGGTGGCGGTGGCCAGCGCCTGCTCCAGTCGGTCACGGAACAGGGCGCGGTTGGGCAGCCCGGTCAGGGCGTCGTGAAACGCCTGGTGGCTCAGCAGATTGCGGCTGGCCTCCAGCTTCTGCGCAAAGGTGCGAAGCTCTTGATTCAGGCGGGCGTTTTCCACAAACGACACAGCTTGACGGCACATCACCAGCGCAAACAGCGCCACTGTTCCCCAGGCCACGCCGCGCGCCGCCGGGGTTGAGGTGCCGAAGGTCAGGAGCAGCAGCCCGCAGGACAGCGCCACCGCCAGGTAGGGCAGGGCGCGCAGCAACCTCCGCAGGCCTGCGGGGGGAGGGGCGCCCGTCTCTTGGAGGGGCGCGCGGCGCAGCCACCACCCCGCCAGCGCCTGGGCTGCGGTGCCCAGCGTCCACAGGGCGTCCAGCCACTGCCCGGCCTCGTAGTGGCCTCGGCTGCTGTATAGGGCGTAGGTCAGGTCGGCGGCGGCGTAGGTGGCCAGGCCTGCGGCCAGCAGCAGCACCGGAAACCGCACGTCGCGCCCGCGCACCGCCAGCAGCACCAGGGTCAGCAGGCCCAGGTCCAGTGTGGGGTAGGCCAGGGCCACCAGGCGCTGGGACAGCGGGGTGCTGGTGTCGGTCGCCAGCTCGCCCAAAAAGCCGTACCAGGCGTAAATGCCCACCACCCCCACGATGATGGCACTGTCCAGCAGCAGCCCGGCCGTTTCCAGGGGCCGCAGGCTCACGCGCGCCAGGCGCAGCAGGGCCAGGCCCAGCAGCACGTAATACGCGCCGTACAGCAGGTCCGCCACCGAGATGGGCGGCACGGCCGCTGTCAGGAGTTCGGCCGCCACCCACACGCCCTCGCCCAGCGTCAGGGCCAGCAGGGCCAGGGTCAGGAGGCGCAGCCCCCGCCGTTGCGGCGCCGCGCTGCGCCGCCAGGCCAGGCCCGCCAGCGCCGCCGACAGCGCAATCACCAGCAGGTAGGGCAGGTTGATGTACCAGGCCGCCTGCTCGGGCGGGCCCCAGCGCCAGATCAGCCAGGCCACATGCAGCCCCGCCGTCAGCAGGAGGGCCAGCAGCAGGGTGGCCGGCAGGGCAGAAGCGCGCAGGGCAGGCATCGGGTGAAGCCATCGTACAGGGGCGCGGCGCGGCTGGCGGCGCGGGTGCCCCTTAGCCTCCCTCCATGAATAAACCCATCGTAAGCCCCGTGCCATCTGTGTCAGACGCGGGTCTCTAGAATAGGTCCATGAAGGGCCTGCGCGAATTTGTCGAGTGGCTGCGCGAAGTGCTTCAGGGCAATCCGCAACCACAACCCGTGCCTGTGCCTGTTCGCGTGCGCGAGCGCCGCTAGCAGAAGCAGCCGACCACCACACTTCACTGATCCCCGGCACCCACCGCCCCCGGTGGGTGCTGTGCTGAAAGGTGCGCGCCGCAGCAGCCCCTGCGCGGTCAGGCGCTATTGTGCGGGGCGTGGTCGCTGGCGAACATGGAATGGGAGAGCTGCGCGCCCTGGTCGCGTCGCGCCCGGCAGAGGACGGGGCGCGCATCGAGCGGGCCTATGAGTTTGCGCGCGACGCCCACGAGGGGGTCAACCGCAAGAGCGGCGAGCCGTATATCACGCACCCGGTGGCGGTGGCGGTCGTGCTGGCGCGGCTGGGCATGGACACCGAGAGCATCATGGCCGGGCTGCTGCACGATACGGTCGAGGATGTCGAGGGCGTCACCTTCGAGGGCATAGAGGGCCAGTTTGGCCCCGACGTGCGCCGCATCGTGGAAGGGGAAACCAAGGTCAGCAAGCTGTCCAAGCAGGGGTCGCAGACCGCCGAGGTCAGCGAGACGGGCCGTGACGTGCAGGCCGAGAACCTGCGCCAGATGCTGATTGCCATGACGGGCGACATCCGCATCATCGTGGTCAAGCTGGCCGACCGCCTGCACAACATGCGCACCCTGGGGTCCATGAAGCCCGAAAAGCAGGTGCGAATTGCGCGAGAAACGATGGACATCTTCGCGCCGCTGGCGCACCGGCTCGGGATAGGGCAGATGAAGTGGGAACTGGAAGACCTGAGTTTTCAGTATCTGCATCCCGATGATTACGCTTACCTCCAGTCGCGCCTGCGCACCCGCCAGGAAGAGCGCGAGGCCCTGATTACCCGCGCCGTGGCCGACCTGCGCGCCGCGCTGGAAGACGACCTGGAACTGCCCGAATGGGTGTCCGACATTGACATCGCCGGGCGCAGCAAGCACCTCTGGAGCATTCACAACAAGATGAAGCGCGAGGGCAAGGCCCTGGAGCAGATTTTTGACCTGCTGGCCATCCGCGTGATGCTGACCCCACGCGACCTTGTGGTGCCGCCCGGCACCGATGAAGCGAGGCGCGAACGGGCCGAGGCCACCCGCGAAAAGCGCATCTGTTACCACACGGTCTCCATTGTGCATTCCATCTGGACGCCGCTGCCGGGCCGTTTCAAGGACTACATTGCGGTGCCCAAGCCCAACGGCTACCAGTCGCTGCACACCACAGTGATCAGCCAGAGTGGCCAGCCGATTGAGGTGCAGATTCGCTCGCGGCGCATGCACGAGGTCGCGGAATACGGCATCGCCGCACACTGGATGTACAAGCAGGGCAGTCAACTGGCCCAGAAAGACCGCGAAAACTGGATTGCCCAGCTGCGCGAGCTGCAAAACGAGATCAACGACGCCTCGGACTACATGGACGCCGTCAAGGTGGACATCCTGTCTCAGCGGGTGCGGGTCTTTACCCCCAAGGGCCTGGCCATCAGCCTGCCGGCGGGCAGCACCCCGGTGGACTTTGCGTACCACATTCATACGCGCATCGGGGAAACCACGGTGGGGTCGCGGGTCAACGGCTCGATTGTGCCGCTGTCTCATAAGCTGGGCAACGGCGACATGGTGGAAATCGTGACCAGCAAGAACGGTCACCCCAGCAAGGACTGGCTGAACTTTGCAGTCACCCGCAGCGCGCGGGCCAAGATTCGGCACCACTTCCGGCAACAGGAACGCAGCGAGGCGCTGCAACACGGCCACGACCTGCTGGAACGGTATCTGCGTAAGCGCCAGCTGGCCGTGCGGCAACTGATGCGCACCAAACTGCTTGAAGACGCCACCCAGAAGTTGCTGGGCACCCGCAACCCCGACGACCTGTATCAGGCGCTGCACGCAGGCAAGCTGACCCCCAGCGGCGTGGGCCGTGTGCTGTCGCCGCAACTGGCCCAGGAACAGGCGGCGGCCACCAGCCGGCGCGTGCCGGTGCCCCGCACCCCCGAACCGGGCGGCGTGTACGTGGAAGGCTTTACCACGACGACCAAGCTCAGCCAGTGCTGCAACCCCATTCGCGGCGACCAGGTGATGGGCTACCTGACGCGCGGGCGCGGCGTCTCGGTTCACCGCATCGACTGCCCCAACATGATTCGCCTGCTCAAGGACGAACCCGAGCGCTGCGTGGCGGCCTCCTGGGAGGCGGGTACGCCCGGCACCACACTGGTAGATGTGGACGTGATTGGCCCTGACCGCGCCGGCCTGCTGGCCGACGTGCTGGGCGTGCTGGCCCGCGAAAAACACAGCCCCACAAAGGTCGAAGCGGTGGTGGGGCAAGAGGAGGTCGCCGTGATTCACCTGCGCCTGCACGTCACGGGCCAGAGCGACCTGGAGGCGGTGCGCCGCGCCATCCTGGGCGTGCCGGGCGTCAGTGACGTGGTGCGCGTGGGCGGGCGCAAACGCAACGGGGCGGGCGCCTGACCGTGCTGACCCTGGTGCCGGACCTGGGTGACCTGCTGCGCCTCCAGCCGCAGTTCAATGCGGGCACCGTGGTTGAAGTGCTGCGTGAACTGGGTGCCCCTCAGGTGCTGTGGGCCTCTGGCCCCGACCCGGACCACCCGCTGCGGGACGCGCTGCCGGCGGCCCGCATTGCGGTTCAGGACGGCCTGGCCCCCGAGTGGCACTGGGCTGACGCGGAACACGAAGCGCTGGTGGGCTTTCTGAGCCAGTACCCCCAGGGCCGCGAGCGGCTGAGGGCGGCGGCGCAGGCCCAGTCGGCACTGGCCGCCCTGGTCACCGCCCCGCTCAGTCTGTCTGGTGCCCTGGCCCCTGACTTTCTGGCCCAGCTTCAGGCGCAGGCCACGGCCGAGCGCGCCGCTCTGGATGAAGGCCCCGGCACCCGCTGGCGGGCACGTCGCCTGACTGAACTGGCCGCCGCGCTGGCTGGCCAAAGCGGCGCCGTTCTGGTGCCTCTGGATGATCTGCCCGACCTGCTGCGCCTGCTGCCTCAGGCCAGCCTGCCTGACACCACCTCGTTTGTCCCCGGTGACCTCAGCCGCCGCCGCGCGCTGGCCGACCGCGCCTGGCAACTGCGCGAGGAGGATGACCTCTCGGCCTTGCTGGCGGCCCTGGAACGCGAGAGCGGTGACGAGATCACTCCGCGCGCCGAACTGGACGCCGCCGCCGCTGGGGTGTATCTGGCCGTGGGCGAGCTGGCGCCGGCCCGCGCACTGCTCGAACAGGCCGCCCATGCCCTGACCGACGACCTGCCGCGCAGCCTGGCAGGGCTGGTGCTGGCCCGGCTGGGGCAGGTGCGCGACGCCCAGGGCAACCGCGAACTGGCGCAGCGCACCTACCGCGCCGTGCTGGCCCTGAACTACGCTCCCCAGGTGGCGCGGGAAGCGGCCCAGGCTGGCCTGGAGACGCCGTTTGCGCTGACCCTCCACTGAGACAGGATTAGGGCGCATCGAAGCCGCAAGCCACAGAGTGTATGAACTGATGAGGCGGCGAAACAGACGGGTGAGCATCCAGATAGGCCACTGAGGTGGCGCAGTCCTCCGACTAAAGGCGCGCCCGCTAAGGGCTGTTCTCCTTGCAAAGGAGGGCTCCCTCGTTCTCTATGCCGCCAAGGCATCTGTTTCCAAGCAGGCACTTGCCTCCGCATCGGGGGTTCTTCCTGGCGCTGGGTTCTGCTATGGGGCCAGAGCAGCACGCCCTTCTGAACGGGTCCTCCGATCTGATCGCTAGACAAGGTTCCCTTACTCCTCGCCCTATGACGTCAGCTGGTCTCGCCACCATGCCCGCACCTCAAGGCGCTCGGCGTACAGGGCATGAGGCGAGCCGTCCAGGGTCACGCCCAGCGGCTGCGCCAGTGTGTTGACGCGCACCTCAGCCTCGGCGCGGCGCAGGGGCCAGGGGTGGTGGTGAATGCGGCCCCGGTACAGGTGACCCGCACGGTCGGCGCTGAACAGCCGCAGGTGGTCGGTCAGCCAGTGCTCCAGACTGTCTGCGGCGGGCCTCAGCGGTTCGCCCACCGGGCGGTAGGCCCCAGCAAAAGCCCCGGCGCCTGTTCGCTCATCGGTGCGGACGCTGGCATAGCGGGTCACGTCGCCTTCCCGGCTCACCCACATGCGCGCCTCGCGGTAGGGCAGATGAAACAGGCGGCGCGCCAGGGCGGCGGCCAGCGGCTGCGTCACGTCCAGACTGTAAAACCACACGCCGCGTTCGCCGTTCACCTTCACGTAGGTGCGCAGGTTCAGCTCAGGAAAGGCGCTCAGGCCCGGCACCGCCGGCCAGCCACGCGGGGCCACGTCTTCCATTCGGAAGGGCACCACGCCCAGGTAGGCCTGACCCTGCCAGGTGTCGACCTCCACCCCGGCCGGCAGGCTAGCCTGAATGGTCTCAGCTGGCACCGCCCAGTGCAGAAAACAGAGGTCCAGCCAGCGCATTCTCAGAAGCCAGGGCGTCATAACGGCAGCAAAGCATGTCCGGCGGGGCGAGATGTGAGATGGAGCAAGCCTGCGTCAACTGACGGTAAAGGACGCCTTGGCCGAACTGTCAGGTGGCAGGCGGGGCCGCCCCCTACGCTGGGGCCGTTCAACCCTGCGGCGCCTGAGCAAGCCGCGCGGCAGACCCCATCACACCCCCATATCAGCCTGGAGGATGCACCCATGACCATGAACAACGAGACCGTGCTGGACAAATTGCAGTACCTGCTGGGCACCCTGCGTGACGGCGAGAAGGGCTTTAAAGATGCGGCCGAACACGCCACCGACGCTGGCCTGCGCAGCCTCTTTATGGAGCGCAGCGTGCAGCGGGCCCAGATGGCTGGCGACGTGGAGTCACACATCAGCCGCCTGGGCGACAAGCCCCGCGAGAGTGGCAGCGTGGGCGCGGCCCTGCACCGCACCTGGCTGAACGTGCGTGACGCCCTGACCGGCCGCGACGACTATCAGGTGGTGGCCGAGTGCGAGCGTGGCGAGGACGTGGCTGTCGAGAACTATCAGGATGTCCTGAAAGAAGCCGAGCTGCCCGCCGACATCCGCTCCTTCGTGGAAGGGCAGTACGCTCAGGTCAAGGCCAGTCACGACCAGATCCGTGACATGAAGCACAGCATGCAGGCCAGCTGAGCGTCATCACAGCAAAGCGTTGGGCCGCCCTTTGCGGGGCGGCCCAGTTTGCTGTGTCGCTTAACCCCGGCGGCGGCGGCGCAGGCGCTCCATCGCCGAGTCCAGGCTCAGGCGCATGCGCTCCAGGGCCTGGGCCAGGTCACCGATTTCGTCGTTGCGCTCGGCCTGCACGGGGCGCGACAGGTCACCCATGCTGATGGCGTCGGCGATCTTCACCAGTTGCTCGATGGGCTCTACCACGCGGCGGGCGGCGCGCAGCGCCAGGTAGGCGGCCAGGCCCAGCGCCAGCAGTGACACGAACAGCACCAGGAAGATGGTGTTGCGCAGCTGCGCCTGCTGCTGGGCATTGGACACGCCCACGGCCACGGTGTAGAGCAGGTTGTCGTTGCCTTCGACGTTGCGCCCGGTCTCCACCACGCGGCGCCCGTTCTGCTCCGAGACGGTGATTTGCTGCACGATGTAGTTGATGGCCGTCTTCTGCTGGTTCTTGGGGTCGTTGGCTTGCGCCTGCAACTTCTCCACGTCGTTGGCCGTGCCGCCCAATTCCTTCAGTTCGTCGGCGCGGGCCTGGTAGACGCTGGCCGGCGAGATGCTGCCCACGTAGTTGTTCTTGGTGGGGTTGTCGGTCAGCCAGTTGCTGACTTCGGCGTTCAGAATGTCGTTGATATCGGGCGTCTGGCTGGAGAAGAAGCGCGAGCCGTCGCGCAGTTCCACCTGCACAAAGCCCACGCTGGAGCTGTTGACCAGCGACTCGATTTGCGGCGCGATGTTGCCGTACCCACGGTTGGGGTCAATGTTACCGCTGACGGCCACGGCCACGGCCTGCGCGTTGCTCTGAATCTGGTTTTGTTGCAAGCGCGGCAGGGTCAGGGACAGCACGGTCAGGGTCAGGAGGCTGGACACGCCCAGCGGCACCAGCGCGCCCAGGGCCATGCGCTGCCCCAGGCTGGTGCGCCGGGCGCTGGCCTTGGGCGCCTCGTCGGTCAGGGGCGTGACCACCATGGTGTCCAGGGGCTGCTGCGGCACCTCGGCGGCTGTGGCCGTTTTGGTGGGGGTCGAGTCGTGAATGGTCAGGGCGCCGGTAAAGTCCGACCACACGTCGGCACCGGCCTCAGGCGCCGCCGGGAGGGGTGCGGGCGCCACGACCGGGTCAAGCACCGCTGTTCCCGCGCCGCCGCTGCTGCCCCAACCGCCCGGGGCAGTGTCCAGATTCCCCAGGGCGCTGGCCAGACTGCTGTCCATGCCTCCCGCGCTGGCGCCGGGTGCCGCAAACGGGTCGTTCAGGGCCGCAAAGGGATTGGCGGCGCTGGCGTCGTCAGCGCCAAACGGCACGGCGGGCCAGATGGCCGAGGCGCGCAGGTCGGCCATGTCCTGCGAGGCGGTGGCCTGCGTCTGCAGAGGGGCCAGCGGCGCGTCGTCGGCGGCAAAGGGGGTGGGCGCCGGGCGGCTGGGGGCAGGGGTGACGCCTTGAAACGGCTCGCTGACCAGGTCGGTTTCGTCGCGCACCTCTTCCAGGGCCACGCTGGCCCCCACCTGCTGAAACATGGACATCAGCAGTTCGGCGCGCGGGCGCCCCGTGGGCTTCATCAGCCGGCCCGAACGGCGGCTGCCCAGGCGCTGCGCCTGCTCGGCGTTGAGCCCAAACCGCTCCTGCAACAGGGCCTCAAGCGTGGCCCGTTTGTCCTGCGCGACAGCTTCTCGGATGACAACGGTGTACTTCATGTGTGGGCTCCCAGGGTGAGGGGGGTCGTAGGGCGGCGGGTCAGGGCGGCGCAGCGGGGCCGGGCGGTCATGCCAGGCCCCTGGCGCGGAGGTTGCGGGCAAACTGCTGCACCCGTTCAGGCGTGAGCTGGCGGGCCACATGAGACAGCAGGGCGTTCAGGGTGGCGCCGTCTCCCAGGTCGTCCAGGGCCTCGTCCACCATCACGGCGGCCATCGGGCCCACCACGGGGGTCAGGCAGGCGGTCACGGCGTCGGCGGTGTCGTCCGAGACCTGCTGGTGGTTCTGGTTGGCGCGCTTGACCCACTCACCGGCAGTGCGCAGGCGCTCCTGGGCGTCAGGCACCGTCATGCCGGCCAGGCGCGCCACCTCGGTCAGGTCGCGCAGACCGTCCACATGCGTCATGACGCGCCAGATGTTGAATGGCAGCGGCGTCTGGTCGGTCAGGCCGTCGGGCCAGGTGGGGGCAGTCAGGGTCATGAGGTCTCCAGGCCAGAGGCGGCCCACTCGGGGCGCTGGCGCAGGGCGTCCAGCGGCAGGTCACCCAGCCGCACGCCCAAGCGGGACAGGCTGGCGCGCAGGGCGGCGTTCAGGGCCGGCCGGAATTCCCGGACCGGCACCCCCTCTTCGATAGTCAGGACGCCGTCACGGAAGCTGACATCCTGGGCAAAGGGGTCCAGGCAGGGGTGGTCGCCCACCAGCCGCACCGTGACCTGCTGCCAGACGGTATCCAGCGGCTGGGCGCGGTGAACAGTGGTCAGCAGCTCCTGCCAGAAGCTGGCAAACTGGGCGCGGTTGTCCTCGGCATTGGTGGCGAAGAGCGCGCACGGTGCCCCCTGGTCAGGCAGCCCGCCCCCGATAAAGCGGCCGTACGACCAGAAACTGCAGTTCAGCCCCGAGACCAGCAGGCCGTGGAAAGACTCCTGCTCCAGCAGGGGGCGCAGCGCGGGCCAGGGGGCCGGGGCCGCCTGGCCGGGCGCGGCGCGCGTGGCCCACAGCAGCTCGGCCAGATTCGGCTGCAGCGCCGCCAGGCTCACGCGGGCGCGCGGCACACCCTGCATCGCCACGTGCCAGGGAACGGCCTGGCCGCCGTGCGTGTATCCGCCCAGCAGCGCGCCGCGCGACCACACAAACCGCACCCAGCGTCCTTTTTGCCAGGCGTCGAAGGTGCCGGTGAAGCCCTGCGTCTGCCGCAGGGTCAGGTCCGTCATGACCTCGGTCCAGGGATAGTGGTCCGTGCTGAGGCCGGCGTAGACAGCGTCACCTTGCGGCACGGCAACGGCGTGGTTCAGGGGGGGCATCTGGGGGGCTGTGGGTTCTGGCATGGAGGTTCCGGTGAGTCTAACGTGAGGGCGCGCAGAGCGTGCAGTGGGCAGGGCGAAGCTCGGGAAACACCCCCATGACACCCCATACCCTCTTACGGGCCGCTTACACAAATGCAAAACCTCACGCGCAGGGCCCGAAGGCCGCGTGAGGTTGGTCTGAGAAAGGGGTCAGAGGGTCAGGAATTACAGTTCGTCCAGCAGCGCCTGAACGCGCGCACCCAGGTCACCGCGTTCCTGCGGCGCGCCCAGCTGGTGCAGGCCGCCGTGGTAGGCGTCGGGGTCGCCGAACAGGCGCGACAGCAGCTCGAATTCGCGCTGGCTGCGCAGGCTGGCGTCGTCACGGAACAGATTGATGTACTGGTCCTGAAAGGCCCACTCGCTCAGGGTGCCGTCCAGGTAGGCGCGCATCAGGCGGCGGTAGGGTTCCACGTTGTCGTCGGTCGCGACGCTGGCCGTGCCCTGGCGGGCCGGCACCTGGGCCTGAAACACCGGGGTCAGGGCTTCTGGCGTAATGTCCCAGTTGTTGACCTCGTACTGCGCCTCACCGTCTTTGAACAGAATGAACTGCGGGCTGTGGTGAATCAGGCCGGTGCGCTGCGCGACGTGGTTGCTGGCCGGGCGCCAGTCCACCACCCGGATGTACCCCACAGGCAGGTCAAAACGCTGGAGGAAGGTTTCCAGCACCCCGAAGCCCTGCATGGTCTTGTGGCAGGTGCCGGCCTTGAAGACGGCGGCCAGCGGGTACTCGGTCAGGAACTGCTCGACTTCTTCGGGGGTGGTCAGGGGAACAAGCACCTGGGCCTCGGCCTGAGCGGTCTGCGGGATCTGGGTCATGCCCACAGCATACCGCCTGCTTTAGAAAATGAAGTGAGGCGACCCTTAGTTGTCCGGCTTACCCGGCTGCCCGCGCCACAGCATGACGGCCCACGCGGCGGCGGCCAGGGTCAGGCACAGCAGAAAGACGCTGCGGTAGCCAAATGCCTGGGCCCACGCGCCCGCCGTGACGCCGCTGAGCATGCCGCCCAGGCTGCTGGTGTTGGCAAACAGGGTGGTGGCGGCGGCAAACCGTCCCGGCATCAGTTCCTGAAAGTAGGCCATCCCCAGGCCCGCCAGCAGGGCCAGGACGACGGCGCGCAGCACCTGGGCCGCCACCAGCAGCGCCTGGCCCTGGGCCAGAAACAGCAGCGCGAAATGCACGGCAAACAGCGCCATGCCCGCCGCCACCAGCCAAGCCACCGGGGGCAGGCGCCGCCAGGTGACCAGGGCCAGCATCACGGGGATTTCCAGCAGGGCGCACAGGCCCACCAAGAAGCCCACCTGACCCCCCGTGCCGCCCAGCGTGCCGGTCACGAACAGCGGAAAGACGGTCATGCCCATGCTCATGGCCATGCCGTACAGCACAAAAGCCAGGGCGCCCCAGGCCACGGCGCGGCGCGGCGCGCTGGCGGGCGCGGTGGCCGGCACACTGGCCCTGGGGGTGCGCCCCGGCACCCGCAGCAGCGGCGCCGCCGCCAGCACAAAGCAGGCCGCTGCCGCCGCGAAGACCCCCACAAAATCAAACCCCGCCAGCACCGCCGCCCCCAGCCCTGGGCCCACCACCCACGACAGGCTGAACACCGCGCGCAGCACGGTCAGCGCGCGCTCGGCCAGTTCGGGCGGCACGTCCTGCAACGTGGCGCGGGCAAAGGAGAACACCTGCGGAAAGGCCGCCGCACCTGTAGCCAGAAACACCGCCCCCGTGACCAGCAGCGCCGGATAGGACCGCGTGATGCACAGCAGGCCGTAGCCCAGGCCGCCGGCCACCAGGGTCAGCAGCACCAGCGGCTTGCGGTTGGTCCAGCGGTCCGACCAGCGCGCCAGTCGCGTGGCGATCAGCACGGCGGCCACCGCGTTGCTGGTGAGAAATAGACCCAGTTGTAAGGGAGTCAGGCCGACCTCGCCCACGGCAAACAGCGCCATATACGGCACGGCCAGCGAGAGGCCAAAGCCCAGCAGAAAGACGCTCAGGGCTAGCCCTGCCGCATGGGGCAGCCGAAAGACGGCGGGCAACACCGCCGCCGGGGACAGGGAAGAAGTGCTCAGGGGGGCCGGGCCATTCATGCCGCTCCACTGTACTGCGCGGGCGACTGAATCGGTTCAGATGCGGCCAGGAATGCTAGCCTCCGGTATGACGGCCTCACAGTCCAGCGCACCATCTCCCGCCGCCCTGCCCCGCCGCGCCGACGCCCCCCGTGAACAGACCTGGGACACCGAGGCCCTGTTTACCACCACCGATGCCTGGATGGCCGAGGCCGGCGCGCTCCCTGCCGCCATTGACGCCCTGGCCGAGTACGCCGGCCAACTGAACACCCCCGCCGGCCTGCTGGCCTACCTGAAGGCCGCCGATGAAGTGGAGCTGCGCCTGACCCGCCTGGTGTCCTACGCGGGCATGGGGGCCAGTGTGGACGGCCGCGACGCCGAGGCCGCCGCCCGCCGCGACCAGGCGGTCAGCCTGACCTCCCGCCTGAGCAGTGTGACGGCCTTTTACCGGCCTGAGGTGCTGGCGCTGGACGAGGCCACCTTGAAAGGCTGGCTGACCCAGCCCGATTTTGCCGAGCAGCGCGTGCGCCTGGAACGCATCGTGCGCGGCCGTCCCCATGTGCGCAGCGCCGAAGTTGAAGCCCTGCTGGGCGCAGTGCAGGCCCCCTTCGCCGCCGAGCGGGGCATTCACCCCGCGCTGGCCAACATGGACCTGCGCTTTGGCACGGCGGGCGGCACGACCATCACCCAGGGCAATGTGGACCGCCTGACCGCCCATCCTGACCGCGAGGTGCGGCGCGAGGCCTGGGAGCACTACGCTGACGCCCACCTGGCGGCCCAGCACTCGCAGGCGGCCATGTACGCGGCCAACGTGCGTCAGAACGTCTTCCTGGCCCGCGCCCGCCATTACCCGGACAGCATCACGGCCAGCCTCTCACCTGACCGCATTCCCACAGCGGTCGTGACCACCCTACTGGAAACTTACCGCGCCAACACGCCCGTCTGGCAGCGCTACTGGAAAGTTCGCCGCGCCTGGCTGGGCCTGGACACCCTGCGCGAATACGACGTGAAGGCCGCTCTCGTGCCGCCGCGCGCCGTCAGTTACGAGCAGGCCGTGGACTGGATTGTGGCCGGTATGGCCCCCCTAGGTGACGAGTATGTCCGGGAGATGCGCGCCGGCCTGACCACCGAACGCTGGGTGGACTATGTCGAAAACGAGGGCAAGCGTCAGGGGGCCTACAGCAATGGCGGCGGGCGCGTCAAACCCTTCATCTTCATGACCTGGAACGGCACCATGAACTCGTACTCCACCCTGGCGCACGAGATCGGCCACTCCATGCACTCGCTGCTTTCACAGCGGGAGCACGCGTACTCGGTGCCGCGCTACACGCTGTTTCACGCCGAGGTCGCCAGCAATTTCGATCAGGCGATGGTCCGCCAGCACCTGTTGCAGCAGGCTCGTGCCGAAGGCGACACTACTTTTGAGGTGCAGATTATTGAAGAAGCGCTGTCGAACTTTCACCGCTACTTTTTCATCATGCCCACCCTGGCGGCCTTTGAGCTGGAAGCCTACCGCCGGATTGAGGGGGGCGGGACTCTCAGCGCCCCTGACCTGAACACCCTGACCGCTGACCTCCTGGCCGAGGGCTATGGCGACGGCGTGACGATGGACCGGGAGCGCAGCGGCATCCTGTGGGCGCAGTTTTCCACGCACCTGTACGCCAACTTCTATGCCTATCAGTACGCGACCGGCATCAGCGCGGCCCACCAGATTCTGGAGCAGTTTGCCGCTGATCCGGAAGCCGCCCGTGAGCGCTATCTGCGCTTCCTGAAATCCGGCGGCAGCCTGGACCCCATTGACGCCCTGAAAGAAGCCGGTGTGGACATGCTGAGCCCCGAGCCGGTGCAGGCCACCTTCCGCACCCTGGAAGGCTACGTGGCCCGCCTGGAAGAACTGCTGGCTCAGCGGCAGTAGGGCAGATCTGCTGGCGCGTGCAGGGGACGGCGGTCATGCTGACAGGATGACCACCGCGCCCCTTCCCGCTCTGGCCCCTGAAGCACCGCCGCAGGTCCGGCCCTGGCCGCTGTGGCGGCGTTTCATCTTGCATTTTGGTGCGGTGTACCTGGCCCTGTACTTTCTGGCTGGGGTGCAGGGCTTTCTTCCAGCGGAGACCGCCTGGCCCGTGGCCGATGCCGTAAGCCGCGCCCTATTCGGCGCGCCGCTCCCGGCTCTGGGTGAAGCCACCGGCAGTGGGGACACCGCCCTGCTGTGGGCCTGGACGCTGTGCCTCCTGCTGGCCTCCCTGATGGCGGGTGGGGCGTGGACGGCGCTAGCCCCCTCGCTCCTTCGCCCGCAGGTGCTGACGACGCTTGGCCGGTTCCTGCGTGTGGTTTTAATCGTCTGGCTCACGGTCTACGGCATGGCCAAGTTCAATCTTGGGCAGTTTGACCTGCTGTCGTCCACGCAACTGGCCACCACTTACGGCGAGTCCAGCCCGATGGGCCTACTGTGGCGTTTCATGGGTGCCAGTCCCGGCTACCAGTGGGTGGCGGGTGTGGCCGAGGTACTGCCGGCCCTGCTGCTGCTGCACCGCCGGACGGTGACGCTGGGCGCCCTGATCGCCGCTATGACCCTGAGCAATGTGCTGGCCCTGAACCTCTTTTACGACGTGCCGGTCAAGAATTTCAGCGCCCATCTGCTCCTGGCAGCTGTGGTCCTACTGGCGATGGATGCCCGCCGCCTGCGCGCCCTGGTGACAGGCGAGGCCGTACCGGCCTGTTCGGGGCGGCCCCAATCGGGGCTGACGACTGCCGCCGCCTGGGTGATGACTCTGCTTCTGCTTGTGGCAGTGGCCTTTAACGTCCGGACTGGTCTAGCGGCCCTGAACACGGACCGCCAGCGTACCCAGGTCAGCGGGGAACCGCTTAAAACGCGCGGCTTTCATTGGGTCAACGAAACGCCGCACAACAGATAAAGCTGTATTCCAGAGGTCCAGGCCAGAGGTGATAAGCGATTTCAGGCTCTGTACCGCAACGACATGAAGCCAAAAAGGGGAGAGGCGCCGCTGTGGACGCCTCTCCCGCTAGGTTGAGCTTGGCTTACGCCTGCTCGACTTCCACCATTTCGCTGGCTTCGATGATGTCGCCTTCCATCACATCGTTCCAGTCCAGGTTGATCCCACACTCGTAGCCTGTCTGCACTTCACGGACATCGTCCTTGAAGCGCTTGAGGCCCACGACCGTACCCTCATAGACGACCTGCTTGCCGCGCGTGACCTTGGCTTTGGCGTTGCGCTTGAACATACCGTCGGTGATGTACGACCCGGCGATGTTGCCGCTCTTGGGGTGACGAATGACCATGCGGACTTCGGCGCGGCCGAGGTATTTCTCCTCGAACACCGGCTCGACGTTACCCTTGATCAGGCGGTCCACTTCGTCAATGAGTTCGTAGATGATGCGGTAGGACTTGATGTCCACGCCCTTGCTGTCGGCCACCTTCTTCACGCCGCCCGAGGGCGTCACGCTGAAGCACAGGATGGTCGCTTCGGCGGTGGACGCCAGCAGCACGTCGCCTTCGGTGGGGGCACCGATGCCGGCCAGCATGACGTTGATCTTCACGTCGTCGCTTTCCTTGCGGGCCAGGATGCCCTGCAGGGCTTCGACGCTGCCCTGGGTGTCGGCGCGCAGAATCAGGTTGACGGTGCGCACGCTGCCCAGCGGCCCCATCATCTCTTCCAGGGTCAGGCGTCGCTGCACGCGGGCGTTCTCGGCGTCGCGGCGGGTGTCCACACGCTGCGCCACCACCTCACGCGCGGCGTGCTCATTCTTGGCCGAGCTGACCGTTTCGCCGCTGCTGGGCACCTCACTGAAGCCCAGAATCTGCACCGGCGTGCTGGGGCCCGCGTCCTTGATGCGCGCGCCTGCGCTGTCACTCATGGCCTTGATCTTGCCGTAGCCTTCGCCCACGACCAGGAAGTCGCCCACATGCAGCGTGCCTTCCTGCACCATGACGGTGGCCAGCACGCCGGCCTGCTTGTCCACCTTGCCTTCAATCACCACGCCGCTGAACTTGCCCTTGGGGTCGGCGCGCAGGTCTTCAAGTTCGGCGGTCAGGCTGATGTATTCCAGCAGGTCTTCCACGCCCTCGCCGGTCTTGGCGCTGACCGGCACGACCACGAGGTCCCCGCCGTATTCTTCGGGCACGAGGTTGAGCTGGGTCAGGTCGGTCTTGACGCGCTCGGGGTCGGCCTGGGGCAGGTCCACCTTGTTGATGGCCACGATCATGGGCACCTTGGCGGCCTGCGCGTGGGCAATAGCTTCGCGGGTCTGGGGCATCAGCGAGTCGTCGGCGGCAATCACGATGATGGCGATGTCAGCCACGTTGGCGCCGCGCGCCCGGATGGTCGTAAACGCTTCGTGGCCGGGCGTGTCGATAAAGACGATCTTGCCCTTACTCGTCTTGGCTTCAAAGGCCCCGACATGCTGGGTAATCCCGCCGGCTTCCTTGGCCGCGACCTTCGTCTTGCGGATGTAGTCCAGCAGGCTGGTCTTGCCGTGATCCACGTGACCCATGATGGTCACGACGGGCGCGCGGTGGGGGACTTCAGATTCAGCCTCGGGCTCGGCCACAGCGGTCGAGGCTTCGGCCGCCTTGGGCGCGGCACTGGACTGGGCCGTGGCTGCCGGTGCCGACTGAGCGGTGGTGGTGGCTTGGGCGACTGCTTCTGGCTCAGCGGCGGCAGGAGCCTCGCCGTCCTGCTCCTCGGCCAGAATCTGCTTGATCAGCTCGACAGTGTCTTCTTCGATGGTGCTGCTGACGCTCTTGTACGACACGCCCAGGCCATCGAGAATTTCCAGCATTCTTGCGTTTTCGACGCCAAGGTCCTTGGCGAGGGTATAGATACGAACTTTCGACATGCTCACCTCCGGTGAGTCCTGCTCTGCGCCATAGGCGCAAAACGCATTATGAATCGGGGGCGCCCGGCGTGACCGTGCGCTGTGCCAGTTCGGCCACAGTCGTCGCCTGAGCGCCAAAAGCCCGCCGCAGCCGCTTGTCTTGCCAGCAGGTGGGTGTATCTGCGCACAGGTAAGCCCCCCGGCCCTGTCTGGGCCGCTGCCCCAGTTGCCACGCGCCGTCCACCTTGGTCAGGCGCAGGAACTCGCCTTGCGGCCGTTTGCGGCGGCACGCCACGCAGGTGCGCTCGGGGATGTGACGCGGGGTCTGGGGGCCGGTCAAGGGTTACTCCACGTCGTCCGGGCTGGCGGTGGCCACCGACTTGCTGTCTTTAAACAGCGCGTCGAAAGCCGACTGGGCCGCGCCGCTGCTCTGGCCGTCCTGCTCGTCCTGCAGGGCCTGCTGCATGGCGGCGTCCAGGTCACTGATGGCGGCCGTTTCGCGCAGGTCAATCTTGAAGCCGGTCAGCTTGGCGGCCAGGCGCACGTTCTGGCCACCCTTGCCGATGGCCAGGGACAGCTGGTCTGGGGTGACAGTCACGGTGGCCTCGCGGCGCTCCGGCTGAACCTCAATCAGGCCCACTTTGGCGGGGGACAGCGCATTGCGAATGAAGTCGCGGGTGTTGCCGTCCCACAAGATCACGTCCACGCGCTCGCGGCCCAGTTCGCCGGTCACCGCCTGAATGCGGTTGCCACGGTGCCCGATGCAGGCGCCGATGGGGTCCACATTGCTGTTATGCGAGAACACGGCGACCTTGCTGCGCTGCCCGGCCTCGCGCGAAATGGCCTTGACCTCCACGATGCCGTTGGCCACTTCGGGGATTTCCTGACGCAGCAGGTAGTCCAGCAGCCGCTCGTCGGCGCGGCTGGCCAGAATGGTCGGCCCCTTGGGCGTCTTGCGCACTTCCTTGAGGTAAATCTTGACGCGGTTGCCGGGGGTCAGCTTCTCGCCGGGAATCTGCTCGCGGGGCGGCAAGATGGCCTCGCCGGCGCCCAGTTCCACGAACCAGTTGCCCTTGTTGTCGCTGCGAACCACCTGGGCCGTCAGCACCTGGCCCTCGCGGTCCTTGTACTCGTTAAAGACCACGTTGCGCTCGGTCTCGCGCATCTTCTGGGTCAGGGTCTGCTTGGCGGCCTGCAGGGCGATGCGCGAGAACTTCTCGCGGTCGACCGGAAACTCCATCTCCATGCCGATTTCGACGCCGGGGTCCAGCTCCAGCGCGTCGGCCAGAGAGATCTGCAGGTGCTCGTCCTCAACCTTTTCCACGACCTCGCGCACGACCAGCACTTCCAGTTCGCCGCTCTGGGGGTCCAGGTGCACTTCAATGCGCTTGTCGGGTTCGACGTTGCGGGTGTATGCCTGCGCGAGGCTCTGCTCGAACGCCTCAATCAGTTGCAGCTCGTTGATGTTGCGTGCCTGCGCCACTTCGCGCAGCGCATCGGCAAAATTGAATTCTGGTTGGCTCATCTCACTCTTCCTTTGCCCCCGCCCTGGGGGTGCAGCCCTGATTAACGGTGACGGTCCGGGAACTCGGCCAGGTTGGCCTGAAAGGTGCCGACCGTCAGGGTCTGTGCCTCGCCGCCTACCATGAAGGTCACGCGGTCACCCTCAACGGCCTGAATAGGGGCTGTGAAAGCCACGCCGCCCTCGCCGCGCACCCGCGCTTTTAACCCCAGCATGCGCTCGAAATGGCGCGCACGCAGCAGGGGCCGCTTGGCGCCCGGCGATTCGAATTCCAGGCGGTACTCGCCGGCAATCGGGTCGGCTTGGTCAAACTCGACCTCGGCAGCGCGGCTGGCTTTCGTCAGGTCGTCCACCGTGACCGGCTGCTCGTCGAGGCGGTCAATGCGAATCAGGACAATCGGTTGTCCGCCCAGATTCTGCACCTGAACTTCCAGCACCTCATATCCCAGGGGATCGAGGGCTGTGCGGGCCAGTTGCTCCAGATTGTGTGTTGCGTTGTTATTCATATTGTCTCGGCCAGCGCAGAGCCAGCCTGTTCAACCACCCCCTCCACGAAAAAAGGTGGGTCTGTTCACCCACCCCTCGTTCGAGGAACAGCCCCCAGTATACCCCAGCAGGCGTGCCAGACCGGCATACGCTTACAAAGCCTGCCCGGCCGCGTCCCTCCCCCTTGCGCCGGGCGCCCGGAGCCTTTAGGATGTCAGGCCGCGTGGGCGGTTAGCTCAGCGGTAGAGCTTTCGCCTTACAAGCGACGGGTCGGGGGTTCAAATCCCTCACCGCCCACCACAGAAAACCCCCGCGCCAGGCGGGGGTTTCTCTTTTGGCTGTGGGGTGCTCCTTACTCCCCGAATTCCAGCAGCATCCGGTGGGCCAGCCCGCGCCCTGAAGCGACCTGCCAGGCCCGGCGCGCATCCCCGGCCGCAACGGCCGCCATGAACCTGGCGTCGGCGGCCAGCGTGGTCAGCAGCCAGAAGTCGCCCCAGACCTCCAGGCCCCACTCGCGGCGCATGGCGCGGGCAGCGGCCGTCCACACCGGCTCTGAGAGGTGTTCCAGCGGGGCAATAAAGTGCAGTTCGCCGTCGGTGCCGGGCGTGCGGGCCACCTCGCGGCGGTACTCGGTCTGCTCGCGGCGGCTCATGCGCTCCCAGGTCTCGGCTTCGCAGTAGTGGGCCGGAAAAGCGCTGTAGGTGTCGCGGCAGCGCGTGGGCCGCGCCTCATAGCGGCTGCAACTGCCGGTCTCGCGGTCCAGAATGGGGCAAAACCCCAATTCCAGGCGGTGGCGGCGCACATATTCATCGTCGTCGCGCGCGGTGCGGGCGTTCTGAACGGCGGCGCGGGCGTGGGTCTCGACGGCGCTGGCCTGCGCCTCGTCCACTGCTCTGGCCATCAGCAGCGCCTCGGCCAGGCTCACCCGGATAGGCATGGTGCAGCACGCACTGCACCCCGCGCCGCAAAACACCCGTCCGCCGCGCTGTGCATAGCCAGTCAGCCAGCTTTTAGCCTGGCGCTCGTAGCGGGCATAGGCCTGCTGAACGGGCGCCGTAACCGACTCGTGGGGAAAGGGAGAGGCCGTCATGCGGGGCAGGGTAGCGCGGGTATACTACCGGCAACGTGTTCAGGCGCCCCCGCACCCCCCAGCAGACGCCCAGCCCTGCCGACCCGCGCGGGTCCGGTACGCCAGCGGGTGAGAGCCTCGACGCCACCAGGGTCATCGCTGACCTGCTGGCCCGCCCCAGCCAGGAGGGCATTCTGGAAGGCGCTCTGTCGCACGCCGCAGCCCTGATGGGCGGGGGCGTGCAGGGCTTTGCGGTGGTGCGCCGGGGTCAGGACCGGGTGGCGGCGGTGCTGGGCTACCCCAAGGCGTTGCTGGGCGTGGCCCTGGGTGGGCCGTGGGCCTCTATGCGCCCGCGCATCCTGGCCGACGGCGCCCGCGAACTGTACGAGGGCAGTCCGTCTGAGGTGACGGCGCTGCTGGACGAGGCGGGCATGCGCGCCGTCACCGTGTCGCTGGTCGTGCCGCTGACGGTGCGCGGCCGCAATCTGGGCGCCCTGGTGCTGGACCGCACCGGCCCCGAGGGCCTAGCCCCCGCCACCCAGGAAGCCGTGACCAAATGGGCGGCGGCCGTGGCACCCTTGCTGGGCGTCCTCGAAAGCCGCGAGGAGTGGCGCGCGGCTTCCCGGCACCTGACGAGCGCCCTGGTCGAGGCCGTCGAGAGCGGCGAATTTGACGCCCTGGGGCACTCTCAGTCGGTGGCGGACGTGAGCGTCAAGTTGGGCAAGCTGGTCGGCCTGACCGAGCGCGAGCAGGAAGAGGTCTGGTACGCCGCCATGCTGCACGACATCGGCAAGATTCACGGCGAGCAGGGGCACGCGCAGGTGGGGGCCAACTTTCTGCATGGGGTGCCGCACCTCAGTGAAGCCATGAAGGCTGTGCGACACCACCACGAGCGCTGGGACGGCCAGGGTGAACCCGACCGCCTGGCCGCCGAGGACATCCCGCTGTACGCCCGCATTCTGGCGGTGGCCAACGCCTACGTGCGGCTGGGTGACGCGGACCGCGTGCGCGCCCAGGCGGGCAAGGCGCTTGACCCCCGGCTGACGGGGCTGCTGGAGAAACTGCCGCAGTGAGCGCGCCGCTGTGGGGGGGGGCGTGACCCTGCGGCCCGCCCAGCCTGGTGACGCGCCCCCGGCCCGGTTTCCGGTGCTCGAAGCGCAGTACGGCCCGCTGACCCCGATGGATTCGGGGATGCAAAGCCGCGTGTATGCCACGGCCGACGGGCAGACCGTGGTCAAGGTTTACCGCAACCACCAGGGCGACCACCGCACCGAGGCCCGCAACATGCGCCGCGCGGGCCTGGGGGCCTGGGTGCAGGACGCCACCGAGGCCGACGGAATTGAGGCCCTGATTCTGCGCCGTTTTCCCGGGCGGCCTCTGCGCGCCGCAGACGTGCCGCGCGCCCTGCCCCAGCTGCGAGACCAGTTGGCCGGCCTGCACCGCGAGCAGGCCGGCCACGTAGACCTGCGGCGGGTTCAGGAGCGGCTGCGCCGGTTTCGCAGCGCCCTGGCCGCCTACCCGCTGGGTGACCTGTTTGACGCTGTGGAGGTTCCGCTGGAACGCGGCCTGCTGGCGGGCCCGGCCGCCTTTTGCCATCTGGACCTCTGGCACGACAACATCCTGATGAATCCAGAGAGCGGCGAGGTGCTGGTCATTGACTGGACCAAAGCCGCCTGGGACGACCCCCTGCGCGACCTGGCGCTGCTGAAAACCGGCACCCTCGACCTCCTGCCCCCTGACGAGAGCCTTCAGGCGGCCCTGTCCCTGTTGCCGGACCAGGACCGGGCCACGCTGACCCGGTACCGCGCCTACCTGGCCATGACGACCCTGCATGACCTGTACTGGTTTCTGATGAACGAGCCGTATGAATTTGAGGGCCAGCGTGACGCCAAGGTGCCGCGTGCCCGGCACGTCCTGGCCCGGCTGCCCGGCTAGGCGTACGGGCGCGGGGCGGCGGTATGGTGGGGCACATGGTTACGGTCGTGACTCATCCCCTTGTTCAACACAAGCTGTCCATCATGCGCGACGTGCGCACAGGCGTTAAAGAATTCCGCGAGCTGGCCGGCGAACTGAGCCTGCTGCTGGCCTACGAGGCCATGCGCGACCTCGACCTGGCCCCCGAGCGCCTGCACACCCCTATCGTTGAAGACGATTTTCCGATGCTCAGCGGCAAAAAGCTGGCCCTGGTGGCCATCTTGCGCGCCGGGCTGGTCATGACGGACGCCATTGTTCAGCTGGTGCCGGCCGCCAAAGTGGGCCATATCGGCCTGTACCGTGACCCCCAGACCCTCGCGCCTGTGGCCTACTACAACAAGCTGCCTGCAGACATTGCCGAGCGCCGCGTCTTTCTGACCGACCCCATGCTGGCCACAGGCGGCAGTGCCAGCGCGGCCATTGCCTTTCTGAAGGAGGCTGGGGCCACCACCATCAAGCTGATGTGTATCCTGGCGGCCCCTGAGGGCATTCAGGTTATCGAGCGCGACCACCCGGACGTGGAGATCGTGGTGGCGGCAGTGGACAGCCACCTGAACGACCACGGCTACATCGTGCCGGGACTGGGCGACGCAGGCGACCGCATCTACGGCACCAAGTAGGCTGCAGGACATAAGCGCTGGCATTCAGTCACAGCTATAGGGGTGAATGCCGATTCCTATCCAGACAATCCAGAGCCACTTCGGGATGAATCCGAGGTGGCTCTGGGTCAACTGCATATTAGACCATTGGTTTGTGAAGACAGGCTGTCCAGCTGGCTTTCTACGTCCTCGTACTGCAGCGGGCGCTTCGTCAAATCCCCTGACTCTTCTGTTGGTGTATTTCGGCCTCCGCTCCGATGCTGAGGAGGTGCGGTCCTTAAAGCAGCCAATCCACTGGCCATCAACCTTGCATCAGGCGGCGACTTAGACCCTCGCGTTGGTGCCGAAACTGTGCGAGTACGCCGAAGCCCGTCTGTAGAGCAGCTGGCCATACGCGCACAGCAGCGCTGATGTTGCTGTAGGTGACCCCGGACAGTTCGCCGCTGGTTCTACTGTCGGCCGACTGCCGGAAGGAGCCGCGGCCCCCGGCCCAACTCGTAGCGAAAATCGTAGAGCCCTGGATGGCGGTGTGTTGCTCAGCGCGCCGCACCCCTCCTTCTGGTTGACGTCCCCCCATGTTCCAGCCGTTACACTTGGGGCCGTTTATGGACGCATTGCAGGCGCTGGCCGCACAACTGGGAATAGCCGACCTCCGTGGCCGGGGCTTTCTCAGCGTACTCATTACCTTTCTGGCTGCCGGGGTCTTTACCTGGTTTTTCATTCCGCGCCTGCGCGCCTTCGCCATTCAGGCGGGTTGGGCCGACCAGCCCAACGAGCGCCGCCTGAACAAAGAGCCTCTGCCCAATGCCGGCGGCCTGGCCATCTACGGCGGCTTTCTGGTCAGCATCGTCCTGGCGTGGGCGCTGCGGCCCATTGCCGTAGAGATCGTGAATATTCAGGTGCTGGCGATTTTACTGGGCGCCACACTGCTGGTGCTGGTGGGCTTTATTGACGATCAGTACGGCTTGTCGCCCCTGGCCCGGCTGGTGGTGCAAACGCTGGCCGCCGCGCTGCTGCTCGTCAACGGTCTGCGGGTGGACCTGAACGCCATTCCCTTCTTGCCCTCGCTGCCCGAAGCGGTCAACCAACCGCTCAGCTCACTGGTTACGATTCTCTGGGTGGTGGGCCTGACGAACGCCGTCAACCTGCTGGACGGGGTAGACGGCGTGGTGGGCGGCGTGGCTTTTGTCGCCAGCTTCGTGCTGCTGGCCACCGCCGCCCAGTTTCCAGATCGTGCGGCGGCCGTGGTGCTGCTCGCTGGGCTGTCGGGCGCCGCCCTGGGTTACTTGCGCCACAACTTTAACCCCAGCCGCATCATCATGGGCGACGCGGGCAGCACCCTCTTTGGCTACACGCTGGCGGCCGTCAGTCTGTTGGGCACCCTGAAGGTCAGCGCCGGGGCCAGCCTGCTCGTGCCGCTGATCGTACTGGCCTTGCCGCTTCTGGACACCACCCAGGTCGTGATTGGCCGTCTGGCACGCGGGATTCGTAACCCACTGCGTCACCCCGACAAGACCCACATTCACCACCGAGTGCTAGCCCGAACCGCCAGCGCCCGGCAAACAGCCGTAATTTTATGGCTGGTGGCCCTGGCCTGCGGCGCCGCAGGCATGTCGCTGCAAGGGCTGCGGCCCGAAGCCATTGGGGGCACCGTCCTGGCGGCCTCGTTGTGTCTGTTTTTTGTCGCTTACCGCCGCATTCGCGCGCGGAACCTGGAAGCGGCGCGGGAAGGACAAGTCTGATGCATACCACCAAACACGTTGTTCTGGCCTTTGGCACCCGTCCCGAAGCCACCAAAATGGCCCCTGTGTACGCCGCCGTTCAGGCACAAGCCGGGCTTCACGCGTCTATCCTGTCCACCGGACAGCAGCGGCAAATGCTTGACGGCGCGCTGGCCGTCTTTGGGCTGACGCCCGACCGCGACCTGAATGTCATGACCGACCGGCAGACCCTGGCCGACCTGACCGCCCGCATCGTCCCACAGGCTGGGCGCGTGCTGCGCGAGATGGGCGCCGACATGGTGCTGGTTCACGGCGACACCACCACCTCCTTTTGCGTGGCGCTGGCCGCCTTCTATGAGGGCATTCCGGTGGGTCACGTTGAGGCCGGACTGCGCAGCGGCAGCCTGAAAGAACCCTTTCCCGAGGAAGCCAACCGCCGCCTGACCGGTGTCCTCTCCACCCTGGATTTTGCCCCCACCGCCGGCAGTAGGGCCAATCTGGTGCGTGAAGGCAAGTCCGAGGCGGGTATCTTCGTGACGGGTCAGACGGCGGTAGATGCGGTGCGTGAGGTCGCGGGCCGCGTCCCTCTGCGCGCCGGGTGGCGGGCGCGGGTAGAGGCTGGGCAGCCACTGGTCACCGTGACCATGCACCGCCGCGAGAACCAGCCCATGATGCGTGAGATGGCGCTGGCCCTGGCCCGCGTGGCCCAGGCCCACCCCGACCACCACTTTATTTACCCGGTTCACCTGTCGCCTGCTGTGCAGGAAGCGGTGCGCCCGGCCCTGTCGGACGTGCCCAACTTCGAGCTGGTAGACCCGCTGGACTACAGCGACATGGCGCCTCTGATGGCGGCGTCTCGCCTGCTGGCCACCGACAGCGGAGGGCTTCAGGAGGAAGGCGCGGCCCTGGGCGTTCCCGTGGCGGTGCTGCGCAACGTCACCGAGCGCCCCGAAGGCGTGGAGGCTGGCGTCCTGACCCTGGCCGGCAACGATCCGGCAGGCTTGGAGGCGGTCCTGAGCGGCCTGCTGGGCAGTGCAGAGACCTTGCAGGCCATGCGCCAGGCCCGCAACCCTTACGGCGACGGCCACGCTGGAACACGGATTGCCCAGGCGATTGCCTGGCATTTTGGCCTGACCGAGCGCCCCGCCGACTGGGGGTAAGAGGAGAGAGGCCGGTCGCCCTGGCAAATGGGGAGAACAGAGCGAGATTCGGGTCTTCTCTGCCCAGCTTGGTCGTCCTTCTGGTCTTTGCGTGGCCTTTCTATCTAAAAAATGGACTTCATACCGACTTCGATTGAATCGAGCAGAATGCCGGGTGGAATCCGAGCGGACTTGGAAAGCTGCGCAGCAGAGCGAGCAGGAACAGATGCGGATTCCGCGATATGGAAGCGCAGACGGTGCTTTTCCGGCTGTGCTGCAATGAAGCGGAATCCGCATCAGGGGTTGAATTGGCCACCCTGCGCTCTGCCCAGACGCAGGCGTGAAAGCCAGCAGCCATCTCACCGTGGTCCTGCTGGTCAGCCGAGCTACACTGAAACTCAATGCCCGCGTTTGACACGCCTCTGGCCCTGATTGGTTACACCACCCACGCCGCCCGCGCCCTGCGTGACCTGGGCATCATTGCGCTGTCGGTGCCGACCGACGACCTGGGCAAGGTGCTAGACGCCTGCCGGCCGCTGCGCTTTACCGGCGCGCTGGTCCATCCCAGTCAGGAGGCTCATGTGTTCGAGCAGGTGTCCCCTGATGCGGCGGCCCGCCGGGTGGGCCGGGTGGACGCAGTGGCGTTTTCTGGCAGCTTGCACGGCACCTTCGCCCAGGCCGACGCCCTGACGGACTTGCTGAACGACTCGGGCTACGCCTCGCGGGGAGCCAGTGCCGTGCTATTGGGTCAGCATGCGGGCGACCTGGCCCTGGCTCTGCCCCTGGCCCGGCTGGGCTTTACCGAGCTGGGCGTGGTGGCTGCCAGTGCGCCTGACGCCGAACGGGCGGCGCGTGACGTGCCGGCTGGCGTGCGCGTCTATCCCCTCAGCCGCCGCGACCCCAGCGTGAACGACCTGGCCGGCCGCGCCGACCTGATCGTGCTGACGGCCGGAGAGTTGCCGCCCGGCCTGGTTCAGCCCTACCACACCGTCATTGACCTGACCGGCCACGCCAATGTCAGCGGCACCGGGGCAGGCAGCCTCGATCTGCGTCCCCTGCCTCTGCGCCGCCTGGCCCGTCAACTCGCCCACGCGACGGGCCAGCGCTTTCACGCGCAGGACCTGGAGGGAGCCTTACACGCGCTGGATTGAGGGTGCGTAAGCGCCACAGTAAGATGGAGCGGCTCACTGGATGACGCCCTAGTCAGTTGGTCGCATCGAGATCTGACGGCTATCCAGCACCGTCCTCATACCAGCAAGAAGGGCGAGACCACGCGGCTCGCCCTTTTATAAGCCCCTTCCGCTTACTGCGTGCTTCTGGGGTCCAGCACGTCCCGCAGGCCGTCGCCCAGCAGGTTAAAGCCTAACACGGTCAAGAAGATGGCCAGGCCCGGAAACACCATCGTCCACGGCGCGTCAATGTAGTACTGGCGGCTGTCGCTGATCATGGTGCCCCATTCGGGAAGGGGTGGCTGCGCCCCAATGCCCAGGAAGCCCAGCGCGGCGACCTCAATGGTAGCGGTGGCGATGCTCAGGGCGCCCTGCACAATTAGCGGCGAGAGGCTGTTGGGCAGCACGTGCCGGAAGATCATGCGGCCCTGGGTGGCCCCCAGGGCGCCCGCCGCCTGCACGAATTCACGCTCGCGTACCGACAGCACCACGCCGCGCGCCAGACGCAGGTACACCGGCACCTGCACCAGCGACACCGCCAGCATGGCCGTCACGAGCTGCGGGCTGTTGAGCGCGAAGAGGCGGTCCAGGCCCGCAATCAGCAGCGGTGGATTGTCTGTCGAGAAGATGCTGGCAAAACCGATGGCGAGCAGAATGCTGGGAAAGGCCAGCATTACATCCGTCAGGTAGCCCAGGGTGGAATCCAGCCAGCCGCCAAAATACCCGGCCAGCACGCCCAGCAGCGACCCTATGATGAGCGCCAGCACCGTGCTCACCACGCCCACTTTCAGACTGATGCGGGTGCCGTGGAGCACGCGGGTCATGATGTCGCGGCCCAGGTTGTCGGTGCCAAGCGGCGCGGCCCACAGGTTCACCTTGCCCGTCACCGGGTCGGTGTAGGTCTCGGCCACCCCCTTGTCCCAGAGGGCGCTGACGCTGGGGGCTTTCAGGGTCAGGCGGTAATTGCGGTCCGTGGTGGGGTCATAGGGCTTGATGACACTGGCAAAGACCGCCAGCAGCACAAAGACCGCCACGATAATGGCCCCCACCTTGCCGGGCGTGGAGCGGCGAAAGCGGCGCCAGAAAATACTGTCCTGCTTATGTTTGGTACTGGGAAGAGTGGTTGCAGTCGTCATGTCATGGCCCTCAGCTGTACTGGATGCGCGGGTCGAGGGCGGCGTAACTCAGGTCCACGATCAGGTTGGCCACGCTGACCACCAGCGCCGCGAAGATCACCCCGCCCTGAATAATGGGGTAGTCACGCTGGCTGATGGCCTCGTAAACCCAAGAGCCAATGCCTGGCCACGAAAAGATCGTTTCGGTCAGCACGGCGCCGCCGAGCAGGGCGCCGGCTTGCAGCCCAATGACAGTGACCACGGGCAGCAGGGCATTACGCAGCGCGTGTTTGGTGGTGACAGTCCGGTGCGTCAGCCCCTTGGCGCGGGCGGTGCGCACATAATCCTGGCCCAGCACGTCAAGCATGGAACTGCGGGTAATTCGGGCGATGATGGCCAGGGGAATGCTGCCCAGGGCAATGGCCGGCAGAATCAGGTGCCGCAGAGAATCCCAGGCGGCGGCGGGCTGGCCCCGCAGCAGCGCGTCCAGGATATTAAATCCCGTGATGGGCTGAATGTCGTAGTCGGTGCCCAGGCGGCCACTGGGCGGCAGCCAGCCCAGTTTGACGGCAAAAAAGTACGACAGCAGCAGGCCCAGCCAGAAGACGGGCATGCTGACGCCCAGCAGTGAAATGGTGGTCGCCAGATTGTCCCAGCCACTGTTGCGCCGCAGCGCCGCCAGAATACCTGCCGGCATACCGACCACCAGGGCAAACAGCAGCGCGGCAATACTCAGCTCGGCGGTGGCCGGAAAGCGGGCTTTCAGGTCATCCCAGACCGGAATATTGCTCTTGATGCCTGTGCCCAGGTCGCCCTGAAGCAGCGCGGTCATGTATCTGGGGTACTGGGCGTCCAGCGGATTGGCTGGATTAAAGAACCACGGCTTGTTCAGGCCCAGCTGCTCGCGCAGGGCGGCTGCGGCTTCGGCGGTGGCGCGTTCGCCCAGCATGGCCACGGCCGGGTCGCCGGGAATAGAACGGACAAATACAAACACCACCAGGCTGATGCCCAGCATGACCAGCACGGTCCGCAGCAGGCGGCGAATCAGGTAACTGCCCAAAGCAGACCTCCAGAAGAGTGAAGGGGAAGCGGAGACGGAACGTGCGCGGCGGTTGGCTCGCGGCGCACACAGACAGGAAAAGGCGTATTGGCGCACAGTGTAGCGGGAATCACAGGCCCCGCGTCCCGCTCCGGTGAACTGTGCGGTCAGACAGCCGCGCGCCTCCCCAGACCGGAGAGGCGCGCGAGTGGGCCGGTGTTACTTCTTGCCGGTAATCGTGATGGTGTTAAAGGCCTCGCTGCCCAGGGGGCTGGGAATCCAGCCCTTGACGTAGGTGCGCGCGGCGGCCAGGGGGTTGGAGTGCACCATGGGGATGCGGTACGCGGCGTTGTAGGTGATTTCGTGCAGCTGCTGGTACACCTTGGCCTTGGCGGCCTGGGTGGCGGCGGCGCGGCCCTGTTCCAGCAGGGTCTGCACGTTGGCGGGGTTCCAGTTGATGTCGTCGCTGGCGTTGCTGCCGTAGTAAGCGCCGTAGAAGTTGTCCGGGTCGCCGTAGTCGCCCGTCCAGCCGATCATGTACATGTCGAAGCCGGGTTCCTTGTTGCGGTCTTCCAGGTACTTGGCCCAGTCTTCGGTCTTCAGGTTGACCTTGATGCCAATGGCGCTCAGGTCGGCGGCAATCGCTTCGGCAATGGGCTTGGGGTTGGGGAAGTAGGGGCGGCTGACGGGCATGTACCACAGGTCCAGCGAGAAACCGTTGGCGTAGCCGGCGTCCGACAGCATTTTCTTGGCGGCGGCGGGGTCAAACTTGTAGTCGGCCGGCACCTTGCTGCTGTTGGCCCAGGCCATCACGGGCGGCACGAAGCTGGCGTTGCTGGTGCCCAGGCCGTTCCAGAAGGCGGCCACGATTTCTTTCTTGTTGATGGCCATGCTGATGGCCTGGCGCACCTTCTCGTTTTTCAGGTAGGTGTTGCGGTTGTTCAGGCTGACGAAGCCCACGTTGAAGGAGGGGCGCTTGACATCCACCAGGTTGTTGTCGCCCTGAACGCTCTTGAGGCTGTCAGGGGTCAGGTCGTTGGCAAAGTCAATGGTGCCGGCCTTCAGCTCGTTCAGGCGCTGCGAGGCGTCTTTGATGGAGCGGATGACGAGTTGGTCCACCTTGGCCTTTTCGCCCCAGTAGACTTTGTTGGGCAGCAAGGTCACGCGGTCGCCGGTGCGCCAGCTCTGGAAAATAAAGGGGCCGGTGCCCATGGGCTTGCTGGCGGGCGTGCCGTACTTGGCGCCGTCTTTCTTGATGGCGGTCGGGCTGGCAATGCCGAAGTACCCGGCGGCCAGCACGTTGGGCAGCACCGAGGAGGGTTTGTTCAGTTCCACGCGCACGGTGGAGTCGTTCACCTTGACGATGTTCTTGATCACGGCCGTGGCGTCACCCTTGTAGCCGCCCAGCAGCTCGCCCATGATTTCGAAGGTGCGGCCCTGGTCGCGGAAGCCGTAGGGGTGCGCTTTGTCCCACCAGCGGCTCAGGTTAAAGACCACGGCGTCAGCGTTAAACGCGGTGCCGTCGTGGAAACGCACGCCCTTGCGCAGCGTGAAGGTCCACTGGGTGTTGTTGGCGTTGGGCGTCCACTTGGTCGCCAGACCGGGCACCAGGTCGGTGGTGCCGTTCTTGAAGTCCACCAGGGTGTCGTAAATCTGGCGCTGCACCAGAATGGAAATGCCGTCGGTGATGTTGCCCGATTCCAGGCTGACGGGTTCGCCGTTGCCGCCGAAGACCAGCGTGGCGGCCGACGCGGCGCTGAGGGTGGAAAGCAGGGCGGTCAGAAGCAGTTTCTTCATGGAGCCTCCGCACCGTGGGCGACCGGCCAGGCTGGCGAATGCCAGGAGTGCGCGGTGCTTGCCGGTGGTGAACAAAAGGAAAACGTGCGTTTAGGGTAGGGGCCGCCCCCTGGGGTGTCAAGCGGCGGCCCCCGGACGGCCCCGGCCGCAGCAGGCTCAGCAGTCCCGCTCTGTCCTGATCCGCGAAGTGGCAACGGCTCTGGCTTGGCCTCTTGGTGGTTTCGTGCCCTCCACCGTGCAGGCCAAGGTGTTATTGGGTGTCAGTCATTGCTCGCCTGGCGGTTGCCAGTTCAGAGCCGGCAGCCGCTCAGCTCGGCCCAGGCGGCTGCGAATCCCGCCCCCCAAAAGGTCAGGCCAGCTTGGTCCGGTGCGGCCAGCTTCAGCGTCATGTTCTGTCCCGCCTGAAGGGCCGCCAGCAGCGCCGCCGCGTCTGGTTGGGTCAGCGTGAACAGGTCGGGCCAGTCTGCGCGGGTGCGGGTCAGGCTTACATTTCTGGGCGACCCGTCCCCCAGGTTCGCCACCAGGGTCAGGGTGCCGGCATTCAGGGGCGTCAGCGCACTCCAGCTCAGCCGCATCTCGGTCCGTCCACTGGCCTCGCACGGTAGCAGCAGATAATCCTCGCCCAGCCGCGATTCCAGCGGCGCCAGAAAGGCAAAGCGGTTGCCCCAGGCGGTCAGCAGGGAGGCGGCGCGGCTGCCCGGCACCACCCGCAGCGACGGCCCCCAGATGCCGGGCACCACCAGCGCCGGGTCGTGGGGCAGGTCGGCGGGGGCCGCCGTGCCCTGAGCGACCGCCCAGCTGCCCAGCCACAGGGCAATCACAGACAGAAAAGAGGTGGTAGGCCGGACAGACCGGGTGGCGAGGGCACTCTTCATGTGACTCCTTGAGGCGGGAAGACCGCCGCACAGAGGGCTGCGCGGGCCAGGGCAACAGGAAACCAGCGAAGTGAAGAAGCGGTGTGATCTGAACTCTACCGCGTCGGGGAGAGGTGTGGTGGAGGAGACCCTGTCTTTCTCTGGTTCCCAGGCCTACAGAGTCGCCCGACCCGCCTCCCGCCGCTGTGCCGTACCCTGCAGAGCGTGACCCCTCTGCCCAAGCCCGGCGCCCTGCTGATGGTGGACATTCCTGGCCCTGTGCTGGACGACAGCACGGCGGCGCACCTGCGCGAGCACGGCATTCGGAGCGTCTGCCTGTTCGGCAAGAATGTGCAGAGTGCCGCGCAACTGCGCGCCCTGTGCGCCGACCTGCGCGCCGTCATGGGCGACGGCGCCCTGATTGCCCTGGACCACGAGGGCGGCGCGATTGTGCGTCCCGACTTCTGGCCATTCGCGCCAGGGGCCATGACCCTGGGCATGGCCGACGACCCGGCCCTGACCGAAGCCATCAGCGCAGCCCTGGCCCGGCAACTGCGCAGCGTGGGCATCAACTGGAATTTCGCCCCAGTGCTGGACGTCAACGTGAACCCTGCCAACCCGGTCATAGCCGAGCGTGCTTACGGCGCCGACCCCACGCTGGTCACCCGTCAGGGCCGCGCAGCCCTCGCCGGACAGGCCAGAGCCGGGGTGGCCGCCTGCGTCAAGCATTTTCCGGGGCACGGCGACACCACCCTGGACAGCCACCTGGCCCTCCCGACGGTCCACAAGTCGCTGCCCGAACTGGACCAGACCGAGTTGGCTCCGTTCCGCGCGCTGCTGCCTCAGGCGCCCGCAGTCATGACCGCGCACATCATCTACCCGGCGCTGGACGCCCAGCACCCTGCCACCCTCTCGCATCCCATCCTGACCGGGTTGCTGCGTCAGGCCTGGGGCTATGAGGGCGTGATCGTGACCGACTCGATGGGCATGCAGGCCATAGACGGCCACTACGGCCGGGGCGAGGCGGCGGTGCTGGCCCTGCAGGCCGGCGCTGACCTGGTCATGGCGCTGGGGCGCCGTGAGGCCCAGGACGCCACCCTGGCGGCGGTGGCGCAGGCCCTGCAAGACGGCCGCCTGCCTCCCGAAGCCATCCAGGCCAGCCTGGGCCGCCTGGACGCGCTGGCCCGCCAGTACCCGGCCCAGGCCGACCCTGGTCTGGACCCCGCAGCCGACGCGGACCTGCTAGACCGCGCCTGGGCTGCTGGACTGAGCGCCTACCGCAACCCCCAAGCCCCCGTCCCTGGCTCGCGCGTGGTGCTGGTCGCACACCGGCACCCCCAGCGCCAGACCGTCAGCGAGGCGGGCGCCGACGCCGAGACCCTGGCCCGTGAACTGGGCACGGTCTACGACGTGCAACTGCATGCCTTCGAGGACCCAGAAACGCTGGACTGGCCTGCTCTGCGCGCCCTTGGCCTGCCCGTCATCCTGGCCACCACGGCCCGGCACCGGCACCCGGCCCTGGTGGGGGTCACGCCTGACCTGCACCTGGCGCTGTACAACCCCTACGCCGCGCTGGATGTGGATGCCCCGGCCCTGGTCACGGGCGGCTTTCGCCCGGAAGCCCGCCGCGCGGTGCTGGCCTGGCTGCGCGGTGAGCAGGCGGCGACAGGGCAGCTGCCGTTCTGACCGTGGTGTTCTATTTCCCCCTTGGGGTTACAGCAGGCCACTCAAGTCCACGGCGGCGGCTGTCTGGGATGCAGAACCGAGCGTGAAGCTGGCCCTACCTGCGCTTCATGCCGACGGCTCCGGGCCTCTTTAACCTCGGGGCATGACTATCAGTGCTGCCATGTCTCTTGACCCCATCCTGGCCCGTATGGGCCACCAGGCCGCCACCCTGCGGGAAGCCGAATTGATGCGCCAGGTGCTGAACGAAGCGCACGCGGGCCAGGAGATAGACGACCTCGACGAAACCACCTGGCTCGGTCTGGTGGGTCAGATGGAGCAGCTCAAGCTGGCCAGCGACCCCGGCATGAAGTAAGACGAACTCCGATTCAACCAGTTGAATGCGAGCAGAGCGAGGAGAAGGAAAACGGATTCCGGGCATGGAGTTGGCAAACCGGCTCTTTCCCAATTTGTTAGCGCTACAGACGACATCCGTCTC
>NZ_WQLB01000049.1 GCF_009755355.1 Deinococcus arboris | reverse complement strand
CCCAGCCAAACCACTTCTTGATCTCCCGATTCGGGTGCGTGATAGCCTCGGCCCATGCAGCTGAAGGTGGTGTTTTTTGCCCGTCTGAAGCGGGAAACGGGCGTAGAGGAAACGACTCTGGAAGTGCCAGCAGGCAGCGACGTACGCGCCTGCGCGGCCCTCGTCGAGCAGCAGTTCGGTCTCAGTCTGCGCGGGTGCATGGTCGCCGTAAATGAGGTGTACGCGGCGCCGAGCACCCTGCTGAACAACGAAGACGAGGTGGCTTTCCTCCCACCTGTGGCCGGTGGCGCAGAGGATGACACTCTCTGCACCGTGACAACGGAGAGGCTCTCACTGGAACAGGCCAGTGCCTTCCTGGTGCGGCCGGAATGCGGAGCCCAGGCGTATTTTGTAGGGACAGTCCGCAGTCCCAATGCCGGCAAACGGGTGGATTTCATCGAGTACGAAGGCCACGACCCGATGGCCGTGAGGGTCATGCATACCGCCGTGCAGGGAGCCCGAAACCGCTTTGGCTCCTTGCGTATCGTGGTGGAGCACCGCCTGGGGCGCCTGATGCCCGGGGAAGCCAGCATCCTGATTGGGGTGGCCAGCGCCCACCGCCGCGCCGCTCTGGAAGCCTGCGATTTTCTGATTGAGCAGCTCAAAGTTGAACTGCCGGTCTGGAAACACGAGCAGGATGAAACCGGGCAACACTGGGTACAGGGGCAAACGGGTCACGAAACGCTCTGATCAAGGATGTAGATCTGATGTCGTTCGAAGACAGACGAGGCGGTTTCTCCTCTTGGCTTGCTCACGCTTTCACTCTGCCCTGAGCCAAGCCGTTGCGTTGTGTGACCCGCAGATCTTCTCTGCTTCAGGAGCCGCCCCGCTGAGCCTGGCGGCGCGCCTGTTCCTGTAAAAAGGTCACCGGCGGCCCATGTTCGCGGGCATGGGCCTCAAAGGTGAGGTAATACCGGCCCGCCAGCCCCACCATCAGGAGGGTGACGGTGCTCAGGGCCACCAGTTGCGGCCAGCCGGCCCCACCCACAAGAAGACCATTGAACACGGCATGCAGCACCACGCTCACGGCCAGGCCCTGCACCACCCAGGTGCGGCCCTGTTCCCAGTGCAGACCGCCCAGCGCATAGCCCTGCGGCGCACTGAACAGGGCGTGGGCCAGGGTAGCCAGGACCGCGTGCCAGGTACCGGCCCCGCCACCAAACCCCAGGGTGTAGGTGACATTCTCCATCAGGGCAAAGCCCAGCGCGGCGGTCACGGCGTACACCAGGCCGTCCATCGGTTCATCAAAGCTCAGTTCAGAGATGGCGGTCATGGCGGCCACGAATTTGAACCCTTCTTCCAGCAGCGCCGTCAACAGCACCACCACCAGAGCACCCAGCAACTGCGGCGAGGCCAGCAGGCGGCCCAGACTCGCCTCAAAAGCGGCGGCAATCACCCAGGCCAACATGCCCCAGCCAAAGGTGCGGGCCAGCAACCACAGGGGCTCTGGGTGGCGGTCGCGGCGCACAAAAAACCACAGCCAGGCAAACGTCAGAATCACCGAAGCCAGCAGCGGCAGGGCCAGGGACACCACCGGGCTACCGGGCCAGCAGCTGTGCAGTACGTCCCTGAAGCGGCGCACTGGCCAGGTGGGTCAGGGCCAGGGCCAGCGCGTCAGCCGCGTGGTTGTTAAACAGTTCGCGCACACCCAGTGTGGCCTTGACCATGTAGATGACCTGTTCTTTCTCGGCCCGGCCAGTGCCGACCAGCGAGCGCTTGACCTGCATGGGACCGTAGCTGTGAACGGGCACGCCTGCCTGCGCGCACGCCAGCTGCACCACCCCAAACGCCTGTCCCACCTTGAAGGCCACATCAGCCTGCTTGCGCAGAATCTGGTCCTCGATGGCCACCGCGTCCGGCCGGTACTCGGCCAGTAGCCGCGAGACCTCTTCATGGAGGTACTGCAGACGCCGGGGCATGATCCAGGCGCTTTCTGTGGTCAGGCAGACATGGTAGAGGTGGCGCGCTTTGCGCACGTCACCTTCCACCAGCCCCAGGCCGAGGTTGGCGAGCCCAGGGTCAATCCCAAGAACAATCACAAGCCCAGAATACGCGATAGGAACAGCCAGACCGCAAAAACCCCGCCGGAGCGGGGCAAAAGCGTCGGAACAGGGATTAGAGGCGGCTCTTGGGGTCGAAGGCGTCGCGCAGGCCGTCACCCAGAAAATTGAACACCAGCACTGTCAAGAGGATAGCCAGACCTGGATAGAGCGCGATGTAAGGGTGTTCGAGCACCACCTCATTGGCGTTGGACAACATGTTGCCCCAGGTAGATACCGGCGGCTGAATGCCGAAGCCCAGGAACGATAGGGCGGCCTCGCCCAGAATCGCCCCGCCCACCGCCAGTGTGCCGTTCACGATAATGACCGCCACAATATTAGGCACCAGGTGGCGAAACATGATGCGGCCGCTGCGCGCACCCAGCGCACGAGCAGCGTCCACGTATTCGAGGTTCTTGAGCTTTAGCACTTCGCCCCGCACCAGACGGGCGGTGCCCATCCAGCCGAAGAAGGTAAAGATGGTGACGATGATGAACACGCTGGAATTGGGGTTTTCGCGCAGGCGAGCAATAGCCGGCAAGTCGCTCACAGCGAACAACCCACTCAACGTCAGCTGAAGGGGCAGTTCGGGAATGGACAGCATGATCTCGATGAAGCGGCTGATCACTGTATCTACGCGCCCGCTGAGAAAGCCGGCCAGCAGGCCCATCAGCGTGCCCAGCGCAATACTGAAGGCGGCCACTGTAAAGCCCACAATCAGGCTGACGCGGCTGCCATACATGATGCGCGAGAGAAGATCGCGGCCCAGACTGTCCTGCCCCAGGACGTGCTGGCTGCTGGGCGGTGCATAGATACCCGCAAGGTCCTGGGCGTTCGGGTCAAATGGAGCAATCCAGGGCGCGAACAGGGCCATCAGGATCAGCAGCGCGATAACCACCAAGCTGAACATGGCAGCTTTGTGTTTGCGCAGGCGGCGTAAGGCGATTTGAAAGGTCGAGCGGCTCCGGGCGCGCTTGGGGGGTGCAGCGGTCACAGTGGTCATCAGCAGGCCTCAGGAATACCGAACGCGGGGGTCAACCAGGCCGTAAGCCAGGTCGGTCAGCAATTGGAAAATGACCGTCAGCAGGGCCAGGAGCATCAGGCAGGTCATGACAACGTTAAAATCCTTGCTGACCAGTGCGTCCAGAATGGCTTTGCCCATGCCGGGCCAGGAAAAGACGGTTTCTGTAATGACAGCGCCGCCGAAGAGGCCCGGAATGCTGAGCCCCAGCAGCGTGACAATAGGCGTCACCGCGTTGCGTAAGGCGTGTTTGTAGAGCACACGGCGGTCCCCCAGCCCCTTGGCCCGTGCAGTACGGACATAGTCCTGCGTCAGGGTTTCGAGCATGTTGGCCCGCATGAACCGCAGGGTCACGGCGATTTCACGCAGCATCAGAATCATCATCGGCAGGATGAGGTACTTCAGCTTGTCCAGTGTCGTGGCCCACCACCCGGCATCTGGGGCGAGGTCTGCGCTGCCCAGGCCTCCAGGCGGCAGCGACAGGACGCCGCCAGTGGCTCCTGGCAGGAACACGGCGAAGAAGTACAGCGCTAGTGCACCTACCCAGAATACCGGGGCACTGACGGCCAGAAAAGCAAAAAACGTCAGGACGTAGTCCAGCACCGAATACTGCCGCACAGCACTGAAAATGCCCAGGGGTACGGCAATCAGCGTGCTGATCACCAGGGCCGGTACCGTCAGCAGCAGGGTGTTGGGCAGGCGGTCCCTGAACACGAAATCCAGCGCTGGAATGCCAAAGTCCTGCGAGTAGCCGAAATTTCCCACGACGGCCTGTTTAAGCCAGAAAAAGTAGCGGGTAAACCAGGGCTGATCGAGACCGTAAGCGGCCTTCAGCCGGGCGATGTCGTCGGCGGTGATATTGCTGTTGCCAAAGACCAACTGGTCGACCGGGTCACCTGGTTGCAAGGCGGTCAGCATAAAAATCAGCAGGCTGATGACAAAGAGAAGCGGAATCATCTGAATGACGCGGCGTAAGGCGTAGGTTCCCATAACGTTCCTCGGAGAGAAGGCCAGCGGCCCCAAAGAGAGGCGGGAAGCAACGCCTGCTGGCGAAGCCTCCCGCGTCCGGTATATCCGGTGAGCGCCCAGAGGCGCCTGACCCGGCAAGACCGGCTTACTTCTGCTTGTACTCCTCGACGGCGCCCTTGCTGGCCCAGCCAATCTTGGCCGAGTTCCAGCTGGGGTACAGCGTGTAGGCGCTGAAGGTGTAGTTCACCAGACCCGGCACCTTGGTGTACACGTTCACGCGGTAGTACAGCGGCAGCGAAGGCACTTCGGTGTTCCAGACCGTCTGCATGCGGTCAAACAGCTTGATGCGCTCGCTCAGGTTGAATTCGACCTGGGCCTGCTTGTGCAGGCGGTTGAATTCGGCGTTGTTCCAGCCGGCGTTGTTCTGGCCAGCGTAGCCGTTGGCGGCGGTGGGAATGCCTTCACCCTTGAAGAGGTTGCCTTCCTCGAAAATTGGGTTGCCGGTCCAGGCGTACATGGCCAGGTCCCATTTGCCTTCCTGACCCTTGCTCAGGAAGTCGGGCCCGAAGAACACGCTGGATGGGTAGTTCTGGATGTTGACCTGCACGCCCACCTGCTTCCACTGGGCCTGCAGAATCTGCTGCACGCGCTCACGGACGGTGTTGCCCGCAGTGGTGCCAAAGTTCAGGCTGAGCTTCTTGCCACCTTTTTGCAGGATGCCGTCAGAACCGGCCGTCCAGCCCAGGGCAGCGAACAGCTGCTTGGCACGCGCCTGGTTGTAGTTGTAGTCGTTGACATCCTTCTTGTACAGCTTGCTGATGGGGTTCACCCAGCTGTTCGACACCGCCTGACGGCCCTGGAACAGCGCCTTGGTCAGCGCGTCACGGTCAATGGCGTACAGCAGCGCCTGACGCATCCGGGGGTCATCCAGGTCCAGGTCCTTGGCCTTCTGGCCGCGCGTGTTGATGTCAATGTGCTCCCACACAGCGCCGGGAACAAAGTAGGTCTTGTACTTGCCGCGCTCGGTGCGAGTCAGGTCCACGCCCTGATCGAAGGTCAGACCCACGGCGCTCACGGCGTCCAGCTGACCCGACAGGATGTTAACCTTCAGAGTATTGGTGTTGGGAATAAACCGGTATGTGATGTTCTGCACGTAGTTTTCAGGGTTCTTGGGTTGCAGCCAGTAGTTGGCGTTGCGGGTCATGGTCAGGCTATTGCCGCTGCGCCAGGCTGTGGGCTTGAACGGGCCCGCCACCACTTTGGGCAGGCTGCGCGCCGTGGTGTACGACGAGATGAATTTCTTCCACTCCTCGTTGACCACCTTGGCGTCTTTCTCGTTCTTGGTCTTGGTATCAAACGCCGTCCAGGCCGCACTCATGATGTGGCTGGGCGCCATGCCGGGGCTGGTCTGGTCAGCAAACAGGTAGGGCGGGTCGTAGGTGATGGTGAAGGTGTCGGCGTCGTTCACGGCAATCTTGGCGCGGCTCCAGGGATCGCGGTCAGGCACCGGCACGCGGTCATCGTTCACCAGGCGGTGCCAGAACTGGAAGTCAGCGACCTTGATGGCCGTGCCGTCACTCCACTTGGCATCCTTGCGGATGGTGTAGGTGACGCTATTGCGCACCACGTCGCCAGCGGCATTCTTGACGACTTTGTAGTCGCCGTTGGCAATGCTGGGCACACGGGTGGCAATGTCAGCGTAAGGCTCGCCGTCGTCGTCCAGACCAATCAGGGCGGCACCCATGTATCCGTTAATCTCACTGGTAATCGCCAGGTTATTGGTGTTCCAGGGATCGTAAATGTTCGGTGGCTCTTGCGAGGTGCCAATCACGAGGCTGTTGTTGGCCGGCCCGGCGAGGGCGGCGCCGAGCAGGAATGCAGTAAGGGCCAGGGTCTTCTTCATGTAAGCCTCCGAACTCTTCAGGCGATACTGCTGCCTTCTGGGTAAATGATGAAGGTCAGTATAAGGCTCGGTGAGGGCGCGTCAAGACAGCTTTGCTGAGGCGGTCCCTAGTCAACCAGAGCCCGTCCCAAATGACCGACAGTACAAAAAAAAAAGCCGGGCTAGACCCGGCCTTTGCTGTCCTTGAGTACGACTAGTGACTGGCGCAGCCGCCACTGCCCTCGCCGTCCGGCGACTTGGCGCCATCGGTGCGGAACGACGACCCACATCCACAGGCCGAAGTCGCGTTGGGGTTATTAACCGTGAAGCCGCCCCCCATCATGTTCTCCACGAAATCCACTTCGCTGCCGCGCAGTAGGGGCATGCTCATCCGGTCCACGAGCAGCTTGACGCCCCGGTCCATGACGATGGTGTCGCCGTCCAGCTCGCGGTCATCAATGGCCATCCCGTACTGATAGCCACTGCAGCCACCACTCTTGATAAACACACGGACACCTGCGTTTTCCTTGCCACTGTTGGCCAGGATGCCCAGAGCCTTTTGCGCGCCAAATTCACTGATGCTGATTTCAGAGGCGGGCACACCGCCGGGTTGGTCTTGGATGGTGGTCGCGGTCATGCGTGAAGCGTAACACCATTGGAGAAATAAAAAAGTGCGTGGAAAGCAAAGTGCTGGACAGCAGGGACCTCATCGTGGAGAGAAGAGGTCGGCGCCGCTTACATTCCTTGAGCGTGAGCATGTTAAGCTAGGGCCATGACGAACCCTTACGCTGAGTGGTTCGAGCAGCTCCGCAGTGAGTATGGGGAGCAGCTTCGCACCATGCCCCTGCCCGACGGCCTGCCCGAGCATTTGCGGCAGCTGATTACCTCGCACGACGAGGATGCTATTCAGTTCATGATCAAGCTGGCCTGGCAGTTTGGAGCACAGGTAGGATACGCCGCCGGCAGCCGGGAAGGGACCACACCCACTATGAACATGGGGCCCAAACGAGTTGAGGCCTGAGCCTGAACAGTTAACACCGCAGCGCCGCCGATTCAGGTAGCGCTTTTTAGTGGCCCTGGCTGCGGGGCTGTGCCCAACACCCTGGCGCACAGTTCTGTTGTGGAAGAAGGCCCCGCGCGGCCAACTCCTCTAGAACATAGTTAGCGAACGCCAGAGCGCTGGTCGGGTCAATAGGATCGGCCGCCAGTTCGGCCAGACCCAGCCGGCGGGCCTCTTTGGCCAGTTCCTTTGCCAGATTATCCATCAGGGCAGTTGAGCACAGAAACGCGGCCCTGGCTCAAATTGCCAGGGCCGCTTGTGGATAAGAAGCTCAGTCGTCAGCGTGGGCGTGCGCCAACGTCTCGCGCTCGTCAGCTTCGCGCAAGGCACGGATACCGCGCACGATGCCCAGCGTCCCAAAGTAGCTAACGGCCGGGACCAGGAACGTCAGAATCCAGAGCACTGCATTGGCATTCGCAGACGTCAAGATCCCACTCTGCACCAGCTCAATCTTGTAGCCGGCGACCGACAGCACAATCATCATGGCCATAAAGGCTATGCCCGCTGCCAGACGCACAGGGTGATTGGTGGGGTTCTCGGCGTAGTACTGGTTGTCCTTGCTGCGGTCCAGCATCGGCACCGCAAACATCAGACCGATGATCAGACCAGGCAGCACCATGGCACCCACAAACTCGGCGCTGATCACGCCGCCCAGCACTTCCAGTTCAAAGCCAGGAATAATCGCCAACGCACCGAAGACCCAGAGGAGGTACCAGTCCGGCTTGATGCTGCTGATGGGCTGAGGGCTGGGCGGACCAAAGAACTCAACTGGGTGAACGGGAATAAAGGCAGCAAACAGCATCACGAGGCCGGTGAATAGCAGAGCCAGCAGGAGCATGATGGGCGTCTGCTGGGTGGACAGCGGCACTCCGACAATCTTCTTGTAGGCCAGACGCTTGGCGTACTGCGGCTGGGTGTGCTTCTGCTTGATCATGATCAGCATGTGCGCGCCAGTCAGCGCCAGCAGAATGCCCGGCAGCAGCATGATGTGGTAGCCGTAGATTCGCGGAATGATGCCGTCGCCGGGGAAGCGGCCCGCGAATGCAGCCTGCGCGGCCCAGTCGCCGACCCAGGGCACAGACTTCACGATGGCGTAGATCACGCTGACGGTGTTGTAGGCGTAGTTGTCGTAGGGCAGGATGTAGCCGGTCACGGCGGTCAGCGCTGCGAAAATCAGCAGCAACATGCCGATCCACCAGTTGATTTCACGGGGTTTCTTGAACGCGCCCGTGAAGTACACGCGCATCATGTGGATGACGGCCGCCGCCACCATGATATTGGCCATCCAGTGGTGCACGCGCCTGAGCATGTCACCGAAGGGCATGGCGTTAATCTTGAGCGCCGAATGGTAGGCCGCTGGCACCAGATTCGGCTTGGTCGCCGAACCGGGATCAAACGAGTTGATTACCAGCGAGTTGCTGGGCTCGTAGCTCAGCGCGAGCAGGATGCCAGTAATAATCAGCACGATCAGACTGAACAGCGTGATCTCACCCAGGAAGAACGAGTGATGAACAGGAAACGCTTTGCGCAGGAACTTGTCGTTCAGGCGCGAGATGTGCAGGCGGTCATCAAGCCACTGGTTCATCCGAGAATCTCCTCTACCTGTTGAAGGTATGTCTCCCAATCCTGCTCGTTGAGAAACCCAAAGGGAGCGGTGACAAACGTTTCAGTCACGACCAAACGGTCATTTTCAAGCGTGATAGGTAACTGTGGCATAGAACGCGGAGGCGGACCGCCTATCTTCTTACAACCTTGTAGAAGGTCATATTGGCCAGAGTGACACCCACAGAACAACTTGCTGAGGTCTTTTTCGTCGTTAGGCACAGGGCAACCCGCATGGGTGCACTTATTGGAATAAGCGATGACGCCGTCTGCAGTAATGCCGTCCAGTTTCAGAACCACACGCGGTTCCTGCTCTGCAGGCTCTTGAAAACGGCTTCTCTCAAAACGGTAAACCGCAAGCTGGTTATTGGGTTCGCCTTTGCGAATGACCCCATCGGCAGACATAGGCCAGGCTGGAACGCCGCGCTCAGTGACTTCCGAGGGGCGAATGGGCTGCCCTTCCTTAGCGGCTTCAGCGTGTACCAAGACGTCACCCTTTCGAGGTGGCGCTTTGTCTGCCGTAAGACGGAGGGCTGGCTTGGCACTGCCCAGCGCGCTGACCAGGCTGATGGTGCCCACCGCCGCCGCGCCGCCCATGGCCGCGTTGATGAACTTGCGGCGAGTCAATTCCGGGTCTTGCTTCTTATAACGCGTCATATCAGTCTCTCCTGCTTACCAGGGGAACTCGCCGCTGGCGTCTTCGACGAGAACCTCGCCGTCCATGAAGAACTTCTTGTACAGCCCGATGCTGGCGGCCAGCAAGAGCAGAATCATGGCCGCGTAGAAGCCTTCGGCCGTCACATTGGGCATAACAGGCTCTTTGGCCCCCCAGCCCGCAAAGTCAGTGACCATCTGGCGGACAAACAGCACGCTGAACACCACAGTCAAGCTCAGGGTGGTCACGATGCCCAGGGTGGCCAGTGGCGTGGCGCGCACCTTGTGAATCCCAGGGTGCAGTTCCAGCCCTTCAGCCCACACGCTGTACAGCCCGATCAGGCCGTAAGTCAGCAGAACCATCACGAACGTCGCCAGGAAAATTTCGGGAAGCTTCAGGTCTTCGGGGACGAAACGACTACGGTTTTTCAGCACGGCCGGGTCGATCTTGCTCTGGCCCTCAGCCACCGTGGCGGGGGTCAGGGGCTCTTCGATGTTGTTGCCAAACGAGTGCAGCACGTAGTTGGCCACCGCATAGACCTGCTCTTCGTTGAGCTGGGTCTGAGCTGGCATCTGCCCTTTGCCCTTCGTGATGATGTTGTAGACGTAGACCGGGTCATTCACGATGTCCGCATTGTTGGCCAGCGCTGGACCCACGCCCCCCTGACCCTCTGCGCCGTGACAACCAGCGCAGGTGCCAAAGGCAGCCTTGCCCTCCGTCGGCCAGGTCTGGCTGATGCTGGCGACGACAGCCGGGTCAACCGCCACAGGCTCGGGCGCCGTTTCCTTGTTAAAGAGGAACAGCAGAATAATCCACATGATGGCCGCACACACGATGGCGACCCAGGGCATGACAGCGTCGTTTCTTTCCACGTTCCCTCTCCCTCAGCGTGAAGTGGCCTGTGCTTTCCAGCCGCCGGGCGGCGAAAAGTCCTGCATTCAGGTGGCCTAATGCGGGTCAGCATACCACGCGCCGAACACGCGCCCAGCCGCGCTTCTTTGAGCTGGAAGCAGGCTTCTGGCACCTTGCATCATGCGCCTGACCGAGCGGTTAAATGTCCCCTGAAACGGGCACCTCGCCTAGCATGGCCAGGAGCGGCCAGAGCGCATCGGCCAAGGCAACCACGTCGCGGTTTTCTGGGTGTTCGCGCGGGTCGGTGCCGCCCTGCGACAGCAGCGCCACCAGCAAGGGACGCGGCGTGAACAGCACCCCGACATCGTGGTGCACGCCGTTCAGCTCGCCACTCTTGCTGGCCACCCGGTACAGCCGTTCACCGTCTGGGCTGCAGGGGACACGACGCCCCAGAATGTCGAGCAGTTGCTGCCGGCCCAGAATGTCCAGCGCCAGGGCGGTATGCGCCGCGTCCAGCCGCTCACCGGCCACCAGGGCGCGCAGCCCCTCGGTCTGGTCGTGGGCGGTCGTGACATTGCGCTCGCCGCGCTGCTGGGCGGGGGTGCGCTGTTCGGGGGGCACCTGCAACTTCCCGACCAGACGGGTGCCTGGGAAGCCGAGGAGAGGCAGCTGGGCGCCAACCCATTCAAGCCCCAGCCGCTCGATCACCAGATTGGTCGCCGTGTTGTCGCTGACCACAGTCATCAGGGTCAGAACATCCTGCCAGGTTAGGGCCAGGCCAGGTGCCAGCTCATGCAGCACGCCTGCGCCCGGCACCTGATCGGCGGCCCTGAGTGTCACCCGCGCCGCCAGATCCAGCCGGCCGGCCTGCGCCTCCTGAAGGGCCAGGATCAGCAGCGGCACCTTGATGGTACTGGCGGCCGGAAACACCAGCCCGGCCTGCCACGCGGCCAGTTCGGTGCCGTCCAGTGTGCAGACGCGCAGCCCCACCTCACCTTTAAAACCGGCCTCAGTCAGCCGGGTGCGAAAGGCGGTGACCAGATCAGCGGTCATTCGTCGGGCAGAACCAGGCCGGCCAGCGCCGCGAAGGGGTGCGCAGTGCCGACTGGGCGCAGGGTGCAAAAAGGCGGCCCGCCCTCGGGCTCGACGCGGTGGGTACAGCCAGGGCACTCGGGAAATGCCTGCTCGGTGTAGGCCAGGTCCGCTTCGGCGCTGGGCAGGCTCCACTGCCGCCCGCAGCCCGCCTGAAAGGCCACGGGCGTGCGCGGGGCCGGCAGGCGAACGTGACGGTTTCTAGTCAAGGTTGGCGATGCCCTCACGGATGGCGTACAGCGCCGCCTGGGTGCGGTTGTTCAGCTGCAATTTGGTAAAAATTTCAGAGAGGCGGTTGCGCACGGTCTTCTCGCTGATATCCAGCCGCAGGGCGATGTCCTGGTTGGAAAAGCCCTGGGCCAGCAGCTTGAGAATCATAGTTTCGCGTTCGTTGAGGTCGGCGTGCTTCTCGCTGGGCAGTTCCTCGCGCTTATCGCGGAAATCGTCCAGCACGTTCTGGGCCATATCGGCGTCCAGCAGCGCTTCACCCGCCGCTACCCGCTTAATCACGTCCAGCAGGGTGGTGGCGTCAGCGTCTTTCAGGACATAGCCGCGGGCTCCGGCCTTCACCGCTTCAAAGACGTAGCGGTCCTGACGGTACATGGTGATCATGATGACCCGCGAATTCGGGTCGATTTCCAGGATGCTCTGGGTGGCCTTGACGCCGTCCAGCTCGGGCATCTGGATGTCCATGAGAATCACGTCCGGGTGGGTATCGGCCGCGTACCGAATCGCTTCCCGGCCGTTGGCCGCCTCTCCGATGACCCGCATGCCTTCGGATTCCAGCAGGCTGCGAAGGCCCTGCCGAAACAGCGCGTGGTCATCCACCAGCAAAACGCGAATCATGGCCCCAGTGTAGGGCAGCGCCGCCGCGCACATTGGGACGGCTGCCTGGGAAGTCAGACGGGGCTCTGTCCACTTCGGGGCCAGGCGACGACCTACTGATCGGCCTTCTTGCCGTCACCAGCCCCACTGCTCCTGCAGGCAGCACTCAAAGCCTATTGGCCCTTCTCCTCTGTCCCACCTGAGGCCGCCGCAGCAGGTTTTTGTAAGCGCGCCCCAGTACACTGCGGAACGTGATGACCTGGTTCGATGCGCTGCTGGTGACCTTGTGGGCCGTAATCACTGCCCTGGGGGCGCGGCGCGGTTTGGCGGGCCTGGCCTGGGGGGTTGGGGGCCTGGCCGCCGCCTTCCTGGCCAATGCACTGGTGGGGGGTCCGCTGGCGGCACTCCTCAGCGCCGCGCTGGGTGTGGGGATTGCCACCGTGATTCTGCGCCTGGTCCCCATGCCGCTGGAAAACCCCTGGCACCTGGGGGCCGGGGCCGTGGGCGGGTTTGTGCTGGGCGGCGTGCTGATTTCGACGCTGGCGCTGGGCTTTCCTCTAGACGTGAAGGTGGGCACCGAGGGCAAGCGGGGCGTCTACCCGTCCCCCAGCCTGCCGCCAGTGCTTTACCGCGCCGTCAGTGGCTCGGCGGTCCAAAATGGCCTGCGTAGCGTCTGGGGCGGCAGCCCCGCCCTGAAAACCCTGCTGATGCCCGACCAGGCACGGGCGAGATAAGGAACCCAATCAAGGCGGGCCGGAAAGTGTCCGGCCCTCTTTCACTTTTGCGGCGAGCTGACCAGGAGGATTGACAGCGGTGCTCTATTTCACGCACAGCCCACTCTTTTAACCGCGTAAGTTTGCTGTCCAGAGCGATCCACCGTTCCGTCAGGAAAAGGGCCACCAACTCCCTTTGAAGAGGCTAAAAGACCTCCCCTGCCTAAAGGCTGCTACGAGTTCTCGGCTTGCACAGCAGGCGTTTCGGGATGAGGGCTGGCTGCCGCGCGCTGGCTCAGGACCGTTGCGACCACCACGAAAGCGCCGCCCAGCGCGCCGCGCGCGCCGATCTGTTCACGCAGCAGCACATAGCTGAAAGCACTGGCGGTCACAGGTTCCAGGGCGTAGATCAGGCTGGCCTCGGCGGCGCTGACGTGGCGCTGGCCCACGGTTTGCAGCAGGGTGGTTACAGCCGTCGCGGCCACGCCCAGGTAGAGCAGCGGCCCCCAGGCAGAGGCGGGCGGCCACAGTTCACCAGGGCTGGCCAGCAGCGCCCAGAGCCACGCCAGCCCGGTGACACTCAGCACCTGCACGGCGGTAAAGGGCAGCGCGGCGTGCCGGTGCGCCGTGCCTTCCAGCGCCACGATAAACCCGGCGTAGGTCACGGCGCAGGCCAGTGCCCAGGCGTCGCCCACCACCAGCGCGCCGCCTTCCCACGACAGCAGGGCCAGGCCCGCCACAGCCAGCGGCAGCGCCGCCCACAGGGTTAGCGGCAGGCGGCGGCGCTGGACCACGGCCAGCCACAGCGGCACCAGCACCACGCTCAGGGCCGTAAAAAACGCGGCTCGGTTGGCGCTGGTGGTTTGCAGCGCCACCGTCTGGGTGCCGTAGCCGGCAATCAGCCAGGCGCCTAGCAGCAGCCCATCGCGCCACAGCGGGCGGCCCAGTCCAGCTGGGGGCGCTGCGCGGGCTGGGCGCCACAGCAGCAGCGGCAACAGCGCCAGCGCCGCAATCGAAAAGCGCCAGGCAATCAGAACCGGGGCGCTCAGGCTCTCGCCCAAGGTCTTGACCACAGCGAACGTGCTGCCCCACAGACAGGTCACGAGAATCAGCAGCAGGGCGCCGCGTGCACGGGCAGACATGGGCGGAAGTGTAGCGTTCTGCTAGCGCAGGTGCCGGGCCAGGGCCAGCCCGGTGCCCCCTGCGCCTGCGACAAAGACCAGCAGCAGGGCGTACAGAGGGGCGTCATTGAGCAGCAGCACCGCCAGCAAGGCGGCCGTGAGCCCCTCACCTACCAGCCCTGAGACCGACACCTGGGGCAGGCGGCGGCCCAGCGCCATCACACTGACGGGCGCCAGCACGCAGGCCAGCAAGGTGACGAGCCAGAGCCCCAGAGACATGAAGGCAGTTTAGAGGCTGGGCCGCAAACACCGGCCAGAGGCCACTGGACCCTCATTGCAGGGAGAGAGACCGGCATGCTGACCGACTCCACCTGCTGGCTTAGACGGTGATGCCCTTTAACGCGCAGCTTTGTCAGTTGGCTCGATGCAGATGCTAAAGGGTCTTCCTCAAACCCACTGAGCTACAGCGGTCAAAGGCTCTCCCACTAATCCAGCGGCTCCAATTCGTTGAGGAGGTCATCGGTGGCGGCGGGAGGCAGCGGCTCGGGGGGATCAGGCACGACCACCTCATCCTCGAAGGTCGGTTCGGGCGTCACCGGCTCCGGGTCAGGGGTGGGGACCGTTCCGGGGTCGGGCAGGGGCAGCGGTTCTGGTTGCGGCTCAGGGACAGGCTCGGGCGCAGGGTCCGCGGTCACCGGTTCGGTGGGCTCAGCATCATCGGCAGGCACTGGCTCCTGACTGGGGAGCGGCTCGGGAGTCACCTCCTCAGGCTCGGGGGGCAGGGCGGGCTCTGGGTCAGGCACCACCGGCTCTGACGGCTCGGGGACAGACGCGGGAACGGGCACTGGCTGCGCCTCGGGTTCAGGGGCGCGGCGCCGGGTAAAGAAACCGCCCCCACTGCCGCTGCCGTCGCGGGCGGTGGGGGCGCTATCGCCCTCGCCCGCACGGAACGCCATGTTGACCTGCCGCACCACGCGGTACTCGATGCCCTGCGGCTCGCGGAAACTGGCGACCGGCTGGCCCTGCAAGGCGCCCGCCACCGCCTGCTGCCAGACCGGCGTGGGGACGTCGCCGCTGGTGGCCCAGCCGGGCAGGGCGCCGCCTTCCTGCCGGCCCACCCACACGGCGCCCGCCACCGTGGGGGTCACGCCCGCAAACCACAGGTCCTTGACATCGTTGGTGGTGCCGGTCTTGCCCCCCACGGGCCAGCCCGGAATCAGGGCGCGGGTGGCCAGGCCGCCCTGCGGGATGCTGAGGTCATTCACGACACCGCGCAGCATGTCCAGGCCCAGCCAGGCGGTGCGGGCGTCCCAGACCCGCTTGGCCACAGGGGCGGGGCGGGTGTACAGCACCTTACCGCGCGCGTCCTCGACCTTGCGCACCAGCGTCGGCGTGAAATACAGCCCCCCGTTGGCGAAGGTGGCGTAGGCGGCGGCCATTTGCAGCGGACTGGCTTCCAGGGTGCCGATGCTCAGGGGCAGCCCCGCGTTGGCCGGGGGCGTCAGGTTCAGTTCACGCAGCTTGGCCTCGAAGGTGCCGATGCCCAGTTCCTGCGCCATGCGCACGGTCGGCAGGTTCAGGCTGTGGTCTAGAGAGTACCGCAGCGTGACATACCGGCCAGTCCAGCGGCGGTTGTAATTCATGGGCTGGTAGTCGCCGCGAATAGGCGCGTCCAGCACGGTGTCGCTCTGCTTCCAGCCTTTTTCCAGGGCCAGGGTATATAGCAGGGGCTTCACACTGCTGCCCACCTGGCGGCGCGCCTGAAGGGCATTGTTCCAGTCGCTGGGGCGGCCACCCGTAAGCTTCTGGCCCACCAGTGCCAGCACCTCGCCGCTGTCGGGGCGCACCAGGGCCAGCCCCAGGGTCGCGCCGTCGGGCAGGCGGGCATTCTGACTGGCGGTCTCGGCGGCGGCCTGGGCCTGCGCGCTCATGCCGGTGTAGATCCGACCGCCGCCGTACAGCGCCTTGCGGCCAATCAGGGGCGTCAGTTCCTTTTCCACGGCTTGCAGATAGGAGAAGTTGGCGTAGCGCCCGCCGCCCTCCAGCCGCTTGAGGTTTTCGTCCAGTCGCTCTGGGCGTTCCAGCACCGCCGAGCGCAGCGTGCCGTCATTGTTCCAGCCGATGCGCCAGCCTGCCGGGTAGATCGGCGTGGTCCAGGCCGCGTCGGCCTCGGCCTGCGACACCTGGCCGTCTTCCACCATGCGCGCCATCAGGTTTTTCATCAGAGGGCGGTAAGCCGCAAAGTCCTTGTAGCGCCGGTTGGGCGCCGGAATGATGGTCGCCAGGTACACACTCTCGGCCAGGTTCAGCTCGGCGGCACTTTTGCCAAAGTAAGCGTGGGCCGCGCCCCCAGCGCCCAGAATGTCGCGGCTGCCTCCATCACCCCAGTAGATGACGTTCAGATAGGCATTGAGAATCTGCGCCTTGTCAAAGTTGCGCTCGACCTGATAGGCCAGTACGGCTTCCTTGAACTTGCGTTCGGCGGTGCGGGCACCCTCCAGGTCGTCCAGCAGGGTATTTTTAACGACCTGCTGGGTAATGGAGCTGCCGCCTTCCAGGTCGTTTTGCAGCAGGCCCTTGAGAAGACCGCGCGCAATCCCGAGGGCGTCCACGCCGCCGTGCTGATAAAAGCGGCGGTCCTCACTCGTCACGACCGCCTTTTGCAGCCAGGGGCTGATTTGCGGGGCCTTGAGCAGGTCGCGGTTCACGCTGCCCCCACTGCTGAGGCTGGGGGTTAGGGTGCCGACCAGGGTGCCGGCCCGGTCATACACGCGCGTCTGGCCGCTGAATTCCAGCACGTCCAGTTCAGACACGCTGGGCAGGTCGCGGCCCCAGGCGTACCACAGCCCCCCGGCGCCCGCCGCGCCGGCCAGCAGCAGCGCCGCCAGTCCATTGAAGAACCTCATCCGGGTCACTGTAGCGGGCCAGTGAGGCGGCCGCAGAGGCGGGCGTCACGGTGGGGGGCGCGCGGCGAGGCTGCGGCGGGCAGGGCGACTGGGCGCAGAGCCGTCATGCGGCGCAGTTTGCCACGCGGCCCCCTGCGGGCTCATCCCCCCAAAGCATGAGCGTCCCCGTCAGGGAACACTTGGCGGGCCAGCCAGCGCGTACCATAGGCCCCGCGCCCCATGACCTACCCTGCCTCCTCCCCCACCGCCCCCGACACCACCCGCCTGTTTGCCCCGATTGTCCGGGGGGTGGGCCAGGCCATTGGCGACTACCGCATGATCGAAGACGGCGACCGGGTCATGGTCTGCCTGTCGGGCGGCAAAGACAGCTACACGCTGCTGGACGTGCTGCTGCACCTGCAAAAGAAGGCCCCAGTGAAGTTTGAACTCGTGGCTGTGAACCTGGACCAGGGGCAGCCGGGCTTTCCCAAAGACGTGCTGCCCCGTTACCTCACAGACTTGGGGGTGCGGCACGACCTGCTGACCCAGGACACCTACAGCGTGGTCAAGGAAAAGACGCCGGAAGGCAAGACCACCTGCGCGCTGTGCAGCCGCCTGCGCCGGGGCATCCTGTACGGCCACGCGCGGGCGATTGGCGCGACCAAAATTGCGCTGGGCCACCACCGCGACGACATCCTAGAGACGCTCTTTATGAACCTGTTTTTCGGCGCGCGCCTCAAGGCCATGCCGCCCAAACTGCAAAGCGACGACGGGACCAACGTGGTTATCCGGCCGCTGGCGTACATAGCCGAGCAGGACATCGTCCGCTACGCCCAGGCGCGGCAGTTTCCGATTATTCCGTGCAACCTGTGCGGCAGTCAGGCCAACCTCCAGCGCCAGGTGGTGGGCGAGATGCTCGAAGGCTGGGAGCACGAGCATCCGGGCCGCCTGAACAACATTCTGCGCGCCCTGACCCGCGTGACCCCCAGCCACCTGCTGGACCGCGACCTGTTTGACTTTGCTTCGCTGTCTGTGACGCCCGCCGAGGGTGACAGGGGCTTTGACCCGGACACCTACCCCGAGCGGGAGTTTTTAAACGGCCTGAGCGAGATGCAGATGCTGGGGTAGGGGGCTAGGCGCGCTGCACCGACGCCGTGCCGAGGCCCAGCGCAATAAATACGCCTCCGGTGAGGTAGCGCTGCCAGCGGGTAGCCAGGGCGCCCTGCAACCGGCGCCCCACACTGCCGGCCAGCAGCGCATACGCCGAGTCACTGAGGGTCGCCAGCACCAGAAACAAGCCGCCCAGCAGCAGCGTCTGCGCCCAGACGGGCCCCTGGTCAGGCCGCACGAACTGGGGCAGAAAGGCCAGAAAGAACAGCGCCGTTTTGGGATTCAGGAGATTGACCACCGCGCCCTGAGTGAACATCCGCCGCAGCGGTTGGGCCGGCGAGGCTCCCCAGTCTACGGGAGCAGGATCGCGCGCCAGCCAGGTGCGGAGGCCCAGCACCACCAGGTAGATGGCCCCCACCCACTTCAGCACCGAAAACAGCAGCGCGGAGGACAGCACCAGGGCCGACACGCCCAGGGTGGCGGCCAGCACATGCACCAGCCCGCCCACCTGTACCCCCAGCGCCGAGACCAGCCCCGCCCGACGTCCCTGGTGGAGGCTGCGCGCCACGATGAACAGCACGCTGGGCCCTGGCACCAGCAGCAGCGCCAGCGAGGCAGCGGTGAACGCCAGCAGCGTGGGCAGGTCAGGCATAGGGTCAGGGTACGCTGCAAAAGGTCGGGGCCCCGCCTCCCCTGTCTGCCTT
>NZ_WQLB01000048.1 GCF_009755355.1 Deinococcus arboris | reverse complement strand
GTCAGGAGCGAGCACGAGGGTGCCCACGATCAACGGGGAAAGGTGGTGCCTCACGAGTGTCAAGGTGTCACCACCGGGCGTGACGTGAGAGGGGAGAGTGGTCCACAACCCCTGCAGGCTAAGACCAGGCTCGTGATGCCTACAATGCTTCATGGCCTCACGCATGCCGTTGATCCTCCAGCCGGGTGACCTCGTCGTGTTTCGTCCGCCCCTCGACCAGACGTACCCAGGCTTGGTGCGTGTGCAAGGGGTCCATAGCCTGTCGTCCGTGCGGGAGACGCAGACGGTACGGGTCACCTGGGGTGGCGTCTTGCTCTCGGAGCCGTACTCCACAACGCAGCTGCGCCAAATAGAGCTGACCGGCAAGCGGCGGCCACCACATGAGATTCATCCACTCCTCGCACCTCGACTGTTGCGAGGGCAAGGCTGGCAAGTCGGGGAATGGGTCTGGCTCTGGCTTCCCGACTTCGGCCTTCTCCTCGATGGTGTCCTGGCCCAAATCACGCAGGTTAAGCGTCAGCGCGCCTGGGTCGACCTGGTACCCGAGTTGCGCTTTGCCCCGGATGGTCGGAGTCTAGGACGCCAAGGCACCATCCTGCCGATTGAATTGGGCAAACTTGCCTGGAGTGCGCATGAGGAACGCACAGAACTAAACTTGAATCAGGGCCGACCCGTCGCCGAGCGGGCTCATGACCTCCTGAGCCGCAGAAGTCCAGAGCGGACAGCCTTGCTGGCGGCACAGGCCGACAGCGTGGCTCTTACCCTCCGCTGAAGGTGGACTTCATTCGGCAGTCCACCGATTCCAACCGCTTGGCTATCACGCGCCTGCCTGTACGAGTGGCAAGGGTACGAAAGCACAGCTCGCGCAACGTGGGGATGCTGTAGTGGGCCTCCAGTACGGCCCAGCGCTGGGCATTGAGCAAGTTGTTCGTGCGAGTCACACCGATTTCTCTGAGCAGCGCATTCAGTTCCCCCACGCGTAGTTCCTCCAGCACGAGGAGCTGGCTGGCCAGATCACGCTCTTGGGCCTGCGGGGCACGGTGCTGTTCCAGGACCTCGTGCGTCACTGGGTCCAGCACAACCAGGCCCCAGGCCTGGGGCAGCAGCTGGCCTGCGGCCTTCAGGTGGCGCGGGGTGGTGGCCAACACCCGCCGTGCAAAGCAATGGTCGTACAGCCTGATCTGAGACGTAAGCCGGCTCAAACTGTCTCTGTCGGTCTTGATCTCGTACCCGATGCTGCCGCTGTCGTCTGGGAGCACGAACAGGTCCGCGCGGCCGGCGCAGCCGTCGGCCGCGGTGATGTTGATTTCGGGGACGGCCCAGCCGGCGGGGTGCAGGGCCATGAGGGCGCGCCGGGCCGCGCCCTCGTCTACGCCTCGATGCGCTTGAGTGGGCGCTCGTGCGACGCGGAAGTGCTGCACGAAGGTGCAGGGGGTGTGGTCCCACTCAAATTCGGGGACGGTGACGTCGGACCAGCCTTGGTGAGTGTGCTGCACGGTGGCGGACTGATACGTGCGGCGGGCGTAGGTGAGGGCGGCAGCATCTCGGGTGGGGGCGTGGAGGGTCGTCCGGGTGTGGTGTGGTCCTGGCTTGCCACACAGCCAGGGGGGGTCGTTTTGAGGGGTTTCAGAAGCTTGAGCCAGCGCGGGAGCAGAGGTTGGAGCCATGGAGAAACTGTGACTGACCTGGGGGTGATCGGGCGGGGAAGAGGGTAGGATACGGGAAAGGGAAAAGCGAGTGTGGGATGGGGAGAAAGGGGAGATGGCTGGGAGTGAGATAGTACACTTGTGTCTATTAACATTCATTATTCAGTATCCTTGGTCTATGGACCACGACGAACGCAAAACCAAGTTCGCCACCGCCCTCGAAGAAGCCCGATTAGACGAGTTGCTCCCCTTGGTCAAAGACCAGCTCCCTGTGCCCCCCAACAACGCCTTCACCCTCCTGACTCTGATTTTTACCCAAGCTATCCAAGACAAGGTCAGTTTCCTCGCCCCGCCCCCTGACTTCCATGCGTGGTTGTTAGAGGCCGCTCGTCCCACCCACATCGGCCCACCCGCCAAACCCAACACCATCCGCTTACGCCTCTCGCTCCTCGCCAATATCTATAAGCAAGCGATGCAAGCCGGGGTGCTTGAACGCAGCCCATTGGAAGGGTTACGTCGCCCCCCCGGCGAACGTGCGGATGCCCCAGAGATCAGTCGGGAAGAGATTGACAAGCTACACAAGACCACACGAAAAGACACCGCCCTGCACACCGCCCTGGTCCTGATCGACGAACACGCTTTTAAGGTCAGAGAACTCTTGGATTTCCACTGGACTGCATTCGATTTAAGGACAGGGGAGATCCTCCGGCCACACGCCCTCACCCGCCTCAGCGACGTGGCGTTACAGGCACTCCAGGCGCATCACAAAGCCCACGGGGGCGTCTTCGTGAAAAAGGACGTCCCTGTCCTGCCGTACAAGCTTGAACGGGACCTCCGCGCCGCTCTCCACAAGGCCTGTACTAAAGCTGGGATTCGCTACTACCCGCCCGGCGACCTCCGCCGCGCCTCATTACGCGATAAGACGCATACGACCGACAGTGCTGGGTACAGCAACCAGGTCGGCCAGACCAATCTGAAGCGAGCAGTACAACTGGCACAGGGGCTGGCAGATCGGAAGAAAAGCTGAAGCCCTTTGAGGAACATCAGACGGGCCAGCAGATTCAAGAGCTTGTGACTTGCAAAGATATTCTCTTTCGTCACTGTATTTCAGATATCAACTGTGGACTTCAGCTCCCTTTTCCCTACAACTATATTATAAGATGAATTATTATGCCGAAGCGTCCGCGCGCTCACCAACTTGAACAGGAATCGATTGTGGCACTTCAGTCGATTCTCAATCACCATAATTGGTTGTTTGAGCAGTTCGACAACGATTACGGCATTGATGGACGGATCGAAATCTTTCAGGGTGATCATGCGACTGGCAAAATCTGTCTCGCACAACTTAAGGCCACAGACGAGCAGGACTTGGACAAAGCCTTGCGACTCGCTGTGCCCCTCGAGACCATCCGCTACTGGATTGACATTGACATACCTGTCTGCATCATTCGATACGTGGCTGCTAACCAAACTTTGTATTACCGCTGGATTCGGAACTTTGCTGAAATTTGGGAGGCGGAGAGCGAACAGCAGACGGTCACACTCCATTGGCACGCTGACGATGTCCTTTGCGCCTCTTCATTACTGACATTCAAGCAGCAACTTGACTTGATCAAACAACTCAATTTCCAAAACGTCCGGTTGCCAATTTCAGTGAATCTTACCGTAGCGGACACCGCAGCCGATGCCAACGAACTCACGCAAACATTTGTCGAGGCGTGCGAAATGATCACGCCGGTGTACTTTGTGCGGCGCGGCGCAAACGCGACCTTTCACGTCTCCCGCAAGGACATCGTGACGTCATTCGGCGGCATTATTTCCACCCGGTGGCCTCTGCCCACAGCACAGGATTACCCCAGGTCGCGGCTGCCTTTTGATCTCATCGCGATGCTGGCGGACATCCTGCTGAAGCTGGGCCTACATGTGGCTGCTGCTCGCCTGGCACTGCATTTGGTTGGACACAGCAGTTTCTTGGAGAGCGTTGTGCCCGACGATGATATGCGGTGGCTTATAACTCACCTTGACCAATCAGAGGTCATGCAACAGGCTGAACTGCGCTTAGCAAAGAAGGATGGAGACGCCGCGCAACAACTCGTGTCATTCCTGCTTGGAGCGAAGGCCTTAGAGCCTGAAATCCTTGACCGGCTGATTGCCTTGAACCGCACGTATGCCGCCTTGGCAAGATCACACCCAGAGTCCTCTCAGATGATCGGGCCCGCCATGTACAACTTGGCAAGCAGTCTCCGCTGGATGGGGAGGGCGACGGAGGCGCTGGTGGCACTTGACTTGTGCGGCAGCGTAGCGCCGAAGTATGTCGAGCGCTATTCCTGGTGGATGGACCGAGGCAATCTAGAAGCTCAACTCGGGAAATACCAGGCGGCTTATGCCAGCTATCAGGAAGCGTACCGTTTAGTCACCCGTGTGCCCATGGTGGCAGACCATGCGTATGAGATTTTGCTGTTCGCCGCCAAGGCAGCGTTCTTCGCTGGACAATTCGCCGACGCGCTCAACTTGACCCGTGAGGCGGCTAGGCAATGTGAGTCGGTAGGCGAAGAGGCCCTTCTCATTCAATTCGCGGCACAGGAAATCGTAGGGTACGGCGTCCAGAGACAGGATGCACAACCTGGACGCGCAGCTCAAGTTCTGAATGCTCCCATCAAGGCTCCGGAGCGTTTTAAGCGCGCAGTCCGACTCCACGCACTGAATCCAGAAGTTTGGCAGCTCAAGCTCACACTTGATATGGAGGAAGGAAGATTACTGGACGCGGCCAAGGCGGCGTGCATCGCCTTGTTGCTGTCCTATGAGGAAGAGGAGGTTGCTCAAGCGGCCATCCTCTTATTGACGCATATTCAAGTGCGTCAGCATCTTTCATATGATCTGTTTTTATGCGCTTTGATCGTAGCCTATCAAGCTCATGGCCTTCCATTTTTCATACGCGCAGAAGAAAGATTGCGGCAGCAACAGGCAAGACCAGGATTAATTGAGGAGCTGCGCACACTGGGCGACGACATTGCGCACGCGACACAGCAGGCCAGTCAACTCCGTTATAAAGTTGAGACACCTTGGGGCATCACGATCTTGCCCTGGCGTCAGCCTTCGCTGCTGCCTCTGCTGCATCGCAACACCGAGATACGGTTTGAACGGCTGGAGCCGTCGTAGGCAACGTGGCCTGAAGGCATAACCGGCGCAAAGTCGACCGCATTGATGTGGCTCTCAATTGGCCGCTATCACCACGCATGAAAATGGACGCGCCAGCAGATGATCGTGCCGCGACGTCCATTCCGCGTCATGCCCCAGCCACTCTTCGTTCAGCATTTTTTTCTTAGTGGTTCATCCGCCCAATGCTGTTTTCGAGGCGAGACCAGCTCATTTGCTTTTGTAGCTCACATCCAGTGTCAAGACTCACCGGATGGACTATTAGAGCAAGTTTCTGTTCTTACTTCACACCTGCATCTAGGTCCAACATGGCCCAGTACCTCAGGCCACCCCATTCCACGTACCCCAGGTTCTGATCCCCCGTCTCCTGCATAAACCTAAAAGGCAGGGCCGCGATCAGGTGCGAGGGTGAGCCCAGCGCGCGCCATCTGCGGCGTGCCTGGGACCTTGACCCATCAGGGTCCCAGGCAACCTCAACTGAGCATGCGAAACGCCCGCATGAGGCCACGCAGCCGCCATGGTGATTGAGGCGCTCAGCGCCGTGCTCTAGATTCCGCGTTCCCTGCATGATCAGGGGGACCTTCATTCGTTCGATCCTGAACAGGCGCACCACCCTGACCGCCGGGTCTCCTGGGAGGCTTTGGGGGCGCTGCCCTCAGACGCGTGCTGACCCGTCCCCAACCCTCGCGCCAGCTACTGCTGGAGATTTTGGACCCGTAGGGTATTCCCGTCACGTACGCCCGACCGCTGCTGACTCACCACCAGGTTCTGAGTGCTGCACTGCAGCTGCTGTCCCGTCGCGCGCCGGCCCCAGTCCGCAGGGCGCGGACCCTGCACCCGTGTTCTTGGGTGTGAGCGCGGGCTGGCACGTCCCCCTGAGTAAGGTGGAGATGCCCTGACTACTCTTCAAAACGCGTGACGGGTCGCAGAAAGCCGGCTCCTGTACGGTGTTTCTGCGATGAAACCACCCAAGAGCCGACACACTCACGAGGGCTTGCAGACCGCGCTGCGGTCCCGTCGTCTTGAAGTGCTGGCTGCGCTGATCCTCGCCATGATGCAGGCGCGCAGCGTCGTCCTGTACACCTTGAAGACCCATATGCCGTTGCCCGGTTCACTCGATACGCGGTACCAGCGGTTGTGGCTCGAGTTCCCAGACCAATTCTTCGGCCGCTTCCCGCTGTCCTTCCTCCCAGACGACGAGCTGCACCTGATCCTGGACCGTACCAACTGGAAGCTGGGCCAGCAGGACATCAATATTCCCCTGTCTGCGGTCTGGGAGAGCTTCAGTCTGCCGCTGATGTGGGCGTTGCTCCCTCATGGCGGCAACAGTTCGCAACAGGTGCGCGAAGCGCTCCTGACTCGGTTCCCTCAGTGTTGCTCAGACCGATCTATTCGGAGCCTGTTGGCAGACCGGAAGTTCATCGGCAAATCGTGGTTCACGTTTTTAGACGAGCACGGCATTGCGCCCTGTATTCACCTGCCGGCCACCGCCACCATCGGGACCGGCAAACTGCCGGTCTGGGCGGGTCTGCTTCAAAAAGCTCCAGACCGGCGAGATTCGCCGCTGGCACCGCCGGATGGTCGTCTACGGCGTGTCGTTGTACCTGTGCGCCACCAAGAATGCGGCTGGCGAAATCCTGTACCTGGCCTACTGTGGCCACGCTTCTGTCAATCTGCGCCGCTCTGCACTGCGCTGGCAAGCAGAAAACTTGCACTCAGCCCTCAAAACCAGAGGCTTCAACTTGGAGGATACGGGGCTGACGCAGGCAGAACGTGTCTCGACCTTGCTCACCTGTGTGTCAGCTGCTTTCATCTGGGCCTGCGTCACAGGCCAGATCCTGGCCGCCAAGCAGCCCGTAAGACGGAAGAAGCACGGACACCGCACGGTGTCCGTGTTCCGACTAAGTCTCGATCATCTCCAAGATCTTTTGCTCCACCCATCACGCACATTCTCATGCCCAGTTTTGACTGGTAGTCAGCCCTAACTCATCCTCCACGAAACCCTAGCAACTTCAGTGACCGCTGTAGATATTTTATGTATGTCACGTTTTCGGTACAGGCCGTCAAGTGTTTTCGCCTGGTGCTGGGCGTAAGGCGGACACGGTCGCCACGACGGAACCAATGGTAATCATCGCAAAAGCGGCCACCTCATGCAGGGCAAGAAGTTGACGACTGATGATGAGACTGAGCAACAGGACAAATAGGGGCTCAGTAGAACTGATCACTGAAAAACTTGAGGCTGTAATCGTTCGCAGCGAAACATTGACCAGATGGAGCGCCACGATGGTAGGGACGGTCGCCAGGCCTACCACTTGCCAGAGACACGCCGCGCTGCAGGCTGGCCAGGACGCTGGAGAAAGAACTGTGGTCAGCACCGATAGCGCCGCACACCAGAAGGGAATGCTGACCATAGCGTCAAACTGACTGGTCTCCTGTTGGCGGTTGAGTAGGAGATAAGCAGTAAAGGTGGCTGCAGAGCCCAGACACCACAAAATACCCACCTGAAATGCCACATCGCCCTGCGGCGAGTTCAGCACAACAATGCCCACAAAAATCAGCACCATGGAGCACAGCAGCGCCCAGGAGAATCGTTGAAAGCCCCGCACCACCTCAATCAGCAACACCAGAAAAGGGAAGGTGTAAAAGATGACGTTGCCGATGGCGGGATCCAACGACTCGAGACCAATCGTCATAAACAGGGCGGTCAGGAAAAACAGGACGCCCAAGGCAATGGTGCGGCCTGTGAGACACCCCCGCCATTCACGAAGGATACGGCGCTGAGCCATAAGCAAATACAGAAGACTCAGCGGCACGGCAAGGGTGAAGCGCAGGGTCATGACCTGGTACGAAGAGAAGCCTAAGGCCAGCAGTTGGCTGATGAGGATAGGCAGGACGGCGAAAGCCACCGTTGACGCCACGGCCGGCGCGATACCAGCTTGAAGGGACTTGCGTTCTGTCATGACTCTCCCAGTGCATGCCGACTGCAGTGAACGTCAGGTGTTTTAATGGGACTGACCCACACTTCATGCCACAGCCAGCATGCCCTGGTCCGCAGTCGTTTAGATCGTTAGTCCTGACGCGCCGCAACTCATGCCGCCGCCAAAGGCGATCAGACCGACAGTGTCGCCGGGACGAAGGGTCCCTTCAGACAAGGCCACACTCAGCGTCAGAGGTATAGAGGCAGAACCTGTATTACCAAATTCTCGTACGGAATACAGCATTTTCTCCTGCGGAATTCCCAATTGTGTGCGGGCGTCTTCCAACATCCGGTAATTGCCCTGATGGCAAACAATAAAATCCAAGTCTTGACTGGACGTCCCAATCGACGCCGCAGCCCACTGCAGCAATTGGGGAAAGGCGGATAGTACAAAATCCTTGACGTCGCGGCCCTGCATCTTAAAGAACTCAGCGCCCGGTTGAGGGGCCGCTCCATTCGCTCGGCTCCCACCGTACGGCACCATCACCCAATGGTCCGTGCCGGGCTTACCCACGCCGATGGCGGGCCCCACCTGATCGGTTTTCTTGGCGTCCACACTCAGCACCACCGCCCCAGCCCCATCTCCGAACAGGGGATAGGTCCGGCGGCACGTGGGATCCAGAATTCGCGAATACACGTCCGCCCCTATCACTAGGGCGTGGCGGCGACCCGGCGCGCCAGCCAGCCAGGCACGGCCGAACTCCAGCGCGTACAGGAACCCTGAACAGGCGGCATTCATGTCCAGGGCCATCGCCCTTTGCGCCTGTAACTTCGACTGAACAATTGCGGCTGTGGCCGGCTGGGTGTGGTCCGGCGTCAAGGTGGCCACGATGACGAGGTCAAGATCATTTGGTTGCAGGTGCGCCCGGTGCACTGCCAGGCGGGCTGCGTGCAGCGCCAGGTCAGAGGTAGCTTCACTCGCATGAGCGTGCCGCCGTTGCAGCACCCCTGCACGCTCATCAATCCACGCTTCGTCAATGTCCAGCGTCTGCACGATCTCCGCGTTGTCCACCACACGCTCAGGAACAAAATGGCCATACCCCGAAAGGTGCACCGCTGTCATGGGGCTCCCACCGGAGCTGGCTGAGCAATTTGAATACGCAGGTGACTACCATTACCCAGAACAGTGTTTCCGCGATGCGCTTCAAACTGAAACTGGTATTTCCGACCGTCCACTTCAAGCAGTTTCACCGTGACCGTGAACAGGTCATTCACATCCGCTTTGGCCAGGTGGCGCATCTGCACCGCTGCTCCCACCGTCATGGTGCCCTCAGAAAGGGCCGTTTGCAAGGCGGACACACAGGCGCTTTCCATGTGACCAATCAGGGCAGGTGTGGAGAGAACCATAAGGCCCTTATTTCCCCACTCGTGGGCGCAATCCTGAGGCCGCACCACGAACGACTGGGTGTGCTGTTCACCCGGCCGCATCACGCGCTCCCGGCGGACTGCCGGTGAAACATGGCCGCAAACTTCACCACATTCTTCTTCTGCATCTCTGAGGTTCCCCCCGCAATCCGGAGTGCCACCGCGTCGCGCAGCAACCGCTCATACCGAGACCCCTTCTGATAGCCCTTATGACCGAACAGTTGAATCAGTTCCAGGGCAGAGGTCACCAAGTTTTCCGCGCAGTACAGTTTGGCCATAGAGGCGTAATACTGAGCGCGCATGCTGCGGTCACAGAAATGAGTAGCGGCCTGCTCCGCCAGGGACGCTGAGATTTCCTGCGTCATGACCATCTGCACGATCTTGTCCTGAATAAAGCCGTGTGAAATCAGGGGTTGCCCAAACGCGGTGCGGTCCTGGGCATAGGCAATGGCGTCTCCAATGAAGGGTTTTAGGTACCCACTGACAGCGATAGCGTACATCAACCGGTCAAATGCGAGAAAGTTGTACAGCGTTTCGAGCCCTTCACCGGGCTGGCCCACAATATGTGCCGGCGTAATTTCAACCCCGTCCAAGTAGATCGGGCCTGTAGGGCTGCTCCGCTGGCCCAGCAGGTCATCCTGATTGCCACGCCGAACGCCGGCCTGATCCCGACCCACCACGAACAGGGTGATGTCCCTTGGCTCCAGGCCCGCCAGGCGACCCACAATCAGCATGACATCCGCAATCGGGGCATTGGTGATGTAGCACTTCTCGCCTGACAAGAGGTACGTCGCGTCGCCAGATTGCGCTGCGCGCGTTTTCACGGCGGATATATGGGAGCCGCCCTGAGGCTCGGTCGCGGCGGTGCTGCCCACCCCGCCCCCCATCAGAAGTGGCAGATACTTTTGTTTTTGTTCGAAAGTGCCGTGATCAACCAGCACCTGGATGAGCCCGGCATGCGCGATGATGGAGAGCAGCAGGCCAAAATCATGGCACTGGCTGGACAGGCCTTCGAACGATGCGAAAAACGCCCGGTAATCCGTACCCCTGCCTCCAAACCCGTCCGGCACCAAGGTCTGCCAGAAGCCGGCATCCGCAAGGGCCTGCCACTTCTCCTGTGGAAAACGGGCATACAGATCGGATTGGTCGGCACCCGTCTGGAGATGCTGCTGAGCGAACTGCACATACGTGCCGTGGATGTCGATGTAGGGGGTGTACTCATCCATGTAGAACAGGCTTGTGTCTTGCGTCATGTGATGTCCCTTATGCCAGCGCGCGCGCGGTTTCGAGGGTGGCGTCGAGAAACGACGTCAGATCCGATGGATTCATCGTGGTGGACAGGCACACCATGCCACGCTGTGCGATCAGGTGCTGGCGCTCCAACATGCCCAGGAAGAAACGCTGCTGCTTCTGGTTGTCCACCTGCCAGGTGTCCCGGTACGTCTCAATGGGCACGCGGCTCAGATGGATGTGCAGGAGAGAGCCGCTGCCCGTGACCCGCATAGGCAGCCCGGCGGCCTGCGCTTCGCGGTTCAGTTCAGCCCGCAGGTCGTCTCCCAGCCGATTGATCCCCTGAATATGATCTGCCGTCAGCCCGTCCAGCGTCCCGATGCCGGCCGCCATCGACAGTGGATGTCCAGTGAACGTGCCTCCCTGATAGAGCTTTGGCCCCCCAGTCTTCGCGGAGTACACGTCGGCTCCCCCCTGAGGTTCCAGGAGGTGCATGATGGCCCGCTTCCCACCGACCGCACCGATGGGCATGCCGCCACCGATGATTTTGCCCATGGTGGTGAGGTCAGGTTGTACGCCAAAGTAAGCTTGACCCCCGCCGTACCCCAGCCGCAGGGTAATCACCTCATCGAAAATCAGAACGATGCCGTAAGCGTCGCATTTTTCGCGGAGCATCTCCAGAAAACCAGGGCGCGGGGGAATCATTCCCCCCACCCCCAGCATGGGTTCAACGATGATGCCGGCAATGTCTTGGTGCCGCTGATCCAGAATGGCGGCACACGCGCGTTCATGATTAAACGGCAGGATGATCGTCTCTCCCGTGAGGGCGGCCGATAGAGCTTCACTTTCCGGCACGCCGTGCGGCGCATGGACGTCACCCGCCTGCGCGGCAGGGGGGCGGACACTGACGGAAACGGTGTCGTGGGTGCCGTGAAAGCCACCCTCCATCTTGGCGATGAGCCGGCGCCCGTTAGTCAGGCGTGCCAGGCGCGTCGCAAACATGACGGCCTCTGTGCCTGAGCCGGTAAACCGGAGCATCTCAACGGAGGCCAACCGGTCCACGATCCGCTGAGCCAGGTCGGCCTCACGGACGGTAGCGAAATTTAGGGAGAGCCCGCATGTCAACTGCTCGTGCATGTGGGTCATGGTGAGAGGATGCTGATGGCCGTGGACCAGCGCCGTGTAATTGCCGAGAAAGTCGGTATACGTGTTGCCATCAATATCGGTGACTTGGTTGCCCTGGGCCTCCGCCAAGTAAACCGGGTAAGGGGCCCAGGAGTTGAGGCTGCGTGTTGCGCCTGCAGGGATGATGTTCGCGGTGCGCTCGTAATGTTTCTGGGACCGGTGGGTGGCACGGGTAAACGCTGCACTGTAGTTGGTCATGAAGCCTCACAGGGACGGCGGTACATCACGTTGTAGGTTCAGCGGAATCACGCGTTCTATGACACGTGGGGGCGCTCAGGGCCGAATTGTGATTGGCGGCGGGGCCGGTGTGGTACTCAGTCCGACGATGGTGACTGGATCTGCAGCAGCGGTGCTTAGCCCAAGACAAAGAACGAGGCATACGATTGGTTTGGTAAGCGTGGCAATCATAGGAAAGCCTCCTTGACCGTTGGCCTGGAGCACCCTAGTGCCTACTCGTCCTACGGGCGCACAAAACTGGCGCTGCGCCGTCCTGGTCGAGACAGTTGGGCGTGTGGTCTGTATTTGAGGGCGGCTTCTCCCAAAAATCCATAGAACGTAAGGCGCCGGGCCGCAGGACGCCTCAGGACGCTTGCTCAGAGGACAAGCCGGTGAGCACCGCTCAAGCGGCCTTTTGTCTCGTGAGTGAGGTAAGACATGGGCTCAACCCATTGAAGTCAGGAGATTGGGGGCAAGAATAGATGGCCCAGCTTCAGTTGTAATTGAGCTGTTGATCTAGCCTGGTGAGGAAAGAGGGTTCAAGGGCCAACTCACGTTGGTAGGTTTCGCGCAGTTCACGGATCATGCTCCGGCCCGCGTGGAAACCGTTGACTTTCAGGGTGGCCCGGATCAGGAATTCGTTGAGTGCATCATTGAACGGGTCGAGCTGCTGCAAATGACTGGCCAGGCTTAGACATTGGTCAAATTTCCCTTGTGTGAACCAAGGGCCGAGCCGCGAGAACCCAAGTCGGAGAAGTCGGTTGGTTAGGTGTGTCCGCTCCTCCGTCGCCCAAAGCCCATCGGCGCCTTCCAAAAAAGGCGACGGAGCGTATTCAAGCAACGCTTTCAAATCATCGTCGTAATTATCCTCAGCAGCCTGCAGCGCTGCCCTAAGATGCTGAACGTCCCAAGTTAGGGCGATGGAGTCCAGCTGTACAGCGTATGTTTTTGTTGCCAGGCAGTAAGCGATTTCGAGACCAGCCACCCGTTTCAGGTCATCACGCACTTGGTGGAAGTAGCTTTTGGCTTGACGCGGCGGCGTGTCCGGGAAGAACTTCGTCTGAATAGTCCGGAGTGACGTGTTTGGATGATCCAGAAGAAAGCACAGGAGTTCCAGAGAGCGTCTCATCACCGGCTTGATCTCTTGTATCCCTTGCAGTAGGCGTGGTGGGCCCAGGGTGCTCAGGTAAAGAGGGCGAGCCACCTCAAGCGCAGACGGCAGCGCACCCATTAGGGCGTTTAGAGTGTCTGGCCCCTGGCCCGCGCTGAGGTGCGCAGCAGTGAGGGGAAGGGTCCGCAACTCTGTCTGGAGCGACGCGACCGAGCCCAGGATATACACAAGCGCAGCGACTTCAGAGAGGCAGTGTGCCGCGCCAGGGCCGTCTTCATGTTGAAAGTACGCCTCAGCCGCGCGGAGCCAAGCCCAACTGGCTTCCCTCAAGTACTCGCGCGTCTGAAAAAAGGTGGCCACTTCAGTCAGCGCTGCTGGATCACTGGTCGTCCTAAGTGCCTCGCATCGCAAGGTCAAGTGGGCCTGCATGACCTCAGTTGCGCCCAGCTGCCGCAACTGCGCCAGATGCTGGCTGGCCTCGCGCCTCCGGCCCTCTTCCAGATCCAAACTCATCAGCCCGAGTTCGGCATACCACTGGGTTTCTAGATCACCCATCTCGCCCGCAAGGATAGACGCCTGTTCAAAGGCGCGGCGCGCTTCTGAGAGGGTGCCGCATAGCCGGGAAATGACCCCAAGCTCGTACTGTAATGTGGGGTAAGCACTGGGAAAACTGTCGACGAGTTTGATGGCGGCGCGGATGTAGCGGTGTGCCTGCGCGTACTCGCCTTGGTAGGCGGCAGTGAGGGCTTGCAGGCCCAGCAGATAAGGGCGGCGCGCCGTGTGGTCATGCTTGAGTGCGTAATGGAGATAAGGTGCCGCCCGCTGGTCTCGTCCCCGGATAGCGTAGAGACCCGCCAGGTGATGAGCCACGGCACAGACCACACCTGGCAAATGGATCAGGCTATGAGCCGCATTCCAGGCACGTTCCAGATGCTCGGTTGCTTCGACCAGCCGGCCATGATGGTGAGCGAGGGTGCCTTGAGCACGGTGCAACAAAATCCAGTCCAGACCGTCGAGTTCAGCGTGATCCACGCGGCCGAGGACTTCGGCCGCAAGACTAAACTGACCTTCAAGCATATGCAGCTGGGCCAGACCGATCCGGGCACTGGTGAGCCCCTGATGCGCGGCCCGGTTCAGACAGAGCCTCGCCTCAAAGATTTGCCCCAACGCGAGGTGACAGTATCCAGCCCACCGTTCATCCACTGGGGATGGAGAACGCAGGGCCTCGTAATGCCTTAAGCCCAGAGCATACTGACCGCTGCTCCAGTGGCTCAGAACACTTGGCGCCGTCATAGAAGGACTGTAGCGGGTCTCCGTCAACACCATTCGCTTATGTGAGGTTTCTGACTCGGAATGCGGAACGCTAAGATAAAACTCTTGACCCGCCATAGCTGTTTTCGGCCACGCTGTTCACGGTGCAGTCCATGCCCAAACCCTTCATGTATGGCCTGGCCCTCGAAGGTCTAGGTGACGACGCCGTCCTGCAGCATGTCGGCGTTGAACCCACCGGCGACGCCTTCAATTCCATCGTGCTTGACCGCAGAACACACCGGTCCGGCAATCTGATCGTCAACGCCGGCGCGCTCGTCCTGACCACCCTTCAAAACGCACTATAGGCAACAGAAAGTCGGCTCCTGTACGGTGTTTCTGTAATGAAAATCCCTGGGAGCCGACCACATCACGATACCTTGCAGACCGCCTTGCGGTCTGCCTTTCCGTTGGACGCTCGCCGCCTCGTCGTCTTCACGGTCCTGATCCTGGCGGTCATTCAGGCGCGGACAGTCGTTCTATACAGCCTGAAAACGCATGTTTCACTTCCAGGCACGTTGACGACGCGGTATCAGCGGCTCTGCCGGTTCGTTCAGTTTCCATTTCCTGAGGCGCTGTTTCCCCGATTCGCCCTGTCCTTCCTCCCGCCCGGCCCAGTCGACCTTATTCTTGACCGAACCAACTGGAAACTCGGCCAGCAGAACGTCAATATTCTCTTGCTCTCTGCGGTGTGGAACGGCTTCAGTTTGCCCCTGATGTGGACCCTGCTCCCGCATGGCGGGGCCAGTCACTCCGCTACACGGGAAGCGCTCGTGGAGCGCTTCCTGAAGCTGTGTCCAGACCGGGAGATCTGGTGCCTGCTGGCAGATCGTGAATTCATCGGGCAATATTGGTTTGGGTTCCTCGATCAGCACGGGATTGCGCCCTGCATTCGTCTCCCGGCCCGCGCCACGATTGGCGCGCACGGCATGCCGGTCTGGGCCGTCTTCAAGAACCTCCAAGTGGGTGAGGTCAGGGTCTGGCACCGCCAGACTCGCGTCTACGGCGTGAATCTCCGTGTGGCCGCCACAAAAAATGCAGCTGGAGAAATGCTCTACCTGGCGTATCGAGGGCACGCCCTGCCGAACATGCGTCGGTATGCCCAGCGTTGGCAGGCAGAGAACCTCCACGCCGCGTTGAAAACCAGAGGCTTCAATCTGGAGGATACGGGTCTGACTCGCGCCGAACGAGTCTCCACGCTCCTGACGGTCGTCAGTGCCGCCTTCATCTGGGCGTGCGTCACGGGTGAATTGGTGGCGAGGCGAACGGCCACCAAAGCGAAGAAGCACGGACACCGTGCGGTGTCCGTGTTTCGACTCGGACTTGATCATCTCCAAGATCTCCTGCTGCATCCGTCCGGTGCATCCTGGCGCACCTTGAGTACACTCATGCCACGTTTTGAAGGGTAGTCAGGGAGATGCCCCTACTCTACCTGCTCCGCTAAGTCCAGGTCCCCCGCTGAGCAGTCACAATGAAAATTCTATCTGCCAACAAGCGCCTGCTTAAGACGGCTCGGTCGCGCCCAGACGCCCCTGCTCCAGCTCCACCAGCACCTCCCGATGACGTTCCGCCTGCAGGCCATTGGCGTACCCAGTACGGAACGCCCGGTCTTCCCGGTACGCGCATCGCTTGCAGCGGGTTACCACGTCCTCGGCACGCAGTGACACATACCGGCGGTGATCTTCCAAGACCAGCAGTGCACCCTGCTTTTCAATCTCCGCCCAGTGAAGATTCACGAACGCAAACCACCAGGCGCGCCCCGGTTCCTGGGCCTCGCGTTCGTAAACTGCGGCCTGCTTGGTCAGCCAGGCCGCGTCGTCAAATCGGCGGTACTCCACCGTGACGGGCTGCTGGAACGTGTGACCGCAGACGACGCGAGGGGAACCGTACTTCACGCTCTTGTAGTTGCACGACCAGATGCCATCCTTGCGTTGCCGGATGTTCACGCTCTGGCACTTCGGGCAGGCCTGCCGGACCTCGAACGGCTGAGGTGGCGCCGTCCTGGGATCGAAGGGCGGGGATGCTGGGGGGCGCGGATGTACCTCAAGGTATGCGGGCAACAGTGGGGGCAGCAGCGTCCGCTGCACTTCTGTGCGACACTCCCCGAATAGTCGAGGATGCCAGGTGTGCTGCAGCACCATGGGCGGCTCGGTCGAACCGCAGGATCCGCACGAGTCACCAATGAGTTCCGCTCGGCGCCGCTTCCACGCCGCCGTCTGCCAAGGCGTGTGACTCTTGAAGAAAGCCAGCAACTCCAGCGCCGACATCGTGCCGTCTTCCAGTTGCCTGCGGAGCTGATCAATGTAGGCATACGGCTCGCGGTCAGTGGAGGCGCGTGGCATGGCCGCAGTCTACGGGCAGAGGACGAATCAGTCGGGTAACGTTGCGTTTTTCGGGGCTGATGCAAACCTGAGCCACCAGCGTCACCCTCTACCTCTCTTAGCCTGCCTTGAAGCGACTTGCACCGACCTGCTGTCGTAACACCATGACGCCCAAACCTGTTCAGCACCAGGCGCATCCGTCAGACCGTCGCTGGCCCCGCCTCACTATCGGCCGCTGCCAACCCCGTCACCACCTGCCACATCAGGTGCCAGGCGACCTGCCCATAGGTGTGCACCTCCCTGTCCCCAGCCAGTCCGTGGGCGATCTTATTCCGGAAATTGGCCCCATGGCGCTCAACCAGGAACCCGCGAAGCTGGAAAAGGAAATCGGGGCCTAGAGCGTCTTCAAGCAGCGTCGCCTGATCTCCGGGACGCAGCAAGGTGCCCAGATCCACCGCGTCTTGCGTGCCGTCCGCATCCACGCGGGAGGTGAGCCCGCCCATGAGATCCACCAGTTCCCGCAGCGCATGCTCCAGTTGAGGCACCAAGGTGTGAGCCGCGGCGAGAAAATTGCCATACAGCCCATCAATCAAGCCGGTGCAGATCGAGCGGAGGTGATCTGGCTGGACGATAGGGCAGGCCTGCAGGATGGGGAGCAGATCCTCCGTGCGGACATCGTGTTCCTCAAGCAGGGCCAGGCGGGCAGCCTGAATCACAGGGAGCGCCGTCACGGTGTAGTTCAGGGTTTGCTGCGTGAACATCTCCTGTTCCACCCGCGACTCTCCTGCTCCGGACGTCACCACCGTTCGCCCCTCCGCGTTGATCTGACGCTGGGGGATTGAGTGAAGGACTACGAATTGCCGCACGGCGGCCTCAGCGTCGTCTCTGAGCTTCTGGACGGGTTCCTCCCAACTCAGTGTGCCGAGACGGTACAGAGCGCCCTTCAAAGGTTGACCACGGAGCACCGTGCCAACCTCATCCAGCAGGCGGTGGTTGACTGGAACTGCATATTCTCGCCGGGTCAGCTCGTCCACAGAGTATTCCTGGTGCGTCAGCAGCTCGCGCCGCAACGCGAAGACTCGGGGCCGGGTGCCCGGCACCCCCCGTAACTGATGGATGGCCTGTTCCAGGTGAGGCACCATATCCAGATGTCGGCCGGTTCGCTCGAACACTTGCTCGCCCTCGCGAACGTGCGTTTCGGCGGCCTGCACCAAGGCGCGCCCGCTTTCGTCTGGCTGACCTGCTTTGCGGTGCCAGGCTGCGGCCATTTGCCAATACCGGTTGGCGAGGAACCACGCGCTGCTGTCCGCCGCCGCCTGCGCATACTGCGTGGCCAGTTCAGCCCAGGCCGGTGCCTGGTCGCCGTCCCGTAGCAGCAGGCCCATTAGACGCTCCGCAGCCCAGGTTTGGCCCAGTGCTGGGTTGTCCAAGTGACGGACCACGGCGTTTCGCACGGTCTCCACGGCGGGTTGCCGGCGCCCCAGGGCGGGCGCGATCGTGTGTGCCCGGGTCAAAGCGTCTACTGCCCCCATCCAGTCCTCGCCCACCACCGCCTGCGCCCAGGCAACATACTGGGTGACGGCGACTGAACCGGCCTGGAAGTCACGCCCGAAGGTCCACAACAGATCCGCAGCTCGGGCTTGCAACGCTGGGTGTTCGGTGTGGTGCGCTGCCGCCGCCAACAGTTCAGTGGCAGCTGAGGTCAGGCGCACACCGGTTTCGGAGGTGAGCATGGTCTGCTCGAAGAGCGGAACACCCAGGAACACCTGAGCTGGCCCGAAGGGCTGGTCGCGCTCCTCCTCACGCAGGTGAAGATTCACCGCGTGACTCAGCAGCCTGGCCGCGTCAGCCAATGCCTGATCCCCCTGCGCCGCAGCAGCCTGCTCCACCTTGATGAGCTGAGACGTCGCCAATGGCCTGAACCGGGCCAGTGGCAGGACACTGACGTCCAGGCGGCGAAGCGTATCTTGCGGTGCTTCTGAAGTCACACCCCAGCGTAAGGCCCGGCCGCTACCCCAAGGTCACGCGGTGCCTGGACAGACCGGCTTCCTCGCCTGACGCCAGGTGTTCGGCTGGAAGGTGAAGGGCATGCCCTGAATGGGGGTATGTGTCAGCGACGAGGCGCCACTGACAAAAAACATGTCTCAGCGAAACAAAAGCCTCTGTTGCGACTTCACTGCATATATGTCGGATACCCTTTCAGGAACGGCACCTCATCCCTAAAATGTTCAATTTCCCTTGCAAGCAAGGTTTTCTGCACACCAAAAAATGCCAACACGGGCCAAAAAGGCCTCAGTACACGATTGGCGCAAAATTGTAGATATTGTTTTCCGCTGGACTCGTCAAGCCTCGTTCGCCGACCTGACAAACAAGGGGTCATAGGGGATGCCAGACTTCACCACAGCGAATCCGACACAGAGTCATTTCCGCGCCAGTGCAGTGACCGCGACTTTCCCGGGCTTGCCCTGCTCCCGAAGGCGTTGGTAAAACGCCTTCTCCTTCGTCTTGGTGCGAGTGGCCGCCACAGCGGCCAGATACACCACGCGTCGTAGACGAGGATTTCCGATCTTCGAGATGCGTCCACGTCGATTGAGCGACCCAGACTGATGCGGTGATGGAGACACACCGGCGTAAGCTGCCAACTGGCGGCTCGTGTCCATCGTGCTCAATGCAGCGGTTTCTACGAGGATGCTCAGCGACACCAGAAATCCAAACCCTGTGCGCGCAACAACGCCACTTGTCATCAGAACTGAGTCAGATTGTCAAGGAAAAGCCATCCCTCCTGCCCTTTAATGGGGTTGCGGTACGGTAAGTCATGTGGCCCCTGGCGTGAGCAGAAGCGAGAGCTGCGTTTCAGCGTCAAGACGCCCAGACAGTGTGGGCACAGACGCCCGAGCATCCCCTCACGCTCCTGCGCTCCAAAGCCTTTCTGGCGTTGGTGCCGTAAGTCCAGTTTCTGAAGCTGTTGATTCGTCAGGCACAACAAGATGACGTGAATCACCTGCCGTCGGGCGAAGGCTTTCAAGCCTGGCTAGCGTCAGTTGAGACTCTCATTCGCGTCGGGGGTCAGCAACTCCTTGGACCACTTGCGGAGGGTTCCGGCGCCCATACAACGCCAAACCCAGCGCCATAGCTGGGCCACTCGCCAGTGCAAAGACCAGCGTTCCCCACCCGACCAGTCCGCCCAGTCCCCAGCCCAGGGCCAGGATGACCAATTCTATGCTCGTGCGGACGTGCGCCACCGGCCAGCCAGTGGTCCGGCTCAGACCCAAGATCAGGCCGTCACGCGGCCCAGCGCCCAGGCCAGCGGCGACATAGGTGCCAGTCGCCAGACCCAGCAGCAGCACACCCAGCAGAAACTGAATCCAGCGCCCGGCCAGGGTCACGGGGTCCGGGACGACTGGCCCCAGAAGATCGAGAAACACGCCGATCAAAACCACATTGAGGCCGGTGCCAGGGCCGATCGGCTGCCGCAGGCGCACCGCCGTGAACACCACGATCAACAGGCCGGTCAGGACGCTCACGAGGCCGATGCTGAGTGGGAAGTGACGGGTCAGGCCCAGGTGAAAGGCTTCCCAGGGCGCCACACCCACCCGGGCGTCAAGCATCAGGCGCAGACTCAGACCATAGAGACTCAGGCCGGAGACCAGCAGAACGTACCGTCCCGGCAGGGACAGACGGGTCAGGGCGGCAAGGGGGGCCGGGTGCGTCACGCGGGCGAGCCTAGCACCAGAACACACGCACCGACCGACTGAATTTGGTATGTCAAGTCACGGGGTCCTGACTTCCACGCGTATGACTGCGCTCCGGTCAGAGCCCAGCACTCCTGGGGCGTGGGCTCCGTCTCATATCCACTGGTGGTCCGGGCTTTGATCAGTCTCTCCAGGGGTTGTGGCAAGTTGTTAGCGTTGGAACGATGAAAGAGCCTGGGTGAAGCAGGTGGCCTGAAG
>NZ_WQLB01000047.1 GCF_009755355.1 Deinococcus arboris | reverse complement strand
TAAACAGAAAAGGGGCTCTTCCCCGTCGGCCCCTCTCTCACTCCGCGCTGGGATGCGCTTCGTCTGGGTTGATGCTGAGGAGCAGGGCCGCCCCTATCACCAGCGCCGCGCCCAGCAGGGCCAGGGCCGCTAGGCGTTCGCCGAACAGCAGGGCAGCCAGCCCAGCAGCCACCACCGGCTCCAGGCTGGCAATCACGCTGGCACGGGTGGCCGGCAGTGACCGCAGGCCTGCGCTATACGCCAGGTAAGCCAGGTAGGTGCAGAACACCGCCATGCCGCCCAGGCTGGCCCACACGGGGACTGTCTTGGCCGTAAAGTCCACGAAGAGCAGCAGGCCTGCGGCGCCCACCAGCAAGGCCACCGCCAGCAGCGCGGCCGGCTCGTACCGGGTAAAAAACGCCTTGCCATACAGGTAATACAGGCTGTAAGTGAAGCCGGCCAGGAGGCCCCAGGCCAGGGCCGGGCCGCTGACCGTGACGCCCTGGCCACCACCCAGGCTGATGAGGGCAATGCCCCCCAGGGTCAGGGCCACGGCGCCCAACTCCCGGCGACCCAGGCGCTCGCGCAACAAAGCCCAGCCCATCAGCGCCACAAAGGCAGGCGCGGTGTACAGCAGCACGCTGGCCAGGCTGGCCCCGCCCGCCTGCACCGCCAGCTGATAGGCGCCGTAAAACACGCTGACCCCCGCCACCCCAAAGCCGACGGTGACCAGCAGGTCACGGCCACGCGGCCAGCGCGCGCCGGTCAAGCCGGCGTGCAGGGTAAACAGCCCACCAGCCAGCAGGGCGCGCCAGAACGCCACCTCCAGCGGCCCCACGCCGCCCGCCTGCGCCTGCTTGCCCAGAATTCCTAGCAGGCCCCAGAGCACCGCCGCAGCCAGAATCAGCAGGGGCGCGGGCAGGCGCGTCACCGGCCTGCCAACCGCCGCCACACCATAACCGTGGCCACCACCGTCAGCAGCAGGCCCGCTGCGCCCAGGGCCATGAGGGTCAGACTCACCCAGTCACGGGTTTCGCCCACAGGCGCCAGGGTGCCGCTCGTAAAGGCCAGGGTGTCACTGCTGGGGGCCAGGACGTCCACCGGGGTCGGGGCGCCGGCCCGCCCCGCCTGCAACAGGGTGGGGCCAGCGGCGGTGCCAGGTTTTAGGACGCCGCCCGGCGACAGGGGCGTGTAGACGCTGTTGGTGACCCAGTAGCCGTAGGTCCCGCCCGGCACCGCTGCGTCAATCACCAGGCTGGTGCCTGAGACCTGAACGCCAGGGGCAGCCAGCGTGGTCAGCGTGCCCTGACTATCGGCCTGCACCAATGTGGCGCCGCCGCCAGTCACGCGGAGGTGATAGGCCCAGCCGCCCTGACCGCGCACCCGCAGCCCGGTCTCGCCCAGCACCTGCTGCCCGCCCAGCGCGCCCTTGACAAAAATATCGGTCACGCCCGCGCTGTACCCCGACGGCGCATTCCAGGGATTACCCAGCTGGCTAAAGCTGACGGTAAAACGCATGCCCTCGCCCTGCGGCTGGGCGCTAAACGCGCGCAGGTCCAGCATCTCAGCGCTGATGGCGGGGCGGGTGGGCAGCACATAGCCGCCGTCGCCGCGCGCGTCCCCCGCCGGGTCCGTCAGAGTGATCGTCGAAGCGAGCAGCGCCAGCACGCCCGGCAGTATAGAGGGGCGCAGAGAAGGGTCGCGGGGATACATCCGCTGCCGGCGACTCTGGCCCAGTCACTTGGAAGGCGGTGCGCCGCACACTGGAGCCGAAGATGCTTAACGGTTAGAGCCTGGAGGCTCCCCAGTCTCTGCTGATTCGATAATTTCAACGCAGCTGGAAAGCTTCCCAACGCGCAAATGACAGGAGGCCCCGGCGCCGGCAGACTCCTCTACCCAACCGGCCTCACAGCGGCTGCCAGTTCCATTGAGAGGGTCAACACATCCCCCCGATTCCATTTCTGCCGCTGTCTGTTGAGGTCACGCCCTTCGTCCGTCACAGAGCGGTTCAGGGTGACACCTCTCAACCACTCCAGGTGCCACTGTCCATTCCCAAACAGCCTCTCCCCTACAACCGCACCAGATCATCCCGGTGAATCGCTTCGGGGCCGTAGGTAAAGCCCAGCAGCCCTTCCACGTCGCGTGAGTGCCGGCCCTGAATGCGGGTCAGGTCGCCCGAACTGTAGCGGCTCAGGCCGCGGGCCAGGTCGGCGCCGTCTGGTCCCAACACCCGGACCGTGTGGCCGCGCGCAAAGCGGCCCTCGACAGCCGTAATGCCAGCGGGCAGCAGGCTGGCGCCGCGTTCGCGTACCGCCTGGGCAGCGCCTGCATCCAGCCTCAGACTGCCTGAGGCGACCTCAGCCAGAATCCAGCGTTTGCGCGCCTCCAGCCGCGAGGTGTGGGCCAGAAAGCGTGTGCCCAGCGCCTCCCCGGCCACGATGCGGCTCAGGGCGTCCGGGGCGTCGCCGGGGGCAATCACGACGGGCGTGCCCGCACGGGTGGCCACCTCAGCGGCCTGAATCTTGGTGTGCATGCCGCCGGTGCCCCGGTGGGACCCGGCCCCGCCCGCCTGCGCCCAGACCTCGGGGGTGACGCGCTCCACGACCGGAATAAAGGTCGCGTCCGGGTGGGTGCGCGGGTCGGCGGTGTACAGCCCCGGCGCGTCGGTCAGGATGACCAGCAGGTCGGCCTCGACCAGATTGGCCACGAACGCCGAGAGCGTGTCGTTGTCGCCCACCTTCAGCTGCTCCAGGGCCACAGCGTCGTTCTCGTTGATAACGGGCATCACGCCGCGTGCTAGGCAGGCGTTCAGGGTGGTTCGGGCGTTTAAGTACCGGGTGCGGTCCCGGAAATCGTCGGCGGTCAGCAGCACCTGCGCCACCGGCACGCTGTACAGGTCGGCCAGCTGGGCGTAGGCGTGCATCAAGCGGCCCTGGCCCACAGCGGCCAGCAGCTGCTTTTCGGCCAGAGTACGGTCGCGCGGCGGAAACCCCAGGGCTTCCCAACCGGCCAGGACGGCGCCACTGGTCACCAGCACCGCCTCGTGGCCAGCCTGGCGCACCGCCGAGAGCCCCCGCATCAGGTCCACCAGACGCGGCCGGTGCAGGCGGTCTGTTCCGGCAGTCAGCACACTTGTTCCCAGTTTCAGCACCACGCGCACGGGCGCAGCATAGCGGGCGAACAGGGCCGCCCGTTCCCCCCTGTGCAGAGGCGCTCCCCTGGTGCAAAATGAGAATCAATGAGAAATTGGGGGGAAGCATGAGCCTGGAGCAGTCAAGCCGCCAGAACGCTGGGTGGTGGCGGGCCAGCCTTTTCCTGGCGCTGTTAGCGATGGGGACCGCTGGCGCGCAGCTGAGTCCCAGCGCCTCAGGGGCCACGCCGCCCGGCTCTCCCCTGAGCCCGCTGCGCGGCCTACATACCTTTATGACCACCTTCACGCCGCCAGCGGCTGAAGGGTCGCTGCTGGCGCTGGCCCAGCGCGAAGGCCTGACCTGGGGGGCCACGCAGAATCTCTTTGCCCGCCGCCTGACCGACGAGGCGGCCACTTTTCTGGACTGGCGCGGTCACAGCCACGGCGGCGCCGGCAGCGTCTTTACCACCGTGCGGGCCGCCACCTACCGCAGCGGCACCCAGGCGCTGCTGGTCCTGAACCGGCAGTGGTGTGCCCAGGGCGCCTGTCAGGAACGCAGCGCCTTTGCCTGGCTGCGGCCGGGGGGCACGCTAACGCCGACAGGGGAACACGACGTTATTCCGCTGCTGCGCGACCAGGAATTCCTGACCGGCAGCGTGCCGCCCTGCCTGCGCGCGGTGACGCTGGGGGTGTCGTACCTGCCGGCCCCAGGCGGCCTGCACCTGCACGCGCTGCCGCTGCTGCCGCCCGACGCCGCGCGCGCCTGCACCGCCGCCAGAGTGAACCTGGCCGCCGTGACGCGGCCCCTGCGCCTGGTCTGGCATGCCGCCAGCGGCAAGTTCAAAAAGGGGTAGACGCAAAAAGAAGACGGGACCCACTGGCCCCGTTCCTGTACCCGCCGGGTGGGCTTTAGCTGGCGTTGGCCGGGCGCGCTTCCTGCGCCGCCAGCTGCTCGATGATGGCGCGCAGGGCTAGCTCGAATTCGCTGTACAGATCGGTCTGCTCGGGCGTGCGGATCTGGGCCGTCACAGGGTCGGTGCCAGGCAGCGACTCGCTGAACTGCTGCCAGCCAATCGTCATGGCGTACAGGTGGCGCAGCACGCGCAGGGCGGTGGCCGGCGGGTAGGGCATGTGGCCCACCAGGCGGCGCAACTGCGCGTCCAGGTCACGGCGGAATTCCAGGGCCAGTTCAGGACGAACATTGCGCTCCAGCACGGTGCCCAGCAGCACCAGCAGGCGCCGCAGCGGAATCAAGTCCTCGGCCTGGTACAGCAGGATGTCGGTCACCTGCTGGGCCGTGCGCGGCTGGCGCTCGGTAAACAGGGCGGCGGTGGCCGCGATCCAGCGGTGCAGATGCTCGGACAGCAGCGCCAGAAACAGTTCTTCCTTGGTGTCAAAGTACAGGTAGAGGGTGCCCTTGGCCAGCTGCGCTTCCCGCGCCACCTGGTTCATGCTGAGTTCGGCGTAGGAGGTGCTGGTCCAGAGGCGTTCGGCGGCGCGCAGGATATCGTCGCGGCGCTGATGCTTTTCTTCAGCGCTGCGGGCGCGGGCGGGACGGGGGGCGGGACTTGACATCGGTGTAGACGATATTCTGTCCAGCCAGGAGCCGCTGTGAACGACTTCACGCTATCCTCCCCCTGGGGATGCGTCCGGAGGCGGTAGTGTGGTTGTGCGCTTTTTTCTGCCCAGAGTGTACACGGCGCACCCTGTGCCCGCGTCACTTGACCCAGCACCCGGCCTCCCCGCTCCAGACGGCTTCGGAATCCGTACTACACTTGACCACCGAGACCTGCCATGCCCACACCCGACGCCTCTGCTCCCACCCCCCGCGCCCTGCCGGGCAAAGCCCTGGCCGCCGACGTCACGGCCGATGTGCGCGCCGCGCTGCGCGCCTGGCCGTTTCAGCCTCATCTGGTCAGCGTGCTGGCCTCGGGCGACCCGGCCTCGCGGGTGTACGTGGACAGCAAGGCCCGGCAGGCCGAACGGCTGGGGGTGCGCTTCACCGTGCGCGACTTAGGCGACGCGCCCACCCAGGACGGCCTGCACGCCGCGCTGGACGAGCTGTCGGCCAGCGGGGACGTTCACGGCATCATGCTGGAATTGCCGCTGGCACCGGGGCTGGACGCCGACGCCGCGCTGCTGCGCCTCCAGCCCCAGAAAGACATTGAGGGCCTGAGTCCCGCCAACCTCGCCCTGATTGCGGCGGGCCGCGAAAGCGAGGCTTTGCTGCCCCCCACGCCGCGCTCGGTCCGCTTTCTGCTGCGCTCGGCGCTGGGTGACGACCTGCGTGGGCGGCGGGTGGCGGTCGTGGGCCCAGGGCGCACCGTCGGCCGGCCCTTGACGTTCATGCTGAACAACCGGGGCGTGACCGTCACGCTGTGCAACGAACACACCCGCGACCTGCGCGCGGTGCTGGACAACCAAGACGCCGTGGTGGTGGCGGTGGGCCGCGCGGGGCTGCTGCGCCCCGAGCATGTGCAGCCCCACCACGTCATTATTGACGCGGGCATCAACGTGCAGCCGCAGGGCGTGGTGGGCGACGCCGAGGCCGGGCTGCCGGTACAGGCCCAGACCCCTGTGCCGGGCGGCGTGGGGCCGCTGACCAGCGCCCTGATGTACCAGAACCTCGTGCGCGCCGTGAAGTTACAGCGCGGCGAGCCGGTGGAATGACCGGCCCCCGCCACGCCCCCCTGCGGCTGGCCGTCCTGACCGACGCCCCGCGCGTGGCCGGCAGCGAAATCTGGCTTCTGGACGTGCTGCCCCTGCTGCGTGAACAGGGCATTCAGGCCAGCGTCTTTCTGCCACACGGCGCGGCGCTGGACGAACTGGCGCGGCGGTGTGCAGAGCGGGGGCTGGAGGTCACGCGGCATGACGGCGTCGGTACGCTGGGCCCAGCCACCGCCTCCTTTGACCTGCGGCTGCTTCAGGCGTGGGAACCGCACACCTACGCCGCCGCCCAGGCCAACTTGGCGACGCCCTATCTGACGGTGGTGCATGACCAGCTGGACTATCACTATCCGCTGGGGCTAAAGGCGCTGTTCCGGCTGATTTACGCGGTCACCAAGGCCCGGCCCCTGCGGCGGGTGGGCACCGTGGTCACCGTGTCGCGCTGGGGGCAGGCCTTTCTGGAACGCCGGATGCGCCTGCGCGGTGTTCTTGGGGTGACCAACGGCGTGGATACAGCCGTGTTCGCGCCGGCCCCCGCAGAGGCCCGCGCAGCCCTGCGGCGCCACCTGGGCTTTGACACCTTTACCGTGCTGGTGCCGGGCCGCTTTGCCCTGGAAAAAAATCAGCTGGCTGCCGTGCTGGCGGCGCGGCACTGCCCTGACTTGACCTTTGTGTTCGTGGGCGACATGGATTCGCCGCTGGGCACAGCCGCTCGGCTGCTGACGCGCCGCCTGCGCCTGACCAATGTCCGGTTTCTGGGACGGCGCTGGGACATGTCCACGCTATATCAGGCCGCCGACGTGCTCCTGCAACCCACCCTGGCCGAAAATCAGTCGCTGGTCACGCTCGAAGCGATGGCTTCGGGCCTGCCAGTGGTCACCACCGCTATTCCGGCTCAGGCCGAGCTGGTGCGCGACGGGGTGGATGGGCTGCTGGTTCCGCCTCAGCCCCAACTGCTGGCCCAGGCCCTGCGGGCACTGGCGCAGGCGCCTCTCCAGACTGCTCAGCTGGGCCGCCAGGCCCGTGAACGGGTCCTGAGCAGCCACCGTCTGGAACACACCGCCGCGCAGGTCGCCGACCTGATTCACCGGGCCGCCCGACCCTGACACGCTCCCCACCCGGCGGCGCAATGTCTTGACAGATGCTGGGACAGCCTCTTCTGGGTCTAGCCGGTCTGCACCTATCCCTCTACTGACGCCACGCCGTCAGCAGTCGCAGAGGTCGCGCAATTCAGCCGTGCGTCTGGCGAACCGACTGGCCCCGCTGCTGCGCCTGAGTGGCAAGTCGGCGCCGCGACTCAACACACCTGAACCGCACCCTCACCTGCCTGCAAAAACGCGGACACTCGCCCTGGCAACTCCTGGCTGTCCATCAGAAAGGCGTCGTGGCCGTGCACGCTCTGCAGTTCCCAGTACGAGGCTCGGGGCAGCCGTTCGGCGTGGGCGCGCACCTCGGCGGCGGGATACAGCTGGTCGCTGGAAATGCCCACCACCAGCACCGGGGCGCGGATGGTGCCTAGTTCCGCGTCGCCCGGCTGAAAAGTGTCCATGGCGCCAGTCAGGGTCACGTAACTGCGCTCGCAGAACCGGGCCTGCAATTTCTCGCCCTGGTGGTGTAGGTAGGTGGTGATGGCAGGCACGCCCGCCCGGCGCTGTCCGGCCTGGGTCTGGGCCAGACTCTCGGGACTGCGGTACGACAGCATCGCAATCTGGCGCGCCACCTTGAGGCCCTCGCCTCCCGGCGCCGCGCGGATGGCGCTGCGGGCCGCCGTGTTCAGGCCAATCGCCCAGGGCGAATGCCGGGCCGGGGCGCCAATGATGACGGCGCTCTGCACCAGGTCCGGGCATTCCAGCAGCCAGGCGTAGGCCAGCATGCCGCCCATGCTGCCGCCCACCACGCGCACGCGGCGCACCCCCAGGTGTTCCAGCAGCGCGCGCCCGGCCCGCGCCATATCCCGCAGGGTCAGCGGCGCGTCGCCTGCGCCCAGCCCTGGCAGGTCGCCGGGACCGCTGCTGCCTGCACAGCCGCCCAGCACGTTGGCACACACGATGAAGTCGCGCGTGGGGTCCAGCGGCCGCCCCTCGCCCAGAAACTCGGGCCACCACTCATGCACGGCGCTGTTGCCGGTCAGGGCGTGCAGCACCAGCGTCGCCGTTTCACCCGGCGTGCCGTAGGTGTGGTAGGCCAGGCGCACGTCACTGACCGGCAGACCGCAGTCCAGCAATAGCGGCGCCTGTCGGAACAGCCGCGCCACCTGCCGGCGGGGGGAGACGGGCTGCTCGGCAGGCAGACATCGCTCGGGGCTGTCGTCGAGGGCCGGCAGCGGCAGCGGCAGCGGCGGGGGGACAGGATGACTCAGGGCGGTCACGCCTCCTCGCTGGCGCTGGCTTCGGCCGCGTCCCCTTCCACCAGGGCGGCGGCCAGCGCCTGGGCAAAGTCCTCGCGGATGTCCTCGATATGCTCGGTGCCGACCGACACGCGCACCAGCCCTGGCGTGACGCCCGCGCGGCCCTGCGAGACCTCATCCAGCTGGCTGTGGGTGGTGCTGGCCGGGTGAATGACCAGCGTACGGGTGTCGCCCACGTTGGCCACATGCTGCGCCAACGCCACCGAGCGGATAAATGCCTCGCCGGCTGCGCGCCCGCCCCGCAGTTCAAAGGTTAGTACCGCGCCGCCCCCGCGCGGCAGGTAATGCTGGGCCCGGTCGTAATGCGGGTGGTTACTCAGGCCAGGGTAGGTCACGCGGCTCACGTCCGGGTGCGCGGCCAGCCAGACGGCCAGCGCCTGGGCGTTCTGGGCGTGGCGCTCGGCGCGCAGACTCAGGGTTTCCAGGCCCTGCAGGAACTGCCACGCCTGCTGCGGGGCCAGGGTCGGCCCCAGGTCCCGCAGCCCCTCGGTGCGCGCGCGGATGATAAAGGCCACGTTCGGCAGCCCCAGCGCGTTGCCGGTGCCGAAGGTCTCCCAGAAGTTCAGGCCGTGGTAGCTGGGGCTGGGTTCGGTGAACAGGGGGTAGCGGCCATTGCCCCAGTCAAAATTGCCGCCGTCCACGATGACGCCGCCAATCCCGTTGCCGTGCCCGCCAATCCATTTGCTGGCCGAATGCAGCACCACGTTGGCGCCGTGTTTCAGCGGCTGGCAGTAGTACCCACCCGCGCCAAAGGTGTTGTCCACGATCACGGCTACGCCCTGCGCGTGGGCGGCGGCGGCAATCGCCTCGAAATCGGGAATGTTCAGCGCCGGGTTGCCAATGGTTTCGAGGTACACCGCGCGGGTCTTCTCATCAATCAGGGCGGTGAAGTCTTCGGGGCGCTCGTCACGGCCCGTAAAGCGCACCTCAATCCCCAGCCGCGCCAGCGTCACGCGGAACTGGTTGACAGTGCCGCCGTAAAGGTTGGGCGTGGAGACGATGTTGTCCCCAGCCTGGGCGACGTTCGTGATGGCCAGAAACTGGGCGGCGTGCCCACTCGCCACAGCCAAGGCGCCAACCCCACCTTCCAGGGCGGCCAGCCGCTCCTCGAACACGGCGTTCGTGGGGTTCATGATGCGGCTGTAGATGTTGCCAAAGGCCCGCAGGCCAAACAGGTCGGCGGCGTGTTCGGGCGACTGGAACACGTAGCTGTTGGTGGGGTAAATCGGCACCTGCTGCGCGCCGGTGGTGGGGTCGGGCTTCTGTCCGGCATGAACCTGCAACGTCTCAAATCTGTGCGCCATGACGCGCCTCCTACGGGGACACCGGGGGGACGCCTGCACAAAGAGGCGCGCCCCTGCTCTGAAACCATGAGAAGGGGCGCTGAACATGTCATCCGCGAGACCTTCCCTCTTGCTCCGGCCGCGCGGTCATCGTTGAGCCGCAGGCAGGCTGGCCTTGGCACCGTGACGAGATGAAGTCCGGTTGCCGCGCCGTCAACGAGCCAGGTCTCTCGGGCGCTCTGAAGTGGGTGGCTCCAGCGTGGGAGTCGCTGCCCAGGGTAAGGGGCGCCCCGGCGCGTGGTCAAGTCACCCGTCCAGGCGCTAGGATGTGAGGCGTCAGAAAGTTCTGTGAGCGGCGTCCGGGTCTTCGACCCTTCGACTGACCGAGACACGCGCTGCTACCGCTGATTCTGCCTGCTTCTGGCCATCTCAGAGGAGTCCCATGCACAAATCCCTGCTGACCGCTGCCCTCCTGGGCACTGCCCTACTCTCTGCCTGTAATCAGCCCACGCCTATTCCAACGCCGGGCACCCCAACGGAATTTGGCACCCTGAAGACCTTGTCACCCGGCAAAGAGGACACGGTTCGTACCAAACTCAAGGTCAACATCGTGTTTGTGGGCTACCGTCAGACTCTTCCCGGCCAGGTGGCGACGGCGCGCCAGGTCAGCACGCAGGATTTCGCGCAGACGCTGCCCAAAACCTACGACGCTGTGAACCGCATTCCCAGCTCTTACGGCCGCACAGAGATGACGGGCAACAGCTTTGACTTCGATTACAACTACGTCTTTGCCAACCAAGCATTCGAGGATGATTTCTTTGAGTTTCTGACCGCTTCCGGCACAGAGCAAGCCATTACTCTCCATCAGCAGCGCTATAACTGCCAGGAGTATCTGGTCAAGGATGACCCGGTGTGTGCCACCCCAGCGGGCAACATCAACCGCCCAGTGACCGGCAATTTTGAGATTGACGCGCTGAAGACAGAAAACTGGCTGGCCGACAACGTGAGCCGCGTGGGCGTCAAGCCAGGCGAACACACCATCTACTTCGTGAACTGGTATGACCGCCCCGACTTTAAGTTCCACAGTTACGCGCGGGCCGACGCCGCCGACACCGACACAGGCGCCAAGTTTGGTGAGCTTTCTAACCGCCGACTGATTGCCTGGGGCGGCAGCACCCGTATGGGCAGCGCTGCGCAGCGCGTATGGTTTTACGATCTATCGGCCAACCCAGACCCCTGGACCTACGCCTACGACGTCACCAATCTGGATGTAGACGGCGACGATGCCGCTGACTACCGCATGCCACCCATTTGGGAATACGGCACGCGCAAGGCCAGCATAGGCGCCGGGCGTAAGGTCAGCCCTGACCTGGCCCTGGTGGCCCGCTACACCGCCATTAACCTGCTGTTCACCCCCAGCCCTATCTACCGCGCAGCCCTGACGCCCCCCCAGATGCCTGAAGAGATTGAGCTGGACCTGCATGTGGAGCAGGGCGCTGGAGCGCGCGCCTCGGCGGAAGTCCTCAAACCTCAGCTGATGCAGGAGCGCATCGCGCCACTCCAGCCTTTCACCAAGTTCAGCACCACGGTCAAGGAGACCCCGCTGGACGGCAATCTGGCCGATGTGTACAAGTGCTTTTTCCCCGTGGAAGTCGAAGACGTCTGCTCGCCCAACTACTTTGACTTCAGTGGAGAAGCGCTGTTCCAGTTTGGCGTCAAGGAACTGCGCGAGGCCTACAAGACCACGCCGCAGAATCGTTACCGCCTGCCCGTTTACCTCTTCAACGACAACCAGAACAGCCAGGGTGGTCTACTGGGCATTGCCTACGATGACGGTGAAACGGGCACCCAGAGCTTTGTCTATTCCTTCCTGACCCCTGATCTGGTCGGCACTCAGGAGCAACCAGGTTACGGCTTTACGGACACCACCGTTCACGAGGTCGGTCACCACCTCAGCCTGTCGCACCCACATGACGGCTACGACAGCGAGCAGAATCTGTCCTACGGACCCAGCGGCGACTTCTTCTTCGTCAACGGCGGCGACCAGAGCGCCACCATCATGTCCTACAACGACCTGTCGCGGACCTTCGGGCAGTTCAACCTGGACAGCCAGTACCGCTACCTGACGGCCGCCTATCTGAACAACACCAACGCCATTCTGGAGCTGACCCGCCGCGCCCAGAAAGTCAGTGGCGTGAGCAGCGCCGCCCTGAACGCCGACACCCTGTTTACCCAGGCCAAGGCGAAATACGACGCCCTGGACTACCTGGGGGCCGCACAGCTGGCGCACCAGGGCTACCGCGCCGTGCTGGGGGCCGCCCAGCAGGCGGGGGTCGCCGTGCAGGGCTACAAATGGTACGAGAACCTCAACGGCTTGCAGGGCCTGAGCGCCGCTAAGAAACCCCAGTACAGCCCGACCTTTAAGGCCCAGAAAGGCCTGGTCATCTTCCCCGAGGAAACTCCCCTGCAGCGTCAGCTGCGCCTCCAGAAGTAAAGCCCCCCGTCTTCTGTGCCCCGCCTGTTTCTCGGCGGGGCTTTGCCTTGTCGCCCAGAGCTGGCTCTCCAGGCCCAAGCATCAGCCTCTGGTCAGATGGTAAGCCTGTCGCCGTTGACCGCCAGACCCAGTCGCTACAGTGCCCGCATGACTTTTGTGCGCGCGCTGGCTCTGCTCGTTGCAACGGCTCCGCTGCTCCTGGGCGGGTGGACCAGTGCCGCCGCCAATCTGCCGGCCCGGCCCGGCAGCCCGGTTAGTCCTGCGGGCGTATCCAGCGCACAGATCAAGGCGGCGCTGGACACGCGCCCCGTGCTGCGCCTGATGCTGATGACCCTCAGTCTGCGCGAGCTGCTGCGCGCAGGCACCCTCCAACTGCCTCCCAACATGAAGGTCAAGCTGGATATCCTGCTGGCCCCGCTGGCCTCGAACGCCTCTTTGCCGCCGGCCACGACGCAGCAGACCATCAGTCGGATCACCGAGGCCCTGCTGCCCGAGCAGCGCCGGCTGCTAGACGCGCACATGGGCAGCCGCGAAAGCCGCGCCCTGATGCTGGCGTCACAGACCCGCCTGGCCGCCGGAGAGGCCGTCAGCGGTGTGCAGTCGGTGCTGTACCTGTTGATTCCTGGGGGCCGCTCAATTGTTGATCGCCTGAACCGGCAGCCCGACCTCAATCCTTATCAGGTGAATCCGGCCAACACCGACGTCCTCAAGACGCTGATGGCCCTGCTGCGCTAGGCGGAACTGGCGCCCGCACAGTCGGGGCAGCGCCCGTACAGCGTGACCTCATGGGCCTCAATCACAAAGCCGCCGGGATACACCGTGCCCCTGGGCAGCGACACCGGGCAGGTATGCAGGGTAAACACGCGCCCGCAGGCCGTGCAGCTGAAGTGGTGGTGATGGCCCTTGCCGCTGGGTTCGTAGCGGGTTTCGCCGTCCAGCGTGACGGGGTGAATGCGGCCCTGTTCGGTCAGGAGCTTCAGGGTGCGGTACACGGTGGCCACGCCCAGCGCCGGCAGGTCCAAGCGGGCGCGGTCCAGCACGTCATTCACGGCCAGCGGCCCTTCGGCGTCCTGGAGCACGCGGGCAATCACGTCGCGCTGCCGGGTGCTGCGGGACACAGAAGCGGTCATGCCCGGCAGGCTAGCACTCCCAGGCCGCAGGCATCAAAAAGCCGCCCACGATTGGGGCGGCACAGAGGGGCAGATGGGTCAGCGGCGGTTGGGGTTGGCCATCTCGCTGGGGGCAATCTCACTGCCCTTCGCTTTGGCCTCCACCTGGCTGGGCGGAATAGGCACCTGCCCGGCGTGGGTCTGGGGCAGGGGCGCGGGCGGCGCGCTGCCTTCAGCCGGGGCCTGCTGGGCATAGCTGCGCGTGGCGGTGGCCGCCGTGGGTGGGGCCTGACTGGCCGGAGCCGAGGCGCCTTTCTCCTGGCCCGCCTGGGTCAGCAGGCGGTCGGCAAGACTCTCCAGGCGCGGCGCAATCACGCGGTCTGTCAGGGTCTTGAACGCCAGGGTGCCGATGGTGGCCATCAGGGCGCCGCCGGCCGCGCTGCCCTTCTGGTTTTTCTGGGCCTTAATAAGGCCCTTCTGGTGCTTGACGGGGCTAGCAGCGTCCACATAGATTTTGCGGCTGCGCCGGAACTGGCGGCCAATCACGAGGCCCAGCACGGCACCTACCGCCGAGGCGCCGCCCAGCATCTTCAGCGGTTCCTGCTGCATCTTGACCTGCAAGCTGGCCTCATGGGTCAGGGCGTCCACGCTCTTTTTCAGGCGCTCGCGGGCCTCTTCGCGGTCAGTTAGGTAGACCCGCGCAGTGGGGTCTGTGGGGGCCATCAGGACTCGCCCCGCTTCATGTCGCTGCGGTAGGTGGGCTCGGTGCTCACGGGAATCCCAGGAGCGTCTTTCAGGACCACGGGCTCTTGCAGGTTGGGGTCGCGGTGGTGGCCGTGCCCCTTGCCTGTTTCGCTGCCGTCTATCTTCTTGTTCAGGCCGCTGCCGTATTCCTGGGGCTCGCCTTCAGGCGTGCTTTCGTAGACAGGGACGGTCGTGGTGCCGTGCTCCACGCGCACGGTGGCCTGGCCCTGGCCCTCGGCCAGCACGCGGTTCTCACCGGCCGCCTGCTCCTGGGCGTCGCGGCGCAGTTCGACCTTGGGGCCACTGCTGTTATGAGAATCACGCGCGGCGTTGCTGCCAGAGGCGGCGCTGGGGGCCGCAGGAGCCGGCGCGGTGGGACGGGCGGCGGTGGGGTCGTCGTTCATGTCTTCCCTCCGGTGGCGGGGTTCGGTGAGGTCAGCCTCACTGCCCAGCTTTTTCAGGCCCAGCACGATCAGGGCGCCCGTAACGGCAAAGCTGACCAGCGCAATCAGGAGCGCGGCGGCCCAGGGACCCAGGCCCAGGCGCATCAGACCGAAAAACACCGCCAGAATGATGAAAATCAGGCCCATAACCAGCGGCCCGGTCGAGGCGAGCAGCAGCACAGCCCCCAGCCCCTTGGCTTTGGCCACTGCGCCGGCCTTGCGGGCCAGAGCACTCAATTCTGCTTTCACGAGGGTGACGCCGGCGTCAAAGACATCCACCAGCGCGCCCCCCAGACTCTTGCGTTCTTCCATAAACGGTTTCCTCCGGCGTGGCGGCCCCTCACAAAACGTGAACAGCGGGGGTCAGGCCACCCCAGCATAATGAACCCGATGCCCGGCGCCACACAGCACCAAGAAAACCTGAACCTGACGCTGGCCCAGCGCAGCAACCTCTGGCCCCTTACGGCGCGGGGCTACGCGAGTTGGCGGGCGGGGTCACTGCGGCTGCTAGGCGCGCGCGGCTACTCGCTGGAGCGCGAGGCGGCGCTGTTTCGCGCCCTGTGCGCCCCGCAGCCTGGTGAGCGCTGGCTGGACGCCGGCACCAGCGCCGGCTTCTATGCGGGGGTGCTGGCCCGCGCCGGGGCAGAGGTGCTGGCCGCCGACCTCAGCGCGCCGATGCTGCGGGAGGCCCAGCGCCGGGAGCCTGGCCCTCAGGTGGAGTGGCGGCAGCTGAACCTGGAGGCCAGTGGCCTGCCGGGGGGGCACTTTGACGGCGTGACCGTGGGCGCCACCCTGAACGAGACGCATGACCCGGCCCGGCTGCTGCGCGAGCTGACCCGCCTGACCCGGCCCGGTGGTCAGCTGTGGCTGATGTACGTGCGCCGCACCGCCGGGCCGCTTCAGCACCTGCTGGCCCGCCCGGCGCTGGGCGGCCTGACCTTTCCCGACCCGGCGTGGGTGTCGCGCCAGGTGCCCGAGCTGACTCTAGCGGCCGGCCTGAGCGTCGGCGCCGTACGCTTTGAGCGCTTTGTGAAGGACGCCTCCTGAGGATCAGGACAGGTGGCGACGCGCCGCCTCCCCTGCCCTGAACCAGCGGTCGCCAGACGGCACCCCTGGCCTACGCACCCGACTCGCAAGAACTCTGTAAGAATGCGTGACGTTTCGCGCAGACCCTCCCCGTAGACTCGGTGCCTAAGGACGGCCAACGTGACCCATATGTCATTGACTTCTGTACTGGACAGTTTGAACAGGTGCCGCGCACCTGGGCGGCGCCAGTGGATGCCCGCGTGACGGCAGCGGCGCCCGCACAGCTGGGCCAGGCTGTCGCCCACTGCCAGGAGGTCACGCGCACCCACAGCAAGACCTTCTATCTGGGGTCGCGCTTTTTTCCGGCGGCGCAGCGGCGGGCGGTGTGGGCGGTCTATGCCGCCTGCCGCGAGGGCGACGACCTGGTGGATGACCTTCAGGGCGACGCGGCGCGCGCCGGACTGAACGACTGGTGGGAGCGGATTCAGGATGCCTTTACCGGCCAGCCTGGCCCCCACCCCACTGATGTGGCCCTGGCCTGGGCCGCGCAGACCTACCCCATTCCGCTGCCCGCCTTTGCCGAACTGCACGAAGGCCTGCGGATGGACCTACGGGGCCACGCCTACGAGGACATGAACGACCTAATCCTCTACTGCCGCCGGGTGGCGGGCGTAGTGGGGTTCATGATTGCGCCTATCAGCGGTTACAGCGGCGGTGAGCGCACCTTAAACCACGCCCTGAAACTGGGACAGGCCATGCAGCTGACCAACATCCTGCGCGACGTGGGCGAGGACCTGCGCCGGGGCCGGGTTTACCTGCCCCGCACCCTGCTGGCCGAGTTTGGCGTGACCCTGGCCGATCTGGAGCGCGGCGCCGTCACGCCTGAATACCGCGCCCTGATGCGCCACCTCACAGGTGTGGCCCGCACCTGGTACGCCGAGGGCCACGCCGGGATTCCCTGCCTGCACGGCAGCGCTCGCCTGGCCGTGGCGACCGCCGCCCGCGCCTATGAGGGCATTCTGGACGATCTGGCGCGCGGCGACTTTGATAACTTTGGCCGCCGCGCCCATGTCAGTGGCACCCGCAAGTTGCTGATGCTGCCGCGCGCCTGGTGGGACCTCCAAAGCCGCCCGGCCCCGCTGTCCTGACGGACTTTTTCCCTCTTCTCCCATCACGCTGCGCCCCTTCGCAGCGGGAGGTTCCTGACGAATGACGCCTGACTCCGCCCCCCCTGTCCACCCCCGCCGCAAGACTGCCCTGATCGTGGGGGCGGGCATCGGCGGCCTGAGCCTGGGCATTCGCCTGCAAAGCCTGGGCTTTGACACCACCATCGTGGAGCGGCTGGACGCCCCCGGAGGCCGGGCTTACCAGAAGCGCACCCCGGACGGGTACGTCTTTGACATGGGGCCTACGGTCATTACGGTGCCGCACTTTATCGAGGAGCTGTTTGCCTTGCAGCGTGGCCAGGGCATGCTGGACGCCCCCGATTACCCGCCCGAGATACTGGCCCCAGATGCCCGCGTGCGCGAGGGCCAGAGCGGCGGCCCACACACCCAGAACTATGTCCAGCTGGTGCCTATTCTGCCGTTCTACCGCATCTATTTTGACGACGGCACCTTTTTTGACTACGACGGCGATCCGGCCAGCACCCGCCGCCAGATTCTGGCCCTGGCCCCCGGCGACCTGCCCGGCTACGAACGCTTTCACGCCGACGCGCAGGCCATCTTTGAACGCGGCTTCCTCGAACTGGGCTACACCCATTTTGGCGACCTGCCCACCATGCTGCGTGTGGTGCCCGACCTGCTACGGCTGGACGCGGTTCGCACCCTGTTTTCCTTTACCAGTCGGTACTTTGAGAGCCCCAAGCTGAGGCAGGTCTTTTCCTTTGAGACCCTGCTGGTGGGCGGCAACCCCCTGTCGGTGCCGGCCATCTACGCCATGATTCACTTTGTCGAGAAAACCTGGGGGATTCACTACGCGGTGGGCGGCACGGGCGCGCTGGTGCGGGCGTTTGTGCAGAAATTTGAGGAACTGGGTGGCCGGGTCCGTTACGACGCGGGCGTGGAGGAGATTCTGGTCACTGACGACCGGGGCCGTCCCGTGTGCCAGCCGCTGGGGCGCCGTGTGGCGCGTGGCGTGCGGCTGGATGGCGGCGAGGAACTCCACGCAGACCTGGTGGTCAGCAACGGCGACTGGGCCAACACCTACCTCAAGCGGGTGCCCGCCGCTGCCCGGCTGGTCAACAATGATCTGCGCGTCAGGGCGGCGCGCCAGAGCATGAGCCTGCTGGTGGTGTACTTCGGGTTTAGAAAGGATGGCGCCGACCTGGACCTGCGTCACCACAACATCATCCTGGGGCCGCGCTACGAGGAACTGCTGACCGAGATTTTTGGGCGCAAGGTACTGGGCGCCGACTTCAGCCAGTACCTGCATGTCCCGACCCTCACCGACCCCAGCCTGGCCCCCGAAGGGCACCACGCGGCCTATACGCTGGTGCCGGTGCCTCACAACGCCAGCGGCATTGACTGGACGGTGGAAGGACCGCGCCTCACCGAGCGGGTGCTAACCTTCTTGGACGAGCGTGGTTACATCCCTGGCCTGCGCGGGCGCCTGACGCACCAGGAGTTTATTACGCCGGATTATTTTGAAGGCACGCTGGATAGCTATCTGGGCAACGCCTTTGGCCCCGAGCCTTTGCTGGCTCAGAGCGCCTTTTTCCGGCCCCACAACCGCAGCGAGGACGTGAAGAATCTGTATCTGGTCGGCGCCGGGGCTCAGCCGGGTGGCGGCACGCCCAGCGTGATGATGTCGGCCAAGATGACGGCCCGCCTGATCGCCCAGGACTTTGGACTGCACCCGAGCCTCTGGAGCGAGAAAGAAGGGAGCGCGGCGGACTAGGGCACCCTCACCTCTTGCTACACAGGGTCCTCTCCGCCAAGGGGAGAACAGCAACCGCATCTTCCGCCACTCGCCCTAGAACCAAAAACCACCGCCACCAGGCTCTCCCTGGCGGCGGTGTCCTGACCCGTTTTAGCGGGGGTACATGAAGTTGACGGTGTTCTTGTCAATCGTGGAAAAGCCGTTGCGCTGGCCCATGCGGTTGACGTCAATGCTGCTGTTCAGAGGCTTGATGGCCAGCTTGCCGTCAAAGTAGGCGGGGTAGTGCATGATGGAATCAAAGTCGTAGGCGCCGTAGCCCTTAGACCCGCTACGAATCTCGTACTGGCTCTGCCAGTCGGCTGGGATGTTGTTCCACTGAATCTGCACGTAGCTGTCGCGGTCAGGGCGGGTCTGCTCGTGGAAGAGGCCCATCGCGTGCCCAAACTCGTGGACGATAGACCCGGTGGTGCAGCGGTCGGCCAGCGTAATCGTCTGGCGTCCGCCCACCATGCCCAGGCTGCTGGCGCAACTGGTGCCGGTGTTGTACGTGATTTCCACGTAGTTGCGCTGGTTGGTACGCGGCGTGACGATGACGTTGGTGGTGCTGCGAATGTTCGAGGCGGCGGCGGCCACGCGGTCACGGATGGCCTGCGGCACGTTGCTGGCAAACGTATACGGAATGGTGCGGCCAGTCCAGCGGTAACGGGTGTCCACCACATAGGTGCCCAGGCTGCCGAGGGCGTCTGCTTGCCCCAGAATGATGTCGTCTTCGAGCATCACATAGCCGTCCTGCACGAAGCCAGTTACAGTCTGGTGGCTGCCGTCCTCCATGATGAGGGTGGCGGTGCGGGTTTCCGGGGCGGTACGGGCGCTGGGGGCGTCCTGAGAAGTCGTGGCGCAAGACGCGAGGACGAGAGACAGCAGCAGAACAGGTGTGAACCGCATGGTGAAGCACCTCCGTTGTAAGATTCACAGAGCTTAGGCGACCCTCATGCTTCTGTAAACCCCCAGGCCTGCACTTGTTTGGACAGGGTGTAAAAAAATCAAAACTCGAACTACCAGACGCTAAAAACTGGATTTGTAAGAAAAAGGGCGAACAGCTTGGCGTTCGCCTTTTCCTCTCAGAAATAGAGGTTCACCTGCCGTCTTAGATGCTTGAAAAGATCTCAAATGACAAGCGTTGGCTGACGGAGATGTGAGTACTGCTCCAAATCAGGCGTCAGCCGCAATCCTCTTACGCCAGTTGTCCTTGACCTGCGGCGGGCTGCGGCGCTCTCATATCAAGCCAGTCCAGCACAAGTTGCCGCACCTCCTCCCGCCTCTCGTCATTCAGCAGTTCGTGATATCCACCCTCGACTTCATGGAAGGTCTTGTCACTGGCAGGCAAGGCTTCGATAAAGCGGCGGCTTCCACGGGGGTCAGTCAGCCGGTCCTCGCTGCCGTGAAACACCAGGGTCGGCACCTGCCATCGGGCGTACTGGGGCCACAGCTCGCCGCTCAGGCGCAGCATGCTCGCGGCGGTCAGGGCCGGCACTTTGCCGTGATACATGGTCGTGTCGGCTTCGTAGGCGGCGACCTCATCAGCCAGACGCGACAGGCCGCCGGTGGCCAGCACGGTGGTGCCCAGCCCCGGCGCCACGCGCGCCAGGAGGGGGGCCAGCCGCTTGAGCCAGGGCTGCTCATCCTCGCCCACCAGCAGCGCCGGACTGGACAGAATGACGCCCGCCACGCCGCGCGGGTCACGGGCCACGCTGGCCGCCGCGACCAGGCCGCCCATCGAGTGGCCCAGCAGGTACAGGGGCTGCGGCAGCGCGCGCAGGGCCTCTCTGGCTTTCAGGTGATCTTCCACCAGCTGCGCCACATCCACCACCGCCCGGCGCCCCCCCGAGCGGCCATGCCCACGCTCGTCGTAGGCATAGACGGTCAAGCCCGCCTGCACCAGACTGGGAATCAGGGCGTGGTAGCGCTCCACGTACCGCCCGGCATACTCGCCAAACCCGTGGGTCAGCAGCACATTCGCACGCGGGGCCGGCGCCCGCCACACGTAGCCTTCGACAGGCGCCCCCGGCACCGCCCAGTGTTCTGATTGCATGAAGGGAGTCTAAGCCCCGCCCGCCCGCAGCCCAAGACCGCCCGCCGCAGACTTGAGGCTATGGCAGATATTGCACGGAAGGCCAGCGCCCACTGGCAAGGCGACCTCAGAGGCGGCAAGGGGCAGATCAGCACCGAGAGCACGACCATTCAGAACGCCCAGTATTCCTTTGGCACCCGCTTTGAAAATGGCGTGGGCACCAACCCCGAAGAACTGCTGGCGGCGGCCCACGCGGGCTGCTTCACCATGCAGCTCTCGGCGCTGCTGAGTAACCACGGACACACCGTTGAAGACCTGCGCACCGACGCCACCTGCGAGATGGTCAAGGACGGCCCCGGTTTTCGGGTCAGCGCCATGCGCCTGACGGTGCGCGGCAAGGTGACGGGCAGCGACCAGGCCGACTTTGAAGCGCACGTGAAAGACGCCGCCGAGAAGTGCCCCATGAGCCGCGTGATGGCGGGCAACGTAGACATTACCCACGAAGCCATCCTGGAATAAGGGGTATGGGGGTGGGCTGACGGTTGGAGGGCCTGCCCTGTGCAGCGGCCTCGCCCACTCACCCAACAACCTCCGAACGCCGATTGAATCATTCGCAAACCTGAACAGTTCTGTGAGGCTTTTCTTTGAGTCTACAAGAGAGGAAAAAGAGCGTCAGTGGGCTGACGAGTGTGAAGATTGCGCCCTTCGTCTTTTTCCGATGTGTTGATCTTGTAGACGGTAATCCGTATGACGTGTAGCGCTGCTCCATCTCCCGGAGCAGCGCACGCTTTTACTCCTGCGCCATTTCACCCATGCCAGACGCCGGGCCGCGCGGCAGACTGCTGACCATGAGCCACCTCTTTTATCTGGTTGGACCGCCTGGGGCCGGCAAACGCACCGTGGGCAAGGCGCTGGCCACCTTGACTGGCGCGGCGCTGATGGACAACCACCTGACCAACGACCCGGTGTTTCTGGCCGCAGGGCTGAGTGGCAAAGAGCCAGTGCCCGCCGAGGTCTGGGAGTTGTGCCATGCGGTCCGGAAAGCCGTGCGGGCCGCGACCCTGCACGCGCCGCCGACCCTGGCCCACATCTTCACGAACTACCTGAGCGCCGAGGAACGGGAATGGCAGAACGTGCAGCGCCTGCGCGACTTGGCCGCGCAGCGCGGCGTGCCGTTTGTGCCAGTGTGGCTCACCTGTGCCCAGCCCGAACTGGAAGCGCGCATGACCCACCCGGCCCGTGCTGAACGCCTGAAGCTGCGCGACCCCGTGCAACTCCGCGAGTTGCTGGCGCGGGCCGGCACGCTGCCCCCACCCCCAGACGCCCTGGTGCTCGACACAACCACGATGAGCCCAGAAGACGCGGCGCGACAGATTGTCACGTTTGCCCAGACCCGCTTGACATGACACCCACCGTCTATCACCTGTCCGGACCACCTGCCAGCGGCAAGCGCACCGTCGGCCTGGCCCTGGCCGCGCAGACCGGAGCCGTCCTGCTGGACAACCACCTCTTTAACGACGCCGTCT
>NZ_WQLB01000046.1 GCF_009755355.1 Deinococcus arboris | reverse complement strand
GCTTTTTTGCTCCCTGAGTTTTTGGAAGAGGTGGAATTGGTTTGGGCGACTTTAGGAGTAAATTCCGTGAAATACCAAAAGGCCGCTGGTTTAACATAAAGGTGGCTCGTAAGGTGCCTCGTCAAGAGAGCAGCGGTCACGCCCAAAGCGTGACCGCTGCTCTCTTATTTTGGTGCCAGGAAGGGGACTTGAACCCCCACGGGTTGCCCCGGCCGATTTTAAGTCGGATGCGTCTACCGATTCCGCCATCCCGGCTACCGCCCACTGCGTTGGGGGCGCGCCCAGTATAGAAGAAAAACCTCGCCTGTGGGGCGAGGTCTGTGGTGGAGGTGGGCGGAGTCGAACCGCCGTCCAAAGGTCCGTTCAGCGTGTGTCTACGTGTGTATCCCACTGTTTGCTTGTCGAGTCAGCGCTCACCAGTAGGCGGGTTCTCGCTGACCGTATCTCTGCTTAGTTTCGCCGTCAGCTACAGAGCGTTGCCTGGGCTAGCCTTCTTTTGTTTCAGTTCGCGCGGCGCCAAAGGCCGGGCTTCGCGGTCACTGTCTCACTTAAGCAGCGAGAGCGTATTCAGTGTTGCCAGTTAATGGCTTTGCCGTAGTTTTACGAGGCCAACGGCACCTCGACACGCAACAGCGCCTTCAGTTCCCCTGTCGAAACCGGGTCACCCCCAGAGCAAGCTGAATTTCTTCAGCCCAGACAGTCTATCAGCTTCAGCTGACGGGCGTTTGACGCAGACGACATTTGAATCTAATTGAAGCTCTTGTTCCTCCTGCTGTTTGCCGAGAGGCAGTCGGTGGATCTTTGCCGTTTCCGAGGGGTCTAGAGCGCCTTTGCTCTTTCAGAATCGGCGGAATCGTCCGTGGAAATTGCGCCACTGCTTCTGCCCAAAGGCATAGACCGGATGGGTCCAGCGCCCCGCCACCACACCTTCTTGCAGGGCCGCCAACAGCTGAGCCGGCGTATTGACCGTACGAAAAGGCGTCTCGACCCAGGCTTCACCTATGTCCCGCAGGGTATGGGCGTCGCTACCAGCACACATGGGCAGGCCACGCTGATGCGCCCAGGCCTCGGCGGCCCGGTTCCAGCGGTGACGTGACAGGCGCGAGTTGAAGGTTTCGACGATGTCCACCTCTCCGGCAATACGCTCGGTGGCCTCTGGCCGCAGGCGATAGCGTTTCAGGGGGTCAAAGCCATGTTGCAGCAGCACCAGCCCCCCCTGCGCCTTGATCTCGCTCACCGTATCTTCTGGCGAGAGCTGCGGGGGGATGCGCTCTTGGAGAAAGAGGCCGATCAACTCCCCTTCGCTGGTGGTGATCTCCTCGCCGGCGATGATGCTGAGGCGGTCGTCCAGTCCCAGGTCGCGCACGATGGCCTGTAACTCTGGGCCGCCGCGGTGCTGGTCATGGTCAGTCACGGCAATCACGCGGGTGTTGGTGCGCAGCAGCCAACTGGGAATATCGCGCAGGGGCGTGCGGCAGTCGTGGCTGACCTCGGTGTGCATGTGCAGGTCCACGCGCATCACCTGCAAGCCCTGCCGGAAGACGATGTTGTTCTGCATGGCGGCCGCCGGGCGTGGGGTCCAGCCCAGGGCCCCGCCTATGCGGTCTTGCACCGCATGCACCAGGGCCACGGGCCAGGCTCGGCGCAGAGGCGTCTGACGGGGTGCCTCTGGATTGGGCGGGGGGAGAGGAGGGCCGGGCGGCATTACGACCTCCCTCCTGTGGGCACCAAAACGTGCAGCGCCCCAGGCCAGGCGTCCACGCGCACCACCCCCGTCACGCCGGGCATAGGCGGCCTGACCTCAGCGTCCACATGAAACGCCTGGCCACTGTAGGGCACCTCTATGCAGGCGGCGCGGGTGCTGTCCACGCTGGCCAGAGCCTCGAAGTCGTCGCGGGCCAGGGCGGCCAGGTAGGCCAGCAGCCCCTCGCGGCCCGCCACGTCAATGCGGACCACATCCAGCTGGCCGTCGCTGGGGTCGGCGTGGGTGGCCAGGCGCAGCCGTGGCCCGGTGGCGCGCGTGTTCATGACTTCGAGCAGGGCAAAGGCTGTTTCTGGTTCTGGCTGTCCGTCAAGTGTCAGAGACAGAGGCGGCGGATCAAAACTGGAGAGGCTGGTGGTCAGGGCTTGCACGGCACGCAGGGGACTCTTGCCGGCTTCCGGGTCGTATTCGGCCAGTACGTCGGCGAAAGCGCCGCAGCCGCAAGCCTCCAGAAACAGGTCTTCGCCCCAGGGGGCCGTCACGCGCCCCAGGTCAAAGGGGACAGCGGCGGCGTCCGCATACGCCGCGATGACCTCGGTGGGGGTGCCCTGGACGCCCAGGGTGCGGGCCACGTTATTGGCGGTGCCCAGCGGAATGACCCCCAGGGTCACACCCGTCTGCCCAGCCAGATGGAGTGCTGCGGCCCGCACCGTACCGTCGCCGCCCGCCACAAAAACGGTGCCCTGCACATTTTCTAAGACGGCGCGCAGCTCGGCTTCGGAAGTGGTAGCCTGGTAGACCGGCGCATAGCCAATGCCATGCAGCGCCTCCACCAGATCGTCTGGCGTGCAGTGCCCGCTGCCACCGGCCCTGGTGTTGTAAATCAGGGTTGCTGGCCCCTGGTCCAGCGTGGCCGCTGCCACTGCGCCGCTTGTTGCTGTCATGCCGCTACTGTAGTCAGGGCGTGCCCTGGATGCCTTGAGCAAATCATGGGAGAAGCCGCCGCGCCGCAGACGCCGTCAGCTGAGAGGCTGGAACCGGCGGGCAGACGGTCTCTACCTTCAGCAAACCCTGAGCGAGTGTGTTCGCGGTCGTGCCGGGCGTGTACCCTCAACACATGAACCGGAACCTGTGGCTGAAATGGCTGCTTGGCGGCCTGATGGTGTTCACTCTGGGCGCCTGCGCACCCGGCGGCGATGTGGATGACGATGACGGTACGGTCATCGAGCAGAACGACGACGACGATTAACCCGTGTTGTGAGGTGATGCCCCCGGCCAATTGGTCGGGGGTCATGCTGTGGGAAGCAGTCTCCCAGCGCTCGCCGTCAGAGCGAGGAGTGCCGAATGTCGCAGACTGATGGGCTCTCCACCTCTATGCAGACTCACCTTCACTCTGTTCTGTTGCTATACATGTCTGCTTGCTGAGCTGATTCGGGTCTGGCCTACAGCGCCTTGTTGCTGAATTCGTCCTCGGCTCGGCGCAGAGCCACCCAGTCCTCGTAAGCCAGGGCGGGCAGCAAGGCAAAACTGCCCACAAACAGAGAAGCGAGGGCGGCTGGCACCCGCACGGGTGTGCGGCCGCTGAGCACCAGATACAGGGCGCCCAGGGTGGACAGCGCGCCGACATCCATGAACATCACCCGCGCCAGGGAACTGCGGGTCAGGGTCTCACGGGTGCCCAGTTCGCCGGGGCGGCGGCGCCCAAACACCGCAGTCAGCACCAGCATGAGGAGCAGCCCCAGGTACAGGCGGATGCGCCGGGGCGAGGGCGTGCGGTAGTCGTCCAGAGGCATGACCCAGCGTAGCGCCTGCGCGGGGTAGGCTAGGGTATTGACCGCCCCACATCCACCAAGGCCCGAAAGGGGAGAGACCCGCATTCCTGCCCAGACCCCCGCCACCCTGATTTATAACCCCCGCGCTGGCAGCAGCCACCGGGCGCCCTTGGCCGCGCTGTGCGGCGCCTTACAGGACGCCGGGTTTGCCGTCACGCCTTATGTCACCCAGCACGCGGAGGCCCTGGGCGACTTGCTGCGTGGCGTCCAGGGCACCGTGTTTCTGGCCGGCGGTGACGGCACCCTCCGCACCGGCGCGCTGCACCTGATGGGCCGCCCAGAAGTGACGCTAGGGGTCATTCCGATGGGCACCGCCAACAACGTCGCCCGCGCCCTGAACCTGCTGGGTGATCCCCTGGGCGTAGCTCGCCGCTTTGGGCAGGCGCGACCTGTCCCCTTCGATGTGGGCCGGGTGCGGGGGGGCTGGGGCGTGGACTATTTTCTGGAGGCCTGTGGCTGCGGCCTGTTTGCGGACATTCTGGATGACTACGGCCCACATCAGGCCAAAAGCCCGGTGCGGGCGCTGGGGTCGATGCTGGAAGCCTTCAGCACCCACCGGCCGCTGGGGCTGCATGTGACCGTGGACGGGCGCCCGCTGCCCAGTCCCCCTGTCGCCGTGCTGGAGGTCATGAACACGCCCAGCACCGGCAACGGCCTGAACCTGGCCCCTGACGCGCAGGTGGGCGACGGCTTGCTGAACCTGGTGCGGGTGGATGGCCTGCGCCGCGCGCCCATGCTGACCTATGCCCGCGCCCTGCGCCTGGGCACCTTTCACCGCCTGCCCAGCGTCGAGGTAACAGTGGGACGGCATTTTGCCATCGCCGATTCTGGGCAGGTCTGGCACATAGATACAGAACTCCGCCGCAGCACAGAGCCGGGCGGAGTGGTGGAAGTGGATGTAGTAGGTATGAGCCTAAATGTACTGCGTTCTTAGCGCTGGAATGCGATGAGTTCTTCTATACTAGCTTGAAAATCAGGGCAACATGCAGTAACCGAAATGTACCCATTGGTGAGTGTAACAGAAGCAGGCTGTCCACAATTAGGACAGACCATTCCCTCTGCTGCGCATTGCGCCCGATATAAGCAGGATAACTCGGTTTTAATACGTGCTGCTGTTTCAGGAGGAATTTTTGAAAGATTCATTTCTTTCTCCTTTCAACTTGACTCAGTGCGCTCGCAGCCGCACTTTTCTCTGCCTTATTGCTTTTGGGATTTGAGAGAACCTTTGAGGCGTTTGAGGCTGCTTTTGATCCTGTGGTTTTCGTCGCTTTCTGTGCCATAAGCTGTACGTTTCCTCCATAATGAGGTCATATTGTTACGTATCTTGCTTTTCTGGCCTCAGACAGGCTAAGCTTTCACTACCCCTAGCTAGAGCTTTGTGCCCATCTAAGGCCACATTGTCCTGGTGTCCGACGTTCTAGGTCAGCCTAGAGCGTCGCTTTCATAGTACTCACCTCCCTGAAAAGTTTTGAGGACCGGGAGGGAGCTGAAGCTCCCACTTTCACCCGCACTTGCTGTAGCCGCAGGCCTGGCATTTCAGGCAGCCTTCTTCGCGGATGACGGCCTTTTCCTCGCAGACGGGGCAGCGTTCGCGGGCCATCCCGTCCACGCTTACGCCAGTCGGAGCTGCGCTGACGGCCACGGTGTCGGTGCTGCCGCCAGCCAGCCTGGGCAACTGCGCGGCCTCCATATCCTTCTGGAAGGTTTCTAGCGCCACGGCGATCAGATCGGCCTTGCTGCCCACCAGGCGGCCGTTGTAGCTGCCGTACAGGCCACCGTTGATGCCGCGCAGCGTCTTGATGATGGCCTGGGCGGGAACGCCGTGTTGCAGCGCAATGGACACCACGCGGCCCAGCGCCTCGCTGTCGGCGTTGGCCTCGTCGCCGGCGCGGCCGGAAATCACCATGACCTCCACCGGTTTGCTGTTCAGGTGATTGACCGTCACCAGGAACGAGCGGCGGTGGCCGCTGGTGGGGTCGGTCAGTTTCACCATGTCGGTGATGCCACTCAGGCGGGTGGGGCGCTCGTACTGGGGCTTGCTGGGTGCAGCGGGCTTGACGGCTGGGGCCGCCGGTTGGGGCGTGGGGGCTGGGGCGGCAGGCTGGGCCTCGACTTCGCCCATGACTTCAGCCGCCGCCTGCACGGGTTCCTCGGTCTTGTCCTTTTTCTTCTTACTGGTGGACAGCACCTGAAACTGGCGGCTGCCGTCGCGGTACACCGTAATGCCTTTGCAACCAGTGGTGTAGGCCTCGCTGTAGGCGTCTTGCACGTCCTGCACGGTGGCTTCGTTGGGCAGGTTGATGGTCTTGGAGAGGCTGTTGGCGGCGTAGCCCTCGGCATCAAAGGCGCGCTGCACGGCGCCCTGCATCCGTACGTGGTCCACGGGCTTAATATCGTGCGCGCAGACGAAGACGTGTTGCAGCGCTTCGGGAATAAAGGGCAGGCCCACCACCGAGCCGTGGTTTTCGCTGACGGCCTCAGTTACTCGGTCCCAGTCCCAGCCGTCAGCCTTGTTCATGCCCTGCGGCGCCGGGTAGGTTTCCAGCAGTTCCACGAAGAGGGGCGCCAGCAGCGCGCGGTACTCGCTGCCAATCTTGCGCCAGATAAACGGGCTAAAGATGGGTTCGATGCCGCTGGACACGCCCATCAGCATGGAGGTGGTGCCGGTGGGGGCCACGGTCAGGACCGCCACGTTGCGCCGGGGCGCGTGGGGCACCTGGTCGGGGTGACGGGTGTAGACAGGGTAGACGCCGCGTTCGTCGCCCAGGCGCTCGCTCTCGGCCACCGCTTCCTCGCGCAGCGCGCTCATGATGTCGTAGATGGTCTGGCGGCCCGCCTCGCTGTCGTAGCGCAGGCCCAGCTTAATCAGCGCATCGGCCAGCCCCATAACGCCCAGGCCCAGGCGGCGCAGGTCTTGGCTGGCCACGCGGTTGTCTTCCAGGGCAAAGACATTCACGTCCAGCACGTCATCCAGAAAGCGCACGCAGGTGCGAACGTCAGCGCGGAAGGTGGAATAGTCAAAGTCGCTGCCCTTCACGTAGGCGGCCAGGTTGATGGCGCCCAGATCGCAGGGTTCGCCGACGGTCAGTGGGATTTCACCACAAGGATTCGTGCTGCGAATCTGATAGCGCTCGCCCAGGTTCTTCAGCGCGCTGTATTCGTTGATGCGGTCCACAAAAATTAGGCCAGGTTCGCCCGTGCTCCAGGCGTGCTGGGCAATCTGGTCCCACAGCCACTGGGCCGGAATCCCGCTCTGACCCTTTTTCAGGGTGTAGGTGGGCACGCCCTGCGCGTCGTCCTCTGCCCGCACGGGCAGGTCAGGCAGTTGGCCCTTAAAGGCGCCCGTCTGCGGGGCCAGATAGTACTTGCCCGGCACCTCCTGCGCCTGCACCGGCCACACGCCCCCCGCCTGCAAGGTGTCCCAGAAGGTGCCCCCCACCAGAATCGAGATGTTGAACGTCGAGATGTCGCCCTCGGCGGCCTCGCGGTCAAGGTCCTTGGCGGTCAGGAAATCCAGCACGTCGGGGTGGCCGATGGAAATGGTGGCCATCCCGGCGCCGCGCCGGGTGCCGCCCTGGCGCACCACCCGCAGCACGGGTGAATAGACGAAGCGCAGGGTGTTGACGGGACCGCTGGTCTCGGCGCCCCGGTTGGCCCATTCGAGGAAGTTGTCAAAGATTTCCAGCAGGAAACTAACGGGGCCGCTGCTCGTGCCCCCCGATCCCCGGATGGGCGCGCCCTCGGGGCGCATGGTGCTGAGGTCAATGCGGGGTTCCAGGCCCAGTTTGGCGTCTTCGGCGACCTTGCGCGCGGCGTCCACAATGCCGCCCATGTCGTCAGGGACAGTTTGGACGCCCTCGGGCAGGGTCGCCACCACCGACACACCATTGGCGCGGGCGAGCGCCACCACCTCAGGCCGGATGACCTGCCCGTACACCACGCGCGTCCAGTTGCGCACGGCCACCGGCTGCTTGTCGCCGTCAGGCTGGGTGGGGGGGCGCATCAGCCCTTCGATGAAGTCCCCCACATCGGCGTGCGTGGCGCTCATGTAAGCCCAGCCGCGCACGCCCGCGTCGGCGCGGCTGCCCTGGGCGCGGGGGGTGTACACGTCCAGATTGACGCCGTTGCCGCCGCCCACTTTGGTCACCAGCGCGAGCTTCTTGGCGACTTCCATGACACCTTCAAAGCTGGCGGGGGCGTTCTCGGTGGCCCCCTGCACAAAGCAGTTCAGCACGTTGCCGTGTGCGGTGCCGGCACCGGCCAGCACGCGCCCGCCAGGGCAGAACTTCTTCTCGGCCATCAGGTCGTAGTACTGCTGGGCCCAGTGGGGCCGCACGTCGGGCGCCTCGGCCCCCGCCACCCAGTTGGCAATACGGCGGAACATCCCGCCCAGGTCGCCGTCGCCCGGTTGCAGGTACTGCCGCCCGGCGATGTGGTGGGCGTTCTCGTCAAAATTGGTCAGAGGCTGAGCGCTTTGGGTGGTCATAGGACAGCTCCTTGGAGGGACTTCAGGCAACGCAAGAGACACGCCGCCGGACATTTGGCGGAATGTGTCATAGCCTGAACCCTTTCTTTTCGCTGCGCGGACTGTAACACGCAGGGCACAGCCAAGGTACTACATGTTGTGCCCTGCATGCTGAATACCCCAAGATGCAGCACTCCTTGGTCGGTTTTTCTGGTGTCTCAGACGGTCAAAAGGCGCCCTAGCTTTTGAGAGTTGGGCCACCTCTATGCAGGCTGCCCGGTCTAGAGGAGCCCAGGTTTAGTGGCGCTCGGGTTTGGCTTCGCGTTCCATGAGTTGCGCCACGCCCTGCTGTGGGCTCCAGTCGCCGCGTGTCACCTGCGCCACCGCCTGCACGATGGGCAGGTCCTGGCCGTGCGCGGCGGCCCAGGCACTCAGCAGGCCTGCAGTGCGCAGGCCCTCCACGACCTTGCCGCCCTGACCGGGGTGTTCGCCGCGTGCCAGCGCTTCGCCGGCGGCGCGGTTGCGGCTGTGGCGACTGGTGGCCGTGGCGACCAGATCGCCCAGCCCACTCAGGCCATACACCGTGTCCTCGTGTGCCCCGCAGGCCTGAAGGTAACGGCTCATTTCGCGCAGGCCGCGCGTAATCAGGGCGGCTTTGGCGTTGTCACCCAGACTTAGCCCGTCCACTAGGCCGGCGGCCACCGCCATGACGTTTTTTACCACGCCGCCCAGCTCCACGCCGGTTTCGTCCTCGCTGGTGTACACACGCAGGGCCGGGGTCATCAGGGCCGCCTGGACCGTGCGGGCAAAGCCAGCGTCTCGGCTGGCCACCACTGTGGCGGCGGGCAGACCGCGCCCCACTTCTTCGGCGTGGTTGGGGCCACTGAGGACCGCCACGCGCGTGAAGCCCAGCTGCCGGGCCAGCACGGTCAGCTGTCCGCCGTCGGGCGCCAGGCCCTTGGCGCACAGCACCAGACCCAGAGTTCGGGGCAGAGCCGCCAGTAGCTCCGGCACACCCACGCTCGGCACCACCACCAGCGCGAACGGCGCGTCCTGAATGGCCTCGCCCAGATGAGCCGTGACGCCGAGGCCTGGGGGCAACGACACCCCCGGCAAATATTCAGCGTTGACCCGTTCGCTCTGCAGCGTCTGGGCAAATTGGGCGCGGCGTGCCCACAGCATTACGGGGCCGTTGCGCGCGGCATTGACAGCCAGGGCCGTGCCCCACCCCCCGGCGCCCAGGACCGGCAAAGGCGTCATGCACCCGCCCCACTCGGCGCCCACGCAAAGACCCACACGCGCGGCGCGTCGGCGGCTGGAGGGGCATAGTCCGGGTACTCCACGATCTCCCAGCGGGCAAAACCAGCTGCTTTCAGCAGCGGTTCCAGGTCGGCGGGATCATAGCCGCGTTCGCGGTGGGTCTCAATAAACTCATCTCCCTCGACGCGGCACAGCGCCTGCACCACGCCCAACCCCGAGTCTGGTTCAAAGTGGTGAGACCAGTGGTAATGCACCTCGGCGCCGCCCGGCATGGGCGCCAGGCCCTCAATGGCGTCCCCTTCCCACAACTCCTGTACACCCAGGCGCGTATTGACGTCGAAGGCAAAGAGGCCGCCGGGCCACAGGTGAGCGCGGGCCTGGGTCAGAGCCGCCCCCAGGTCGCTTGGGGTCAGGAGGTTGTTCAGGCTGTCAAAGACGCAGGTTACGAGGTCAAACCGTTTAGGCAGGGCAAAGCTCCGCAGGTCGCCTTGAACGAAGGGCACGCCGGGCAAACGGTGCCGGGCCTCGGCCAGCATCGCCTCGCTGAAATCCAGCCCTGTGATCGCCCAGCCAGCTTCCTGTAGTTCGCGGGTAAAACCGCCTGTGCCGCAGGCCAGGTCCAGTGCGGTGCCGGGATGAGTCAGTCCGCCGTCGCGGGCATATGACAGCACGAAATCGGCCCAGTGGTCATATTCCACGTCGGCCATGATGGCGTCGTAGACCGCGGCCAGGGCTGTAAACGGCTCCCGTTGCATGAACGGAAGTATAAAGCCCGTCTCCGTGACCTCTGGCGCGGCCCATACGACGATCTGCTCCCTCTAGCACTTCAGGCGGTGAACTTCTGGTGAGGTAAGCAGCAAGAGAACAAGATTGGGCCTGGCCGTGTGGGTCGTCTACGCTCAGCGGGCACCCCACCTTTTCTCTGGAGGACTGTCCATGAACTACCTTGCTCTGGCCGCCCTTGGCACCCTGACCCTCAGCGCCTGCACTCTGGCCGGCAACCCCATCAAGAAAGACGTGACGGGCCAGTTGCGCGGCTTCAACAGCAATCAGAACCTGGGCCTGGCTATCGTGGGCTTTAATGGTGGTCAGTACACAGCTGACGGCACGCAGAGTCAGGTGATTGACAAGTTCCTGACGGGCGGCTTCGCGCTCGACCTGCCTACCAACCTGCCCTACGGCACCTACCGAGTGATTGTGTTCCGTGACGCCAACAACAATAACCGCTACGACACAGGCGATACCGTACTGAGCGCCGATAACGGCAAGCGCTTACTTTACGCCCAGCGAGAGAATCAGTTTGTTGCAGGCACGAAGGCGGGCTGGAATCTGGTGGACAGCTCAGGCTATGTGCAAACGACCCTGCTGAATAACTACGACTTGAACGCCCAGTAATCAGGGTAAATAAGGAAAGGGAGGCTTAGTGGCCTCCCCATTTTTTGGATTTAGAGTAGCTGTTCGAGTGCCTTCCGACGCTCCTGAAGTTCTGCTTCAGGGATAATTGGCTGCCCTACCGGCACTTCAATATCTCCTAGAGGCACCCAGCTGACGCAGCCCAGCATCTCTGGTGTTTCCGGCAGGATTATCGGTTGACTGAGTGGGCGGATTCGCAGCAGCAGCGCATGAACCCAGGGCCGGTTGCGGTAGTGAAAGCGCCGTTCAATCGCGGCAGCTGTCAGCGCCTGCAAGGGTTCCAGCCGGAGGGCAGCGTCCAGCGACTCAATTTTATGAACAGCCACAACTTCGGCAAGCGCGGGCAACTGAATCTGGCCGGGTACAGGGTCGTCGCGCAGCAGGTCGCGGTACTGCGGCTGTAACTCCTCTGGGTTCTGGTGCAGGAATGTGGGGTAGAGGAGGAATGAATGGTGTTCGACCTCAAATCCGTCGTGCGTCTCCATGATCCCGCCCTTCCGAATTAACAGCGAGAGGCGGCCTTGAGTGAGCAGACGGGTCTGGGTGTCCCATTCTTTGAGTGCCGAGGTCATATATAGAATATCTTCGTGAATTTATATGAGAAACATTGGAGAGCCCCTCTCATGTTGGTATTATTGCTTCGACATCAAGATTTTATTTAAAAATTTGACTTTTGAAATGTTAAAGCGACTTAAAATCGATCTATATCTCATCATTAGATGAATAAGTTCACATTACGAATCCAATACAGGTTTTTTTTCAATTTTTCCAATATATAGGATTAATATAATAAGTGGCGGAATCATGGTTGATATTTGAAAAGTCCAAGTTAAACAATATGCAAGAATGAGTAAAAAGCCGAACAAGAGAATGCGATTATTGAGAAGCATTTTGATCTCTACTCTATAGATATATATAAGAAAGCAGAATAAAAGAATATAACTTAAGCCACCGGCTATTAAAAGATGAAGAATTTCATTATGAGGATGCCAGATATCAATAGACTGAATCTCAAGCCTGTTTTCATTAACGAAAATCTTTCCGTATTTTCTGATTACATCTTTCTCGCAGTTCCATTCAAGGGTTGTGCAGGCAATATGAAGTATATCTTCTCTCTTTCCCCAATCGTACCAATGTCCGTAAAAGCTGCCAAAGCCACTGCCTATGAGTGGTGATCTTAAAAAGACGTCCCAGCCCACTTTATATATATCTGCGCGTGCGAGTCCTGTCTTTTCGCTTGTTGTAACAATATTTTGTTGTTCTAAGTTAAATCTTGTAGTGAGATTATAGTAAGAGACGAAGGTGAGAATAAAGACAACTAGAATGCTTAGCCACGACTTCACTTTGGCTATATCCTTTCTATCAATAAATATATATATTAAAAGAATTAATGAGGAGGTAAATAAAACTGTTTTATTTAGAGATACACACAAGCTAAAGACACCAATAGCAAATAAAACCCTCCCCGTATTCAAAGTAAAATTTTTAGACCCTAGAACTAAGCTAGCTATCACCATGGGAATGAGCCATCCTCTGTTGCCTATTGTTCCTGGTGACCCTAGATCGCCATAAATATAGTCAAAAATATTATAATTAAGTTGTTGTAAAAAAATGATAAAAGTTGCTAAAAAAGTACCTGTTGCAAAAGCGACGAGATAAGCTGGTCTCATGCTTAGGCCATTGAATGATAATAAACTAAAAACAGCGAAGGCATAAGTGATCAAGCCGGCCTCTTGTCCAACTGGGCCAATAAAATTAAAACCAGATTCTGTAAGAGATGCTTGGTGTATAACGACAGCAATTAGCGCTAATAATATAGGCCAGAAACGTTTAATATTCTGTATAAAATTATCAAAATTTAAGATGGTAATTAATGTCATAATAACAAAAAGGAATTTATATTTGGGTGTGTGTGGTTGCAGTGCTAGATTCTCTGTAAAACTGAATATGAGTGGGGTGAGAGATAGCGCGACTACGATAAGTGCTCCCGTAATCTGTGCCTTCATTTGAGCAGTTCTGCGATTATTATGCATATAGTTATACACTGTATAGCAACGCTAGAGGGGCTCGCAGTCGCGAGCCCCTCTAGTGGAAGAAGATTTAGAACGAACCGGTTACGTCCGTAGCACCACGCTTATATGTGTAAGCTACAGTGGGGTTACCAGCATCCGTAGAAGTAACTGTGCAGGCAGTAACATATGCAGGTGCGGTAGGGGCGTTAGAGACGCTGGCACAGGTCGCAGCGCTATACACGAGAGTAGGTGTCTCAATGATGTTCGCTGCAGCTGCTGTAGATACCGAGCGCGCGTAAGCTTTCGCGCCGGTTTCGACAGCTTTCCCGCGGGCGCCGAGCAGGTTGGGGATCAGCACAGCGGCCAGGATGCCGATGATAGCGATAACGATCAGCAGCTCGATCAGGGTGAAGCCTTGCGTCGTGTTCTTCATGCTCTTTCTCCTGGGTGCGGCGGGCCGGTTAAAGGATAAATGGGCCAGGCCTCGCCTACTTATGGCAGGTAGCCGGTGTCGGGTGTCTCCCGTCCTTGCTTGACACAAGTGTAGGTGGCACGTTCTCACAGGAGTCTTACCGGATTGCAAGGCAGTGAACGTTTTTACATCTAAGCATTGATGAGAAAAAGCTGCGCTAGGCGCAGCTCGGATGGGCAGAAGCTCTTAGAGCCAGCTTTGTAAGAGTTTGCCCACGCCCTCTGAGTGATATGCTTTTGGGCAGTTCAGCCTGGGCACTCGCCTTGGTGAATAGGCTGCTCTCGTGTGAGCAGCTCCAAGTACATCAACAGGACGTGCGTACGGCGCTGGACAACGGCTCCAGCTCCGCGCCGCTGCCAGAGGAGAGGCTTTTGGAACTCACGCCACGCGTGCCGCCGCACAGTAATGACGCTGAAATCAGCGTGCTGGGCAGTATTTTGCTGGACAATGACACTCTGGGACAGCTGGGCGATTCGGTGGCTCCCGAGATGTTCTACCGCGAAGGTCACCGCAAGATTTTTACGGCCATGCGTACCCTGCAAGAACGGGGCGAACCGGTGGACCTGGTGACTCTCAGTGAAGATTTGCGGGTCAAAGGGCAATTGGATGAGGTAGGCGGCTTGACCTATCTGATTGGTCTGTCAGACCAAGTGCCCACTGCCGCTTATGCCGAGCATTACGCGCGTATCGTGCAGGAGAAGGCCACCCTACGCGCGCTGATTAGTGCGTCGGGCAAGGCTATGCAGTTGGCCTACGAGGCCCAGCTGCCCCTAGAAGACCTGCTTGACCGCGCTGAGAAGATGATTTTCGAGGTGGCCGAGCAGAAGAAGAAGGGCGAAGCCTTTCAAGCCATGAACGAGGTCGTCACCGAGACCTTCGAATACATCACGCTGCTTCACCAGAACAAGGGCATTCCAGACGGCGTCAGCAGCGGCTTTCGTGATCTGGACGAGCAGATCAGCGGGCTACAGAAGGGCAGTCTGAGTGTGCTGGCGGCCCGGCCGAGCATGGGCAAGACGGCCTTCGCCCTTTCTATCGCCCAGAATGTGGCCCTGCGCGGTGAAAAGGCGGTGGCGGTGTTCAGCCTGGAAATGCCTGCTGTTCAGCTCGCCCTGCGCATGCTGTGCAGTGAGGCGCGGGTGGACATGAACCGGATTCGTTCGGGGCAGCTCAATGAACGTGACTTCGAGCGCCTGGCCCACGCCGCTGGTCGCCTAGCCGACGCCCCCATGATTATTGACGACGAACCGGATCTGACCCTCAACGGCCTGCGCAGCAAGCTCCGGCGGATTGCGGCGCAGCACGGGCAGCTGGGTCTGGTCGTCATCGACTACTTGCAGCTCATGTCGGGGGGCAAAAGCAGCGGCGGCAGCGACAACCGTCAGCAGGAAATCAGCACCATCTCGCGCGGCCTCAAGGGGCTGGCGCGTGAAATGGAAGTGCCGGTCATCGTGCTGTCGCAGCTGTCGCGCGCCGTAGAGCAGCGGCCCAACCACCGTCCTATGCTCTCGGACCTGCGCGAATCCGGCGCCATTGAGCAGGACGCTGACATCGTGATGTTCATCTACCGCGATGAGTACTACAACAAAGAAACTGACCAGCAGGGCATCGCGGAAATCATTATCGGCAAGCAGCGCAACGGTCCAGTGGGCACCGTCAAGCTGCAATTTCATAGCGCGCACGTGCGGTTTAACGATCTTGCGCCGGAGGGTGTGTAATGGCGGAAGACCACAGCAAGGCCAATCAGGGCGCCGGGCAGCGGCGCCGGCGTCGGCGTCGGGGGGTGCCAACTCCGGCCCGGCCCGGTCAGGTCACCGCCACCACGGCGGTCCCTGTGCCCGCCGCGCCCAGCAAACGCGGCCAAAAACGCCCGCTGGCCGAGCCACGCATCGGTGTGGGCTGCATCGTGCTGCGCGGCGAGGAGATTCTGCTGGTGCGCGAGCGGGGTCGCTGGTCACTGCCCAAAGGCGGCCTGGAAGCGGGCGAACTGGTGCAGGACGGCGCCCGGCGCGAGACCTTTGAAGAAACGGGACTGGTCGTCGAACTGCGGGACCTGGCCTTTATCGTCGAGTTCCAGGCGGTGACCTGGGGCCATCACCTGCAATTTTTCTACACGGGCCGCGAGGTCGGCGGCAAGCTGGAGCCGCGCGACCCCGACCGCGACGTGCAGGAAGCCCGCTTCGTGCCTATTCGCCAGTTGCGCGAGTTCATCCGGTTTCGCCCGCGTCTGGTCGCCCTGGAGACTTGGCTGCGCGAGCGCCGGCCCCGGCACTTTGTCTTTAACCTGGACAAGGAGCCGGCCATGTTGCGTAAACGCCGCCGGGTGGGTGAGGTGCCTGCAGCGCGCGCTCCCGAGCCAGAATTTACTGACGAACCAGATTTATAGCCTGAGGCGTCTGGGAGTCAGTCGCCGCAGCAGGTCAGCTAGGACACAGGCCAGGAGCTGTCTCCGCAGCGATAGAAGGGGCCACCAGACTGGCAAAAGCAGGGCGTCTTCTAGACACCAGCGACTTACGCAAATATTGAGCTGTGTCAGTCCACTTGTCCTGGAGCTGCTCATAGCTTTCTATCGGTGGCCAGACCTCGTAGCGCTTAAGGGCTTACCTCTGCTCTCCAGAGCAAATATCACTCCAGAGATGGCGTGAAGTGGACCTGATCGCTGACCACTATCAAGTCAACGCAGCATCGCTGTGAGGTCCGCTCACGCCTCTTTGTCTCACTTGCTAAATCTGCTATCATCAGAATATGAAGCGTCTGTTACGCAAAGAGGCCGATCCACTGCCTGCCAGCGGACGCGGCTACATGCATGTTTGCCCTCAGTGTGCCCAGGCCATGACTCTGCATGACCTGCGCGACGGCGACCAGGCTTACTGGTGTCACCCCTGCGGACAGGGTCACCGAGCCAGCGACCCGCCGCCCGGTGCGCTGCGCCTCCTGCCGACAGCCAGCTGAGCACACGCCGCAGCCCTGGGGAGAGCGGGTCAAGTGCCCGCCTACACCTCCAGTATGCTGTGCCCCATGACCCAGTACCTTGCTCCCACTGCGCCTGTCGCTGGTCCCGCGCTGGGCGACCTGCTTGGCGGCCAGGTGATTGCTGTCACTGGGGCCGATCAGGGCTACGGCCGCACCGTCAGCGCGGCGCTGGCCCACGCTGGGGCCAGTGTGGTGCTGATAGGTGACAACAGCGAGACGCTGGCAGTCGCGGCCAGTCAGCTGGAACATGCTGGCGGACATGCTATTCCCATCAAGGCGGACGTTGGGGTGCCGCTGGACTGGCTGAGTGCTCAGACGCGCATCCTCGATATTTTTGGCGAGCTGCACGGCATCGTGCATCTGGCCGACAAGCGCGCGCATTCGGAATTTACGGCGCTGAGTGAAAACGAGTGGATGGATCTGTTTAACTGCAACGTCAAGAGCAGCGTGGCGATTACGCAGATTCTACGCCGCCGCCTGCCCGAAACCTGGCTGACCATCATCGGGCCGCATCTGGACGAACGTGGCCTGCACGTCGCGCCCCAGCGCGGGGCCATCCGCGGGCTGGTCGAGCAGGCATACACCGAGGACCTGCGCCTGAATCTACTCCTGCCTGGCCGCGCCAGCAGCAGCGAGGACAAACTGGACCGGCCCCTAGCCAGTGCAGTCCTGGCTCTGGCGGCGCCGGGACTGGGGCACCTGCGTGGCAACGTCGTGGAAGTGCCCCTGCCGCCTGTGCCCAAGGTGCGCGCGGAGTACCGGTGAGGTGTCCGTATTGTTCGGCGCCCGACAGCAAGGTGGTCAACTCCCGGCCCAGCGATGATGGGGCCAGTATTCGCCGCCGCCGGGAGTGTCTGAACTGCGCCCGGCGCTTTACCACCTACGAACGCGCCCAGCTTGAACCCCTGATGGTGGTCAAGCGCAGCGGGCCGCGCGAGGCCTTTAATCCCGACAAACTGCTGCGCGGTCTCACATTGGCCAGCGAGAAGCGCCCGGTAGACGGCGACGCCCTGCGCGCCTTTGCCTATGGCTTTGAGGATGACGTGCAGGCCGCTGAGATTCGCAGCGAGGAGATTGGCCGGCGCGCCATGACCTTTCTGCGCCCGCTGGATGACGTGGCTTATATCCGCTTTGCCAGCGTCTATCGCGACTTTGACTCGCTGGAACGCTTTATCGAGGAAATTCGCGGGCTGAAAGACCGAGAGGAGCAAGGGTAACATGCGGTATTCCGTTGCATGGAAACAACATGCCTCTCCATGCCCTTCTAACCGTCATCTATGACGCCCCTATAAATTCCGCTTAATTACAGCCCAGTTGCGAGAGCTACGTCTGCGTCCCCATAACGTGAAATCTCTACTTTCACCTGCTCGCGCTGCTGTGCCGCTTTCCAAGTCTGTTCGGTTCAATCGGAATCCATGTGACTCGCTTAGCCTCAGATGCATTCAAGACGCCGTAAGAACCTGCACTCACGTGCGGCTGGGCCCTCCAGTAGCGGGGCGCGGGACCGCTGGGGTTTCGTTGCCGGGAGTATGGCCACGCACGTCCCGCAGCAGCTCCCGGATTCGGGCAAAATCGGCGTCCAGGTCGCCGGTGGGCGTGACATACCCGATGATGCCCACCCGTTTGCGGCCCCAGTCCAGTGCGGTCACGGCGATAGGCACGCCGGCCTCTAATGCCATGTAATAAAAGCCTGTCTTCCAGTATTCTCCGCGGCTGCGGGTGCCTTCGGGGGCCACGATCATCACGATTTCCTGTTCGCGGTTGATGACGGCCACCACGGCGTCCACAAAGTTGCCGCCCGCCCGCTGTCGGTTAATCGGAATGCCGCCGACTGCGCGCATAAACACGCCAACCGGAAAGAAAAACAGTTCTCGCTTGGCCACAAAATGGGCCGGACTGCGCGTGGCCCATTTCCAGAACAGACCGGGCCAGAAATCCGCGTTGTGTGTGTGTGGCGCGGCGGCACCCACGAATTTCACGCCAGGCGGCGGCTCCAGCACCGCAGTCCAGCCGAACAGGCGCAGCAGTGCAGAGGCCAGCCGGGAACCCAAAGAAGCGCGCTGACCAGGCCACAAAGGAGACATCGGCCCCAGTATAGAAAGCGGGTTCTCAGCCTCGCCGGAAGCGGGACGCAGTGCAGCGCAGGGAGGAGGGTGGGCACAGTGGTCTTTCAAAGAATAGACGGGATGCCGTCACCCCCGGCCTGCCACAGAAACCGCCAGTTATGACCGAAAGAGTCGCTTGATGGCGCTGCCGCGCATGTCCACTCGTGCGGAGGCTCTTATCCAGTTGTAGGCTCTATTTCTAGCGGCCGCGCTTGATCAGCCGCCAGAGGGTCACGGCGTTACTGCCCAGCAGCAGCAGGCACAGCAGGGCCAGCACCCAGTCCTGCCGCTGCACGAAACGCAGGGTCAGCAAGGTCCACCCAATGACCAGAGCGGCCACCAGCCAGACGCGCCACGCGGGAGCATTCATCGAAAGGACCTCATGCCCGGTAGGGTAGAGCCTTCCGCAGGGCCAGGCGTCCCCACAGAGGGGCAGGAGTGAACACGAACGCGCTTGATTCGAGAGTGGCTGGCGCCTATATAAACGTAAGCCCTCTGTCTCTCAGGCTGACAGTCAGCGCATTTTCTTCTGTGCAGGCGCCTTACAGAATGCGCTGGCCCATCAGGCTGGCGGCCATACCCACCATGACCTCAGCCGTCTGGTTGTGAACGTCCAGAATAGGATTTACTTCCACGATATCCATACTGGTAACCCGGCCCGACTCGCTCAGCAGTTCCATCAGCAGGTGGCCCTCGCGGTAGGTCAGGCCGCCGGGTACCGGGGTACCCACGCCGGGGCAGACCGTGGGGTCAAGGGCGTCGGCGTCAAACGAGACATGCAGGCCCGCCGTGCCGCTCAGGCGCTCCAGCGTTTCTTCGTAGATGCGGGTGATGCCCAGCTGGTCTACCTCTTTCATGGTGTAGGCCTTGATCCCTGCTTCGCGTAGCAACTCGCGCTCGTGGGCGTCCACGCTGCGAATCCCAATCATCACGATGTCCTCGGGTCGCATGTGCCACCCACCGCCCAGACCGGTCAGGCGTGGGTCGCCCAGACCTGTCAGGTGGGCCACCGGCATGCCGTGAATGTTGCCGCTGGGGCTGCTCTGGGGGGTGTTGTAATCGGTATGGGCGTCCACCCAGATCAGGCCCAGGCGACCGCCGCCCGGCGCGGCGCGCAGAGCGTTGCCGGTCACCGTGCCCATGCTGACGCTGTGGTCACCGCCAATGGTCAGCGGAAAGGTGTCGGTCCCCAGCGCGGCCACGCACTCGGCGGCGGCGCGGCAGGCGTCCAGAATGGGGTCCAGAAACACCAGGCCGCTGTCCCGCAGTTTGTCCACCGTTTCGGGCAGCGCCACCCGCACGTCGCCCAGGTCATTCACGGTGTGGCCCAGGTCGCGCAGCGCGCGGGCCAGGTGGGCGTTTCGCAGCGCCGACGGCCCCATATCCACACCCCGGCGCCCGGCGCCTAAATCCATCGGAATCCCCAGCAAAGACACGTTCATGGCTTCAGCCTACGGGCTGCCGGGCACTATGCCTTACGGCTGCAATTTTATGTTGGCGCGCGGCGCTGGGTGGGCGCGGCGGCGGGGGGCGGCGCTGAATATTCATGCTGGAGTTGCGGGTCTGGTCCACAGCAGAAGTTCACCGTCTTCGTCGTCTGTTCGCTGCCCGGCGACCTGAAAACCCAGTTTGGTCAGTACGCGGGCGCTTGCCGGGTTACTGAGAGCGGTTTCCGCCGTGATGACACGCACGCCTGGCTGCGCGCCCAGCCAGGTCAGCAGCGCCCCCACCGCCTCGGTGGCGTAACCCTGGCCCCAGGTGCCGGGCGTCAGGCCGTAACCAATGTCCTGCTCGCCGCCGGGGGTGGTTGGCCCCTTGGTCCCCAGCAGGCCAATGGCCTGACCGTCTGTCCGCCGCACCGCCAGAAACGAGCCGGGCCACGCCGCCGCTTCTGGCGGCCACTGCGCCAGAAACAGGGGCAGGAGGGCGAGGGCGTCTCCCGGCCAGTCCTCGGGGACCTGCACCGTCAGTGGGCCGTCCGGGCCATTAAGCACCGCCGCAAAGGGAGCACCCTGCACGCGGCGTGCCACCACCTCGTGTGTGAGTGGAAAGAGCAGCAGCCGGGGGGTGGTCAGCACCGTCATGCGCCGAGCGTACCGAATCAAACGGTTTTTGCATCCTAAGAGCCGCTGCTCTGCGCCCCCGCCGCCCTGGCCCGGGGTGGGCGCTACACTGCTTTATCTTCTGCTGTGTTCCGGGCCGCCTGTGCGCCCTGCCCCTGCCATGACCCAGACCGCCCTGCATCCCGTGTCTATCCCGCCTGCCCGGCTGGGCAAGCGGCTGATGCTGCTGGCGGACCACGTGCATCCTTTCGTGTACCGCGAGGGTTTTCCGCACGGGGTGCCGCCTGTGGACGCGGTGCTGGCGGCGGGCGACCTGCCAGGCTACTACCTGGAATTTCTGGCCACCAAGATGACGGTGCCTGTCATTTACGTGCATGGCAACCACGCCAACGAGTTCGTAAATGAGGGCGAGGGCCGCATTGCCCCGCGCGGTGTCCTGAATGCCCACGGCCGCGTGATTGAAGAAGCGGGGCTGCGGATTGCCGGCTGGGGAGGGGTGCCCCGTTACCGGCAGGACGGCGAGGGTCAGTACAGCGCAGCCCAGGCCCGCTGGGGGCTGGGCCGCCTGGCCTGGCAGACGCGGCGCGGCGTGGACGTGCTGCTGACGCACGCGCCGCCCACCGGCCCACACGCGGGGTCCGACTACGCTCACCGGGGCTGTGAGGCCATCACTGCGTTCATGCAGCGCCGCCGGCCTCAGGTGGTCGTTCACGGGCATATTCACGAGTACGAGGGCCGGAAACTGGAATACACCGACCCGGTCAGCGGCGTGCGGGTGCTGAATGCCTATGGCTACCGGATCGTCGAGGTCTGATAACGCTTTCGATACTGTCTTGTCGTAGCGGGTAGGGAAGCAGAATCCAGGCGGGAGGGGAGCCGAGCGGTTCTCTGCTTCTGCAGCGCGCCTTCTGAGCGGTCATCTTCGGTGACTTGCCCCACCCGCCATTTCGCTTAAGGTCTGCTGTAGAAGCGGCACATGCGGCGCACAGCGCATCTGGGCATACTGGCGTCGGTCAGGTGAGGCCGCGCCCAACGGGGAGCGGGCGACCAAGAGGGAGACGCCCACCTCTTCACCAACGGGCGTGCGAGCGGGCCAAGGCCGCAGCGGGGGTTCAAGTCCCTCCACCCGCCACCTCAATTTAAGTGCTAAGTCTGGTCCTGGGTCCCACCCCTGGGGCCAGCTTTCTTTGGGAGGGCGTACCATCGGAAGCGTGCCCGACGTTCTCGCTGCTCCCCCTACCGTCACCCAGCCCACCAACGCCCAGCGCCTGCGGGACTTCCATGCAGGGCTGGGCGAGGTCTCTCTAGCCGCACCCACCCCACCGAATCTGAGTCTGTTAGAGCTGCGCCGCACCCTCATTACCGAAGAATTTACCGAGGTGCAGGCCGAGTTCGCCGCGCTGCAAATTCGTCTGGAGGCCGCCGAACCTCTTCAGGCCGCCGACCTGGCCCCACTGGCGCATGAACTGGCTGATCTGCTCTATGTCGTTTATGGCGCCTTTGACCGCCTGGGCATTGACGCCGACGCGGTATTCGCTGAGGTTCACCGGGCCAATCTGGGCAAACTGGCGGGGCCGCGCCGCGCCGACGGCAAGCTGCTCAAGCCTGAAGGCTGGCAACCTGCAGATGTAGCTGGCGTGCTGGCTGGTCAGACACACCCCTGAAGCGAGGCGCCTCTAGAAAGCAGCAAACGTTTGGCCGCCGGGATACTTCTCCCGGCGGCCTGGTTCTTAAGAGGTGTGGAGGACGCCTCACCGCCTCACAGGGGTCGCTGTCAGGCACAGCACTGTTTGGCTGGTCGGTCCGTTACCCTTAAAACGGAGTTTCTTCCTCGACCTGCGCGGCGGCTGGCCGGGGCGAGGGACGCGGGGCCGGGGCGGGCCGGGTAGCTGACTGCGGCGCCCCCTGGGCACGGTTGCCTGGGATGGCGTACCGCTCTTGCCGTTTGCCGCCCCGGAAAATCGCCAGCGTCACGTATTCAAACTCGCCGTCGGACTTCTCGCGGACGTGTTCGGGGTCGGTGCTCTTGGCGCCGCGCGAGAACTTCACGGCGGCGGGCAGTTTCATCTTGCGGCTGTCGACCGCTTCCAGTTCACGGCGGCGGTAGGCGTGGCCCCGGTGAATGACCATTTCCTCGCCTTCAGGATTGGTCCAGCGCCGCGCGCCAATCAGGGTCCAGTCGAAGTCGGTCTCATTGTCGAGGGGAAACTGGTAGCCCCCCGTCGGGATCTCCCCGCTGGTCCAGCCCAGGCGGCCGTAATGGCGCTGAACATCCAGCAGTTTGTCCGCGCTCTCCACATCCACAGTGACTCTGGCGCCCAGATCGGTCATAAATTCAAGGTGCAACATCGTAGCCTCCTTATGTAAATAACATAACACAGAATCCGGGTTCTGAACAGCTGCAAGTCAGGTCCCAGGGTGGGTCAACAGGTAAAAGGCGCGTGTGCCCTCGCGGGCCAGGTCCGTGACCTGAAACCCCTGGGCCAGTGCGTCCCCCAGAGCTTCACGCAAGGCCAGGCGCCAGGCGCGACGGACTGTGGCCGAAAGGTTGTCCAGGTTGGTGGGCACTTCAGCCAAGCGTGCGGCTGGGCCGCTGCACTGGAGCACCGGGCCAGGACTGTCGCCTAGGGCTTCCAAGACCCGCTCGGCGTCGGGCGCAGGGGCTGGGCGTGGGATCACCGGCTGCGTCAGGTCCCACTCAACCAGAAGGCGGTCAGCAGGAAAGGCGGCGGCGCGGTCGGCCTCCAGGGCATACCAGTTCGCAAGGTAAGTGCCCGCCGTGGCCCCCAGCTTGCCCAGATTCAGGCGGGCGTTGCGGGCCACCAGGGGGTCAAAGGTCCAGGTCATGCGGGTCAGCCCCTGGGCCAGCACCCGTTCCCGCTGGGCCAGTTTTAAGGCCACCGCTAGGCCTGTGCCCCGGCAGCTAGGGTCCACGGCCAGCAGGTGCGAGTGGTGCCATACGGTGCCGTCTTGGAGGGCCGGAAACCCAAAGGCCAGCCCTACCGGCCGCTCCGGTGCGCTGGTGTGGTAGGCCCCCAGCACCACGCCGCCACTGACCGCGCTGATTCGGAAGAGGGTGCCAGGCGTTACTTCGCGGTCGCTGTACCCCCAGGCGGCCACCTGCACCTCTTCAAGGGCCCGGAAGGCCCAGGGGTCACTCACATCCTGAATCACGAAGCCGGGCGGCGCCGGATGGGCGGTCACGCCCGGCGCTCCTCGTGCAGCTCGGCCACGCGGGTCACAAACTCGCGGTTCAGGGTCACGCCAGTCCCTGGGCCAGCGGGCACGGGCATCAGGCCGTCTTCCGCCTCCAGGGCCTCATGAATCACGTCGGTCTCCCAGTAACGACTGGCGCTGCTGGTGTCGCCCGGCAGGGTAAAGCCGGGCAGCGTGGACAGGTGGATGTTGTGCGCCCGGCCAATACCGCTTTCCAGCATGCCGCCGCACCACACGGGCGCGCCGAAGGCCTGCGCCACGTCGTGCACCCGCCGCGCCTCGGCGTGCCCACCCACCCGGCCCACCTTGATATTCACCACGCCGCCAGACCCCAGCGCCAGCCCTTTGCGGGCGTCCTGGGCACTGGCGACGCTTTCATCCAGACATAGGGGTGTCTTCAGGCGGCGCTGAAGCTCGGCATGATCCACTAGGTCGTCCCAGGCCAGCGGCTGCTCGATATAAGTCAGGTTGTAGTCGTCCAGTGCCCGCAGGCGCACCGTGTCGGCCAGGGTATAGGCGCTGTTGGCGTCGACTGTCAGGCGAATGTCGGCAAAGGTCTCACGGACAGCCCGGACCGGCTGTACGTCCCAGCCCGGCTTGATCTTCAGCTTGATGCGCCGGTAGCCCTGAGCCACATGCTGGCGCACCGTCTCGACCGTGGCGGCTTCATCGGCCTGAATGCCCAAGCTGACGCCCACCTCTACCTCGGTCTTGCGCCCACCCAGCAAAGAGCCCAATGGGACACCCAACGTTCTGGCCCACAGGTCCCAGGCGGCCATCTCGACCATGGCGCGCGCCATGCGGTTGCCCCGAAAGGTTCCCAGGGCGTCATTGACAGCCTCGGGATTGGCGAAGGTGCGGCCCAGCACACGCGGCAAAAACACGTCGCGCAGTAGGTGTAGCGCCCCGGCGATGGTTTCCTCGCGGTACATGGGGGCCAGTTCCATGACGCCCTCGGCCACACCTTCCAGTCCCTCACCTTTCAGGATCAGCAGCGGCACGACTTTTTCGGTCTGCACGCCAAAGCTGGTCTCAAACCGGAACTTCAGGGGCAAGCGCACCACAAACAGTTCTGCGGCCTCAATTCTGAACATGCCTCAGTATGCGGCCCAGGCGCGCTGAAAGTGCGTGCCAGACGGCCCGCGCTGAAGGTCAAGGAATCAGAGCTGGGGAGGGGTTGACAGTTTCGTGG